>JBFWNL010000006.1:0-272527 GCA_050251055.1 Bacteriovoracia bacterium
CCCGCCGCGTCCGGGCGGCTGGCGTCGTGACCGGCGTGGGCACCGCGGCCGCCGCCTCGCCGGGCGTCGCTACTGCGACCGGCGTGGGAATCGGCTTGGGCTTAGTGATGACTTCGATCGGCGGCAGCGAGACCTTGATTTCTTCCTTGGGCTTCGCCTGGGTGATGGTCACCGTCTGTTCCTTGGACTTCAGGATGATCTTGTCCGTTTTAGATTCCCCGCTGACCTGACCGGCGACGACGTCGATGGTGCGGGAGCGCGAGATACCGCCAAGGGAAAGGCGGGAATCGAAGACCAGCTTGATCATGGTTTTCGGGCTCAGCTGGATGGCGCTGCCGTCCTTCAAGGTGATGGTCGCCGTGCTTTCGGGTCCCGTCACCAGGGTATCGTAGTTGTAGAGATCGGTGTTGGCTTCGACGGGTTCAAACGAGTTTTGATTGGTCGTCTTGCGCTTGATCGTCCCCGCCTTGATCGTGAGCTTTCCGATCTGCTCCTGGTCCTGCTCGAAGCGGTTACCGAAGATGTACTTTTGCAGCGGGAAGTTCGTGACGTAAATGTAGGACGCGCCCGAAAAGAGCAGGAACGCAAAAATCAGGATGAGTACTTCGGATGGCTTGAGTTTTAGACCTTCCATCTCGTTTCCAGGTAATCAGCCGGGGAAGAGCGTGGCCGCCGCCAGCGTGATGTCGTCGTCCAGGGGTTTTTTTCCGTTATGCTTCGAGAAGTCTTTAATGAGAGAGTTAATGATCGATTCCGGTCCGGCCGAAAGATTCGCGTTAATCATGTTACGCATTTGCTTTTTCCCGTACATCTGGCCGTCGGTGTTCTTGCCTTCGATGATTCCATCCGTATACAGAAACAGCACGTCGCCCGGGGTAATCGCGATGGATTTTTCCTCGTAAGGCGGGACGTCGGTGTTCTCGCCCAGGCGCTGGCCCTTGGCGGTTAAGCTCTGCAGCTCGAATTTCGCGCCGGTTTTCTTGAAAAGCCAAGGCGGGTTGTGTCCGGCGCTCGCGTAGGTGAGCGTTTTTTTATTGAAGTCGATCACGCCCGCGAAAAACGTCATCATGATCTTGCCCGAGGCGGCGTCGTGCACGACGCGATTGGCGTAAGCCAGCATCGCGCCCGGCGAGAGCGAGAACTGCGGGTTTTCTTGCGCGATTTTATGCATGACGCTGAAGCAGCTGCGGGCGGAGGCGGTGATGAGCGCGCTGGGCAGTCCGTGGCCGGTGGCGTCGGCGATGAAGAGCGCCACGCGGTTATTCACGCTGAAGAATCCCCACCAGTCGCCGCCGCACTCGGACGCCGACTGATAGTGGCTTTGGATCAGGATGTTCTTGTCACGGAACTTGGGTGGGGGAAGCAGGGTCTGCTGCACGGTTGAGGCGATGGCCAATTCCCCTTCGATCCGCACCTTCTCGACGCTCTCTTTGATCAGCTCGCTGATCTTGGAGGACATGACGTTGAACGAGGTGGAGAGCGCGCCGATTTCGTCTCGGCTCGAGGCGCGTAGCTGCAGGCTGAAATTCCCGGCCGCTACTTCCTTCGTGGCGTCGTATAGCTTCTTGAGGGGCGCCGTGAGCGTTTTCGAGAAGAAAAGCGCGAAGACGATACCGATGCCGATGGCGGCGGCGGCGAGCACGAGCGAATTGATGATCAGCGTATAGGTCGATTGAATGGCTTTTTCCCAGCTGATCCGGGTCATGACCACGAGGTTGAAACCCAGGCGTTTGAAGCTGCCCAGGAAGTGACCGCGGTCGGTGGTGTATTCCTGCGCGCCTTCGTTCACCGGTGATTTGACGGCGCTTAAAAAGAGGGGGTCTTCGGAGACGTTTTTGTTGCCGACCATTGCTTCGGGATCGGTGTCGTACAAGGTCCAGCCGGCCATGTTGGCGATGGTGATGTCGGCGCCCTTCAAGTCGGCGAGGAAGCCTTCGAGTTGAATGAATCCGATGGCGATCGGCATGCCGTTGGGGTTGCCCTTGTTCGTGCTGTCGGCGATCACGATGCCGAGTAGTGGTGCGCCGACGTTGGAGAGGTTGAAGAACGCGAACTTGATCTTGTCCTGATTTTCCTTGTTTTCTTGGGTGAGCTCTTCCTTGGCGATTTTGAACCACTCGGGTTTGATGTCCCAATCCTCGTCCTTAAAAGTAGAGGCCCCGGAAGTTTTGCGCACCACGCGGGTAATAAGTTTCGAGTCGCCGCTCTCGGGCTTCAGGAGCTTGAGCGTAACGGCGGACAGCTCGCTCTGGTTGGCGATGACGTTGTCGAGCGCCGCCTTGTCTCGCTCCGTGGGTTGCCGATAGGGATCCACCGACGCCAGGGACTGCTTGAGCGTATCGAACGCCTTCTGGGCGATGTTTTTGAATTCGTTGGCCGCGAGCAAGCTCTGCGTTCCCTGGACCTGGTAGATGTAGGCGCGCTTGTCTTCCGTGATGAGAAAACGGAACGAAAGCGCGAGGAAGCCAATGACTATGACTAAGAGCAGCACTACGCTGATCAGAAGTTTGGTACCCAGCGAGAAGGATACTTTAATTTGGTCTTGCTCCACGCCTCTATTTTCACTAAAATTTTGCGGAGATACAACCCACTTGAGGCAAATAACCGTGCTAAATGTCGTCAAAGAACAAAAAGGCAATGTCTTACTGGTTCGGCTCACCGGATCGATCGAAGAAAGTGTGGATTTCGCTCAACTAATTGGTCAGATTGGTAACGAACTCCATGTTCATTGCAAGGGTGTACCGCGGATCAATTCCGTTGGCGTTAAAGCCTGGATCCAATATTTCAAGGGGTTGCAAGCCAAAGGCGTGAAGCTGAAGTTCATTGAGTGCTCCACCGCCATAGTTGAGCAAGTTAATCTTATCTCGAACTTCACCTGCGGCGGCGAGGTCGAATCCATTTACGTTCCCTTCTCCTGCGACAACTGCAAAAGCGAGCTCGTGGGATTGTTCAAGACCGATGCGTTGAAGAAGGTGGAATTCCAAATTCCCGGCTTGAAGTGCACGAAGTGCGGCGGCCAGGCGGTTTTTGACGACATTCCGGAAGAGTATTTTAACTTTTTAATGAAGTAGTGGCGGGGACGCGGGATTCGGATTGAGCAACAAGCTACTAGTCGTATCAGATAACGCCGGCGATCTAGAGTTCGCCAAGGCCGCCGCCGAAACGAGCGGGCTGGAAGTCCAGAAGGAAGCCAACCCTGAACGCGCGGCGGAGATCATTCGGGACGAAAACGTGCGCGTGATCTTCGTTGATTGCGCGGACGAAGCGACTTTTTTTAAATTCGAAGCCGCGATTCGCGATAAAGTCGGCCTTTTTTCCGACAAGATCAACGCGAATTCGATGCATTATCTCAGTTCGCAAGACTTGCAGAATATCCAAGGCATTTTCCAGAGCCCCATCTTCGGCCACTATATTTTCCGTAATTTCGGGGATCCGCCGACGGCGGGTCGCCGTTACGGACAGATTTTAAAAGCGACGCTGCTCGATCGCTCGTTCGGCCTGCAGCACTTCTTTCCGGAAGCCACCAAGGTACAGCGCGTGGTGTTTGAGCACTCCCTGAAGAAGCAGGAAGGCGTCGAAGCGGTTAAGAATTACCTGCTCGCGGCCAATTTCAAGACGCGCATGGCGACCGTCATCGCCAACGCCGTGGACGAGCTCTTGATGAACGCGATGTATGACGCTCCCGTCGACGCGATGGGGAAAGCCCTTTATGTCGCCACCCCTCGCAACACGCCGATTGATCTCAAGGATAAGCACGCGGTCGAAATGCACGTTGCCTTCGACAAGGACTATGTCGCGGTGACCGCGGTCGATCATTTCGGAAGCTTGGATAAGGTGAAACTCTTTTCGCATATGTCCAAGCGTTACATCGAGGAAGAGTACAAGGTGAAGACCTCGGTCGCGGGCGCGGGAATCGGGTTGGCCACGGTTTTCCGTTCGGGCGGTAGCTTCTGTTTCGCCAGCGAGGCGGGGGTGAAAACCGAGGTTACGGTGTTCTTCAAGCGCACGGACAATTTCCGTGAATTCAAAGACCAGTTCCGCTTTATTTCCACTCAGTTTTACTTTTAGGCATGAAACCGGGAAAGCCCGCATTGATATTGGCGTCCGGCTCCCCTCGGCGGATGGAGTTGCTGCGCGCGGCGGGGTACCGTCCGCGGGTGTTCGTGCCCGACGTGGATGAAAATCCCAAACGGGGAGAGCGTCCGGTGGCGCTGGTGCGGCGGCTTTCGCTGGCCAAGGCGCGCGCGGTAGCGGCGCGTTTATCGGGCGCGAGCGTGAAGGGACGGCAGCGCGTGCTCGCGGCCGACACCATCGTCGTTATTGGTGACGAGATCCTGAACAAGCCCGTGAATCGCGCCGACGCCGTACGGATGATCCGCAAGCTCGCGGGCCGCTGGCACGAGGTTTTTTCGGGCTACGCGATTTTGCATCTGGAAAACGGCCGGGAAGTGCGCGCAGTGAACAAGGTCGTCCGCACGCGCGTGAAGATTCGGCGCATGGGGCCGAAAGACATCGCGCAGTACCTGGCTATGGGCGAGTCTATGGATAAGGCCGGCGCGTATGCCGCCCAAGGCGCGGGGATGGCGCTGATCGAGGAAATCTGGGGCAGTTACACGAATGTGGTGGGCCTGCCGCTCGCGCAGGTGAAGGCGGATCTCGAACGTGGTTGAAATTTCAGCGAAGTACCGCGAAGTGCAGAAGAAGGTGGAGCGCGCCAAATCGGCCCGGTTGGGTTCCATGCCCGTGGTCCTGATCGCGGTTTCGAAGACCCGATCCGCCGACGAGATCGAAGTGCTTTATCATCTCGGGCATCGTGACTTCGGCGAGAACTACGTGCAGGAGCTGGTGGAAAAAGCCGACGAGCTAGCGGCGCGTGGATGCAAAGACATCCGTTGGCACTTCATCGGGCATTTGCAGCGCAATAAAGTCAAAGTCCTTCTACCGCACGTGGCGGTGATCCACGCCGTGGATCGAGAAGAGCTGGCGCAGGAGATCTCCAAACGGGCGCAGGAGCTGGGTCGGGCCGGCGTGCCCGTCTTCATCGAAGTCAACGTCGACGAGGAGCCCTCCAAAGCCGGGATCCTGCCGGCGGTGTTATCGAGCGAAGCCGCCAAAATCGCCCGTGTGCCGGGGCTTCAACCCATGGGCATCATGTGCATCCCGAAGGCCGGGGAGGGCGCGGCCGGATTTAAAAAACTGCGCAAGCTTTCCTATACGATTCGCGATTTCGTGGGACCCGATTTATCGATGGGCATGTCCGACGATTTCGAGGCCGCGATCGCCGAAGGGGCCACCCATATTCGTGTCGGGACCGCCATTTTCGGGCCTCGCGCCTAGTCAAAGCCCCCTTTGACATCGCACCTAATTCCGCATACTAATGATGGGTCTCGTTCCATGGGTGCCCGTAGCTCAGCTGGATAGAGCGTCAGCCTCCGGAGCTGAAGGTCGTACGTTCGAATCGTATCGGGCACGCCACTTTTGCGTGACGCAAATGTGGCCGGGCCACAGCGTGTCCCCAGTGGGGACCGCTTGGGCAGGAGCCCAAGCGAGCGAGGACCGCCCCTGCAAAGCGCGCCAGCGCCCCCGAAATAAAGTTCATCACCAAAAACCGCGACCACGCCAGTGGGAGCCCGCCAGCGAAGCAAAGCGGAAAAGCGATCCGCGAAGCGGGAGCAAAGAAGAGAGCAAACGTCCCCCAAAAGAAAAAGAGGCGACCTGCGAAGCAGGAGCCCGAAGCCAAAAGCCCCAAAAAAAGCGCCCTGCGAAGCAGGAGCAAAACCAAAAATACTCCCCCCTCGATAAACCACCCAACGTCAAAAATCCGTCACCCGGCCCCCACCCCTCCAGCCCCCCACCCAAACAACCGAAAAGCCAAGCGTGATCCTCCGCGCCTTAGTCATCCTTTCTCTCCCCGCGCTCGCTGCGTACGCCCAGGCGGACCCGCCGACGCTCGAAGAGCAGCTGGAAATCATTTTTAAGCAGTCCGAGCTGTTGCCCGTGCTCGCGGGCGTGAAGCCCATCAGTACGATCGAGCTCCCCATCTACGCGACCGCGGAACCCGCGTCGCAGGACGCGGCTTTTCAATTCACCCAGCTGGATCTCACCGATCCGATCGACCGCCAGCGGTTTTCCGCCAGCAACGAAAAGTACGCCGCCCACGTGCGGGCGTTTTACGCGCGCCTAGCCGAGGCCCAGCAGAACGGGCCGCTCCGAAATCCCGAGGTGGAATTCATCTACTTCCTGGAGCACAACGGGCTAAAGCCCAACGTCGCCGTGGTGAACCGCTCGGCCTTGCAGCGATTGCTTGAGGATCCGGCGGCCATGAAGGTGCTGGCCGAATATGGGGACAGAACGCCGAAAACCGTCGACGAGGCGTTAAAGATGTTCCGACAGGCGGCAGATTCGGGTGGATTTTATCGAGGACCGGCCAGCGCTCAGGCAATGGTTGGGATCCTATTGGGTTACCCGCCGGCGGACGTTCGCTTGTATGCGCAAGAAGTCAGTAGCAACGCGAAAAATTCCTTTCCCCGCTTGGCGCATCCGTCTGGGAAGTCGGGTTTCGGTCCGCGCGATTCCGAGGCTTACCTGGGAAGTTTCGCGAATCTTACGCGGGAGAACTCCGCCGATAAGGCCTTGCTGCACGAATCGGGCAGCCGGGCGTTGGCGCATTTCAAGCGGCTACGCGGCCAGGGACAATCTTACGTGCAAATCTTCAACCGAGGTCCTGAAATGCGAACGGAATTGAACTCGATCTTCCGGTCGCAGTGCGTGCGAAGTCGCCTGGGCTCGCCTTGATCAGGGTTTTTCGACGATACCCTTGAGCTTAGTCAGGCCTTTTTCGAACATCCCGCCCACCATCTTGTCCATATCCATGAACACGCACATGATTCGGCCCATGAACGAGTTCTTTCCCCGCACGAGCCACGTCACGGTCGTTTCGCCGCCCGAAGTCTTCACCAGGTATTCCGCGTCTTGGGTCATCTGAAAGGGTTTTTGGTAGTCGAGCTTGATCGCGACTTTTTGGTTCGGAATGCTTTCGACGATCGTGGCGCTGCCCGTGCCCAGCTTTTCTCCGCCGTCCCAGCTCGTACGTGAGCCCACCCCGGCATCCGGTCCCGTGTACGTCATCGAAGCCTGGGGATCTTCCTCCTGCCAGGGGCTCCAGGCACCGGCTAACTTGGAGTTGTTGAGATAGGGAAAAACCTTATCCACGGGAGCCTGCATCGTCATCTCGCGCGAGATCACGTAGTCCGCCGGTTGCAACGCGACGTAACCCAAGAACAAAACTAAAACCGCGATTAATCCGAAGGCGATCTTTTTTCCCATTTTCTCTCCCTGTGTTTTTTCCCATTATACTTGAAATTCCAGGTTTCGCTTGGGCAATTTCCGGGGAAGAGAAAAACCATCCGTAAAGAGGGAGCGTGCTTCACGCCGCGCGTAGGCGTGGGCGATGTTTGCGAGTGGCGTAGGAACCCGCTAATTCGGCTTTGGCCAGTACGTGACTTTCCATCCGTTCCGCCACTACGCCGGGATCCAGGCCCGCCGGAAGCGCGAGATTCGCATCGAGCGCGTATAAGGTAAAAACGTAGTGATGAGAGCCTCCTCCTAGGGGTGGCTGCGGACCGCGATAACCCACCCGACCGAACGAATTCACGCCTTGGTCGGCTTGGATCGGTGATTCAAGATGTAAAAAGGTGGGAATGTCGGCCGGCAACGACTTAATCGCCGGGGAAATATTGTAAATGATCCAGTGATTGAAAGCCTGATCGGTGTCCTCGCAGGTTAAGACCAAGCTGCGACAGCCTTCGGGCAGATCGGACCACTCGAGGCGGGGAGAGATGTTTTCGGCGTCGGAAGTCACGTGGTTCGGGAGCTCGTATCCGTCGTTGAATTCTGGGCTGGTGAGTTTCATTTCTAGTCTCCTTGGAAAGGGCGTATCTGTCCTTTTGTTTTCAAAAATTGTCCCAAACTTTCCCGGAAAACGGGGGTGATGGGATCCCGATGCGTGCGGGGAGGAAATCTGCAACTCGGGTGCCAGAAAATGAAAAGGCCCCGGATCCGCACCCGGGGCCTTCCCAATAAAAACAGATTGATTCAGGGCGACTATTCGGCGCCGTTCATGACCATGCTCGTGATGGCCCCGGCGTCGTCATGGACCTGTCCGAGGTATTCCGAAATCGCCTTGGCCAGGCGATCCGAGACGTTGCTCATGTTCGGTGGCGATTTTTTGCTGATGAAGAACTTCGCGATGTCCGAAAAGATGTTCTTGCTCTTGCGGACGCCGATCAGGCGCTCGACGTCGGCCAGCAGCTGGCGGCCGCGCTCTGATTCGCGCGAATAGAGGGTGATAAACTCGCCCATCTTCTCGAAATCGCGGCGGGTCAGGTTGATGCCGCTGCGGTTCGGATCGTTCTTGCTCCACTGCCAGTACTCACGCATGCGGGCCTGGCGTTTGTCTTTTCCGGCGCGGTTCTCCGGTTGTTTGTAGGCTTTCAAGCTCTGGTCGTACACCTGGCTGGTGAACTTGCCTTCATAGAACATGCGGTGATCGCTTTGGCCGCCGTGGAACGCACCGATTAAGGTGACTTGCAGGAGAGCGTCGTCCCACTTGAAGGAACCGAGATTTCCCACCAGGTGACGTTTCTCTTCCGCCGCGTAGACGGAGATGAAGTCGGTAGCGACCACTTGGGTGAAGTCGTTCAGGTTGCGGTACCCCGAGGTATCGCAGTTGGCGATGACCTTGATAATGGCCGCGTAAAACTCCTTGAGTTCGTCTGGATTGCCGTGGATGACCTTATCAAGGAAGTCGAGATACTCTTTATCGGAAGGGTCGTTGACTTTGCCGCCGGGCCCGAGGCTGTAGCTGCGGCCGCCCATTTCGCTATCTTTCGGATAGTTCACGTGCCAGGTGCTGTTCTCACGGTTCAGGCGAATGGTCACGCAGCGTCCCTTGTCCAAGGCCTCTTGGTTGCCCAAACGGCCACGGTTGCCGTCGGCCACGCGATCCATGGCGGGTTGGACTTCATCTTTCATCAACTCCAGGAAGGTTTTCTTCCCGGTGTAACTGCCGAGTTCGAACCCTTCCACGCAGCTAAAACGATCGCCGGGTAGAGTGCCGGCGAACGCGGTCGACATCCAGGCGCCGGCCGCGGCCAGCGCAAAAACAGAAAACTTCTTCTGAAACATTGAAATACCCTTTCCTAACGGTTTAACCCTTAAATCTAACGGCGGTATAACGCGTAAGGTCAACCAAATCAACTCGCCGCATAAATATAAATGACAGGATTTGCTGACGTATTGCGTCAAAAATGTCAGCTTTTGGAAACTAAAGGGTTATTTAGACCGCTTGGCGGGTTGTATCGCCAGGTACCGCTTCCGCTTTATTTCCGGCATCCGTTCGATCGCGTACCGAAGCATCGTGCGTGGCATGCGCGGCCCGTGCTTGCGCAAGAACTGCTCGAGCACGGCTTCGTTACGTTTGCCTACTTCCCGTAGCATCCAGCCGCAGGCTTTGTGCAGTAGATCCTCTTCGTCGTCGAGCAGGGCTTCGCAGATCTCCAGGCACTTCCGGAAGTCGCGCTGGCGAATGGAGTAGAAAGTCGAGACGATGGCGATGCGCCGATCCCACAGCGTGGGGGACTTCGCCAGGCGATCCAAGACGGACGCATCCTTGCCGTGCAGATGCTCGCCCAGGATGTAGGGCGCGGAGGCGTCGACCAGGTTCCAGTTGTTCACCCGTCGCTTATGCTTAAGATAAAGCTGCGCGATGCGAGCACGTTGCGTGGGCGTACCGCGCTGATAGCTGTCCACCCAAAGCAAGAGCGCGAGCAGTCGATCTTCGTTGACCGGTGAAGAGAGGATTTTTACCGCGTCATCGGGAGGAGTGCCGCGGAAGCGTTTGACGACGGCGCGAACCTGCGGAACCACCACGCCGATAAACCGATCTCCCTCGCCATACTGACCGGGACCGGTTTTAAAGAACCACTCCAAAACATCTTTTTTCTCGGGCTTCGCGTACTCGCGCAAGGCGGTCTGGGCGGGATGGAGCTTCATGGCTGGCATTAAAACAGAGTGGCGCGGGGTTGAAAAGTTGGTAAAAGATCCAAGTGAGTGAAGTAAGGAATATCTTCGTGCCGCCGGGAGGCCCCCCCCAAGGGCCCTGGCCAAGCCCCGAGCTTTATCAGGCGATGGGGGAAGAAAATATTTTTAAGATGTTAGAGGATTTTTACCTAGAGCTGGACCGGTCCTCCATTCGGGAGCTTTTCCCACCGGGTACGGACGCGATGCGCGAAGCGTCTAAGAAGTCGGCTGCTTTCTTCGTGGGCCTCATGGGAGGGCCACCGCTTTTTCACCAGCGTTACGGCGACCCGATGATGCGTAGGCGCCATTTCCGGTTTAAAATCGACGTGAAGGCCCGAAATGTGTGGCTCGAATGCTTCGAGCGCGTGCTCGTGGACGCGGAAACGAAATACGCTTTTCCGCCGGAACACCTGCCGGACTTTCGGAAATTTCTCGACGGATTTTCCATGTGGATGGTGAACGCGGAGTGAAGAAAACTTGAAACAGTACAGTTCTCGATTACTCAAGGCGGTGGCATGCGTGTTCATGTTCTTCCCCCTGCTTTATCCCGCCTTCATCGCCGTATTTTTCGATATTCCCGTTGGGAAGCTCGTAACCGTTTTGCTTTCGCCGGTTTTTTATCTACTGAGCGCGGTAGTGGTCGCCGCCGGTTACGGGCTTTGGGAGATGCATCGTTGGGGCTGGTACGTGTTCCTCTTCGCCAGCGGCTTGATCGTTTACGAGAACGCGGTCATGGTCACCAATTACGGGGAAACGCACCACAAGGTGGTTTCGTTCGTGCTATCCGTCCTGCCGCTCATTCTCCTGGTATACCGCATCTACCGCGAGATCTTCGTGCCCTACTTCATGCCGCGCATCCGCTGGTGGGAGAGTAACACTAAATATCGCATCTACATTCCGGTGCAGATGAAGCTCGAGGATGGATCCCAGCTAGACGGACGTATCCTGGACCTTTCGCTCAAGGGATGCTTCATCAAGTTGCCGATGCAGATCCGTGCGAACGCTCCGGTCAACCTCACCTTCAAAGTCTTTGGCCAGGATATCGAATGTTACGGACGCGCGGTTTGGATTACCTCGAGCACGGTGACGCTCCCGCGCGGCGCGGGCGTTAAGTTTTTCAAGCTGCCCCGTCCGGTAAAGGCGCGGTTGAAAACCGTGGCCGCGCGGCTGCATAAGCTGTCGAACCTTTACCGACGCGAGCGAAATCAAGATCAGCAAAAAGAGTTTCTCCAGCTCCTGGACGAACTTCAGTACGCGCCGAGCACGACTAAGGCCGAAGCGAAATCGGAAACCAAGCCCGATTCGAAAGACGACGTGTCGTCGGGGCAATCATGACCGATTCGGATTCAGGCCTAAGTTACATGGAGCAGGCCCTGGAACTCGCCGGCCGGGCGGCGAACGAGGACGAAGTACCCGTGGGCGCGGTGGTTGTGCACGAAGGGAAAGTGATCGGCACCGGTTATAACTTGCGCGAGACCCGACAGGATCCCACGGCCCATGCCGAGGTGATCGCGCTCCAAGCCGCCGCGACGGCGATCGGAAGTTGGCGATTGATCGATTGCGATCTTTACGTGACGTTGGAGCCCTGTGTGATGTGCCTGGGCGCGTGCAGCCTCGGGCGCGTGCGCAAAGTCATTTATGCCGCGCAGGACCCCAAGGGTGGGGCGATTTCCCTCGGGTATTCGATCCCGGGTGACGTACGGCTCAACCATCGTTTCGAAGTGGATTACCAGCCGCATCCGCGCGCGCGCGAATTACTGCAGGATTTTTTCCGTAAAAGACGGTAGTCTTCGGGCATGGCACTCGCGCTTCGTTTTTCGGCCCTTTCCCTGGCGGCTTCCGTCGATCAACAAACCGGCAATCTTTCGGTCTTCGAGGTATTGGAAGAAATTCGCACACCCCAGATTCCCATCCATATCCAGACGCTCGTGATCAGCCTGGCGCTGGAAAATACCCAGCCTGAAAACTTCCAGGGAAAAGTATTCATTCATCACCTTACTCCGGATGGAAAGCAGCATAAGATCGGTTCGGGGGACTTGAATGTCCCGGACGCTCAACGCCGGATCAAGGCCGTGTTCCGTTTCGGCGCCTTTCCGATCACGGCGTTCGGCGCGCACCGGATCGTGGTTTCCTGGCTGGACGCATCGAACACGAAACAGGGAGAGGCGATTTTTGACTTCGAAGTGATCCAGGCCGCGCAAGTGGCGCCGAAGGCCACACCTTCCGATAAGCCGAATGTTACTCACTAACGCCCTTCGCTGGTTCCGCGAGAACTTACTGCGGTGGCTCGTGCTCGGTTCGATTTACGCCGTCACCTTGGGGGTTGTGCTCCAGCCTTTTCTCGAAAAGATCTTGGAAACGCGGGTCTCCGTCGCGAGGTTGGGCGCGATCGTGCTCGGGCTGATTGGCGCGGCCACGCTTTTGGAACGCGTGCGCGGCTATTTCGGCTTTTTTTCCGCTCCGCTGCGCTGCTCCTCCTTGGCGCGGCTGTATCTCGCGCATCAGTTTCGCCGTATCAATCCTTGGTTGACGGTCGTGATCGCTGGGGCGTCGGTTATGCTCTTTCCCGAGGGACATGAACGTGCTTGGGCATTCGCGGTCCAAATCCTCGTGCAACGCGAGCTCATGAGCGTGCAGCGCTGGAGGAATCTCGTGCATTTCGCCGGCACGGCGGACGGTCCGGGCGGCATGTTGGAGGGTTTGTGGGTTTCCCAAGGTTGGCAAGCGGCGGCGGCTTGGATGCTGGCCGCTATCTGCGGATTGGGTTTCGGCGTGGATAGCTGGGAGATTGCGGCCGCGGCGTTGGGCGGGGCGATGGCGGGAATTTCGGTGGCTTGGGAAGGCGACGCCGGTCGGCCGGGATTGGTGAACTTTATCTCGCTCGCCGCGGGCTGCCTGGCCACCGCCGTTTGCCTGGGATCGCCCTGGGCGTTACTCGCGGTCGCGTATTTCGCCGCCAAGTGCCGGGGCCTGGCCGCCAACCGATTTAAAAGCGTGGACTCATTTCATGAAGACTTCGTCATCCCATAACATCACTTTTCATGACTGGCAGGTAGGCTACGTGGCCGGGCGCGCGCTGATTCGCATGAACTCCGTCACGGGCTCGCCCAGCTTCGGGCCCGGAATTCACGGTATGGTGGCCCCGAATGGAATCGGCAAGACGAGCTTCTTGCAAACCCTGGCGGGCGTGCTGAGCCCACTTGCGGGGTGGGTAGAGTGGGACGGAAAGAAGCTCAATCCGGGAGCGAACGTGCTCTATTTTTCCGAATACCTCAGCTTCCCGAAATACATCTATCCCACCGAGTGGATCGAGTTCGTTTCGGGAAAAAAGTGGGACGACCGCCTGCAACCCTGGGTGGATAAGTTTCGCCTCACGAATCGGATGCAGGTTTTCCTGGGACAGATGAGTCACGGCGAGCGGCGGAAGGTGAATTGGCTCGCGGCTCTCGCGTCGCCTAAACCCATTGTTTTGCTCGATGAGCCCTTTAATGGCTTGGACCTGCTCGCCTTTGCGTCCGCCCGCGAGGCGATCACACGGTTTCGCGAAGAGGGCCGGATCGTGCTCCTGGTAAGCCACCAAATCATCGATATGGCGGGTGCCTGTGACGCGATCTACGTCACCCGCGGCGAGGCGTGGCAGCTTTGGCCCGCGCAGAAAGACATCGCCGATCCGACGGCTTTGCGTGCCGGGCTGCTCGAGTTCTATCGGCAGTAGGCGAACGAGAGATTGCACGAATCCCGCCATTTAATTGACATGTAAAAGTTCCGTCCGGGGTTTACCGATAGGAGTGACATGGAATTATCCCCGCGCTACGCGCGTTTTGTCAGCTATATCGTCGATAACCTGCTCATCCAGCTCGTGGCCCTCGCCGGAGCGGCGGTAGGTGGATTGATCGCGACCTTAGTCGTGCAAACCCGAAATTTTCCGCCGGACACGGTGGCTAGCGCCGTGAACGCCGGCCGGGTGATGGGTGGATTGTTCTGGGGGTTCGCGGCTTGGATTTTAAACTGCGTGGTGCTTCAAGGACTGACCGGCGCGAGCGTCGGTAAGCAGGTGTTCGGTTTGCGGGTGCAAGGAGCAATGGGCGAGACCCCGAGCTTCGGAAAGATGGCGGGCCGGGCGATCGCGCAAGCGATCATGAGCACGCCCTATTTCGTGCTCTCGCATCTGGTGATTTTCTTCACGAAAAACAAGCAAGGGCTGCATGATTTGATGTGCGGCACCGTTGTCGTGCGCCGGCCGGTCGCGAAGGTCATCCCGCTGCTTGCGCCTGCCGCAGTTTCCTCGGCGGATGCCGAAAGAAAAGCCGCTTAGATCGGGGATTCGGGGATCCCGCGTACACCTAGGACGCGGTCGAAGTTCTTGAATGTTTCGGCGCCGTCGTCGAGTAGGCGCCGTCCGTTGCATAATAGGGGCTCGTCCGGAAAGTCGAGATTCTCCGTCGCATTTACGTCCGTGAGCGGATGTCTATCCATTTCGGACAGCACGAGTTCCACCCAGCGCGCGAATTTCGGGTCGCTCGGAGTCTCGAGCTCCGCGATTCCCTCGGGGAAGTATCGATAAAATCGGGGGTAGTCCTTCGACCAAAGCAGCGGCGGTGAGTACTGGGGATGGATATCGGGATTTCCCCCGCGTTTTTTGTAAGAGACGGCGGCGGTGAGATCGACGGTTTCGCCGAACTGCGTGGCCACCCAGAAGTGCGAGTGGTCCTTCCAGGCACCGGTCCAGACGGGGGTCGAATTCTCTAGCACTTCGACCCACGCCGCGCGACCGTACATCACATCGGCGCGAATGTCGTACTTCGCCAGGCGCCTTGCTGCGGCTAGCGCGACGAGCAACGGGAAGTCGGCGCGGTCTCCGGTAATGCGGTCTACTACGCGCGTGGCAATACGACTCACGTCGGCTACGACGGCAAGCGGGGTTTCTGAATATACTTTTTGATTCGACATGATTCCGTCACATTCTCCAAAATGAAATGGCAAACAAGGACCAGCCGACTAGGAAGAGCACCCCTCCGATCGGGGTGATGGCCCCTAGAATTTTAATGTCGGTCAGTGCCAGCGCGTAGAGGCTGCCGGAAAACACGAAAATTCCCGTAGCAAAAGCAAGCCCCGCCCAACGCAATCCGGCGGGAGGAGTGGAGGTGCGCAGCGAGAGCGACGCAATCAACACCAGCGCCAACGCGTGAAAGAACTGATAGTGGGTGGCGGTTTGAAAAATCTCCATCGCGCGTGGTGATAGCCGTTCGCGCAGCGCATGCGCGCCAAAGGCGCCCAGCGCAACGGCGAGCAGCCCATACACCGCGCCAAATACGCCCCAAATTCTCACGCGTGACCTCGCACCGTCCCGAGCAGCTGCATGCCCCGGGCGACTAGCTCCGCGTGGGGAGCGGATTTTTTCGATAGATCCGCCAGTTGTTCCCGAAGCTGGGTTTCAAGCGCGGGGTGCTTCTGCGAAAGATCGTCGCTGAGAAGGATTTCCAGGATTTCCAGCCGGCTGAGCCAGTCGTCGGGGTAGCGGATGGCGAGCTTGCCCACAAGGCTTTCCAGTAGGGTAACTTGAGATTTGCGTTGTTCCCGGAATTCGCGGATCTCGCGATAGATGCCGTTGAGCTCGCGATTCTCCGGCGTCAGGTTGGTTTTTTGGCTCTGGGGCGGCTGCTGGTAGCCCCCCGTGGCCCGCAGGTATTCGGCCCGGTCGGCCGCGCCACCAAAGACGGACGTGATTTTTTTTCCGCAGGCCATGTCGTAAGTTCCCCAAGCCGGGTCAAAGAGCAGGGTTTGGCCCAGCTTCACCGAGCAGTCGGTGAAGGGGAGGACGAGGTTGCGGCCCTGAGCTTGAATCGGATTCTGTAAACGCCCTTCCACCACGATGCCGGATTCGAATTCGAGCCGGCCTTTTTCACCGTTGGTGAACCCCATCTGCTTGAGGTCCGCGTCCGTTAGCTCGGCGGGGGACTTAGCCAATCCACGCACTTTGCCGACGGGGGATCCAAATCCGTGCTGGTGATACTCCGGGCCTTGGCCTTGAATCTGCCGATCGCCGACCGAAAGTTGCGACGGGCCCTGGTAGCTCAAATAGATCGGCTGGCCGTCGGACCCCGCGTGGAAATCTTTCAGTACGCCGCTTATCTGCAGACCGCTGTCGTAAACGGCCGTGGTAAGGGTGCCCGCGATCTTGGCTTTGGCAAGAGCTTCCGATCCGCCCTTGCGGAAAGCCATGGTGGAAGCGAACTCTTCCAGAACGTCGTTGAGTTTGTCGAACGATGGAGTGACGAACAGTTGAGGCTGTGGACGGGTGATGTCGTAGCTCATGTTCAGCAAATCAATGGAGATCGGAATTTTTTTTACCGACTCCTTCAAGCAATTATGGCTTTCGGACACCGATGAAAGCAGGCCGGCTCCGTAGATCAAGGGTTGCCGCAGATCGCCCACCAGGCCGTATTCGACCGTCCACCAGTTCATGCGGGCGAGGTAGGTCGCCTCGCTTACGTAGTCGAGCGCCGCGATCGCGTCGTCCAGCTGGTTTTGCGCGCGCGCGATGTCGTCGGCGGTGGACCGCGGGTCTTCCTTCACGTCGGAGAGCTTGCGGACGGCGTTGTACACGTTCATGTCTTTATAAGAGTAGATCGCCTTGCGCGCGACCTCCCCGTAATGACGAAGATACGTGGCGTATTCGGGATCAGCGAGGATGGGGGCGTGCCCGGCGGCTTCGTGTACGATATCGGGCGCCGGCGTATAGGCAATATGATCGATCTGGCGCATGTCGCAGGCGATGGGGAGAATGCCGAGGGACTGGAACTCCATGAATACGGAAGGTGGGATGAACCCGATGACGCCGACCGCGCGCCAGCCAAATCGGCGCAGGCAGCCGTCCATTTCCTCGATGAGCGGAATGCGCTCGACCGAGATGCCGGTTTCGGCCAAACCCGCCATGTACTTCTGATGCGCGTGATCTCGAAAGAAGGCCCGTGACACGCGCAGGATGTAGCGCCACGAGGCGTGATCCATCGGTGTGTAGAGCGTCGGATCCTGCTTGGACACGAACGGCAGCAAATGCTCGGGAATGCTCTCGAGTGGCTTCAACACCCCCGTTTTATACCCGAAAGATTGGGGGATCGCCAGGCTTTCGGGTTTCTGATAGGGTTCGGCTATGGAGCCTCAAACACCCGAAAAAACCCAACCCAAGCAGGTATTGGTGGAGCCCGAGCATCAGGGTTCAATCTGGACCCATCCTTACATGGTGTACGTATTACTCACGATCGTGCTCTTTTCCGTGCTGCTCGTGGTCGGATACCTGGCGCTAAATAACGACTGGATCCCGAATCGGGGGATCGCGAAGTAAGATGCCGTCCCCCCTCGGAGTTCTGCCAAAGGTGTTGATTTTCTCGGGCCTCGCGCTAGTGATCGCGGGTTTGCTCCTGCATTTTGGCGGGAAGTGGTTGCCGTGGGGAAGGTTACCCGGCGATGTAGCCTACGAGCGAGGCGGCGTAAGAGTTTATTTCCCCTGGGTCACGTGCTTGATCCTGAGCGCGCTTCTTACTTTGGGCGGATATCTTTATCGTTATTTTTCGAAATAAGCAGGCCTGGCGTCTCGTTTACTTGAAACGCCAGGCCTGGCCTACGAAGATGGAGAATATTGCTAAATTTTACTGATGGAAGACTTCCGCTTGCACGGCTTCACCGACCTGCGTGCCGTTGGTCGCCTGAATAATCAAGGTGTCGCCTTCGGGTAGCCCCAGATACTGGGGATACGTGAAGGAGAATTCCGCTTGGTTTCCATTGAGCACGTTTTCGCTGACGGTCACGCCAGGGGCCAGATCTAGCGTGCACTGCGTGCTGCCCATGCAGTTCACGGTCATGGAAGGAACGCAGGCTCCGCTTGAAGTCTGGCAAAGGTAAATACTGAAGTTCGAGCGTCCGAGGCGCGGGGTCGTCCAGGTGACCTGGGTGGTTTGCGGCGTTTGCGCGTCGACCACGCGGAACGTGCAGACATCCAGGGCATCTTTACATTCACTCGAGCCGCTGGCCTGACCGAAGTTCTTGGCGCCGTTGCGGTTCTTCAAAGGAGCCCCGCAAGCCGCTAGGACGGCAACGGTCAAGAACGCAGACATCGTTAGTTTAGTGAGGTAGTTTTTCATATATGACCTTTCCATTACTTCGCGCTTTCGGCGATTTTTCGCAGCTCGGCGGCCGCGGCAGTGGCAGTTTCGACGACCTGTTCGGCATTTTCGGGCTTCGAAACTTCGCGCGGATCCACCTTCAGGAGTTGCTGGTCGATCGCGGCGACGCTATCGTGGCAAGTCGTCACTTGCGCCAGCTGTTGCTCGAGTTTCTTCTTGGCTTCGGCGAGCTCACGGCGCTTGCCCACCAGGTCCGATGCCGCCTGGTGGTCGGCGCCGTAAACGGCGGCCACGCGAATCACCGACGGAATTTCCTTTAGGTAAGACAGCTTGTGGGTCTCGTTGTAAATCTCATGCGCGGCTTCCGGCTCGATCTGGCCGAGAATCTTGTCACCCTCCTTGATATAACCATACGGGCCGTCGATGGGGTGATGGCCGTCCGCATCCATGTGCCGGCCGTTGGCGAGCACGAGGGTGCGCCGGTCGTCGAGCTTCACTTCACCGGAGAATTTTTCCGAAGCAATTAATTTTTCCGCGAGCGGCACATATACCGACTCCGGTAGTTCCTTGCCGTCCGCGGCGGTCAAGGCCAGTTCCGATTTCAAAACCGCAGTTACGCCCTCCAAGGCATCTTTTCGAGCCACCTGACCCAGGCGGAGGGAGTCGAAATAAATCGAAAAAGGATCACGGCCTTCGGTCGGGACTCGGAAGGTGGCAAGCATCTTGTCGATATCTTGCTTAAGCTCTGGCGAGACCGTAATCTTCGCGACGCGATCCGCGATTTCCTTCAGGCTCTTTACGATGGCTTCATCGTCCGTGGCGTTCTTGGCGATGGATTGCTTGATGGACTCCGCGCGCGCGGCCATTTCACTCAGTGGTCCGCACGAACGGCGAGCGTCGAGCAGATCATCCAAGGCGTTGATGGGACCCAAGAATTTTGCGATGTCTTCCGGCTTGGCGGCTTCTCTTTTCGAGATGTCGTGATTTTCCTCGAAAAAAGTTTCTACGTTCTTGGCGCCGATAGCGGAGAAAGTGGGCTGTCCGTCGTTGCGCGTGCGTTTTTGCAGCTTCACAACCTTATCGCGCACGAGGTTATATTGCTCGGGCGTGAGGTCTTTCAGGAGCGCGAGGACGTTCGAGATCACGCTGTCGAGGGCGACGCCCGTGCTGTTTTTGTCCTTCATGGATTTATTGAGGCTAAACACGAGCTTCGTTGGGTTATCGAAGCTTAAGATCCCGCGACGAATGTGCTCGAGCACGGGGTCGTTGTTGGTTTCGGTTAGCACCTGGACCAAGCTGTCCAGCTGGCCTTGCTTGTCGTTGGCGGCGGGGATCTTCCACTTGGGTTGGGCGACTTTCGGCTCATCGGCGAACGAACTCGCGGCGGCCGTAAAATAAGCCAGAGACAAAACCAGGGCGAATAAAGCGTGTTTCTTCATTTTCTCTCTCCTAAAAGGTCTACTCCCGAACAAGAATTACGCTTTAGAAGAGCAAGCCGGGTGCCATTTGACGCACCAGATAATAATCAATAATTTAAGTGAGTTAGCCAGATGTTTGCTGAGCGTTGCCTACACAGATGACAGACACCTGTCAGGATTCTGACAGTGCCGCACCGCATTTTTTGAGGGAGATTTCGCGGCGATCGGGGTAAGTCAGAGGCATGAAAACCGATACCCTGGTTCCCGTCCCCGCGCCGATCAACGAGCCCGTACGAAATTACGCCCCGGGCGATGCCCATCGTGCATCATTAAAGAGCGAGTTAAAGCGGATGGCGGGTGAGAAGCTCGAAATTCCGTGCATCATTGGCGGCAAGGAAGTGCGCACCGGGAGACTCCGAAAAGTCGTGATGCCGCATGATCACGCGCACGTCTTGGCCGAGTATCACGTCGCCGGGCCCGAGGAGTTGAAAGCTGCGGCCGCGGCGGCGACGAAGGCAAAGGGTGAGTGGGAAGCCATGAGCTGGCGCCAACGTTCGGCGATCTTCATCAAGGCCGCGGAACTGCTGGCGGGACCGTGGCGCGACCGGATGAATGCCGCGACGATGCTTGGACAATCCAAGAGTGTCTACCAGGCCGAGATCGACGCCGCCTGCGAGATGATCGATTTCTTTCGCTTCAATCCCCACTACTATGAACAGATCCTCGGCATGCAACCGGTCTCCGGGCCGGGCGTTTGGAACCAGCTCGACTATCGTCCGCTCGAAGGATTCGTGCTGGCGGTGACTCCATTTAACTTCACGGCGATCGCGGGCAACCTCACGGGAGCGCCCGCGATGGTGGGCAACACCGTCGTGTGGAAACCCGCGAATACGCAGATGCTCTCGGCGTACTACATCATGAAGCTTTTTGAAGCCGCCGGGCTCCCGCCGGGCGTGATCAACCTGGTTTGTGCGGACGGCGCGACCGTGGGCGATGTTTGCCTGCCGATGCCGGATCTCGCGGGCGTGCACTTCACCGGATCGACGGGCGTATTCCAATCGATTTTCAGGACCGTAGGCGCGAATATCGCAAACTACAAAACCTATCCGCGCCTCGTGGGCGAAACGGGTGGAAAAGATTTTATCTTCGCGCACCCTTCGGCCGAGGTGGATGCCTTGGTCGCGGGCTTAGTGCGGGGCGCGTTCGAGTATCAAGGTCAAAAGTGCTCGGCTTGTTCACGCACTTACATTCCGAAGAGCCTGTGGCCCAAGGTGAAAGAGCGCCTGGTCGGCGAGATCAAAACGATTAAAATGGGCGACACGCGCGACTTTTCGAACTTCATGAACGCCGTCATCGATGATCGTTCGTTCAAGAATATCCAAGGTTACCTCGAATATGCTTCGGGATCGAGCGAGGCCGAAATATTAACCGGTGGTCGCGGCGATTCGTCCAAAGGTTACTTCGTCGAGCCGACGGTCATTCAGACCACGAATCCGAAGTTCAAGACGATGGCCGAAGAGATTTTCGGTCCCGTGCTCACGGCCTTTGTTTACGATGATGCCAAGTTAGCGGAAACCGTCGAGCTTTGCGCGAATACTTCGCCTTACGCGCTCACCGGAGCCATTTTCGCGCAAGACGCGACGGCAGTGACCGCTTTGACGAATTCTTTCCGGAATTCGGCGGGTAATTTCTATATCAACGACAAGTGCACGGGCGCGGTCGTGGGCCAACAGCCGTTCGGTGGGGCCCGGGCTTCCGGCACGAACGACAAGGCGGGCAGTCACTTGAACCTGCTGCGGTGGATGTCGCCGCGGACGATCAAGGAAACTTTCGTTCCGGCGCGGGATTATCGGTATTCGTTTCTTCAGGAAAGTTAAGGCGGGCCGCAAACTAGAACGGGATAGGGATCAGTTTCTGAGTTGGGCCAGCTTCTGACTCACTAGGCACCACCCCGTAAGCTTATATAGCATCCGCATCCCGACGTTCGCGTCCCACTCTTCCCCGCCCACTTCGTTGAGGTCAAAGCCCACGATCGTACGTCCGGAGGCAACCAGCTCGCGCAACACGAAGTTTGCTTCGTGAAAACTGATCCCGCCCGGCACCGGCGTGCCCGTGTGCGGACAGAACGCGGGATCGAGCCCGTCGATATCGAACGACACCCAAACTTCCTTGGGCAAGCCCGCGATAATCTGCTTCGCCTGCGTGACCCAGGGCACGCCGGCGGCCTTGTGCCGGGCCATTGCCAGATCGAAGAAAACCTCTACGCGATTCCCTTGGCTCTCGGCGAACTGAAGTTCTCCCTCCGAAAAGTCACGGATTCCTACCTGTACGAGCTTCTTCACCTGGGGAATGGTTTCGAGCACGTTGTTCATGATCGAGGCGTGCGACCACGTGAAGCCTTCGTAGGCTTGGCGTAAGTCCAGGTGCGCGTCGAAGTGAAGGATGCCGAGTTCGGCATGCCGTTGGGCGGCGGCTTGGATCGCGCCGTAAGGCGTGGAATGGTCTCCACCCACGAGGCCGACGATCTTGCCTCGCTTCATGAGTCGGTCGCATTCCTTGAAAACCACGTCGTTGAGTTGATTGCCTAGCGCATTCACTTTCTTTAGCAGCGCGGCCGCTTGCTTTTGGCCAGCCTGGGTCGTGGGTTTTTCGCGCACTTGCTTGGCCATTCGGCCGGCTTCCCGGTTCCACGCCTTGATTTTTTTGTGGTGGGGAAGCATGTGCAGCCCGGCCGCGTAGGGCTTTTCGATCTCGTAATCAAAGAGATCGAGCTGGTGGCTTGCCTCTAGAATCGCGTCCGGACCGTTGGCCGTACCTTGGGCGTAAGAGGTGGTGGCGTCCCAGGGGACGGGTACGTAGACGACCTTGGCTTCTTCTTCCGTATAGGGCAGGCCGAAGATGCCGGAATCCTCAGTCGCCGCGGCATTGGGATCAAAATTTTGACTCATATCCGAGATCTCTATCACCGCTCAGGTTTTGGCGCCAGGGGCCCGATAAAGGGGTTATGAGCCGTATCGACTTTATGGAAATATTGAAAGAACAGTACGCCGAAGAGATCCACACGGTCTACGTGGAATCCAAACGCGGCAAGACCGTGGATTTGCCCGAATTCACGATCAAACTTTTGAAACTCTTCAAATGCGCCAAGGCGGAGGGGATGTCGGAGCAGGATTATTTCGACCTCGTCCAGGCGGAAGCGCCGCAGGTCTGGTCGCAAATCAGCTCCCAATTCACCACGGATCGCCGGGCGGCCTGAACTTTACTCGCGGCCGGGCAATGCCGCCGCGGATTCAATCATCCCCCGCACGCTGACTTGTCCCGTGTAGTTTCCGAAAAGAACCCGTCCGGGTTGAGCGGCCCAACCACGCGCGGCATCCCACGTTTCTAGTAACGCGTGATTGTAAATTGGGATCGCCGCTGGCCAGCGGAAAAGGCGGGCTTCGAGGACTTCGATCGCCGTCCCGAAAAGTCTAGAAGTTTCTTGGGTGGCGATCTGTACCAGGGTTTCGTCGGATTCCTGAAGGGCTCGGGGATCACCGGTGCCTCCGATCATCACGGTATACGAGGCGTGCGCATCGTCGATGACCCGATCTGGAAACGCGCTCGAGTTAAAAAGCACGCCTAAAATTCGATACCCTTCTCCCCGGGGGATCAGCACCCCGACGCCTCTCGGGTGCGCGCGATCTTTTCGAACAATCAAGGTAAGGCTGATCAAAGGCGCGTACTGGACTCGTTTGAGAGCGGCGACGATCGCCCCCGAGTCTGGGAACCTCAAGAGTGGGATCGTGGCGGCCGGCGCCGAGGTGCAGATCGCCACGTTATGCAGTGGGATCGCGGATAAGGCGCTATGGGCGAGCTGGATTTTGACCCCGGAGGCTTCTAGTGCGGCTTGGAGCTTTTTTATAATTTCTCCCATTCCGCCGCGAGGAGTAACCATGGGCCCGCGAGCCGGGCGTGAGGATCTGGGTTTGGTTAACTGCGCGCGCGCGAGGCTACGCCCGGGAGCGACGCTCAGCCGTGGAAAAGCCGCCGCTTGCGCTAACTCGTCGGGGGTACAGGCGTAGATTCCCGTCACCATTGGACCGACCAGATACCGTAAGGCCTTCTCACCCAGATGGCGGCGGGTCCACTCCGCGAGGGTGGGGCCTCCGACGGAGTCGGTCATGGGAGCGGTGTGGGATAGGGCGCGTATTAACAGGCCACCCATTTCCAGAACGCCCAAAGGGAACTTGCGCAGCCGGCCTTCGCGCAGGATGTAGCGAGCGGTGGCTTCGGGATGGACTCCCGTGAAATTCACTCCGATCTCGCGCATGAACTCCATAACAGACGGTGGCGCGAGCAGGGAGTGCGCGGCCTGCTCGGCGATTCCGGTCGCCAGCGAATCCGTTTGGATCATGCCGCCGAGACGGTCGGATTTCTCGATGAGCGTGGCTTGGTAACCCCGTTTTTGCGCGTAGAAGGCAAACAGCATCCCCGCGATCCCGCCGCCGATCACCGTGACTTCACGTTGCCGGGGATCGAGGGTGCCGATCACAGCGCCGGTTCCGCCAGCGCCTTGAGCACTTCGGCGAACTCAGGATCGTCATTGAACGAGCGCGAGCGACTGTAGTGAGTAATTCCTGCATTTTTCGCATGATCGGCGAAGAGCATGTCGATCTCATAAAGCGTCTCAATGTGATCGCTCACGAAGCTGATCGGGACGATTACTAGGTTGCGGCAACCCTCGGCGGCCAGCCGGTCAATCTCGTTTTCCGTGTAAGGCTGTAGCCAAGGTAATCGACCGTTGCGCGATTGAAACGCGAGCGACCACGGAGCCCGTAGTCCTTTGCTTACAGCTTGCACGGTTTTATTCACCTCTTCCGGGTAAGGATCGCCGCGTTGGATAATCTTCATGGGGAGAGAGTGTGCGGAAAAGAGCACGTGTACGGGCTCGGGGTGGCGCGAGGCCTCCGCCACCGCTTCGTCGACGGTCCGGCGCAAAAGCGCGATATAAGGAGGGAAGTCAGGCCAACTCGTGATCGTGGTTCGCTTCGGCCGCCAGTCCATCTTTTTGAGCTGGGTCTCCACTTCCTCCAGGCAAGTCTTGGAAGTCGTGGTCGAGTACTGAGGGAAGAGCGGGAGCAGGATTAAATGCTCGATCCCGGCGGCGCGCAACTCGTCCAGGGTTTGGCGGATCGGCGGGCGCCAGACCCGCATGCCGACGCTCACTGGCACGTCTCTTCCGGTTTTTTTTAGTGCGTGCCGCAGACCATCGACTTGTAGACGCGTCCAACGCAGCTGTGGGGATCCGCCTCCGATCAGAGCGTAGCTCCGGCGCGAGGAAGGCCCTTTGATCCGTGAAATCAAGTAAGCCAGGATCTGGCGAACGGGCGCGGGGATTCCCACCAGCACGTTCGGGTCGGAGAAAAGATTATAGAGGAACGGCACGACTTCGTCGTTCGTGTCGGGTCCGCCGAAATTCAGGAGGAGAATGCCGGTTTTCATATCGTTTTGCTAAAAAGTTGCGTGCCTGGGGCCTTGGCCGTCAGGCGTGCGTCGAAGGCCATGCAGATGTTGCGTAAATAAGGCCGGCCGCTTTCGGTGATTCGGCACGTTTTTCCGTCAATCTCCACCAAGCCATCGCTCAAGAGCTCGGCGAGTCTTCCGGGAACGCTTTCGAGATAGGGGGTGTACTGGGCGGACTGCTCCCATCGGGTCTCGAAGCGGGTCATGAGGTTGAGGATGTGGCGACGGATCACGAGGTCTTCTTCAGTGAGTAGATGTCCGCGAATCAGCGGCACCTCGCCGGACTCCACGCGCTGGGTGTACTTTTCCAATAATTTTTCGTTTTGGGCGAAGGCGGTTGTGGAATCGCCGATGGCCGAAACGCCCAGGCCGATCAAGGGCGAAACCTGCTGGGGAATGTAGCCCATGAAGTTACGGTGGAGCCGGCCGCTTTGAGTGGCCTGCCAGAGGGCGTCGCTCTCTAGCGCGAAGTGATCCATGCCGATCTCGCGGTAGCCCGCCTCCTCGAGCATCGCGCGCCCCAGCTCGTAAAGCGCGCGCTTCTCATCGCCGTCGGGCAGGTCGGCCTCCGTGAACCGGCGTTGGCTCGCCTTGATCCATGGTACGTGCGCGTAGGCGTAAAACGCGATGCGGTCGGGGCGTAGGCGGATGACGGTTTCGATCGTGTTGCGGACGCTGTCACGCGTCTGGAACGGTAATCCGTAGATCAAGTCATAATTGATGCTTTGGAAGCCCTTTTCGCGTGCCTCTTTTGTGAGGGCTTCCACTTGTTCCACGCTCTGCACGCGGTTCACGATCTCTTGCACCTTGGGATCAAAGTCCTGGATGCCCAAGCTTAAACGGGTAAAGCCGAGCCCGCTGAGTACCCGTAGGTGGTCTGGATTCGTGACCCGGGGGTCGGCCTCGATGGAGAATTCCGAGTGCGTCGCGCGTTCGCAGGTGGCGAAGAGGCCTTCGAGCAACTCTTTCAACTCTTCCGGAGTATAAAAGGTGGGCGTTCCCCCGCCGAGGTGCAGCTCCGCCAACGGGTAAGTCGAAATTCCCAGACGCTCGCGGTAAGTTGCCCATTCCTTCAAAAGCGTCTTCGTATAGGGCTGGCTGACCCCGTGATTGCGCGTGATGCGGGTGTTGCAGCCGCAGTACGTGCAGAGCCGCTCGCAGAACGGGATGTGGAGGTAAAGCGCGCCGCCTTGCTTTTCCTGCTTGGCCGTCGACAGGGCACTGGAAAGATGCCCGATCCACTGCTCCGGCGTGGGATTCGTCTCCCAGTAAGGCACCGTGGGGTAGCTAGTGTAGCGAGGACCCGGGACATTATACTTCTTCAGGAGCGGCGTGGCCGCGTGAGAAGGTCGGTTCATGCGAAAACCTCCCGTACGAGCTGCACGAAGCGGCGTACGTTCTCTTCCGGGGTCTTTGGGAGCACTCCGTGCCCTAGGCCGCAGATCCAACCGGCGCGGGCGGACGCCGGTAGCTTCGCCACCTGGGCGAAGACCGCGCGCAGTTTTGTTTCAAGTTCCGGCCAAGGCAGGAACATCCACTCGGGATCCACGTTGCCTTGGATCGCCCAGTGCTGGCCCCAGTCCCGGAGCGTAGCCGCCAAATCATTGTGCCAATCAATTCCGAGGCAATGGATGGGTAGGCCCACGAGGTGTCGCCAGTAATCGGCATTCGTACCCTTGGAATAGTAAGTGACGAGGGTGTCGGGAGCGCCGCGCTTGAAGGCTTCGAGTACCTTTTGGTTCGCCGGCACGACGAGCTTGCCGTAAAGGTCGGGGCTGATTTCGCCGCCGCAGGTGTCCAATAGCGCCACGCAATCCGCCCCCGCCCGGGCTTGCAGAAGCATGTTTTCCACGAGCAACGGAATGAGTTTTTCCAGGAATGGCTCCCAGCGACCATCGGTTAAGGCCGCGCGAGCATCGGAAAGATCCCCCCGGTGGGAGCCGCTAACGGCGTAGAAAAAAAGCGTGAGCGGACCGCCGACGAATCCCAGTAGTCCCTTATGCGCCGGCAGGGTCCGGCGAATGAGCTTCATGGCGTCGCCCTGGAACTGCAGGTGTGAGACCAGCTCCGGGCCTGATCGCAGGCGGCCCACGTCCGCCGCGGATTTGATGTGCCAGCCCAGTTTCGGTCCGGCGTCGCCATATTCGAGTCCCGTTCCCATGACTTCCAACGGAAAGAGCAAATCAGAAAAGAGAATCGCGGCGTCGAAATCGAAATCGCGGATGGGGCCCATCGTCGTTTCGCAGGCGACTTCGGGCAGCTTGCATAGCTCCATGAACGAATAGCGCTTACGGAGATTCTGATAATGCGCATGATAGCGCCCGGCCTGGCGCATGAGCCAGACGGGCGGCGTGCCAGTGGTGTTTTTCTTTTGGGCCGCGAGGCGGAACAGGTTTTCGGATGGTTTTGGATTGGTCATATCAGTTGGTATCCCACGCCGCGCACGCTCTTGATGGCGACCGGATTTTCCGGATCAATCTCCACGATTTTTCGCAGTTTCAAGACGAAATTATCCACCGTGCGCGAGGTCGGGAACTCGTTCTCCGACCAGACGAAGTTTAGAATTTCGTCGCGGCTTACGACTTTTCCACGGCGTTCGGCTAGGAACTTCAGCAGCGCGCACTCCTTGTGGGTCAAGGGATGGGTTTCCTTGCCCACGTGGGCTTCGAATTTCGAAAAATGGATGGTGGCGCGGCCGATGACCGCGGCTTCTTCGGTGCCGGGCAGGTCGGAGAAAAATTTCGCGCGCTTGAGGGCGTTTTGTATGCGTAGTAACAGCTCCTTGAAATGGAAGGGCTTGACGACGTAGTCTTCCGCGCCGAGCTCGAGTCCGCGGATGCGATCGTCCGGGTTGGCGAACGCCGTGAGAAAGATGATGGCGGTTCCCTTGCTTTGCTGACGGACGATTTTCGCGAGATCGAAGCCGGATCCGTCGGGCAGGCCCACGTCGAGCAGCGCCAGCTGGAACTTGCGCTGGCTTACCTCGTGATGGGCTTCGGCAAAGGTTTTGGCCCAAGCGATGTCGAAGCCTTCCTGTTTCAGGCGCTCTACCAGCGTCGAGCCCACGTTTTTTTCGTCTTCCACGATGAGCAGTTTCACGGCATCAGCCATGGCTTTCTCCGTTGTGCAGTGAAATGTCGGCTTGAAACCCGCGGTGGCCGGCGGCATCGGCGCGCGTGTTCGCCCGCCGCCGTTCGAATGAGATCTTTCCCTTCATCTTTTCAACGAGATTCTTGCTGAGGTAAAGACCCACCCCCGCGCCCTGGGATTGGGCGCCTTTGTGGAAAAGCTTCCCGAGCTCGGCGCCTTCGGCGCCGATGCCTACGCCATCGTCCTCAAAATGAATTTTCACGAGGCCGTTGGATTGTTTCACCCGGATTTGTACCAATACTGGCGAGCGACCGGAGTGGCGGATGGAATTCTCCACCAAGTTTTTGAGCACGATCTGCAGCGCATTCGGATCGGCGTAGAGATGGCAATCGTCCACGTCCACTTCCAGCCGGATGGAGTCAGTGTACATCTCACGCCAGCCCTGAACGAGACGGTCGAGCCAAGGTCTCACGCGAAAGACTTGATTGAATAGGGCGCCACCGCCCTCCACGCGCGCGAGCTCGAGCGTGCGCTCCACCTGGGACTCCAGGCGGCTCGTGTCCTCGAGTAGACGCCGGGCAAGATTGCGCTGGGGGCTGTCGGCCGCCACCCCATCGGCGATGGATTCGGATTGCAGGCGGATGCTGGTCAGCGGGGTTTTTAGTTCATGGGTGACGGAAGCGAAAAACGCCTCGAGCGAACGCGAGCGCCGCACATCGCGCCAGTAGTACCAAATCAATCCGCCCGATACGAGCAGGAGGAGCGCGATGAAGGTGGCCGACTCCCAAAAGAGCATTCGCTGGGTTTTCGCCCACTGGTGATTGGCAATATCGGTGGCGATGCCGGCCAAGGCTTCGAGCTCGGCGATACGCTGGGCTTGGCGCCACATCACGTAACCCCACCACGCCGAAAGCACGCATAGGATCCCCAGCCACGCGAGCTGCAGGATAAACATGGTGCGGAGGCGAGGTTGCTTCATGTTTTGCCTTAGGCGCCCTTCTTTAGGTAGTTTTCGAGGGTAGCGAGGAACTGATCCACGTCGCGGGGGGCGTGGGGGGTCGCTAAAAACCCGACTTCGTAACCGCTCGGGGCTAGGTAGATTCCCTGGTCCAGGAAGTAGTGAAAGAGCTTCGCGAAGCGTTCTTTCTGCGCGCCGGGAATGGCTTCGATCGCGCGGACGGTGTCGCCTTGACGGGCGGCGACCATCCAGAACATCGAGCTCTCCGATTGCGCCCGCAGCTCGGCGCCGTAACGAGCGGCCAAGTTGTTGATGCCTTTCTCCAGGCTCTCGGTCAGCGAGCGCAGGCGGGCATAGGGGTTCTCGCGCTTTAGCTTCTTCAACGTGGCGAGCCCCGCGCACATGGCGACGGGGTTCGCGCTCAGGGTACCCGCCTGGTAGACGGCGCCCACGGGGGCCACGTGATCCATCAGGTCCGCCCGGCCGGCGTAAGCTCCGACGGGAAATCCTCCGCCGATGATTTTACCGTAAGTCACCAGGTCCGGCACGATGCCGGTCACTTCGGCCATGCCGCCGAGAGCCGTGCGGAACCCGGTGATGACTTCGTCGAAGATCAAAAGCGCCCCGTTTTGCTTGCAGAGTTCGGCGAGCTTTTTCAAAAAGCCCGGGGTCTGCGGCAGTAGCCCATTATTGGCGGGAATAGGCTCCACGATCACGGCCGCGAGTTCTTTCCCGTGCTGGGCGAAAATCTTCTCTAAGGCGACGGGTTGGTTCAACGGCGCGACGAGGGTGTCTTTGGCGCAGCCTTCGGTGACGCCCGCGCTGTCGGGACTCGCCATTTCGGCCAAGCCCGAGCCCGCGCGCACCAGCATGGAGTCGGCGTGACCGTGATAGCACCCGTCGAACTTGAGAATCTTACTACGGCCGGTAGCGCCGCGGGCCACGCGTAGGGCCGACATCACGGCCTCGGTTCCGGAGTTCACGAAGCGGACTTTTTTTACGTGCGGTAGGTGCTGGGTCATCCATTCCGCTAGTTCGAGCGAGTAGGGTTCGGCCGCGCCATATGTCCAGCCCCGGTTGATGGCCGAATGTACGGCCTCGGCGACATCGGGGTCCTGGTGGCCCAGGATGAGCGGGCCCCACGATAAGCAGTAATCGGTGTAAGTCTTTCCTTCCACGTCGGTGATCTGCACGCCCTTGGCGCCTTGGATGAAACGGGGGTGTCCGCCGACGCCGCGAAAGCCGCGCACGGGCGAATGCACGCCGCCTGGGGAGACCGCTTTGGCGCGTTCGAATAACTTCAAGGAGTCCATTTTTGTCGTCATTTTATCTATTCCTCTAACCATTTTTTCGCTTCGCGCGCGCCGTAGGTGATGATCATCTGCGCGCCGGCACGCCGGAACGCCGTCCACGCTTCCACGTGCGCGGCCGGCCCCGTCATTAGGCCTTGCTTTGCCAGTAGCTCGATCGCGGCATACTCTCCGCTCACTTCGTAAACCGCCCACGGCAGTCGAATCTCCTGCGACAGCCTTGCCAGCATATCGAGATACGGTAACCCCGGTTTCACCATCAAAATATCGGCGCCCTCCTGGGCGTCCCGCCAGGAGCTGGCCACCGCATCCGTCGGGCGTCCCGGATCGATTTGATAAGTCGCGCGGTCTTTTAGCCCGCCGCCTTTCGGTGCCGAGTCCGCGGCCACGCGGAAGGGTCCGTAAAACTTCGAATGAAACTTGGCTGAATAGCTCATGACGAGGGTTCGTTCGAGGCCGGCGCCGTCAAGCGCGCCGCGGATCGCGCCCACGCGGCCATCCATCATGTCGCTCGGGGCGACGCAATCGGCGCCCGCCTGCGCGTACTCCAGAGCCTGGCGTGCGAGCTCTTCCACGGTCGCGGAATTCTCCAGGTGATCGCCCTCGGCGTTCAGGATGCCGCATTGCCCGTGGGTCGTGGCTGAGCACAGGCACACGTCCACGCCGATCCAAATGTCTTTTCCGAAACGCTGGCGCAGGGCCGCGATCTGGGTGGCGGTGAACGAAAAATCAAACTCCTCCGGGCGCTTGTCCCTGGGTACGCCGAAAACGAGGAACTTCGACACGCCTTGCTCGAGGTCGGCCTCCACCTGTTTGAGTAAGCTGTTCGGCGTCTCGCGGTTCACGCCAGTAAGCCCCGGCACGGATTCGGGCGATTTCAGGCCGTCGACGACGAAGCAGGGTTGAATCATCTGCTTTACGGTGGGTTGGTGTTCGCGCGCGAGCTCCCGAATCAACGGAGACTGCCGAAGTCGGCGCAGACTCATCGGGAATCGGTTCGGATTACCAGGATTACTCTTTGCATCACTCATGGCTGGACACCCACTTTCTCCATTCTTCCACCGAGGGAAACACCAGGGCGGGCACCGACGCGTCGGCCAAGGTCTCGGCGGTTTGTCCGGGGCCGCAGGCGTGGACGGCGTTCTTCGCGCATTTGCTTCGTAGAGCCCTGAACTGCGAGCCGCTACCCCAAAACACATGCTTCGCTTGGCCGAGGGACGCGATCGCCGCGTCGTTCGCGTGCGTGGTATCCACGTGGTAGGTCGGGATCACGTGGGAGCCTGGCCAAGCCGTACCCCAGCTGTCGGCCGCGTCGTCGTGCGTGAGGACCACCCAATGCGAGGCCGCGGGCATCGACAACACCGGCTGCTCGAGTAGCGGGCGCAGGAAATCAAAGCCCATTTGCTCGGCCGAGCCATTGACCCAGTAACCCAGCTCCGCGAGGCGAAACCAGCTCGGGGTGCCAGAGGTAAAAAAGAAAAGTTCTTCGGGATGTGGCCAAGTAACCGGCCATGGCTGCGGCATCGCGCGCGAGTGGGCGACGAAAACCGCACCGGCTTTCCAGCCGGTGTCCCAATGTCGAAGATCCGTTAGGCGGTTTTCGCCCATGGACTTGGCTCGCGCCTGCGTGCCGTCCCAGCTCACCCCCCCAGCCTCCCGCGCGGGTGGCGCCGGCCAGCGGACTTCGTCGCAGGGCTCTCCGTTGGATTTTTTCCCTTGGATATAAAGGATGTTCCCGAGCCGCGCGTGCGCCACTGCGGAAGCGCCGAAGCGCTGGTGGCAGCCACCGCCGTATTGCGCGAGTACCGCGCGTTCGCGACTTACTTCCTGCTCGGTGGGGACGTGATGAATCTTCCGCAGCATCGCCCAGGTGGCGTCGTCGTCCGCCCGGCATTCGATGGCGAGCGCGCCTTGCGCCGGCGCGGTCGGATTCTCCTTCAGCGGCAGCACCATCCAGCGCAAGCCGCGCAGTAATTCGGAAAGCTCCCGGCGCCCGGCCTCGTCCGCCCAGAGGCGCGCCAATCCCGCGAGCGCGAGCACCACGCCGTCCAGCGCGCGCGGCGAGCTAGACGGTTCACGCACGCGCCGTAACCGGGTGTTGACGTTGCCGCGGATCTCTTCGAAAGCTAAAAGCGGCGGCGTCCCCGTCGATCCACCTGTGCTGAAACGAGGAAGCGCCTGGCGTAAAAACGGCGGGATATTCTCCAATCGCCGCGGGGAAGAAGTGCCGATCTGCAGGGTTTCGCCGGCGCGGAGCTTTTCCATGACCTCGGGGCGGAACAAAACGATGTCGCGCGAGTTTTCGCGCTGGGGGATCGCGCCCAGCCGAATCGCCGTCGGACGCTCCAAGCTTAGGTCCTTCATGGAGTGCACGGTGAAGTCGACCTCGCCGCGAGTAAGTGCCTGGTCGAGTTCGGCCACGAAGAACTCCTTGCCCTCAACCTGGCGCAACGGCACGTCGACGATGCGGTCGCCTTGCGTCTCAATGCCCACGAGTTCCACGGAGGTGGCGGGGTTTGCCCGCTCGATTTCTCTCGCCACCCAGGCGCTTTGCGCCATCGCCAGGAGCGAGCGGCGGGTACCGAGTTTCAACTTTTTCGTCATTTCTTTACTGTCCTGAGTATCCAGTTATCCAAACGCGGCCAGGTCTTCCCAGCCGTGGGGAAGATTAGCCGAATCGCCGGCCGCCAAGAAGCGCAATTTCGCGCGTTCGGCGCAGGCGGCGAGCGCCTTTTGGACGCGCTGGGACTTCGCCGAGTGCAGTGAGTTTTGCAGGGCAAACAGATCGTCGATCGAAAGGAAGCGGGTGACGGGCGACCAAACCGCTTTCTCGGCCGCGGCGCAGCCAAGGTGGAGCACCGTGCCCATGAACTCGCCCAGGCCTTCGGCGCGCGCCTGGTCGGCCTGCGCGTCATGAGGAATGCAGAGCAGGGCATGGCCGCTTTGCTCCCAGCCGTCCTTTTCGTCTTCCACGACTGAAACCCTGGCTTGGGGCTGGAGGCTCTTTACTTTCTCCGCCAGCGCGAAGGCTTTATCCAAGCTGCGATTCCAGATCACGAGCTCGTGCTCCAGTAGATAGGGCACGACCGAATACGCGATTTTTCCCGCGCCTAGAATAAAAAGTTTGCCCTCGCTCGGCGCGGGCAACGCTTTGCGCACGAGCGTGCCGTAGGATCCTCCGCCCAGGCCTTGCAGATGAGTAGAACGAATCTCCTTCGTGTCTTCGAATAGCCGTTGCATGCGCGGGCGCAGATCGGTCAAAACGACGTGTGATTGGCAGGGAACCGGGCGGGTGTGTATTTTCTCGAATTTCGCCCAGGCTTCCTTGATTTGGCCGAAGATATCGGTTTCGCCGATGACGGCGCTTTCGAGTCCGCACGCGATGCGCAGCAAGAAATCGTAGGCGGCTTCGCCCTCGAAGAGATCGAAGCCTTCGAAACCCTCCGCGAGCCTGCGTGCGAGCAAAGGGTCGTTGCCCAGCCAGAAGTAACGCTGGCACGTATCGACGAAAAAAAGCCCGTGCGTGCCTAAATTTAAAGGACGTGCTTCTTGATTCTTGCGATAATGGAGAAGCACGAACTTGGAATCAGCCATGCTCTTAGTGTACGTAATCCAGGTTTTCATTTGTCACCCAAAAGTCACCGCGCCATGAATGACAACATATTGAAATTAAAAAGAATTTTAGCTTACACCGACGGCTCCGCCCTCGGAAATCCCGGTCCCGGGGGGTGGGGCGTGCTTTGCGTGTTGCCGACGGGCGAGGTGATCGAGCGCGGGGGATCTGAGCGCATCACCACGAACAACCGGATGGAGCTAAAGGCGGCGATCGAGACGTTGATCGCGGTGGCCGAAGTTCCCGGTCCGGTGGAGATCCTCACCGATTCAAAATACCTGATTGAGGGTTCCACGCGCTGGATTTTTTCGTGGCGTAGGCGCGGGTGGAAAACGATGGAAGGCCAGCCGGTGGCTAACCGGGAATTGTGGGAGCAGCTGGGCGAGCTGATCGCCGGCCGCACCGCGGGGCTCACCTGGACGCACGTCGATGCCCACCGCGGCGTGCCCGGCAACGAGCGCGTGGATCAAATCGCGCAAGGCTTCGCGGCGGACAATCACGTGGATCTCTATGCGGGACCGCTCGAGAACTATTCGATCACCCTCGATGACTTATTGAACACCGATCCCCGTCTGCTCAAAAAAACCACGGGCGGATCGAAGAACAAAGGACCGGGTTTCTCGTACCTGAGCCTGGTCGATGGTAAGGTCATGCGCCATGCGACGTGGCCCGAATGCGAAGCGCGCGTGAAGGGACGCTCGGGGGCCAAGTACAAAAAGGCGATGTCGCCGGCCGACGAACAGGAAATCCTGAAGGCCTGGGGCGTCTCGCTTGCCTGAGCCGATTCTCGCGCCGGCCCACCAAAAACCGTTGAAAGAAGCCGAAAATGCGTGGCGTGCGTTCGGCTGGATGCTGCTCAGCTGCCTGCTGTTCACGGGCATGACGATCGTGGTGAAGGTCATGCCCACGGGCCTGCCCATCTTCGAAATGGTTTTCTTCCGCCAGCTCATCAGCTTCGCGATCGTGTTTCCCCTGGCCTGGCGAAAGCGCCCCGACTTTTTCCCCGCTACCGGGAAATCTATTTTATTCATGCGCGGCCTCGCGGGCTTTGTTGGGTTGGCTTGCTTCTTCTTCACCATCCGCCAGTTGCCACTTGCGGCCGCGAACATGTTCGTGCAGCTCGCCCCGCTCTTCGTGCTGATCTTGTCCGTGATTTTCCTCCAGGAAAAAATCCGCGCGCAGATCTGGCTTTGGTTTTTTCTGGCGTTCCTGGGTTTGTGCCTGGTGCTCGGCATCGACTTTGGCACTGGCTCGATGCATTGGCCTTGGCTACCGGTCATCGTGGGAACTTTGGGCTCTTGCTTTTCGGCGGGCGCGTATCTCGCCGTGCGCGCGGCCACCGCGCGTTTCAGTAACTCGCTCATTCTGACTTACTTCTCCGTGACGGGCGCGGTCCTCGCCGTTCCTCCGATGCTCTGGTACGGATACCGGGTTCCGAGCGCCGCGCAATGGGCGGGCTTGTTTGGGATCGGCGTCTTCGCCACGCTCGCGCAGCTGGCGATGACCGAGGCCTATCGCCATGCCCGGGCCTCAAGAGTGGCGCCCATGGGTTTGATGAGTGTGGTTGTTTCTTCGATAGTTGGGTGGCTTACTTTCCAAGAAGTATTGAATACGGCGCAATGGGTCGGCCTTGGGCTCATCGTGCTCGGGGTGAGCGAGGTAGCGGCCCAGGGAAGTAAGAAAACTAAATAATTTCAATTCATTATAAACATAACGCGTAACATTATAATCAGTTATTTGGCGTGATTCTAAACTTATTCTGAAACCCGCGTTAACTTGCGGTATTAAAAGGGGATGCTTCAAACGGGTTTGAATCCGGCCACGCCAGTTTGGGTGGACCCTGGGAAGGGTGTCCTTCGCTCCGCCGTGGAGTTCCTTGCTTCGTCATTTCCTCGTTTCAACTGGGTGGGCGTCTACGTTTTGAAGGGTGACGTTCTGGAACTCGGACCGTTCGTGGGCGAGCCCTCCCCGCACACCCGGATCCAGGTGGGCGTGGGTGTCTGCGGGACGGCCGTGGCCGAAAACGCGGATCAGAACGTGCCAGATGTTCGGGAGCGGAAGAACTACCTCGCTTGTAGCCTGACGACGCGGTCGGAGCTCGTGGTGCTCGTCCGGGACCGGGCGGGAAAAATTTTAGGTCAGATCGATATCGACAGCTACACGGTCAACGCTTTCGGTTCCCGCGAGGAATCGGTCGTGCGTGAAGTCGCCCAATACCTGGGCGGAGTTTGGCCCGAATCATTGGCGTAGAGGGGATTAAGATGGAGAGAGTACGGAAGTCGAAAGCGAAGCCCACGTTGGAATCTATCTTCTTCGTGACCCCCGAACAGCGTCTCCTGCGCTTCCTCGTGTCGGAGTCCACGAGCTCCTTCACGCCGCGCGTGCTTTCCTCCAAGCTCAAGGGCGTGCGTGGTCTGGGTGGCGCCGACGGCATCTCCCGCATCTTGAAGCTTTTGCAGGAAGTCGGCATGGTTTCGTTCGTGAACAACAACCAGGCCGTGATGTGCCAGAACGACAGCGTCTACATCCGGGCGCTTAAAACTTTTTCCGCGCTATGCGATCTCGAGGGGTTGCAGCTGCAGCTCGAGCCGCTGTCCACGAAGGGCGTGCTCTACGGCAGTCGCGCCAATGGTACCTCCCGCACCGATAGCAATTACGATCTCTTCATTGTGACCGACACCCCGGACGAAGTGACCCGGATCGTGGAAGGCCATCCGCTCGGCAAGCGGCTGGGCCTCGAGACCATGACTCTCGACGATTACCTGCAGATCGAATCGAAGCAGCCTGAGTTCGCCAAGAAGCTCGCCAAGGGCATCGTCATGTGGGGGTCGAGCTGGTGAGCGGACCCGGGAAGGAGGGCGCGGGCGCGCCCGACTACAAAGACACCTTGAACTTGCCCGTCACCGACTTCGCCATGCGGGCTTCGCTTCCGCAGCGCGAGCCGGAGCAGGTCGCGCGCTGGCTGCAAGATCGCGTTTATCAGCGCATGGTGGAGAAAAACCGCAAATCGGGCAAGGGACGTTTCATTCTGCACGACGGCCCCCCTTACGCGAACGGCGACATCCACATCGGCCACGCGCTCAATAAGATTCTCAAGGACATCGTCGTTAAATACAAAAACATGTGCGGCTTTGAGGCCCCCTACGTGCCGGGCTGGGACTGTCACGGTTTGCCGATTGAGCTGGGTGCCGAAAAAATCCTGAAGGATCAAAAACGCGAAAAAAGCACCGTGCCGGTGGTGGAACTGCGCCAGATTTGCCGCGATTACGCGAAGAAATACATCGGCATCCAGATGGAGCAGTTCAAGCGGCTGGAAATCTTCGGCGACTGGGAAAATCGTTACGCGACCATGGATGACTCGTATGTCGCGTCGATCCTGCGCGAGCTCGGTCGCTGCGCGAAGGCGGGCGTGCTGTATAAGGGCAACAAGCCGGTGCACTGGTGCCCCTCCTGCGGCACCGCGCTCGCGGAGGCCGAGATCGAGTACGCGGACAAGAAAAGCCCTTCGATTTACGTGAAATTTGATCTGGAACCCGCCGCGATCGCGGCCGTGCCGGAGCTGGCCGCGGCCGTGAAAAAGCACGCGCCGAAGCGTACGGCGATGCTTATCTGGACGACGACTCCCTGGACGCTACCCGCGAACTTAGGCATCTCGCTGCATCCTGATTTTGAATACACCGCCGTCAAGACGAGCGACGGCGAGCTATGGGTATTGGCCGAAGGCCTCGTCGAAGGATTCTCGAAGGCCGTGGGCCGGGAGGGGCAGCTTGAGGTGGTGGCGAAGTTCGCCTCGACGCAGCTTGAGCGCCAAAACGCCCGCCACCCCTTCATCGATCGACCGTCGCTCATCATGCTCGGTACGCACGTGACTTTGGAAGCGGGCACGGGCGCCGTGCACACGGCCCCGGGCCACGGCGTGGACGATTACAAAATCGGCCTGCGTTACGGTCTTCCGATCGTCGCGCCGGTGAACGGCAAGGGTTGTTACACGGCTGATTTCGCGCCCATGCAGAGTCAGTTCGTATTCAAGGCGAACGAACCCATTGTTAACCTGCTGCGCGAGTCGGGTCACCTCGTCGGCCATCAAGACATCCAGCACAGCTATCCGCATTGCTGGCGCTGCCACAATCCCGTGATCTTCCGCGCGACTCCCCAATGGTTCATCGGCATGGATCAACGCCCGGGCATCTCGCGCGATCTACGCAAAGAGGCGGTGCAAGGGATCCATCAAGTTAAGTGGGTGCCGGCTTGGGGTATTAACCGGATTTTAGGGATGGTCGAAGGACGCCCGGACTGGTGCATCTCGCGTCAGCGCGCCTGGGGCGTACCGATCACCGTGTTTTACTGCGCGAGCTGCGAGGAGCCGGCCGCCGGGCAGGAAGTTTTCGATCACGTCGCGGGATTGGTGGAAGCGCAGGGCGCGGACGTCTGGTTCAAGGAATCCGCGGAAAAGCTGCATCCCTCGGGACTGACGTGCGGCAAATGCGCGGGCACGAAGTTCACCAAGGAGACGGACATCCTGGATGTCTGGTTTGATTCGGGCGTGAGCCACGCCGCGGTTTGCGAAGAGCGCGAGCTGGGCTGGCCGGCGGATCTGTATCTCGAAGGAAGCGATCAGCATCGCGGTTGGTTCCAGACGTCGCTGCTTACCGCGGTCGCCACGCGGCGCGAACCGCCGTTCAAGGCCGTGCTCACCCACGGTTTCGTGAACGATGCCCAGGGCAAGAAAATGTCCAAGTCCAAGGGTAACGTCACCTCGCCGCTGGATTTGATGAAGACCCACGGTGCGGACGTGCTGCGCCTTTGGGTGGGCTTGGAAGATTATCGCAATGATCTGAGCTTTTCGAAGGAAAGCTTGGAGCGCGTTTCGGAAAGCTACCGCAAGATCCGCAATACCGTGCGCTTCCTGCTCGGAAATCTCAATGACTTCGATCCTGCGAAGGACGCGGTTCCACGCGAGAAAATGGGCGAACTCGACCGCTGGGCGCTCTCGCGCACGGCCCACGTCATGAACCGCGTGACCCAGGCATACGACGACTACGAGTTCCATACGGTTTACCACCAGGTCGTGAACCTCTGCGCGGTGGATCTCTCGGCGGTTTATTTCGACATCTTGAAGGATCGTCTGTATACCGCCGGCAAAAAATCAGCCGAACGTCGCTCTTCGCAGACCGCGATGTTCCATGTCTTGAGCGCGCTCCTGCGCGGCTTGGCCCCGATCCTGTCGTTCACCTCGGAAGAGGCCTGGCAGATGATCCCGGGCCTTCCGCGGGAGTCCATTTTTCTGCAACCCTTTCCGCGGGACACGCAAGGCTTGGCGGATTGGCTCGATGAGAAGGTCGAAGCCGCGTTCGCCCCGGTTTGGGAAACGCGCGAGATCGTGATGAAAGCTTTGGAAGAGGCCCGCGCGCAGAAGGTCATCGGTCACCCGCGCGAAGCCCACGTCGTGCTCACCGTGCCGGCCGACACGCAGACCAAACTCAATGGCGTGCGGGAAGACCTCTCGCGCTTGTTCCTGGTTAGCCAGTTTACGCTCCAGGCCGGTTCCGCCGTGAAGGTCGAGATCAAGACCGCGACCGGCGAGAAATGCGCGCGTTGCTGGGTTTACAAACCCGAAGTAGGGAAAGATTCCCGGCACCCCGCGCTCTGCGCGCGCTGCGTGGAGGCCGTCGGGTGAGAAAGTGGAAGGTCTTGGTGGGCCTTACCCTGGGCGTACTCGTTTTGGATCAAATCACCAAGTGGTTGGTGATGGTCAACTTTCGGCTACATGAAACCCGTCCTATCATCGAAGGATACTTCAATCTGACTTACATTCGGAACACGGGCGCCGCTTTCGGGATCTTCGCTAACGCCGATCCCGCCTTTCGCGTGCCCTTTTTCTTGATCATCCCGCTAGCCGCGCTGGCGGTGATCGCCCTGGTATTCCGGCGCCTTCCACCGGAGAACGTCGGCGTGGCCTCGGCGCTGTCGCTCGTGATCGGAGGAGCTGTCGGAAACCTGATCGACCGGGTTCGGTTTGGCTCGGTCGTCGATTTCCTGGATTTTCACTGGCAGTATGTGAAGCATTTTCCGGCGTTTAACGTCGCGGATATGGCGATTTGCGTCGGCGTCGGCATCCTGATGGTGGATTTACTTTTCAATAAAGAGCATACTGAAAGCAAGGAAGCCCATGTATCCAATTTTATTTAGCATCGGATCCTTCTCCGTCCATACCTACGGCGTATTCGCCGCCATCGGCTTCTTAGCCGGGGTGGCCGTCGTGAAGTATATGTCGCGCGAGCTGAAGCTCGACGTCGAGACCATGGTCGATTTCACGTTCTGGAACATGCTCTTGGGCTTCGTGGGCGCCCGCATCCTATTTGTGTTCACGCGTCTCGAGTATTTCATGGGCGATCCGCTCGCCATCTTCCGGATTTGGGAAGGCGGGCTCGTGTTCTACGGCGGGCTGATCCTCGATATCGCGTTTTCATTCTGGTATACGAAAAAGAAAAATATCTCGATGTGGACCGCGCTCGACGTTATGACGCCGGCTCTGGCGATCGCGCACATGTTTGGCCGCTTCGGGTGTTTCAGCGCGGGTTGCTGCTATGGCCGTCCCACCGACTCCATTTTCGGCGTGCGTTTTAACTCGGAGCTGGTTGACGTCTCCCTGCGCGGGGTTCCGTTGCATCCGACTCAGCTCTACGAAGCGTTCGCGCTCTTCGTCGTTTTCCTGGGCCTGATGTGGGTTTTCAAGCGCCGCCGATTCGTGGGGCAGGTGGGCTTGACCTATATGATCGTTTACCCGATCGTTCGTATCTGCGTGGAGTATTTCCGCGGCGACCAGATCCGCGGGTTCGTCATCCAGGACTATCTTTCCACCAGCCAGTTCATTTCCGTGATCTTAGTTTCGATCGCGATCGTGGTTTTCATCCGCCGCGCCGGCTCGGCGATGCGCGCTTCGGGAAGGCCCGCTTAAATGAGGGTCGGTCGATGATGGATAGTCCGCTCTGGCTCGCCGCTTTGCTGATTTTTGCTTACCTCGTGGGCAGCTTGCGAACCTCGATGCTTTTCCGTAACTTAAAGCCCGGATTCGTCTTTTGGAGCTTGGATTTTCTTCGGGGCGCGCTCGCGGTCTTTTGCCTTTCGGAAATCGGCCAACCCTTGTTCCAGCCTTGGCTGGATTTTGGCTCCGCCGGAATGGGCGTCACGGCCGCGTTCGCCGCGCTTTTCTTGGCCGTGGTCGGGCACGCTTACTCTCCGTGGAAGCGTTTCCAGAGCGAAGTGCCGGATGTCGTTTTTTTGGGTGGGTTGGTATGGCTGGCGCCAATTCCGGTGGCGGGCTGGCTCGTGGCATGGTTTCTCGCTTTGCGAGTGACTGAGCAGGCGCCGGTTTCGCGCATGATCGGCTTGCTCGTTGCGTCCATTTTGCAAGTGTCCATCTATCCCCTCGACTACCGGATCTGGCTTTTCGGGGCTTCGGCATTCGCCATTCTTTGGGCTTTCGAGCCTGAGCTTGATTTTCTTTTGCAGGATTAAATGAAGAGGAAGTGGTTTAGGATTTGGGTGTTCGGCGCCGTGGCCACCGTCCTCGGTGCTTTCTCGGCCGTCGCTTACGAAGTCACGGATGCGACCCAGACTCGCGTGGAGTTTCCACAGGCGCCGGCGCGGATCGTGACCTTGGCGCCGTCACTGGGCGAGCTTGCCGCCGATGTGCTGGAGCAGGACATCTCCCGTATCGTGGGGGTGAGCGAATATACTGATTTCCCGCCGGGCCTAAAGTCCGTGCCGTCGGTCGGCTCTTACGTTCGCCTGAATTTGGAAAAAATCGCCGTCCTGAAACCTGATCTGATCTTAGCTACGCGCGACGGCAACGAAAGAAGCCAGATCGTTCGCCTACGCGAGATGGGTTATCGCGTGGTCGTGGTCGAGACCGGAAATTTCGATCAAATCTCCGCTTCCTTTCGAATCGTGGCCGCCGCCTTGGGCCGGCCCGACAAAGGGATCCGCATGGCGGATTCGTTTCAGAAAGGATTGACGAAGCTCCGTCGGGCCAAGACCAGCTCCCGCGTGCTCTTACAGGTCGGCGACGATCCCCTGGTGGTGGCGGGGGGGGAATCTATCTTAAGTCGAGTCCTGGAGGTATTGGGCTTCACCAACGTCTACGCCGATCTTCGCCAGGGGTATCCGCGTCCATCGCGCGAGGATGTCTTTAAACGCTCTCCGGATACGGTTTTGATCCTGGCGCTCGGAACCGATCGTGCTCCTTATGAGCGGATGCTGAAGCGTTGGCGAGAGCTGGATTCCTTGCCCGCCGTCCGTGCGGGGCGCGTGAAGATCGTCGTGGCCGATGCCTTAGTGCGCCCGACGTTGCGGATGCTGGAAGGCATGGCTTTGCTGGAGCGGGAGTTAACCGCGGGGAAATCGCCATGAAGCAAGGGCGTTGGTACTTGCTGAGCGCGTTGCTGCTCGGGTGCCTGTTTCTCATCTCTTGGCGGGTAGGCGGCGAGTCGGCGGGTTTGGATTCTGCCGTGTTGACCCAACTGCGATTGCCGCGATTGCTCGCAGCCGTCGCCGTGGGTATGGGGTTGAGCTTGGCGGGCGCCGTAATGCAGTCCGTTTTCGCCAATTCCCTTTGCGAGCCTTACACGTTAGGAATTTCCTCGGGCGCGTCCCTAGGCGCGGTGGTGGGAACTAGCCTCGGGCTCAGTCTGGATTTTATGGGGATTGCCGGCGGGGCGTTCGTGGGCGCGTTAGCGTTCATGTTGGTTCTGTACGTCATGGCGTCCAAGCGGGACATCGGCAACGCCTCGCTTTTACTCGTGGGCGTGATGCTCGGGCTCTTTGGCTCGAGTCTCGTTACGTTGTGGATGGCGATGTCGGAGGCGAACGGGATTCAAGGCGCGATTTTTTGGCTGTTGGGCGATCTTTCCCGCGTGCGCCTGCACGGCTCCCTGCTGCTGGTGGCCGGCGTAATCGCACTGGGCGCGGCGGTCTATTCCCGGCATCGCGCGCTGGATGCGTTGATGTTGGGCGAGCAAGAAGCCCGCTCGTTGGGGATCGATTTTTCGGCCGAGCGCCGTCGTCTCATTTTCCTCGTTTCTTTGCTGGTCGCCCTGTGCGTCAGTGCATCCGGCATGATCGGCTTCGTGGGCTTGGTCGTCCCCCATTTCGCCCGCAAGCTCATGGGGGCCTTGCATGGCCGAATGCTGCCCCTGGCGGCGCTCTGGGGCGCGATCGCGCTTTTGCTGGCGGACTTTTCCGTGCGAAATTTCGCCCAGCCGTACGAGATCCCCGTGGGCGTGGTATGCGCGCTCGTGGGTACCCCGCTTTTCGCTTGGATTTTTCTGAAACGGGAGGCGGTGTGAAGGAAACCCCCGCGCTGCTGGGCGCCTACGGCGTTCATTTTCAACGCAAGGGCGTGACCGTGCTCTCCGAAATCACGGTGGAGCTACGTGCGGGTGAGGTTACCGCGTTCGTCGGACCCAATGGCTGCGGAAAAACCACTTTGCTGCAGGTACTCGCCGGGTGGATTGATTTTCGCGCCCGCGGTCGATCGGGGGGCGGAGGCGTGCTGACGTATCTCGGTCAGGACTTTACCCAGCTCTCGCCGGCCCAAAAGGCGGAACGCGCGGTTTATGTCGGGGCCGATTTTTCCACGGAGTTTCCGCTGACCGTAGAGGAGTTCGTAGGCTTGGGCCTGATTTGTCGGTCTTCCGGAGTAAAATCGGCGGCAGTAGCTATCGACGATGCGTTGAGGGACGCCGACGTTTCGGTATTGCGCGCGCGCTCCGTACGCTCTTTGAGCGGAGGAGAACGGCAGCGCGTGAATCTCGCGCGAGCTTTGTTGCAGGCACCCAAGGTGTTACTTTTGGACGAAGCATTTTCAAAAATGGATGTTGATCGGCTGGGTTACTTTCGTGATTTGTTGCGACGCTTAACCCGCGAAGGCCGTGCGATCGGGCTGGTTTCCCATGATTTGAATTTCGCGGCCGAAACCGCGGATCGTTGCGTCTTGATGCGCGAAGGCCGCGTAGTGAAGGCGGGCGCGCTTGGCGAAATCTTTACGCGCGATGAGCTAGCCTTGGTCTATCCGCGCTCGGAGCTGCGCGTGGCGCCGGATCCGTTTTCTGGGAAGCCGAAACTCTTCTATTAGATTGGGGGGGTAAATTTTCGGCAAATCCAGGCAGCCAGCGGCGCCTAGAAATAAACGGTGGCGCCGAGCGTATGCGCCGTCGTCGCCGGATGCCCGGCCTTGGTTTCCGTCGCCCGGTAAAACGCGTAGTCGAGGGAGATACGCGGCGCGATCCAACCCAGGCCGAAGCCGAAACCCTTGCCGATGGTGTTCAGGTACGGGACGTTCGCGTTATTGAAAAATCCACCACGGAGAAAAACGTCTTTAAAGAGCGTGAGCTCCGTGCCGAACTCGATGCCCCAGTTAGCGTCGGCATAAATGATGTCTGGCGTGTAGTGGGGGTCGATGTAAAAGAGCAGGATTCCCATTACGTTCGCCTTCGTGCCCACGATGAATTCGCGGTACCAGCCGTTGGCCTGGCTGGAAGGCGACGAGAGCAAGTTGTCGATAGTGAACGAAAGCTGCATCCACTCGCTTAAAATACCGCTAAAGGAGAAGTTCAGATCGCGCGCGGCCTGGGAGGCGCTGCTGTTCGGCAGGTAGAATTTTGCGCCCAGGCCAAAGCCCGTGCGTTGGATGAAGGACTTGGCTGCGCCCATGTGAAGGTAGGCGCCATTTTCCTTCACCGTGTAGCCTGCGCCCGCGGCGAAGAGCGCGGAGCGGCCGTCTTGGACCGAAAGGTTGTAGAGGCGGCCGTAGTAGCCATTGTCGCCGGAATATTTCTGCAGCCCAAAGCCGATGCTCTGGGTTTGGATGAAGGTGCTGTACGAAGGATTCAAGTAAATGGAATCGTTGAGTAGAGGCCCTGCGTGACCCGCGCCGCCCAGTGCGGCCGTCCGCGGCGAATGGTAATCCGAGCCCCACGCCGAAACGGAGGAGAGAGCCACGAGCGCGGCGGTAAATACCTGACTAATTACGGAAGATTGTGCGGGCCACATGAAGCACTCGATAAAATACAACTGTTTGGATAGAGTGTAAAGCGATGTCGACCTCCAAACGAATTCGCAAAGCCGTGATTCCCGCGGCCGGGCTCGGTACCCGCTTTCTCCCGGCGACCAAGGCCGTGCCCAAGGAAATGATCCCTATCGTCGACGTGCCGATGATCCAGCTGATCGTGCAGGAAGCCGTGCAGTCCGGCATCGAGGAGATCGTTCTCGTGACCGGGCGAGGCAAAGACGCGATCGAAAACCACTTCGACTTCAACTACGAGCTCGAAGATACCCTCGAGAAGAAAAACAAGCCCGAGCTCGCCAAGATATCCAAGGACCTGGCCCGGATGTGCAAGGTCATGTACGTGCGGCAGAAAGAACCGTTGGGCCTGGGGCACGCCGTCCTAGCCGCCGCCCCGCTCGTGGGCGACGAGCCGTTCGCGGTGCTCTTGCCCGACGATCTCATCGACGCCAAGATTCCCTGCACGAAACAACTCGCCGACGAATACTTCGCGGGCGGTAAATCGGTGGTGGGCGTGATGGAAGTCGCGCCTTCGGAAGTTTCCAAGTACGGGATCGTCGCGGGTAAGATGATCGATCCGAAGCGTATGGCCGTCGCTGACGTGGTCGAAAAACCGGCGGCGGCGGCGGCGCCTTCTCGACTAGCTATCCCAGGCCGCTACGTGCTGCACCCCCGGGTGTTTGATTATTTACGGGAGTTGAAGCCTGGAAAGATCGCCGAAATTCAGCTCACCGATGGATTGACTGCGTTAGCGCGGAATGAAGGTTTGACCGCGTATCTTTACGAAGGCGATCGTTACGATGCCGGCGATCGGTTGGGTTATCTGGAAGCCACCTTGGTCTACGCGATGAAGCGGCCGGAGCTGCGCGATGGCCTCGCTAAAATCGTTAAGAAATACTTTTAGGGGACGGATGTGTTGAAGCGACGAATAGCTTTGATTTCAGTTTTGCTTGGGTTTTGGGGAGGTGCGGCGCACGCGTACATTCCGCCTTCCGAATACCTAGTGACGAAAATCGCGGAAAAGCACAAGAACTTCGGCGCGATCCTGTTGACCTCCATTATTAGCGTTCCCGGTACTACCACGCCGCCCACGGGTCCGAGCGCGCCGGCGTCATTCCCCGCCAACGGGTTCAAGGAAGTCGCCCTGATTGATTTCAAGCGCAAGACGATCGAGAGCCATGCGTACGACGCCTCCGGGTACGAGGTTTTTTCCGTGAAGCGCAATTTGGGCGAAGGTCCCTCTAATCGCATCCCTCTGATGAATTTTCTGTTTTTCGAGGAAAACCCCGAAGAGGTCAACCATGCGATGATCCTCTCCGGCGTGAGCGTCATGCTCTCCCACAAGTTGCAGGCGATGGAGAACGAGATTGAACGCCGGGCCGCGGAAAAGAGCTACCTCGATCGTTGGAACGACCGCGTGGCTTGGGTGATCGGCGAGCGTCCAGAAGATAAGGGCTCCCTGGGGAAGCCGCGTATTTACATCGAAAAAGACTCGTTCCTGCCCCTGCGTTGGGTCGGCGCGCTCACTGCGAACCCCGATCGGGTCTGGGACGTGACGTTTGACCGTTACCGTTTCGTGAAGGGTTATCAGTACCCGAACGACATCGTGCTTTTGGAAGACGGCGCGCCCGTGTTGAAGGCGGAGGTAAGCTCGCTCATCGTCGGTCCGGATCTTAAAAAATCGCCTTTCGACAAATCCGCGCAGACCGCTTCGGGCGGTGCCGCCTCGGATCTGCTAAAAAAATACTACACGGTCTTGCGGTGAAACCCCCGTCTTCCGAATTATCCGGCGAAGGATCCGGGGATCTCATTCTTTCCGTCGCCATTCCGCGTCCGCTCGAAGGACTGTTTACCTATCGGCTGCCGCGGGAAATGGCGGGAGAGGTGAGTCTGGGCGGTTGGGTGAAGGTGCCCTTCGGCCGAACGGTGACCCATGCCTACGTGGTCGAGAACCCGGTGCCGGCGAGCGATACCCCCGGTCACCTGCAGGATAAATCCCTGAAAAACGTGCTCGCGGTGGGCGACCGGGAAACCATCCTGCCTCCGGAAGTCGTGAAACTATGCCGCTGGGTGCACGAATATTACCAAGCACCGCTAGGGGAAGTCATGAACGTGGCGCTCTCGGCCGCCGCGATGGGGTTGAAAGCGAAAAAGGAAAGGGCGTCCAAAGGCGAGGCGCCCCCGCCGACCGAACCGCGCGTGCTTACCTTGAGCGCCGACCAGGACCGGGTCGTGGAAGCGCTGGATCGCCTTAGGCTGGACGCTCCGGCGACGGACGGCCAGACGGCGCTTCTTCACGGGGTCACGGGGAGCGGAAAGACCGAAGTGTACATGGAACTCGCGCGCCGTGCCTTGCGCGCGGGACGAAGCGTACTGGTGCTCGTACCGGAAATCGCCCTTACGCCGCAGTTGCACGAGCGGTTTGAGCAGGGCCTGGGCTGTCGGGTCGCCCTGTGGCACTCGGCGGTTTCTGACGGAAAGAAACACCAGCAGTGGCTCGCCCTTAAGCGAGGTGAGTTGAAGGTACTGGTGGGCGCGCGGTCGGCGATCTTCGCGCCCATGCGTGACCTGGGGTTGATCGTCGTCGACGAAGAACACGACAGCTCTTACAAACAGGAAGAGCGCGTGCGGTACCAGGCACGCGATTTGGCGCTCGTGCGCGGTCGCGCGGAAAAAACCTTGGTTTTACTCGGATCGGCGACCCCCAGCCTAGAGACCTTGGAGAAGGCCCGTGACGGGCGGCACCATTATTTCGAGCTTAAGGAGCGGGTTACGGGAGGCGGATTGCCCTCGGTGGAAGTCGTGGACATGACCGAGGAGGAGTGGGTGGAAGATCTGCGCGCGCCTTTCGCCAAGCGCACGTTGGAGGAGATCCGCAAAACCCTCGAGGCCGGCAACCAGGTCATGGTGTTTTTGAATCGACGGGGTTTCGCCGCGTTCCTCGTTTGCGCTGATTGTGGTGACGTGCGCGAGTGTCCCGACTGTTCGATCTCGCTGAGCATGCACAAGCGGCAGCGCAAGCTGAAGTGCCACGTTTGCGGGCACCAGGAACCCATTCCCGACATATGCGGAAAGTGCCAGAGCCTGAATCTTGATCCCGTGGGGGCGGGGACGGAAAGCCTGGAGGACGAGCTGCCCGCGGCGGTGCCGGGCTTGGTGCCGTTGCGGTTGGATCGCGACCAGGTGACGAGCGTGCAACGGCTGGAGCAGTTGCTCGATGACTTTCGAGCGGGTAAGGCGAATTGCCTGCTCGGTACGCAAATGCTCGTGAAGGGCCACGATTTCCCTAAGGTCACGCTGGTGGTCGTGGTGATGGCGGATGCGCTTTTTCGTTGGCCAGATTTTCGCGCGCCTGAACGCGCTTATCAGGTGCTGACCCAGGTGGCGGGCCGCGCGGGTCGGGGGAGCGAGCCGGGTCGTGTGCTGATCCAAACCTTTTCGAAAGACCACCCGGTCATCGGCGCCGTCAGCGGGAGTTTTCCGGTTGAAGATTTCTTGAAACAAGAGCGTGAGCTGCGCGAAACCCTGAATTATCCGCCGTTCGGTCGACTCGTGCGCCTACGCCTAGAGGCGCCCGAACCCGCCGAGGCCCAACTGCGCGCCGCCGCTGTTGCGCGCCACCTGCAAGGGACGCTGACCGGCGTGTCGGACGGGGGGTTGCAGCTGCTTGGGCCGAGTGAGGCTTTTTTGGAGAAAATGAAGGGCACTTACCGCTGGGATTTGTTGCTCAAGTCCAAAGAGGTGAGGCCCCTGCAGCGGGGCGCGTTTGAAGCCCGTAAATTCTGCTATTCAAAAAAGTGGCCGCTGCTTGTCGACGTGGACCCTTCCGGGGTAGGATAGACCCTGGCGGGGGTGCAATGAGCAAAGAACGCGAAGCGTTCTCCAAAAATCTTCGAAGTAAGATCAAGGCGCAGATCGATCTGGCGCAGGAAGAGCTCAAGCGCGATCTTTTTCGCCGCCGCATCGAGGTCGCGCGGCAGGGAATTCGCTCCTACGAAGACGGGCAGATTACCGAAGCCGTGAAGCATTTCCACATGTACCTGCGCATCTTGGAAGAGTGGAAGAAGGTTCCCGAATGGGGACTCACGCCGGGTCTTTTCGATATGAAGGCCGATCAGGCGGAGCTGCTGCTCATTAGCGGCGTATACTGGGACATGGCCAAGATCTACGACCGGACGCGCACCGAAAGCGGGCAGCGTGATTTCCGTAGGTATCTCGAGAAATACGTGCTCTTTTCCACCGGCATGCCGTTTCAGGCGCTTTGCGCCGAGGCGATTCGGAAGTATTCCGCGTTCAATAAAGGCAAGCACAAGGCGGCATTTAAGGCCGCATATAAACGTCTGGCCGTTGGGAAATGTTTTGTGGCCACGGAGCTCTACGATGAACTCGCGCCGTCGACGTTGCCGAGCCTACGCGATTTTCGCGACGAAACGCTCGCTCGCTCACGCTCGGGGCGTGCGTTCACCGCCTGGTATTATCGGCACGGAGAACAAATCGCGGAATGGGTGGCGAGAAAGCCGGCTTGGTTCAGGTCTTGCCTGGCGAGGATTCTGGACTGGATGGCGCGTTCGGTGAGGCGCCCGACGTCGGATTAGCGGCTCCGTGCAGGACCGTGCCGATGCGTCCGGGGCGGAAGTAGTAAAGGCCTTCCTTGAAATCCACCCAAAGCGAAAGCCAGATCACCATCGCCTTGCCTTTGATGTTCTGCATCGGGACAAAGCCCCAGAAGCGGCTGTCGTTGGAGTGGTCGCGGTTGTCTCCCATTACGAAATACTGGTCCTGCGGCACCGTGATCGGCCCGAAGTTTTCGATGGAATAAGTGCTGGAATCGACCATGACGGTAGGCGTGTCGTTCTGCATCTTCTCGTGGAAGATTTTTAAGCTACTGAGGTTGTAGCTGCTGGGATCGATCGTGGCGGTTACCTGTTTGGCTTCGTCCGCCGAAAGCGGTTCGGAAGCGATGGGCTGGCCGTTAATGATCAGGCGCTTGTCCTTTAGCTCCACGGTGTCGCCAGAGGTCGCGACAATCCGTTTGATATAATAGAGGCTTTCGTCCTTGGGGTACTTGAACACGATCACGTCGCCGCGCTTGGGGGGATCGCGTCGGATGAGATAGACCGGATCGCCGAACCACTCGGTAAAGGGGAGCTTGAAGCCGTAGGCAAATTTATTGACGAAGATGTGATCGCCGATCAACAGGGTGGGGATCATGGAGCCCGAAGGGATCTTGTAGGCTTCGATGATGCTAGAGCGGACCATGAGGACCAGGAAAAACGCGATCCCGATCGAGGTGACGTTCTCGATGAGCCACTTTTTGCGGGACTTGCCCGCCGAGGGGGTGGGCTGCTCCGGGTTTTCCATATGGCGTTAACGATACTCCGAAATGAGCGCCAGTTATAGAAAAATCTGGTAAACTTCTGGGAGGTTATGCGGATTCTCGCCCGGTACGTCTCCGAGGTTTTTATCAAGAATTTCCTGATGGCTCTGCTCGGCCTGACGCTCATTTACCTCTTCCAGGCCGTCATGGGGATGCTCTTCGATAACCAGTTCCCGCTGCACCAAATCCTCATTTATAAGGCCATGGAGCTGCCGGAGATCATGGTCCAGGTCTGTGCGCCGGCCGTCTTGGTGTCTACCGTCCTTTGCTTGGGGGGGCTGAACCGCAGTAACGAGCTCACGGCGTGTTATTCGATCGGGATCGGGTTCCGGCAGATCGTCGTGATCCTCCTTTCGCTTATTTTCATGATCTCCTGCCTTACCCTCGCTACTCAAGACCGCGTGCTACCCATGCTCTTCAAGCGTAAGACGACTTACTACTGGCACGACATGAAGAAGCGGACCGACTTCGTGCTGGATCTGCGCCAAGACAAGATTTGGTATCGTTCCAAGAACTTGATTTACAACCTACGCACCTTCGATCCCGCGAACCGCACGATTCACGGCATGGTGATCTATACTTTCGACGACGATTTTCGCTTGGCGGAGGTGACCGAGGCGAAGTCCGCTACTTATAACGATGCGAACTGGAAGTTGATGGATGGCACGGTGACAGTGTTCACGGGTTCCGAGGGCTTTCCTTTGACCAAGAAGTTCGAACAGAAGGAGCTCGTGATCGGTGAGACGCCGAAGGACTTCCAGGAAATCGAAAAGGAAGTGGGTGGGCTGCGGCTGAAGGAGTTGTATCGCTACATTCAGCGTACGCGCGAGAACGGAATCGACGCGCATTCATACGAGGTGAGATTTCATTCACGAATCAGTCAAAGCTTCGTGCCGATTGTGATGTGTTTTCTCGCGCTTCCTTTTTCGACCCGGAATCGTCGCGAAGGCGGCGCGGGTGCGGGCAAAGATGTCGTGATTTGCTTGGGATTTTCCTTTCTATATTTACTTTTCCAATCGATCGGATTATCCCTGGGGGAAAATGGCGCACTGCCCCCATTGGTCTCGGCGTGGTTGCCGAGCGTGATTTTCCTGGGCTTGGCGGTGGCGCTGATCACGTATCGTCGGAAGACGGCGTGAGGCCGGCGTGAAACATTAAAATGGCGAAACTGAAGATCTACACATTCCCCGACACGGTCTTGAAGCAAAAGGCCGCCCCGATCGCCCGGGTGGAGAAGTCTTATTTCAAACTCGCCGACGACATGCTCGAGACCATGTACCACGCGCCCGGCATCGGGTTGGCCGCGAACCAGGTGGGGCTGCTCGAGCGGATCGTAGTAATCGACACCGATTACAAGCTAGATGATCTGCCCGAGGGCGCCCCTCCCCCTGATTTGGCTGAAGGCGGCGAGGTGGTGAGTGGCGGGATCATCACGAATCGCAAACCCATCGTGATGATTAATCCGGAGATCGTGTATCGCGAAGGCTCCCAGATTTACTGCGAAGGCTGCCTTTCGGTGCCCGAGTACCAGGAAGAAGTAAAGCGAGCCGAAAAAGTAAAGGTCGAGTATCAGGATCCGGATGGACTGAAGCACACCCTGAGTGCGGAGGGATTGCTCGCCGTTTGCATCCAGCACGAGCTCGATCACCTGGACGGAAAGCTCTTCATCGATCGCTTAAGCACGATCAAGCGTGATCTCGTAAAAAAGAAACTCATCCGGGCGCGCGCCGAAAAAGAAGCCTCGGAGTCAGAAGATTAAGGAAATGCTCAAGGTCGTTTTCATGGGCACGCCCGAGTTTTCGCTGCCCGCCCTGCGGGCGGTGGCGGGCGCGCACCAAGTGGTGGCGGTATACACGCAACCCGATAGGCCCGTGGGGCGAGGGCTGGAAGTTCGGTACTCTCCCGTGAAGCAGGCGGCGCTGGATTTGGGTCTGCCCGTTTTCCAGCCTGAGAAACTTTCCGATGTAGGTGAAATAGAAAAGCTGCGCGCGCTGCAAGCCGACGTGATGGTCGTCGTGGCTTACGGTCAAATCTTGAAGCGCGCCGTGATTGAAATGCCCAGACTGGGCTGCATTAACATCCACTCCTCCTTGCTTCCGCGCTGGCGTGGGGCCGCGCCAATCCAGCGCGCGATGCTCGCGGGCGACGCGGAAACGGGCGTGACGACGATGCTGATCGCCGAAAAGCTCGACGCCGGGGATATCTTGCTGCAAAAGCACACGCCGATTGCCGCCGACGAAACCGCGCAAACCCTGCATGATCGGTTGGCCTCCTTGGGCGGCGAGTTGATCCTACCGACGCTCGCGGGGCGGGCGGATGGCTCGCTTCAGGCACAGAAACAGGACGAAGCAAAGGTGACCTACGCGGCGAAGCTGACCAAGGAGCTCGAGCGCCTGAATCCCGTCGGCTCCGACGCTGCGAGTCTTGATCGTCAGGTGCGCGCGTTGAATCCGTGGCCCGGGACCAGCGTGACGCTCACGACGGGCGAGCGGCTGAAGATCAAGCGCGCGGCCTTGCGCCGTGATGTCACCGGCGGCGCGGGGACCTTGTTTGAGAAGCAAGGGCAAGTGTTTTTAGGCGCATCCGACGGCGCTTTGGAGCTGGTACGCGTGCAATGGGATGGGAAAAAGGAAGTTGATTCTTCGGCCTTTCTCAATGGTATAAGGGGGGCAGGTTTGAAACTTCCCCTGCAACTCGCGTGATCGGAGCCCATGTCGAACGCCCGTCTTAAAACCGCAAAGATCGGTCCCGCGCTTCTGGCGCCGTCGATTCTGTCCGCGGATTTTTCCAGGTTAGGGGACGAAGTAAAGCTCGTCGAAAAAGGGGGCGCGGATTGGATCCACGTCGATGTCATGGACGGCCACTTCGTGCCAAACCTGACGATTGGCCCCGTGGTCGTGAAGCATCTGCGACCGGTTACAAATCTCCCGCTGGATTGTCATTTAATGGTGGAAAAACCCGAGGCCTGGGTGGGACCGTTCCTGAAGGCGGGCGCCGATGTCATCACCGTGCATGTCGAAGCGGCGAAGAACCTTTCCCAGACCTTGACCCAGATTCGCGCGGGCGGAGCGTGGGCGGGCGTTTCGCTCAACCCCGCGACGCCACTCGCGGACATCGAACCCTTTTTGGATGAGGTTGACCTCGTGCTCGTGATGAGCGTCAATCCGGGGTTCGGCGGCCAAGGTTTTATCGATAGCTGTCTGGACAAGGTGGGGGAGTTGAAGCGGCGCCGGGGATCACGAAAGTTTTTGATCGAGATCGATGGTGGTATCAAGGCGGATAACGTCGCGGCCGTACGCGCCCAAGGATGCGACGCTTTCGTCGCGGGCTCCGCGATCTTCTCGCAACCCGATCCCCTGGCGGCGATGCGCGAGATTCGCCGGCAAATGAAATGAACCTTCTTGGAAAAAGCATGAAAGTCGTAAAGATCGGTCATGGAAAAATTAGTTTAGAGCAGGTCGAGGCGGTCGCCGCCGGCCGGCGGAAGGTCGATATTCACCCCGCCGCCGCCCGCCGAATTCAAAAAGCCCACGTATTTTTACAGAGGGAAATGAAAACCGGCCGCGCGATCTATGGCGTAAATACGGGTTTCGGCTATCTCTCCAACGTACGCGTCCCGGACGAAGACCTCGAAACTTTGCAATATAATCTCCTGCGCTCGCACGCGGTCGGCGTAGGGGATCCGATGCCTGATCCCGTCGTGAAAGCCATGCTGCTTTTGCGCGCGCACGCACTCGCGTTCGGGCACTCGGGGGTGAGTCTGACGCTCGTACGTCAGATCGTGAAGGTTCTCAATGCCGGTATCTGCCCGTTGATCCCACATCAAGGTTCAGTCGGTGCGAGTGGGGATTTAGCGCCATTGGCGCATCTGGCGCTCGTCCTCATCGGAGAGGGCAAGGCACGCCGAAACGGTAAGCTCATGTCTGGCGCAGCCGCCCTGAAGTCCGCCGGGTTAAAGCCCATTCGCTTGGGGCCCAAGGAGGGATTGGCGCTCATTAACGGCACGCAATTCATGACGGCGATCGGCGCGCTGGCCGTGCTCGATGCCGAGTATTTGGCTGATTTTGCCGACGTCGTGGGCGCGCTTACCTTGGAGGCCATGCGCGGGACGGTGAAGGCGTTTGATCCCGATATCCACCGCGTGCGCTCGCATCCAGGTCAGGCGGAGTCGGCCGCGCGTATTCGCAAGATGTTGCGAGAGGGTGGAGCGAGCACGATCAGCAAGAGCCATGTCAACTGCACCCGCGTGCAGGACCCTTACAGCCTTCGTTGCATGCCGCAGGTGCACGGGGCCACGCGCGACGCGCTGAAATTTGTGCGCGGGGTATTGGAGCGCGAAGTGAATGCGGTTACCGATAATCCCTTGATTTTTCCCGAGGCGAAGAAAATCCTCAGTGGCGGAAACTTCCACGGCCAGGTCGTTTCGCTGGCCATGGACACGTTAGCCATCGCCGTCGCGGAGCTGGCGAGTATTTCCGAGCAGCGCCTGCACAAGCTCATTAACCCCGTCATGTCGGAACTGCCGGCGTTTCTCGTGAAAGAAAGCGGGCTGAATAGCGGCTTCATGATCGTCCAGGTCGCGGCCGCTAGTATCGTCTCCGAGAATAAGACGCTCGCGCATCCGGCGGTCGTGGATTCCATACCCACCTCGGCCGACAAGGAAGATCACGTCAGCATGGGTGCCTGGGCCGCGCGCAAGGCGAGTCGCGTGGTGAAGAATACGCGCCGGGTGTTGGCTATGGAAGCGCTGGCCGCCGCGCAAGGCATAGATCTTTTGCGCCCGCTACGGACGACGCCGTTCTTGGAGCGCACGCATCGGCTCATTCGCTCGCGCGTGCGCACGTACGCGCAGGACCGAATTTTTAGCGGAGATTTAGAGACCGCCGAGCGCATGATCGGCGATCGGGAGTTTGTATGTCAGGTGTAGACCCCAGGAGGGTGCAGGCCGCGCGCGGAAATCAATTACAATGCCAGGGGTGGGTGCAGGAAGCCGCGCTTCGGATGCTCATGAACAACCTCGATCCCGAAGTGGCCGAGCGTCCGGAAGACCTCATTGTTTATGGTGGTAACGGTAAGGCCGCGCGCAATTGGCCGGCGTTCGACGCGATCGTCGATAGCTTGAAGAAGCTGAAAAACGATCAAACCCTTCTGATTCAAAGCGGAAAGCCCGTCGCGGTTTTTCCGTCGCATCCGGATGCCCCGCGCGTGCTGTTATCGAACAGCATGCTCGTGCCCCAGTGGGCGACGTGGGAGCATTTTCGCAAGCTCGATGCCGAAGGTTTAATGATGTACGGCCAGATGACCGCCGGTTCGTGGATCTACATCGGCACCCAAGGTATCATTCAAGGCACGTACGAGACGTTCGCCGAAGCTGGGCGCCAGCATTTTAAAGGCGATCTTGCGGGTCGCGTGGTTTTAACCGCGGGCTTGGGCGGAATGGGAGGGGCACAGCCTTTAGCGGCCGCGATGGCGGGGGCGGTTTCGCTCAACGTCGAGGTGGATCCCACGCGCGCGAAGCGCCGACTCGAAACCCGCTATCTTGATTTTCTCACCGTTTCGATGGATGAAGCGCTGGCTAAAGTGGAAGACGCGCGCAAGAAAAAGCAGGCCGTTAGCGTGGGTTTGATTGGTAACGCCGCCGAAGTGCATTGGCAGCTCTTGAAAAGAGGTTTCCAGGCGGACCTGGTTACGGACCAGACGAGCGCGCACGACGAACTCAACGGCTACGTACCCGTGGGGGTAAGTGTGGAGGCGGCCGTCGAGATGCGCCGCAAAGACCCCTCCGGCTATATTAAACGTTCCATCGAAAGCATGGGCAAGCACGTGGAAGCGATGCTCGCGTTCCAAAAAGCGGGCTCGCATACGTTCGATTACGGCAACAACATCCGCGCCCAGGCCGTGAAGGCCGGCGTAAAGAATGCGTTCGATTTTCCGGGTTTCGTTCCCGCTTACATCCGTCCGCAGTTTTGCGAGGGTCGGGGCCCGTTCCGATGGGTCGCGCTCTCGGGCGATCCCGAAGATATTCGTGTGACCGATCGCGCGCTACTTGAGCTCTTTCCCGAAGATAAGGGGTTGGCGCGTTGGCTCCATATGGCTGAAGAGCGTATCCAATTCCAGGGCTTGCCGGCGCGTATCTGCTGGCTGGGTTATGGTCAGCGCGAAAAGGCCGGACGGCTTTTTAATGATTTGGTGAAGCAGAAAAAAGTGAAGGCCCCGATTGTCATCGGTCGCGATCACTTAGACTGTGGCTCGGTCGCGTCGCCGAATCGAGAAACCGAAGCCATGCGCGACGGGTCCGACGCGGTGGCCGACTGGCCGATTCTAAATGCGATGATCAACTCCGTTAATGGCGCTTCCTGGGTGAGTGTGCACCACGGCGGTGGGGTGGGGATCGGTTATTCCATTCACTCGGGGATGGTGATCGTGGCCGACGGCACGCCGGAGGCGGCGGCGCGGCTTGCCCGTGTGCTCAATTCCGATCCTGGGATGGGTATCGTGCGGCACGCCGATGCGGGTTACGAACGCTCGATCGAGATAGGTAAAAATGAGTTCGCGGCTCGCGGTGGCCGCATCCCGATGCCGTTTACCGGCGATACGGGCGGGAAGAAGGCTTAATCGCGCATGTCCCAGGTTTATATCCACGCGAGCGAGATCCTCACCGGCGAAGGCATTCGTCGCAAGGATGGCCGGCGCCCGGAGGAATCCGACCTGGGTCGTATCGAGGACGGCGCGATCGTGATCGCCGACCCCAAGCGGGATGGCCGCCCGGGGAAGATTGAATGGGTAGGTAAGACCTCGGATCTCCCGAAACGTTATGGGCGGGTCCGTAAAAAAAATCTCAAACGGAAGCACGCCGTTGTTCCCGGTCTAGTGGACTGCCACACGCACCTGGTGTTTGCGGGCGATCGATCGGAGGAATTTGCCGCGCGCTGCGGAGGCGCGACCTACGCCGAAATCGCGGCGAAGGGTGGGGGTATCCTCACCACCGTACGGGCCACGCGCGATGCTTCCGCGAAAGAGCTTTTCCGTCTGGCCAATGCGCGACTACGCGAGGCCTATAACTACGGTGTGCGCACGATCGAAATCAAAACGGGCTATGGGCTCACGCCCGAGTCCGAGCTGAAGTGTCTTGAAGTGATTCGTGAGCTCAAGAAGAGCTGCCCGAAGATGACGATCCAATCCACTTTCTTGGGGGCGCATGCTTTTCCGAAAGAGCTGCCACGTACCGAGTATCTACGGCAGCTCACCGAAGAGATGATCCCGCAGGCTGCGAAGAGGAAGCTTGCTGACGCTTGCGACGTTTTCATCGACGAGGGTTACTATACGATTGAAGAAGGCCGTCAGGTGCTGGAGGCCGGCCGCCGTCACGGGATGGCGATTAAGCTTCACGGCGATGAGCTCGTCGACACCGGATCGGCCGCGTTCGCCTGCGAGATGGGCGCGCTCTCCGTCGATCACTTGCTGAAAGTTTCCCCCGAAGGGATCCGTCGCCTAGGCTCATCCGATACGGTGGCCGTACTCCTCCCGGGGACCGCGTTTTATCTGAAAGCTCCGCACGCCCCCGCCCGTGCGCTCATCGACGCCGGCGCGCGCGTCGCGCTCTCGACGGATTTTAATCCCGGCACCAGCATGACTTTGTCGCTTCCGACAATCCTCACCATCTCCGCGCTTTATCTCCAGATGTCCCGCGCCGAGCTCTTCGCGGGCGTGACTTATAATGGCGCGCGCGCGCTGGGTTTGCACGAGCGCAAAGGGACGCTGGAGAAAGGCAAAGACGGGGATATCGCGGTATTGCCGTTCGCGCGTTTCGAGGAGATGTATTACCGATTCGCCTGGGCGCCAGGGATGTAGTACGTGACTTTACGCGTGAGCAGCCAATAGACGGCCGCCGCGCAGCCCAGGCCCGCGAAACAATCGACGATGTAATGTTGCTTCGTCGTCAAGGTGGTGATCGCGACCGCGGTCGCCCAAAGAAAGAAAGCCCAGAATTTCTTGCGCGCAGCCGGGCTTGGGTCCTGTAGGAATACGAAAGACGTGATGTAGCAGCTGCCTACGTGCAGGCTGGGTAGGCAGTTCGCCGGCGTATCCAAGCTTCGAAACGTGCTGAATACCCAGTAAGTGAACATGTTCTCGTTTCCGGTGAGCGGGTAGAGATCGCGCGGATAAGTCGTGGGGAAGAACCAAAAGATGAGCACGCTAAAAGTCTGCAGCACCAGCAGACAATAGCAGAAGAGGTTCATGGATTTTCGGTCCTTGAGCTGGAGAAAAGCCAACGGGAACAGCGCGTACTCGCTCAGGTAGATCCAAATCGTATCGGGCACGAGCGGGGTGACCCGATCGATCCACCACATGGGCAGCATCGCGGGCTCGAAAAGGTGGACGCGGTTGGAGCTTACGTACATCGCGAGCATCACGAAGGTCAGGATCCATCCGGACTTGATCTTGTTCTCCGACGTGACGTACATCGGAAGCGAAAGAGTCATTACTTCAGCCATTCCTTCATCTGGGCGTGTACTTGTTGGCTATTCCAATCGCGGTCGCCACTCTCCGCCATCAACACCTTGCGATCCTTATCCAGGATCACCGTGAACGGGATGGCATGGACGTCGAAGAAGCGGCTTAACTCTTGGTCGGCATCGTAATAGGCGGCGAAGTCGATTTTAAATTGCTCAAGGGCCCGTCCCATGACGGCTTCCGGGTTTTCGTCGACATTGATGGTGATGACTTCAAATCCGTCCTTTTGGAACGCTTCGCGCAGTTTCACGATCGAGGGCATTTCGATCACGCAAGCCTCGCACCAGGTCGCCCAGAAATTAATGAGAGCGATCTTGTGCTTCAGCTTGGAGTATTCAATCTTTCCGCCTCGAAAGCGCGAGAGCGTGAAATCGGGGAGCGTAGCGCCCACGCGCACTTCCGCGTGCCCGTCTCCGTCCGCGCCCGGCGCGCCCACTTGTGACTTCAAAAAGGAAAGCCCCCCGATGGCGATCGCGATGATCACGACAATCGGCGCGACGATCGGAATGAACCGCTTCCAGGAGTGATTTCGTGTACTTGATGCGGGGTCTGTCATCTTCTGGAATTATACCTTAGAATGATAGTTATGAAAGAGGGTAAAGCGGATCCTAAGGCCGGCCAGGCGCTCATCGAGTACATCCTCATGCTCAGCGCCGCCCTCCTGATCGTGGGCTTGGTGAACCAAGGTTTCTATAAGATCCGTAATTACCTTTGGCGGAAGATCACCTGCGAGGTCGCCGCTCCCTGTCCGGGTTGCGAAGCCCCCGCGGGGACGGATCGCGCGGTTAGTCGTTCATTCGGACGGGGCTGTAACTGAGGGAGATGCCTCGCTCGGTTTAAACCCGATTCCGATCAGAAAGATTTCTTTGCTCTCCTTACGGGTGCTTTGGGGTCGCAGGACTTCCACCCGGTTGAAAGCCTCCTTGATCTGCTTACGCAAGGGTTCGAAGCCTTCGCTGTGGAATAGCTTACAAACGAAGCTGCCTCCGGGCAGGAGGTACTTTCGGGCGGCGGTCAAAGCCATTTCGCAAAGCTCGAGCGAGCGGGCTTGGTCGGTCACTCGAATGCCCGTCGTCCGCGGCGCCATATCCGAAAGCACGGAGTGAAACTTCGGCTGCATATCGTACTGGCGGAACACTTCCGTGAGATCCGTCGTGAGGAAATCCCCCTGGACAAAAACCGCGTTAGGCAATGTCAGCCGGACTTCCTGTAGGTCGATCCCCAGGAGTCTCCCCATTTTTCCGATTTTTCCGGAGACATACTGCGACCACGAACCCGGGGCCGCGCCCAAGTCGAGCACCTGATCGCCGGACTTGATCAGGCGGAATTTTTTATCAATTTCCTCGAGCTTGTAAACCGAGCGCGCGGCGAAGTTGTCTTCTTTTGCCTTGCGGAAATAATAGTCTTTTCGGTTGTAAGTCACGCGGTCGTAGACTTACCCGAATACCTCGGAATAATCCAGTACGGGTTCCACGCAGCAATTCGCGGCTTCAAAATAAGGAGCCCAATCCGACCAGTCCCGTCTTCCGAAGGCGGCCTGGACGAGCTCAATCACCTGGGCGGCTTCCGATCCCCTCGCGTATCCTTGCCCCCGGAGCTCGTTTAGCTCGAGGACTTCACAGAGTTTTTCCCAGAATTTTTGTTCCACGGCACCCACGGTTACGCGCCGGCCGTCACGGCATCGATAGATGCGATAGCAGGGGAAGGCGCCCGTGAAGAGCGTCGTATCGGGCGCGGGCAGGTGTCCGGTGCCGGCGTACTCGCGCGCGAAGTAGTGCTGCACTTCCCGCAAGGTGTCGTAGAAGTTGACGACCACGCGCGCTCCGCGCCGGGATTTTTCCGTCAAACGCAGCTGGGCCAGGAATCGGATGGCGGCAGCGTCCACCGTGAAGAAATCCCCGAGCGGCAGTCCGGGTAGCTCGCGGCTCAACGAGAGAAGGCCAGTACGGGCTTGGAAATTAATGTCATGCCCCGCGCGGTCTTTGAGTGCGCCGCGCTCCGGGTAGCCGGTGATGCTCAGGATGATCAAGCGCGGGTTGATCCGGTGCAAGCTCCGCTGGTCCAGGCCCAACTTCCGTTTTGCGGCGGGCCGAAACGCTTCAATCACGGCGTCGGCTTTTTTCACGAGCGTGGAAAACCGCTTTCGATCGGCGGGTTCCTTTAAGTTCAACTTGATGATCTGCTTTCCGCGATTCAACTCCCGATAAAACGTCCTGCCTAGCGCCTTCACGCCGTCCGGCTGATCCGGATTCTCGATACGAATGACCCGCGCGCCCAAACCGCGGAGTTTTTGCGCGAGCGATGGCCCCGGCATGAGCGTCGCGCAGTCGATGACGGTTTTTCCGGAGAGAGGCTTACGCGCGGCCATGGTTAAATAAACCGGCTAAAATACTTGCGGCTTTCTTCGAAAACGTAAGAAGCGATATGTTGGGCGTCCGCGGGTTTGAGATTTTGCAGCTGCAGGCCGATCTTCACGCCCGGGGGTTTGGCGTCTCGCGTGTTCGTCATCATTTTGATATGCTTCACTTCCGCGTCGCATTTAATATCACGGCTACGGACCTGGAAGCGGATGTTCCGTAGCTTCAGGCCGACCGTGAACATCGCCTCCTCGTCGGTCTTGACGATGAACGAGATGCCGCCCGCACTGATGTCATAGACTTTCTTCTGCAGCTTGTTTTCCGGGAAAAGTGGATCCTCCACCTCGATCTTGATCGCGTAGCCATCCGGCACGGGCATGCGGAAATCCTTGCGCCGCTGGACCTTATAGATCTGTTCCGGATACTCGAACGCCAGGCCCTCCTGGTTGATGTCCTTGAACTTAGTCTTAAAAAAAATATTGGCGCGCGTAAGCGAAACGCTGAAGTAGCACGAAGGATCCTTGATCTTTTGGAGTTCGCGGATGAACGCGTCGGGATTGAAGTTCTTGGGCATCCACGCGTAAATCGTTTTTTGTTCCTCGGTGTACCCCACGAGGTGGGTGTTCACGACCTGCTCTTGGTCCTTGGTCCAGATGATGGTGGACGCGAACACCTTGGCGCCTTCGCGCATGAGCATGCGCGATTCCTTGGCGTCTTCAATCGGGACAAACGCGCGATTGGAATCTTCGCCTTTGGCCATAGTCGGCTAGACGATGGTGACTTTCCGGAGGAGGTCGATGTCTTGCAGCGCCTTACCGGATCCGCGCACCACGCAGGTGAGGGGGTCTTCGGCCAAGGCGACGGGGAGGCCCGTCTTTTCCTTGATGAGGATGTCGAGGTTGGCGAGCAATGACCCGCCGCCGGCCAGGATGATTCCATTGTCGACGATGTCGGCGGCGAGTTCGGGCGGCGTGCGCTCGAGCGCGGTTTTAATCGTGTCCACTACGGCCGAGATCGGCTCCACCAGCGCGTCGCGGATTTCTTCGCTGTTTACTTCGATGGTCTTGGGCGCGCCGCTAATCAGGTCTCGACCCTTCACTTCGTGGGTCTTTTCCTCTTCGAACGGATAGGCGCAGCCAACGGCAAGCTTGATCTGCTCGGCCGTGCGCTCGCCGATGAGCAACGAATACTTACGTTTGATGTAGTTCACGATCGCTTCGTCGAATTTGTCGCCGGCCACGCGAACCGACTTCGAGTAAACAATCCCCCCGAGCGAAATCACCGCCACTTCGGTCGTGCCGCCGCCGATGTCGACGATCATGTTTCCGGATGGCTCGCGAATAGGCAGGCCGGCGCCGATCGCGGCGGCCATGGGCTCTTCGATGAGGTAAACTTCGCGGGCGCCCGCGGATTGCGCGGATTCCTTCACGGCGCGTTTTTCCACCTGCGTGATCCCGAAGGGGATGCAGATGATGATACGGGGGCGAATGAATGTTTTCTTCTCGTTCGACTTCTGGATGAAATACTTCAGCATCGACTGCGTGACTTCGAAGTCGGCGATCACGCCGTCCTTAAGCGGGCGAATGGCTTGGATGGAGCCCGGCGTGCGTCCGAGCATGTCCTTCGCTTCCTTGCCGACCGCGAGCACGCGCGTCTGGCCGCGGGCATTGCGATGGATGGCGACGACGGACGGTTCGTTGATGATGATGCCGCGATCACGCGCGTAAACCAGCGTGTTCGCCGTGCCCAGGTCGATCGCCAAATCGTTTGTGAAAAAATCGAGAATTTTTCTAATCATTCAGTTTTCACCGACATTTTACCGAGCTCACCACTTGTAATGCCGAATATGCTCACCGCGCTGGGCGATTTCGCTCATGGATTTGATGCCGATTTCCAAGTGAAGATCCGTGAAGTTGCGGAACACCGACCGCGCGGATTTCTTCGTCTTGATCCCGCCGCGCTTGAGCGGCAAGTCCGAAACCAACAGCAACGCCCCGATCGGGACTTTGCTCACGAAACCACCTACGAATAGGGTCGCACATTCCATTTCGATCGCCAAGGCCCGTTCTTCGTACAGTTCCGCCTTGAATTGCTCGTCGAATTCCCAGAAGCGGTAGTTCGTGGTGTGGACCACGCCGGTACGGTAATCGTGCCCTTTTTCGACCAAAATCTCGGAAACGAATTTTTGAATTTTGAACGTCGGCAGCGCCGGCGTTTGCATCGGCATAAAATGCCGGGACGTTCCTTCGTCGCGGATCGCGGCCGTCGGCACGATGAAGTCGCCGACCTTGAGCGAGCGATGCAGGCCGCCGCACATTCCGAGCAGCAGCACGGCCTTGGGTTCCACGCACGCGAGCAGCTCGATGATGAGTGCGGCCGTGGGCGAGCCGATCGAGAAATCCACGATCGAAACCCCGGCGCTCTTGCTATGCACGACGCTCATCGCGGAACCTTTGGTCGTGCGGTCGCCGCAAATTTTCTCGAAGCGTTGGATGTAGTAATCAAAGTTGGTCAGAATGATCTGCTTTTGAAACATGCTGGCCGAACTTCCAGTGTAACGTTCCAGCATGTCGGCTGCGATTTTCGCCTTCTTCTTGTTGTTGTAGATACGATTGGAGGCGTTCGCCGTTCGGGGATAAGCACTTGGTTTTGCAGCCATTAGATCTACAGCCTAACTTTTGACCTGAGGCGAAACAAGGACTTTCAGGGACTTAGGAGAGATTCCTTGCGAGAATCCGACCAAAATGGCACAGTGAGCAAAATGAATTCCGGGGTCATCACCTACTGCCAACGCATGGATGCGAAGGGCTGGGTAGCCAATCACGACGGCAATATCTCTCTGCGTCAAGGTGAAGAGTTTCTCATCACGCCCGGCGCCCGCGCAAAGTTTGATGTGTTGAAGGAAGAAGACCTCGTCGTCGTGGACGCGAAGGGCCAGAAGGTTCGCGGCAAAGGTTCTCCATTTTCAGAGTTCGCTGTCCATCAAAGAATTTACCAAGCCCGTCCTGACGTGATGGCCGTGGTGCACGCGCACCCGCCGCACGCGATGGCCGTGGGATGCGCCAATCAGGAAATGTTGACGACCGCCGTGCCCGAAGCGGTAGTGAGTATCGGTCCGGGCGTGCCGTTGGTTGGACTGTGTCTCCCCAACTCCGATGCGCTCTGGTCGGAGCTCGACAAGCTCCTGCCCCATTACAATGTCGTGATGGTAGGGGGAAACGGGGTTTTCAGCTGGGGCAAGGATCTGGAGCAAGCGTATTTACGTTTGGAGCTGGTAGAGCACCTGGCTTCAATTCTGCTGAAGTCTTTACCCTTGGGCGGTCCGAAACTTTTGGCGTCGTCCGACGTGGTCACGCTCCTGAAAAAGCGCGAGGCCGCAGGCTTGGCTTTGCCGCCGGATCCGGCACGTCCCCATTGGTTTGGTGCGAACTTAAAGTAAAAAGTGACGCGTGGAATCCCCCCGGCACGTACCGATATTAGCCGATGAAATCACCGAAAAGCTGGTAGCGGCGTTTACGGCCCTGCCCATCGATGCGCCTCCGCGTGCGCTGCTGGATTGTACTTTTGGTGGCGGAGGCCACACGGGACGTTTACTCGAGGCATTCGCCAGCGACCCACGCTTGCGGCGGCATGTCGTCGTGGGCGTCGACCAGGATGCACGTGCGATCGAAGCCGGCCGCGCGCGCTTCCGAGACGCGATCGTCGCCGGACGGATGTACCTCATGCATTCCCGCTTCAGCCAAGCGTTGGAAAAACTCCCCCAGGTTTTGCCCGCGGAATTTCGTATTGCCGGGGGCGTGCGACTGGGAGGCTTGCTCGCAGACCTAGGGTTTTCCAGCGATCAAATTGATGACCCGACACGCGGGTTGAGCTTCCGCGCGGACGGTCCCTTGGATATGCGGCTCGACCCCGCGCGCGGGTGGAGCTGTCGGGAATACCTTGCGCAAGTAAGCGAGGCGGAGCTCGAGCGGGTGCTTCGGGAGTTTGGCGAAGAAAAGTTTTCCAAGCGTATCGCCGCGGGGATTATTCAGTCCCGTCAAAAAAATGACTTGCCGAAAACGACCAAAGCGCTCTCGGATATCGTTATTCGCGCGATCCCCGCGTCCGCCCGGCACGGGCGGCTGCACGCCGCGACGCGCAGCTTTCAAGCTTTGCGAATTGTCGTTAACGAAGAGTTAGAAGAACTCGACGCCTTACTTGAGCATGTTATCCTAGCATTACAGCCAGGAGGGCGCGCCGCCATCATGAGTTTTCATTCTTTGGAAGACCGCCGCGTTAAACATTTTTTTCAAGCGCAGAGCCGTGGGGACCATCCGCAGCTCGAGTTGCTGAGCAAGAAGCCAATCATCGCCAACCGCGAGGAGTGCCTGCGTAATCCCCGCGCGCGCAGCGCCAAGTTGAGGGTCGCCGCACGCGTATGAAGACGGGGAACGGTGGAAATACGGGACGTCGACGCTGGTTGCCTTTTTGGGCGATGCCCGTGTTGATTTTCATGGCGGTGGGGACGGTCTGGCTGCGGCTTGCGATCGTGCGGACTTCTTACGAGATCGACCAAGCGGAAAAACAGCTGAAGAACCATCGCCTGAATCTAGAGCGGTTGAACCTTAGCATCGCGAAGCTGCGGGCTCCACATCGCCTGGAGTCGCTCGCGAAGACCAACTTTAAACTCAATCATCCCAGGACGGGACAAGTCGTGTACATGGAAGACTCGGGGCATGGCAATTGAGTTTCATGACTCCGTCAAGACCCGTCTGATTTGCTTCGCCGCCATGATATCGCTGCTGGCCGCCGGAGTTTGCGCACGCGCCCTGCATGTGCAAATCATGGGTGATCCTCGGCTTGAGCGCCTCGCCGCGCGCCAGGGTCAGAGCTTCGTTTCCGTGCGGCCCAAACGGGGCGTGATTATCGACCGCAACGGCAAGCCGCTTGCCGTGAACGTCGAGACGCAAAGCCTGGCTTTCACGGAATCGAAGGAGGCCCGCAATGGACCTCCGCAAGACCGCGTGGATCGTTACGCGCTCGCGCGCACCTTATCGAAAGCGCTCGGGATGGGGTTTCGTCCCCTCCTCCAAAAGCTGCACGCCGCGAAGGGTTTCGTCTGGATCCAACGCCACCTGACGGAAGGCCAAATCGAAGCGCTAAAAAAGGCGCGCCTGACGAACGGTTTCGGGGAGATGGCGCCCGGGATCACGCTAATTAAGGAAAATAAGCGTGTTTATCCCAATGCGGAGGTCGCCGCACACGTGTTGGGTACGGTCAATATCGACTCGGACGGACTCGAGGGAGCCGAGCTTTGGTTTAACTCGCGCCTACGGGGAAAAGACAATTCGTTCATGGAGAAGAAAGACGCTTTAGGGCGCCCGACGTTCATCGACGCGGCGGCGGCCGCGAAGATCAAGGAAGGCGAGCCGCTGCAGCTCACTTTGGATTCGGCCCTGCAGTTCGAGGTTGAAAACGCCTTGCGCGCGGCGGTTCAACGCGCGCGCGCGCGCAGCGGGTCCGTCATCGTGATGGAAGCAGTCACGGGCGAGGTTCTCGCCCTCGCCAACCAGCCGGCTTTTGATCCCAACACCCGTGGGGTTCCCCCGGCCAACCGTCGCAACCGCGTTTTCACCGATGGCTTCGAGCCGGGCTCGACGATCAAGCCGCTCATGATGGCGCTTGGCGTGCAGCAAGGGTGGAAGGATACGGATCGATTCGACGGCGGACAGGGAAAATTCGTGCTTCAAGGGAAGACGATTTCGGAGGCCGAGTCCCACGAGAAATTCGGGTGGATCACCTTGAAGCGAATGATCCAAGTCTCGAGCAACGTGGTAGCCGCGAAAGCCGCCTTGAAGCTCGGCGCTCAAAACTACATCCAAGGGCTGCAGCGCCTGGGTTTCGGCGCGAAGAGTGGTTCCGGGTTTCCCGGAGAGATTTCGGGGTGGCTGCCGGAGGCGAAACGCACCCGGCCGCTCACGGTGGCCAACATGGGCTTCGGCCAGGGGTTGCTGGTCACGCCCATGCAGATGTTACGGGGATACGCGGCGCTCGCGAACGGGGGCTGGCTCGTGCGGCCGACGCTCGTGAAAGGCCTGGAAACGCAACTTCCGGAAGCCCCGCCGAAGCGCGTGTTTTCCCGGCACACGGTGGAAACCCTCCAGGAGTCGTTGTTGGGGGTGACCGGCGAGGGGGGAACCGGCGGCAATGCCAATGTCGAAGGGTATCGCATCGCCGGCAAGACCGGCACCGCGCAGGTGGTGGACCCTGCGACTAAGCGATATTCCACGCATCGGTATATTTCCTCTTTCATCGGGTTCGCCGTCGGCGTGGAGCCGAAGATCGTGATCTTTACTTCGATCGATGAGCCGAAGGGCGTGTACTACGCTTCCGAAACGGCGGCGCCGTTGTTTGCCGAAGTGTACAAAACCGTCGCCACGCGTTTCAGTATTCCCTCAGACCCCAAACTCGTGCTTCCCAAGCTCGCCGATACGTCGGGCAAGCGCGAGACATTGGACCAGATCCGCACGCAGGCGGCCATGCCTTCGCGCACGGTTTCGGATCGCGAGTTCATGCCGAGTCGTAAGCTCGCTTCCGACACCCCGGCCGTAGTTGCCAGCCAGCCGTCGGCCGAAGGTAAGGCGCCTCCCCCGACCGTTTTGAGAATCCCTTCGCTGAAGGGGCTTTCGCCACGCGAAGTAATGAACGTCTTTGGCGGGCATTCGGTGAAGTTGCACTTCACGGGATTTGGGTTGGTCGATCGCCAGAATCCGCCGGAAGGCACGGTGCTGCGGCCGGGTATGCCCGTTTACGTGCGTCTGGGCGAGCCTTAGCCCCGATGTTACCAGTTTAGATTCAAGAACTCGGACACCGCGCGCCGAAAAACCGCGTCGATCGCCGGCACTTCGTTGTGGATTTCGTGCCGAGCTCCCGCGAGCTGGATGAATTTGAAATGAGGCGCCTGTTTTTTGAGCACTTCTTGCGTGCACTCTGGTTTCACGTAACGGTCGTCGGCGCCAATCACCACTAGGCCACGGGCCGTGGAGGGAATCGGGGTCGTGCGTAGTTTTTTCGCCGCGGCCACGAGATTCGATGCGAACGCCGGTACCAGCAACGGCGACCGGGGACGGATCGGGTCGACGTGCGGATTGGCGAGGGCCTTGGCCGCGTAGAGTTCGTGCGCGGAAGTCAGGGTGCGCAGAGTGATCTCGTTGCCATGCAGGAATCCTTCCCCTACCGAAGTGCGGGGGCAGATCCCCGGAGCGATGAGGATCACCTGCGACGCCCAGCCGCGTGCGGCCATGTCGTACGCGGCGAGCCCACCGGTCGACCAGCCGATCACTACGGGGGGTTCGTTCTCCTTGGATTGCGGATGCCGGAATTTTTTCCAAACGATCTCCGCAATGGTCGAGATATGCAAGTTGGGGGTGATCGAATGCGCCACGCGCGTATGGTTCATGGTCCCGGTGGACCCGCCTTGTCCCATGTAATCGAATGCGATCACGCGGTAGCCGGATCGAGCGAGCGCCTGGAAAAGCGAATCGTGATTCAGCATCGAGTCGCCGAGGCCTTCGAGATAGAGGACATTGCCTCGAAACGGCTGGCTCGGCGTGATGACGGCGTCGAGGTAACCCGCGCGAATCTTCACCGCGGGCACCAAGAGAGTACGGGCGTCGTAATCCAAATCTTCCAGCATCCAGCCATTCGTCGCTATGGCAGATGACGCTGGGCCTGAGGAAAACAGCGTCGCCAAGAAGAGCAGAGAGCTAAAAATCGTCCGTGGAGTATTTTTCATGCGGCGCACTGTAGATTTGTTATTGCGAAGTGTCAAACACTCTGGGGTTGATTTAGGGATCCTTTAATCACGTTATTTCAAGCAGTTGTATTTCCGAGGGGAAGTTTGTAGCCTGGATTTCGTGAATTTGTTCGAACTATTCCAGGATGTCCCGCGGGATGCGCTCGTGAAGGGAGAAGTCCCCCCCGATCGTCGTTCCTCGCGGGTCCTACACGTGACTGCGGATTCTCGCCAGGTGAAGGCGGGGACGGTTTTCGTCGCGACGCCTGGGGTGAGCGCGGATGGACACGCGTTTCTGCCGGCCGCCGCGGCCCAGGGCGCACTTTTGCTAGTGGGTGAGCGATCGCCGCCCTCGGGATTGTCTACTCCGTACCTGCAGGTGACCGATTCCCGCCAAGTGCTAGGACTTCTGGCTTCCGCATTTTACGGCCACCCCTCCCGCGCGATGAAGCTAATCGGGGTGACGGGCACGAGCGGCAAGACGACGACGACTTATCTCATCGAGTCGATCCTCGCGGCGGCGGGGGAGCGGCCGGGGCTCATTGGCACGGTGGAGTTCCGCACGCCGAAGGGGGCGCTGCCGTCCACGCACACTACGCCGGGCGCGGTGGAATTGCAGAAGCTGCTGGCGGAGATGCGCGACGCGGGCTGCCTGTCCGTGGTGATGGAGGTGTCTTCGCACGCGCTGAAGCAGGCGCGAACCTACGGGATCGCGTTCGATGTGGTGGCTTTCACGAACCTTTCGCCCGAGCATTTGGATTATCACCCGGACATGGAAGACTACTTCCAGTCGAAGGCCCGGCTATTCGGCGAGTACATGAACTTTTCGGCCGAAGCGGGCAAACAGCCGCGTGCGGTCGTGAACGCGCGCGACGATTTCGGCGGCCGTCTGCTAAAAATGGCGAAAAATGCGACGCCCGCGCCGGAAACGGGAGGTTTACGTTTTGATCTGCGCGGCGTGCGCGGAAAGGTCGGCGGCGTCGCGATCGAAAGCCCGCTCCTGGGGGATTTTAACGCGCAGAACATCGCGGTCGCGGTGGGGGTGGCCCACGCCTTGGCCGTGGCGCCGGCGACGATCGCGGAGGGAGTTCGGCGCCTGTCCGGCGTTCCGGGACGCTTGGAGCCGGTACCGAACGGGCGCGGCTTCACCGTGCTCGTGGATTACGCGCACAAGCCGGATGCGCTAGAAAAAGTGCTCACGATGCTTCGCACGCTCAAGGGAAACGGAAAATTGATCACCGTGTTCGGCTGCGGCGGCGACCGCGATCGCCAAAAGCGCCCGCGCATGGGCGAGATCGCCGCCCGGCTCTCCGATCAGGTTGTCGTCACCTCCGACAATCCGCGCACCGAAGATCCTCTCGTCATCATTCGCGAGATCGAGGGTGGAATCGGTGATGCGGATGCACGGGCGCGCGTGAAGGTCGAAGCCGATCGTCGCGCGGCGATCACCCAGGCATTGACGGCCGCGAAGGGTGGCGACGTGGTGTTGATTGCGGGCAAGGGACACGAGGATTATCAGGTGCTCGGGACGCGAAAAATACACTTTTCTGATCGGGAAGTGGTTTTGGATATTCTCAAGTAATTACGAATAGTTACTAAAACCTTCTTGACGCCGCTTTTCAAACCTTTATAGCATCCATGCATGCTCTATTACCTGCTCTATCCGCTTCACACGGAGCACTCGTTCTTCAACGTTTTCAAATACATCAGCTTCCGCACGTTCGGCGCGGCGATCACGGCCGTGCTTCTCTGCATGCTCGCTGGCCCCGCCTTCATCCGCATGCTGCAGCTTAAGCAGATTGGTCAAGAAGTTCGCAACGACGGCCCGCAGTCCCATTTAACCAAAAAAGGCACGCCCACGATGGGCGGCGTGCTGATCCTTTTCGCGATTTCGATTTCGACTTTGCTCTGGAGCGATCTTTCCAACAAGAACGTCTGGATCGCGCTCATCACCACGCTGGCTTTCGGCGTGATCGGCTACATCGACGATTACCGCAAAGTCATCCGCAAGAATTCCAAGGGCCTTTCGGCGAAGGAAAAGCTTGTGATGCAGACGATCTTCGCCGTGATCGCGGCGGTCGTCATTTACTGGTTCCGCGACAACCCCCCGTTGCTGAAGTTTCCGTTCTTCAAGGATCTTTCGTTGGATCTCGGTATTCTGTTTATCCCGTTCGCGGTGCTGGTCATTGTAGGATTTTCTAATGCCGTCAATCTCACCGATGGGCTCGACGGCTTGGCGGTAGGGCCAACCATTACGACCGCGTGCACGTTTTTGATTCTCGCGTACTGCGCGGGCCACATTAAAATCGCCGAATACCTACAGATTCCTTACGTGCCGCGCTCGGGCGAGCTCGCCGTTTTCCTGGGCAGCGTGGCCGCATCCTGCTTGGGCTTCTTGTGGTTCAACACCTATCCGGCGCAAGTTTTCATGGGTGACGTGGGCGCGCTCGCGCTCGGTGGCGCCCTGGGTACGGTTGCGGTCATCACCAAGAACGAGATTTTGTTGGGCATCTGCGGAGGCATTTTCGTCATCGAGGCGCTTTCCGTGATGGCCCAGGTGGCGTCATTCAAGATGACGGGAAAACGCGTCTTCAAGATGGCGCCCATCCACCATCATTTTGAGCTGAAGGGCTGGGCGGAACCGAAGGTGATCGTGCGGTTTTGGATCATTTCGGTGCTGCTCGCGCTCGTCACGTTGTCGACTTTGAAGTTGAGGTAATCAGGAGCATTGCATGAGTAAGTTCAAGGGTAAGCGGGTATTGGTCGTCGGTTTCGGTTTGTCCGGCGTTTCGGTCGTGAAATACATGGTGAAGCAGGGCGCGAAGGTCATGGTCACGGACCTGAAGCAGAAAACCGAACTCACCGAGTCGCTCAAGGCGTGCGCTGAGCTGAAGATCGAGTATGACCTCGGCAAGCATACCAACAAGAACTTCCACACGGCCGAACTCATCGTCGTGAGCCCTGGCGTGCCCTTGAATATCAAGCCGCTCGAAGAAGCGCGCGAACTCTACGTTCCCATCACTTCCGAAGCCGATCTCGCCGCGAGCGCCCTGAAGGTGCCGCTCGTCGCGGTTACCGGCACGAACGGCAAGACCACCACGACCACCCTCTTGGGCGAGCTTTTCAAGGCGGACGGCCGTAAACCCTACGTGGGCGGCAATATCGGTAAGCCGCTGCTCGATTTCGTCACCAACGAAGAGGAAGCCGACGTCGTCGTCGCCGAACTCTCGAGTTTCCAGCTCGAGCTTGCCGAGAAGCTCGTGCCCGCGGCCGCGGTGTTTACTAATGTCGATCAGGACCATTTGGATCGTTACCCCAGCATGGATACCTACATCGCGGCCAAAAAACGGCTGCTCAAGGTGTGCGACAAGAACAGCTTCGTGATCCTGAATCACGACGATCCGCATGTTACCAAGTTCGTGAGCGAAAGCCCGGGCAAGATCTTTCACTTCACCAAGCAGAATCCGATGTCCATCGGCGGCAGCTTTGCCGAGAGCTTCGCGGGCGCTTATTTGCAGCCCGAGAAGAGCCGGATGATCCTCAAGGTCACCGGGCAGGAAGAAATTTACGACACCACCAACTTCAAGCTCATCGGGGACCATAACAAGGAAAACTTGATGGCCTCCATCATCGCCGCGCGCGCGATGGGCGTCGGCCCGAAGGCGATCCAGAAGGTGATCGACACCTTCGAGGGAGTCCCGCACCGGCTGGAGTTCGTGCGTAAGCGCAACGGCGTCTATTTTTTCAATGACTCAAAAGCGACGAACGTGCAGAGCGTGATCAAAAGCCTGCAGGCGTTCAAGCGCAGTCCCGTGATCCTTATCGCCGGCGGCAAGGATAAGAATATGGATTTCTTGCCGCTCATCGAGCCCGTGCAGAAGCGTTGCAAGACCCTTATCCTGCTGGGTGAGGCGAAAGAGAAGATCAACCGTACTTTGGGAGATTTCGCGGAAACTTACCTGGTGGGTACCTTCGAAGAGGCTGTGCTCTTGGCCTACCAGAAGTCCCGTAGTGGCGATATCGTACTGCTTTCCCCGGGTTGCGCCAGCTACGACATGTTCCGTAACTACGAAGAACGCGGCGATTACTTCAAGAAACTTGTTAGCCAAATCTAAGCAGTTGGCAAAACCGTTCGCGTTCTCCCTCTTCAAATGGAAAGGGTTGGATCTCTTTTTAATCTCCGTGGTCGGGGCCATGGTCATCTTCGGGTTGATCATGGTCTATAGCGCCTCGTTCATGGCGACGTTGGAGCGCACGGGCGACGGTCTCTTTTTCGTGAAAAAGCAGCTTTTGTTCGGGGTGCTGGGCATGGTGGCGCTCGTGGTGGCGGCGAGCGTGCCTTATCGTTTCTGGATGAAGCACGCCTACTTGATTCTCCTGTTTTCTACGGTGCTTTTGGCTTTGGTGCTGGTGCCCGGCGTGGGCGTCCAGTCGAAGGGCGCTAGCCGGTGGCTGAACGTCGCGGGATTTCACTTTCAGCCGGCCGAATTCGCCAAGTTTGCCCTCATGCTTTTCGTGGCCCGCCAGCTCACGACGAAAGGCGATCGTATCCGCCGCTTCGTCCCCGGCGTGCTCTCTAATTTCTTGGCGATCACCCCCGCGCTCCTCTTGCTCTTGAAGCAGCCCGACTTCGGCTCATGCGTGATCATCGTGGGCGTGGTGTTCGCCCTGATGTTTTTGGGTGGCGTGCCGAAGCGCTATTTGCTCGGTTGCGTGGGCCTAGCCGGGGCGGCGGGCGCGGCCCTGGTTCTGATTTCGCCTTATCGAATGGCGCGGCTGACTACTTTCTTGAATCCCTGGGAGGATCCTTCGGGCAAGGGGTTTCAGATTCTCCAGTCGCTCATTGGGCTGAATAACGGAAAGTTTTGGGGAGTAGGTCTGGGGAATAGTAAGGAAAAGCTTTTCTTTTTGCCGGAGGCGCATAACGATTTCATCTTCGCCATTATTGGCGAGGAGCTGGGGTTTTTGGGCGTGGCCGCGGTGTTGCTGGCTTATTGCTATTTCATCTACCGGGGTCTGTCCGTAGCTTGGGCGCTTTATAAAAAGACCGGCGACCGTTTCGGTCTCTTGCTTGGTTCGGGCATCACCGCCGCGATCGGATTCCAGGCGTTTGTGAACATGTCCGTAGTGATGGGCTTGTTACCGACCAAAGGTTTGAACCTACCGTTCATCAGTTACGGAGGATCGGCGCTGCTCATGAACCTCTTCGCGGTCGGTATTCTCATGAATATCGCGGCCGAAGCGGGAAAAACGCGGCGGGCGGCCCTTGCGCGAGGAGGCTCTAAGTGACGGCGAGCGGTAAGCCGACCTTGCTCGTCGCCGGCGGAGGCACGGGCGGGCACGTGCTGGCGGGCGTGGCTATCGCGCAGGCTTGGCGCCAAAAATTCGGGGCGGATGCTCCCGTGGTTTTCGTGGGAGCGCGCGGAAAAATCGAAGAAAAGTTGGTGCCGCGGGAGGGTTTCCCCCTGCGCTTGCTCGATCTGGGCTCCCTGAATCGCGTGAGCGTTTCGCGGAAGCTGAAGACCTACTTCCAGTTGCCCTGGTCGTTCATCGTATCGTTGCGGGTGCTGCTTTCGGAGCGCCCGTCCGCCGTGATCGGAGTCGGCGGCTACGCTTCGGGGCCGGTGGTGTTAATGGCAGGCGTGTTTAGCTGGCTCGTCGGCGCGCGAACCGCGTTGTTGGAGCAGAATTCCGTTCCCGGTATGACGAATCGGATCCTCGCTCGTTTCGTCCGCACGGTTTTCCTCGCTTTTGATTTGGCGCGCTTGCCCCAAGGGAACCAGTACTTCGCGCCCGAGAAACTGCGGGTGACCGGCAATCCAATCCGCAACAGCTTGAGTCAGCTGCCGTCTGCGGCACGGGATCCTTTCGTGGTTTTCATTTTCGGCGGCAGTCAGGGCGCCCACGGCATCAACACGTTGGTTTTGTCGGCACTCCCGCACCTCAAGGATAAACCCATCCAGTTCATCCATCAGACCGGGGAAAAGGACTTCGATCGCGTCTCGCGCGGTTACCAGGCGGCGGGCATCGCGAACGCCCGCGTGGAGAAATTCATCTATGAGATGCCGGCGGCATACCGCGCTTCCTCCCTCATTATATGCCGATCGGGTTCTTCGACGATGGCGGAGATTGCGGCCGTGGGCCGGGCGGCGATTTTTATCCCGTTGCCGACCGCCGCCGATAATCACCAGGAGTGGAACGCCCGTCTTTTCGCAGATGCCGGCGCCGCTCGGCTCGTGCACCAGGAACAGACCTCGGGCGAGGATTTAGCGCGAATGATCGAGGAATTTCGGGCGAATCCGGCGGAAATCTCGCGCATCGAGCAGAAAGTGCGTGACTACCATAGGCCGGATGCGGCAAGGGACATCGTAGATGCGATCACCACGTGATACCCGTATTCACTTCATAGGCATCGGCGGCATCGGCATGAGCGGCATCGCCGAGATGTTTCACAACCAGGGCTGCCGCGTGACCGGTTCGGATCTCGTCGAGTCCGACTCAACCAAGCGTCTACAGAAGCTGGGGATCACCGTGTTCATCGGGCACCGCCGCGAAAATATCGATCAGCCCCAGGTGGTGGTCATCTCTTCGGCCGTGAAGGCCACGAACCCCGAAGTCGTGCGCGCGAAAGAGCTGCGCATTCCCGTCATTCCACGCGCGGAGATGCTGGGTGAGCTCATGCGGGGCCGCACGGGCATCGCCGTCGCCGGCACCCACGGAAAGACAAGCACGACCTCGATGCTGGCCACGGTGCTGATGCACGCCCAGCTCGATCCCACGCTGGTGATCGGCGGCGTCGTGAATTCCCTGGGCGGGAATGCGAAGCTCGGACAGGGCGAGTACCTGGTCGCCGAAGCCGATGAGAGCGACGGCTCCTTCCTGCACCTCCCGGCGACATACGCGGTCGTGACGAACATCGACAACGATCATTTGGATCATTACGGAAGTTTAGAGCAGATCGATCATGCGTTTGTCGAGTTCGTCGGCAAGTTGCCGTTTTATGGGTTGGCCGCGGTTTGCCTGGACGACCCGGGCGTGCGCCGTTGCCTCTCGCGCTGGACGAAGCCCGTGCGTACTTACGGATTTTCCGAGCAAGCGGAGTTTTTCGCTCGTGAAGTAAAGCTCAAGCCGCTGGGCTCGGTTTTTAACGTCTATCGGGGCGGCGACAAGCTGGGCGAGGTGGAACTGAACGTCCCCGGCAAGCATAATATCTTGAACGCCTTGGCCACGATCGTGATTTCCGTCGCGCTGGACGTGCCGTTCGCGAAGATCGCGGCGGGACTGAAGGAGTATCGCGGCGTGGATCGCCGTTTCGAGATCATCTGGCAGGACGAAAAATCGCGTCGGGCCATTATCGAAGATTATGGTCATCATCCTTCGGAGATTTCCGCCACATTAGATGCCGCGCGGATTTTTTGGACGGGCCGGATTATCGCGGTTTTCCAGCCGCATCGTTACAGTCGTACTTTGCACTGCAAAGACGGGTTTTTGTCCGCTTTTCGCCAAAGCGACGTGGTTTTGGTTTCGGATATATACGGCGCGGGCGAGGATCCGATCGAAGGCGTGACCGCGCAGGGGTTGGTAGAGGAAATGAAGGCGAAGGCCTTGGCCAATCAAACCTTCGAATACGCGGGCGATCTCGATCGCGCCTGTGAGATGGTGAAAACGCTCGCCCGTCCGGGCGACTTAATTTTGTGCATGGGCGCGGGCTCGATCACCAAGCTGCCCCGCCGCCTCATCCCCACCTGAGCCATCGATGTCGTCGCCCAATGAACCGAAGCTTACCGAAATCAAGTTTGATGAGCCGCTCTCCAAACACACCTACTATCAGATTGGCGGTCCGGCTCGTCGCCTGGTGATTCCCCGCTCGATCGCCGAGCTGGACACGCTTGGCGCGGAAATCGCCCGCACGGGTGAGCCTTATTTCATCCTGGGCAAGGGTTCCAACGTGCTCGCGTCGGACCAGGGATTTTCCGGCACGGTCCTCAAGCTCGCCAAGCTCGACATGACCGTCGAGCCGCGTGATGGTCGCGTGTTCACCGGCGCCAGCGTGCCGATCTCGACCCTGCTTCGGCACGCGGGGGAAAAGGGCTGGGGGGGCTTCGAATTTTTGAGCGGGATACCGGGATCCGTGGGCGGCGCGGTAGCGATGAACGCGGGCACGCATTTGGGAGAAACAAAAGACCTGGTGGAGCGCGTGCACTACTGGCATGCCGGCACGTTGCGGGAAGCAACGGGGAGCGAGCTGAAGTTTTCCTACCGCGCGAATCATTTTCTGCCGGCGGGCGCGATCGTCGTGGCGGCGGAGTGGGCGTTGCGTGCGGACGACCCGGCGCGAGTGCGCAGCGCGATCGATGAAACCTTGCAGCGACGCAAGGGCACGCAGCCGATTGATTTGCCCTCGTGCGGGAGCGTGTTCAAGAACCCCCGGGAGCATGGGATGCACGCCTGGCAGGTGATCGAAAAGCTGGGACTTCGCGGCCACCGCATCGGGGGCGCTCAGTTCTCGGAGAAACACGCCAACTTCATCGTGAATCAGGGGGGCGCCAAAGCCCAGGATGTTTACCGGCTGATTCAGACCGCAAAAGCTCGCGCGAAAACCGAACTGGGGATCGACCTCCAGGAAGAGGTAAAGTACCTAGGTGTTTTTGTAGATAAAAAAAAACAGTAATTTCAATGGGGTTAACCCCCATTCAAATATCTATAAAAAAACGTCCCCAAGATTTGACACAATGCAATGCGGTCTGATACGCCCCGCGTTGAATTAAGGGGTTGCTTCGGCAACATGGTTAGGGCGACGTGGGTTAGGGAAAAATCACACAACGCCAAAAATTGAGTCTCGATTGAGAAAGGCTATCTTTCATGATGAAGCTGCGGGCGTTGGCTTGGGTTGGCTTGGGTTTGGCATTTGCGGCGACGGCCGTGGCGGGCGAAGAGCCTTCGCGGACGCGCGAAGAGTTTTGCGAAAAGGCCCAGGACTTCGGTTACTTCAAGACGCTGATCGCGGAGCGCCGGAATCAGTTGAGCTTCACGAATCCGCCGATCGGTATCGCTAACGGCGGTATTTGCTGGTGGCACTCGCGTATGACCCGCTACGCGACTTACCTCGGTGTTTACAAGCCCGAGCTTCCGCGCCCGACCGAGGCCCAGGCCAAGAAGATCATCAAGGCCTTTACCAAAGGCGAAAAACTCGGCAAGCCGAACGTGGTGGAGGTCCCCGGATACCATAATTTTCATGAGTTCAGCCGTGATTGGGAAGAGCAGATTCAAAAGCGCCTCGAAGAGTGGCAGGTCAATGAAGGTGTGTGGGGTGCCGACTGGCTGACGCGTGGGTTACATGGCTCGACCAAGGTGAGCGCGGCCAAGTTGAAGAAGACGATGGACGAGCTGTACGAGCTGGTCGAAGAGAAGAAGGAAATTACTTACCAGATGCTGCAGATGCCCGGCGTGGTCGCCCACGCGTGGCTGGTGGTGAACATGGCGAAAGTGCCGAACGGATATGACCTCGAAGTCGTGGATAGTAACTTCTATGGCACCCGCGTGCATAAGTACCGCGAAGGCATGGAAAACTTCGGCTATGCCAACGGCGCCGCTTTCGTGCCGTATACCGATCGGTTGAAGGAAGTTAAAAACGTCCGCAAGGCGATCGATAACTACTGCAAAAACGGCACGGTCGAGAAGCTCCCCGAGGCGAAGCCCGCGTCGAATAGACGTGACTCGTCTTACGGCGACTAATCGCTAAACTGCGGATCTAGTTCGGCCAGCTCTGGAAGTCGACGACCTTGACCGACTGGGCGGGAATCCCGGCGGCGTTCGCGAGCGGCTCACGGAGTCCCTTCTCCGTGCCTAGCACGGTGATGAATAGGTGCTCCGGCTGGACGAATCGCTTCAAGGCAGCGTTCACCTGGCTTAAGGTGACCGACGCCATTCGCTCGGCATAGGTTTTCATAAAGCCATGCGGCAAGTTCAGGGTACGCTCAAGCAAGATGTTTTCTACGCGTTTTTTCGGAGTGTTGTAGCTGAATCCCGCGTTGTTGGTGAGGCTTTGCTTGGCCGAGTTAAACTCCGCTTCCGTAATGCCCTTTTCCTTCAGCTCATTGATGAGCTGCAAGGTCAGTTTGAGGGCATCCGCCGCATCCTTGCTGGCCGGGAAGAGGTTGAACATCCACGAGCGGGGCTGGGTACCGTGACGGAAGTTACTATAGGCGCCGTAGCTCCAGCCCTTCTTCACGCGGATTTCCTGCATCAGCCGCGCGAGGAACGATCCGCCGCCAAAGGCGTGGTTGCCGATGTAGAGGGCGAAATAATCCGGATCCGTCATGCGGACTCCGACCCAGCCCCCGAAAATCTGCGTTTGCGTGCGGTTGGGTTTGTCGATGATCATGAGCTCGCGTTGGGCGAGGTTTTCTGGCTGCGGTACCGCCGTACGGGTTTGGCCGCCGGCGCGTGACTCCGCCAGCTTACGGCCCCATTCCTTGATGCGCGAAGTGGATGCGTCGCCCGTTCCCACGATCACGAGCAGCTGGTCACGCACGATTTCGTCGTAGTGTTTCTGCACGTCCGCCAAGGTGATCTTGTCGAACTCCTTGCCGTTGCCTTCCGGTGGGTTGCCGTACGGGTGATTTCGGAATAGGTAGCGTTCGAATTTTTTCTGGGCGGTCGCGCGATCATTCCCTAGCTCTTCCTTGTAGGAGGAGCGTTTCTGGTTGCGCAATTTAGTCATTTCCACCCGATCGAAACTGGGTTGGGTCAGCACTTCCGCGACCAGCTCCAGGAACTTGTCGAGATTCTTCGCGAGCACCGCGCCCCGCAGGATCATGGCTTCGGCGCGTGTTTCCACGCCCAGCGACGCGCCGATCTGGTCGAGGGTCGCGTCGAGCTGTTGTTTCTTGCGCAGCTTGGTACCGCGCAGGAGCATCTCCCCCATGAAATCAGTCAGGCCGGATTTTCCCTGAGGGTCGGAAACGGATCCGGTCTTCGCGGCGACGTTGATATAGACGATGGGAAGACGATTGTCCTCTTCGAACTCCACTTCGAGGGCGAAAGCGGGGGCCGCCGTCGCCATGAGGAGGATGATCAGTGCGGATTTTTTGAAAGTCTTCATGGGCGTTGTCCTCCCTTGGGCATTCCGCGGATGATCGTGCGGACGGCCGGTTTGAAATAAGTTTTTACCACGCGTTGGACGTCCTCGGACGTGACGGCGGCGATCTGCTCTTGAATTTTCAGCCCCCCTCGGAAATCACCCATGACCGTTTCGTACCGGCCCAGGAAATTCGCCTTGGCCGAGTTACTCGTGAGGTTTTGGTAAAAGGTGAAGTTCATCAGGTTCTTGGCGCGTTCCAGCTCAGCCGCCGGCACCGGCTTCTTCATTAGGTCCGCGAGCGTGGAATTAATGATGGCTTCGGCTTCCGCCGCCCGACGCTTCTCCTGCAGATTGACGTGGAACACGAAGAGCGTTGGGTCAGCGCCTTGGTAGCTACCGGACTCCACGCCACTAGCCACGCTGGTGTCGACCAGTTTCAGCGCGAGGCGGCTGCCTTTCCCTTCGGTGAGGATTCCTTGCAGAACTTCGAACGCGGCCGAATCCGGTGAGTTTGCCGGCGGCACGTGGTAGGCCATGTAGAGTTTTTCGACCTGGACGTCTAAAGGCAAGTTTTTGCGACGGATCGTCGTCTGGGCAGGCTCGACCTCTAGGTTCATTTCCGGTAAGGCGTGCTTCGGGAGGTGTCCATAGTGTTTTTCGACGGTACGGCTGACCTCCGCTGGATCCACGTCGCCCACCACGACGATGGTGGCGGTGGCTGGGCTATAGTGTTTTTGATAAAAAGCCACGGCGTCGGCGGCGGCCATGCGGTTCAAATCCGCCTGGTAGCCGATCACGGGCCATTTATAAGGATGCTTTTGGTAAGCGGTTTCAAAGAGCGTCTGATACATCAGCCCGTCCGGATTGTTCTCCGTGCGGAAGCGGCGTTCGTTTTGCACGACTTCCGTTTCCGTTTTAAATGCCTGCTCGTTCACGATCAGGTTGGTCATGCGATCGCTTTCAAGTTCGGCAATCATGGCGAGCTTGTTCTTCGGGAGTTCCTGGATGTAAGCCGTATAGTCGTGGCTGGTAAAGGCATTTTCGCCTTCGGCGCCCGCCTCTTCCAGGGTGCGGTCGAAGGTACCCTCCGGCCGGGTTTTCGTGGCTTTGAACATCATGTGCTCGAAAAGGTGCGCGAGGCCCGTGTATTGCGGGACTTCGTTGCGAGACCCGACGCGAAACCAGGTTTGGTACGCGAAGGTAGGAGAGGTGTGGTCTTCCACCACCAGTAGCTTCAAGCCATTGGGGAAAGTCTTCCGGTAGACTTGGAACTTTCCGATGAAAGGCTGGGTTTCCATGCCGGCGACGGGCCCTCCCGAGCCTCCGGTGGTAGCGCAGCCAAATATGAATAAAGCGAAGAGGACTCCGCCCAAGCCGGCGAACGAAAGGATTTTATTGTTCATAGGTTTCCCAGACTAACCGGCGCGCCCAGAAATTTCCAGCCGGTAAGAATTTCCAGCGCACTGAAAAAGCGTGTTATTCTTTTTATTGCGTGAAACCGCTTCCAGGATGGAAATCATTCGCAGTCATTTCTTTGTCGATGTTGGCATTGGCCGGCATTTTGGTCGGGATTCAGCAGGCCACCCGGTCGCCGCTCTTTCGCTTAAGCATGGTGGAAGTGGTGCAGGAAGATGCGGGAGCCGCGGGGGTCACCGATGCGGCGGTTAAATTACCGATCCAGCTCGACGAAAAATTAGTGCGCGAGCTTTCGGGAGCGCAACTCGGAGTCGACAATCTATTCGATTTGGATCTTCGGGCGATCGAGCGACGGATTCTTTCCCAGGTTTGGATCAGAGAGGTCACGCTCGAGAAGAAGTTCCCGCAAACCCTACGAATTGCCATCAAACTACGTGATCCGGTGGCATTATTCCAGGGCGCCGACGGCAACCTGCATTATCTAGATTCCAATGGCGCGCTCTTTTCCCAGGCGGACTCGGGGATCTTGTCCGATCTGCCGGTGGTAACGGGAGTGCCGGAAAGCGACACCGACCTCACGCGCAAAATTCTGTCCTTGCTCTCGTTCTGGAAAACCTCGGACGTCGCCAAGTTCACCCGCCTTTCGGGCGTGACGTGGGATATCACGCGGGGAGTCCGCGCCGTGGTGCTTTATTTTGGCTCCCCGGATCGGGAAGAGGGGGGACCCGTCCGCACTTTCGTGAATTTGGGTCAAAATTTTGACGGTGTCGCGCCCTCGGCCCTGCCGCGTTTGGGTAAGGTCTTACAATATCTAGCCAATCATTCCATCCGTAGCCACCTCATCACTCTCGGTGACGGCAAGAAAATAGTTGTCAAAACCGATCGAGGTTCATAAAATTTCTGAGGTAGCGATTTTTTGCCTACTGGAGTCCAACGGAGGGATTCGCATATGTCCAAAAAGGACATCGTTGTCGGTTTAGATATTGGCACCACCAAAATTTGTTGCATCGTAGGCGAGATCGTCCAAGCTGCGCCGCACCCGATCCTCGATATCATCGGCATCGGCACCGCGCCTTCATCCGGTTTGCGCAAAGGCGTTGTCGTTAACATCGATACCACCGTCGAAAGCATCAGCAAGGCCGTGGAAGAAGCGGAGTTGATGGCGGGCGTGGAAGTTTCCACTGTTTATACGGGAATCGCCGGCGGTCATATTAAATCTTTCAATTCGTCTGGCGTCGTCGCCATCAAAGACAAAGAGATTAACGAGCAGGACATTCAGCGCGTGATTGATGCGGCGAAGGCGATCGCCATCCCCATGGATCGCGAAGTGATTCACATCATCCCGCAGGAATTCATCATTGACGACCAGGACGGCATCCGCGATCCGATCGGGATGAGTGGCGTGCGATTGGAATCGAAAGTTCACATCGTCACCGGTGCCGTATCTTCGGCGCAGAACATTATCAAGTGCGCGAATAAAGCCGGCCTCAACGTTTCTGAAATCTGCCTCGAGCCCATTGCTTCGAGCGAAGCCGTCCTATCGGATGACGAAAAGGAACTGGGCGTAGTGTTGGTCGACATCGGTGGCGGTACGAGCGATATCGCGATCTACCGCGAAGGCTCGGTCGTATACACCGGGGTACTCGCGGTCGGCGGCCATCATATTACTAATGACATCGCCGTGGGCCTGCGTACGCCGCAACACGAGGCGGAAAAGCTCAAGATCAAGTACGGGTGCGTACTGGCCTCCACCGTGAAGCCGGACGAAACCATCGAAGTTCCCGGCGTCGGTGGTCGCAAGCCGCGCGTCGTGGCGCGCCGGCTACTCGCCGAAATTATCGAGCCCCGCGTGGAAGAAATTTTCATGCTCATCCAGCGCGAGGTCATGAAGTCGGGGTTCCAGGACCTGCTCTCAGGGGGCGTCGTCATCACGGGCGGTTCCACCCTGCTGAACGGCATGCCCGAGCTAGCCGAACATATTTTCGAGATGCCTGTGAAGCGTGGCGTCCCCTACGGAGTAGGCGGCCTGCGCGACGTAGTCAATTCACCAAAGTTCGCGACCGGCGTGGGTTTGCTTAAGTACGGGTCGCGGAATTTGCTGAGTAAAACCAAGTTCCCCATCCGGAACAAAAACATGTACGACAAGATTCGCGGGTCCATGCGCACTTGGATCAAAGACTTGTTTTGAGATTTGTTTTAACGAACTGAAGTAGGAGGCTGACGTGTTCGAAATAGATACGATTGAAGCTGGCGGAGCAAAAATAAAAGTCATCGGCGTGGGCGGGTCGGGCTGCAACGCCGTGAACACCATGATCCGGTTAGGACTGACCGGCGTGGAGTTCATCACCGCTAACACCGATAAGCAGGCGCTCGACGCTTCGCTCGCGACCACCAAGGTGCCGATCGGGCAGGAGCTGACCAAGGGCCTAGGCGCCGGCGCGAACCCCGAGGTGGGACGCAAGGCGGCGCTAGAAGACTACGCGCACATCGCGGAGCTGCTAGCGGGCGCGGACATGGTTTTCATCACGGCCGGCATGGGTGGAGGCACCGGTACCGGCGCGGCTCCCGTCATCGCGAAGATCGCGAAGGAAATCGGCGCCCTCACCGTGGGCGTGGTGACCAAGCCTTTCCAATTCGAGGGAAAAAAGCGCATGAAGCACGCCATCGGCGGGCTGGATGAATTGCGCTCGTCGGTCGACTCGTTGATCACGATCCCAAACCAGAGATTGCTGGCGATTTCTGGCGCGACGCTTTCGATGGTCGATGCGTTCAAAAAAGCCGACGAAGTGCTCTTGAACGCCGTGCAAGGCATTTCCGACCTCATCAACCACACGGGTCTCATCAACAGCGACTTCGCCGACGTGAAGACGATCATGCGTAATAAGGGCCTTGCCCTGATGGGTATTGGCTTTGGTTCGGGAGAGCACCGCGCGGTAGAGGCGGCGACGAACGCTATCTCGAGCCCGTTGCTCGAGGACGTTTCGATCAACGGCGCCACCGGCATCATCATCAACATCACCGGCGGATCCGATCTCAAGATCCACGAGGTCAACGAAGCGACCACCTTGATCATGGAAGCCGCGCATGAAGATGCGGAAATCATTTTCGGCACCGTGATCGACGAGAGCTTGAAGGAAAAGGTGAAAGTCACCGTGATTGCTACGGGCCTGGGCGGCAGCGCGGAGATCGCGGCCGACGCCGCCCGCTCCGCCATGGCGGCCAGCGTAGGTGCCACGGCAGCTCCGGCTGCGGAACTCGCTTCGACGAATCCCGCTTTGAACCAAGCGCTAGATGCCCTGCCGGGCGCGTCGTTGGAAGATCCGACCTTGTCGATTCCGGCCACCGGCGCTACGGCGGCGGGTCCGCAGATCAACGTATTCAATGGCGAGGGGTTGCAAAGCCTCGATCTGCTAGATGAAGACATGGACGCCCCGGCGGTCAGCGCCGCTATGCCCGAGTTGGACCAAGAAATGGAGATGGAACAGTCACAGGCTGCCCCGGCCAAGGCCGCGACACCACCACCCTCTCCCTACGCCAACGGGCCGACTTCGGCGACGGCTAATCCTGGGAACTCGGGCGGCGGTTCGGAACTTTCGCGCGCGCGGGCGATCGCCCAGCGGCTCGGGATCACGAACCTGACCGACGATCAGTACGACATTCCCACCTACATGCGTAGGCAACAGGAGCGCGAAGTATAGCCGGAGGAGTCCGGCTACTGATTGCAGGCCCAGATACCGTCGCAGATCCGTTATTGGAATCGTTCCACGCAACGAGAAGAGGTCGAGCGCGTCTATGGCGACGCGCTCGTTCGCTTCATTTATAACACCGGCGTCGGCCGCGCTTTGAACGACCTCGTGCTATCCCGTTCTTTGCTCAGCAAAGCGATGGGTAGGTATCAGTCCTCTCGCTTAAGCCGGAACGCGATCGGCCGTTTCATCGCGGACTTCGGCATCCCAATGGAAGAGTACCAAGACACCCAGTACGGGTCGTTCAACGACTTCTTCATCCGAAAATTCCGGCCGGGGATGCGATCATTTTCGCAAAGTCCCTCCGACTTCTCCGCGTTCGCCGAAGGCCGTTACCTGGCGTTCGCCTCGATCACGGAAGACCAGACTTTTCCCGTGAAGGGAGCCGACCTCAGTCCGGAGCAGATTTTAGGTAACGCCGAGCAAGCCAAGTCCTTCGTGGGGGGGCCGCTGATGATCTGCCGGCTTTGCCCGACCGACTACCATCGGTTTCACTTTCCGGACGATGGCGCGGTGGAGGAAATCTATCGGGTGGCCGGACGCTATCATTCTGTGAATCCGATGGCGCTTCGGTATAAGAGCGAGATCTTCGCGATCAACGAGCGCCAGGTGAGCATCCTGCGTACCCGCAATTTCGGCAAGGTCGCTTACGTCGAAGTGGGCGCCATGGGCGTGGGCAAGATTGTGCAGTCCTACAACGGAATTAATTTTAAGCGGGGCGACGAAAAGGGATATTTTCTTTTCGGCGGATCTACCGTCATCGTGTTCGGGGAGCCGGAAGCGTGGCGTCCGTCCGCCGATTTGCTCGCCAACACCGCCAAGCGGGTGGAGACTTTCGTAAAGCTTGGCGACACCGTGGCCACGGCCATCGTGGGCAATACGAACGTATGACAGAAACCGGTCTAGCGGAGCCGGTCGACCGTACCATTGAAAGTATCGTCGCGGCGATTCACCCCCGCGCCCTTTTTCACGAACACGTAAAGCTTGTTGGATCGCGCCTTTATTTCGGCGGCGACGTCGTTGAGCTCGTGCACTTTCGTTCGATCTGGGTGATTGGTGCCGGCAAGGCGTCTGCCGCGATGGCTCAAGCCTTGGAAGGGATTCTGGGAGATCGCATCACCGGAGGCGTGGTGATCGTCAACGAAGGCAATGAAGCTCCCACCCGAAGGGTCCAGGTGCTCACGGGAACGCACCCGTTTCTTTCGGAGCGCAATCTAGAAGCCTCCCAGGCCTTGATCCAATGTTTACGCGGATCCACGGCGGACGATCTCGTGATCACGGTTTTTTCCGGAGGCGGATCGGCGCTTTTTGAGGAGCTCGACATCAACGTGGAGCTTGCCGACTATTTGCGGGAAATGGAGCAGCTGTACCGTACCGGAATCGGAATTCACGCTATCAATCGGTGGCGAAAGCGGGATTCGCTCGTAAAAGGCGGAAAACTTTTGGGACGGTTCCACCCCGCGCTTTGGCTGAACTTCCTCTTGTCGGACGTGCCGGGCGACGAACTTGGCACGATTGCCTCGGGGCCGACCGTGCCCCGGGAAGGCGAAGCTTCTTCTGAGCCGGTGATCAGCTACTTGTTAGGGGGACACGAGAGCGCGCTCCGATCCACCTCAGCCGTGTTCCGGGCGCGAGGGTTTTCGGTGGAGGTTGCCCCTTTTGACTTGAACCTGCCCGTGGAGACGGCGACCGAAAAGTTTGCGGCCTGGATCCGCGAGTTTGGGGATAGGCCAGCCCCCCGCGCCTTGGTGGCGTCGGGCGAGCTTTTGATCGATGTGCGGGGACCGGGCCACGGTGGCCGGAATCAGCACTTAGCTCTCAGCGTGCTTCGAGAGTTGCGAGACTTGGATGGAAATTTCGGCTTTCTGGCTTTGGGAACCGACGGTCGCGACGGGCCTACGGATGCTGCCGGCGGATTAATCACAGGTCGGACGGCGGCGATGGTCCGCGCACGTAGGTTTGACCTCACGGCCGCGCTCGCGAAGTTCGACGCCTATTCGGCCTTGCAGGAGTTTGGGGCGCTCGTGGTGACGGGACCGACGGGCACGAACGTCGGCGATCTCGCGGTCGCCTGGGTCTTACCAGCCGACGGTTAAGCCGCCGTCGAGCTCGATTGTCTGGCCGGTGATATAGGCGGCTTGATCGCTCACCAGGAACGCCACGAGATGCGCGACGTCCTTCGCGCTGCCCATGCGTTTCAGTGGTATCCGCTGCACGAACTTCTCGCGGATCTCCGCCGGGATCTGCTGGGTGAGGATCGTGTCCATCATGCCCGGCGCGATCGCATTCACGTTCACGTTATAGCGTGAGAGTTCCAAAGCCCAAGTCCGGGTGAGTCCGACTACGCCGGCTTTGGAGGCGGAATAATTCGTTTGCCCGATATTTCCATGCCAAGCGACCGAAGAGAGGTTCACGATCTTTCCGGACTTCTTCTCCATCATTATTCTCGCGCAGGCCTGGCCCATGTTGAACGGGCCCTTGAGGTTTACGCGGATCACTTCGTCCCATTTCTCTTCCGTCAGTTTATGGAGCATAGAGTCGCGGGTGATGCCGGCATTGTTCACGAGAATGTCGACTGTCCCGAACTTGGCCTTAACTTCCTCCGCCAAGGCTTGCGCTGCTTTGTAGTCGGAAACATCATGCTGGCTGACGAGGGTTTTGCGACCCAGTGCTTCAATTTGCTGGGCCACCGCTTGTGCGCCGTCCACACCCAAGTCGTTCACCACGACGTGTGCCCCCCGTTTTGCTAGTTCCAGAGCGGTTTCTGAGCCAAGGCCTCTACCAGATCCGGTGACGAGGGCGATCTTGTCTTTGAGTTGCAGGGTGTCAGGATAGTTCATGAGAGAAAGCTTATCGGGTGGTTTCCCGCCGTGCAAGGTCTTAGCAAACGTTAAGTTTTTTTCGGCCGTCAAATTTGCAATTTAGAAAAAACTCGTTACACTCGTCGGATCAATTGAATCGCATAAGGGGGGATTTCCATGCGTATGTTTCAACTTCCAAGGATGGCGCTCGTGCTGGCGGCGATGTTGGTCGCGCCGGCCGCGCTCGCTAACGGTTTCTATAAACCCGGCGAAGTGATCGTTAAGTACAAGAACAACATCGTGCGCACGAATGCCGTGATGACCGAAATGTATAATGACGTCGGCATTCAGAGCGTGAAGTATTTCAACGGCATGATGAGCGACTTCGAGCAACTCATCTTAAAGCCAGGCGTCTCCGTGCAAGACGCGGTGAAGAGCCTGGAGCAAACTGGCTTGGTCGAATACGCCCAGCCGAACTACCTTCTTTTTACCCCCGAAGTGCAAAGCCAGCTGTTGAAAGCCATTCAGCAAGCTAAGAAGAAACAAGAAGCTCCGCCTTGCATCATTCCCGGCATTCCGTTCCCTCCTGGTTGTGAAGATGGTGGCGGCGGAGGCGGTGGTGATGTTCCTTGCATCATTCCGGGTATCCCATTCCCTCCCGGCTGCGTTGACGGCGGCGACGGCGGTGGTGGTGGCGGAGGCAATCCTCCCGCTGAACGCCCGAAGGTAGAAAATCCTCCGGCCGAAGGCAGCCCGGTGGCCGACCCTGACAACGCTAAGGCGTGGGGTTTGGAAAAGATTCAAGCGACCTCGGCTTGGAAAGAATTCCCCGGTGACCGCAAGTTCATCGTGGCCGTGATCGATACCGGTATCGACTATAACCATAAGGACTTGTCCTTGAACGTGTGGAGAAATCCGAGCCCGACCAACAACGACGTGGTTGGTTTCGACTTCATTCACAATGACGGCCTCCCGTACGACGACCAAGGTCACGGTACCCACTGCTCGGGTTCTATCGGTGCGGTCGGGGAGAACGGTTTCGGTATCTCGGGCGTGTCCCAGAAGGTGTCGATCATGGGCTTGAAGTTCCTGTCCTCCTCGGGCCAGGGCTCCACGGCCGATGCCATCAAGGCCATCGACTACGCGATTGCCAAGGGTGCCCGCGTGCTCTCCAACAGCTGGGGTAGCATTGGCGCCGATCCGGATAACAATGTCCTCGAAGAAGCGATCAACCGCGCGGAAAAAGCCGGCGTGCTCTTCGTGGCGGCGGCCGGTAACGGCAACCAGTTCGGCATGGGTCAGGACAACGACTCCAGTGCTCAGCGCAGCTATCCCGCTTCCTTCACGACCCCGAACATTATTTCGGTGGCCGCGACGGACAAGAACGACGGGCTGGCTTCGTTCTCGAACTACGGGAAGAAGTCCGTGCACCTCGGCGCTCCGGGCGTAGGCGTATACAGCGCCGCTCCGGGCAGCAAGTACGCCACCCACGACGGTACGTCGATGGCGTGTCCGCATGTGGCGGGCGCGGCGGCCTTGCTCTGGTCGAAGCACCCCGACTGGGATTACAAGAAAGTCAAAGAAGTACTCATAAAGACGACCGATCCGGTGGCGAGCTTGGCAAACAAGTCCGTGTCCGGCGGGCGACTGAATATCCTGAAGGCTATCAGTTTCAAGGAGTGATCCTTCAGGCCAAGGAACTAGGCTAAGTGGAAGGGGGAAGCCGCATCCGTGCAGCTTCCCCCTTCTCGTTTTCGTGCTACCACGACACTGACTGCTCGCCGCTGCCTGAACCGGGACCTATCCATGGTGGGTTCAAGTGGGCGATCGGCCATCCTTGGCCAGTACTACGAGTCGGGCACCCCATCCTTGGTGTCCCCCCATTGAGCCCCGCGACCCCTCGCGTGACCCAAACCCTAATTGCCCCCTAACAAAATCATTGAACTGACTTAAGCGATCCGCAGATTGATCTTCTTGCCGATGCTCTTGTGTTTGTGACCGTCGGCATGCACCTGCTCGCGCCGTTCCTGATCTTCCTTGCAGTTCAGGCACAGCGTGGTGGTCGGCCGCGCTTCCAAGCGTTTAAACTCGATGTCCTCTTCGCAATCCTGGCACAATCCGAACTTGCCCATCCGGATGCGGTTCAGGGCTTCGTCGATCTTCTTGATGAACAAAGCTTCCCGGTTGCGCAACCGGATGCGCATGGATTGTTCCAGATCGGAAGAAGTCAGGTCGACTTCATCTTTTAGATCTTCCGTGTGGACCTGGAAGTTTGCGTCCAGGATTTCCTGCGTGTACAAAAGATCCTTCTTTTGTTTCTCGAAATGATGCTTGAACTTCTCTATCGCGTGAGCGTGAAGCATAGATGTACTCCTTCTTCCCCAGGGCAAGCTGGGCGACACATCCCGTGTCTCCGCCGGTGACACAGATCCCTCGTGTCTTGGCTTGTTGACTTCAGTTGTTTAATGGACCGATGGAACGAAAAGAACCGACTAGCGTCGCGTAGCCCAACGGGCTTGCGCGGTTAGTGGTAGGAAACGACGTGGTTGTTGGTCTGAATAACGCATACTGACCCCCTTGGAAGGTTGGTGACTCCCCGGTCAACCTTCACGGAAGTAAGATAGTGCGAGAGACATGCCAAAGGTAGTTACAAAAAAAAACCAAGGAATTTCAAGGAACGACTGGAAATCATGCCCTAAAACACGCTCTGGACGGGCATTTTCGACGCCACTTTCGGAGGAAAAATGACGAATTTTTTACCACCAGGGCCAGAGTGAAACTGAAATGCGACAAATTGCGGCGCCGTCCCGGCCGAAGGAGGTCCGAGCTCATTCGGAGAAGAGGCATTCTGCTCCGGTAGCACGGGACGCAGGTACTATTTGGTGGCCTTCGAGAATGTCTCGCCCAAGCTCTTGTGGCGTTGACCGGCCGCGCTCATGATCTCCATGCGCTCTTCCTCTTCCTTGCAGGAAACGCAAAGAGTAGCGGTGGGGCGGGCCTGGAGACGGCGGAACTCGATGTCTTCGCCGCAGGACTCACACTCGCCGAAGGTGCCTTCGTCGATTCGGCGGAGAGCTTCGTCGACTTTCTTGATGTAAAGGGTTTCACGGTTGCGCAGACGCATGCGCATGGATTGCTCGACGTCGGTCGTGGCCTGGTCGAGTTCGTCCAGACGGTCGTCCGTGTTTACGTTGAAATCATCGCGGATCACGCGATCGTTGTAGAGGAGCTCGCTGCGTTGGGTTTCAAAAATGCGTTGGAACTTCTTGAGCGTTACTTTGTTCATCGTATCCCCCTAATTTCCGTGGCTATGTTCTCAAATCACGAATCACTAACTCGCTTACGGCCTGCAAGGTTTCCATCACGCCCACGCCTCGACTGGCGATCGCCTCGAAGTGGGGACGTTTCGCGGCGTTAAAGGTGGCTTCCATTTCTTGCACGGAAACCACGCCCTTCACGTCGCGCTTGTTATATTGGAAAACCACGGGCAGCCGGTTGATGTCATAACCGTGCCGCTCGAGGCTTTTCTCCAGCAGTTCGTAACTTTCGATATTGGCGCTCATGCGCTCTTCCTGGCTGTCGGCGACGAAGACGAGGCCGTCGATCCCTTTGAGGATGAAGTCGCGCGCGGATTCGTAAAACGTCTGGCCAGGGATAGAAAAAATGTGGAAGCGGGTCTCGAAGCCATTCATGACCTCGCCCACGGAAAGGGGCAAGAAATCGAAGAACAGCGTGCGCTCGTTCTCGGTGCTGAGCGAGGTGAGCTTGCCATGCTGTTTCGAGTCGGTGTGGTCGTAGATATACTGGACGTTCGTCGTCTTGCCACTGAGGCCGGGACCACAGTAGGCGATCTTCAAAATCAGCTGCTTGGAGGCGTGGTTGACGAAGCTCACCGATCGTACCTCATTGGCGCATCTCCATGCGATTCTCGATCGCCTTGCCGATCGTTTGGCGATCGGTGTATTCGAGCTGGCCGCCCACGGGAATGCCGTGCGCGAGCTTGGTGATACGAAGCTGGAGCGGGCCCAAGAGTTTAGAGAGATAAAGCGCGGTGGCGTCGCCCTCCACGCTAGGATTCATGGCTAAGATGACTTCTTGGATGGGGTCACCTTCTTCCGAACCCATGCGGGCAAGCAATTCCTTGATTTTAAGCTCTTCCGGGCCCACGCCGTCGAGCGGTGAGAGCACGCCGTGCAAGACATGGTAAACGCCGCGGTAGGTTCCGGTTTTTTCGATCGAAAAGACATCCGAAGGTTTTTCCACCACGCAAAGCAGGCTGCGGTCGCGCTTACCTTGCGAGGCGTCCCGGCAGATACGACAAGGATCCTGATCGGTGAACGTAAGGCAGTGGCCGCAGAAGCCGGTTTTCAGCTTGGCCGACTGAATTGCCTGTGACAGGGCCGATGCGTAGCTCGCGTCCTGTCGAAGAATATAATAGGCGAGACGGGTGGCCGTCTTTTCCCCGATGCCGGGCAGTTTCGAGAGTTCGAAGACGAGCTTCGCTACCGAATCTGGATTGTCGGAAGGTGGCGCGAAGGTCATTGCTTCTTATTCCCCGAGAACTCGATAGGTCCAAGTTCGCCGCCGAAGAGGGCCTTGGCTTCGCGAATGATGGGGTCCGCGTTCACTTCCGTGCGGCGTTCGTCTTCTACCTTCTTCTGCTCGCGCTCCTTGCGATGCGCGATGCTTTCGCCCGCGGCTGCATTTAGCGTGCTTTCTACGATCGCGGGTTTTCCGAAATACGTCTGCGCCAGCTGCGAAAGCTGGTTTTGGGTGTTCCGCGACATCACTTGCTCGTGCTTGTACGATTCTTCAGGCACGAACTGCAGCTTCAGGGTGATCTTCTTGTCGTCCGCGGTCGGCACGACTTCGGCGTGGCTCGCGTGCTCAAGTAGCGAGGCTAGGAGCGGACGCACCTGGCGGATGGAATCGATAAAGCCCGCCCAGCTGGTGGGGCCGGTCGCCGTCGAAACGGGGGTGGCCGCAGGCTTGGGTGCCGCATTCGCCGCCACGGAAGCGGGTTTTGCAGGGGCAGGATTATTCATTTGGGCGCTGAGCGAAGCGCGGATCGCGGCCGCGGGCGAAACCGCGGGGGCGGCCGATGCGCCGAGAGTCATGTTGGGAGTCGCCGACACGGCAGGAGTTGACGTGACCGAAGGTCCTTCTTGAGCCGGCGAAGAAGGGGCCGCGCTCATTCCGCGCGGTGGCGCCCCTGTCGTAGCCGCAGGGCTTTTGGTGCCAAGACCCGTACCGCCCGGAGAACCGTGGCCCGTCGCCGCGCCGACTTCCACTAAAGCCTCGGCCGTGGCGCACTTGATGATCAAGATATCCATGACGACCTTGGGCTGCGAACTGCGCGCCACCCACTCGGCGCCGTGATGCAAGGCCTGGAAGATCAGTTCCATTTCTTCCAGTTCCCGCAATTCCGACAAAGATTTTAGTTCCGCTTGGCGCTCGGGCGTAAAGTCAAACCCCGCCGTGGCGAGCGCGTCGATCTTCGCCAGGATCACTTGGTGCACGCCTTCAATTAGGCTGCGCGCGAGCACACGCAAGTCATGGCCTTGTGAATAAGTGCGTTCTACCTGCGCCAACGCTTCCAGTGGTTTACGCCCTAAAATACCGCGCAAAATACCGAAAACGGTCTGGGTCTCGATGAGGCCGATGCTCTCTTGTACCGATTCGACGGTAATGTTTTGCCCCGAGAAGGCGATCACCTGATCAAGCAGCGAAAGCGCGTCGCGCATGCTGCCTTCAGCCGCCTGGGCGATCATGATTAACGCCGCCGGATCCGCCTTCATTTTTTCGGCGGCCGCGATTTCCGTCAGACGCTTTTGGATCTGCGCGATAGTAATGCGCTTATAATCGAAACGCTGGCATCGAGATAGAATAGTGGCCGGGATCTTGTGCGACTCGGTGGTGGCAAAAATGAAGATGACGTGCGGGGGCGGCTCCTCAAGCGTTTTTAGAAGCGCGTTGAACGCCGCCGTGGTGAGCATGTGCACTTCGTCGATGATGTAAATTTTGCGGGAACCCGAGGCGGGCAGGTACTTCACGTTTTCGCGGATCTCGCGAACGGCGTCGACGCCGTTATTGGAAGCGCCGTCGATTTCAATAACGTCCACGCTGGTGCTGGCGGTGATTTCTTTGCAGTTCGAGCATTCGTCGCAGGAGCGCAGCCAGCCGTCGACCATCTTGGCGTTCGGACAGCGGATGACCTTGGCGAAGATGCGGGCGATCGAGGTTTTGCCGATGCCGCGGGATCCGGTAAACAGGTAAGCCTGATGGATGCGCTCCGCCCGGATGGCATTCATCAAGGTTCGAACGATGTGGCTCTGTCCAACGATGTCGGCAAACTGTGAAGAGCGCCATTTTCTGGCGAGGACGACGTACGAACTCAACTTCGGTGACCCTTTTTAAACCCTTTTATGTTTTCCGAACCAGTCGGTTTTCTTGCTCCAGTTGCGCCTTTTCGGCGAAATTGGCGACAGGAATCCCCCCACTCCGGTTCAAAATTGAGCCCGCACCATACAAGGAAAATCCTCCCTAAACAAGCGAAAAGATTGGGTTTTTACGCGTTACGCCAGCGCAGCTAGCCAGCGCAACTGGCTGGCGCGCCGCCCACTCCTATGCTAGCGATTAAAGTCAGGCATTCGAGTGAATACATTCTATTTGAATCACAGAATTGCGAAGCTCGCCTTTCAATGGACCCCAGAAGGACGTTTGGGGCAGGTTCATTTTTCCGAGGTGGATAATCCCGCCGCCGTTGAGCAAAATCCTTCGCTTTCATTTCGGTCGAAAGGTCTTCCGCGCAACATCCTGAAGTTCATCGAGCAGATCTGTGACTATTTCGAGAGCGGTACGCCCATCACCTGCCTGGATTGGGAATCGTTCGATCAATCGGGCTGGACCGAGTTTCAGCGCAAAGTCTATTTCTCCACGACGCATATTCCTTTGGGAGAAACTCGCAGTTACGCGTGGGTGAGTGAAAAACTCGGCATGCCGCTCGCGAGTCGCGCCGTAGGCCAAGCTCTGCGCAAGAACCCAATACCCATTTTGATTCCGTGTCATCGCGTGATCACGTCGCAAGGTGCGTTGGGAGGGTTCATGGGGAAGAGCCACCCCGATCAGCCGGAGCTGCGCTTAAAGCAGAAGCTTCTGAAGTTGGAACATGAGTATATGAATCCGATTTTTCCATTCGTCCTGGCGTCGGAGTTCACTTCCGCCGAGTTGCGGCCGGCATGAAGGCGGAGTGGTTAGCGGCATTTCGTCGCCCCCCCAAGCTTGCGAAGCGGGACATCTTGCTTACGCTGGCGCCGATCGTCGGCATCGTCGCCGCGTTTTTGCTGCGACCGGCGATCATGGATTTTCAATGCAAGCATACCCCGGAGGAATGCGCACGCGAGTCGGTGAACTGGCTGGATCGCAAGTCGATGGGCGTCGAGAGCCCGCAAGCCGACTTTTGGTCCGACGTTTCCCAGAACACCGCCGGGATTTTGGCCGCGACGGTACCGTTAGCGTTGCAGCTCGGCCGCGCGGCGGGCGGGGGCGTGTCCCTGGCCGTGGGACTTGCCTATGCCGGTACTGATATCTTAATCTTCGTGCAGGCCGCGCTTTGGAATTCCTTCGCCAACGAGATCACTCGGCTGGCCGTGCAGCGGCCGCGGCCGTTCGTCTATCGCGACCCAGTCACTTTTGGTGGTACCGCTTCGGACTACACGTCATTTTATTCGGGTCATACGAGCTTCGCCACGGTCGCCATGCTTTCGCTCGTATTTTCGTTATTGGGCCGCGGGGTAACGATGCCGTGGTTAACGGGGTGGTCGCTCACCGGGTTGGGGTTCGTGTTTTTTACCGCGCTTACTCGGGTGTTGGCGGGCCGCCATTTTATGTCCGATGTTGTGGTAGGCATGATTGTGGGAGCGGTCATTACGGTCATTGTCCGCCAACAGATCAGCTTGCGATCTCGAGCTAATTCTACTTAGTTTTTTTTGAAAGATCGCGCCAGCTTTTCCCAGCCCTGGCCGCGGGATTCATCTGGAAAGCGCGGACCGCGCGGGTGTGCTGTTCGAGCGTTTCACTGAACTGATGAGTCCCGTCGTTTTTAGACACGAAGAAGAGATAGTTGCTCGTCGCGGGATTTAGCGTCGCCTGCAAGGCCGCCTTGCCGGGATTCGCGATCGGTCCGGCCGGCAGCGCCGAGATCGCGTACGTATTGTAATCCGTTCTTTGCTGCAAGTGTTCGCGGGTAATGTTGCCTTTGTAGGTTTCCCAAATACCGTAGATGGTCGTGGGATCGCTTTGCAGTCGCATGCCCTTCCTAAGGCGGTTATAAAAGACGGAGGCGATCAGGGGACGTTCTTGGGGTGCGCCCGTTTCCTTTTCTACGACGGAAGCCAACGTGACGAGTTCGTGTCGGGTAAGTCCCATTTCTCGGGCTCGAGCTTCGTCTCGATCCGTCCACGTGGCAAAGAACTTCCCAACCATGATTTTCACCATCTCAGTGGCCGACATCGCCCGGTTAAAAAAGTAAGTTTCTGGAAATAGGTAGCCTTCCAGGGTTCGGGGCAGGGGAGGCCTGAAGCCGAGTGAGGCGATAAGTTTCGGATCCTTGCAGAGCGAGACAAAGTCAGCCTTTTTGGCGAGCCCCTTTTGGGCGAGCAGATCCGCCACCTGGTACATGTTGAGACCTTCGCTGATCGTAATCGGGTGAGCAACGCTAACCCCGGAGCCTAATACCGCGAAGATCTGGAGCGGGGTCTGCGTTGACGAAACTTCGTATTCGCCCGCCTTAATGCGCGGCCATTTGCGGGTGATCGTTCCCAAGGTTTGAAAGGACGAGGCGCTTTTGATTACTCCGGAAGTCTCTAATGTTTTTGCGATCGCACCCGGGCGGTCGCCCTTGCGAATCTCGACTGTCACCGAGTTTGGGCTGCCGGAACTCGCGGGAGTAAACGCGAAAAGGATGATCGGCAGGACCTGGATGGTCAACACGATCGTCGCGAGCACTATAAAAGTAGCAGTAATTTTCCGGACCATTTAGATAGGTTAGTGGGGTTGGGGGTGGGTGCCAAGAGTAATATTGTCTGTAAAATAGTTAACATATGACGGAAAAATGACAGGGAGTTGTAGTGTTTAATTTATTTCGGATGAGTACAGACACGGCAGTTCTATGCTTACTAACGTCCATGTTTTTCCATCTGATTCAATTGAAATGGTACCACCGTGTCTATCTATCAGTTGGTTTACGTAGTGCAAACCCAGTCCAGTTCCTTCCTTTTTTCCGTGGGTAAAGCCTTCGGTTCCAATTTTCGGTAAGACATCTTCAGGTATTCCCCTTCCGGTGTCTTTCACTGAGATGGAGAAGTGATTCTCAGTGTAGGTGGCGGACACTTTGATTTTTCCACCGGCGTCACACGCTTCTATAGCATTATCTAGTATGTTTGATACCGCCCGGCCTAGAGCTGTAAATTCTATAGTAGTTATAATTTCAGGTGGGTTATTTTTTTTTGTGAACTCTATAGATATGGCTTTTTTTGTAGTGGCCCGTTTTTCCGCTATACAATTTAAAACTAGATTTTCGACATTCATTGATCCTTCTGATGTCGAATTTATAGGTTGTATAGACGCTTTGTATTTTTTTAGGAGGTCATTTGAGATTTTTCCGATTCTATCAATTGCAGAGAGTATTAGATTTCTAGAGTCTTGGGTTATTGCTTCTTGAGACTGTCCCGCCGCCGCCCTTAAAGCCGATAACGGGGATTTTATGTCATGAGCAACTTGTGTTGCTAAGAGCGCTATTGCTTTGTTTTTTTCGTTTTCTAATGCGACTTGCTTAATCTCGAGTTCTCGTTTTACAAGTTTTGTTTTTAATAGATCCCTCTCCGGTATTGCTATGGCGAATTCAACCGAAACTATAATCGAAAAAGAAAGGAAAAGTATTAAAGAACTTATTTTAGATAGGATTCCAAAAGAATTTATGGGGGTCAGGCCGATTAAGAATGCGGAGTGAATTAAGGTAAGGGCTAAGAATAAAAAAAACAAGAACCTTTCAACAGTTTTTCCGACGGTGGGTATTTCTACGAAGTCTCTTTTAATTAATTTCTTAGCCGAGAAATACAGCCCAAAAACAGAAGAGATCATATGAAGAAGTATTTCTAAATTCTCAATCACTTTTAATCTTAATAACGAGTTGCCTAGGTTTTTTGATAAGAAGAAGGCAATCGTAGAGGCGAGTCCTATTCCATATGCGACCATTAGAAAGGGTCGTCTATGCTTTGGGTCAATTCTATATAGGGTAAGAATAAAATGTATTAGAACTGATCGAGACCAAATTAATAAAACCTCAGACACGATAGGGGCAATGTCGGACAACGCAGTTGGTGAGTACGCAGAGTTTAGTGTTTCAGCCCCCAAGTCTAATGAGCCAGATAATATTAGTAATAGTAGCTCGTTGTATTTATTGAACCGTAGATAAACTACGGACAACAGTAGAAGTAAAAATCCTTTCGGGATTATGAACCAAAGATAATAGGAAGTTCTTAGTTCATTAGATCTAAATGCGATTGAGTTTAGTATAGATTTTGGGCCAAGTAGAAGATCTCTTCGGTTCGCGATACCTTGGTATGCTAAGTTTCCAGGATTAATTTCAAATCCAATGTCGATCGTTTCTTGATCTTGGAAGATGTTTTCCGGAATTACAACGAACAGCGTTTCAGCACCACCGGAGGTCAATAGCCGGTTATTTATGAATACTTTATAATTCTTTGCCCAGATAAATATTGAGTATAAAACCAATGGTTCTTTTTGGTTAAGCAAGTATTTTGGAAGTTCTATTTTTGACGACAGGTATATTTTCTGGCCGGGTTGCAGATCGCTCAGTGGGAATTCACGAGAAGGGAGTGTGACTTTTTTTGTGACGGTAATCCCATTCTTTTTTCCCACTAAGGCGCACGGGACTTCGCCGCATTGTATAGAGTTTCCGTAGTTGGCCTCCCAGCTAAGATTACTTCTTGTTAAATTAAGGACGTTGGGGTTGCTTTCATATGCTTCTTGCCAGTTGAAGTAATGGGAGATTTGAAAGAAAAAAAACCCTACTATGCATATTGAAATTATTGTGACCAATCCGTAAAAGAAGGTGTTGCTGTCGAATTTCAAGGGAGCGCCTTTTAGGCTTTCTTTGGAAACCGTACGCCCTTAGTGAACAGTTTTGTTATTGGGCTGATCGCCGTGTAAAGGCCGTGCCTAAAGTTAAGCGTGGGGTCGAATTCAATGAGTTGATGTTTAATGAGATAAGTTGTTAAGTCTGAATATAATTCGTTCCAGATCGCAGCCGATACCGATTTGCCGGAGATTATCTCAGGTAGGTGCCCCAATAGTAATTCATGGCGCAAGCCACGGATATCGCCATGTTCAAAGTATACGCCTAATGCTTGGTATCCCAGTTTCTTGTATAGGGGCACGAGCTTCTCTTCGGCGCTCCCAAGAATCCATTGTCGTTTTGACTGGAGCACTGTCAACGTCATCTGCTTAATTAGTGCGTAGAGTAAGTCACTCCCTCTGTAGGCAGGGTGTGTGCAAATTCGCGTTACTTCTACAATCTCGTCTTTTCTAGGGATGCTCTCTGGGAGTTTTACAAAGCGCTCGTGTTCCGTCGTGTCTTCCAACTCGTGGTACATCACCCTTAAGCTTGCGACTAAATCTCCTCTGTGGCGAACGGTCAAGATTCTCGACCTAGAGTCAAATACATCCGCACTATTTTCGACAGCTGAGGTAGGGACCGCTTTTCCTGCCTTTAAGTATGCCATGTGACGAAGATTTAGCACCTCTTCGTATTCGGAAGCGGTTCTGACGCAACCAAACTCTAATGCGCCTGATGCCTTTGATACGTCCAGGCCTTCTTTCTTTAGGGCCTCGATTGTGTGCTTTGGTCCAAACTGAAAGACGTATTGGCCAATGGTTTCGTTTATTTTTGAGTCACTATTGGTGATTTTTGTCCCGACAGATAGATATTCTTTTCCGTCCATTGCGAGAATCCGTGTGTTAAGGAGCTTTAACTTTAGGTTGACATCGCCAACTACGGGAAAGCTGACCATGCTGTCTAACTCCATTCCCGGGATCAGCCACTTGTTCCTAAGGCTCATAACTAGTTGCATTCCCGATCTCGATATATCTCGAATTCGAAAATGAATAAAATCATTGAACCTAATCGGATTGGGCGCGATGCCGGTAGGCATAAACTCTGACCCGCACATCCATCGAGTGTTTGAACGTCGGTCATCAACTGTATGGTCAAAATTCTTTTGTGTGTCGGTTGAGCACCATCTTACACCTATTAGTCTGCGATGTGTTTCGTTGTGAATGCATGCGACAGCTAAGCCTATAAATGCGCTCTTTGTTTTATTTAAAGAGATGGTCAAATTTAATAAGCAGCCTACATTTATTTTTGAGGCCTTGTCCGCGTCTTCGCCTTTTAGTATCAATTCGGCTCCGAGAGGGCTAAGGCGCCAGACCACAGCTGAAATTTTAATATCTTGGTCAGGAATATAAACTGTTGCAGATATCGGATCAGATTCTCTGACTTCAACCGGGTGAAATGGGCTATGTATAAACTCGATTTCAGTTTCTGGACGCGGTTCAAATTTTCTGAGATGAATTATTTGACTCATGCCACTCTAAGTAGGGGAGTTATTTCCGTGCTATTTTCTAATGCCAGTAAATTTTTCGGCGTAATTTCTAAAACACCTAGCTGCCGTTCCTCGGGAAAGTCTTTTATAGATAGATTGATCTCAGCTAGAGAAATGCTTTTTAACTCTAAGTGTGGCAGAGCCTTTGAAGCGCAAATCGCTGCGGATTCTGTTAGCAAGATCACATCCCTTTTGAGAATAGATTTGAAGGTTGCATCTTTTGTTAGCAGATCAATTCTGTTTACAATGTTTGCAGGCTGACCGAGGGCCGTTATCTCTCGAGAGCTTTCAGTTCCGCCAATATTTCCTGTCACGGCTTCGCCGAATGAGACACAAATAAAACGTTCTGTTTTTTGCTCATCCGAAACTCGTTGATTTGCATCTAGGGTCTTTTGTGCAATTGCGCACGCCGCCCTTAGGGCATTGATGATGTTTTTTTGTGGATCTACTTGGTCGAAGTAGGCAAATACTAAGTCGCCGATCACTCTCGGAATTCCGTCGAATTCCTCCACTGTATCCACAGCAGATCTTAAGTTAGGAATGGCTGATTTCCCTAAGAATCCACGTAAATCTTTGGATTTTGTACTAAATGACCGGATGTCTGTGTAGAGGCATGCGACCGGGCCTACTTTACTTCTTAGGACTTCATTGATGGCTTGGGTTACGGTCTGTTTTTTGTCAGTTATTAATGTATTTAAACGATTATATATTTCTTTTGGCAAAAACGACCTTATCTGCTCGTTCATTTCTATTTGAAGCTCGATAAGTTTCTTTTGAGTTTCTAGTCTTTCTTGCTCAAATATAAAGCTAGTTACCTTTAGGTTGAACGTGGACCTGATGGCGACAGTTGCCACAAGGCCGACTATAGCGGCACTTAGTATGTATGAGTGCTCACCCGTTCTTGCTAAAAAAAATGACAACTGGATGCAGTAAGCTACAAGCAGGTAAGTTGAGCTGAAGAATATCGAATTCGATAGTGTGAGTGTCGTGATAACTGGAATCAGAATTGAATAAAAATAAGGAACTTCCGGTCTCCACTCCATTGAGAGGCCCTGCATGTAAGAGAAGATCAAACCAGATACCACAATAGGTAGACGAAAAAACCGGGTTTGGCTTACAGGTTTATAATAGCTTAACGCTAAACCCGTGAGCGCAACACCCGAACAGAAGAATCTATATTTTGCCCAAAGCTCGATGGGCTGTTTCCCGAGGGGAATATCAATAAGGTAGTAGTGTGCTACGTAGGCGATTAGAAAAAGCGAAAAGTAGGCGAAAGAAACGGGCCTATATCCTAGGCGTTCATTTTGGTCCCACCTGTGTTTCCAGTCTGGACGAATCCTAAGGGTAGGTTGAAAAAAGACAAGTATTGCTTCCAAGACACGCATAGGGACCCGCACTCCTATGGCATATTAATCGACAGCTATAACAAACGAGTTTAGTTGATAGGCGGGACTGTTATACTTTTGACGGGGCTACCCCCCCACCTGCCCAATAGCCGTCTTGGCGATTTCCCGTATCGCTTCATCTTCATCTGCAAGGAGCTTTTTTAGGGCCGGTAGCGCGGTTTTGGCCGCAGCACCATGGCGCCCTAGGTTGGAAGCCGCCGCCGCGCGGACGGTTTTGTTGCGGTCGCGGGTGGCTCGGGTCAGGGCATAGATGACGCCGTCCACGGTGGGGTCAGAACGTCCGAGGCCGGCTACGGCGGCCTGCCGAATGGGGGCGTATTTGTCGCGGACGGCTTCGAATAAAACGGGAATGGCCTCGGGAACTTCACGGGCAATATCACCTAGGGCGGAGACGGCATTGGCGCGTTGTTCGTCTGGGCGCTCTGATTTCACGATGCGCGTGAGATTGGCCACTAGCGTGCGTTTTGCCTTGGGCGTGAGATTCTCCATCTCATTGAGCGCCTCATTATACTCAGGGGCGTTTACGTCGAGCAGGCGCTCGGTCAGGCTCTTTGCGTGTACAGTGAATGAGCCTACCAAGAGGAAGCCAGCAGCGAATAAAGAAGCGAACAAAATGGGGCGGGCCATGCGTCTCAAATCCTCCCTGATTTGATGAAAATGGATCGATGAGACTGTTATTTTCCAAGTGAATCAACGAAGAGTCAATTTTACAAATTTAATAATTATTTCAACTAGTTAATTTATCATAACCAATCCTCATCTGCTGGATTGACAGGCGGGGGAGGTTGATTATACGGTGCGTCAAATCTGGATAGGATCCGGTTTTTCGAGAGAGAGTCGAGGAGTATTTTTCACATGAAAGTTGCGCCGCTGTTTTTGATCTTGGCTTTGGCCTTCGGGGAAGTTCGCGCGAACGCGCAGGCGACGCCTCCGGAGCAAAATGCGGCGCCGGCGGCCGTCGTCGTTCAACCCGAGAATAAAAATACGCTCGCTACGTGGGACCTGGAAGCCAACCAGACCGATGAGCTGGTGATTAAACTCTCGGAAATCAACACGGGCACGGTGGGAACAAATCCAAAATTTTTTGTGAATATTGGCGTGAAGATCGAGTATCGGCGTGATGCCAAGCGCACGCGCACGTATACGCGCGAGCTTTTACATTACGTACCGGTTGGTGAAGCCCCCGCTAACCAATCGAAGTACGTCGACCAGATCTACCGAGTTCGGCTTGGGCGGATTCAACGCGAGCTCGAAGCGAATTTTGAACGCTGGCAAACCGCGGATATCGTGAATCTCGATCTTTACCTAAACTTCCGTCGGGACCAGGGCTTGGGTTCGACGGACTTGGGAACCTACACCCTGCCGCTAGCGGACGCCTTGGGCCGGGGTTTTGATTCGGAAGAAGAATTCATGTTCGAGCATGAAGCAAGTGGGTTTTCGGTTGTGGGTGAAGCTTATTCGGAAACGCAAGTAGACATCGCCATGCGCCGCGCCCAGCGTAAGCGTCTCGAAGCAGGCGAGCTCGAGAAACTGATGCTGGAACTGCGTAGCTCCACGGACGAGCGCATGCGTTCTCTCGAAGTGTCGAATCAGCGCATGCTCGACAACTTCTCCGAGCTCTTCCAGAAGGTGACCGAGTTGGCGGCGGCTGGGGGCGGCGAAGGGTCGGCGCTCTCCACGATGCCGGCGACGATTTTCCTCGTGCGCCACGCGGAAAAAGAAGGGGGAATGGACCCCGATCTTACCCCGGAAGGGCATAAGCGCGCCGAAGCGCTTAAGAAGATCCTCCAAAAAGTAAAGATCGATGCGGTGTTTGCCACTGAGATGAAGCGGACCCAGCAGACGGTCGCCCCGGTTTGCGAGGCTACGGGCCTCAAGGCCGAGATCGAACCCTATCACGTGAGCGACGAGCTGGTGCAGAAGCTCAAGAGCAAATACGCGGGGAAAACGGTGCTCGTCGCCACGCACTCGACTTCAATCCCGGATTTCAGCCGCCAATTGGGATTCACCGAGCCGCTGGATGTCTACGCGTTCGGCGACCTCTTCGTGATCCAATTCGTGGGAAACAAGCCTAAGCTCGTGGCGAATCTGCATTTCGGGGAATAGCGCTAAGGGCGCACGTATATTCCCATCAAAAATTCATCGAAGTAGTCGGCGCTCATATGGAAAAACCCCTCGTCGCCGGCTCGTTCGCCGTGGCTGTTCTTGATGAGAAATTGAACGGCCTTGCCGTCGGCGTCGGTTCGCACGCCGACGATGTCCACGGCGTGTTTACCGTCGCCGATTCCGAAAGCCTCACGGTAGCGATAGGCGGGGATGGGTACGCCCTCCGGGCGAAGAAAGCCGTCGATCGTCATGGCGCCCGACGGCTTGTGCATGAAGGCGGGCACCCACTCGAACGAAGCGGGCACCGATTCGCCACGAGCTAGGCGCGATACGATCTCCGACTTGATTTCGTCCAGGCTTTTGCGTTTTAGAATTTGGCCACGATCTGGGATGGTGCTGCGACGAGGAAGATTTTCGCCTTCCGCGCGTTTTGCCAGGGCCTGCAATGAATCTGGCAGCGGAGGGCGCGGTGGGGCTATGTATTCAATCGGCTTGCCGGCCTCGGGTAAAAACTGCTGCTGGAAGGATTTGGCGGTGTACTCGACGCCTTCGTACATGAATTTTTCCGGGGGCGGATCTCCCGCGTAGGTTTTGACGATATCGAGGACGTCGGTCCGTGCGCGCTGAAGCAGGGCTTGCTTTACGGCTTCGTCGGTCACGTTGGCGGTTTCGACGTGGAACTGCGCGATCCGCGCATTGATGAAATAAACGATACGCCGGGCTTGTTCGGGATCCCGAAAATTCACCCGGGGTTTCCACACGGACTCGGGAATCGCGCCCACGCTGTGGACGATCCAAGCAGCGGCGAGGGTGTTGCCGCCTTCGTAAACGGTTTGTCCCGGCATCTCGAGGGCGTCAAGCGCGCGGAGGCGCAGGCTCTCCAAGATAATATAGTCTTCGGATAGGTCGATTTTCTTTCCGGTAGATCCCAAGATAAGCGCCTCGTAGTGGGCGAGCGTGCCGTACACCCAGCATCCGCCGTAGGCGCACTGATTTTGGATCGGGGTCGTCTTCACGACGTGGGTATAGGTGGTGTCGAGGACGAACCCGGGCCGCAGGCTTGCGAGTTGGGCGGCATCGGCCATCATCATTTTTAGGCAGATGGAACGGAGGTCGCCCTGGGCGGGATCCTGCGCCCGCGCCCAGAGGGTGGAACTCAGCCCCAGAGCTACCCAGATCATTATATACAGACGGGCCTTCACCCCCGACTTATCGGCTTTTTTTCAATATTTCCGCCCCCTATTGCGATTCATAACGCATTGAGTTACTACAGCCGGAACTTTTATAGCGATATCTGCCGCTATTTTGGAGGACGGGTTAATGGATCTCGGGCGTGTTTCGTATGTTACGGCTATTACATCGTTTTTATTATCGGCTTCGGCCGTCGCGGGTGGTCCGCTGGGTCCGGTGGGCCAGGTTAACCTGCAGGTTCACCAGCCGGGATTGTATCGCGACCTCATGGTTCCGAACCCCAACCCGATTCGCAACGAAGATTATCGCCGCTGGACGCCCATGGGTGGCCAATACGGTTGGCGCAGCACGCTTCAGCCGAAGACGATTCAAGATTTTCGTCAGCGCACCTATGAGTTCCGGCCGCACTATCCCGGCGAGTGGACGCACGGAATGGATGGCCGCCGCAGCCAGGGTGGCAACTCGTATTACATGTTCCCCAACAAGTGGGGGATTTATCCTCAGCGCGACGAACTGCAACCGCTGCCGACGATTCAGGATCGCCTCAACTATGATCGCCAGTTTTGGAATTCAAATCAGCTGAAGCATCAGACCGACACAACGTACGTTGCACCGACGCGCTCTCCGTTTGGTCCGACGCCTCCTCCTCCGGGCCCGCCGAGTGGCGCGAATCGCGTGACGTCGACGAGTGTCGCGCCTGCACGTGTGAATACCGCGGTCACTCCGCAGCGAGTGGATACGCGCGTGGACAGTCGTTTGCCGAGCAATCGCGTGTCGAGTCAACCCGTCATCACGCAACGCTCGGGTACGACGGCCGTGGGTGGTGGAGCGCCGTCGCCGAAGAGTAAGGCGGCCGCCGAGCTGGAAGCCCGCATCTATAAAGATATCCCCGAGCTGCGAGCGAACCTTTCGCCGTTAGCGAAGGAGATCCTGATCCTGCAATTCGAAGTGCGCCAAATCATGCAAGACCTGCGTCCGAAATACTTGGGCGAGCGCCTGACGGACGAGCAGATTGTAGCGAAGCTCAAGGAACGCGTGGCGCGCGCGGGCGAGCTCTACGAAGGGTTGCATGACGATTACAAGATCAGCCGTGAAGAAGCGGAAACCACCCATGACCTCAGCCTGGGAGGGCTGGAAAAACTGGTGCGTGATTGCGAAGCCAAGCTAGGTGTGGGTAAGCCCTAGTATTGGAGCGCTTGGCTCCGTTTGGGCTGGGTAAAAAGTCGCGGCACCGTAGGCTTTTGTGCGCTGTGCGGCGCGGTGTTTGGTGGCCATTACCAGACATAATATGTCGGAATAAATTTGCTTTACTCAACTTCTTAGGTTTGTTACCCGATAGATCAATCACAAGCCTGATTTTTACATCCACTCACCATCATTTTCACTCAGTCGCGATGTAAATCCCTTTCAAAATTTTAGGAGAGAAGGAAATCGGCCTATGCACCTGAAGGAACTCAAAGAGCAGAAGATCGGCTCGCTCGTCGACATGGCGAAGAAAATGGGCGTCGAGAACGCCGGGAACCTGCGCAAGCAGGACCTGATCTTCAGCATCCTGCAATCGAAAGCGGAGAAAGACGAACACATCTACGCGGACGGCGTCTTGGAATGCCTCCCCGACGGCTTCGGCTTCCTGCGCGCTCCCGACTACAACTATCTGCCGGGTCCGGACGACGTTTACGTCTCCCCATCGCAGATCCGCCGCTTCGGTCTCCGCACCGGCGACACGGTCAGCGGTTCGGTCCGCGCGCCGAAGGAAGGCGAGCGCTACTTCGCTCTGCTGAAGGTCGAGCAGGTCAACTTTCAGGCGCCCGAAGGCAACTCCGAAAAGGTTTTCTTCGACAACCTGACGCCGCTCTATCCGAAGCAGAAGATTAACCTGGAATTCCAGCCGACCAACATGAGCACGCGCATTATCGACATGCTCGTTCCGCTCGGCATGGGCCAACGCTGCCTGATCGTCGCGCCTCCGCGCGCCGGTAAAACCGTGCTCATGCAGGACATCGCCAACGCGATCAGCACGAACCATCCGGAAGTGAAGCTGATCGTGCTTTTGATCGACGAACGCCCGGAAGAAGTCACCGATATGCAACGCTCGGTGAAGGGCGAAGTTGTTAGCTCCACCTTCGACGAACAAGCTTCCCGCCACGTGCAGGTCGCCGAAATGGTCATCGAAAAGGCGAAGCGCCTGGTGGAAAACAAGTATCACGTCGTGATCCTGCTCGACTCGATCACGCGTCTGGCGCGCGCGTACAACGCGGTGGTGCCGCCTTCCGGCAAGATCCTGTCCGGCGGGGTCGATTCCAACGCGCTCCATAAGCCGAAGCGCTTCTTCGGCGCGGCCCGTAACGTGGAAGAAGGCGGCTCGCTCACGATCGTGGCCACCGCGCTTGTCGACACGGGTTCCCGCATGGATGAAGTGATTTTCGAAGAGTTCAAAGGTACGGGTAACTCTGAAATCCACCTCGATCGCAAGCTGATGGAAAAGCGCGTGTTCCCGTGCTTGGACATCAACAAGTCCGCCACGCGTCGCGAAGAGCTGCTCGTCGAGAAGAGCCTGCTTAATCGCATCCTGATCCTGCGCCGCGTGTTGCACCCCATGAACGTGCTCGACGCCATGGAGTTCCTGCTCGACAAGATCAAGGATTCCAAGACGAACGAAGCGTTCATCAAGTCCATGGGCGGCTAGCCTAGGGATTTGCGCTTGAGATTGATCTTCCGAGGTGCGGTGTGGTTTTGCCTGATCGCCGCTTCGGCTTGTTCCGCGCGGTGGCATCATGCCGTACTTTCTCGAGATTACGTTTTTTTCTACGGCAGCGGGGTGACGGTTTACTCGTTGGATCCGCATTCGGGCGGTCTTTCGCGGGTTGGCTCTTCGACGACTTCCATCGACTTCGTTCATCGCTTGGGTTTTCTCTATAGCTCCGGCAAACCTCTGCTTCGGACGGATGGCTTGACGGGGGCGCTCACGGAGATTAGCCAAGGCTTCGCGGCTTCGTTGGTAGCTTCCGAGAGCCATCCGACCGCCGATTTTTCCTATGCCCATGCGGGGAGTTTTTACGCTTTGTCGATGGATAGCTCGAATGGCGATCATATTTCTTCGAAGCAGGTGAATACCCGCATATATTCAGGTAATTCTCCGGCGGCGATTCAAGCGCAGGCCCCCTATCTGGCGCTGATCCGCAATGGAATCACCGGCGTGGATTGGTTCGATATCGCGCAGGGGGATGCTCCGGTATTGTTGGGAGCCATCACGGAGAGCGTGTTTATTCTATCGATCGCTTTCCATCCCACCATCGATATCTTGTGGGCGGGGACGAACGCCCCAGATATACGGGCATATCAGCGGGGCACGGACGGGAGCTTACCCCGAGTCTATTCCGTCGGGGTGTCGGGGAGTAACTCGGTGACTTCGCTCGCGGTCCACCCGGATGGCAGGATGCTAGTGGCTGCGGCGAATCAGGCACTATTCGTGTACTCGATCGATTTAGTGACGCATGAGTTGTCGCTAATGCAAACGGTCGCCTTATCCAATTCTACGGCTGGGTTAGAATTTAATTCTGCGGGAACGTTTCTTTATCTATGCGATATCGCCACGAAGTCGGTGACCGTATACGGCGTGGATGAGGAGAGTCATACTCTAGGTAGCGGGCGTGATATCTTTGTTGGCCAAACGTTCAGTTACCCCTTGAAGATAGTCCGTTTTTTAAATCAATTGAGGTAGATTGTTCAGTCTATGGTGAGAGTGATCGCAATTGTGTCGTTGGTGTGGGGGTTAGGCGAGATCGCGCAAGCAGCGCCGCGTGAGTTCAAGTGCGAGCAGGATCGGTGGCAAGCTTGCGCCGCCGAAACCACCTGGCAGACGAAGAAGTTTCGCACGGCTAAAGGAAAACCGTTCACGGTCCGTTATCTGAAGAGCTCCCCCGCCGCGTGTGGCAACGAATCTTATCCTAGCATCGAAGTGAACGCGCCTAGCGCCATGCAGTGGATACAGATAATCGAGACGAATAGCTTTTCACTAAAGGACGCCGGCGCACCGGGTCTTGAGGTGGAGTTACCGAAGATCGGGAAAGTATACGTGGATACTTCCGGATCTCATGCGGCCAAAGGCCTGCCGTTTTACACCGATGCGCCGCAGACGATGATGGCGGATTCGCCTTGTTTCGAAAAATTAGGGGAAGCAGCTTTGAATTGGCAGGCTTTCGTTTTTGCGTTGGAAGAGCGTCACGGACGCCTAGCCCCGGTCTTCGCCGGCAGCTGGGGCTACGCTTGGGATTCCACCTCTGGGCAGATCAAGCCGATGGACTTCAAGCGGGTAAGTCTCAATAAGTGGAAAAACTACCGCGGATTGATGCGCGAAAAATTTCCCGCGCTAAAGTGGTAAACCGTTCGCGAGTAGCCTACCGTGGCCGTTTGCGATCCGACCAGCCGTCGTGACTGCCCAGCTTTGGCTCGGGATGCCCTTCCCAGTAGAATCCGCGAGTTTTCATTTCTTCGTTTCGCTTAGGATGCTTGGGGTAGTAGATTTTATCGCCCGCGGGATCACGCTCTCCCACCACGATTAGTTTCACGATCTCTTTGTCGTTATTGATGATGCAATGGGCTTGCCCGGTTCCTGGAGGAAAGCTGACGCAATCGCCCGGGCCGAGATCGTAGATCTCACCGTCGATCCAAGCCTGGGGTCTGCCTTCGAGCACGAAAACGAATTCTTCCTCGACACTGTGGGCGTGGGGCCAAGATGTGCGATCACCCGGTTGAAGGACCTCATAGTTCACCGCGATCCGCTGCATGCCCATTTTTCGGGCGAGTGCGGCTCCCGTTCCAAAAGTCTCGGGGTCGCCGGGATAGGAGAAGGTCTGCGACGTGTGCAGCTCGTCGCAATGCTTGATGCAATCCGGACGTGTTTTCATCGGAGCGATTTCAGCTGGTCCTGGCGGTCGAGATCGGCCAACTGTTCGTAACCGCCAATGAGCTGGTCCCCCGCGAATATCTGCGGAAAAGTGCGCATTCCCGAGCGCGCGAGCAGCGCTTCGCGTTTCTCGTCGTCGTTGCGGTCGACCCAAATTTCCTCGAAGGCGATGCCGCGTTGGGTGAGCAAGCTCTTTGCGCTCGTGCAATAAGGGCAGGGGGTGATGGTGTAAACCACGACTTTCTTCATGATTTCCTTTCTAACATCCGGAGGCGGGAATGCGGCGGAAATCTCGTACGCTTCGTTTTAGTTTGGTCCTGCTGTCTAAGAACTAGTCAGCTGTAAACTGCGCAAACGCCGCGGAAAAGCCGGGATTTTTTGATTGTCATCCGGGCAAAAAAAGTTTATTTATGCAGCGCATCAAATTTTATGTATGGAGTGAACCCTGTGCTAACTCGTTCAATCTTAGTCTTGGCCCTTTGTTTGTCATCCTTCGCCTGTAGCCGCAATGTGGAAGTAACCCGTCCCGCCGCCGGGGGTGGCCAACCGCAAGCGCCGGGGTCCGCGGAACCAGCGCCGGCGCCCGCGCCGGAACCGCCGAAGGCTGAACCAACCGCCGCCGAGAAGTGCGATCAGCGCCGTCAGTTTCTGAAGGACGAGTTTCTGGGCACGGTGGATGTTCAGGCGGCGGGTGAGTCGCTCTATCGTTTTGTTGAAAGCCTCGACGGCAAGATGCGCCGCGATTTTAAAAATTTCCACGAAGCCGCGACGGCGCCGAACGTATCGGTGGGAGACGCGCTGATCGCGCGCACTAAGTTCAATGGCGCCGCGCTGCGGGCGTTTGGCCGTTTGGAGCGCCTGCATGAGCGTGACTCACGCCGTGATCACTTCGCGCTGGTGGACATTTCCCACGAAGGCTTCTTCCTCACCCAGCGCTACCTGGTGAACGATATGCGCATGGCGCTGATCGCGAGCGATACCCGCAGCCGGGTGGAACCCACGCGACTGGACCGCACCCGCCTGCTCTGGTTGCCGAGTCAACCGAAGTTCGCCCGCGTGACTTGGATGGCTTCGACCATTCGGGCTAACGAAAGACTCGAAGAGCTCACCTATCGCCCAAATTTAGCGTTGGATCGCGGCGAAGAGCAAAGCTTGTGGAAGGTTGTCGAGGCTCAAGTGGATACGGGCTGTAAAGGCCTGACCGCCCTGACGCTGGACGAAATCGAAAAGTTTGATTGGGTGGAAATTTCCCGCTTCAAACCGGCGCCGGCTGAGCAACCCACCGAATAAATTTTAGGAGTCATGAAGATGAAAAACGTGAACGTACTTTCGGCGATTTCGGCATTAGCCCTGCTGGTGGGCGCGCCCGCCCCCGCTCTAGCCCAAGATCTTGCGCAATCGGCCGCCACCGCGCAACGTGGATTGGCTCCTGGTTGGTGGCTCTATGCCTCCCTGGCCGGTGGTTACGCTGGCGTGGACGGAGGCGAGTTTTCGGTTCACCCGAATGGCTCGCAATTTCAATTCAGTGGGCTTGCGTCCCATCTGAGCCGAAGCTGGGTCGTGGATTTGGGCGTCGGCTATTCTACCTCCAGTGTGAATGGCGCCGTGCCGGGTACATCCAACGTGAAGATTTCCCATCGTACCGGTTTTGGTGAAGTGAGTGCGCGTTATCGCCTCGATGCCAACTGGCAGCTGGGACCGGTGGTTGAGTCGCATTTCGGGGCCGAAAGCAGCTTCGCGGCGGTCGATACCGGCAAGACCTTTTCCACCTTGATCGGCGGTAAGCTCGCCTACCAGATCCCGATGGACAACTGGGCGATGCGCGCCTTCGTGAAGGTCGTCACCGATCTGGACATCGAAAACCGCCAAGCTACCGTGGCTTCGATCGGCTTGCAGATCGGTCTGCCGGTGAGCCCGTCACCAGTGGTCGTAGCATCGAGCGAGTCGTCGTCTTCATCCCAGGAGGAGTCATACGAAAGTACCGAGATCACCACCACGACCCGCGACACGGTCGTGACCACGGTTTCCGCGCCGGTACGTGAAAGTATCCCGATCACGCGCCTGCACTTCAACACCGCCTCCACGCAGGTTTCAAATTCCTCCCAGGTGAAGCTGAAGAAACTCGCCGATCTGATCGGTACGAATTTCTCGGTTGAAATCATCGGCCACGCTGACTCCCGCGGACCGGAACCGCTCAATTTCAAGCTCTCCGAGCGCCGTGCGGAAACCGTGCGGGAAGCCCTGCTGAAAGGTGGCCTTACCGAAAAAGGCATCGTTGCTTACGGCCGCGGTGAATCCGAGCCGCTGGACCCGCGGAATAACTCCGAAGCCTGGGCTAAGAATCGCCGCATCGAGCTGATCCTCACGCCGACCGCTTCCGCCACGCCGGAAATGGCGAGCGAAGTGTCGCGGTTCGTACGCGGCTTCTAGGCTTATTTAGAATACGGCCAGAATACAAAATCCCCCGGTTAGCTAAGGCCGGGATGGAGTTCCTCCCCCGCTTGCCGCTATCCTGAAAGGGCACCAAACGGGGGGGATAAGCATGAAAAAGACGATTGGATTCGTGTTTGGCCTATGTTTACTGATCGCCCCAGGCGCTCAGGCTCAGTGGCCGTGGCCTGGACTAACTCCGGAAGGATACTGCATGGCTATAGCGGATGTGGCGGTGCAGGAATGCCTGCGTCGCGTGGGTGGCGCCGGGTATAATGAAGAGGCGATTGCCTGCGCGGACCTCTACTATAAAAAGTACGACGAGTGCATGCGCAAGATACGGGGCCCGTACCGGCCTCCGTCGCGCCGAAACGTCAAACTCGAAGACCTCGAAGAAGGCGTCGGGGTGGTCGAAGAAAGCTCGGCTAACTAAAACCCGTCGTAAGGCGTCATCTCGACTTGCAGCCAGCATAGCTTGGTGCCGTCGAGTTGATGCTGCTTGATCCACTGATCGAGTTTCCCGCGGATGCGCTGGCGATCTGGGGTGCCCCCGTCTTTGCTGGCGACGATTTCGTTTTCAAATAGCTCCCACCCGGTCGGGACGCGGCCGGTGTAACCGTTCAGCGTAGGCACTCCGGTCTCGATCGAAGCCCATTGCGCCTGCATGTGGTACTCGACCGGACTGGCGGGACCGTGCACCCGGTGCACGGGTGAATAGTAGAAATAGTCACAAGCCCGGCGTCCCTGTTCCGCGCGCAACGCCCCTTTGATGGCTTCAATGCGCTCGCGGCTGGCATAGGAGTCGAACGAAAAGGGCGTACGTCCCTGTTCCAGCACGCAAAACAGCGCGAGCGCCACGACGCCGGCTTGCCGCACGCGTCGGGTCGGAAACTTCAAGCGATCCCAAAAGAGCGCGAACCCCAATGCGGCGGGCAAGAGCGCGAGGATCGCAATGCGGTTCACGCCACGCACGGCGTTCGCGCCCGGAACGTACTGGTACACGTAATACCAGATAGGTCGGTCGACGTGCGGGGGTTTTAAGCTCAATAAAAATAGACTGAGATATAAAAGCCCGGCCAAGCGGAAGCCCAGCTGCTTTCGGCGGCGTACGTACTCAGAGATCACGATGAAGATCGTGACTAATCCGATGCCGATGGATTGTTCTCCCCGGATGGGGATCATGGCCCAGAGTTTAATGCGCACGAGCCACGAATAGATCCAGCTATTGTCCCCCATGAAGAACCACGACTGCGCCATGGGCTGCAGCCAAAACGCTTCTTCGTAGCTGCGGTAGCCGGAGGCGTCGCGTGCGGCCAGGTAATGTTGGACGAGTGGCGTGAGCGCAAGCGCGCTTAAGAAGGCTCCCACTAGGATCGCGGGGGCGTACTCGCGCGCGAGCATGAAGAGTCGCTCGCGCGTGAATGAAAAGCAAAGCGCCCAGAGCGTAAGCAGGATGAGGCCGATCCCAAGGAACCATCCCAGGTAGAAGCAGCCGTAGAGCTGACCCACGATGCCCACGAAAAATACCGCGATCCACTTTTGGGCCTCTACTTTTTCCGGAGGTCGCGCCCGGAAGAGTACGGTGATCGCCCACGCGATCCAGACTGTATAGAAATGAATCATGAATTGTTGGTGACCCAGACGTGCACTTCGGGCGGCGGCGAAGGCGAAGAGAAACGCGCCCATCCCGGCCGCGAGCGTTCGCACGCCGACGCCGCGTCGGAGCCAAAGATAGGCAAACCAAAAGTTCAGCGACATCACGGTCAGCATCCAGAGCTTGAAGGCGTTATAAGGAGTGAGCCCTACACCTCGAAAAACCCAAAACACGGGTGCCCCGCCCAAGAGGACCTCGGTATAGGCCGAAAGGTTCTTCACGGGATAAAAGAAGATCGGGTCCCAAAATCCATGGGCCGTTCGACCCAGGAGGGACTGAAAGCTATTTTCTAAAATATAGGCGACGAGCAGGCTGTCACCTGGGTCGGTGACCATCATTTTAAAGCCGCTCAGCAGCATAGTGTGAAAAACGACAATGATTCCGATCACCCATAAGGTGACTAAAATAGTCTTATTATACCAAAGCCCTTCTTTCACGGTCTTTCTTCTGTGCCTGAAGTCCGAGAGTAATTCACCAGAAAAGTCTGGCTTGACCACCCCCGGCGGCCTCTGGTAAGTCCGCTGTTTACTGAGGATTTTATGAAACAAGGCATTCATCCAGTTTACACGGAAACGACGGTCACTTGCGTATGCGGCAACGTTTTCAACACCCGGGCGACCCGCGATAACATCCGTGTGGAAATTTGTTCGAACTGCCATCCGTTCTTCACCGGCAAGCACAAGCTCATGGATACCGAAGGACGCGTGGAGCGGTTCCTCAATAAGTACAAGAAGAAGAAGTAGTTTTTCCTAACGCCGTTTTCCCGTCCGCGCCGGAAAACCAGGAAGGATCGCGCTCGCCTATGAAACCAGGCAGTACTTCGTTCACCAGCATTGGTGGCCAAGCGATCATAGAGGGCGTGATGATGCGTTCGCCGCGTTTTTTGGCGATCGCCGTCCGCCGTCCCGACCAAAAAATCGTCCTGCGTAGCTTCGGCTACCAATCCATTTTGAAACGGTTCCCGATATTAGCGAAGCCCGTGTTTCGCGGCATCGTCGGTATCATCGAGTCGCTGATGCAGGGGATCGACGCCTTGAGTTTTTCGGCCCAGGTGCTGGCCGAGTCCGAGGACGAAGGAAAGCCGCTTTCAGCGGGCGCGGTGGCGGTTTCCATTATCTCGGCGATTGCTTTGGGTCTGACCCTCTTCGTGGTGATCCCGCACGTCGTGACGGCTTTGCTCCTGTCGGGCGAACCGACGGCGAGCTCGACTCGCAGCCCGATCTTCCACCTGGTCGACGGCGGCATCAAGCTCGGTATCTTATTGCTTTATATTTATGCGATCACGCTGATGAAGGACATCTACCGCGTGTTTCAGTATCACGGCGCAGAACATAAATCGATTTACACCTTCGAGGCGGGTGAAGACCTGACGGTGGAGAATGCCCGCAAGCATTCTCGTCTCCATCCGCGGTGCGGAACGAGCTTCCTGCTCGCGCTCGTGATGGTGAGTATCTTGGTGTTTAGTGTGGTGTTCCCGGTTTTTCATCTCGACGCGGTTTCCGAACGGGCTTGGGTAGGGCACGTGCTCGTGGTGCTGGTGAAGATTTTATTGATGCTGCCGATTGGTGGGTTGGCTTACGAAGCCTTGAAGTGGTCGGCGGCTAGGATGGGCAATCCCTTGCTGCGGGCGGTGGTTTGGCCGGGGCTTCAGCTCCAGAACCTCACCACGCGCGAGCCGGATGATGAGCAGCTGGAGGTAGCGCTGATTTCGCTGCGCCAGGTGCTACGTCGGGAAAAGATGGGCGAAGTCAGCGTAATTGACGGCGAAATGGAACAAGAATTGGCGCATTTGTCGGAACTGGGCGCCGTGAAAGCCACGGTGTCCGAGTTTCCGGAGCTGTAGGGAACTGAACACCGATGTTCGATAAACTGAACTCCGTAGAGCAGCGTTTTGAAGAGGTGGAGAGCCGCCTGGCCGATCCTTCGCTCGCGAGCAACCCGATCGAGTTCCGCCGTCTTTCGCTCGAGCATTCCACCTTACAGGAAATCGTCGACGAGTTCCGGAATTACAAAAAAATGAACGACGAGTTCGTCTCGAATAAGGAGCTGCTGGGCGAGAAGGACGAGGAGATCGCGGAACTCGCCAAGGAAGAGCTCAAACGCCTGGAACCCGCGATCGAGGAAAGTAAGCAGAAGTTGCGTTTGCTGCTGCTGCCCCAGGATCCCAACGACGCGAAAAACGTGATCTTTGAAATCCGCGCGGGCGCGGGCGGCGAGGAAGCCGCACTCTTTGTGGCCGCCCTCTTTCGTATGTACCAGCGCTACGCCGAACGCCAGGGCTGGCGCGTGGAAATCATGTCGTCTAACCCCACGGGTTTGGGCGGGTTGAGGGAAATTATCGCCATGATTTCGGGTGCGCGCGTGTTTAGCCGCCTGAAGTGGGAAGGGGGCGTGCATCGCGTGCAGCGCGTGCCGGAAACCGAGGCCCAGGGCCGCATCCATACATCCACCGTCACGGTCGCGGTATTGCCCGAAGCCGAGGAAGTCGACGTGAATATTAATCCGGCGGATCTGCGTATCGATGTTTTCCGTTCCGGCGGTGCCGGCGGCCAGGGCGTGAACACGACCGACTCCGCCGTGCGTATCACGCACATCCCGTCGGGCCTGGTCGTGGTTTGCCAGGACGAGCGTTCCCAGCACAAAAACAAAGACAAGGCGATGAAGATCCTACGCTCCCGTCTGCTCGAGCAGGAAATGGAAAAGGCGGCGAAGTCCGAGTCCGACGCCCGTCGCAGCATGGTGGGCACGGGCGATCGCAGCGAGCGCATCCGCACTTATAATTTCCCACAGGGGCGCCTCACCGACCATCGCATCGGATTGACGATTTATGAACTCCCGCAGGTCATGGAAGGCAAGATCGACGAAGTGATCGCCCGCCTGCAGGCGAACTATCAGATGGAAGCCCTGAAGGCCCAAGGAGTGACCGAATGAGCGAGTTTCTGCGCGTGCCCGATGTTTTAGGCGAAGTGTCCGCCGTCCTCGGTGGGAACACGGTCGAATCCGAACGCATCCTGCTCGCCAGCCTCGAGCGGGACCTGGGCATGCAGGTGGGCCGGGCCCGCATGTACCTGGAGTTTCGCGAGCATTTGAGCCCGGAAACCCGCGACCGCGCGTTGGGGATCGCGCGTGAGCGCGCCCGTGGCGCTTCCTTGCAGTACTTGTTGGGAGTCCAGGACTTTTTGGATCACGAGTACGAAGTGAACCCGAACGTGCTGATCCCAAGGCCCGAGACCGAAATCCTGGTGCGGGAAGTGCTCCGTACCTACAAAGACCGTCGGCCCGAGGGGGGCCTGCGGGGCGCCGAGATTGGGTTAGGTAGTGGCGTGATCTCCATCGAGCTTTTAGCGAATCGTCCGGATTTGCGCATGACGGCCACCGAGGTGTGCGCCGAGGCTCGCTCGCTCGCGCTTCGCAATGTCGACCGCGTGCTGGGTGATCGCGATCGCCTGGAGATTTTGGCGCCCGATTCGGCGTCGGACGTCGTGAAAACCCTGAGCTGGTATTTGGAAGCGGGCCTGGGGCCGTTGGATTTTTTGGTGAGTAACCCGCCTTACCTCAGTCCCGAAGAGGCCGAAGCGGAAGTCGTGCGCAACGAGCCTCATGGCGCGCTTTTCCCCGCGGGTGGGGATCTTCTGCTTTTTTACCGTGAGATCGCGGCGAACGCCGGGGGTTTTCTGCGCCCCGATGGATTGGTTTTCTTGGAGATTCCGCACGAACGCGCCGACGAGATCCAGGCCCTCTTCACGCGCGAAGGTTGGGACGCTTGGATTCAATCGGACCTGACCTTGCGCGATCGGGTTCTGGTCGCGAAACGGGTGCAGCAGTAATGGATAAGCTCAGGATTCGCGGCGGGAAAAAACTTTTGGGCACGGTCCAGGTCGGCGGCGCCAAGAACGCCGCCCTGCCGATCTTGTTCTCGAGCCTGCTCACCGACGAGACTTGCACCTACGAGCAGATGCCGGAGCTGCAGGACATCGAGTCGACGGTCGCGCTGCTGGAGCATCTCGGTGCGCAGGTGAAGCGCGAGGATCACGTGGCGCACGTCAAATCGGGCGTGAAGCTCGGCACCCATGCGCCCTACGATCTGGTTCGTAAGATGCGGGCTTCGGTGTTGACGTTAGGGCCTTTGCTCGCGCGTTACGGCCAAGCCGAGGTCAGCCTACCGGGAGGTTGCGCGATCGGCGCGCGGCCCATCAATTTGCACCTGGCCGGCATGGAAAAGCTCGGGGCCAAGATCGAGCTCGAGCAAGGTTATGTACGTGCGCAGGCCAAGGCGCTCGTGGGGAATCGAGTCACCTTTGAGATGCCGAGCGTGGGCGCCACCGAAAACGTGCTGATGGCCGCGGTGCTCGCCAAAGGCGAGAGCGTGCTGGAGAACTGCGCGCGCGAGCCTGAGATTGTGGATCTCGCCCAAGCTTTGCGCGCGATGGGCGCGAAAATCGAAGGCGAAGGATCCGAGCAGATTCGGGTTCAAGGCGTGAGCGCGCTCAAGGGCTGTCGCTATCGGGTGATGGGGGATCGGATCGAAGCGGGTACCTATCTTGCCGCTGGTTTCATCACGCGCGGGAAGGTGCGCGTGAACGGTTTGGATTACCAGAACTACGAAGCCGTGCTGGAGCGCTTCGAAGCCGCGGGCGCGAAGATCCAGCGGCACGCGGACGGCGTGGAGCTCGATGGGAGCGGCCGCGCCCAGGGCGTGGACGTGACGACTTTGCCGTACCCCGGATTTCCGACCGACATGCAGGCGCAGTTCATGGCGGTGATGTGCACGGCGGACGGCGCCTCGATGATCACCGAGACTATTTTTGAAAACCGCTTCATGCACGTGCCCGAGTTGCAGCGCTTGGGCGCGGACATCACCATTCGGGGGAAGAGCGCGCTCGTTCGTGGTAAAGAAAAGTTAATCGGCGCGCCTCTCATGGCCACCGACCTTCGCGCGAGCGCGAGCCTAGTCCTGGGCGGGCTGTGCGCCGAGGGAGAAACCGTGGTTAACCGCGTCTACCACTTGGATCGCGGTTACGAGCGCATGGAAGAGAAGCTTCGAAGCCTCGGCGCCGACGTGGTGCGTATTCAATAAAAGACAAATCCATTGACGCGCATGGAACGGGAGTTTATTGATTTCCCGGGATGGGAAACGAGCAAGCTACCGATAACAACTGCATTTTTTGCAAAATCATCCGCGGTGAAATTCCATCGCAGAAGCTCTTGGATGATGAGCATTTCATCGCTTTTCGCGATATCCAGCCGCAGGCAAAGACCCATTTGCTGGTGGTGCCGAAGCGTCACGTCGCTTCCGTGGCCGATGCGTTCGCGCCGGGCGTCCCAGGTGGGCGTGATCTGATGGGCCAGCTTTACGAGCGTGCCGCCGCGCTGGCGCAGGCTCAAGGGCTTTGGCCCGGAGGCTATCGGTGCGTGATCAACACCGGGGCGCACGGGGGACAGACCGTGTTCCACTTGCATTTGCACGTGCTGGGCGGAGAGCCGCTCACGGGGAAGTTCGCCTAGTGCCAGTCCACGCGAGAGGCATTCGATGAAAATTCTCCTGACGGGCGCCACGGGTTTCGTAGGCCGCCCCCTCTGCGAATACCTGAAGGCGCGCGGCCACGATTTAGTCGTGCTGACCCGCTCGGGCAAGGCGGCGATTGGTCGCGCGGTTCGCTGGGATTACACGCGTGGCCCGGTGCCGGCGGAAGCCCTGCGCGATGTGGACGCCGTTATTCATCTGGCGGGTGAGTCCGTCGCCAGTCGCTGGACCGATAAGCAGAAGAAGTTGATTCGGGATTCTCGGGTGCTCACGACTCAATCGCTCCTGGATTCGTTGAAGCGGTCCCACGAACATCGTTGCAAGGTGTTCGTGTCGGCGTCCGCGATCGGCATTTACGGTAATCGCGCCGATCAGATGCTGACGGAGATTTCTCCTCCCGGAAACGGGTTCCTCGCGGATGTCTGCAAGGAGTGGGAGTCCACGCTCTTTGCCGACGCCGAAACCGGGGGTATGCGTAAGGTCGCGCTTCGCTTCGGTATGGTTCTGGGCGAAGGCGGAGGCGCGCTGCCTAAGATGTTGCCGATTTTTCGCGCCGGGCTGGGTGGCCCGCTGGGATCGGGCCGTCAGTACATGAGCTGGATCCACATCGCCGACCTGGTCCATCTGGTGGATTCCTGTTTGACCTCGTCCGAGTTTCAGGGACCCATTAACGCGGTGGCCCCCAATCCGGTCACCAACCGCGAGTTTTCCCGGGTGTTGGGCAAGGTACTGCGGCGTCCGACTTTTTTAAAAGCGCCGGCCTTCGCGATTAAGGCGGCGTTGGGGGAGATGTCGGAAGTGCTATTGGATAGCCAGCGGGTGTTTCCGGAACGGGCGATAAAAGCTGGATTTTCTTGTACATTCGAGCGCATCGAAGATGCCCTGGTGGATATTCTGTCGGAGCCAGTATAAGCCAGTGTATAAGGAAACAATCATGAGGCAATTGATTACGGTCATTTTCGGGCTCCTGCTGAGCTTGTCCTCCAGCCAAGGCGCGGCGGACACCGACATCGCCGCCAAGTTTCGCGCGGAGCTCGCCAAGCTCCCCCAGACGGAAAAAAACGAGAAGGTCCGCCTCGTGAAAGAAGCGAACCTGCTTTTCTTTCTCGCCAAGGAAATCGACAACGAGGAGCAGAAAGAAAAAATGTTCGAGAGCGGCCGCGACAAGGCGCTCGAGGTGTTGAAGCAAGACCCCAAGAATCCGGGCGCCTTGCTTTGGTCGGCGGTAAATGACGGTGGCTTGGCCGAGATCCACAAGAACCTGGCTGGCTTGCGCACGATTTCGCGTATGCAGGAAACCATGTTCAAACTCAAGGAAATCGACCCGGATTACGAATACGCGGCGGCCGATCGCACCTTGGCCAAGCTTTACCAGGAAGCCCCGGGCTTCATCTCGATCGGTTCTTCGTCGCAGGCCCGCAAGCATTTTCTGCTCGCGGTGAAGCGGTTCCCCGATTATCCGGCGAACCAGCTCCTTTACGCCCAATTCCTTTACGATAAGGAAGAGTACGAAGAGGCGAAGAAGTTGGTCGAAGCGATGCTCAAGGGCAAGGAGATGGCCAAGCATCCGCTTTATCAGGCGCGCTGGCAAATCGACGGCAAGGAAACGCTGGCGAAAATCGAAGCCAAATTAAAGAAGAAATGAGTGGAAAAGTGACGGCGACGCGTAGCCAATACGACCTGATTTTCGTGGGGGGCGGGCTGGCCGCGGGGTTGGCCGCGGATCGTATCTTGGCGCAGTGGCCACGCACCCGGATGTTGATGCTCGAGAAGGGCGCGCAGCTCGGGGGCAATCATACCTGGTCGTTTCACACGACCGATCTCACCGCCGCTCAGTACGATTGGGTGAGGCCATACGTTTCGAAAACCTGGAAGGGCTACGACGTTTGGTTTCCGCGATACGAGCGGACGCTCCAATCTGATTACAATTCCATTCAATCCGAAAAATTCCACGAAGTGCTCCTGGCTAAACTCGGCGATCGCGTCCGTTTGAACGCGGACGTGCGAAGCCTCACTCCGCATCGGGTGACGCTGGCCGACGGCGAGCAGCTCGAGGCCGCTTGCGTGATCGACGCGCGCGGGTTCGCCGACATCGTGCCGGGTTCGGTCGCGTACCAGAAGTTCGTCGGCATCGATCTGCAGCTTTCCGTCCCGCATGGGCTCACGCGTCCGACCATCATGGACGTGACCTGCGAGCAGCGTGACGGCTTTCGTTTTTTCTATCTCCTCCCCTGGAGCGAAACCTCGCTGCTGATTGAAGACACGCGCTATTCGGCCACGCCGGATGTCGACTTCAAGGAGTACGAAAGCGAGATCCTCGATTACGCCCATCGCCACGGCTGGAAGGTTCAGCATCAGATCCGCCACGAGATCGGCATCCTGCCGATTCCGCTTCGCCAGGAGATTTTCGTCCGCGATGCCTCCTTCGTGGTCGGGGTGCCGATTATTGGAAGCCGCGCGTCATTTTTTCATTCGACGACGGGATACTCCCTACCCGAAGCCGTGCAGTTGGCCGAAGAGCTCGCGAGCCTGACTCCCTTGACCTCCGAAAACCTCCTGAATTTCTTGGAGAAATACGAACAGAAGCAATTCCGTAAGGAAGGCTATTACCGCCTGCTGAACCGCATGCTTTTCTTTGCGGCTGACCCCCAAATCCGCTATAAGATTTTCGAGCGTTTTTATCGATTGTCCGAGGGGTTAATTCAGCGTTTCTACGCTGGAAAGATGACCCTCGCGGATCGCGTGCGGTTGCTGAGTGGCAAACCGCCGGTGCCGATTTCTCGCGCTCTGGGTTGTCTCTTTGAGTGAACTCAAAACACTGAATTGGGGAAGTTAGTTTGAGCCAAGCCGAAACGACGCAGACGGGTTTCCCGGCGGGGAAGAAACTCGAGAAGCTTTTGGAGCTTCGCACGTCCGGAAATATTTCCGAACTTTTGTCCTCCGTGCTTTACGAACCGATCGAAGATCTGTTCCAACGTCCGCGCAAGGAGTTCCGCGGGCAGATGGTGGAGCTGGGTTTCGCGTTGGCCGACGGCCCGGGCTCGCATCTCAAGCTCACCGCCGAAGAAAAAAAACTCTGCGCCTGCGGCGCGAAGATCTTGGAATCCCTGCACGCGGGCTCGCTCGTGGTGGACGATATCCAGGACAACAGCAAGGTTCGTCGCGGTAAAGAGACCCTGCACCTGCGCTACGGGCTTCCGATGGCGCTGAATGCGGGCAACTGGCTTTATTTCTGGCCCATGCAGATCATCCGCGAAGCCGGCCTCAGCGCCGAGATTGAGTTACAGCTTTACCAGCTTTGCCACCGTACCTTGATCCGCGCCCATTACGGTCAGGCGCTTGACGTGGGTATTCCGGTCGATACGCTGCCGCAGAAAAAAATTCCGTCCGTTTGCATGGCTTCGCTTGAGCTCAAGAGCGGCGCCCTCATGGCGCTCGCGCTCACCATTGGTGCGACGCTGGGTAAGGCTTCGGCCGAGCGCATCGATGCGCTCGACGAGTTCGGTCACCGCTTCGGCATCGCGCTGCAGATGTTCGATGACCTGGGCAACCTGAAGGCGCGCCCCACGAAAAGCCCCGAGGCGCTCAAGCAGTTCGAAGATCTCTACCTGCGCCGCCCCTCCTGGGTGTGGGTCGTGGCCGCCGAAAACTTCCCGGCGCCCGTTTTCAAGGCTTTCCTGCACGCCGTTCAGCAATTACCGGACGAGTCGTACCTCGCGGAATGGCTCAAGGCCAATCCGCTGCGCGACATCGGTAAACGCAAGGCGAAGGACTTCCTGATGCAGTCCTTCAGGAAGCTGGAAGAACATTTCGAGATGGAACCCGAGTTCCACGCGGCGCTCAAGATTCTCAAAGAACAAGTGGAAAGGCTGATTGGTGCATATGAGTAAGAAAGCAGCGGTAATTGGCAGCGGTTTTGGTGGGTTGAGCGTGGCGATTCGCCTGCAGGCGGCCGGCTTCAAAACCACCATTTTTGAAAAGCGCGATCTGCCCGGCGGCCGCGCCTACGTCTTCAAACAGGACGGTTTTTCGTTCGACGCCGGTCCGACCGTGATCACGGCGCCCGAGTGCATCGACGAGCTTTTTAATATCGCCGGCAAGGACCAGAGCAAGTACGTGAAGATGGTCCCGGTGATGCCGTTCTACCGGTTGCTTTTCGATGACGGCTATAAGTTCGATTATTCCAACGACGACGAACAGCTCTTTTCGCAAATCGGCGCGAAGAACCAGCGCGACGTGGAAGGTTACAAGCGCTTCTTGAAGTATTCGGAGGAAGTCTTCGAACAAGGCTATACGAACCTCGTCCACGTGCCCTTCCTGAACTGGTGGAGCATGATCCGGGTCGCGCCGCAGCTCATGCGCTTGCAGTCGCCACGTTCGGTGTTCTCGATGGTCGCGAAGTTTATTAAGGACCCGCATCTGCGTACGGCGTTCAGCTTCCACACCCTGCTCGTGGGCGGCAACCCGTTCACGACCTCGTCGATCTACACGTTGATCCATTTCCTCGAGCGCAACTGGGGCGTGCACTTCCCGATCGGCGGCACGAGCGCGCTGGTGAACGCTTTGGTGAAGCTGTTCCAAGACATCGGTGGCACCGTGAAGTTCAACGCCGAGATCGACGAGATCACGACCGCGAATGGCGCCGTGACGGGCGTGAAGCTGAAGGACGGTACGATCGAAAAATTCGACGCCGTGGTTTCTAACGGTGAGATCATGCACACTTATAAAGATCTCCTGCGTAAGGAGCCGAAGCTCGATTCCACGCGCCGCTCGCTCGCGCGCAAGGATTACACGATGTCGTTGTTCCTGATTTACTTCGGCACCGACCGCAATTGGGACAATCTTTCGCATCATAATATCATCTTCGGGCCTCGCTATAAGGAGCTATTGAAGGACATCTTCGTGAACAAGAAGTTGGCCGATGACTTCTCGCTTTACCTGCATAATCCGACCGTCACCGACCCCTCGCTCGCGCCTGCGGGCAAGCACGCCTATTACGTGCTCGCGCCGGTACCGAACCTGGGCGATTGCGATGTCGACTGGGACCAGGAAGCGCCGAAATATGCCGATCGCATCCTGACGTATCTGGAAAGCAAGTACATGCCGGGCTTGAAGAAGAGCATCGTCAGCCAGCGCATTGTCACCCCGAAGTACTTCGAGAAGGACCTCAACTCGCACTTGGGTGCGGCCTTTTCGCTCACGCCGAACCTATTGCAGAGCGCTTTCTTCCGTGCGCATAACCGCGACGACAAGATCAAGGGCATGTACGTGGCGGGCGCGGGTACCCACCCGGGCGCCGGCGTGCCGGGCGTGATCAACTCCGGCAAGGCCACGGCGGGCCTCGTGATCGAGGACTTCGCGGGCCACTTGGGTAAGGCTTCGGGCGCCACGCACGCGGGCCCGGCGCATACTCGCCGTCCAGTCGAGACCGGCCGCTCTCCCGAGGCGATGCAGTGAATTTAGAACCGGGCCTCCACCGCGACAGCTCAACCCGCGAGAACTCGACTTCGTCTCGCGTGGCGACCACGCTTGGGGGCCACGATGCCCGGCGCGTGGCCGATGTCTCGTCGCGGGAGGTCTCGGTTTCGGCGCTCACGATCACTCCGGAAATCCAGCAGACCGCGCAGGAAATTATCTCCGCCGGCTCGAAGAGTTTCGCCACGGCGGCGAAGATCTTCGGCACGAACGTGAAGTATGGCGCGTTTTTTCTCTACGGCTGGTGCCGCTACTGCGATGATGCCACCGACAACGTCGATCAGATCGTCGGGCTACGCGCCGACGAAGCCATGCGCATGAAGGCCCAACGCGTGGCCGAGCTCGTGCGCAAGACGAACTCCGCATTCGACGGTGAGCCACAAACGGAATCCGTGTTTCACGCCTTCCAGTACGCGGTCACGCGCTTCGGCGTGCCTCGCCAGTACGCACTGGATCTATTGAAGGGCATGGATTTGGACGTGCACCGCGCGACCTATCAAACTTTCGATGACCTTCGACTTTATTGCTACTATGTGGCCGGCACGGTGGGGTTGATGATGGCCCACATTATGGGCGTGAGCGATCCGCGCGCGCTCGACAACGCCGCCGCCATGGGCATGGCCATGCAGCTCACGAACATAGCCCGCGACATCCGGGAAGACCACGAAATGGGCCGGATCTACCTGCCGCTCGATTGGTTAAAGGAATTCGGAGTGGAACGCTCGGAGCTGATGGACCCCAAGAATCGCGACCAGGTTGTCCAGATGGTCGCCCGTCTCTTGGATGAGGCGGACCGCTGCTACGCCAAAGGCAAAAGTGGGCTAAAATATCTCCCGCTCCGTTCGGGATGGGCCATTTCGTCCGCCTGTGAGATTTATTCGTATATCGGCAGAGTCGTGCGCGGCCGCGGTGGACAAGCTTGGGATCGCCGCGCATTTACATCTTTCCCTCGTAAAATTTGGCTAGTAACATATGGGACGTTCAGGGTCTTAAAGCTGGTGCCCGGGCGGATTTTCAAGCGATGGGCGCCGGTTTCCATCGATGGCATTTGGAGGTTTTCATGAATACCACCACGACGACTTCGCCTTCGGGCACGGGTTCGGGGAAAAAAATGAATTTCACCCGCGGTACGGGCGCCACGAGCGGCCGTCCTTATATTCGCACTGAAGAAGACAAGCTGATGGGGCAGAACTACCTGCGCGACATCGTGATCTACGCCAGTCGCTTCAAGTACTTCGAGCGCGAAGACTGGTACGTTTACTTCGCTTGGGTGGGCCTCATGAGCGGCCTGATTTTCTCGATCTTGGGCTTCATGATGGTGGGTTTCGTGAATAACGTGCAGTATCCCGCCTACGCGTGGAACGTGCCGATCGGCACCGCGATCTTCATCCTGTCGATCTCGTTCGATACGATCGGCCACCGTTCGGCATACAAGGAAGCCTTGAAATCCGGCGAAGCCTTGGTTCACCACATCACGATTTTTATGGGCATCACGAGCTGCGTTCTGCTTTGCCTCGCGTACACCCATCGCGCTTTCTTTGCGGTCCCGGCGCTCGTTTTCACGGGTCTCTCGGTCATGTACAGCGTCATCGACGAAGCCATGCACTGGAAGCGCTACGCCGAAGGAAATTCCGACCGCGTGGAAATGTGGGCGCACTCGGGCATCTTTATCGGTCACTCGATCATGATGGCCGCGTGGGTCTACTGGTTCTATGAAGGCTACCCTGGCGTGGCCGAAACCCTGCAGTATCTGAAATAACAATAAGGAGAGTGTTATGAAGGTTGTTCTCAGCGCAGTATTAGGCTTGGCTTTGATGAATGGCGTCGCTTTGGCGAATACGGATTGCTCGGATGCGTCGAATTTCGGCGAAGTCACGAAGGCCGAACTGACTCAGATGGTGGAAAAGAAATCCGCGTTCATCGTCGACGTGAACAGCGCCGACAGCTACAAGAAAAATCACGTTCCCGGCGCCATCCACTTCGCCGCCAACGAGAAGAATTTCTCCAAGATGCTCCCGGCCGACAAGGGCACGATGATCGTCGCTTACTGCGGTGGTCCGGCTTGCACGGCTTGGGAAAGGGCCGCCACGGCCGCCTGCAAGGAAGGCTACACCAACATCCGTCACTTTAAAGGCGGCATCTCCGGCTGGACGAAGAAGTCGTCCTAACGAGCAGTTTTTTTCCGGGTGACTGGAAAGCGAGAACGGCCAGGTGAAAGCCTGGCCGTTTTTTTTTGGCCAAACGTTATCCGATTTTTTCGTCGAGCATAGTGCCCTTACGGACCTTGCCCGCGCGCTTCTGGCGCTTGGCCGCGGTTTGGTAAGTGTGGGCGCCGACCCAGCGGGAGATCTTCCCGCGCTGTTCTTTGAGTTTATTGAAGAGCTGAATGAAGGCGTGCGCGACACTGAGATTCTTGATCGCCACGGCCGGAAGGTGCTGGCCGCTGGGAGCTTCACCGTCGTTGGGTTTTACGAGGCGGAGCTGGGGATCGGACTTTTCTTTTTCCGGTTGGTAGCGTTTAAAGCTTCCCCCATTTTGATGGGGAGAGCCGGTGTCGGAGGAAATTTTGGACGACGCGACGGGCGCGATGAATTTCGCGAGCGCGGAGCTGACTTTATTTAACATACGGACTCAAACCTACCTGCCGAGGTAGTGCCGGGCACACGGCTAGGCGTGCACGGGCTCTAAAGTCCTATCGGCATTTGGCGGTGGGACTTGAGGGGTTTTTGAGAAATTTTCGTCGAAAACCAGGTTCCTAATCTTGAATGGTGTCCGGGGGGAGATAGCCTGAAATCAGGACGTTTTTTCGACTCAATGCGGCATGCGGGTGCGTAGTAAATTACCCATCATTTCCAGTAGTTGACTGATGATTTCGCCTATTTACAACTCAGTTGACGCTCATACGTGCTTGATGCTAGCGCTTGGGCCCTAGTGTCAAACCAGAATAAAAGGGAAATTCGATAGTTATGTCAGCTAGCAACGTAGGGAATAACTCTGGTATCGGGGACCGTGATCTATTTAACAAGTGCTTCACCTATTCAGAAGCCAAGGCTTTGAAGGCCACTGGCCTGTATCCGTTCTTTCGTCCGATCGAATCCACGACCGGCTCCAACGTCGTTTCGCATGGCAAGCGCCGGGTGATGATCGGTTCTAATAACTACCTGGGCCTGACCCACCACCCGAAGGTGATCGAAGCGGCCCAGCGCGCGGTGGAAGTCTATGGCGCCGGTTGCACGGGTTCCCGCTTCCTGAACGGCAACCTGGACCTTCACGAAGAGCTCGAAGCCAAGCTCTCCAAGTATCTGGGTTACGATTCCGCCCTCGTCTTCAGCACGGGCTTCTTGTCCAATCAGGGCACGCTTTCGGCGCTCGTCGGTCGGAAGGACGTGATCTATAGCGACCGCGAAAACCACGCTTCCATCATCGAAGGTACGCGCGTGGCCATCGGCGATACGCTCAAGTTTCGTCACAATGACATGGAAGACCTCGAACGCGTGCTCTCCGAGTCGCGCGACAAGTACCAGGGCGCGCTCATCGTCGCCGATGGCGTCTTCTCGATGTCGGGCGATATCCTCATGCTTCCGCAAGTGTTGGCGCTCGCGAAGAAGTACGATTGTCGCGTTTACGTCGACGACGCCCACGCCTTGGGCGTATTGGGCCCGCAGGGCCAGGGCACCGGCCATCATTTCGGCGTGTCCGAACAGGTGGACGTGGTCATGGGCACGTTCTCGAAGTCCTTCGCTTCCATTGGCGGCTTCGTGGCCGGCAGCAAAGACGTCATCGATTACGTGAAGCACAAGGCACGGCCGTTCATGTTCAGCGCCGCCATGCCGCCGGCCTCCGTCGGCGCCGTGCTCGAGTGCCTGCGCATCGTGCAGGAAGAGCCGGAGCATCTCGAGAATCTTTGGAAAAATGCCCGCCGGATGCAGAAAGAGCTCACCGGCATGGGTTACAACACGCTTAACAGCCAGACGCCCATTATCCCGCTGCTGATCGGCGACGATATCACCGCCTACTCCTTCGTGGCCAAGCTCTACGAGATGGGCGTGTTCGCCACCCCGGTCGCCCGTCCGGCCGTGCCGGAAGGCTGCGCGCTCATCCGCACTAGCTACATGGCTAGCCATACCGCGGAAGACCTTGATTACGTGCTCGAAGTGCTCGAGAAGCTCGGACGCGAGTTTGGCATCCTGGGCAACGCGGGCCGGAGCGAAGAACTGGCCACCCTGGCCCAAACTCACTTCGGCGTTCGCGCCGGAGCCCAGGTTTCCGCGCATGTATCAGCTTAAGCAGGTCATCTCGAAGCAGGAGTGGAACGACTTCATTGATCTTCCCTGGAAGATCTACAAAGGCGACGCGAACTGGGTGCCGCCGCTCAAGATCGCGGTTCGTGACGTTCTGAACGTCAATAAAAACCCCTTCTTCAAGCATGCGACGATGTACCCGCTCGTGGCTTATCGCGGAAGCGAGGTGGTTGGGCGAATCGTGGGCGTGATTGACGAGGCTCACAACAAGTTTCACGATGAGAAAACCGCCTTTTTCGGGTTTTTCGAAGCCATCGACGACCAGAAGCTCGCCGATCAGATGCTCCAAGCCGTGACGAAGTGGGCGGCGGAATGGGGCATGACCACGTTGCGCGGGCCGATGAACCCCAGCACGAACCACGAGTGCGGGCTGCTGGTCGAAGGGTTCGACGACCCGCCGTCGGTGATGATGACCTACAATCCGCCTTATTACGGAAAGCTCTTTGAAGGCTTTGGTCTGGCGAAATCCAAGGATCTGTACGCCTACGCCATCGATAGCCGCATCGTGAAGTTCTCCGAGCGTCTCGTGGCGCACGCCGAGCGCCTGAAGAGCAAGTCCAACGTCAAGTTCCGCACCGTGAACATGCGCGACTTCGAAAAGGAAGTGGACCGCATCATCGAGATCTACAACGACGCCTGGGAGAAGAACTGGGGCTTCGTGCCGATGAACGAAGAAGAGTTTCGTCACATGGCCAAGGAAATGAAGCCCATCGTGAATCCGGAGCTGTTCTTGTTCGCGGAAGTGGACGGGAAGCCCGTGGCTTTCGGCTTGGGTCTGCCGGACGTGAATCAGGCGATCAAGACCATCCCCGACGGGAAGCTGTTCCCGACCGGTATTTTCAAGCTCCTTTGGAATTTGAAGGGGCCGGGCCGCCGCAAAACGATGAGCCGCGCGCGCGTGCTGACCTTGGGCATCAAGAAGGAATACCAAAAATACGGATTGGGGCCATTGCTGTATTTAGAGTTCCTCAAGCGCTCTCCCGCCCAAGGCATGCCGATGGGCGAGGCGTCTTGGATCTTGGAAGACAACGTCCCCATGAATAAGGCGCTCGAAGCGATGGATGCGAAGAAGACGAAGACCTATCGCATCTACGACAAGCCGCTGCACTAATTTCAAGGAGTAATAAAATATGTTGAACCGCACGATTCGTTACATCACCCTTTCTTTGAGTGTCTTGACCCTGGCCGCGAACGCGTTCGCCGCCCCGTCGTGGACGGGCAACCGCATCTTGACCGCCGCGGAAACCGGGCTTTCCGCGGACCGTCAGCTCACCGTCACGCTCCGACAAAGCTCGGTGATTCCCGCGACGGTGAAGTCTTATAGGCACACCGTAACCGGCGAAGACGGCGGCGCCGAGTACGATGTTTGCGTGACCGAGGTCCGCGCTTTGCTTGGGCAGGCGCAGGCACGCCTTGCTGGCCCGCAGGGCGCCGTGAGCAAGAGCAATGATCTGTGGATCACGGCCCGCTTTGAAGCCGAGGCGAACAAGTACACGCCGGATTGCCTGCTGGTTTCGTCGGGCGAGATGATTGGGTTCAAGGTCGAGTCCGCTTCTGGCCTCTTTCGTAACCTCGTCACGGCCCGTCGGATCATGACGTTGAAGCTTTTTCCCGCTGCCGATCGCATGAATGCCTGGGCACGCCTGACCCGCAATGAAGCGGGCGAGTGGATGGTTTCCAACGTCGATCCGGCTACTTTGGTGAAGGCTCACCGCGCCGTCTCGCAAGACGCGGATGGTAACGGCGTCGATTTCGAAATCGACGTTCGTGGCGCCGCTGGCGCAAAGAAGCGCATTCGCGGCTCTTTCTGATTCCATCCCGTCCAGGGTCGTGGACGGAACGCGCGTACCGGTGTACGCTAAGCTCAGCGGTAAACCACGCATGGACGGGGGGCTTGCATGAGAATTTTAGGCGTCGACCCAGGATCGCGTTTGACGGGCTATGGCTGCGTGGACTTGGTCGGGAACCAAGTCCAATACGTGGCGAGTGGCACCTTTAAGCTGCTGGCCCCCGGCAAGACCGCGCAGGACGACCAAGATCAAGAAACCATGCCCGCTCGCCTGCTGACGCTTCACGAGGCATTGGGCGGTGTGATCCAGCGCCTGCGTCCCCAGGTCCTCGTGGTTGAGAAGGTCTTTTTCGCTAAAAATGCAATGTCTGCTTTGAAGCTCGGACAGGCACGCGGCGTGGTGCTATTGAGCGCCGCGGCCCATTCCTTAAAACTAGCCGAATACAGCCCCACGGAAGTGAAGCAATCCATCGCCGGTAGCGGCCGCGCGGATAAGGTAGACGTGGCGCGCGCGCTGCAGCTGCTTTTCGGCCCGAAGGACTTCGAAAGCTGGGATGCCTCCGACGGATTGGCGTTGGCGGTCTGTCATGCGCACCGTTCGGTGCAGAATATTCTGGCGCGCTCGCTCGCGGGCGCCAGCTCCCTGCGCAGTGGGTCCAAGCGTCGTCCGACCATTGCCGAATCGCTCGGGTTTGGCGGCGCTTACGGCGGTCGATTTGATTCGGAGCGTAAGGTGAAGCGCCGTTAACTTACGCCCTGACTTCTAGTTGACTGGCACCGCAAACGTTGAGAGATTCCGTTCGTAATGATCGGTTTCCTGCAGGGAAAAATCCTCGATAATCAAGTCAGCACGGAAGGAAAGCTGCTCGTCGGTGTCGGCCATGCCGACTCAGGCGTGGTGGGTTATTCCGCGTTCGTTCCGCGTTCGGTGCATTATGAGGCATCCTTGCCGGGTTCGGCGATCCAGCTCTACGTGCATTCGCACGTGCGCGAGGACGCCTTTGATCTCTACGGATTTTCCACCACGCTTGAGCGGGATCTCTTCCTCACGCTACTTTCCGTAAACGGCATTGGTCCCAAGGCCGCGCTCTCGGTGCTTTCGCATGCGGAACCCGCGCAAGTGCTGCGCGCGGTTGTGGAAGCGGACAAAGATTTCCTGACTCGCATCCCGGGCGTGGGCAAGAAGACTGCTGAGCGCGTGGTGCTCGAGCTGAAGGACAAGGTCGAGAAAAAATTTGGATCCGCGCTAGGGGCGCCCATCCATGCGATCGACAGATTGCAAGCGAGTCGCACGGGCCAGGATTCTAGCCGCCATGTGTATATGGATGCGAAGGCCGCGCTCGTGTCGTTGGGCTTCCCGGAAACCAAGGTCGCCCTCGTGCTCGATAAGGCGATGGAAAACGTCGCCGCCTCGAGTGGGAAAACGGCCGAAGACCTCATCCGGATGGCATTGCAACAGTTATGACGGATATTATCGATCCTCTGAATAGGTTGGGTAACGAGCGGTTGGTCGATCCGAAGGCCAGCGTCGCCGGCGGCGAGAACGAGCACCAGGAGCTTTCGCTGCGCCCGAGTTTCCTACGTGAATATATCGGCCAAGAAAAAATAAAAGAAAAGCTGGGCTTGTTCATAGAAGCCGCGCGCGCGCGTGAAGACGTGCTCGATCACGTCCTCTTGGCCGGCCCACCGGGCTTGGGCAAGACGACGCTCGCGAACATCGTGGCCCGCGAGATGGGTAGCCAGATCCACATCGTCACCGGCCCGAACGTCGAAAAAAAAGGGGATTTAGCCGCGATTTTGTCCAATCTGCAGCCGCGCGACGTTTTGTTCATTGACGAGATTCATCGCTTGCCCAAGATGATCGAAGAAGTGCTCTACGGCGCGATGGAAGACTTCAAGCTCGACATTATCATCGGTCAGGGTCCGTCGGCTCGCACCCTGCGCATTGATCTGCCGCGCTTCACGCTGGTGGGCGCGACGACGCGCACGGGATTGCTCTCCAGCCCGCTTCGTGACCGCTTCGGCGTGCAGCTGCGCCTGGATTTTTATCCCGCCCATGAGCTCGAGCAGATTGTTGCGCGTTCCGCGGGCTTGTTGAGCTTGGAGATTGAAGCGGACGGCTGCAATGAAATCGCCCGTCGTTCGCGCGGTACGCCTCGCATCGCTAATCGTTTGCTCAAGCGCGTGCGCGATTTCGCGCAGGTGCGCGCGGGTGCGCGTAAGCTCGATCGCAAAATCGCGCAGGACGCGTTGACGTTATTTGAAATTGACGATCGGGGCTTGGACCCGATGGATCGAAAAATCTTGCGCACGATCATCGAAAAGTTCGACGGTGGACCGGTGGGGATCGAAAGTCTCTCTGCCGCGCTCGGCGAAGAGCGCGACACTCTCGAAGACATCTACGAGCCTTTCCTCATTCAGGAAGGCCTCATTCAGCGCACCAGCCGCGGGCGTGTGGCTGCGAATGCGGCATACGAGCATTTGAAGATCGGGGTGCCGGCCCAACGGGCTCCGACGCCGCAGAATCTCAGCCTCGATTTCTAAATGTGACCGAAATCACACATGTATTCCGGATGTGGGTGTAACCAAAACAACACAGTTTTGAGTAATTAACTCGATGCATCAAATAATCCAGTGAGCGTTGTTCATTTGACTCGATTTCTATAATTTGTTAGTCGCTGAAATCACTGAATAAAATCCTTTTTTCGACGGGCCGCCAAAATCAGATCGGTTGAGTGATTAAGTAAACTGATTTAGGCATAGTGCTTGCTCTAGATATCTTTACGGTCCATACAGGAAGGGATTCGAAACGCTATGCATCAGAGAACGATTAAAAAGCCTGTCAGCCTCTCCGGTATTGGACTTCATTCCGGCAAAACCACGCAAGTCACGATTCAGCCCGCGAACCCGAATATGGGCGTCGTCTTCGTCCGCTCCGACCTGCCGGGCGCGCCCTCTGTGCGCGCGCACTACGAAAACGTAAAGAGCACTCAATTGGCCACGACGATTGGCCGTGACAGCGTCACCGTATCCACCGTCGAGCACGTGCTAGCGGCACTCGCGGGTCTGGGCGTGGATAACGCCGTCGTCGTCGTCGACGGCCCCGAAGTTCCGATCATGGATGGCAGCTCGCAAGCCTTCGTCGAAGCGATCCAGAGCGTGGGCCTGCAAACGCAGATTCAGCCCCGTAACGTGCTCAATATCTTGAAGCGCGTGGAAGTGAAGGCCGATGGAAAGTGGGCGGTGGTGGAGCCTTCCTCGGGTTTTGAGATCCATGCTTCGATCGAGTGGGATCACCCGATCATCGGCTACCAAGAATTGAATTATCAAGACGGCCGCGGCGCTTTCGAAGAAATCGCCTCCGCCCGTACCTTCGGCATGCTTCGTGACGTCGAGGGTTTGAAGAAGATGGGTCTTGCCCGCGGCGGATCGCTCGAGAACGCCGTTGTGCTTGATGACACCCGCGTACTTAACCCCGACGGTCTGCGCACCCCGGATGAATTCGTTCGCCACAAGGTGCTCGACGCCATTGGCGATCTGAAGCTCGGCGGTTTCGCCATCCAAGGCAATTTCCGCTTCCACCGCTCCGGCCACGACCTGCACTACAAGCTACTCGCGGCCATTTTCTCGAATCCGGCCCACTACGAGATCGTTAAGGCCACGGAAGAAAAAGAGAAAAAAGTGGTCAAAAAACCGCGCCTCGCGGTCGCCGCCGCCTACTAATTGCGCCCGCCGCGTTAAGTTAGCGACTTCTCAGCTTGAAAGTCCGCGCGTTCTTGGGTACTCGTTAATCCGTTATCACGTCTTTTAGAGTCGGGACGTGGCGCAGCCTGGCTAGCGCACTTGCATGGGGTGCAAGGGGTCGTGGGTTCAAATCCCGCCGTCCCGACCATTTCTTCCTTCCCTAACTTCAGACCCACCTGGGCTCAGACAGTCCTCGGCTTGCTTTGCAAGCCTGCGGAACTCGCCGGCGGGTCTGAAGTTAGGGAAGGAAGAAATGTTCGCGACGGTGGTGAGGTGAAGCCGAACGCGCGAACGGAGTGAGCACGTGGGTTCACGATTTGGCCAAGGAAGCGCAGCGACGGCCAAATCGCACGTTGCGAAGCAACGCCCCGAAGGGGCGAACCCCAGGATGGGGTGAGTGAAATCCCGCCGTCCCGACCATTAAATTTTTTCAATCACTCCAGGCTGACCGAAAAACACAAACAAACTAAGTAGTTAATATCAAAGAGCCTGATGTAACTTAGGGAGTTCGAGATTTTACAAAATTTCTCGAGTTTTCACCAGTATGCTCCATATTTGCTACACGAATGCTACATGCATTGGTGAGATTGGGGAGTTGAGGAGCCACTCTTTGGGAGCTGAAATCTTCAGATTCTGACCGCTATTGATGCGGTTTCAAGAGTTAAGGCGCGAATTAAAAGATTGGTGTAGCGGTCGACATTGATGTCTATACTTTGGTGTCAATTCAGATAGAATATTTTTATGAAAAAATTTTTCATTTCTATTATTGCCGTTTGCTTGATGTGCGCATGCGGTCCTAAAAATTCCGGGCCTGAGCAACCGCCGACTAAATACATTGAATATGACTTGAGCGAAACGTTACCTGCCGGCGTTTGGAAAGGGGAAGGATACTCTCACACGTCGATTGGCGAAAAAAATCACGTGGAAATTGAAATCCAAATCGATAGAAACAATATCATTACTGACACGTATTCCGGAGTATTCCACGGGGTCGCGCACGAGAGTTTTGAGTACGTCTCGAAGGGACTTGCAAATGTAATACACAACGACGAAAAAATTGGTACGTGCCGGTGCGCTCTTTCTATGTGCGATTGTGATCTTGTCTCTGACGGGGTAACAATGAATCGCATCATCACCTTTTCTAAAATTGGTATCGATATTGTCGAAGCCGGTTCCTTAGGTGATTTGACCTTCGAACAAACATATAGACTTTACGTTAAGAAATAGGCACAAAACCCCTACTCCAGTTGGCAAATTTTGGTCGGAAACCCTGATTTTCACATGAACAGAAATAGCTCTGCTACATTCATGCTACAAAACCCGCGCAAGTGCCCAAAATGATTGAAGTGCCGTAGTACCGACCATTTCTTCCTTCCCTATCTTCATACCCACCAGGGCTCAGACAGTCCTCGGCTTGCTTTGCAAGCCTGCGGAACTCGCCGGCGGGTCCCTCACTCAGGCAATATCTCTCGAGTACATCGAGTGGCTGACTGGAAATTCAGAACTACCTATCTGTTCCGCCGGGTGATGACTTCGGTGAATACGTCCTCGACCTCATCCAGCACGGTGGGCGCCAAGAAGGGTGCGCCTTCGGAATCGCCTCGGTCTTCAAAGTTCATTGGGAATAGATAGGGGTAGCGCGCGCACGCGCGGGGCGGTTGCTGGCTGGACTCGAGCCGGCAGAGCTCCTGGGTCGGCATCACGTGGGCGACGTAGTAGAAATCGCCGGCGGGTCCCTCCACGACGGAGCCGTGCCCGACGTTTCGAGTGCCGGACATTAGCAGGTGTCGACCAGAAAGTCGGTTCTTCGCACGATCCCGAAGGCCGCGGATGCTTTTCGCGGCCACCCAAAATGTTTGGTAGTAGCTGCTGCGATAACTGTTGGCCGAAAAAATGGCGTAATAAAGATGCTTGAGGGGGTGCCAGAATATTTCGGTCCCTTCGATTACGCCATGGATGTATCTCAGGGGCGCGTCTTCCCGGTTGTAGTTGAACCCCAACTTGAAATCCCCTAGCTCGGATGAACGAGAGAGCTCTTCGAGTAGTTTCGGATTTTTCGGTGAAACGAGTCGTTTAGGGATATTGGTGTCCTGACAAAGCAAGTGCGTGGGACGATTGGCGCGAAGCCGGGTGAGATAGGTCGCGTATCCCTGTTTGTTCACCCGGGAATAAGCGAGCCACGGCGCGCCGGAGTGATTCCAAACCACCGAGCCGTCATAGGATCCTTCGAGTCCTTTTGATAGTTTTGGACAGGTTGCGGATAGAGCGAAGGGCTCGCCGGTCGCCGTTCCGAATGGTCCCGTGGGGGAGTCGCTCGTGGCGACATAGAGCTGGATGTCCCGGTCATTTCCGCAACGGCCGTTTTCCACGGGGATTGCGCCGAAGTAGGCCACGTATTTTTTTAATGTTTTTGAATGGTGAATGCCGACGCTGCGTGGGCAGAGGGCTCCGGTTTTGAAGAGCAGTGGCTTACCTTTGGGGTAGCCGCGGTTAAAGCGCTCGGCCCCGCCGAAAAGATATCCATGCTTTTTCCAGCGCACGAGATCAGAACTCACGTAGATCGGAGCGTCGTCGGTTCCCACGGTTCCGGTCATGACGTAAAGCAGTTCGGGCTGATCGACGCGCAAGACGGTGAGGTCGGCCAAGGGCTCGGGCGTGAGCGGATTCTTCGCGAGTTCGATTTGATAGGGTCCGGCCGCCAAAGACTCCGGCGCCACTGAGTTTCGGAGGATCGTGCGTGGGTCGGTATGTCCGCTCAATGGCGTGAGAGTTACGAAGAGTGAAATGGCTAGATAGTGCGCAGTACGAATGAGACACCTCGTAAAAAAGTGGAGACAGCTCTAGGGTAGGTGCGAGTAAAAAAATATACAATGTGTCAAAATGTATGTAATAATTTGTAATTAAAAATACAATAAATACGTATATTTATAAAAATAATAAAAATTAAAAATTTTTTTATGTATTCAAAAAGTGATCGAACGTAAGCTTAGGAAGCCTGAGGAAACGCCAGCAGCACCCGGGCCCGCCCCTGCATCGGCAACGTCGTTTCCTCCGTCCGCATGCCGAGGGTACGGGCCAGTTCGTCGAGATGACGCATCCAGGGTTTATAGGACATGGAGTTATCGCTGCAGCAAGGAACGACGGCGCAGGGGATTCGGTGTTTGGCCGCATACTCGATGATGATGCGGGTCGCGCCGTCGGCATGCATGCCCACCACTAAATCCGCCTCGCAAGGCTCCGTCAGCGTGAATTCACGCTCGGCGAACGGAACCTCCAAGTGCTTGTGACGGCGATCGAAGGTCAGGCACTGGCGGCCCCGGCGGGTCAGTGATTCGTTGAGCTTTCCCATGCCACCCGCAACGTCGAAAATACGGCGTGCTTCGGGAAAGCGATCGACGAGTAAATCGGCGAATAAATCAAAGCGGCGGAGGTCGGCCATGATTCATCGGTCTTTACCGTAAGTGGATCCCTTTCGCTAGGCCTCCTCGAGCAGAATTTAGCCCCATGAACCGAAGGAGTCGCCTTACTCACGCTCGCATACTCGGCATCTAGAGACAAGTTGCGCGGCCAGTTGGGCGGCTCCCCCTGCGTAGTAGCCATTTCCGGTCGAGGATCCCCCGAGCGCTGGCGCGGTGCCTTGCATTCCAGCGGCCAACCACTTTCCGTTCTCATACGCGCTGTGGGCGTAACAATGGTGCCCGTTGCATTGAGCGGTTGGGTGGAGAAGAAACTCCGGCATGCAGCTCCCGCTGCCGGCTAGGTTTGACTGAGCATCCGTCCGCTCGCTTCCGTAATAACTGTAGCCTTCCCAAAGAGATCGCCACTGGTCGCCGGGCGGACATTCGGGGGTATCGTTGGTTTGGCTGTGTACGGCAATCACACGGGACGTGTGTTTGCCGCATACGACGCAGCGACTGACCATTTGGCGGACCACGGCAGGGTCATAAATGTCCGCGTTTGGGCCGGGTTGGGTGGCTTCGGAGAAGGCTTTTGTGGAAATCCATAGGCTATAACTGCTGTCGTCGGTAGAGGAAGAGAGGCACCCCGCACCGTTGCAGCCGATAATTCCGCCCGGATCGAAGTGGCGCAAACATGCACCCGGCTGGGAGAGGTCCTGGCCCCGGGACATCCACACAGACTGGTAGGATAGGCTTATCGCGCCGGCGAAGCTGTATCCACGCCACAGCTCTTCCCAGCCGCTTCCTTTTCCCATTTGCGTTTGGCAGTAATCGGCGGGTGGCTCGGCGGCAGATTGCGTGTGTCGAACGAGCGTTTCGTAGTTGCCCCCTCTTTGTGTCGATGCGGAATTGGACGTGGTGCAGCCTTCGATTTTCCCGTCCGCAACTCTCACATGAATGGGAACCGAGATTCGAACTTTTGAGCTAGCCGACGCAGTAATGTTGGCATCGAGGGCACCGATTACTTCGATTTTTGCCGAATACAAATCACCCATGGCAGTTACTCTTGAAAAACCTCCCACGGAGATGCTTTCGTATACCACCGATCCGTGGGGTCCGGGGACGAGGATCGCTTGAATTTTTTCCTGACAATCCGGCGAGTAAGAAAATATGCCATCTACTTTTACTTCGTCGATTTGGCCTTCTCGCGAGATATTTAATGACTTTCCCAGTAATGAGCAGGTGCAAGCGTTAGTCAATCGGAGGCTTTCCGACAGGTGTATTTTGTCGGAGTTTACATCGACTCGACGCGAGGACTGCTCGAGCACCCGTCTTTGCCCGAGCACGGAACTCGCGATTGCTAACGTACCGATCGCTAGCGCGGCCATGGCGAGGATTACCTCTAGGAAAGAAAACCCCTTTACGCCGATAACACCCCTGCTATCCATATAGTCCCCCTTGCGCTAGAAAAAATTGAGCCGATAGGCAAAGAGGGGGGAAGGCTGCTAAACGAAGCAAACTTCCCCCCTTTTCGGCAGTAATTTGGGAGTGATTACTGCAAAATCATTCCCTTGGCCTGCGGATTGAATCCGGCAGGAAAAACCGTACAGGACGTATAGCGCGCGCCCGTAAGTTGAGCCTGTCCGAAGGTGGGTGCTCCGGAGAGATCGACCTTTCCCAGCTTGGCTTGCCGCAGATCCGTTCCCGCGTTGAAAATCGAACCCGGAAAGGAAACGCCCGCCGCCTGGGCGCAGTTCTGCACCTGGCCCACCGTGGCCTCGCCAAATTTCACATCCGAAAAGTTCACGGTAGCGAAATTAGCTCGATCGAGAATGGTGACTTTCTCGAACCGGCTGCCGTTTAACTCCGTCGAGTAGAGCTGCTCGGATACCGTCATTTGGCGGACCTCTAGATTACGCATATTCACGAGGTACATGTAGGCGCCGGCGCCGCCGTCTAGAATCTGCAAGTCGTCAATGTGCGAACCACTGAAGTTCGAGCTTTGTACGTAGCCGGATAGATAGAGCATGTCGAGATGGGACGCGCGAACATCGGCGCCGACGAGAGATCCCACATTCGAGCTGAGTTGGCTCCAGCTGTAGAGATGGAGCCCAATGTAAGCATCGGCGGACTTTTTATCTTCCGTCACCACGTCGCCCAGACGGCTCTCTTCTTCGGCCAGTCCGCTATTCAGGGGGTCGCTCCCTTTCGGTCTAGAATCTCTTCCCATGCCGACGGCTTTCAATCCGGTCACATACGAGGCATTGATATATATTGCCCGCTGGGCTCCCGTGGCATCCATCCGGTTTAAATTGGACGCGTCGACCTGCATTTCTGCCTGGAGGCCTCGGGCGATTAGGTCCGAAGCATTAGCTAAGTGAAATGCGATTCCGTCCTTTGCGTAGACACCTGAGAAGTCGGCGCCGTTGAGGGTCCCTCCCCAGAAATCAGCACGTCCAGAAAAATAAGCTTGATTGAATTTCGCGCCGTTGAAATTTGAGTGACCATAGATGTAGTTAACAATCTGATACCCTTGCAAGTAACTCGCACGCGCGCCGAAAGAGACGTCGCCCAAGAGGGCCTTCATTCCCGAGAGATTGGCGTTTGTGAAGTCGGAGTAGACTACGCGATTTTTATTGCCAAACCATTGTAGGCCGCTGAGGTCGGCTCCCGAGAATGTGCTGCCGTAGATGTAGGTGTCCGACAGCTTAGCGTTCTTGAGCTGGGTTGGACGACCGGCGGCGGAGTTGAAATTCGTGTTGACCCAACGGGCGCCACTGAAGTCACCGGCCGAAACCGTCGTACCAGTGCGGTTCGCGTTCAGTGATTCACCGCAGATGCCAAGGGTCGCTGCGTTTAGCCCGATAGTATTCCCGCGTTTGCATACATTCTCGCGGATCTGGCAAGTGCACACGCCGTTCGACATGTAACCCGTCGGACAGTTCACCACCACGCCTACACCGGGCATGACCGTCGGAATTGCGGTCATCACGACCTGGTTGTCGCAGACCAGCTGGCGGGGCTCCATCGAATTCTTCGCCACTCTGATGTAGGCGAAAGATCCAGGGTCATCCGCCCCGGCGGTCGTGACGCCGCCGAAAAAAAACAGAATACACGCCCCCATCCGTCCGAAATACACGCGCTTGTCTTTCATGTTATTGCTCCCCCATTTTGTGATCGTAAATGGGAGATGCGGAGGAATGGGGCCAGGTTGCACCGCTTTTAAATTTTACCTGCCAAGGGGTGGGTCAATCACGACCCGGGTCAAAAAAATCCCCGAAAAAGATAGGTCATGACGTTTTGCCAGCCCGCCTCGAATTCTGCGGATTTTGAACGGGGTAGTGGCGAGTCGCCGGCGTGGTCGTATTCTCCATCTGCCCCCAATCGGTAGGAATCGCGGGCTCGCGTCATCGTCACTTCCCGCAGGGCCTCCGCCACGGCGGGAGCATTCGGGACGATCAGCAGTAGCTCTAGATTATATTCAAGGGAGCGTGGATCGAGGTTTGCCGATCCGATAATGGAGGTGGTTCGATCGATTACCATTGTTTTGGCGTGAAGCTCTGAGCGAGGGTTGCCCCCCCAAGTTTTTCCCGCGAATCCAAACACCGTCATCCCTGATCGTACCAGGCCCGGTAATTCGGACTCCATGATGTTGGCCAGGACCAGATACTCATCGTCGAAGCTGTAACGGCTATTGGTGACTAAATTTACCGCCACGTGACGATCCCGGACCGCGGCGCGAATTTCTTCGGCGACTTCCCCGCGTAGTATCACGTAGGGATTCTCGACCCAAATCTCCTCGCGGGCATTTTTGATGTAGCTCGCCAGCGTGCCCGCGGTGACTCTGCCCCGGTAACAGTTTCCGGGTCGGTCGCTCGCGAAAATCAGCTCATCGACATCGAAGGTTCGAATCGCGGCGTGCTCGCGTTGACCTCCTATTTCGACCCATTTGCGCAATCCTTCAGAATCTCGATTTATTTGCCACCAAGGCGAGGAGGGGCGGTCGGAATTTTTCCAAAGTAATGCTTCGGGGGATTCCCAAATCCGGTCAAAGGTAGCCCGAATCCGATGAACAATCGGCCCTTTCACCCAGACGTCCCGGTCCTGATAAACTTTTTTCGTGGTCGCGATATTGAAATATTGATCGGACAAGTTTCTTCCCCCTAGGAGTGCTTGGCGGTCGTCGACTATTATTAGCTTTCGATGGTTCCGAAGCTGTGCGGGGTTGAGGCCAGGATAAGGATTGAAAAAACGAAAACTCAAGCCGGCGTTAGCCAGCGATCCGGTCTGATTTTCATCAGGGAAAGCGGTTCCCGGGGATCGATCCAGGAGGAAACGAACTCGTACTCCGGCTTTTGCGCGTTCCACCAGTGCCTGCAAAATCAGGCTAGCGGACCTATCGCGCCCTAGCTCGAACGACTCTAGCTCGATGGAGTACTTGGCTTCTCTAATCATCCGCAAGCGTTCATAGAGGGAGGGGAGTCCTTGATCGAGGACTCGAATTTGGTGAGGCGCACGAGAAACCGAATAGTAAGGGGCTTCCGCCATGGTGTCGTACTTTTGAACGCGTAGACGAACTCGATGGCTTTTGAAAATCGCTTCTGCGTAAGGAGTAAGGTCTTTTCCGTAGTGCCGGACGTAAAGCACGATGTTTTTAGGTCGCTCCCGGCTTGCTTTCTCAGTGAGTGGATAGAGGTCTTCCGGGTGAATTTGATATCCGGATATGGGAAGTCCATCATGCGCACGCACTACAAAAGCTAGATGGCTCAGTTGAACGGGGACGGCATAGGGTCGGGTTTTCGTTTCGGGTATCTCCAACCAAAGGGGAACGCGATATTTATATGCGGAATGATCCGATCGCTCGACCGGGCCCCATTTCATTTCTATGTCGCTAATCAACGATCGATCTGAGCTGGCGTCGCGTGCGTAAACGTCCACTTGGGCGCCTAAGTTCCAAAGGGGGTCGTCCGCGCTCGATGCCTGCGCTGAAAAAGAAAAAAAAAGTGCCCCATAGGCTATGGCGAATGCAGGTAGGCGCACTTTCCTCACGATGCGGAAGCTACGAAAAAGTTGCAGCCCGACTTCATTTTAGTAGGAATTGACACATAGTTTCACTGCCGCTAATGTCTGGCTGCTTGATCTTAACGGCTTTACTTCTACTTGCTTCCTCGGCCTTCGCCGCTCCTGGTGGGGTGAGTTTTCGCCTGTCGGGGGGTCAGATTGAGGGTCTTGGTCTTCCCTCAGCCCCGTTGCCATCAAGCGGTGATGCGAAGCAAGTCGTGTTTCGGGGAACGTACCAGCGAAAGGGCTGGGTGCTTCTGTACAAGGGGTCGGGGGATCGCTACTACGCCCTCCGCAGAAACTCCTCCGGCGTAGCGGAGAAGTTGGCCTTTGAGATTACCTTGGCGACGAGTGAGCTTCCGCGAGCGATCGATTTCATCGCGCTTGGTCCTCACCAACAGCGTGAGCGCCTCACCGTTTACCTCCAGCCCCCGCGTGCCTCCGTCGATCAAAAACATCCTGCCAAAAAATCTCCTTTTCTTGAGGAAGAGCAGTACATGGAAAGTCGCGATCACCTGGGTGTGGGTGGGGTGGACGGATTCACCGCGGAGCTGTTTAAGTTTGTGCAAGCACGCCAGACCTCCGTGGTTCAGTGGCAGGACGATCAGGTTCCGATGACCCCCCGAGGCGGGTCGATCGCCGGCGAATGGGTGGCGACACTAAATGGAAAGTTTTTGAGAAAAGACTGGGCGTTGCTTGTGCAGGGAAAGCGAATCGCCTCCGGGGAAGATCGGAATTTTTCGATTACCTGGCCCATTAAAGACGTGACGACTTCAATCACCTTGCAGGCGATCGGTCCGGGTGGGGAGGTGCAGGATGAGGAAGTCGTTCTGGACTTTCCCCAGCTGGTTGAGCTCAATGCGCGCCAAACCGCGCTTTACGGGGATTCTCCGTGGCAGCAACGCCTGAGCCTGGGAGCGATTCAGGTAGCCTACTATCCTTACGGATACGGGCAGATCTCCGAGTACGGTTTGGATTTGCGCTACAGCGCGAGTTACGCGCTGACCAAGACCAAAGAGTGGCGGGCGCAATTCGGCGGACGATTTACCCCGTTGATGATTGCCGCGGGCGCGAACGAGTATCCAATTCGCTTCTATGAGGCAGCCTTGAGCGGTACTTATGCCTATCCTTGGTTTCCTCGTAAGTTTCAGCTTCGTTTTCAACTGGGGGGAAGAGTGTCCGGGACCCTAAGTAGTCATCCTTCCGATATTGGCTATCGAATTGTCGGCGCTCAGTTCATCCCTGAGTTTGCGTATTTTTTTCCGTCCGACCACGTATTGCGCTTTCATCTCAAGTGGATCCCTATCACCAATGAGGCGGGCTGGCAGGTTCTCAATAATCGGGAGATTGCCGCGGGCATGGAGCTGGAGTTGCCGAATGTTCCGGGACGGAGCCATCATTGGGGCTTGTATTTCGAATACGCGCATCTCTCCGCTACGCAGGAGGGGCGTGGCTTGCGTCTACGCCAAATTGGATTGGGAGCGAGGCTGGTATTTTAGCTCAGTACGAGACGCGCAACAGCCGCCGGTTTCCGTCGCTGGCGTAGCCTTGAAAGTAGAGGTACCGACTGTCGGCGTAAAATCTGGGCGCCGCGGCCACCACATCATGTCCTACGGATTGGCCGATCCCCAACCGTAAGGATTGCTTTCCATCCGTAAGGTGCAAGCGCACCAGGCCCACGCTGTCGGCGGCGGCAAAGAACAGAAATCCGGCGAATGCCTGCAACGGGGCCCCGGTTACCAAGTCATTTGTGGAGGAGGTGTTCGAAACCTGGCGCACGGTCGTCCCGTCGTAAGAGTAGAGTTTTAGGTAGGTTCCGGTGGCTTCGTAGCCGATAAAAAAAAGATATCCGTTGGCGGCGGTGAGGCTAGTGATGTTGTCGGAAAGCGCCGAATTTTGGACCAAGTCGACGATCTGTGACACGTGATCTCCATCATATCGGTAGAGCTTGACTGCTCCGGCGGCATTTGCCGCCGTAAAATAGACGCCGTTTCCGTACTCTACGGGTTTGCTGGGTGAGTCAGCTGTAGCCGCCCCGGCGATGTCGGAAATCTGGGAAACCGATGTCCCATTCGTGCGAAACAGTTTCGTTTTCCCGGAAGCGTTGCGGCCCACGAAATAGACGTAGCTCCCGATGGCCGTCATTTTTGCCGCATCCACGCCGTCGTTTCCTGCGGATCCTGAATTAAAAACCAGCTCCACGCTCGTACCGTCAGTCCGAAAGAGACGATTGGTGGTGGTGGCGTCACTGGCGACAAAGTATCCATAGTTTCCTAGTACCGCGAATCCTTGAGTCGAGATCGCGTCGCTAGCCGCTCCCGTGGTCGCCGATACTAGGTGAATACCGCTGCCGTCCGTTCGATAAAGGCGGGGCTGTCCGGCCCCTCCGTTATTGGCAGAAAAGTAAAGATTTCCCGCGAATTGCCCCAAGATGATGGGAAAATCCGTTCCGCCACCTACAATATTGGAAACTTGCTCTACTCCCGAGCCGGATATCTTGCGGAGCTTCGTCACCCCGGCGGAGACGGAGGCTCCCAGATAAATTCCTCCGGAAAACTCCGTGAGCGTATTGTAGATGTCGCTCGAGCCAGCTCCGAGGGCATCGATTACATTGACGGGAGAAAGCCCATCCAAACGATACAGCTTGGAGTTGCCCATGGCGTTGGAGGCGCTGAAGTAATGGATGCCATCCACGGTAATCCTGGGAGAGGGCTCGTCGTTGGTATTGCCAGTGGTTGATCCGGTCGCCTCCACCACGAACTTACGTACCGGGATAGACACGAGGTCCACGACGTTTTGGCTTCCGTTTAGGCGAGATGTGAATCGAACCACCATATCCACCGAGCGGGAGATGTCCAGCGTGGATACAAAGAACGAAGGTAGACCGCAAATCCAGGATGCCGGTAAGTCACCCAGGAGCGAACAGTCATTGGTCGCGTCCGACTCGAGAGTGGCGTTAACGCTTACCTCGACTTCACGAGTGTCTGTTCCAAGTAAAGTGCTGGTCGTGCTGCCCGAAGCGGCCATCGTGCTCGAAACGGCGGCGGCGGCGGGAGAGGCAGTGCCCCCGCTGCCGGATGCGGCGGATCCCGATCCCGAGACCACCATGGAGTTATTGCTGGTCGTCAGCAATGATACGGTGGCGGTACCGGCGTTTATGTTGTTCAAGGAGCTCACCACCAGTGGCGTTCCCGGAACCGCCGACGCATTTCGAGCGCCGAAACCCGGCCCGGTTATTTTGATCCCACAAGCGGTCCAGAAAGCCGTGACCCCAATCAGCGCGACGGTTCGTATGCGATGCGCGATTTTCAGCGAATTCACGGTCATGCGCCCTTTCGGATGCGTTCAACTAGGCGGTCTTTCTCCGCCTGGGAGAGCGCCTTGAAGATCGCGAATTTTCTGCGTAGATCGGACTTCTTTGATGGAGTAAATGCGACGTATCTCTGGTGGTTCAATCGGGTCTTTGCCCTTGTGACGGGCGTCAATTGTCGCCAGCGCTGATTCGCTTGCACGATCGCGGCTTGCGCTTCTGGTGGACGTTGCGAAAAGTCGCGTTTCGCCCTCGGCAGGTCTACTTGTAGGGCTAGCCGCTGTTCCTGCTGACGGGCTGCCTCGGCGGTCAACTCCGCCGCCACTTCTTCCAGACTGGTTTCTTCCCAATGTCCCGCCGGCGCGTCATCCGCTACCGCCTCGGGGAAGAAATAAAACGGTGAGCGCTCCGATGCATTCCAGCGCTCCAGTACGTCTAAATAAAGATAGAACTCCATTTCGACCAAGACTTCTTGGTCCGCTAATGCCAGGGGATCTGACAGGACCGTTTGGGCTAAAGTGTCGTGAACCTCAGGAGTAGACTGAAGTTTCGTCTTGATCTGCCAAGCCATCACGATCGCTAACGCCGCCGCGCCGACTCCGATCATCTTCCAATTCGGAAAGGAGGGAAGCATGCGCCAAATCGACGTTTCGGCCCCCACGATTTCGGCCACCTGGCGGCGTACTTTCGCGTCGAGCCGTGACGGTGGGTTTTTTTCAAAATCATCTGACCATTTACTCATCGCTTTCCCTTCCTAGGATTTCCGAAAGAGCTTTCCGAGCCCGAAACAGGGTAGACTTCGTGTTTGCCAACGAGAGTCCGTGGGAGTGGGCTAATTCTTCGTACGAACACTCTTCGGTCAGCCACTGAGTAATTACCAATCTTTGTCTTTCAGGTAGCTGCGTTAATGCATGCAGTACCCGGCTCAACTCGTGACGGCTGATCACGTCCGCTTCAAAGCTGGGTACGGTCAGCTCGACGGGAGTGGCGTATTCTATTTTGTCTTCCTCCAAGCTCTCGCCTTCGATCTTTTCGTGATCACGGAAGTGCATATTCACGGCGTTTCTGGTGATCTGCAGCAGCCATCCGCGGAATTTATTCGGTCCCTTGTAGGTGCTGGCCTTGCGGGCCACTTGGGACCAGGTTACTTGAAATAGATCGTCGGCTAGGTCGGAACGTTTGCCGAGCATGCGGTGTAAATACCCGTACACAAGTCGCTTATAGCGGCCATATAGTTCGTCAAAAGCCGCCATTTGGCCTTTCACTAGTGAATCCACTAGCTCGTCGTCACTGGCTGCTTTGGAATGATCTGAGGGCCGCATCGCCACCCAGTTTACCTGCATTTCTAGAGCAAACAACGTCCCTAACGTAAGCGCTCCTTCGTAACTATAGATGCGTGCGAGAGACAAAAGTTGCAACGCGGGGGTGGGAGGAGGCGTGCCGCCAGGCGCTGGCCATACTTTATTGATATTATTACTTAATAGTCGCTTTTGGGTCGGTCAGGTAATGCGCGTACCGAGAAAGGAACCGCCCCTCGTCGGGCACTGCTTTCACAAACCACTCGTAGGACGCCCGAAGCTTTGGCTTAGCCAAGTTCACCGCCGCGTTCATTTCGGTCAGCAAGGATTTCTCTTCGTTGGTTACGGGTTTTCGGGTCAAGCGCGCCAGCTCGTCCAGTTTGGCGGGAAGGGCGGCCATGCGCTCGACGAGACCGACGAGGGGCTGGAGGCGGGATAGGAACCCCAGGCGAGAGCCTTTCATACCGTCCGCGCAAATCCCCAGAAAAGCGGCGCCGTTTTCCACCAGGTAACGATAAACGTCCATTTCCTCGCCATCGCGGTGGGGAAGGTACTTTAGCTGGACGAGATTCGTTTTCATTTCGAGTAGATTCCACTCCCGTTCTTCGTCGGCGGTCCAATCGCGCTTTTCGGCGATTTCGCCCAGCTGGGTTTGGCGCGTGGAGATCGGTTCCAGGCTTGCGAACCAGCGGTCGTATTCTTGATCGAGCCGGTGGAAGGCGACGGGATTTCTTGCCCGGTGAATCAGATAGTGAATGAACTCGTGCACGAGCGATTCCCGCAGCGACACCGCGAAAACCAGCAGGATGGGGTAAGGACGCACGAGCTTAGGCAGGGATTCGTTCGGCTGAAACGCGTTGTCTGGACGGAGAAATATTCCGGAAATAGATTGCGTCTCGTCCGATCGGTAAGATTCGCAGTACGCTTTCAGGGTTTCCTGATCGGGCTCAAGCGCGTTGATTCCGTTAAATTCGGGATTGTTTCCTTCTTTGTACTGACGGAAGGATTCTGGCCCGGGCTCGCAGATGAATGTCCGCACCTGATAGCGCTCGCGGATCGTGCGCGCGAAGGCAAGACTGCTGAGCCCGCCCAGCTCTTTCATCTCTTTTTTTGAAATCGGGGTTTGAGTCCAGAGGGTGACCGTGTCCTCGGGTCCCGCCTGGACGAGGGGGGCGAATAAGATAAGAGTCAGAATAAATCGAGTTGGACTCAAAAAGCCTCCAAAAATCAGCTTCTTATCTTACATTTGTGTAATTTAGTCAAGAATTAAGGTCACCCCTTAAAACCCAGCCGAACCGGGTAGTTGAGGTGGGTACCCGCGATCGTTCGCTAGTCCAACGCGGGTATCGCTGTTAGCGTAGGGGCTCTATGATGCGAGCCTGGATTTTAATCGGATGGGTGTTTTTCGTGCAGACGGCCGGGGCTAAGCCTAAGTCGGGACGATTCCAGATTTACGGGCAGTATGCGGTTTTGGAGTTTGCGGGTGCGCAGGGCGATATCGACATCTGTCGAAAAATCGATGTGGAGTCCGAGCGGAAAATTCTCCAGGAAAGGACCTGTCCGACGAAGACATCTTCCTGCGGGAGCAATGACGGCGTTCCCTGTCGAGCGTGCGCGATCAAAAAAGGTCCCAAGGGTAGAAGACTCCTCGTGTTCAAGTACGAGACCGATTGCGAGCGGGAGCGTGAGACCCAAGGCGTGAATAAGCAGGTAGCGGAGGATGCGGAGTAGCCGTCACGTGGGGCCGTTTATGTTACCCGTGTAACGCTTGGGGCTCAACCCGTGGACGTCGGGATTGTTTCCGCGATAGTTAAGTAAAGCTTTTCAAACCGTGAACGTTTGTGCGCGCTTACCACCTTCGTTTAGACCGATCTTTTGATCCGGGCGTCCGGCGGGCGTAACCTGGATCTTGGGATTGGGTCACCTTGATCTAAGGGGAAAAAATGAAGGCTAATATTTTACGAAAAGCGGCGCCGCTCGCGTGGATCTTGGTAATATCGTCGATAGTTACGGTGGATGGAGTGGATGCGCGACCCTTCCGGTCGCCCGCGCGGGAAGGGGGGCCGCGCGAGACGGGGTCCCCCCAGGACTCCGTCGCCGAATGCGCCGATGGTATCGACAATGACGGCGATGGCCTGGTCGATTGGCAGCAGGACCTGGGCTGTACCGATGCCAACGATACCGAAGGTAGCCTCAGTTACGCCGTGAAGAATGGGTGGACGGTCGCGGCCCCCTCGGCTGACTCCCGAATCATTTACGTGAGCTCTTCGGGTGGCAACGATAGCAATTCCGGCCTTACGCCCGCGATGGCTAAGCGGACGATCGCAGCGGGTTTGGCGCTTTTGCGTTCCGGTTATCCCGATTGGCTTCTCCTAAAGCGCGGTGACGTGTTCAGTTCCCAGAGTATCCGTTTTCGAATCAATGGACGCTCCCCGAGTGAGCGGCTCGTGCTAAGCTCTTACGGCAGCTCAATCGTGCGTCCCCAGCTCGTGGGTTCCAACGAGGTCATTAGCTTCGACTCCGGAACGCGAAACATATTCATCTCCGGCCTGCGCGTTTCCTCGTCCGTCGTCCATCCAACGAGCGAGACCTATGGCATTCGCATCCTCGGCACGGCCCAATCTCATATCGAATTCCAAGATATGTACGTAGAAAAGTTCGAGGAGAATTTTTCGATCCAAACCTATCCCAGCAATGGCACGCGGATTTCGAATATCGTCTTGCGTCGGAACGTGATTGCCGACGCCGCCGCAAACTACTGGAAGGCGCAAGGGATATACATCCAGAGCGTCGACGGCATCGATATGATCGAGAACATTTTCGAACACAACGGCTGGCTGGCCGCCAACGAGACGCCCACCACGCCCGGGTCGTCCCAGGCCCCTACGGTCGGGCCGAACATCTACAAACACAATGTTTATGTGCAGGGGGATGGGGGTTTGCTCGATAGCAGTTCCGTAAAATTCTTGCGTAACATCGTCACGGGAACCGATGGAGCGCAGTTCCGTTCCGGCGGGATCGTCGAAGATAATCTCTTCGTTCGCAATGCCACTAACCTCTATCACAGCCGCGGCGGCCCCGGTGACAACAAGATCATTCGCAACGTCGTGCTCGAAGGCCGCACCATGTTCGCCGATTACCCGTATAATCGATCCTGGGGGCCTAAGATTGATGGAGGATCGGGGTTGGAAGTGATTGAAAATATCGTCGCTTATGATCAGAGCACGGCCCAGTACGCTAGCTTCGCGTTCGATTTCGACGGAAATTCGGGGGTGGCTACGCGGAACATCTCGTACAAGTGGTCGCCGGAATCACCGCTGCAAAGTGGCTCCTACGGCGGGCTTACCGCATCGGGTAACCAGCTGAATGCCGCCGTTTCGGATCCGAACCGGCGTATCCAGCATTACATGGCTTTCGTCGGCGCCATGCCCGCGAGCTACGACGGATTTGTGGCCGCCTTGAGAACCATGCAACGCTTCAACTGGAGCCCGGCTTACATGGCGCCCGCGGTGATTGACTTCGTACGCGCGGGGTTTGGATTAAGCTCGGGCATGCCGCCGGTGGTTTCGTTGGCGGTGGTCAGTTCACGGGCGGACGAAGCAAGTCCTGGTTCAGTGAAGGGGCGGATCCGGTTCACGCGCTCGACGAGCGCGGGTAACCTCGGCATCCAATTCTCCCTTCAGGGGAATGCGGTTGCCGGCGTGGATTTCGTCGCCCTCGCGGGCCCGATCGTGATCCCGGACGGCCAGACTTTCGTGGAGCGCGAGATCGTGGCTATCAACGATACGGCAGTGGAGCGTACGGAGCATGTCACCATCGTATTAACGCCGTCGGCGGAGTATGCCGTGAACGGCGCCGCCGCGTCGGGTACGGTAGCCATCGTCGATAACGACGGCTGTCCTGGCGATCTCGATCGTAACGGTAACCTGAACGCGAACGACTTCCAATCCATGACTAACGCTTACGCCCACAAGCTTCCTATGGCGGATATCGACGCTAGCGGTACCTTCACCGCGAATGATTTCACCGCATTCTTGTCGGCTTATGCGGTCGGCTGCCCATAGACGAGGGGGCCGCATCCTCGGGCGGCTCATTGTGGCCGAAACGAAACGAATTCGCGGCTTCGCTCGTAAGGCCTGTTGCGCGGCGTTAGGTGGGCCGTTTCGTTTCCACTATTCTTCGTAGGAAAGCCTGCGGATAGTTGTTAACTTTATTGCTTGTGAGGAAACGCTTTCGGCAAATCGTCATCTTATTCGTTTCATTCTCCTCGCTGGGCGCCTTTTCGGGGTGCTCCGCCGTCTTTCACCGTTCAACCACGCTTCATCGGTATCTGGTGGCTTGCCAACGGTCCGACTACTGCCAGCGTTTCAAGATCGATAAGCATACGGGCGCGTTGAGTGGTTTCGAGGATCCGTTTCATCTGCTGGACGGGGCTTATCACTATCCATTCTTCGTGCCCAACACGGATCTGATCGCGTACAGCGGATACTCCAGCCAATCGATCATCTTGTCGCGGATCAATTCGACGACCGACGAGCAAACCACGGTGTCCACGACCGCGGTCTCCGGAAATCCGCGCTCCATCGCGTTTAGCCCCGAACTCGCATTGGCGTTCGTGGCGTCCTCGACGGGAGTCAACAGTGTGCAAGTATTCACGTTCGACGCGGCGGCGGGTAGATTGACCGCCGTATCCTCCGTGGCCACTGCATCGACCAATGCCCACCTGGCCGTGCACCCTAGCGGAAGGTTTGTTTTTTCCGGGAGCTACGATAACGGGGCCGTGCGGGCGTTTTCGGTCGATGGCGCGAGCGGGACTCTCGTGCAGGTGGGCGCCGACTTGACGCCCGCATCCCGTTCCGTCGAAATCGCTTTGTCCAGAAACGGTGAGTATCTGGTTTCCACGAGCCTCACGGGGTTGCATGTATTTTCCATCAACGCGGGTACCGGGGCGCTGCAGCTTCAGTTTAGTAGCGCGGCACTGGGCACCGTATTAGGCCGAGCGATCTTCGTCGGTTCGGGGGATGAGATGGTTGTCACCGACCCGGGTACGAACCAGGTTCATCTCGTTCGGCTCGACTTTTCGGCCCGTACGGTGACTTCCCTGAGTTCGATTTCGATCGCGGGCTTGGGTGCGCGGGCGGCAGCCGCAGGAGTCGGCAATGTTGCCTACGTGAATTCGGGGGCGACCTCGGAGATCATCATCCTCGATTGGAGCGAGGCGAATCCGCAGCTGGTGGAGACAGGAAGAGTGACCAGCTTCTCCGTCGTGGAAGCCCTCGAGGCGGGACGCATTTCGGTTTCGGCTAACTAGCGTCAATCCGCTGGTTAGTTATTTAAAACCCATCATAGCGCCGAAATACGTAGGCGGAGTTAACGAAATCAATCGCGTCGGCTTCGACTTCCTCACCGTAGAGCAGACCGATTTCATCGCACCAAAAGGTAGCGACGAATTCACCCGAAGGAGGGAGCTTTTCCCCGCAGTCGGTGCTTAATTTATCGAGGGGCACAGAGGCAAGGTAAAGCTTGCCCGGATTTTTTCTTTCCTTGTCCCTGGCGAAGGCGTTGGCCACGCCGGGGTCGAATGAAAATGAAACCACGGAGTCCAGGCTGGAGGGCTTACCTTTTCGATCGACATAAGCGATTTCGCTTCCTGCGAGGTGAATTTGAAGCAAGGCGGCCGCATAGGGAATTCCGGGAGCGCCGCGATTTTCCTTGGCTGGACTGGGATCAATGCGTGAGTTGGCATCGAGCGCGTCGTAGACCCAGTATTTTTTATTTTCTAGATAATAGTACGGGTCACCGTCGGAAATGTAGGCGAACGGACGCATTTTTTGGATGAGTTTCTGGAGGGCGGCGTGCGCGTCCGCCAGCTTGCAGCCTTTACATACGGGGTGTTCGCCGGAAGTCACGGTGCGGGCGAAGCCCGATACCGCGGGCCAGTCATATGCGGATTTTTCGCCGCGAAATAGAACTACCCGACTGGGGTCGCAGGGCTCCCCAGGGTCGCTTACCTCGCATTCGTTCAGATAGCGGGAGCGTTCGGGAAGCCGGGCGTCCTTTTTCGCTTGGAGATTCTCTTTCCACTTCAGCAAGCGTGTTTCCGTCACCTCGCCACGGTCGGCGGCTTGCCACTTTTGAGAGATTTCCGCGATCCAGGCCCTATCCGCCGTGAAGTCCGCGGCAACGGCTGCCGACGCAAGCAGCAGAGGTAACCACGACCATGAAAACACGGCTAAGCGCATGCGCGGAACCCTTAATCGATAATCAAGTGCGCTTAATGAGGTGAAATCCGAACTGCGTGCGCACCGGGCCCGACACTTCGCCGGGCTGCAGCGCGAAGGCCGCGGTCTCGAACTCCTTCACCATCTGGCCTTTGCCGAAGGTGCCGAGCGCCCCCCCGTTTCTTCCGGAGGGACACTTGGAAAACGTCTTGGCTAAGGCCTCGAAAGCTTCGCCCGCTTCCAGCTTCTTCAGCAGGTCTTGGGCTTCGAATTCTTTCTCCACCAGGATGTGGCTAGCGCTTACGGTCGATGACATGGGGATCGCCTCCTTAGTGGGCTCGTTTAGCGAAGCTCGAAACGCTTTCACCGCCCATGCGCAGACCGAGGTCGCGGATGCGGGCGTTGCAGGCGTTGACCTTCTGAACTTCGGCGGCGTCCATTTGGAACTTCTGGGTCGTGGCCCATTTCGGGGCTACTTCCGCAAACGCGATACCACGGTAATCCGGATGGTTCGACGGGATCACGCGATCGCCCGAAGTGCCTTCCCACATGCGGGCGTAGTAGGACAGCTGCGCGCGTGGGAGGTCGAGGATTTTGCCGGTGATGCGAGCCTTGGCGAAGGCGCCCGGCAGCTTGCCGGCCAGTTCCTTGATGCCGGAATCGGCCACGCCCACCTTGCGGGTGATCACGACGTGCGGGATGTTCAGGCGCTTGGCTTCCTTCTCGGCGTAGACGCCGTCCACGAGCACGAGTTCAGGCTTATGCTTGACGACGGCCGGAAAGAGCGCATCCCGGTAGCCGGTGGTCTTGCCGAACATCAACTCCCAATCCGCCATGTTCTTTTCGTCCATGTCGTACGGGGCGGTCTTGATGACCAGGTAGTTGTTGCCGACGCCCAGGTCGCTCATCAGGCCGTGCAGGTACTGGCCACGGGCACCGCTGAGCGCGCGGGCGGTGATGATGTCGTCGTAACCGGCCGGGTCGGCGAAGATCACCACGCGCGGATTTTGGAACGTGCCGCGATAGTGGCCGTAGTCCATGTTGGCGGTGAGGCGCTGGCCTTGGCGAAGCTCGGGCTTCTGCGCGGGCGGCAGCTTGTTTTGCTTCTCGAGCCGCTCGAGCTGCTCGACTTTCTTCTCGAGGGGGCCGTAAAACTCATCACCGGGCAGGTTTTCGATCATCAGCTGGGCGAATTCTTCACCCGGGCCGGCGTCGAAAGTGTAGCGCGTGGCTTCGCTGCGCGGACGAGTCGTCCACATTTCCGAGTCCGACGGCTTCGTGGTGTAACGGCCGTTGAGCGAGTTCAGGATGGCCGGGTCATTTTCGTTGAAGGCCGAGCTTTCGCGCGTGCCGACGATGATGACGTTGGCGTTCAGGCGTACGGCATCGGAGACGTCCACCATGCGGGAGGCGGGGGCGCCGAAGTCATAGTATTCGGGACCGATGCTCGTGCGGCCGTACTGGTACTTCTTGCCAGCGGCGAACTGATTGACCTGGCCGTGGTCCGGTTCGATCTTCCATCCGCGTTGAACATACTTAGGGAAGGCGGCGAGATCTTTGGCGATCGCTTCGGATGCCTGCTGGGGGTTCATCATGCTGAGACTGGTGGGGTGCGGGAACTGCACCATCAGGATGTCGTGATTGATGATCTGTCCGCCGACTTTCAGGCCCTTAAGCGAGATGGTTTTCTCGCCATTGATTACCATTTTGTTGTCGGTATCGTAGCCGCCCAGCTGAGCGGGGTGGATGATGCCGCTACCGTTGATGCCCTTGGCGAACACCATGCGCTTCTGCCAGGAGGTCGGATCGGAGTCGAAGGCCTTCTTGAACATAGCCTGAATCACCGGCATCGTTTCCATGATCGTGTTGCGGGACTTCTGCTTGATCGCAGGATCCGTGCCGAGGTAACGCACGCCTTTGTACGTGGCCTCTGTGAAGACCACCGGCTTGCCGACGGGATATTCTTCGCGGAAAGTGTCGCGATATTCCTTGCGGAATTCCTGTTCAAAGACCGCGCGCGCGGCGGCGTCGGATTGATAGGCTTCCAGGTAAAGGTCCTTGCCTTCTGGAGTCTGCGGAACCGGGGCTTCCTTGTTGCCGCCGTTGCTGACCATTTCGAATTCGGGAACGCGGATGTTCTTGAGTTGTTCTTCGGTGTACTTCGTGCCGACCTGGCCGCCGTTGGCGGTAATGAAAGCGGCGGCGGTATTTTGGGCGGCGCCGCCGAAGAGCACGATCATTTTAAGGGAATCTGGGTTGTTGCGGATGATCCACTCGATGAGGTCATTGCGCCACTGCGGAATCGGGCTCTCGAGGTCGTTCGAGATCATCCATAGGTGGTTGTCAGTGAAGGAGCCGTAGGAAATCTTCATGTCGCCGTTTTTGTTTTCGATGACCGGTGTGCCGAAAGACATGGCCTGGCCCCGGATTGTAAACGCGTAGGCGTTGATGAAGGCGGCGCTGGACGTAACGCCGAAGTACTTCGCCAAGTCTTGCGCGCGGCCGCCGAAGCCGGCCGTGGCGGGACGACCGGCGGCTTCTGCGATGTGCGTGCCGTCTTGGCCGATGAAAAGGATTTTCACGCTATTCTTGGGCTGCATCATGCGCCAGGGCATGGGGCCGAAGGCCGGGCGGAATTTCTGGTCGCCGGCGATCATCGTCGAAATGCCGGGGTAGTAAGGGATCGCGGAATTCAAATCGATCAGCTCCTTGCCCATCGGATCGGTGGGGTTTGGACCGGCGTCGTAAATCCACGTAGGCAGCGGGCCGTTGCCCGCGTACGTAAACGGGGTTTGCAGCAGCACGATCGCCGCGACGAACGAAGCGATCAGGGAGTGAAGACGATTTTTATTCGAGATCATGTCGGGTTCCTTCTAAAACACCGGTTTACCGCGCCTGCGCGCGGAGCGATTTCGCCCATTGAGTTCGACCGGCCAAGTACCATGGAATAACGCACCGTGTAAATCAAGTTTGAGAGGAATTCCGCGGGTGGGATATCTACAGGGAAGGATTGGTTAATTTTCCAAAGAAAACGTACCCGATTTTGAGGCTTAGGCGTCGATTTTCTTCGTCGCTTGGGCGTCGAAGTGGATCCAGATCAGGCGTGAAAAACGGAACAGTAGCGGGATCATTATAATGACTTGCAGGGAGGGGATGAGAATGACGCCTAACGGCCCCGACTGAACGACGAAAACGAGCCACACGAGGGTGGGCACGATCGAGAGGCAGCCCAGCAGGTAGCTGACGATCATGGCGCCTAAAAAGTAGCCGAACTCCTTTTCGAAACGATGTCCGCACTGCCCGCACTGGGCGTTCATCAGCACGAACCCGCGAAAAATTTCGCCTTGGTGGCATTGGGGGCAGCGGTTGGAAAGGAGGCTGGGCATTTATCGAGGATCAGTATTAGCACGAAGGATATTGGTGCCAAGCACGAATTGCTCCAGCATGTAGACTGAAGTGACCCCGGGAATTCGGTTCAATACGTGGCTGTAAAGCTGCAGATCGCCTTCGCCATTTTGGATCCGGCCCAAGCCATAGAGCTCGATTCGCGCCGTGGGGAAGGTGACGCCGAATTCCCCACGAGGATTCGTGACGTGTACGGGAGTTTGATAGGTGCAACCGGCCCTCAAATCGAGGTACCCATCCAAGTACTTGCCGTCTTCTAGGTTGGTTTGCAGAAGCAGCGACAACTCTCGGCTGTTCGCGGACATCGTGTACTCGTAGTACGAGTCGGCCTTGGTATTGGAATTTCCTTCCGGAGCTAGCGGGACCGACACCGCCAACCGCTTTTCTCCCGGGACGTCGACCCGGTAGAGATAAAACGCTTCGATGCAAAGGGTGACGAATGCTTCGCCCCGGACGAGCGAGATGTTTCGGCGATCGATGAAGATATTCACCGATGGAGAGCTGACCTCGGGGGTTCCGCCGCGCGTACCGCTTCGAGACGGTTCCATGGATAGGTCGCCGCCACTGCCCGCGCAGCCGGAAAGAATGAGCACACCCCAGATGAAGAATGGATTGAGTTTCAAATGGCCCCCTGCCCGTTAGTGTACTTATTTTATCAGGTATTAAAGAATTCGGAATCCGAAAAACATTACTGTAACTATTTGATATTAAATGATTATTAAGGTTTAGGGGTGAGTCGGGTGATAGGGTAAGCCAACACTCCGAGGTGGTAGACGCTTTCCTTGGCGCTGGGCTCTTGCGCCATGGCCATCACTTGGTCGATCGCGCCAACTAGGATGGCTTGGGCTTTTTCGTACTGCGCTTCGCTCAATCCCACCGTCAGTCCCTCGAGCGTGCGACGCTCGCGCGGGGCCACTTCGATGGCGTCGATCGCGCGATTGAGCATGGACTGGTGATAGCGCGCGAGCGCGAGACGGTAAACGTCCCCGCGACACTCGATTAGATGCTCGTTGATGAGGCGAAGCGTCCCGTCGCCCGCTTTCTCGACGAAGCCGTTACGAATCAAAAAATCCAAGGCATTGCGGATCTCGTCTCGACGGGTTTCGAAGATCAGAAAATTCTGAATTTCCTCGATATTATGCGGTTTTTGCCGCAGTTCCACCATTTCACGAATGACGACGCAAAGCCACTGGCTCATGTAGCGGTAGACTTCGTATTCGCGCGGATTCAAACGGCGATAGCGTTTCGAGCGTTGCGCTTTCTGCACGAACTCCTGATCTCCGGCCAGCGTATCCTGTTCGTCTTTTTCGCGCAGCGTGCGTAAGTAGCTGACCTCGTGCTCGGCGAGGCCCAGGTGGGGAAGCATCTTTTCCAGAAGTTCGGCGGGGAGTTTGCGCTGCCGGTTAAAGACGAGCGCGAAATACCCCATGGAATATCCGAGGGCGCGGGCGACCGCGCGTGCGCTATGGGAGCGGTCTTTTGCCCGGCGATAATCCGTCCAGGCTTTTAAGAAGGTGGCTGCGCTCGTGTAGTGAAAAATGTCCGGACGAGGAGGGATGGGTTTGGGTTTTCGCATACTTTCAGAGTACCATTCGCTTACACATTTTTATATATTTAAATAAAGTAAATTCTAATTATTAAAATAAATATAATAATATTAGTATATTAACAAAAAAATAATAAATATCGCTTACTGATTATCATTTTTTATCTTGATCAAAATAGTCAATTTTTGTAATCTGAGGGAGTGAGGGCAGCTTGGCAAGGATTTCAATCCGCGACACCCAGCCCTGGGTCGCCCACCCAGAGGTGTCGTCAACCAGAGCCGGAGGCTTGCTCGTAGGATCTCCTGAACAAACTACGACGAGCTTCCGGCTTTTACGCAAGGGAGAGGGCAATGAGTTTCCATCGAATGAAGTTTTTTGCGGTCGCATGTTTGGTCGGGGGCCTGCTCAGCCCGCCTACTGGTCAGGGAGCGGGATTCACTATTTCTACGGAAGTGGTCACGGGTTCGAACGCTGGTTTCGTTGTTAGCCGAAGTCCCGGTGATTCTTCGGTGAGCGTGGTCGATGTCGATTTGATTGCGTCCGGTCCGGGCGACGTAAATCCATACGAGTGCCCCGATCATAACCCCTATGACGGGTACAGTTGTGAGGCGCTCAAGGCGAAACTCAAGGAGCTGGAGATGAGCCGAGACCGGGTTCGGACGCGTATTGCCCAGCTCGACCGGCAAATCGCCCGGTTGGATCGCGAAATCGCCGAGCAGGAGCGCTTGTTTCGGGAGAGTGGGTGCCGAGAAGACATCAGTTTTTTTGATCTAACCCCCGCATGTCAGGCGATCAGTAGAAAGATCTTTGGTTTGAATATGGAGCGGGACGGGGCGGTTTCTCTTCGTAGCATCATGCAAGAAGTGCTCGATCACTTTCTATGCCGAGTCGGCCTGGTTCAGAAGGCGATGGAAGCAAAGGGCTGTAAGTAGGATTTGTTTTGCGACACCGTTAATCGGGTCACCCATCCGGCGGTGTCGTCAATCGGAGCCGGAAGCGCGTTTGTAGTTCTCCCTTGAAGAAGCAATAAAGCGCTTCCGGCTCTTTTTGTCACGAAGGCGGAGCGACGAAAGAGCGTACGCTATCGTCATGCAAAGTCTGCGCGAGCTGGGCCACGCCTTGCTTTGAAACGCTGATCAACGTCTGATCGTCGTCACGCACCTTGAATTGTTCCTGCAGCATGATCTCGTCGTGCTGCCGGAATTTCGTGACAATCAACTGCGCCAGGGCAGGGGCGTATCCCATCGCTTGCAATAGATCGCCAACGAAGTTGACGCTCGAATCAAACGTTTCGCGTTTGATGTATGAAACATTCTCGGCCATCAAATCAAAGACGTGCCCGCGGTTGCGGGCCCGGGCAAAGATGGTGAGATTGGGAAAATTCTCTTTTACGGTCTTCGCGGTTTGGATGGACACCTCGACGTCATCAATCGCCAGAATGAAAAACTTGGCTTTGCCGGCGCCGGCGGTCTGCAGGAGCTCCAGCCGAGAAGCATCCCCGTAGTAAACCTTGTTTCCGAATTTGCGTACTTCCTCGACATGATCGGGGTCGTGATCGATGGCGACGAAGGGAACGCCTTGGGCGCGCAGGACCCGGCCGAAGATCTGACCGAAGCGTCCGAAGCCCGCGATAATAACCGAAGGGGTTTCGGAGTCGATGATGTCGTATTCCGGCTTTGCCGGCGCCGGCGTGCACGTCAGCCGTTCGACCGCCATCCCCACTAGCGGATTGAGAGCCATGGATAGAGTTACGACCACGGTCAAAAGGGTGAGGGTGTGCGTGGGGGCGAGCTGCGATTGGGCGATTAGGCCGAAGATCACGAAGGCGAACTCGCCGCCCTGGGCGATGGTGATGGCCATGCGCTTGGCATTTTCGTGGGTGAGGCGGAAAGCCCGGCCGGTGCCGTAGATCACGAACGACTTGATGGCGAGATACCCGATCACCATGCCGCCGATTTGAAGGGGCTGGGCGCGGATGAGTTCGAGGCTGACGCTCATGCCGACGGCAATAAAGAACAAACCCATCAGTAAGCTTTTGAACGGCTCGAGATCGGTTTCCAGCTCGTGGCGGTATTCGGAGTCGGCGAGCAGCACGCCGGCGATGAAGGTTCCGAGCGCGGCGGAGAGCCCGATGCTTTGCATGAGCGCGGCCACTCCCAGCACGATCAAGAGCGTAGCGGCGGTAAAAATTTCCCGCGCCCGCGCGGAAGCGATGAGGCGAAATGCGGGGCGGATCAGATAGCGGGCGCCCACGATTAAGCCGGCGATGATGGCGACGGCGGCTAGCGAAGTTTGCCAGGAAAATCCGGCGCCACCGGAAGCGGGTAGTCTTCCGTCCACGCCCAAGGCCGGAATCACGGCGAGCGCGGGGATCGCGACCAGATCCTGCATGAGCAACACGGCGAACGCGGCTCGGCCGAATTCGGTATTGAATTGATTACGCTCGGTGAGCGATTGCACCGCGAAAGCGGTGGAGGAAAGCGAAAGCCCGAAGCCCACGACGAGCGCGGCGACCGGGGGAAGCCCTAATTCGCGTCCGATCGCCCACCCGATCGCGGCGAACGCCAGCGTGGTTACCGTCACCTGCAGGCCGCCCAGGCCCACGAGGTGTCGGCGCATCGACCAAAGTTTACGGGGTTGGATTTCGAGCCCGATGATAAAAAGCAGCAGCACCACGCCCAGTTCGGAGAAGTGCATGACGCTTTCCGAGTCTTGGATGAGCTTCATGCCAAAGGGGCCGACGATCATCCCCGCGATGAGGTAACCCAAGATAGAGCCGAAACCCAGGCGTTTGAAAATGGGGACCAGAATCACCGCCGAGGCGATGAAGACCAGGGACTGACCGATAAAGGAGTTCATAGCGGGATTCTAATCCGACGCGGGAAGTAAACCCAACTAAAGAATTTTCGTTTAATACCGATATCGATAGACGGAGGGGATTATGGCGAAACTACGTCTTCTGAAGAATCGGAAGGAAGCCGGTACGACTCACGGCCCGGCCCGCGAAGGTGAACATTCCACCGCGAATTTGCGCGGTTTTGGCGATCCAGCGCTGTTTCATCAAAGCTGTTTCGTGGTGCATCTGCTGGTGAAAGGTCAAATATCTGACGCTACCTTGAACCGTTTGGTGCCCGCCTACAACCTGCACGTGGAACGACACCCGACGCAGGCGAACGCCTTTCAAGTACGCACGCATTGGGTGGCTCCGGAGCAGCATAAGCTGCAGGCGATTCGTCTTTTCGCGGCGGCGATGGACATACACCGCGCGCATCCCGGTATTTCTCTCCGCATTTGCCAAAGCAACGGGCTGCATGAACTGATGCAATCGCGAATGCCCGGCCGCAAGCACGAAAATGTCTTCACGACGCATGCCGATTTCTTTCAAAGCGAGATTCATTCCTTCGCGATGGATCAATCGGTGCGCATGTATCTCCAGCAGGCTGGGTTGCCCATTGGGGGGACCACCTCCGGCATGCACGAATGCACCCATGCGGAGCTGGACCAAATGCACGACTTCATGATGGGCCAGACGCACGCGCCGGCCTCGAAGCGGAAGGCGGGTTGATATGGAAAACTCAGAAATGCAGAAAACCCCGCTCCCGGTCGACTTGTTGGTACCCATCTACTTGGCCTTGATGGCGGGGCTGCCCACGGCGGCCACCGCGGCGATGTTTGCCGCCGCGCCGACGGTTTGGGGTAAAGTCGCGGCCGCATTCTTTGCGCCGGCCGTGTTCTCCATCGTGCTGGTGACCACGGCGGTGATCTTGAGCCTGCCGTTTCATGCGGCGATCATTCCGGGCCGCTTCCCGCGCAACACCAAGCACGTGGTTTACGGCCCGCGGCGGCTGTACGGACTTTGCTGGGGCGCTGTATTTTACTGCACGCCGGTTTATTATCTCTGCATGAGCTTCGGGCCCCTGAAGCGCTTCCTGCTAAAGGGGTTTGGTTACCGCGGGAGCCCGGATGTGAACTTCGCGCCCGATGCTTGGATTCGCGACCTGCCGGTGATGAAGGTCGGTCGCGGCGTATACGTGGCCAATAAATCCACGGTCGGTACGAACATGTGCCTTTCCGACGGCACGATCATGGTGGACCACGTCACCTTGAAAGACGGCGCCATGATCGGCCACCTGAGTATGATCGCCCCGGGCTGCTCGATCGGTGCTAAGGCCGAGGTGAGCGTTGGCTGCGCCATCGGCATACGCGCCCAGTTTGGTGATGGCGCCCGCGTGGGTCCGATGTCCCTGGTGAATCACGGCGCGATCATTGGCGATAACGTGGATATCGGCGCGAGCGCCTACATCGGCGTAAAGACCCGTATCGCGCCGGGTTTGAAGATCCCGGGCGGGGCGAATTTCCCCGAAGGCACAGAAATCGCGACCCAGGCCGACGTCGAGAATCATCTTACTTCCGAAACGCAGGTGATGAAGAACGAACTGCGGCGAATGGCGTTGGTTTACAGCGCCGGAGCGGATCCGAAAGCCACGGAGACGCACGCCGGGTAATGGAGGAACGTGGAGGGCGGTCCATCCGTTGATCGCAAGCCGGATTTAGCGGGAAAGGTATTGGAGCTTTCCCTGCGGGACGCCGCGGAGCGTGCGGGCACCCTTTCGTTGATCTTCGCCCTGCTCTTCGGCAGTTACGGCTTTACTAGCCTTGATTTCATCAACCGCTTCGACCCCAGCGTTACTCTTTGGCAGAACGTGGTGCCCCGGCTGTTTTTCTGCGCGCTGCCTTTTTTCCTGCTCGGGCTCTTCATTAAGAAATCAAATGCTTCCGACCTCACGAAGTTCAACGCCTGGGTTTTTGGCTTTCCGGTGATCTTGCACGTCACGGCCTGGATCCACATCTGGCCGATTGCGCTTTGGAAGTCCGCGAACATTCTGACTTACGTTAACGAGGCGAATTTGTTCCTTTATGGCGCCGTCTTCGCGGGCGTCGGCCCGCCCCGCCGTTATCTCGTGCGATTTTGCGCGGGGTTGGTCGCGATTTTCATCCTGCCGCTTTTCGTGGTCGCTTTTTTGACCTGGGACAAGGTCATCCTGAATCTTTTGATTGGCGACACGTTCCTATCGCTCAGCACGAGCATCTTTGTCTCCCACATGATCGATAAACTGCGTGCGGAAGTGGCTTACTATAAGTTGGAAAAAGAGATGGCGGCCAGCCAGTTCCTGGGACCCGTACTTTCGAAGGCGATCTTCGAGAACCAGCAGAACCGGCTCGAGCGCGTCCGGTGCCGCGGCTACATTGTCTGCATCGACATCCGCGACTCCACCACGCTGCAATCCGAGTTCGGCGAGCGTTGGCTGGAGTTCCGTAAACGGTACTTCGCCCTGGTCAGTCAGTGCGTCTCAAGAAACCACGGTTATATCCAAAAAACCGTGGGCGATTGCCACGTCATTAATTTTGGCGTCATGGACTACGGCGTGGATCTTTCGGATATACCGGGACTGGAGAGTGAGTTGGAGCGGGCGGATGATCGCCGTTTAAAGCGCGCGAGCGACAGCGTTTTCCGTTTCTTCGACGAGCTGTTCACGGCCTTCGAAGGGCTCGATCGTTCGCAGATTGAAGACCGCCCGATCTCCTTGGGCGCCGGCGTTGATAAGGGCTGGGTGGAGCGCGGCGTGCAGGGTGACGCCGCCACGAACAGTCTCGAGCTGGACGTGAACGGAGATCCCGTGAATTGCGCCAATCGCCTGCAGGAGTATTCCAAGTACCTCAAGCGCGACATGGAATGGGGAGGATCCCTGCTCGTTATCTCTCCGTTCGCCGCCGATTACATCTCCGACTTCAGTTCTTTCTTGAAGCACTCGACGACCGACAACCCGGTTCGCAACTATAACGGCATCAAATGGGTGCTCTCGCGCAAGTACGGGGGCGCGCAGCGCCAGCGCCCGCCTCTGAAATTAGCCGCCTAAGCGTTGGTCAGTGACTAATTCGTGTACGGATTAGTTACGGTAATTATTGGCTATTTTCGTAACTTAAATCTGGCCCCGTGTATGCATCCTCAAGCTTAGGGGAAGTAACGGGCTTTGAGGTTCGGATATGACTTTGGGAAGGTTCGTATCGGGTTCGGGTTTTACCGCCACATTTTTTATCGGTCTATTGGTCGGGAGCGTTGGCTTTGCCGGCGAGTGCCGCGGTCCTGCTTACGCTAGCGAAGGATTATTTGAAAAGGATCACCCCCAGGTGAGGCGCGTGTCCGACGCGGTGGAGCGCGGACGGGTGCACGGCCAAGATGTCGTTTTGAGCAACGGCATCGAGGTTCACTACACATGGGCGGGATGCCGATCCGAGGTGACGCCGGAATTTAAAGAAGAGTTAGTAGTGGAGACGATGGATCAACGGACCGCGAAGACCGCGGCCGAATACCTTCGCCTCGCTTACACCGTATTCAAGTCGCTTCCCATCCGTGACGACGCGATTTCAGAATTTGATCACTTCGAGATCGCATTCGAGCAGGCCATGGTTCGCGCCAATAGCTACGCAGGAAAACCGCTCTCCGAGCGCGCCGAAATCGACATTGCCACCAGCGAGGCGGGCACCTACCGCGTGAAGTTCATGCGCGAAAAAGGCAAACGGCTGAAAATTAGATTTCAGTTCGTGCGCCCAGCTTAGCCGAGGTTTTTCAGGTAGGCGAACGGATCGGCCCAGGCGCTCGTCCAGTTCATCTTCATCTCGACGTCATTCAGTAGCGCGCTTTCCATCCGGCGTATCCAGTCGATTGGCGCAGATTGATCGCAGATGAAAACGACTTCGCTGTGGCGGTCGCCGTGCCGCTTATCCCAGTGGCGGGCAAGCTCCGGATGGGCTTCCTGCGCCGCCATTGCGTCCTCCGAATCCATGCTCGCGAGCCACGGTCCGTCGTCGGTGAGATGAATGGAATTAGGGCCGATCTGGCTGAAATTGACGGCCACCTCGTTGTGATTCGCGATCCAGATCGTCCCAAAGGTGCGGAAAATATCGGTTGGCCATTTCTCGATGAGCTTGGCCAGGCGCTCGGGATGAAACGGCCGCGTGGCCCGGAAGTGGATGCTGGGGACCAGGGCTTCGGGATCTTCCAGGGTGTGCCGCCAGGTCGATCCCCGCTCGGTTTGTTCGGCATCAAATAAGTGCTGACCCAACAGATCGTCGGGGAGGGTTTTAGTGGAGGCCGAGAAATGGATTCGCGCGCGCGGTTGCAGGCGGCGCAAGCCGCGCTCGATCCCAAGCAGCTCCCAGTCCAGCATGCGGGAAGCTTGGTTCAAGAGGATTTGATCGCAGTATTCGATTTGTTCGACCAAAAGCTCGTTGACGTCGTCTTTCATCCCGCCTTCCTCGAGCACTTCCTGCGAATAGACATCATTCCAAAACTGACGGGAGTCGATGACGGTAATGATGGAGTCGATGCGGTATCCGGCGTCGAGAATGTCTTCGACGACGTGGCGAGTATCGATCAGGGCGGGGAGGTCGATGATCGCGGCACGCGCGTCTTTCGCGTCGGTCTCAATCTTGCGGAGAAACTCGAAAACCTTGTCAGCACAAGCGCAGTCGGGACAGTCTTCCTCGTCGGGAGGATCGTCTTGCCCAGTGCCTCGCGTGGCGCGCGGAACGTGCGGCTTCTTGGGCCTTCGGGGCGGGAGCAAGCTGCGGGCGTCGATGTGGAGGACGCCCGTGCGATCTGCTAGCGCGCTGGCGACCTCCGAGCGGTCATGGTCGGTGAGGCCTTGCACCAAGGTCAACTCCAGCACCGGTTTCTTATATTGATAAAGCGAAATAATCTGGGACATGGCGGTCGCCCAAGCTCATATCATAACCGGGGCCCGTACGCCAAATCGTGCCGGGTTTTCGGTTATTTTCCAAATAACTCGCGGCGTAGCGTCGGGTATCCCCAACCTTTGGGTTGCTGCTCGGTGGAAAGATCCGTCAGATACTCAAAGATCGTCACGGGTACCGAACCGTTGACGGCGGCGGGAATTCGTCGCGTCGCCCGTACCGGGTTGCCCCAGAAGCCGACAAAAGCATCTTTCTCGTGGAAGAGCTCGCCCGCGTGGCGTCCGGGAACGCTCGTGTTGTAACCCACGCCCTGCTTGGGAAAAAGGTTAATCGTGCCCGGAAGGTCGGAGTCGTAAAGATGCGCGATCTGCACGACCGAATCGGGGCGCTCGGTGAACGACGAAAGTAGGCGCCATTCCCCGTCCGTACACCAGGTATTTGGATCTTCCTCTTTGGCGGCGGTCACGCACTTGCTCAGAAGGCCCTGGTACTGATCGAGCGATCGGCCCACGAGTGGTGGATCGTACGGCGACGGCTTATGAAGTGAGAGTAAGCTGTTTCCCGTCGAAAATTTATAGTGGATGCGGTTACCCACGCGCCTGACGTATTCATCCACGCGTTTGCCGTCGCGCGTGCCGACCAGGTGGTAGGTTCCGCCTTGCGTGTCGCAGGCGGTTTCGCGCGTCACCAAGTAATCCAAGGATTCACTTAGGCGCGTGGCAAGCGTATCGATGACGTCGATCGTACGGCCGTCCAGCGTGCGTAGATGCGTGAGATCCGCGTGCAAGGGTTGCTGGATCCAGCCGGCGCCGTGGTCCTTGAAGAAATCCATCATGTAATTGCCGCCGGCCGTGGAGGCGACGATCACGTCGTAACCGCGGTTAGTGGGCGGGTGATCCGGGTTGGTCAAGATCGGCGCACCGCCTTCATCCGCGGAAATTTTTCGAATCTTGAGATTCAGCTCTCCGAGCGCTTCCACTTCGGGATTGAGCATATGAAACACAGGGGCCAGGCCGTGATCGCCGGCCATGCCGAAGAGGGTGCGCGAGAGCAGGCCGGCGCTTTGGTAAGTGGACTCCATTCGCGACAGCCAGTAATCTAGGCGGTTCAGCTCGCCGGAAGGAGCGAGAATCTCGTCGGCGAACGGGCCGGTGAAGTGGGCGAAGTGATCGGGGAACGGGTTGTAGTACTGGACGTACTGGGGCATGCCGTCGTCCTCCATCTCCGCCAACTCCGCGATCAGCTGGATAGCGCGCCGATAGGTCATGAGCGGATTGTCGATGGGGTTGAGCTTGCCCATGAATCCGCCGAATCCCTTGGCCCCGTACTTCGCCAAGGTCGCGCGCTTGGCGAGCAAATCTCGGCGCTTTTTCTGCAACTCCAGCTCTACTTTTGCGCGTCGTTCGAGCTCATTCGCGCAAAGTACGTCGCCGAAGTCGCGTACTTTTTCACCCAAGATCAGGTTCAAAAGGCCGTCGAATGTGCCCTTGGCGCCGCGTTCGTGGGCCGAGTTGCAGTTGAAGGTATTGAGCGAGCTTAGGCGCTCGAACATGGTTTGGGCGCCATTTTTCGCCGTTATTTTTTCCATCAGCAGCGCGTCGTTTCCGTAAAAATAGTAGGCGCGATCTTCGGGCCGGTCGACGAAGTGGAAGTTCGGGAGGCCGATCGAAGCCTCGCCCAGTACGGGTGCGCCCATCATGGCCACGGGCAGGTTACGTACGCTGATCGTAGGCGTGGTGGATATTCCTCCGCGGGCGAAACCGCCGGGTTGGTTCGCGAACTTTCGGCGCAGGTAAGCAAGGTAGTTCGCGTTCGCGTACCCTTTGCTGGCGAAGTGTTCGAGAAATGCGGTGCTTTGCTTAGGCGCCGGAGTTGAATTCTGCGTGGCGGGCTTGGTTTGGTCGGCCTGCCGGTATTCGCGCAAGGTTTCTTGAATGAATGGGGAATTGGCATTTCCTTCGGCGAGGGCTCTTACCAAGTGTCCCTGCAGGCCATCGACGACGATATGAAACCCGTAACGCCGATCGTTCTGGGCGTGCTCGAGGTACTCCCAGAATCGAGGCGAGTTTTTCTGCGGATTTTTGAGCCAGGCGTCGAGCTGAGTCGTGAGCCAGTTTTTCAGGGCTTCGGATCGCGCGAGCTTACGCGCGAAAACGGAATAGTGTTTGAAGACCTCCATTTCGACGAAATCGACGACGGACAAAGTTAGGGTCTCCATCATCGCGTCGTCGTCGATCCACTTCTTCAGGCCCTTGGCGTTGTCGCTCGATTGATCCATGGAGGCTTGCAACCGGTTAAGCACTGACTTGAAGATGGGCTTCACGCGAGAGATCGTGGCCCGGTTCCGCTGGGGAGCGGCGTCGATGCGATAGTTCGGATCTTGTAAGAAAAGCGCGTCGTAGATGGCGACGATATCGGCCGTGATTTTCGGATCCAGGTGGAAGCCGCTCTTTTGTCCTGCGGGCGTCTCTTTCGGAAGGTCCCATTTGAACAGCGAGTGCTCGGTGCCCGGGGGAGATCCCGCGCGGTTGAACTTGCTTCGGAAGTAGCGATCGAAGTTGTTTTGGGTGGCTTCCTTGGGCGCCATATAGTGATCCTTCACGGCAAGCAGGAACGGAAAGGTCTTGTCCATGAATTCACCGGTCTCGATCCGCCGTAGAATGCGTTTGCGCACAGCTTCGTCGATCGGGAGATCGGCTAGGAATTCCTTCACTTTGGATTTGAGCACGATCGGAGCGATGAGATCCATCTTGATGGCTTCGACGGCGCCGCCGGTGCCTTTGAAGATGTCATGTGCGAGCGCTTCGACGCCACCGATGAGGACGTCGTCGCCCGTGGGTACGCGCGCGGGAACTCCCGTGCCGGTGCCGCCACCGGGCGCGGCGATTCCGTACATGTCCGCGTAGGGCGATCGCGCGGGTGGACGGGCGCCGCCGCCGGCGAAACCCAGATTAAGACTCAGGCCGAAAAGGACTCCCACCCCGGCGAATCCTAGAAGGAAGCGCCCCCGCGTTTGCATTTGGACCATGCATTCTTTTCGGAATTTAGGCGCAAGGCCATAAGGCACTACGAGCCCGGGCCGAACCCGTCAGGGAATTGGCGCCTTTTAAAATCGCGAGCTAGATCTGGAGGTTGGCGGCCGTGCCGGCGCTGGTCGAAGCGCCGCCCTTGGCGCCAAAGGCCTGTTTCAGCTGGCTTTGTAGCTCGCGGAAACGCGCGGGCGTGCGATCCCCGAATTTCGCGAAAAACTCGTCGCGCATCTTCAGCTCCGCGTTCCACTGCTCGGGAACCACGGCCATGAGCTCGGTAAAGCGCGCCGGAGTGACGTCGCTGCCCGACCAGTCGAGATCCGTAAAGCGAGGAGTCGCGCCGATCGAGGTTTCCTGCGCGCCGGCCACGCCGCGTACGCGTTCCACGATCCACTTGAGCACGCGCATGTTCTCGCCGAAGCCCGGCCACATGAATTTGCCTTCGGGGCCCTTGCGGAACCAGTTCACGCCAAAAATTTTCGGCGCGTTCGCACCGGCCTTCGCGCCAACCTTCAGCCAGTGGCTGAAGTAATCGCCCATGTTGTAGCCGCAGAACGGCAGCATCGCCATGGGATCTCGCCTTACCTGGCCGACGGCGCCCACGGCCGCGGCCGTGGTTTCGGAGCCGGTGGCGGCGGCGATATACACGCCGGTGTCCCAGTCCTTGGCTTGGTAGACGAGTGGAATGGTGTCGGGACGGCGGCCACCGAAGATCATGGCCGAGATTGGCACACCCTTCGGATCTTCCCAGCCGTGGTCGATGGAAGGGCACTGCGCCGCGGGTGCGGTGAAGCGCGCGTTCGGGTGGGCGGCGTTGCGGCCGCAGCCCGGCGTCCAGTCCTGTCCCTGCCAGTCGATCAAATGTGCCGGCGGCTTTTCCGTCATGCCTTCCCACCAAACGTCGCCGTCGTCGGTGAGCGCCACGTTCGTGAAGATCGTATTGCGCGAGATCGTCGCCATCGCGTTCGGGTTCGTTTTTTCCGAAGTGCCCGGAGCCACGCCGAAGTAGCCCGCTTCCGGGTTGATGCCGTACAGGCGTCCATCGGCGCCCGGCTTGATCCAGGCGATGTCGTCGCCCAGGGTCGTGACCTTCCAGCCCTGGAGGGCCGGCGGCGGGATCAGCATCGCGAAATTGGTTTTTCCACAAGCGCTCGGGAACGCGGCGCTGACGTAGGTCTTTTCACCTTTGGGGGACTCGACGCCCAGAATGAGCATGTGCTCAGCCATCCAGCCCTCGTCGCGGCCCATGGTCGAGGCGATGCGGAGCGCGAAGCATTTCTTACCCAAGAGCGCGTTACCGCCGTAGCCGCTGCCGAACGACCAGATGGTGCGCTCTTCCGGGAAATGCACGATGTACTTCTGGTCACGGTTGCACGGCCATTTCACGTCGGCCTGTCCGTCGGCCAGGGGCACGCCTACGGAGTGCAGGCACTTCACGAAGGGGGCATCGCCCAATACTTTCAAAACTTCCGCGCCCATGCGGGTCATGATGCGCATATTGACGGCGACGTAAGGCGAGTCGGAGAGCTCGACGCCGATCTGGGAAATCGGCGACCCTAGCGGACCCATGCTGAACGGAATGACGTAGAGCGTCCGGCCCTTCATGCAGCCCCGGTAAAGATTCGTCATCGTCTGCTTCATCTCGGCGGGCGCGACCCAGTTGTTGTTCGGGCCGGCGTCGGCTTCGTTCTGGGAGCAAATGAACGTACGGTCTTCGACGCGGGCGACGTCGCCTGGGTTCGAGAGCACGAGGAAGCTGCCCGGGCGCTTGGCGGGGTTCAACCGGATCATGGTGCCGCGGTCGACCATTTGGTTACAAAGCTCGTCATATTCCCGTTGGGAGCCGTCGCACCAATGGATACGGTCAGGTTGGCAGAGTTCCGCGGTTTCTTTCACCCAGTCGAGCAGCAGCTGATTCTTTGTCATGATGCCCTTCCTGTACCAGTATTCGATCGAATCCTTCAAGTGTTAAAACGGGTTTGGACGCAGGGCGAATTGACATAAAAACCTAATATTTCTAAATTCTTAAGCACTAGATGGAACTTAACCAGGGGGTACAGTGGTGAAACGGTATGTAACGCACGGATGGATACTAGGATTGGGGTGTTTGGTTGTGGTCGTGGGCGCTTCGGCATGCGGGGAACCCGTCCCGGGGACGCCGATAGTTACACCAAAAAAAGAGCCCGATCTTTCCGCGCAACGCCGGGCCGTTCTGGAAAAACTTCCGGCGCGCGCGCGCCTTTGGGTTTCGACTTTGGAGATCGAACCTGATTTTGAGTTAGGTCAGTTTCCGAATCGGGAAAGTGTCGAAGCGCAGGTCGTGGCAAAAAATGCTCGGCGCATCGACGTCGACCAAGTGCTAGTCGTAGAGGACGGCCAAAAGGTGAATGCCACTCTCTCACTGCAAGGGATGGGGGAGCAGCTATTCACCCTCGACTACGGGATCACGACGGGAACGACCACCGTGTCCTCGGACTTGAACGTGGTCACGGCGGATCCGCGCTATACGTTTCAGGTGCTCGATCCCAGCGGCAAAGCCGTCTTGAGTACACAAAAACCGGTAACTTCCGGCTTCTTCGTACGCATACTCACGAGCGAAGGTCGTCGCTTGCTCATTACCGTGGAAGCGGTGATGCCGATGGTCGTGAAGGGCACGGTTTATCCGGCCGACTTAGTTTCCCAAATATAAACGAAAACCACCGACGTCTTTCAGGGCCTGAAGCCGGAGTTTTCGCCCGTTGATCTGGATCGATCCATCCGGATCTCTTCGCCGTTTTCCGCTCAGTAAGACGCCCACCGAGGGCTCGGCGTGCCGAAACTTCCAATGCGGCGGCTCGGGCCACGGGATTTCCTCAGAGCCGAAAATCGGGTTTTCGCGCGAAGCGAGCGAGTAGGTGACGCTTTCCCAAAAGTCGTCGGTCCAAACGTACTTTACCCCGGAGCGGCGAAAGGTGTCGATTACCTCCCACATCTGCGCGGACTTGGCGACGACTCGCGGTTGCGTCGCCCATGCGTATCGTTGGTGTAACTGGTAAAAGAGCGAAAGCGAAAGCAGCACCAACAGCACTGAGCGGACCGCCGGGCGTGCGAGAGGCCCTACGCTTTGAAAGAGTAAAGCCATCGCTAGAATGAGAGTCGGGAAGATCGGGAAAAGGTAGCGGGCAGCTCCGGGCGAAGTCATGGTGATGCCTAAGAAAGCGGCGAAATTCAGCGCCACCACCATCACCGGCGCGGTGAGCTGGGTTTGGCGATGCTTGATCCAAGCAAGCAGTAGGTAGGCCATCGCGATGACCACGATCAAAACCGGCTCCCACCGAAATGGCGCCGAATCCACGATCTGATTCGGTAAACCGGTCAGTAACTCATAGGTGCCCGTAAATAAGCGGCTCACGCCCAGGGAGTCCATGCCCATTTTGGTCCAAGAAGAATTAGAACCGTGCCGTAACGAATAGATGACCTGCGGGAGGAAACCCAAAGCCAGTCCGCCTAAGGTGATCGCGCCTCGGGCATAGGGTATTTCACGCCAGCGGGTCCGTCCCCGGATCGCGACCCACGCGGCAAAGATCAAAATCGCGAAATCCAGGTTTGGACCCGGGTCGAGCTTAATCGCTTTGCCCCTGAGGTGCCCGAGCTCGCGACCGATCAAAAGGCCCGCCGCGAAAAGCGTGAGCGCGCCCACGAAAAGAAAGGTCGTGATCCGTGCGCCGACAGAGCGACCGCGGACGAGGGCGAGGAATTCATCCCACGCGTACCGCCATGGAAATAGGACGGCGACGACGTAAATCAGGAATGGCCGGAAATTGTAGGCGCAAAAGCCGCCGAGCACCGAGAACCAGAAGAGGCGGCCGCGGGGCATGTCCATGAGCGGCGCGCGAAACCCGGCGCCCAGCCCCAAAAGCAATGCCCCGCCGATGGGCAGCATCATATATATGTCGATTCCCGCGAGGTGCGACCAAAACACAAATCCAATCGACGCGACGATCGCGCCCACCCAGCGGGCCCGCTGCCAGCCAGCCTTATCCCAAGCAAATCGCGAGACCATCCAGGTGTTCGCCCAGGCGATCAAGGTCGGCGTTACCCAATAGGAAAAAAGCCAATGCGCGCGCAGGAAATCCACGCCCAGCCGCTCAAGACCGCCCACCCACAGCGCGCGTAGCCATGTGTAAGCGGTGCCGCCGTAAGTTTGCGTGAACGGAAAGAAGCTCCATTCCCCGAAACGGTAAAAATGCTCCGCCGCGAGTGGATAAAATGCCTGGTCGGAGTCATGGAGGGCCAACCCCTTGGGAACGAGAAAGAAGTTCGATAGCCAAGTGAAGATCGGAATCAGGAGATAAGGAAGTAATGAGCGAACGCGCGTGGCGTCCATTAGAAGCCCAGGCGCCGCCGCACGAGCAGGCTTAATGAATCGAGGATGGTCTGCAGCACCTTCATCTTGGAGAGGCCGGGCTTGAGGTCGTAGCGTAGAATGAGCGGAACTTCGGCGAAGATGAGATCGGACTGGCGAAGCTTCAGGAGGATGTCGACCATGCAGGAGAAGCCGCGCTCGGAAATGAACTCGTTTTTATACTTGTGAATCAACCCACCGATGACTTTCGCGCGGTAGGCACGATACCCGCACGTGTAATCGCGCACGCCCCGGATGGGGAAGAGGAGCTTGAAGAGGACGGCGGCGCCCCAGCTCAGCACGAGCCGATTCAAGGGCACGCCCACCACGCGACTGCCGGCGCGGTACCGGCTGGCGATGACGACGTCGTTGCCCTCGCGGATGAGGCGAATCATGCGCAGCGCGAGCCCGGCCGGGTGCGTGTTATCCGCGTCCATCGTGATAATGATGTCGTTCTCTCCCGCGCGTTGCACGGCTTCGAAGAGTCCCCGGCGGATGGTTTCGGCCAAGCCCCGGTTGGGATCGTTGCGTAGCGATGTCACTTCGGGGCAGCGTTTTGCGTAATCTTCGAGCAGCTGGGGGGTGCCGTCGGCGCTGCCGTCATCGACCACGATGATGGAGAAATCGCGCTGTTCTTCCTTCAGTGATTCGACGAGTGAATCGAGGAGCGGCGTGAGGGCTTTCTCCTCATTATAGGCTGGCAATACCACCCAAGTTTTCATAGGTTTGACTTTTACATGACTACCCAGGGCTTTCCTAGCGCAAACCGGCCGTCCTCAGACGGGGTAAAAGACGGGGTGAAACTCGCGATTTTGGTCGCTTTCCTGGCGGCCGTAGCCATGCGCATCGGCGGTCCCGCCATCGCGGACGAAGTCGATTTCCTGCTCCCGATTCAAGCGTGGGTTCAAGGCGGGCCGCAGCCGGCCGGGCTTTGGCATACGCCGTTCTATCCTTGGTTTCTCTCCCTCTTGGGAAAAGTATTCGGTCTGACTCCCGCCGTGGCGCGAAGCATTGGCGTGGTTTGCATGCTGGCGACGGCGGTCTTGATCTACCGCACGGCGTGCTTGCTTTGGCCGCGTTTGGATACCGAGTCGGACGCGTGGATCTCGCGCGCGGTTTGGGCGGCGGCCCTTGGCCAGCCCTTGCTCTACGCTTCCGCGCTATTGCTCGATTACGACAACACCCTGATGACGCTCGCGACGGCGTATTATTTCTACTTGCTGGTGAAATATGCGCTCGAGCCCGCACGGTCTTCGTGGAAGATGATCGCGCACCTGGGGATCGCGATGGGATTTTGCCTGATGGGCAAGGAGACGACCCCGTGGTGCTACCCCATCGGCGCGCTCGTTTTGTTCGGGCAGCTGGCGATTCGTCGCGGTGCTTCGAACGCACAAGCGGCTTTGCGCGCGGCCGGACAGTCGATCGCGGTAGCGTGCTTGGGCGCCGCGGTTTTTTTCGGCGCGATCGGGATCTGGTGTGCATCGTTTGGTATTTCGCCATTTAAAGTATTCGAGATGGCGGTGCTAGGCCTGAAGGTACATGGAGGGACATCGCTGCTCGAATCGCGCGGCGTCGCCACGTTCGTCTGGGTAAAGGTATTCCCGTTGTTTTGGTTAGGGTTGCCGGTGCTGGGTTTGTTGATAAGCGGAGGTCGTAAGCTCGGGAAGACCACGGCGCTATATCCGGTTTTCGCGGTGATGGCCGTCGTCTTCTTCACTTATACGTTTTTGATCAACCAGATGACGTATCAGTTTCCGAAGTACATGCTTTCGATGCTCGTGTGGCTTGCCCCCTTGGGGGTAGCGACCGTGGATGCACCCACTTGGTCTCGGATGCAAAATCGCGTTTGGCTCGGCCTGTCCGCCACCTTGGGGTTATTCGGACCTTGGGTGATGGCGCCGCTTTATTATCGGATGCCGATCAGTTTCCTGGCGCCCGCGCAGCCTGTGGCTTTCGTGCTGGCCGTGACGTGGTTTCTGCGGAAACGTTTCCCAGACGCGTGGCGAATGGCTTGGGTGCTGGCGAGCCTGGCGTTCGCGGTTTCCTACTTTCATGCCTTGATCCCGGGCAACCGTTCGCCCGCCTATTGGCCGGGAGAGCAGGCGATGGCGGAGGCCCACCAGGCCCTAGCGCCCTACTTGACGGGAGAGTACGCGCTTTTTTCTCCCATCAAGGATCTGGCTTACGAGTTTCGTTCGGCGGGCATGACCCACCTTAAGTTATCCGAGCTGCCAGAGATGATGGCCGAGCGTTGCGCGTCGGGTGCGCCCGCGGTGGTGGTGAGCCGAATCCGGGAAGCCGAGACCGTGCTCGCGGCGGAAGAATCCATTTCGCTGGCCCTCAAGGATCGACCCTGCCGCTTCACGACGAATCGGGGTCAAGATATCGTGATCGGCGTACTTCGTTAAAAATTATCTCAACGCTCTTAAGATCTTTTGGGCGGAGTTACCGTCACCGTAGGGGTTGGGCGCATTCACGCGGCAACCTTGAGTAAGCGCCTTCTCGGTTTCGGCGCGGATGCGCGCGGGATCGGTGCCGACGAGGACGGCGAATCCCGCTTGCACGCCTTCGGGCCGTTCGGTTTGCTCGCGCATGACCACGATCGGCTTGCGCAAGGTGGGGCCTTCTTCCTGGATGCCCCCCGAGTCGGTCAATAGTACTTTCGCCAAGTCCATCAACTCCACGAAGGCCACATAAGGCAAGGGCTCGATCAGGCGTATCCTCGCGTGTCCGCCGAGTTTCTGGGTTACGATTTCCTTCACGTTCGGGTTCGGGTGCACCGGATAGATGATGCGGACATTCTGGGCTGAGTTAGCAATATCCAGGAGGCCTCGGCAGATATCCGCGAAGCCCTCACCGAAGCTTTCGCGCCGATGCGCCGTGACGAGCACGAGATCGCCCGCCCGCGCGAACTCGCGTACGTCGGCGGGCAGTCCCCACTTCGCGACGACCGCGGGATCGGTCAGGCGCTCGCGCGTCCAGAGCAGGGAGTCGATCGCGGGATTGCCCACGTTAAAAATCGTCTTTTCGGCGACGCCTTCGCGGCGCAGGTTTTCTGCCGCGATCGCCGTGGGCGCGAAGTGCACGCTCGCGATGCGGCCGATGAGCTGGCGGTTCATTTCCTCCGGAAACGGCGCGGAAAGGTCGTAGGTACGCAGGCCCGCTTCGACGTGGGCTATCTTCACTCCGCGCCCCCGGTGCAATGCCGCCCAGTAGGCGCCGATCCAGGCGCTGGTCGTGTCCCCTTGGACGATCATCCAATCGGAGGGCAGTAACCGGTCCGCGTGGCGCTCGAGCTGATGAAGCGTCTCCGCGCTGAACTGCGGTAGCGATTGATTAGGCCGCGCGACTGCGAGGTCGACGTCGATCGGGAAATCAAAGAACTCCGTGAGTGGGCGAACGAGATGTTCGTGCTGGCCCGTGAAGACGACTTGGGTGGAGACGCCGGCGGCCCGGGCTTCGCGGATGACCGGCGCGAGTTTGATCGCTTCGGGTCGCGTTCCCAGTAAAACCGTCAGCTTCATCTTAGAAATAGCTCTTGATCTTGGGCCGGAAATAGTGCGTCGGCGAGTAATGCAGAAGGTTCGAGACCTTCGACGTGTAAATGCACGCGAAGCGCTCGACGGTCATGCCGAACTGGCTCTGATCGTTGCCGGCCCACAGCAGCTCTCCCCAGTGCGGGTTGAAATGCGAATTGTACGCCTCGATGTGCCCACCCAGCTTTTCGTCGAGCGCGACGATCTGCTGGCGGTATTTCCCCTGTAGTTCTTTCAGGTCGGACTTCGAGAGGGAGTCGATATCCACGATCGAATAGGTGATGCCGTTGAGTTTCTTCACCACCTGATCCAGCTGGAGCTCGAGCTCTTCTTTTTCTTTCATTAACTCGCGAATACTAGATAGATTTTTGTAACCCTGCATGGCGGCGCGGAGCTCGCCCTCGAGCTCGGAGATGACGAGCATCGTGCGCCACTGGCGGATCTTCTTCGACTGGTGCACGTCGCTGTAGACGTGATCGCCGACGAATAGGATCTCTCCCGGGCTGACGTTGAAGAGCGTTTCCACGCCTTGGGAGTTTCCACCCTGGTAGATCTTCCCGGTTTGGATTCCGCCCGAGACGTTCTTCAGGAAGCCGGTGGTAGGGTCCACCTCGAAATAGGAATTCGGACTGATAAAGAATGAAGGTTTGGAGGAGGAAACGATGATGACCTCGAAAAGATCGCGCCAGGTCTGCCCCTTTTCCAGGAAGCGATCGTAACAGAAGCTCATCATGGCGTCGCAGAATTTCCATTCGGAATTCGTGATCAGCACGAGCTTCTTGCCGAAGTGCTTCAACTGCTTCAAGGTCTCCGCGTACAGGGGGTCCGGCACGACGAACTCGCTGGGGTTCGCCATCATCTTGTCTTTCAGCCAGCCGTTGCGGTGGATCAGGTCGACGGCGTTCGTGCAGTCGACGAAAAGATCCTCATAGGTTTCCTTGTTCTCGGGCCCGTGGAAACGGTCAACCATCTGGCAGTAAAGCGAGCAAACCGCGAGCGAGAACATGGTGTGGACCATTTCGTAGCGGGGGTTGCTGAAGGTGACGATCTCGTTGCCGTAGACCTTCTTTTGCTCTTCCAAAGTTAAGAAGTGGTCTCCATGCAGGGCGGCTTTGATGTAGCCGAAGCGGTTGATCTTGATGAGGTTGCCGAGCTTTTTATCGATAACCAGTCCGCGGATGATGCGCTCGCCCGAGAACTTGAGTTTCCGGATTTCTTGCGGGTAGTTCAAATGGTCGACGAGGTAGTCGATGGCGCCTTGGAAGGCGAGCTCCTCGACGTGCGTCTCGTTGTACATTACGAGCGTGTAATCCTGGTCGAAGCCGATGACTTTCACGCTGTTGAGATTCAGGGTGCGGTTCACGAACACGCGTTCGTTGAGCTGCAGATGGTAATCGGCGATCGGGATTTTCTTGGCGGTGGCGGTCGCGCGCGTAGGGGCCTTCGCCGATTTCAGGGCTGGTTTCGGCGCGGTTTTCCCGCCGTTCTTATCTAGATTAGTTTTCATGTAGGATGTTAGTTTTACGTGGTTTACTCGAACAAAGTCAATTGACTTGGGTGGCCGATTTGGCGTTCCACCCGATCCACGAACACTTCCTGGCGGATGATGGGATCGGAATGCGAGGTGAAGACGAAGAACGAGTTTTGCTCGTAGCGGCGCTTCAATTCTTTCATGGCTTCCAGAATGAGTTCAATGTTGTGGGGATCGTCATCCGACATCCCGAAGCGGTGGTGGGGATTGTCCCCGTAAATGCGCATCGCGGCTTCGACCGATTGGATGATGGCGGCTTGCTTGAGCTTCGCCGTGCTCCAGTCTCCCACGTGGTCGCCCAGCTCCTTGCGAATTTCAGGATTGCTCACGGGGAAAACGCTCATGTAATTAGGCGTATGGGTGAGGTGGCCCTCGGCGCGGAGAAGCTCGATGCCTCCCTTCAGGGTATCGGGCCCGTGGCCGCGTGCCGTGATGAGAGCCATGGGACGCTGGTTGAAAACGGCGTGGTGGAAGAAAGTCCACGACGGGCCTTTCCAGGTGAAATCGGGTTGGCGGATGGCTTCGCGGATGTCGTCGTAAAACGGTTGGTTTGCGCCAGGGAAGTCGCGAAAGCGGCGAAAGCTACCGCGATCCTGATCGAGCCAGACTTTATAGCGAGCGAATTTTCCCTGCTTGCCGATGTTCTTGTTGTGAATGGCGAAGTCGCGGGTGGAAAGCGCCACTTCTTCGCCGGTCTCTTGGTGGAAGATATAGATGGGCGTGGAGAGGAAGAATACGTTGTCGTCGAGATCGAAAAAATAGAAGCTGCGCCCGCCCTTGGCGAAGTTTCGATCAGGTTCAGGTACCCGACCAAAGCCCAGGTCGAGCTGGGAGGTAGTAGGTGGCACGGTCGCAGTCATGGCCGCAGCACTATGCGTCAAAATGAGCTAAAAATCAAGAGTTTCAATAGGTTAAATAAATCCAAATAAAAACAGAAACCTAAACCCGCTGCTCAGCTTTCTTGATATAACTTCCGGCGTCGAAAGAAAGAAAATGCGCTCCGAGTACCTCATACCCACTCTGAGCACGCTGTTGAAGACGCCGGGTCAGCCGATCATCCATCGGGACCTGTCCTGGCTCCAGTTCAACGAGCGCGTGCTCGCCGAAGCCCGGACCTCGGCCAACCCGTTGTTGGAGCGGCTGAAGTTCCTCGCCATTACGGCCTCCAATCTCGACGAGTTCTTCATGATCCGCTACGCATCGCTGAGCCAGGAGATCTCGGTGCAGCTCAAACGCAATCGCTCCGGCGCTCGTCACCTTTTTCGGGTGCGAAACTCCATTCTGGACACGGTAGCGAGCTTTACCGCTAAGCAGTCCGAAACCTTCGATTTGATCGCGGCCGAGCTCGCGAAATCGGGTATCCAGCTCATCCTGAAGCCGTCGCCGGGCGACCCGGCTTTCGTGCTGGGAAAGAAGGTCTTCGATCAGCACGTCCTGCCTAATCTGTCGCCGCCCGAAACTTTCGCGCCGCCGCTGCTCTCCACGGTGGAAAACCTTCAGTTCGTGGCGGTTTTCCGTAACGGCGTCTGGTTTCGGATTCCCAAATCCCTGCCAAACGTTTTCATGGAGGTGTCGGAAGCGACGAACGAGATCTTTGTGTTCTTCCTGGATGACCTGCTGTCGTCGCACATGTCGGCCGCGTTTCGCTTGAACGACGCGCCCGGATTCCTGCGCATCACCCGAGACGGAGATTTGGCGATCGATCTGGGGGAAGAAGATTCCGAGTCGATTCCGAATATCGTGCGCAAATCGATCGGATCGCGTGAGCGTGGCAAGATCGTACGCATTCAATACGCGGGCGAGATGACGAACGACCTGCTCAATCAAACGATCAACAAGCTTAAGATCGCCCCGCGCCAGATGATTTTTGCGCCCACGACCCTGATGCTGCAAGGCCTGTGGACGGTGATCAAGCGGATGCCCGAGAAGTTCACCCAGCAGCCGGGGTTGAGCCTGCCCGTGTTTAAACCCCGCGTTCCGCAGGTTCTGCAGAACGGTAAGACCATCTTCGACGAGTTAAAGCAGCACGATGTGTTGCTGCATCACCCTTACGATTCATTCGACGCCTACGTCGCGTTCATCGAGCTTGCCTGCCGTGATTCGCACGTGACTTCCATTCGTCAGACCGTTTACCGCATGGACGCGCTTTCTCCGATCATTAAGTCACTCAAAAAAGCGGCCAAGCAAAAGAAGATCCACATCGTCATCGAGCTGCGTGCTCGTTTCGACGAGCTCAATAACCTGAAGCTGGCCGAAGAGCTGCGCCAGGCCGGCATCGAGGTGAGCTTTGGGTTCGGGAAGTTGAAGCTGCACGCCAAGGTCGCGCTGATTACGCGCACGGAGAACGGCGTGGAAAAGAAGTACACCCACCTTTCGACTGGAAACTACAACGCCGCCACTGCGCGCGAGTACGAAGATCTGGCGATTTTGACCGCTAACGAAGATTTAGGTGAGGACGCGAGGCAGTTTTTCGAAGCCGTGATCAATGAGACGATCCCTTCCAGCTTCAAACAACTGGTACCGGCGCCGCTGCAGCTGCATAAAAAGCTGGTGGCGCTCATCAAGCAAGAGACCGCCGCCGCCAAACGCAAGGAAGTGGCCCGCATCGTGGCTAAGGTCAACGCGCTCGTGGATGAGGCAATTATTCAGGAGTTGTACCTGGCCTCGCAGGCGGGCGTCGAGGTCGACCTGATCGTCCGCGGTGCTTGCTCGCTCATTCCGGGCGTTAAAAACTTAAGTGAAAATATCCGCGTCTATAGCGTGGTGGATCGTTTCCTGGAGCATAGTCGGATTTATTATTTCGAGAATTCCAAACAGATGTTTCTTTCAAGCGCCGACTGGATGCCGAGGAACTTTTTCTCGCGCATGGAGCTGGCGTTTCCGGTGCTAGATAAAGCGATCTATCAGTTCGTCGAGGAAGTGATCATTCCGGCCTATCTGCTCGACACATTGAAGGCAAGGGAGCTTACTCCCCAAGGCACCTGGAAAAAACGCACGTTGCGTTCGATCCGGGCCACCACCCGAAAGAAGGCTTCCCCGATTTTGCGGGATAAGTCCGTGCGCGCGCAGTTCCTTTTCCAGGATTTGGGCGCCAGCGATTACAAAGATACGTCGCTTTGGCGGACTTGAGGCCTACTCGGAGACCCGCGCCACCGAGACTTCTTTTCGGAACACCTTTTCAAAGATCGACCTCTTTTGCTCTACGCGTAGAATTTCCAGATTCACCGCGGTCTTCCCCGAAACGAAAATAACGATCTTTCCCCGCTCGAACTTGATGCGCTTGATGGTAACGAGTGACTGGTGATTGCGATCGAGGGCGTCGGCCAGCTGAAAGATCGCCAGGATCTTGAGAAAGGCGTTTCGGCGCGCGGGGTGGGAGCGAAACGGAACGTCGGCCGAGTCGATTTTTTCGGCGTTGTGATAAAGGCAAAGCGTCGCGATGAACTCACGCTCCCAGGTTTCCATTACCGGGAGGTCGGCGTTCATCACCGTGTAGTAGGAATGTGCTTCGTGAAAAGACGGGTTAATGGCGTCGCCAACGTCGTGCAGATACGCCGCCGCCGTGAGGTAGGCGCGCCATTCGGGACGCAGTCCGTGCACCTTCTGTAGTTTCTTGAAGAGTCCTTCGGCGAGCGCGGCGACCTGCCGCATGTGGCCGGGCCGGGAGCCCAGTCGAGTGGCGATCCGGAAGAGGTCTTCCAGATGGAAGGCGAGCTGCGTGACTTTTTTCTGTTGTACGACCCGGGTTTCCTCGTCGAGGATGCCGTCGCGCAAGGCATAGGTGGTGGTGCGCGCGGACTTCGCGCCCAGGTAATCCATGACTTCGTCGAGTAATACGGCTCCCGCCAGAATCATGTCCACGCGCTTGGCCTCCATGCCGGGAATTCCCAGGAGCTGACTCGTGGTGAGCGTGCTCATGTGGCGGGTGAGGTGTCCCAGCGCTTTTGCCGTGAGATCGGACTTGGATTTGGTTGATTTTTGGAGAATCTTGGTCAGGGCGCGGATGGTCCCGGAGGATCCGACTACCTTGCGCGCGTCACGCTTGAGCTTGTTCTTCAGTACGGCGTCGAGCTCGTCCCAGATGTACTGGCGAAGCTGGCTGACGGGATGAGGATCGGTCGACTTGCTTCGCCGGGGCGGACTGCTCTTGAGAAAAATCTGCTGCAGGCGGGCCGTGCCCAGGTCGAAACTGTGCGCGAAGAGCACCTTGCTGCCTTCGCAGATGCTGATTTCGGTGCTCCCGCCGCCGATATCCACCAAGGCGAAGCGTCCCTTTAACTTGGTCTCGTTGGCCAAGATTCCGCGCGCGATGAGGCGCGCTTCTTCGTGTCCGGATATCACGCGCACGTCGATGCCGGTGGCCTGGCGGATTCGAGAAAGCAGCACCTCGCCGTCGGCGGCTTCGCGCAGCGCGCTCGTCGCGAACGCCGTAATGCGGTCCGTGCCGATTTGGCTAGCCGTGCGCTTAAAGCTCGTGAAGGCGTGCAGCGTGCGGGCGATGGCGTTCTTGTCGAGGCGGCCGTCGGTGAAAAGGCCTTGCCCCAGACGCACCATCAGTTTTTCCCGATGCAGGCGCTTCACCTGCTTGCCGGGACCGATCTGATGGATGTCGAAGCGCACCGAGTTGGTGCCGAGGTCGATGATGCCGAGACGCATGCCGGTATCGTAGATGACCGGCTGGGCAAAGTCTACTAGGGCGTATCGTTACACCGCCAAGTCTTCGAGCCCGGGCGGGATCGCTTCGGGCTCCCGTCCGCGGCGGTCTTGATCGTCGGCTTCGGAGTCGCGCTTGGCGTGAAGTAGCCACACGGGGCAGGGCGCCTGGCGTAGCACTTGTCGACAGACGCTGCCCAGCAGGACGCTGGCTAAGAGCTCGCTTTCGGAGGCCATCGCCACTAGGTCGAATTTTTCCCGCTTGATCAGTCCCAGGATGGCGTCGCCGATCGTAAGCCTGGATTCTTCCACGCGGATTTCGCAGTTCACGTCGCTAGCGCGGGCCATTACCGCCCATTCGGCCGCGGTTTGGCGCGCGCGTTCGAGCTCTTGCTCATGGTAAAGGCGCGCCGTCGCCCAGGTGCCGCCGATCATTTCAATGCTGGTCGACAGCAAGGGTTCCACGAAGGGGTTAATGCGGTAGTAAAGCGTGAGATCAGCCCGGAGGTCTTTGGCCATCGCCACCGCCCGCAGGAAGACCGGCAGCGCCGAGGCGTTGAGGTTCGAGGGGAAGAGCACCTTGCCTAACTTTCGCGGGGCATGGGTGTTCGGATTGATGGAAAAAACTGGAATTTTGGTTGAAAGCAGTAGGGTCTCGGAGAAGCTTCCCATGATCGCCCGCGATATGCCCTTACGGCCGTGAGTGCTAACGACGATCATCTCCGCTCCGGCTTCCTCGGCATGGTTCACAAGGGTCTTCACGCACGCCTTCGTATTGGTCTCCCGCTGGAGCAGCACCTTCGAGGGCACCAGGTTGGGAAGGCGCAGGCGTTTCACCGTCCCGTCCACCACGCGTACGGCGGTCGAGCGGTATAGATCCAAGTAATCCTCCATGCGATCCGCGTACAGGTTCAGCTCGTCGGGGCTGAGGACGTACACCGGCTCGATCGGCGCGCCCGTGTGCTCCGTGAGTCGGCGCAAGGTCTGGCCCGCGTGCCGGATCAGGGAGCGATCCTCGATGAACGGATCGAGGGCCCAGACGATGGGTTTCAAGGTACCGTCAACCGCTTGCTTGTGAGTCGCCATTTTGCTTTTCCTCCCGGGTTTTGAATTCGGTGAACAACGCCAAGTGATCGGACAGCCCGCGCCAGGGGTGATGGGTGAAGCATTGGGCCTGGGAAGCGTGCAGTCCACGAAAGTAAATGCGGTCGAGATGGAGCCAAGGAAAAAAAGAGGGAAACGTGCGAGCATGCTTACCTTGGACCTCGCGGAAAGCCTCGCGGATCCCGAGCGAGTCTGCGAGGACCCGCGAAACACGTTGGTTCCAGTCATTAAAGTCACCGGCCACGATCAACGGTTCGTCCGCTTCCACCTCGTTTTCGATTCGGCGGGCCAACTGTTGCACCTGCTTTTCGCGCCCGAACGCGGTTAGCCCCAGGTGGATGCAAATCAGGTGAAGCGGTAAGCCCGTCGGTTCCGGCTTTACTACGGCGTGTAGCATGCCGCGGTTTTCGTAGGCATGGGCGGAGATGTTGATGTTCTCCCAGCGGATGATTGGGTAGCGGCTGAGGATCGCGTTGCCATGGTGGCCGTTCGTGTAAACCGCGTTTTTTCCGTAACTCATGTGGGGCCATACCTGATCGGCGAGAAACTCGAGTTGGTTTCCTGGGTGACGGCCGTGCGCCCCGGATACCTCCTGGAGGAAAACCAGGTCGGCGTTGACCATGCGGATCTCGTCGCGGATCTCGGAGAGGACGTATCTACGATTCGACGCCGTGAAGCCTTTGTGAATGTTGTAGGATAGCACGCGTAAATTCGTCATCAATCTACATCCAATATCTCCACCGGTGCAGCAGATGCCCAATCCAGGCCGTCCAGGTGGTGGAAACGAGGCGAACCTCCTGGGTTTGCTCGAGATCCTCGAGAAACTGTTGGCTCAGCCTTTCGCGGTTTTCTGGATGCGTGACCACGACGTCGACCTCCAGGTCATGGAGAAAACTACGGTAATTTAGATTGCTCGATCCTACGACCGCCCAGTCGTCGATGATCAGGCTCTTCGCGTGGATGAAACGGGGTCCGTACTCGTAGATACGGACACCTGAACGCAAGAGAGTTCGGTAGAAGATGCGGCTGATCCAAGGAATAAAGAACACATCCGACGTGCGTGGCAGCAGCAATCGGACATCTACCCCGTTCGACGCCGCGAACTTGAGCGCCTTGATTAAGGAAAGCGTCGGGACGAAGTAGGCGGTGGTCGCCCAGATTCGGCGTTCGGCGGAAACTATTTTTCCGAAAACATCGAGGTGAGTTCGTCGGCGGAGAGCGGGGCTGTCCTTTAGTAAGAGGAGATTTTCACGGTGGACTTCGACGGCTTTGCGCTGGGACGCGTACATCCAGCGCCATCGCCGCCGGTTCCACGCCCGTAGAAAACTGACGTTCAAGGTGTTTACGCCCTCGCCCGCGACGCGGATGCCAGTGTCGCGCCAACAAAGCGTGCCCTGACTCATCGTAAGATGCTTTTCCGACACATTCAAACTACCCACCCACGCGATACGGCCGTCGATGATGCAGACTTTTTTGTGATCGCGGTGATTCAGCTTGTGAAAAGCCCTGGGCAGGGAACGGAAGAGGGGGTGGTAAACCTTGAACCTTACGCCCGCGTCTATGAGCCGTTGGCCATAGTGGGATTCCCACTTAGGGGAGCCAAAGCCGTCCACGATGACCCGCACGCGCACGCCTCGGCGCGCGAGATCTATCAGAAGGCAAGCGAGCCTTTCCCCGAGGTGGCAGGCCTCGTAAATGTAGGTTTCGAAATCGACGCTACGCCTGGCCTTCGCCAGATCCACGAACATCTTTTCGAAGTATTCGTCCCCGGAAAAATACAGGGTCTCTTCATACCAGCGTTGCATACTTTAGTTTTTGGCTTCGGTGCAAACCTCCCCACTCATTCACTTCAAGATGGGTGCCACCACGAATTCCCGCCAGCGGCCGCTGATCGGGCGTCATTGGCTAAGTCGGGAAAATATGTCCCACGCATGAGCGGTTAAGGGACGTGGCTATTTTGGAATAACGATTGCACCACAAGTGGTGATGGGAGGCGAAATGGAACGGACGCGCAGAGCAAAAGCTTATTGGGGCGGAATTTTCTTGAGCATGTTTTTTTGGATTGAATCGGCGCATGGGTTTCGCGCGGGTCCGCAGCCGGAGCTCGTCAATCATCTTCCACGTGAGATTTTCGTGCCTACTAGTTTTGACGACAATGATTTCGTTCAGATCGTGGTGGCGGGCGAGTACGCCAACACCTGCTTCAAAGTGGCCGCGAGCGAAGTCACGGTGGATCCAGATCGTCATCGAATACTGATACGCGACCAAGCATACTTCTTTCAAAACTGCTTTTGCTTGTTCGTGCTGGTTCCATACGACAAAGTGATCCCCATTGGCTTGCTCGCGAAAGGAAACCATGATCTTTTTTTCGACGACGGCCGTGGCAACGAAGTGAGAATGGGTTCCATTCAGGTAGCGGCGGCCCGAAAGAGCACCGATCCAGACGAGCACTTATACGCTCCGGTGGAAGGGCTTACGGTTTTGAAGCGTCGCAAGACCCATCAGGTGGAGTTAAGGGGGCACTACCCCAACACGTGCTTGGCGATCCAAGAGACGCGGGTTGTCCATAGGAACCCCAAGGTGGTCGAGATTCTGCCGATCATGAAGATGGCGGTCCGTGACGATTGCGAGGCCGCGCGCGTTCCTTTCGTCGTGAAGGCAGCTTTGCCGGAGGGACTAGAGGGGCGTACCTTAATTCATGTACGGGCACTGAATGGCAAATCGATCGACCAGCTGCACGAGTTCTAGGCGACCGCAAGTTTCTTCATTTCGAAATCGGCCTTGGCGTCACGAAAATCCACGGCCAGCGCGATGCGCTCCTTCATGCTCAAAACGTCGCGCATTTGACGAAAAAGCTGGCGCTCCTCATGTCGGATATGCTGGAGCAGGCGGGCTTTGAAAACGCGGAAGATCGGCAGCCACTCTTGATCTTGGAGAGGGAGTTGATCCAGCTTGTCAAGCAGGTCGGAGATCGTGCGGTGATCCTCCGCGGATTCGGCCGCGATTTTGAGGGTTTCCGGATTGGCGTAAAGCCGCGCGTAGACGGTTTTCTCCTCGGCGTGAGTATGGCGGCGAACGTCCTCCGCTAACCAGTTGAAGAAGTTTCGGCGTAGGTGCTGATCGCGGTGGGCGGTGGCGTCAACCCGGGCTAAGAGTTCCTTGAACTGCTGGTGGTCTCGCTTGAGAAGTGTCTCCACGCTTTTTTCCGATTCCGGACGTCGGCTCGACCCGACCATGCCCACGATCGCGGTCGCTACCGCCAAGATCAGGAAAAGCCCCATCCAGGCGCGGTCGCCCACGGCGGCGAAGAACAAGGTTAGGATTACGAATATAATGAGTGGTTTCAGCATATCTTCCTCCTCGATTCTTAGGCGTGTTTGTGCTTTTTGCTGGCGCGCCGGCGGACGCGCTTGACCAGGTGGTGGCGTCGTCCCCGGGGCTTGACCGCCGGCGCCAGCGGAGAGGGTAACGGGGATCCACGGGGGCTTTCATATTCCCCTTCGTGGTGCGCGATGCGATCGTATCCGTAGTCGTCGTCATAATTGTCGTAACCGTGTCGATCGTTCGCCCGCGAAGTTTCGCGCTCTTCCTCGAAGTCGTTTAGCGAGTAATCTGACCCGTTTCCGTGGAAGGTCGAACGTCCGCCAATCCTCGGTACCTCCCGCGTGCGCATGTAGTCGCCGTCTTCCAGCTCCCGGTCGTCGCTGCGAACGTCTTCCGTCAGATCCGTCAAATCGATGGGCTCGAATTTTTCTCGTTCCATAGTGAGGATTAGGGAAGCAATTGGAATGCCACGAAAGATCTGACGGTGAGCGGTGCGTGAGCCGATCAAGAGGAAAAGAATTTTTATCGGCTAACCAAATTGACCCGATTCGGCGGGCCGATTCTTCCCAATTGAAGTCAGAGGAGAGAGTTCGCGCAACGGGAGAGTCCGCGAGCGTGGCATAGCGAATGCAGTTCTTGCTTTCACGTAAACAAGGAGAAATGAAATGACGAACCAAATGGGGAACCAGGATAGAAACAACGAAAAGAATCAGAAACAGGGTCAGAAGAATCAAAGCGGAGCTCAGCCGAATTCCCAGAGTTCTTCGACCGGAAATCGCCAAGGCCAGGCCGGCCAGCAGTCGAATCAGAGCCAGAAACGGTCGAGCTAGTCACTTGACGAAGGAGTGAGGGAGTAGCGACCCAAGAAGGCGAAAAAAGGGGATCCCCACGTCCCCTTTTTTCGCCTTTTTTGCGCGGCGGCACGTGATTTTTGAAGGGCCTAGACGTGGATTTGCCGATGTGCTAACCACTCGGAATCAGCCTCCAATTCCAATCATGCGGAGAGATGTCCGAGTGGCTGAAGGAGCACGCTTGGAAAGCGTGTGTAGTGTAACAACTACCGTGAGTTCGAATCTCACTCTCTCCGCCATGCATTCTTTTTATCTTTTATAAAGCATCGGCAACCAGGGGTACGCCACCACACGGGCCCGACCGTTCAGGGCCTTCGTGGCCCACGGGTGTCCTCGCCTGACGATCCCTTATAAAAGATAAAAAGAATGCATGGCGGAGAGACGTAGGATGAGGAGGGCAGGAGGCCCGACTTCCTTAGAGATGTCTCGGAGCGCTGGAGGCGCGGAGAGAAATCGAACGACTCCACCTGAGCGCAGTCGGGCGATTTCGGAAGTTGAAGACTCCGGTTATGAAACGGAGCGAATTGATGTTCACGTTGAGCGTGTCTGTCTTGGAGTTAGTCTTCCGATCCGTCGTGATTTACTTCGCTCTTTTATTTGCCTTTCGGCTGACGGGAAAGAAAAGAAGCGGGGAGATGTCGGCGTTCGATTTGATGTTCTTGCTCATCATCAGTGAGTCCGTGCAAGGCGCGATGAACGCCGACGATCGGTCCGTTACGGGAGGGGTGGTTGTGGCCGCGACCCTAATCGCCGTGAATTATTTTGTCAGCTGGCTGGGCGGTCTTGGAAACCAACGGCAAGATTACGATTATTAAGCGCCGTTCAGTCGCCTAACGGGGTGAAAATAACAGCGAGGCCTGGTTTGTCGCGAAGCGCACGTGCAGTCCACTGCCGTCGAGAACGAAAGGCGCTGCTTGTGCTTGGTCCACCATCGGCAGGCGGATCACGCCGGTATTGGGACGGGTAAAATCCATCCGCGCGATCGTATTTCCCAGCCGTACGAAGTAGCCATGGTTCGGGTCTTGCCGGATTTCCCAAGTTCCGTAGATTTCGTTTTCATAAGTGCCGAAGAGGACACTGCCGTCGATTTGGTGGGGGTACTGTACTAACCCCGGCGAATCTTCGGTGCTGTTTGCATAGAGCGAACGGAAAGCCGTTGCCAGAGACGGCGAAGCGACGAGGAACCGGGTGGCGATGGCTTGGGCGAGTTTTTCGACCAGGACCCGTCCCCCGTCATTCGTTAGGATCACAAACCCGGAACGGGATTCGGGCAGCACCGCGAGCATGCTCTTGAACCCCGGCAAAGTACCGCTGTGGAAGGCCAGTTTCCGTCCAGCGTCATTCAGTACGAACCAACCCGGAGCGTAGCCTATGGACGCGTCTGCAGCCTGGCCAATCATGATCGTCGGCTCTACTAAGGTGCGCCGATAGGATTCGAACGCCGCGGCGGGCTCAAATGCTCTAGCTGGTTGCACGAAAGTGCGTAGCCACTGGGTCATATCCGCGATCGAGGATTGTATACAGCCAGCCGGACAAACGGTTTCGGAGGGAGCATCGGCGATGGGGGCCGAGAGAAAGTGACCTTCGGCATGGTCCGCGTCGGCCGCGCACTGGCCCTTTACGCAGGTGCGGGTCATCTGCAGCGGTTCCGTAATTGCTTCGCGAATTTGATCCGACCAGGCTCGGCCGACTTTCTGGGCTTGATAGTGAGCGGCCATCGCGAATCCAATGTTGTTGTAGTTAAAGTGTCCGCGGCCATCGGTCGAAAGATTAAATGCTGGAAAACGGGTGGCTATTTGATTGGCGTCGATACCCGTCAGCAGCCAAAGCGGGTCATGGGAGGCGATGCCGGAGCTCATCGTAAGCAGTTGCCGAAACGTTAAACTGGATTCAATGGCTGGGTCATCGAAGTGGAAGCCAGGTACTTGGTCCCGAAGGGGGGCGTCGAGTACGATCTCTTCGGCATCGGCGGAGCGGTACAAAAGCGCGGAGGTGAGGGTTTTACTAAGAGAGCCGATCGCAAAGCGCGTCTCCAGGGTGACGGGCGCGGCGGGAAGCCGGCGCGCCTGTCCGAACACCGTTTGCGCCACTACCTGGCCACCTTCGATCACGGCCACCGCCACCCCCGTGTTCCGGTCCTGGTCCAGCTCTAGGTATTTTTGAGTCAACATCTCCTGCCAGCTCAGTGGTTGTGCGGGCAAGCTGGCGGAAAAGGATGACGTGCAAGCGATGAGCGCGCAAAGTCCACCGACGACTAGAATACGTACTGAACGATACATTTTTTCCCCCTCCGTTCCATTCAAGCTACCGCGGGCACTGCGCCATTCCGAGTAGGACCTGATTCAGATCGCCAATGTCGATGCGGCCGTTGTGATCGAGATCAAGAAAGCTTAGGGTTGGGTTCGACGACGGCGCATATGCGTTCCAGTTGCTGACGATAGCATTGAGGTCGGCGATATCTACGTACCCATCAAGCTTTCCGATCGCGCCCGCGACGTTCGCTACGTCGCCCGGACAGTGACCTTTCTTTAGGAGCCCGATTTCAATCAGCGTCGTGGTCGACAGGATGGGGATGCCCCCCCAGGCGTAGACCTTGCCTAAGGTATCCGCGAATTCCGACATCGTATAGCCGCTTTGGTCGATCAGGACATAGATGGTGCAAGCGGGACATAGAAATTTTCCGGCGTCGATTTCTGGCTTCCACTGGTCGATCGTTCGCCAGAAGCTTTGTCCCCCCAGCTCGGCCACGCGCGCTTGGGAGAGCGCCACGGTCATGATCGGCGCCTGGCGACGAGCTACTCCGCGAGTAATGCTTTCGACCCCTAAGCTGACCCCAGCGAACGCGGGATCCGACCGGTAGCGATCGAAAAAACCCGCGATGATTTGATTGAAATTATATTTAGGTAATCCATCCGATCCAGTTCCCCAATAGGGACAACCCTCGCCGGCATGGGGCGGGCACATGTAGCTCGACATTGCGCCGGTGAAGTTATCCAAATAGAGGTTTCCCCGAAAGCCGTAGGCGCGGGCTGTTTTGAGAGTTTCGATTACGTAGCTGAACGTCTCAGGGCGGAAAGCCGTGTGCACGGCCGCGCTGAGGCTAGCGTTCACGTAAGGCGCCACGCCCGAAGCAGACGCAATATTCGGCTCCGACACGGTGCCGAGGTAGAATCCCGCCTGTACGTTCTTCGTGGTGAGCTCATTCACCCAGTTCGCCCAAGTTCCCAGCATGGCGGGCGTTTGGCGTTCGAGACCAAACCAGGCGAACGTTCCCTCGAGGTCGGCGCTGAATGTGCGGCCTGCCCAGTTCCAGTAGATCAATTCGATGGGCAGGTAAGACGGCTGCCGAGGGTCGCCGCCCATGAGCGACAGGACTTGGCTTAAGAGGTATCGATAGGCGGCCGTGTATCCGTGCTGAGTGAGAGCGAAGTGATTATCCGCGAAGTTCCAGTTGAAATTCCAGGCGGTGTCGGGGTTTGCGCTCGATTGGTATGCTTGATGGACAGCGAAGTGCATTTTCGAAAACGGGCTCACTGGCGTGTAGGCGGGCGTCATGCCTGGGAACCCGTCCGCACAGCCCTTGCCATTAATTACTTGGTTGTGAGGTGGGGGGAGCCAATAGGCGTCGGCAGCGTCGATCGGATGCTGGCAGGTGGCGACGGCCGCCGCCACGGGGGCGCCGGGAGCGGAGCAATCGCTGGATCCACACAGGAGTTTGTTTCGCTCGCCGGGCGCCATCGTGGCCAAGCTACCGTCGCCCACGGCGCGCAGAATGGCCTTCAGCTTCGCTTCTCCCTTGAGTGACGCGGTAGAGAGCGCTTCCGCCCGGGCTTGTCGTTGACCGTGGAGTCCGGGCGCGCAGGCGGAGGTCGCCGAGACGAATACCAGGGCATAAGCTATCTTCGTCAGATACTTCATAGAACGTTCCCCCTAAAGAAATCCTAGAAACTATTCGAGTTTCATACAGATCGCGTATACGGTGCAGGTGCCATGGCCGTTGCCATCGCCGTCATTCGCGGCTTCCTGCATCGTGCAGCCGCGAGTACCGCTCGGCCAGACGTTGGTGTCGTCTTCACCCGCGCCGCACTGGTGCCCGCAACCCACGCGCACGCGGTCGCTAGCGCAGTCCACGCTGAGCGGAGTCGTGCCGAAGTTGTGACCAGCCGTGGAGGTAACGCTGGCCACCGTCACATTGGCGGTAGCGGGAGCTCCGCCGCCTGAACCATTGGCGACGCAAACCGGGTTACCGTTGTTGATGCCTTGCAGGACTTGCCCAGCCGGGCACATCGCGGTGACGGAACCACTGCCACCGCCGCTGGTACCCACGTCCACGCAGCTAAAACCCGCGTCGCTGATGCGCTGAATGGCCTTTCCGCTCCCGCAGCCGGCGTAGCTTGCCGGGTTCGACCACTTCAGGCGCGCGGTCGGCTGCGGGGCATCGGCGTCGATGATGAGTCGGGATGTGTCCGCCGTGCCGATTTCCACTACTTTCCGGGTTTGTCCGGAGATGTTCTTGTCTTGAACGCGAAAGTAACCACCCACGAAAAGACTTTGTCCGGAAGAAAGCGATCCGCCTGCGCTGACGGATTGACCGGCGATGATTCGGTTGCTGGCATACAGAGAGAACGCGTCGTTGCCTGCCTGTCCGAAGTAATCGGCGGCGGAAGGCGCGAGCGCGATCCGGGAGCGCAGACACATGCTTTTTTGCGGGCTCCCGTCCGTGCCGTTCACCGGGTTGCCGTTCGCGTCGGTGACCTCCGCGACCCAGGTGCCGCCTTCGTCTTCGCAGAATTTCTGCGCCGTTTGGGATTCCGTTTCCCCGGATCCCACGCAGCTATCAATGAGGTAGCTCACCGGCTCGTTCTTGGGCGCGATGACCGGGCCATGGCCTCCTCCGCCGGGACCGGCCGCGGGGTTGGTGACGTCCGCGAGGTGGTACACGACCGGTTTGAGCGCGACGGGGAAATCGTACACGCTGTCGCCACCGATGGAGTGATGCACGGTCATTTCCAGCTTGGCCGTGAGCAGCGGTTCCAGGCTCGCGGTCCCGGGCCGGAATTGCAGGGCCGACAGGCGCGCCTTGCGCAGCGAAGAATTCAGCCCGAGCTCCCGGCGGAACGCGGATTGCGCGGTCGAGCCTTGGGGAGGTTTTTCCACGCATCCGCTTTCTCCGGGCAGACAATAACGGGCGAAGACATACTTGTCCGGATCCGTGGAGCCCCCGGGGTGTTTATAAATCCAACCGTATTCCTGCACGATCTCTGAGCAGAGCTTGCGGTTGGAGAGGATGGCGTGCGCGTAGTTCTTTTGCTCTTGGGCGTTGGTGAGTGAAGCGAGGCGATGGGATGCGCGCGTGGTATTGAGCATGCCCGTCTGCAGGGCATACAGCGAGATCAAGCCGACGGACATGGCGACCATCGCGGATAGCAGGCTCATGCCTTGTTCGCTTTTCATTTTACTCCCCCTCTAAAAACCGACTAACACAATCAACTATAACTGGAGGCTGAGGAGATTTCAAATAAAAATTTGAAGTTAAATTTTAATATTAATCATAATAATATCATATATTTAAATTATTTAAATTTATATAAATAATAAATTAAATGTAGCCAATTTAAAATGAAAGCTTGGGCTGGAGTTAAAGGGAAATGAGATGGAGGAGTGTGATTCAGTAGGACGCCGTTGGGTAGCGCTGGGTGGACGAGCGATCACGCGAGGCGTGCCGCCGGTCAGAGAAGTAGGGATTGGATGAGTCCTGGCTGGATTATTCGGCTTGGGCGGGCGCGATGATGCCGGTGATGGTTTCGAGTACGGCGTCTCCCTGACCGCGTGAGATCAAGCGGATGGCCTCGGCGAAATGAGCCGTCGCGAATACGACTTGGGATGCCGAGCCGGTGCCCCCGAGTTGCGTCGGCGAGGCGAACGAAAAGCGCAGCTCGAATGCCGCCGTCGTTTGGTAACCCTGTGGCACATGGTGAAGATTGGCTAGCCCGACGTTGGCGGGATTGGTTTTGGGCGCGGTGGGAAAAGTCGCCAGGCCTTCCGCCCACTGGGCTATGCTCAGCGAGCCGTTGGCTTCCACGCACTTGGCGCCGAACGTGAGGGCGACTTCGGTATAGGATCCGGGCTGGATCCACGCCTCGGCGAATCCTACGCGTTCGGACGAGAGCCGAACTCCCGCCCCTTGGTCCGACCCGAGTCGATAGCGCGTGCTTTCACCGGAGTCGTTCGCGAATTTCACCTCGTGGGCGCAAGCGGCGATTTCCCAGCCTTGGGCGCCTTCGAAGCCGGCGAATGCTAGCTTCACCACGTCCCGTAGTCCATCTGCGGTGATCGTGCCCTTGCCGGAACGCGCGGGCTCGGAGCACGCGCTGATGAGGATCAGGAGACCCGCCAAGCACCATCGTTTTTTTCCGGCCATACTTCCTCCCGAAAATGAACTCATGACGATTTTTCCTCGGATCCCTTTTTATCGGCCAGGGCCGGGGAATCCAGGGTTTCCGTGCCCCCGAGCGCGAATCCGCCTAAGGTGAATTGGCAAAGCAGATCCGGACGGGAGCCCTTCGCCAGCGCCGTGAGTTCCTCCACGGCTTTCGTGATGATTTTTTTCGCCTCGGGAAACTTCGCGCGCTCCATGGAAATGGTGGCGGTGCGGGTAATGCGGAGGTCTCGCGGCAGTTGCTCGGAGGCGCGCGCGGCGAGCGAGAAGATCTGCCGTTGGAATCCTTGCAGGGCCATGTGATAAACCAGATCGTCGCATTCGAGCGGGCGTCCTCCCGAAGGGAACGTGAATCGTCCGTCGCGCACGGTGAGGAAGCCAGCGCCGACTAGGAAGTCGAGAGTCTCGCGCACGTTGGCCAGTTTGGCGGGAAAATATAGGTGCTGCTTGATCCACTCGGCGGTGGGTTCGAAGCCTTGTAGATCGACCATCTCGCGGATCGCCACGTTCAACCAGTCGGCCAGGTATTGATAGACCTCGCGTTCTTGGCGATGCTGGTGGCGGTAAATTTCTTCGTTTTGGATTTTCGACAGGGCGGTTTCCTTCGCCTCCGCCGTTTTGCCGTCGCCCAGCTGCACGAGGTTGTGAAAATACGCGCGCTCCCAAGTGTTGAGCTCCATATAATGAGCGAGCTTTTCGGCGGCGTCCGGCGTGAGTTTGCGGCAGTGGGAAACGACTTGGGTCAAAAAGCCGCGCGAGAAGCCGACTTCCTCCCCGAATTGCCGCAGGCTGAATTTGCGGAGGGTGGCTTTCTTGAACTGGGTCCAGTCGCGCAGGAAGGTGCGATAGTCGTGGTAGTCAAAGATGCGCGGCCGAGTGCTGGATCTCGTTGAATTGGCCGCGGCTGGTTTGGTAGCTTTATCCAAGTTCTTACCCCTATAACTAATCCTAACTAAAATAATCGGATATTAGAAGCAAAATCTTAATAATGAAAAGAAATATTTCCTAAAAATATAATTAATATCAATTAGTTATATTTTAATAAACTAAATAACTTTATTGAATCAAGATAAATTGAGTAGCTAAGTTGGCTGAAAAACAAGCTAGGCTTCAAAAAAAGATATAAAAAAATCATTTAATTTAGTTTAATTTAATTAATATCAAATAGTTATAAATTATTCTTGGCTACAAAATATCTTGATTATTTTAGTCCGAACGTCTACAGTCAATCTTAGCCCCGCCCACGCATGGAGCATTCACCTTCGGCCCCAACAGATTTCTCCATGCGTGGGCCCCCTTTTTTGCTGCGTGAAAACGGTGTGTTGAACCGCTAAGGTGGAAAGCGGTCTTTATGAGATCTTCATGGCTCCTCAGCTTGGGTCTGATCCTGGCGTCGGCCTGTGGAACCCAATTCCATCGCCCCACCTTGAGTTCGGACTATTTTCTCGCGCTTACGAACAGCGGCATCGAGGTATTTGAACTCGACGTGGCCGGAATCACGTTGGTGAAGAAAGGAAGCATCGCGGTCGAGAACGCGGGCACCCTGAACACGGTCATGGCCGTCGGGACGCCTTCGCGGTTGCTGTTGGGCAAACAGGAGTTGACCTGGTCGAGCTTCCAGCCCCTGTCGCCGTCGATGACCGCGTTGACCACGTTGAATCTGGCGCTCTCTCCATCGGCTTTGTTCTATCAGCCAGACCGAAATCTCCTTTTCGTCACGATCGCCGGCACGACGGACACCATTCAGGTGATTTCTGTCGAGGGTGATTCCTTACGATCGCTCGGTTCTTTTTCTCCCGGAGACAACCCACGCTCGGTGGTGGCGATGTCGGGCAGTGATTTCATTTACACGAGCGTCGGAAATAGCAAAACCCTGAAAGGCTACCGCATCGATGGTGCTTCGGGTGCCGGCGTCGCCGTGGATTCGAAAACTATCACGGGCACGCCTGGTTTTCTGCGGATTGGAGTAGACGATCACGTGCTGATCACCCACGCTTCTACCCCCCACGAACTTCTGGCGTATTCGATCGAGGCGAACTCGGGCGCGTTTTCCCTCGCCGACTCCGTGAGCCTATCGGCCGCGCCCGTCGCGATTGACTATCACGCCGCCACCCGAAGGGTGGCCGTGCAGGCGTTGTCGGGTGAGATTCAGTTGTATCGATTCAACGCCACTACCCGGCGCCTGGAGTTAGTTGGAAGCGATCACTCGACGTCGGGCTACGTGGCTTTTAAGGACAATATGCTCGCCTTCGATGCCAGCGGGAGCTACTTGGCCGCTTACGAACAGGTCAGCCGGGAGCTCGTGGTGTTCCGCGTGATAGATACGGGGTTGGCCCCGGTGCTACGCCAAGCGGCGGACTCTGGAATCACGGGAATTTCCTTTACGCGCTTCTTGTCGGACATTTAGGGAGCGATCCACAGGTAGCGCATATCTTCAAACAAGGTGTGATCGCAGTTCGCGTTCGCGCCTGATCGGACCGTGAGGCGCACTTCCACGTCGGGGCTTCCGTTCACCCCTTGTCCGCTCATTTCGCCGAAGTAACTTTTTTTGCCGGCCCCGCGACCCAAGGCCCCGGAAAATGCCTCTCCCCCGCGTCCGCGGGTGTGGCCCCAGAAGCCGCTATTGATCTCGACGCCTTCGCCGCATTCCGCATAAGCCGACATGCCCGCTTGCAGGAAGAGAAAGGTCCGCAGGTGCGTGGGCACTGCTCGAAACGGGAAGTATCCGCTGACCGTGGAGGGCGCCGCGTACGGCGGGTGGACGAAAAAGCCAGTCGAGACCGAGCCTCCTCCTGAGAGGGGGTAGCCGTTTCCGCTCCTCACGTAGCCTTGCGCGGGCGTCGAATTTTGTCCGTACCACAGCTGACGGCCGGAAGGATTCGTGGGGTCGGTCGCCCACCAAAAGGTGTTTGGGTTCGTGACGCGATCATGGAGCGGCCGCGCGACGACGCGCGCGTTTCCTAATATAACGTGGTCGCAACCAGAATTCCCCTGGCTGTCGGCGACCACCCGGATCGTAAGCGTGCGTCCGCGCAGGTCGCGAAGTGAAGCCAAGAAGGAGACACGCCCGGCATTGCGCGGGATCGTGACTTGATGAAGCAGCGTGAGGGGCACGCCCGTGCCGTGCGCGTAAACGCTCAGGCGCGCGCCATTGCCGCAGGTAGATGCGGCCGATAGCCCTACGTCCGCGTAAAGATAATAAGCGCGGTCCGCAGCCAGCAAAAGTCCGGGGAAATCCCCGGTAATCGACGAGTTGTTTCGGCCCGGCAGGATCATCCGGGTTCCCGAGACCGTCCCCCCTCCCGAGAGCGCATGGTTATTCACGGGTTCGACGGCGCCGAGCGGATTCGTCCAGGGCTGATCGATTGGGACGCTAGTGCCCTGGTCGTTTGTCCAGCTGGCGCGCGCGTGGTTGAAGCGGTTGTCCGACCTCGGCCCTTCGTAAACCAGGTGCTGGGTCGTGGCGTCGAAGAGCTGGGGGCAGGCGTCGATATTATATTCGAACCACGGATGGCTTGGCGCCCAATCCGGTCCGAGCTGAAAGATGTGGTAGTAGCTGAATCCCGCGATTTGGTTTTCGCGGCCGATGCTTCGTAGCGCGGTTCGGACGTCGTTGCCGTTGGCGATTGTGTTGCGCCAGCCGCAACCCTGTTCGCGCCCCGCCGAAGTGTAAAGGACCGGCACGAGGGGTTTATTTAGCATGCCCAGCCGATTCAGGTCGGCGACGTAAATTTCCTGATGCCCGTCGCGGTAGTCGTAATCATCGATCCAGAGGGCGTCGTAGCTATGCGGGGTGAAGTAATGTTGGTAGCGCTCTTCGATGTCCGCTGCGGTGAGCGGGCGGCGATCAGCGGGCGCACGGTCTTGCTGCGCGTAGTACGGCGCCCAAGTTTGCGTGATGGCCACGGGGCGCGCCTGGATGTTCGGATCCAGCTGGCGAAGTCGATTGTAGATGCGGATCTGCGCGGCATTCGGGATGCTCCATTGTCCTGGCTCGTCGTGCGTGTAGTAACCCACGAATAGATCCGCGTTTTGGAGTACGGTTTGTACCGCCGCCGTGAGCGGCGCCCAGTCGGCCGCGGTGGGGTGCTCGGGGCAGTAGCCCGGATACATTTGATTCGTGTTCGAGTTCCAGATGGGCGGGTTGCAGATCGCCCAGACGGGCGTACCGACGTTGGCGATCCACTTGAATTTCCTGAGCGTGGCGTGGCCGCGGATGATTTGAATCGTGTTCGCGTCTTGCACGGAGTTTCCGGTGATATTAACCAGGAGCGCGTTCAGTCCGAACGCGTTGAGATCATCGAGCAGCTTGAGGTTTTCGACGGTGAGATTCGCCGGATCCCGTTGGGGATAGGCGACGCGAAAATTCGGCGGATAGAGCTCCGTGGCCCCGGCGCTCGACGCAGCCATGCCGAGCATCCCTAGGGCTCTGAGAAGCGACCCGATTTTAATGCGCACGAAAATGCCCCCTCGGAAAGTAGGTTCCCGGCCAAGTTCGGGGGCAGAGACAGGCTTGGCCTTGTCTTTAGCCTACCAGCGCCGGGGCGCGGAAAAAATGTGTCCTTATTGTCCTAGGGGGCTTTTTCGCCGAGGGTCGCCTAAATTCGCTTATAAACGCACGCCTCGGAGGCCTTATCTTTGGCTTTGTAGCTTACCGTGAGTTGGTTCTTTTTCCTCGTGGTCGAAGTACGGCTCTGTTCCGTCTCGAATAGGAATAAAGTGTTCTTGTGAATGTATTTGGAGACCAGGGAAGACGTGTTTCCGCTGTCGCGATAGCATTGATTGATCAAGGGGTTTCCCTTGTTCACGCAATCGTAGGCTTTCTGGTTCATGTGTTGGATCAGGTACGAGTACATTTGATTGAATTCTTTCTCTTCGCTGGTCGCGTTGAGATCGCCTTTCTCATCCACGGCGTACTCAAAAGTGGCCGGGCACTTTCCGTCCAGAATGGTCTCGCCGGAAACCTTCTCGTACTTTCCTACGTAAGCGGGAAAGGGACTGGCCGCGAAAGCGTTGGTGGAAGACGTCAAAGCGAGAGAAAACGCGAGAAACAAAAATGCTTTCTGCATGGATTACTCCTTATTTTGTTCGCCCGCAGGATCTTTCCCGTCGCTTCCTATAGATGAATTAACTCGGTGTGTCAATTCAAAAGAATCTGGCTCCTATATCTGTTTTTAAAGTGCCTGATCTCCGAGAGGCGGATATTTTCCATGTGTTCCAGAAGGAGGCCCCGTGCTGAAGCAAGACCCCGTCTCTTGGCTTTATCCTGAAACCGCCCCGTACCGCACGGGCCGGCTTGCCGTAGGCGATGGCCATGAAATTTATTACGAGGAGTGCGGTAATCCGGCGGGTAAGCCCGCGGTTTTTCTCCATGGTGGTCCGGGGAGCGGAATTTTCCCCCGGCATCGGCGTGTGTTTGATCCCGAACGTTACCGGATCGTGCTTTTCGACCAACGTGGCTGCGGCCAGAGCACGCCTCGGGGATCTATCGAACACAACACGACCTGGCACCTGGTTTCGGACATTGAAAAGCTGCGCGAGCATCTCGGCATTGAGCGTTGGCTGGTGTTCGGCGGGTCGTGGGGATCCACGTTGGCGCTTGCCTACGCGCAGACCCATCCTTCTTCGGTGACGGAGATGGTGATGCTAGGGATTTTCCTGCTTCGTAAACGCGAGATCGCTTGGTTTTATCAGGATGGTGCTTCCTTTCTTTTTCCCGACGCCTATGAAGAATACGTGAAACCCATTCCGCCGGCGGAGCGAGGCGATCTACTCGCGGCTTTTCACCGGCGATTGGGTTCGGCGGATGCGCGCGAACGAATGGAGGCCGCCAAAGCGTGGACGTTGTGGGAAGGAAAGACCATCACGCTCTTGCCGAATCCGGATCTCGTGAAGGCATTTAGCGCAGATGAGTTCGCGGCGACGTTCGCCCGCATGGAAACGCACTACTTCATGAACCAGGGTTTCTTTGAATCGGAAGACCAGCTACTCCGGGGCGTGGATAAAATTCGGCATGTGCCCGCCACCATTATACATGGGCGGTACGATGCCTGTTGCCCGCTCGAGACCGCCTGGCTTCTGCACAAAGCTTGGCCGGAAGCGGATTTCACGATCGTCCCGGACGCGGGTCACGCGTTTGCGGACGCCGCGAACGCGCGTGCGGTGATCAAGGCGACCGACCTTTACGCCCGTCTATGGCGGAAAATCGACAAATGACGCCTTAAGAATTTGGCTTAGATCTCGCGCAAACTTCCGCAGAGTTAATTTTCAAAAACGAGAGCGAACTGTTTTTCTTCCACAATCGAACTAGTTTTGACTCGTTGCGTATTGATTTTACGCGTCGCAGTACATCTTGAATACTTTTAGTTTCTTAAGCCAATTTCAATTTGTGAAAACTAAAGTTCTGGATATCATTATGTCAAAGTATCAACAGTAAACGAAAAGGAAGAGGAATAAGAAGGTATGAAATTAACACGTTTATGGACGATCTGTGCGGTAGCTGGACTCCTGAGCCAAAGCGTTTGGGCTGATACGAAATTCAGCGGATTCGCGGATGCACAACTTGGCTGGGCAAAACAAAATTCTCGCGGATTTACGATTTACGATGGCGCGGTCTACGTAGACTCCTCCATGGACTCCGCGAGCTTTAAGCTCGATCTTCCGTTTTCGGGCGGCGGCGCGAACAACAACTTCGCGTTCGCGACCGGCAAAGCGCAAGCTTACTTCAACCACAAGATGGGCAGCCTTTCGTGGCAGATGGGTCAATTCGACCATAGCTACGGCTACGCCGGCAACGACAGCGTGGGCTACTTCCACGCTCGCCAAGGCGCCTTGCACACGGCGGCTTATAACTCGATCATGACCCACACGGGCCTGAAGCTCGCTTACATGTTCAGCGACGCTTTCTCGTTCAACGTGGTTGTGTCCGATCCGAACGCCTCCGGCACCATCGGCACCAACAACTTCGAATACGGCGGCCAGCTCGTTTACAACTCGAGCGGCACCATGTTCAAGGCCGGTTACCTGTTCAATAAGGGCGCGCTCAAGAACAACACGCTCTTGAACGTCGGCGCGGGCACCAAGATGGGCGCCTGGGACTTGAACCTCGATTTCGCTTTGAAGGACACCACCGCTCAAGTGGATAGCTCGCTCGGCTTCGCCGGCGATTTCATCTACAACATGACGGACAGCTACGGCTTGGGTCTTCGCGCGGAATACCTCTCGAAGTTCACCAACTATAGCCAAATCGACCTGACCCTGGGCTCCAAGCACAAGCTGACCCAGAACCTGACTTTCAAGGCCGGTTTCAACTACCAGAGCGCCACCGCCGTCTCCGGCGGCACCTCGGCTTCGTCCTACGGACTGGACTTGGCCGGCGTCTACGGATTCTAGTTCGAACCGTATAGGCTAAAAAATTACGGCGTAGCTCGAAAGGGCTACGCCGTTTTTTTTGCCTAGTTTGCGTCTATTGGAGGGCGCGAGCGGCTTGGTTTCCCGACTGCACGGCGCCGTTCATGTAGCCCTGATAGTGCTCGCTGACGTGCTCGCCGGCGAAAAGGAGCCGTCCCCCGAGCTCCGGCGTTTTTGCCGCTCCCATGATCGTCGTGTACTGGCCTACCCGAGGGCAAGCGTAGCTGCCCCGGGCGTACCCATACTGGCTCCAGTTGAACAAAACTTTGTTTCCGTCCGACGCTTGGCCTATGCCCGGGTGGATTTTCTCCAGGTGGGCGAGCAGCGCGGCCATGCCGCCGGCGATCCCCTTGCGGCCCGTGCTTCCGCCCGTGAAGTTCGTCATGATCCCGCTCGCGCCTTTCTGGGCGACGCTGCTGTCCCAAAAGCATTGCGAGGGCTGATCGGTGAATACGTAGCCCAGCGAAGCGGGAGTGTCGCCGTGGGGCTGACGCCAATACCTTTCTTTGAATCCCTGCATGTACTTTGAGTTGGTTCCGTATCCCAGCTCGCGGATGCACTGAAGCTTGGTGGGGCTGAGGCCGAGCTGATCGATGCCCTCGATCTCGCGGACCATGGTGAACGGCACCGCACAGATGACCTGCTTGGCCTTGCGCGTGACGACGGTGCCCGCCTTGAGAAACGTGAGCTCGAGGTCCGCGCCGGACCCGCGGATCGCTCGCCAGCGGTGCTCGAGGTGCACTTTCACGCGCGGCTCGATCGCGCGCCCTAATGCTTCGATCAGGCGGGTGTTCCCGCCGCGGATGCGCTTGGACTCGTCGCTTTCCCCGAAAATCCGGAACTCGGGATTTCCATCCGGCCCCCGGGGCATTTCGGGGCTTAGAAGTACAAGCAGATTGATGGAGGATTGTTCGGCGGCGTCGAGCCCGAATTCCCCGACGTAGGCCGCGTGAATGGCGTCGAGGACCCAGCCCGCGACGTCATTGCGCTTGGATTGCAGGTATTGCTCGAGGCTGATGCGATCGAATCGCTTCGCCTCCGGTCCGTGGCGATCGTACGTCACGATCGGTGAGCTTCCGTCCAGGAAAACCTTGGCGGCGTCTCGCTTCAAGTGCTCCGCCATGGGCGCGAATTCGCGTAGAATATCGGCCTCCCGATAAATTTTTCCGCCGAAGTGAAAGAGGTGGGGCGGGAGCGCGCGCATCTCGGGCAGGAAGTCATCGATGGGTACGCCGAGTTCAGCGGCGAGCTCAAGAATCTCTTTTTGAGTGGTGTCGATGAACTCACCGCCCAACTCGCAAAACATCCCCTCGGCGTTGAATTGATCTTTCGTGAAAACCCGCCCCCCCAGGCGCGCCGCCGCTTCGTACACCTCGCAGGGAATTCCCGCCTGGCTCAAACGATAGGCGGCCGTGAGGCCCGCGAGCCCTCCGCCTAGGATCACCACCGGTTCGCCGCCTTGCATCGGCGCGGGGCCCTTCGCGGGTGAGCTCTTTCCGGTTGCGCATCCCGTGCTCGCTAGCAGGTAGGGAAGGGACGCCGTCGCGCCCGCGGCCAAGAGGGATTGCCGCGCGGCCTGGCGTAAAAATTCGCGACGGTCTTCTAAATAGGGATGACGCTGAATGAGATGAGCGTGGTTTAGCCACCGCTTCACGGACCGGAAAAATGGGGTTTTTGCCATAGGAACGGTTAAGTCTAGCGGCTGGATCCGGCTTGTCAAAAACGAAGTGGCGAATGCGGATTGCTCGGGTATGATTTCGCGATGGCGAAACTCTGGATCGATGGCAAATGGCAGGGTGGGGGTAGTCGACGGGACCTAATCGCGCCGTTCGATGGTCGAAAGCTGGGGCAAGTGGAGCAAGCCGATGCCGCGCAAGTGGAATCCGCCATCCAAGCCGCGGTGGCGGCTTTTCCCCGCCTGCGGGAAACGAGTCGTTATCTGCGGAGCCGGTTGCTCTCGGAGATCGCGGCGGGAATTCAGGCGCGGAAGTCGGATCTCGTCTCCGTGATGGTCGGCGAAGCCGGAAAGCCCCGTCAGCTCGCCGAAGGAGAGATCGGCCGCGCCGTCAATACCTTCACGATCGCCGCGGAAGAAGCCAAGCGTTTCGGCGGACAACAAATCCCGATCGACATCGAACCCGCCGGACGGGCGTATTGGCCGGTGATTACCCAGCCGACGCCGCGCGGGCCGATACTAGCGATCGCGCCGTTTAATTTCCCCCTGAATTTGGTGGCCCATAAGGTAGCGCCCGCGCTGGCCGTGGGTGCCCCCGTGGTAGTGAAACCGCCGCCCCAGGCGCCCGGCGCGGCCTGCATCCTCGCCGAAGTTTTCGAAGCGGCGCTAGGAAGGGTCGGCGACGATCGGGAGAAGATCCCACCCGCCGCGCTGCAAATCATCCACGCGGCCAACGACGTCATTGCCCCGGCCGTGACGGACCCGCGTCTACCGATCCTAAGCTTCACCGGCAGCGACCGGGTGGGCTGGATGCTCGCCGAGAAGGCGTACCGCAAGAAGGTTTGCCTGGAGCTGGGCGGGAACGCTGCCGTGATCGTGCACGCGGACGCCGATCTCGCGCGCGCCGCCGCTCGTTGCGCATATGGGGCTTTCGCCTACGCCGGCCAGATCTGCATCTCCGTACAGCGCGTTTTCGTGCACCAAAGCGTGGCTCGGGAATTCCAGGATCTCTTTCTCTCGGAAATCGCTCAGCTCCCAACGGGCGATCCGGCGCAATCCGATACGCTAGTGGGTCCCATGATCGATGCGGCGGTCGCGGATCGTACGCTCGCGTGGATCGACGAGGCAAAGCGTGCGGGCGCGAAGGTGCTGGCGGGCGGCACCCGGCAAGGCAATGTGCTGGCCCCCACGGTGCTGACGCAGGTGAAGCCCGATCAAAAAGTCTGCACGGAGGAGGTATTCGCCCCACTCGCGGTCCTGGTGCCTTATGCTGATTTAGAGGACGCCATCCAGGGCGTAAATGACTCCCGATTTGGCCTCCAGGCGGGTATTTTCACCGAAAGCATGAAAGATTCCCGCCGTGCGATGGAAGGCATGAATGTCGGCGGCGTGATCATCAACGAGGTGCCAACTTACCGGGCCGATAACATGCCGTATGGAGGCGTGAAGGACTCCGGCAACTGCAGGGAAGGCGTGGCATTTGCCATGCAGGAATACTGCGACCTTAAGACGATTGTGCAGTGGCGAGGCTGATTAGAGGGAGCTCGCTTCTTGGATTTTTCCGTTCTTGACCGTGAGCACGCGCAGCTGGCGGTTGAGTTGCCCGTCGCCGTAGGTGATCTTTCCCGTTACGCCGGAGAAATTCTTGATCCTCATGAGGCGATTCTTGATTTCTGAACGATCTACGTTGTCGCCGGTGAGCATGATGGTTTCGAGTAGCGTCGCGGCATCGTAAGCCGTAGCTTCGAGCGCGGTAGGGCGCGTGCCGTAAGTTTCCACGTAGCGGCTGACGAACGTTTGGTTTTCCGGGGAGGTGTTTTCGGGCGCGTAAGTGTCGACGAAATAAATCGGCTCGCTCGAGTTCTTGCCGCGCTCCAGTAGGTTTTCCGAATTCCACGTCGAAATTCCGAAAAATTTGAGATTTTCCACGTCGCGGTAAGCGAAGGTCGGCACGGCCTGGCGGGCGGCGCGCGCTTCATCCGGCATGAACACGGCATCGAAGTCGACGATCGGCGGCAGGCTGAAGAACTCGTCGTTACGCCGGGTGTGCTTGGTGATCTTGTTTTTTTCGCGGATGGCCGCCATCTCGTCGCTTTCGCGCTTGCGCGCGTCTTGGTAATGCAAGCCCACGAGCTTGTCGACGACCTGGCGGAAGTCCGTTTCGCCCGGCCGGTAGGACTCAAACGCCCGCACCTCGCCGCCCATTTCCTCGATCGCGTCCCAGAAATACCGCGAGCCGCGGATGCCGATGTTTTCTTCCGGGTAGATGACGGCGAATTTTTTCAGCTTCATCGCCTGTACGGCGTAGCGGGCGATCTCGTAGACCTGGTTCTTGCCGGTGATCGCGGCCTGGAAGACGTAGTCGCCGTCGATGCCCTTCTTTTGGGCGAGCGAGATCAGCGGTACGCCGAGGGACTGGGCGCGCTGGCTGGCTTCTTCGACTTTTTCGTTGCGGATGGGGCCGATAATCGCCACCACGTGATGTTTGAAGTAGAGCCGGTTGATCGCCTCCACCGGATCTCCATTTTCTCCCATGTCTTCGACGATGATGTGGATGCGACTGTCGGGCTCGTTGGGGTTGAAGGTGCGGAAAGCCAGCGCGATGCCCTGGAGGGTGAGCGCTCCCATCTTGGCGAACCGACCGGTCATCGGGAGCAGCACGCCCACGGCCTTGGCATCGACAATGTTCTGGTTCTGCAGCGACTTCAGCAGCTCCATGGCGTTGGGATAATAAGTCGTGTCCGGATAGCGATTGATGAGCGTGCGCAGGTAGTTTTCCGCGGCCGTACGCTGACCCGCGACCATCGCCGCGTTCGCCAAGCGAAAGAGCACGAAGTCGGCGAAAGGGCCTTCCTCGGAGTCCCGCAGTAAGCGCTCCAGGGTCGCCGGGTCCGTAATTTTTTCGATCGTGGGTTTGAACTCGTTCTCGAAGCGGCGGGCGTTCTCGTCGTCTTTGGCGAGCGGCATGTCGTTCGACGGGCGGATGAGCAGGCTCCATGCGAGGGCGTCCCGCGCGGCTTCCGTCGGCATATCGAGCTTCTGATAGACGAGCGCGCGCGTGAGTAGGAGCTTGCGGGCGGTGTCGAGGTTGACCTGGCGGGCATCGATCGTCTCGAGGCTTTTTCGGGCGTCGGAAAACTTGTTCGACTCGTACTGGGCGATGCCTAGGTTGTAGAGCAGGTATTGCGATTGCACGGCGTCGCCGCTCGCGGCGAGGGACTTTTCGAAGTGATCGATGGCCGCGCGGTAGTTTTTCTTGCGCAGCTGGATCAGGCCCATCAAGTTCTGGATCGACATCCTCTTCGTCGTATGGGGGTACTTCTTCTCGAAGGCGCGAGCGCGCTTCATCGCGGTATCGGCTTGGTTCTTTAGGTAGGCATCCTGAATGAGCTGAAAGTCTTTCGCTTCGGTGCCGCTCAGGGAGCTGGTATCGCCATCAAAGCCGGGCAGGTCGACCTGCCGGTCGTTCGGCCGTTTGGAGGCCGAAGAACAGGCGAAAAGGAGGTAGACCAAGCTAGTAGCCACGATGCCGCGGATGAGTTGGGACATGAGGCTTTTATCCTAACAACATTTTACCGGGCATATAAGGACAAAAGCGGGCGCGGGCGCGAAAGCCTTCCGGCTCGGTCAGGCTTATGGGCCGCCCATCGGTTGACGCCCGCCGGGACCGTCGTCCAGCGGGACGCCCGGTCCCGCGCGGCGCACGGTAAACGAACCCGGGATGGCGGTCACCCGTGTGAAATGACTCGCCGACGTCAGCGTGTACATGCCATTAATCATCCCGGGGTTAGCCAGAGTGATCGCTTGTCCTTGGGAGAGAACTTCGACGTAGCCGGAGAAGCGGATGGTGTACCGCAGTCCGCTCGTGAATTCGCCGCGATCGTTGGCGACGCGAAGGCTGCCGCGGAATTCCGGGCAAAGCCCGCTATCAAGCGTGAGCGTGAGCTGATCGTAGGCGCCCACTGGCGCTTGGCCCGTCGCTACCCGCGTTCCCGCTGGATCCAGGTGGGTGACGGATTGGACGCGGTCATTCGTATAAATCGGGACCATTTCTTCGGCTTCTTCGGTGCCGGATTCTGGAGAATCGTCTTCTTCCTGTACGATGCTGTCGATGGCGGTGAAATGGCCGCTATCCGCGTCGAGCCGAGGAAGCGCGCTTGGCCGCGCCGGCCGCAGGGAAATTCCCGAAATGCAAAGGGACGCGTCCAGGCGTCGAGGTGAAGATCCGTCGGCGGGGGTGGCTGACCCGTCGGCAAGATGGATGGCTTGATCCATGCGCACGGCCCCCGTGTAAGTGAACGGCGCAAAGCGAATGGGCATGGGCACGGAAACCACAGGATTTCCGGTCGAGCTCCCGCCTCCCGTTTTAACCACGGGCGCGCATCCGCTCACAATGAGCGCGCAAGCCAAGGCGAGTGTGAGTAATGCTTTTAGTTTTTTCAAGGAGGCCCCAAACAACAGACTTATATAGTCAATTATGAGGTTGAGGCTCTGAATTGTCAATGCTTCCAAAGACTTTTGGTTCATATTTTCCCTTGTGATTTCTTTGGGTTATCGGATTCTACCACGGGGAAAGCGACGAAGCTGACGTGATAGACGGAGGAGCGCCCCTCTTGGGCCTGGGTGATTCCGCGGATTTCGTTCATGGCGCGTTCCATGACTTCCTTCACGGCGCCGAACGTGTCCGGATGCATTCCGATGGTGAAGCCAAGGATGTTACGGTCGTCGCGTGGCGTGCTGTGAATGGATTCGACCGCCATGCCCAGCATGGTTTTGTGGAATTCCGAAAGCGCCAGGCGATAAATCTGGCCGTCGCAGTCGACGGACTTGCCTTCGGGGAATCCGGCATCGGATTTTCCCATGCGGGCGACGAAGCCGTGCTTTAGCAGGAAGTCGATCGCATGCTGGATTTCACGCAGGCTCACTTTCGCCTTGAGGCGCGCTTGAATCCAGCGCGCTTCCAGCTGAAAATGCGCGAATCCCGCCATCTCGCGAATCACGACGTAATACCAACGGCTGAGGTATCGGTAGGCTTCGAATTCCTTCGGATTGTGCCGGCGATAGATTCCGAAGCGCTGCAGTTTTCGGTAGGCGCGTTGACGATCTTCGGTGGGGTTTTTTTCCGAAAGCTGTCGCAGCGACTGGAAGAACGAAGTCTCGGACTCGTTCAAGTCCATGTGCCGAAGCAGTTGCCGGGCGACGTCGTCGGTGAGCGCGCGCTTTCCGTTCATCACGAGCGGCAGGAAACCCTCGGAGAATTTCGCGCGGCGGGCGAACTCCCGGACCGATGTTCCATCCTGCGTTTTTTTAAACGCGAACCAGTCACGCAGGAAAGCGCGGTGGTCGTGGTACTGGTGGATGTCGGGGCGCCCCCCGGTGCCTTTCATGTTTTGATGATATCACCTCGGAAAATACCGCGTCAAATAATGCATTCATAAATAGAGATTAAATACAAAAGGCACCCCTAGATATTTATATAAACATTTGAATTTTATATTTTTTTTAAAAAAATAAATTAAATCGCATTCATATTTTAAGAAATTATTTCTACCAATCTGCAATTTGCATTCAAATAATAAGATTCAATTAGTATAAATATGTATAAATATTTGTTTTTATTTAATTATTTAAAAAAACGCATTCAAATCCAAAGTTATTATTTGACAAAAACACTCCAGAATCGTATGTTGTTCCTGTACTCGTGAAACACGCCCCCGAAGCACGAGACCATCCGCCTCCAGGATTTCCGATTGGCGGAAGTTCTGGAGGTGGGCTCGGTCGTTCGGGGGAAATTGCCAGGGGCAATGAAGGGAGAGGGAGATGGGGAAGGCTTTTAATCTTGGTTGGAAGGTGGCGATGGTCGCGGTCGGCTCGGGAGCGTGGAGTGGTTACGCTTTCGCCGAGGGCGAGAGCTTGAAGATCACGACCCCCGCGCGTCCCGCCTACATCAACGCCGCCACGGATCGGGTTCGGTATCCCGTTACGGGGACCTGCGAAGACCGAGGTGGCGTAGTGCGGATGACGAGTCCGCTCGCGTTGGATCTCCCCTGCGTAAAGGGCCGCTTTTCCGCCCAGATCGACGTGTCCGGCCGCCGAAGCGGCGCATTTTCCTTGCGGGTAGAGCAGGATGTCGCCGGCGATACGAAGTTCGGTGGTCATCTCCCGACCATCCACTTGCAAGACGACGTGACGGTGAACGTGGATTTAGTTCCGCCGACGATCACCTTTAATACGCAAAATATTGATCTCTACACGGTGAATCGCCATTCCATGCAGATTCGTTGCTCCGATGTGGCGCAACCCATCGAAGTCACCGCCGGTGGCGCGGTGGTTTACCGTGGGCGTTGCGCCTTGGCGAATCAGTTCTACGAGGTGAACTTGGATCTCGGAGAGATCGCGGATGGAAATCTGCAGATCCAGGTTCGCCACGAAGACGCCGCGGGAAACCCCCAGACCGCGAGCCAGCAGCGGAATAAATCCATGCGGTTTACCCCGTGGACTCAAGCGCATTCCGTCGATCGAGCCGGGCATCGTTATCTCTTGGGGAATTCCTCGGTCCGCAATCTCGTCGTCTGCGAGCAGCCGACGGGAGAGCGCGTGGGCATGATTCCACAGACCGTCGGTTCCGGAGCAAGGTCTGCGGTTTCCAAGAACGGGCAGTTCTTGCTGGTTTTCGGCGCGGGGGGATTTCAACGGATTGCCCCTGACTGCTCGGAATCACTGGGTGGCTTTGCCCTGCCGTCCGAGATGACTTCGGCGGATTTCGTCAAGGTTTCGGACCAAGGTCAAATCTATGCGTTTCGAAGTGGCGCGCACATGGGCAGCTCGGACACGGGTCCCGCGCACCTATTGCGATACAATCTACAAGGTGCCCTGATTTCCCAAGCGAGCTACGCGCCAGATCTCTGCGACTCGCTTTCGAGTTCTTGGGTCGCGGAGATCGCGAGTTTTCAGGTGAATCCGGACTCGGGCAAGGCGTTCCTGATGTGCTCTTCGACCCGCATGGACCCCGCTGGAAACAGCACTCAGTTCATCAACGTGGCCGAAGTGGGCGAAGGTTTCCAGATCGGTGCGTGGCAGGCGGTCGATACGCTCCAGTTCATATACGGAAACGGAGCGGAGTCTGCGCGCATGGAGATTAACGGCGTGGGTGACCTCATGGTTTACTACGGACTCAACTGGCAGGGCGCCCACTACATCCAAGCCCGTACGCTTCGCGGCGCGATCTGGAGCGCACGTACGAACTTGATGGTCGGGTCCACGAACCAGCTGGTGATCCCCGACGACGAAAGCTTCGTGATCGTCGCCGAGTCGCTCACCCAGACGGCACAAAATTGCGGTCGCCCGGCTAATTTCCGCGCGGCTCTGTTGAGCTACGTGCGGGCGGGAGCCGCGTTGAGTCCCGGCTCATCCGCACGCACCCTTGCCACGGCGGCGGAAACGGTGCCGGCGGGCGGTTGCCGCTTGGAGCTCGATCGCTCGACGTTGCGGCTCGACGACGCTGGTCACAGTTACGGGTTCGCGAATATCTATGACGGCACCTACTGGGCGCCGGTGCTGATGCAAGATCCCAACGCGAATGCCTCGATCCTGCAGCTTCTAGGGATGGATTGATCTCTCTCTAACCTCGTGGCCGGGGCGATGATCGCCCCGGCCACACCCCCGCTTAATGGAGGTAGGAGTTATGCTTCAAGTCCTTTTCGCCATGGGTTTACTCGCTTTACTCGCGCTCAATACGACTTCGGTGATCTTCCAAGGCCAAATTGGTGGTGTGCAAAATCGAACGATCGGTGAGGTCAATAGTCTGCATAATCTCCTGAACCAAATCACCACTCATGCGGAAGCCTGTCGGCAGCTTTTTGGAAGTATCGATCTTTCAGGTTTGGTGGGCCGAGATGCTCCGGTAGAAATACCAGTCGCCCTCGAGCTGCCCGGGGTAATCAGTCTGCGCGCGGGGACCGAGCTCCCCGGATCGTTGATTCGACTGCAGAGCGTGGGGATTCGCGAAGCCGTGCGCGTGTCGCCATTTCGTCCGGTGTACCAGGTTCGCCTGCGCGTCGGTCTGGGTCTCCGGGACCTGACGGAGCGTTTGCGTCTCAATCGTCCGGATATATCGATCCCCGTACAGCTCATTGCTGATGAAAGGGGCATCGTACGTGATTGCGGGGGAATTCCCACCGACGCCGATCCACCCCGATACTCCGTCATTCGCTGCGCGAAAACGTTCACCCGCCAGTTTGTTTCAGAGTGGTTCGACCGTAACACCTACCGCAACTCTCGGCCGGGGCAACGGATCGCGGGCTGGAATTATATGAATTTCGCCAAGTTCCTTCCGTCCGAATGCGATGGCGGGCAGTTGCCGGACGAAAGCTACGAAGGCCAAGTGCAGTCGTCCGTGGTTTGTGGTGCTTCCGGAGTGATGGCAGTCCTAAATGCGGGGGATCTGCCGTTTCGTCCCGAGGTTCTTTTCGGTGGGATCGAGCCCGCTTATCTGCGCGGTCCCGGCGTCGTTTGGTACTACTCGAGCTGGAGCTCGGGCGCCTGCGAGCGCGACATGGGGTACGGTGACCAGGGAGTGATCGCCGTCACCTATGTTCGGCGTCAAGGCCCGGGGCGGGTCATGGGGGTCCCCTTGGCCCAGGTCGGCGAGCTGATTCACTAGTGCATATCGACGAAGATCGGCGCCCCGGTTTTCAACCCTCCACTAATGTGGCCACTAGTAAAACCAAGCCGGTTTTCGGGTCCAGGTAAGTGATGCTGCCGCCGTTGAGGTGATTTTCGAACTTTATTTTCCAGACTTCTCCTGCCGCCGGTAGATTTTCCAATCGACCATACCGAATGGCGTGAGCGTTGTTCTTCAATAGCGACTGGACGAAGTTGATTGCGTCGTTAGCTTTTGATCGTTGCACCACGGGAGATCCCACTTTTGGTTCGTTCAGCTTGGGTGGCAGGTTGACGTGAAAGTGCCGGCGGACGGATTTTTCCGGCTGAGTCTTTATCCATTCTACATAGACGGAAAATGCGGCCTCGGGCGTGCGGATTTCTTTATTCACGGGCTTACCCCCTCCCGCCGCCCAGGTTTCCATGAAAACCAGCATTGAGACCACGGCGACAAAGTAAAAATCGATACGGCTCATAAAACTTCCTTACTCGGTGAACTTGAGTTTGAAGCATTTGAACTCGCAGCGGATACCCATGTTTCGCTTACGCGCGACGTGGTAGCGCCACTCCGTGATTTTTCCGGTGGCGTCGAGGATGGGTGCGATGTGACAGAGCCCGCCCTTGAGCTGTTCGGCGTCGCTCGCGCTCCCGGAGTTTCCGAACCGGCTTTCGTTGTAGAATTTGATATCGCACCAGTCGTAGGGCGTGCCGTCGCTCGAATTGGGAATGGGCCGGCATCGCTCCGGGGTCCCGCTCGGGCTAAAGCAGCTGTTGCCGGTGGGCTGAGTTCCGCCCGCCCATCCTTCCACGCGCTCGTAGTCGCCGCCGGATTTGTCCCCGCAGTTTCCGAGCGCGTCGATGTCGCCGGAGGGGCACATATCGGATCGCATCGCTTCAAAGCCCGTCGGTTCGAGTCCCGCGCCGAGCTGGGCGGGCAGCACCACGCGCTGGGAGAGGAATACTTCCATGCGGGGCGCCGCCCACTTCGCTTGCCCATTGGCGCTAACCGCGGCTAGAACCTTATTCGGGGCCGGCGTACCCATGTCCGCGGCGTCCAGGCGAAACGCCGTTTGGGCACCCGTCGAAGTCGCCTGCGAAAGAATGATGCGGCCCCGGCCATCCATCGCCGCGAGCACTTGTCCGCCGTTTCCTCCGCTGCAGCTGCCGGCGAGTGTACAGTTGCGTAGCTCCAGGCGGCCGGCTCCTTCGTCGCCCGGGGCGGCCGAGTTAATGGTTTCCGAAAGGCGGGCCACCCAATTCGCGTTGGCGTACGCACCGGGCTGCTCCGGATCGGCGTGAAAAATGGCGAACCCGTTGTTTTTTCCGGGCAAAGAATTCGGCCCGATCGAGCGATACTCCTTGGCGCGAACGTCGAGGTGCGCGCCAAGCGCTCGATTCACGAAGGCGACGCGTTTGGGGGAGTTGCCGACGGTGGGAGAGCTCCATACGCCGAGCTCGAGCTGATTATTGCCGGAAGGATCTTTGCCGAAACCCGCGTAGGCTTCGCCCATGTAATCCGTGCCGCCGGCGGTGCTGGGCACGCGCGTGCCGAACTTGAAGAGTCCCGAAATCCCAAAGGCGCCGGGCTCGGCGGGGCCTACTCCCGGGGGAAGGAATTCCGCCACGGCTCGAGGCGCCGCCCCGCGCGCTTTGTGCATGAGGCTGAATCCGTTCGCATCGCCCCCAAAAATCAGGGCGGGACGCTTAATCGCTCCGGTTTCTTCGATCATCCCAAATGCGGCGGTATTGGTCTGCCATTGGAGGTTCAGCCCACGGAAACCGCGCAGGTTCCAATCGCTGTTATTCGCGGCCTGAGTGACGGCGTTGAGTTCCGCGCGAGCGGGCGCCGTGCCTTGAATCCAGCGGCCTTTGGTCCAAAGCGACGAGGTCGCGGGACTGTCGATATCTCTGCCCACCCCTTTGTGCAGGGGGATGTCGGTGCCCGGGGTGTCGGTCAAGAGCATGCTATCGCCGACGCAACGAAGCAGCCCAGTCGTCGGGTCGGGTACGAGCTCGCCCCCCATGGCCGAGCACTGCATGCCGGCGTCGTTGCCGCTGCCGTAGCAAGCCACGATTCGACCGGCGGGATCGGTTTCGAAGTAGATATTGGAAAACGTGCGGGAAAGCTGGCGCGATCCGTAACCCGCGTCCGCGGGCGTGCGGCCCATTTTCTCGGCATTGATCGTGATGCGGCCGAGATAGCGCCGGCAGTTTCCGCCGGCTCCGCACGTGAAATTTTCGACGAAGTTCGTTTCCCTTACGCGGATCTCATTCACCCGAATGCTCGAGGAAGGAAGGGTGGAATCGGCTAGCACGGAGATGTTCGGGCTTATACCTACGGCTAGCCGATTCCACTTCTTGTCGTAACCGCTCGTCCAGGTTTGCCAGCCCGGATCACCATCTGGGTTATTGGCGATGAGGGAAGAGCAGACCCGCTGATTCATGACGGCGGTTTCGACAGAATTTTGTATGGATACCCATTCGGAGGAGAGCTGCGTGCCGCGGTTCGAGCGCGCGCCTTGCACCACCAGCGTGCTGGACAGGTACGCCGCGCCGCTGATCAGCCCCAGCACCAGCATCATTTCGATCAAGGAAAAACCGTTTTGATTTTTCGATGAAAGAGACATGACTTCCTCCCGCGTTTCCATCGGATTAGAGACTTTGAACGCAGCTCGCCAAGCAGCTGGCTAATTCGGCCTCGAGTTGCTTCTTTTTGTCGCAGTTTGCCTGCGAGGTCATGAATAGGGTGGGTGGGCAAAAAATCGAGAACAGTCCCACCAAGCCGCCGGCGTCTTCGTACTCACGAACCTTAGTGCCGAAGTCGTCGAAGCATTGCTGCGCGCATTCCAGGTCGGAATAGGTCGCTGGCGAAGGATTTTGTTTGGAGGCGGCGCCTTGGGCCACCTCAGTGCTTATGGAAACGAAAATTATTATCGCGAAGAGTTTTGTAAGAACCAGTTTCATATACGTCCTTTTTGTACGTTACTTGGGGGTGGAACCGGCCGCCGGGGCAAATATGGGAAACTTTCGGCGGCCGGTTCCTCGCTGGGCAAACGAATCAAAGTTCGGGTGACGCAATCCTATTTTGGGTTGCGACCTCGGTTATCGTTCGACTGAATTCGAGCTACCCACTGGGCGGGTGGCCTCGGGGACTAGGTACACCCGACATCCGTAAATTTTGTAAGTACCCACGTATTCATCTTGGTAGGCGGCACAGAATTCCCACGTAGGCTTTGAGCCATCGGAAGGCCCGCAGAACGTGAACGCTTGGTTGCTGTTGTTGCCGTCGTCATGGCCTGCGCAGCGGCACCGCCACGAGCCTTCGCATTGGGCGGGCGCGGCTGCAAGCGCGTCGATAGTGACGCCTAAGTTCGAAACCGCCAGCCCCAATAAAAACATGAATTTTACGCCTCTCATCTACTTCCCCTCCCAGGTGCTTTGTTTTGGTACCTGTTCAGTATGTGGTGCATTGCGTTATTAATCAATTTTTAGTAAGCAGTAACTAATAAAATTAATAAAAATTCTTTTATTTTAATATAGTTATAAATATAAACTTAATTAATTTAATTTATTAATAAATTTATAGTAAGCATTTAGGGTTGATTTTACTCGACGCAGCACGGGCTCCACGTCACAATCATTTATAAGGAGAAATGACGATGCGTCCGGAGATTCGCGAGTACCACGACTACCGAGCGTTTCTAAAAGATTGGCTGGCCTATAAACGGAATTCGGGCCCGCGCTTTAGCTACCGCGCGGTCTCCAAGCGCGCCAAGCTTTCTTCGGGTTACCTGACGTTGGTTTTGAAGGGGCAGCGACGCATCAGCGAAGAGGCGCTCGAGCAGCTCATGCCTCATCTAGGCTTGGTCGAAGGCCAAGTTTCTTATCTCCGAAATCTACGAAACATGGCGGAAGCCAACGATCTGGAACATAAGACGAATGCCTTGCAGAAGCTTCGTCGGTATCGGGTGTACCAAGAGCTGAATCCGAAAGAGTACGAAACCTTCCATTATTTCAGCCATTGGCATCTGATCGTCATTCGCGAAATGGTCACGATGCCTGAATTTAGGCTGGATCCGGAGTGGATTCGCCAGCGCCTTCGCCGCAAGGTCAGCTTGCAGGTCATTCGCCAAGCCCTGCAGTGGCTGCGCGATCATCAATTCATCGTCGTCGCCTCCGACGGCAAGGCCAGCTTCCCTGAAAGTCAGCAGATTACCTGCTCGGACACCGTGTTCCGTATCGCGCTTTCGGAATATCATCGGCAAATGCTGGGTATGTCGGTCGACGCCATCGAAGAGGTGCCGCGTGAGCAGCGAAACGTGCTGGGCTACACCATCGGCATGAATCAAGAGACGTTCTTGAAGGTGAAGGAACTGATGGACCGCACGATGAAGGAAGTCTGGGATCTGGCGCGGGCGGGCGCGGGACGGGATTCGGTTTATCACGTGGGGTTCGTGGCTTTTCCGCTGCTGGAGGCCCCGGCGTCGCCTGAGGAAAGTGACGAGTCTTCATAGTTTCTATAAGTAATTGATATTATTATTAAAAAAGTGCTTACTGGTGCATTGCTACGGGTTTTTCTTATTAGTATACTAATATTATCAACAATTAAGGGTAGGGGCTTTCCATGCAAATGAAGTTTTTAGCGATCCTTGCGCTCGCGCTGGCGTTTTCAGGCTGCAGCCAAGTGAGCATCAGTGGAGGTTCGGGCGGCGGAACCGCGGGCGGCAATCCCCTCACGAAGGATGTCGATCTGCGCTTTGATCCGTACTCTTCGGGAGCGGGTCCTCTCGGGTTTTCGTTTTGCGTGGAGGGCGTCGCCTTAATCGAAAGTGTGGACGAAGCCTTGCTGGTCGAGTCCGCGCTGGCGGAGCCGGCCTGGGTGAACTTCAATTCATCCGGCACGCAGATCGCGCGCTTCGAGCTTCGCTACGGTTTCTACTCCGGTCTACTGCTAAAGGTGAATCCCATCTGTGGCGAGACCGCCTTGTCGGCGTCGATTAAGAACCGCCGTGCATCGATTGAAACGCGTGACGAGCTAGTGTTCTCCTTTCGTGGCGATTTTGAAATCAACGCCGACTCGGCCACTTTGGATCTCGCGCACAAAGATATGTTGGAGAGATTCCGCCAGGCAAACAGTGCCAAGGTTTTCCAGGAGGTCTCCGCGCTTTCCGGGAGTGTCGTCGTCAATCGGCAGCACGGTGACACCCCCGCTTCTAACGTCGAGGCTTCTGGCATCTGACCGTCAGTCGGCTTTGGTCGCCGCCGTGCCCGGAGAAACTCCGATTTCGTTCGATACCAATTCATCGCGCCCTTCCAGGGTGAGACGGCGATTTTTTGATACTTGGTCCGCGACCTTTGCATCTACCATGCTCGTGCCCCCAAGGGTGGCTTCTATGTTGCGGAGGTACGGAGCTGGATTCGGTAGCAGAATTTTCGTTTGCATGAACTTCTCCTGTTCGGCCTGGATAAAGGCTAAGATTTCCTCCTGGGATGCGACAATGCATTTATTCTTGCTTAAGAATGGAACCACGCGGAAGGTGCCGTCACCCTCGATGATCAGCATGGACGCGGGAATGGCTGCCACGGCCGCGACTTCGTCGCGGCGATCGGCCACGGTAACGGCAATCTCCTTGATTTTTAATGTATCAAATAAGAATTCCCGTTGGGATGGCGCATCTTTTAGTGCACTAAGCGCGGTATCCAGGGCTTGCCACTGCCGAGTTGCGCAAGGTACGGAGGCTTCTTGGTCCAAATACGATTCTACCCGTAAGGTACCGACCGGCTCATAAAGGTTAACTGGCCAAACCCGACCGCTAAGCCGGGGAGGGGAGATCGACTTCCTTAAGGCAGCGTTGAACTTAACGTTTGCGGCTGCGCGCTTTGCGTCTGCTTCTGTTTGGAAATAAAAATTTTCGTCGCGTACGAGTTCCCCTTCTACTTTTATCCCGTAGTAATTCACGTACAGCTTTACCCGAGATGTCTGCAGCGAGATTTCTCGTCCGTCGTAACGAGCCGTTCCGCCCAGCTCGCTTACGGGTATTGGATTCGGGTACTTCCATCGTCGGATCGCTTCCTGAAATGGTTGACTATGATTTTCCGTATGCGGTGGTAGGTCGTCCGCGGCCACCCAGGGGGCGACCAAAAGTACAGGGATGGCTAGAAGATGGGTAAATCGCATTTTTCCTCCAATATTTTGGGTAGGTTTTAGATGACGTGACAAATGACTCTTGGGTTATTAATCCGCCGAAGCGGCTTGTTTGAATCGGGGGTTTGGCTTGCTTGACCGACGGGCACGATCGTCACCATCGGACGGCTCCGAACTACCCGCCTTCGTCTGTTGGTCCGCGACCCGTGGTTTAAGCGACCTGGATTCGCCGAGCATATCTTCGATGTTGCGCAGGCAATCCAGCGTGCCCAACAGGGAATCGTTGGGGTTACAGAGTTCGGCTTCTTCCTGGATGAGGAAAGTCAGGAGATCTTCCTTGCTCACGACGGCGCAGCCGTCTTCATTCAAATAGGGCGAGAAATGAAGCGTTCTCAGCATATCGGTAACTAGGGAAGGCCTCGGTTTCAGGCGGGAGCGAGGGTCGACATTTCGTTCGTCGACGACGGTTACTTCGATCTTTTCGATCGCCATCGTGTCGAACAGCAGCGCCTGCTGGCGGGGCATGCTTTTGATGTCCGATAGCGCCGCTTCCACTACCTTCCACTGTTTGGTCGCACAGGGAAGCACTTCTTCTTGATTCAAGTATTGGCGGTAGACAGCTGTCTTCTGTGGTGTAGGCAATCTATAGACTTCGAGTGCGTAACCTTCCGGAACCGACCGAGGATGCAGATCGCGCAGGCTAAGATTTGCCTCCGCTTCCGTTCGGTATAATGGTGCGTTAGGCAACGGAAGAGTTTCATCTACATAGAAACGCGGATGGCCCAGGTAGCTAACCACGCGCTTCCGACTAAATTGAAGCGAGTAGCTTTTGTACTCGAAATCTAAGTGACTTGTCTTGAGTTCGATGCTGCGGTTTCCGTAAGGAATCGTTCGGTCGAGCTCATAAGTGGGAATGTCCCGATTTTTTGACCGGAGCTTTTCTAAAAAAATATCGTTCGTGTTGGCCATTCGAGTTGTGAATGGATTGGCGAAACCAAGACTGCTTACCAGCAGGATAGAAGGCGCAGCAAAGTAGGGAAAACGCATAACTTCTCCTTGGGAAGACGTTTCCATATTTGCCGTACGACTAAGAAATGCAATTCCTTGGCCACTGTCGGAGAAAGAGATATCGCGTGCTGGCGCCCTGGGTCCCTGGATTTGGGCGTGGAGGCATGATCAGCTGTCGATTTGTTCGACGCGCGCTTACTGCAAAATCCAAGTAAGCAGCGGACTCAGCCGAATAGATTTTTCATGCGCTCGAAAAAGCCATGATGTTTCGGATGCGTGGCCTGCGCCTGGATCGCGTCGAAACGCTTGAGCAGGTCTTTCTGCTCGGCGTTCATCCGTGCCGGGGTTTCGATCACGACCTGTACGAGCTGATCGCCGCGGCCGTACGAACCCAAGCGAGGCAGGCCCTTGCCCTTGAGGCGGAAAACCTTGTGGGATTGCGTACCGGAGGGCACCGTCATCTCCACTTTGCCCTGCAGGGTGGGGACTTCGAGCTCGGTGCCCAAGGCCGCTTGCGCGAAGGTGATGGGAATTTCGCAAATGACGTCGAAGTCCTCGCGTCGGAAAAATTCATGCTCTAAAACATTGATGACGACGTAAAGGTCGCCCGGAGGTCCGCCGCGCTCGCCCGCTTCGCCTTCGCCGGTGAGCTTCAGGCGCTGGCCGGTGTCAACGCCGGCGGGAATCTTCACTTCGATCTGGCTCTTTTTCTTCTTGTGACCCGTGCCCGCGCAGCTTCCGCACGGATTTTTGATCACCTGGCCTTCGCCCTTACAAGCGGGACAAGGCCGGCTGATGGCGAAGAAGCCTTGCTGGAAAGTGACTTCGCCGCGTCCGCCGCACTGGCCGCAATCTTCCGGCGACGTTCCGGCCTTCGCGCCCGAGCCGTGGCAGGTGTCGCAAGGCACGGATTTTTGAATGGAGATAACCTTGTCGACGCCAAAGGCGGCTTCGTTGAAGGTGATGTCGGCCGAGGTGCGTAGATCCGCGCCCGGTCGGCCCACGCTGCGCCGGCGTCCGCCACGTCCGCGCGCTTGTCCGCCTCCGAAAATATCGCCAAAGATGTCGCCAAAAATATCGTTGAAGTTCGCTCCGCCGAACCCGCCGCCGAAGTCGAACCCGCCCGGCCCGCCGCCCGCCGCCCCCGCCATGCCGGCGTGCCCGAACTGATCATACATCTGCCGTTTCTTGGGGTCGGTGAGAACGTCGTAGGCCTCGGAGGCCTCCTTGAACTTCTCTTCGGCCGCCTTGTTGCCCGGGTTTTTGTCGGGATGGAATTGGATGGCGAGCTTCCGGTAAGCTTTCTTGAGCTCGTCTTCCCCGGCGCCTTTGGCGACGCCGAGGACTTCGTAATAGTCCCGTTTACCGGAAGCCATGCACTTCCTTTATTAGACTTCTTTGTAGTCGGCGTCGATCACGTCGTCGCCCGCTTTACCCGACTTGCCGCCCGCGGCTTCCTGTTGGGTTTCTCCGGAGCCGGAAGCCCCGTTGCCGTGCGCGTGGCCGTTCGTGTCCGGACCACCCGCCGCGCCATTCGCGCCCGCGGTCTTGTAGATCTGCTCGGCCATCTTGTTCGAAGCCTTGGAGAGCTCTTCCGTGGCTTTCTTCAGCTCTTCCACGTCCTTGCTTTCCAGGTGCTTCTTCGCTTCGACCAGGGCGGCTTCGATCTGCGTCTTGTCTTCCGCCGAGATCTTGTCGCCGTTGTCCTTGATGGTCTTCTCGATCGTGTAGATCAGGCCGTCGAGCGTATTGCGGGCATCGACCACTTTCTTGCGGTTCTCGTCTTCCGACTTGTGCTCTTCCGCTTCACGCTGCATGCGCTTGATCTCTTCTTCCGAAAGACCGCCCGCCGCGGTGATGCGGATGGATTGCTCCTTGCCCGTACCCATGTCTTTCGCGCCGACGTTCACGAGCCCGTTCGCGTCGATGTCGAAGGTCACTTCCACTTGCGGCACGCCACGGGGGGCGGGCGGCAGGCCGACGAGGTCGAAGCGGCCAAGCGACTTGTTGTGCTCGGCGAACTCGCGCTCGCCCTGCAGTACGTGGATGGTCACGGCCGTTTGGTTATCGGCCGCGGTGGAGAACACCTGCGACTTTTTGGTCGGGATGGTGGTGTTCTTTTCGATGAGCTTGGTGAACACGCCGCCCAGGGTTTCGATACCCAACGACAGCGGGGTAACGTCCAGCAGCAGCACGTCTTTCACGTCGCCTTGGAGCACGCCGCCTTGGATGGCCGCGCCGACCGCGACGACTTCGTCGGGGTTCACGCCCTTGTGGGGTTCCTTGCCGAAGATTTCCTTCACCTTGGCTTGCACGCGAGGCATGCGGGTCATGCCGCCGACCAAGATGACTTCGTCGATCTGGTCCTTGCGGATGCCGGCGTCCTTCAGCGCGGTTTCGCACGGAGGAACGAGCTTGTCGATGAGGTCAGCGACGATGGCTTCCAGCTTCGCGCGGGTGAGCCGCAGGTTCAGGTGCTTGGGGCCCGAGGCGTCGGCGGTGATGAACGGGAGGTTGATCTCCGTTTCGTTCAAGGTCGACAGCTCGTGCTTGGCTTTTTCGGCGGCTTCTTTCAGGCGCTGCAAAGCCATTTTGTCTTTACGGAGGTCGATGCTGTTCTCTTTTTTGAACTCGTCGGCGATCCAATCCATAATGCGCTGGTCGAAGTTACCACCGCCCAGGAACGTGTCGCCGTTAGTGGCTTTTACTTCGAATACGCCGTCGCCCATCTCGAGCACGGAGACGTCGAAGGTACCGCCGCCCAAGTCGAAGACCGCGATCTTCGCGTCTTTGCCTTTTTTATCCAGGCCGTAAGCAAGTGCCGCGGCCGTGGGCTCGTTAATGATGCGCTTTACTTCGAGGCCCGCGATGCGGCCGGCGTCCTTGGTCGCCTGGCGTTGGGCGTCGTTAAAATATGCGGGTACGGTGACCACGGCTTCGGTGACGGGTTCACCTAAGTAATCTTCCGCGGTCTGCTTCATCTTTTGCAGAACCATGGCCGAGATTTCTTCCGGGGAGTAGTCCTTGCCGCCGCCTTGCACCCAGGCGTCGCCGTTTTTCGAGGCGACGAGGTTGAACGGGGCGACGCGCTTGAATTCTTCGACTTCCTTGGAGTTGACTTTGCGGCCGATGAGGCGCTTCACTTCGAAGAAAGTTTTATCGGGATTGGTCACGCCTTGGCGCTTGGCCACCTGCCCAACCAGCTTTTCGCCGTTGTTGTTGAACGCGACGATGGATGGAGTCGTGTTCGCGCCTTCCGAGTTAGGGATGACTTTTGGTTCGCCGCCTTCCAGCACCGATACGCAAGAGTTCGTGGTTCCCAAGTCGATTCCGATGATTTTTCCCATGGCTTTAAACTCCTAATTGTTTCTACTGGTTAAGTTGGTAACGAAAAGCTTCCCGTCAAATCACGAATCGGGTTTTTTATTCGGACTTCGTGGCGGCAGCCGGACCCATGCTGATGATCACGCGGCCGGGACGTAAAAGGCGATCGTGAATCATATAACCCTTTGATTCTTCACGAGTAATCTCACCTGCGGGCCGATCCGAAGGCTCCTGACCCACGGCTTCAAAGAGGTTGGGGTCAAACGGCTTGCCAACGGCGTCCAGGGGCTTCACGCCCCGCTTCTCGAAGGTGGTTTGGAACTGCTTCAGCACCAAGTTTAGTCCATCCAGCAGCTTTGGATCCGTCTCCGGGGTCGTGTGCGCCAGCGCGCGCTCGAGGTTGTCGACGGTTTGCAAGAGGTCGCGCGCCACGGGCTCCCAGCCAAACTTCAAGAGATCCGAGCGTTCCTTCACGCTGCGTTTTTTGAAGTTTTCAAAATCCGCGTAGAGATAAAGGTACTGATTTTCCTTCTCTTTCAGCTGCTTTTCGAGCTGTTGTTCCCGGGTTTCTTCCGAGCTGGCGGCGGGCGAAGCTTGGCCATTGGCCGCCGCGCTATTGGGCTTGGCTTCCGTTTCAGGGTTGCTGGAAGTGTTCTCAGGCTGATCGTTCACGAAAATCTCCTAAAATGGTCTGCTGAGTTGCAAACTCAATATGCGAACGAAACCGCTTGAGTCAACCGAAGTCATTACCAGAAGCTCATTGCGTAAATGCAGAGGTTCAACTAGAAGAATTTACATGCAAAAAAGCCGATGGGTGGGCGTCGTCGCTTCCCTCGTCATCTTAGTGCTGATCTTTGTATTTGGCGGCGTGAAGCCCGCCGAAGTTTGGGCGTCCGTGCAGCGGTTTTCCGGGTGGACGGTGGGGGGGGCGCTTGCCCTGGGATTGGCGCAGATTTTTTTTCAATGCATGCGCGTGCATTTTCTCATCGCGCCTTCGCTGAAGCTCCGTTGGTATCAGACGATCCGTGTTTTCAATATCGGGCAAGTACTCAATAACTTTTTGCCCGCCAAGGTGGGCGACGCTTACAAAGTCGTGAGCCTGGGCAAGCTCTCGCGCGAACCTCACGCGGTGGCGCGCGCGGTGGGCGGCATTTTCGTCGCCGACAAGATCGCGGACATCTTGGCGCTGCTCGTGCTCGTGGGTGGTTTCGCGCCCATGGCGCTGGCGGAGCTGATGGGCGGGGGAAAAGGCCAGGTCTTGGGTTGGGTGGGCGGCGGAATCGCGGCGCTGGCTTTGTTGGCTTGGGTTTTTCGCGCCCGCATTCGCGGTTGGATACCGCCGAAGAGCGCTTCGGCCGTGCGCGATGCGCTCGCCACGGTGACGTGGAGGACGGCAGTCACCGCGCAGACGTTCGCGTTCCTGAGCTGGCTGGCCGAATGCGCGATCATTATATTGCTTTGTTCGGCGCAAGGGTTTCCGCTGAGCTTTAGCCAAGGGATTTTGGTCCTGCTCGCGCTGAATGTAGGAATCGCGGTGCCGGTGTCGGTGGCGAACGTGGGCACCTTTGAAGCCTCCATGGTTTTTGGGCTCAGTCGTCTGGGGATTCCGGCCGAAGCGGGCATGGCGATTGCCACCGTTCATCATGGCGTTCAGCTCTCGGCTTTGTTACTGATGGCGGCACCATTCGCGTTCAGAAAGGATTTGGGAATGACGACGGCGGAGACCTCCGGATTTCGCGTGGGCGAAAATGATAAAAAGCGCGCGGCCGAGTATTACGAATCGCTCTCGGGCGATTACAATGGCGCCGTGGAACGGGGCCTGCTCGCTAAGTTTCGCGCCCGCGAACGCGGCATGGTTTTGGGGTACGCCGATCTGTACGGAAAATACGACGCCATTAAGAAGAAAACCATGATTGACGTCGGTTGCGGCGGCGGGGTCTACGCGCTCGAAGCCAAGCGGGCGGGCATGCGGGTCTGCGCCACGGATTTTGCGCCAGGCATGGTCGAGCGCATCCGTCCGCGGGTGGACGAAGCCTACGTCAGCGATATTGAATCATTGCCGGTCACGAAACAATACGACGTGGTGGTTTGCGCGGGCGTGCTGGATTTCGTGCTCGACCCCACGAAGGCGTTCGGGAATTTGTGCCAGCTCGTGGCCCCGGGCGGGCGCTTGGTGGTGATGGTGCCGCATCACAGCTTGGGTGGACTGATTTATCGGGTTGAAAAATTCTTCGCCAAGATGAAAGTGAATCTCTATTCCGTAAAATGGATGCGTGAGCAGGCGCGCCATCACGGATTGGAGCTTGTTTCTTATGCGCACCCGCTGCCGACAAACGTGGCGGTGCTTTTCACGCGGTCTTAAGCCAATTCCTTGATTACTTGATCGGAGAGCGCAAACCCTCGGGCGGTAAGGCGCAGGTGCGTGGCCTCACGCGGTTCCAGCAACCCTCGGGCCTCGAGCGCCGCGGCCTTGCGCCGACGGGTATCCGTATCCAGCCAATCGCGGGGAAATCCTTGGTCGAGCCGCAGGGCGAGCATCCACTTTTCGAGCTCGCGCTGCGCGGGGCTGAGGATTTCCTCCCATTCTTGCGCGGATTTTCCCGCGAGCACGAGCTCCGCGTACTTGTGCAGCGAAGATACGTTCTTGAAGCGACGCTGCGCCTGTGCGTCGAATGAATGCGCGGACGGTCCGAAGCCCAGGTAGCTACGGCCCGTCCAGTAATTCAAGTTGTGGCGGGCGCGGTACCCGGGACGCGCGAAGTTGGAGATTTCGTAGTGCTCGAATCCGTGCGCGGTCATCCACTCGTGTACGAATAGCAGGTTTTTCAGCTGCGTGTCTTCGTCGGGAAGCTGGCCGTACATCTTATGGTGCGGCGGTAGGGTCAGCAGGTAACAGCTCAGGTGTTTGATTGGGAAAGAGCTCAGGGTGGTTAGTGCTTCTTCCAGGTCCGCGAGCGTTTGCCCGGGCACGCCGCATAGCAGATCGCACGAGACATTCTCTAGCCCCGCCTCGAAAGTCGCGTTCAGCGCGGCCAAGGCTTTCTCGCGTGAGTGTACTCGGCCCAGCATGAGCAGCGTCTCGTCGCGCAGCGACTGTACGCCAAAGCTCACGCGGTTCACCCCGAGTTTTCGGTATTCGCGCAGGGCCGCGGTGGAAACCGAGCTCGGGTTGGCTTCCATCGTCCATTCGGTTTCGGGAGTGAGGCGCGTATGGCGCCAAAGGTGCTCCAGCGCGTGCAGCATGGAGGCGGGTGGGGTCATGCTCGGGGTGCCGCCGCCCAGGAAGACGGTGTCGAGCTCCGGCGCGAGCGCGGAGGCGTGCATTTCGATCTCGCGCGTGAGCGCCCGCTCAAAGAGCGCGGGATCGTCGGCCTTCGTGCGGCTCGCCCCCAGCGAATAGAAGTCGCAGTAATGGCACTTGGTCTCGCAGAACGGAAAATGCAGGTAGATGGAGCGGATGCCCACTTCGCGGTCATTCACGGTGCAGCGGGTTTACTTAATCCCGCTCGAGATGTCCAACGGGGCTGAAGTCCATCAGGACCTGGAAGCCTTCGAGCAGGCTTTTGTAGGTCGCGTGCGATTCGTTGCCCATACGGCCGATCTTGAGGCCAAAGACGTTGTTTTTTGCCCAAACCACGTCGGCCTGGAGCGTAACGGCTTCTAACCCGCGCTGGGATTCGCCCAGCTGGACGGCCAAGACGACCTGGTCGCCGGCTTCGATGGGGGTGGAGCTGGCTAGCCGGATGGCTAATCCGCTCTCGCTGAGGTTGAGGGTGCTGCCCCAGAACCGCTCGGAGCTGAGTAACATCCCGGGCTGGCTCATGATTCCGTCCTTGTGCCGTGCCGCGAGGTAGACGGGGTATTTTAATTCGTAGCGTCGTGCTGGAATCATAGATAAATAGTATAAATTAACAATTTTAAAATATCAACATAATTTTAAAAATGCCACCAATTTCAAGGAATTGCTTGTACCTGAAAATCTGTGGCATCATCGGGGGCACGCATGAAAGATCAAGCAAGTCATCCCGAAGTTCACCGTTTATCCAACGGGATTCCCGTCTATTTTCAACACGTCGATGGTCTCGTCGCCGCGACCTATTGGTGGAATTCCACCGGCAGCGCCGATGAAAACCCAAAAGAAGCGGGGTTCGCCCACTTCCTCGAGCACATGCTTTTCAAGGACGCGACCTCGAAGGAAACCGGCAAGCCATCTGAGGGTAAGATGGCGCGAGCGATCGAATCCCTGGGCGGCGATATCAACGCTTACACTTCCTTCGATCAAACCGTCTATCATGTGACCTGTGCCGAACAGCACTGGGAGAAGGTGCTCGACGCGTTCGGCGCGATGGCCAAACCCCAGAAATTCCTGAAAGACGACTTCGTGCGCGAGCGCGAAGTGATCTTGGAGGAGTTACGCAAAAACGAAGATTCGCCGGGCCGCATGATGTTTCAGAACCTCTTCGGCGCGAGCTTCGCCAAGCATCCGTACGGCCGCCCCGTGATCGGTTTCGTGAAGACGTTGAAGGCCGCGACCGTGAAGGACCTCGAAGCGTTTTATCGGCGCCGCTATGTTTCCGGAAACATGGGCGTGATCTTGGTGGGGCCGATCGGCGAGGCCGGGAGCAAGCGCCGCAAGCAGCTCCTTCAGCTCTGCGAGAAACGCTTCGGCGCGCGCGCCATTCCGAAACGACCGCCGTTGACGACCAGGCGCGTGGTGGAAGCTGCGTTTCGCGCCAAAGAAGATTTCCGCGTGGTGCCGTTCGACGTGAAGACGCCCACGCTCGTGGTTTCATTTCGGTGCCCCGATCTCAATCACGCCGATACGCCCGTGCTCGATATTATCTCTAGCGTGCTCGGCAGCGGCGAGCTTTCGCGCCTGTACCAATCTCTTTTCTATAAGAAGCAGCTTGTAACCGAAGCGTCCGCCGGCCTTTACGTTCCGCGTGACCCCGGCATGCTCTACTTCCAGATGGATTTCGAGGATCTCACGAAGCTGGACGGGGCGGTGGAAGCGTTTTGCGAAGAGCTCAAGCAGTTTCAGGCCGAAGGTCCGACCCTGAGCGAGCTCAACCGCGTGGTCACCAATATGGAAAGCGAGCGCGTGTACTCCACGCAGACAGTGGATGGCCTCGCGGGACGCATCGGTTTTCTCGCGTTCGGCATCAACGACATGGAGTTCGATCGCAAGTACATCGACGCCTTGAAGGACGCGAGCGTGGACCGCATTCGGGAGGTCGCGACCAAGTATCTCGACCACCGCCGCATGGGCGTGGTGCTCATGGTGCCGAAAGATCAGGCCAAGTACGACCTGTCCAGCCTGCGCGATAAGTTCCGGAAGGCGTTTGCCCCGGCCGAGAGTGAAAAAGCTCCGGCCAAGAAGATCGCGAAGCTTCCGGCCACCACTACGCCGCTCGAAGAGATGACCCTTTCCTCCGGCGTGAAGGTGCTCTACCACCCGCGGATGCATTCGCAGGTTTTCAGCCTGCACGCCTCCGCGTTGGGGGGGACCCGGTTGGAGCTTTCGGTGCCGGTGGAGAGCGCGGCCAGTGACTGGGGCCTGAGCCACCTTTTCTCGATGACCTGGACCAAGGGGACGGCGAAGAAGAAAGCCACCGAGGTGATGGAGATCGTCGAAGGCAGCGCCGCCAGCATGGACGGGTTTTCGGGCCGCAACAGCATTGGCCTGGAGATGACCGGGCTTTCGCGCGACTGGGAGAAGCTCTCGCAGCTGTTTGGAGAAGCGCTTTTCGAGCCCGCGCTCCCCGAGGACGAGCTGGCGCACTCGCGTCGCCTAACCCTGGATTCGATCAAGGGCATGGAAGACCATACGGCCCAGCTCTGCTCGAAGCTTTTTTTGGAAACGCTCTTCGAGCGCCATCCTTACGGCAAGAATTCCCTCGGGACGGAGCGCAGCGTAAGCGGCATCCACGCCGATAAGCTGAAAGCTTATCATGGCCGTTGGTTGCGGCCCGACAGCCTGGTGCTCAGCGTTTCCGGCACGATCAAGCGTAGTGATCTGGATCAGATGCTCGTGAATCTGAACGAGCGTGCCGAGGCGTTTAAGCAGAAGCTCTCGAATTCGGCGATCGCGACCGTGGCCGACGAGCTGGATCTCAAGGCCCCCCGCTGGGTGGAGCGTAACTTGGGGCGCGAGCAGATTCACATTATCGTCGGCGGGTTGGGTTTGCGTCTCACGGACGAGGACCGGTTCGCCCTGCGCTTGCTCCAAACTTTGCTGGGCGGCCAGAGCGGTCGGCTTTTCATCGAGCTACGCGAAAAGAAGAGCCTCGCTTACACGGTAGCGCCCATGTCTTTTGAAGGAATGGAAAAAGGTTACGTGGGTACCTACATCGCGTGTTCCCCCAGCAAGAAGCAAGAGGCCATCGACGGGATCAGGACCGTGCTCGAAAAATTCGCCAAGCAAGGTCCTACCGCGGCGGAAGTCGCGCGGGCGAAGGAGTTTTATCTCGGGCGTCGCGCGATGGATCTACAGAGCGATGCTTCACTCGCCGCGCACTTCGGACTGCAAAAGCTGTATGGCATCGGCCCCACGCCGGAAGCCGAGATCGCCCGCCGCATCCAGAGCGTGACGGGCAAGCAGATCCAGGAAGTCTGTCGCAAGTATTTCGTCGAGCCGCATATGGTGACCGCGGTGGTGGGTTAGACTGCCGATGGCGCCCGCGATGGATCACGCGCAGTGGAGCGCGGCCCTGGGCTCCGAGCCGCTGCCCTGCATGGCGGTCGATCTCGACGCCTTCGATCGCAACGTCGCGGCGGTCGCGAAGTTCCTTCAGCCCCATGACGCCGGCCCGGATCCCATCGCGGCCATGCCGGTCAAAACCATCCGGGTGGCGACCAAGTCCCTGCGGGTTCCGGAACTCATCAAGCGTGTGCTGCGCCACGGATCCCCGTATTGGGGATTGATGTGCTATTCGACGGCGGAAGCGGCGTTTCTCGCGCAGCAAGAGCTCGACGATTTCCTTATCGCTTATCCGACCGTTCAGGCGTCCGACCTGGAAGTCCTCAAACGCTTGCATTTCGGCGGGAAGCTCGTGCGCATTGTCGTCGATTGTATCGAACATCTGCGCGTGATCGACCAGGCGATGTCGGGTTGTCCCCATCCGTTTCCGGTCGTGATCGAAGTGGATGCGGCCTTGCCGGTGTTTGACCGGCGCCTGGGCGTGCGGCGCAGTCCCGTGCGGACGACGACGGATTTGGTCGCGCTCATTCGCGCGGCCAAGGTCTTCTCGAACGTCCAGGTGGATGGGTTGATGGTGTACGAGGCGCAGGTGGCGGGGTTGCCCGATCGCAACCCGTTCCGTCCTTGGCTGAATCCAATTCATGAGCTCGTGCGGCGCTTTTCCATGCGACGGCTCTGGAAGTTCCGCCAGGAGCTGAGCTCGGCGTTCGTCGCCGAAGGACTCGCGCTAGAGATTTTCAACGGCGGCGGGACGGGCAGCCTGAACTACGCGGCCCAGGAACCGTGGCTGACCGAGCTTACCGCGGGCAGCGCGTTTTTCAGTCCGCACCTATTTGATTACTATTCGAACGTCCGCTTCGAGCCCGCCGCTTGCTTTGCCCTGCAGGCTTCGCGCATCTCCGATCCGGGCTATGTCACCTGCTTGGGTGGCGGGTACGTCGCTTCGGGGTCTCCGGGTTGGGACCGCGTGCCCAAGCCGTACATCCCGGCGGGCGCGAAGCTTTTGGGCGACGAAGGCGGCGGCGAGGTGCAGACCCCCGTGAAGTTACCGCCGCTCGCGCCCGTGAAGCTCGGCGACTTCGTGTTGTTTCGCCACGCGAAGGCGGGTGAGCTGGCCGAGCGTTTCAATGAGTGCCTACTCGTACAAGGTGGAAAAATCGTTGAAAGAGTAAGGACTTACCGCGGTCATGGGGAGTGCTATTTCTAGACCTTAGGCCGTAAACGGCATTTGCTTTGCGTCATCCAAGATGATAACGGTTCTCATTATTTAAATGTATGGGTACCGTGGCATGAAACCTTCCGCTGAACCACCTGTTCGCCGTTTTTCTCGTTGGCTCCATCGCTGGTTCGGCCTGACGGTGGGAGTCGTCTTCGTGCTGCTCGGTTTGAGCGGAAGTTATCTCGCGTATCGCGATGTTTGGGGACCCGCTTTCGATGACCAGCCTTCCGCGCGCTCGGGCGAGTTAGCGCGCGAGTTCTCGCTGGCCGAGTGGGTGAAGACCGCCCGTGCCGAGAGCGGCCTAGCTTCCGATCCGCTCTCCGTGCGCCTGCCCGAACAACCGGGTCGCGCGCTTGAAGTGACATTCAACCGAAATCCGGGAGCGGGCGGACCCGGCGGACCGGGAGGAAATGACCCTTGGGCCGTGTATCTGGATCCGGCGACGGGCGCGTATTTGGGAGCCACGGCGCCTCGCGAGACGTTTACCGGAGTCCTCTACGCCTTTCACCACGACTTATTTTTGGGTTCCACCGGGAAGACGGCGCTCGCCGGGATCGGTTGGACGCTGATGGTTCTGCTTGCCGTCGGGTTGCTCCTAGCTTGGCCGCGCACCGGCGGGTGGCGTGGCCTCCTGCAAAAGCCTAGCTTCAGCAATACATCGATTTTTCACACCCGGTTTGGCATTTATTCGCTGGGGTTGTTGGCGATCGTCACGGGCTCTGGCGCGTTTATCGCGCGCTCGGATTGGTTCCTGGGACCGCGTCCCGTCCCGCCTTCCGTGCGTTCGGGAAGTAAAGACACGGGCGGGATGGACTTCGCGCGCTTTGATGCGGCTTTAGCCCGCGAAGCGATACCCGTTCAAGGCGCGTGGATACGTCGGGATCGGCGCACGGGCGCTTGGACCGTGAGCACGGGGCAAGGGGAAGGGGATTCCTTGCGGCGCTATCGCTACGATCCAGGAACGGGAGCGCTCGCCCAGGAGGTTCCGACCGCGCCCAGGGGTGGCCGCGCCGTCGGGGTGTTTCTCCACGATCTTCATGAAGGAAAGGTGGGCGGCCCCCTCGGCCGCGCATTGATTTTTTTGTCCGGCTGGCTGCCTTTGGCTTTTTACGGAACGGGGGTGCTCATCTGGTGGCGCCGACGTGCCGGCCAGGGCCGCCGCGCGGCTACGTTGGGTATGAAGTCTCGTCTTCAAGAAAGTAGGCCATAAAGTGCGTCCTCGTATGCGGTATTCACGTTTGCTCGTTTACATCATTGGCGTCGTTTTCTTTTCGCGCGCGCAAGTCGGACGCGCCGAAGAAGTCCCCGCTCCGGCGGCGCCCGCTTTGCCCGAGGTCGTGGTTCGGGGGCAAGAAGATCCGGACAGCAAGAAGGCCGCGAGCTATCGGCCGGAAACCCCGGCTGTATCCAAGGTGGGCGAAAAGCTTTTGGAAACCCCGCAGACCGTCACGGTGGTTCCGAAGCAGGTGCTCGACGACCAAGGTGCTACGACCTTGCGCGAGTCGTTGCGCAACGTCACCGGAATCAGCTTGGCGGCGGGTGAAGGCGGCAACCAGGGCGATAACCTCACGATCCGGGGCTTCACCGCGCGGTCCGACCTGTTCCTCGATGGCATGCGGGATTTTGGCAACTATTATCGTGATTCCTTCAACTACCAGCAGGTTGAAGCGATCAAGGGCCCGGCGTCGCTCGCCTTCGGCCGCGGCTCCACCGGCGGCGTCATCAACCAGCAGAGCAAGGTCCCTCACTTGACCACCGCGGTGGACGGCTCGCTGGCCGTCGGAACGAATTCCACGCGTCGCGCGACCGTCGACGTGAATCAACCCCTTCCTTCCGTCGACGAGCACGCGGCCCTGCGTCTCAACCTGGTCGCCCACGAGAGCAATGTGACCGGCCGGGCCGTCGTCGAGAATCACCGCCTCGGGCTCGCGCCCTCTTTGGCCTTCGGGCTGGGTACCTCCACGCGCACGACGGTGAGCTATTTCCATCTCGCCGGCAACGACGTGCCGGACTACGGCATTCCCTTCCTGCTGGGGGAGCCCGCGCCGGTGAGTCGCGATAACTATTACGGTTTCAAGAACTCCAACTACCTGAAGACCGGGGTTGATGTATTTACCTTCCGGGTGGAGCGGGATTTTAACTCCCAGCTCACTCTGCGTGAACAGCTCCGTTACGGCCACTACGATCGCGACATTCAAGTGACCGAGGCGCGCGTGGCCGCCAGCGTGACGGCCGCGACCCCTCTCGACAGCATCAGCGTGACCCGCAATCAGATCGTCGCCAGCGGCACGGAGACCACGCTGGATAACGACTTGAGCCTCACGGCGAAGTTCGATACCGGTGGCATCGGGCATCGGCTGACCTGGGGCTTCGAGGCGATCCGTGAGACTTCCAACCCTCGGCGCTTTGCCTTCACGGGCGTGCCGGGAACGAACCTGCTCACCCCGAATATGGCCCAGGCGTTTGCCGGCACCTCGGCTTTGAGCTCGCAAGTGGAAGCAAGCGTTACCACGTTCGCGCCGTACCTCTTGGATACCGTCGCCTTGGGCGAGCATTTCGATCTGATCCTGGGTGTGCGTTACGACTGGGCGGAGTCGAAGTACCAGCAGTTTATCGGCACCCTGGCCGATCTGCGCCGGGTGGATCGCATGGCGAGCTGGCGCGGGGGGCTCGTGTACAAACCCGTCACCGAAGGCAGCATCTATTTCAGTTACGGGACTTCATTTAACCCTTCTGCTGAGCAGCTTTCGCTGAGTTCGTCGACGGCTAACCTCGATCCCGAGCAGAGCCGGGTTTTCGAGCTGGGAACGAAGTGGGATCTGTTGGAAAAACGCCTAGGCGTGCAGGTGGCGGGCTTCCTGGATGAAAAGGTCAACGCGCGCACTCCGGACCCAAACAACTCGGCGTTGAACGTGCTCTCGGGCAAGCATCGCGTGACGGGCGCCGAGTTTGGCGTCACCGGCAGCGTTTCCAACCGTTGGCAGCTCTTTACCGGCTACACGTATCTGAGCGGCGAAGTGGTGGCGAGCAACCGGGCGGGCGAGACGGGCCGTCCGTTGGCGAATACGCCCAAGCACACCGGCACGCTGTGGGCGACCTACCAGGCGACGTCGCGCTGGCAACTCGGCGGCGGCTTCAAGGGCGTTTCCCCGCGTCGCGCGAGCACGACTCCCAGCTCGATCAGCGGTTTGATGGACGAGGTTCCCGGTTATTGGACGTTTGATTTGCTGGCGAAGGTGCAGCTGAGCTCCGAGATCGACCTGCAACTCAACGTCTACAACCTGACGAACGCGTATTTCATCGAAGGGATTCATCCCGGTCACGTCGTGCCGGGGGAAGGGCGCAGCGGCTTGCTGACGGCGCATTTCAAGTTATGATCCTCAAACTTTCCCAGGTCCTGACGGCCGATCAAGTCGCCGAAGCGCGAAAACTCCTGACCCAAGCGACTTGGGTGGATGGAAAAGTTACGGCGGGATACCAGTCCGCGCAGACGAAGTTCAACGCCCAGGTGCCCGAAGGGCATCCGGTGGCGCGTCAGATCGGCGAGTGGATCCTGGCGTCGCTCGAGCGACATCCGCTCTTCCTTTCGGCGGCGTTACCGTTACGGGTTTTTCCGCCGCTCTTCAACCGGTATGAGGGCGGCCAGAGTTTCGGCACCCACATTGACAACGCCATCCGACAAGCTCCCGGCATGCCCTATCGACTGCGTACAGATCTATCGGCCACGCTCTTTCTCTCGGAGCCGTCCGAATACGACGGCGGCGAGCTATGCATCGAGGATACCTATGGCGTCCACAGCGTTAAACTTCCCGCCGGAGACATGATTCTCTATCCGGCGAGCAGCCTTCATCATGTGAAGGCCGTTACGCGCGGGGCGCGGGTGTCGTCGTTCTTCTGGGTCCAGAGCATGATTCGTGAAGATGGGCTGCGCGCGACGCTATTTGATTTGGATACCGCCATCCAGAATCTGAATCGCGATCATCCCGGGCATCCTTCCCTGGTCCAGCTCACCGGCGTTTACCATAACCTTTTGCGGCGGAGCGCCGAAGTATGATGACGGCGCTTTGGGGTTCGGCTCGCAACCCTTCCCTCTCCTTCGCACTGCATGCGTTGATCATTGCCGCCGGGCTCGTCCGATTTTCTTGGGGGCCACAACTGGATTTGTCTCCAGGCGTCGCCGGAGTCGAAGTAGAGCTCGTGGCGGGCTTCACCGCGCCGGAGCCCGCTCCGCCTGCGAGCGTTTCCGATATCGCCGTGTCCCAGCCGAAGCGCAAACCCCGGCCCGCGGCCGCGGAATCGACCGGCACGGACCGCATTGACGTCCGGGCGGGCAGCGGCGCGATCACGGAGGCGAAACCGAATTATCGCCGAAATCCGGCGCCCCCTTATCCCGAGCGCGCGCGCTTCCTGCGGCAGCAGGGTTTGGTGGTGTTGACCGTGAGTGTGGATCGGCAAGGCGCGGTGAAATCCCTCGCTTTGGCCAAGAGCTCAGGCTACCCGCTGTTGGACCGCGCGGCGTTGATGGCCGTGCGTGGCTGGGAGTTTCAACCCGCACAATTGGGTCACGTAAGCGTGGAGGCGACGGTGTCGGTACCCGTTCGCTTCGAGCTCGCCGGCGGCGTGGCGACGGAATCCGCCGTCTCGGCCGTCAGCTTGTAGGGCGATCCAACTCTTTCGCTTATTTTAAGTCTTCGACGTAAACGTCGACGTGGTAGTCCAGGATCTCGAGCGACGAATGGCCGCGGTAGCCTTTCCCGGTGAGTCCGGAGTAGTAGAGGGAAAAAACAAAGCCCTTAATCCCCATCTTCAAAAAGCGCAGGGGCGGGCCGAGGGGGCCGGGAATTTGTCCGCTTTTTTCCATCAGCCAGACGATCACGCGCACGAGCCAAGTCGGAAGCATCGCCAGGATACCCAAGAAGCTCTGCAGATCGGCCCGATCGGAAGCCGGGATTTCCGCCAGTAGTAACGGCGCATGTTCCGCGCAGCCGCATTTTGAAAACGAGGGCAGGGATTCGTCGCCCGGGATGATGATGTCTCCCAGCTTATTGAGGCCGGCAAGCTCGGAAGGCTTCAGGCGGGCCGCCGCGGTTCCCGTCTGCGGGTTCATTTCGCTCATCGCGCGCCCTCCACGATCTTTCGGCTCGCCATCACTCCCAGGGCCATGATGGTGAACGAAGGGTTGATGCCGGGGGCGGAGGGAAACACGCTCGAGTCGGCGGCATAAATGCGATGCGTGCCATGCACGCGGAAGTCGCCATCGACGACCGCATGTGCGGCGTCGGCGCCCATCACGCATCCGCCCATCAGGTGTAGGCCGAAGCCCTGATCGGACTGCAGGATATTTTTCGCGCCGGCGGCCACGAAGAATTCGCGCAGCGTAGAGAGCCCGGCGTCCCGTTTTCGCACATCCGCTTCGGTCAAGAACTTGCGCAGCTTCAGCTTGCCCGATCGCTCGACCTGGATCGATCCCGTGGGCTCGTCGCGCACGCAGACCTCCATGGACGCGTAATGACGGTAGCGTTTCATTAAATTCTGGTGGGATTTTCCATAGCCGGGAAAGAGCATGGCGGTGGCGATCGGCGGCGCGAAGACGTTCTCGAATTTGTAGCCCGCCCGCCGCAGTTTCACGTCGTCCGACTTCACGGATTGCAGCGCGCCCTTGTGCGCATCGATCACCTCGTCGAACTCGGCGTAGGTCATGTACTGGGGGTGGCAGGAGAAATTCTCCCCCAAGGCGGGGAGCTTCGGCTTGAAGCCCGAGCGATGCAGGATGCGGGTGTTGCCGAAGGCGCCCGCGGCCAGCACGACGTGCGGAGCGCGCAGTGAAACCTTCTTGCCTCGCTGGGTGCCCGTGATGATCACGCCATCGGTCGTTTCCGCCACCGAGTCAGCTTCCCATTCGGACTCCACCTTCATGCCCAGCATCTCGGCGGCGCGGATCACCGTCACGAGCGAGCTCTGCTTGGAGTCGCGCGGGCAGCCGCCCAGGCAGACGATGCAGTCGGATCCGTGTTCGAGCGCGCAGTTCCCTTGCGCGCGCGTGAGCGGCTTCCACTGGTAGCCAGTACGCTCGAACGCCTGGGTGAAGATCTTCGCGTTGGCGTTATAGAAGGGCTCGGGGATGGCGCTCGTGCGCACGGTTTTGGCGATCTCGTCGTAAAACGGCGCAAAGTGGGCAGCCGAAAAAATGTCCAACCCTGAACGCGCTTTCCAGTCGTCGAAGGCCAGCTCGTCGAAGCGATCGAGCAGCGCCTGGTTGACGATCGAGGTTCCGCCGACGCACTTGGCGCGCAAAAAGCCTAGCCGACCATCAGCGCTCACCTCGATGCCGCCTCCCCAGAATAACTGCGACGAGTAAAGCATCTCATTGCGGGGGAAGGTTTTACGGTCGAAGGCGCGTCCCGCTTCGAGCAGTACGCAGCGCGCCCCGGCGCGGGTCAGCTCGTAGGCGATGCGCCCACCGGAAACGCCGGAGCCCACGATCGCGAAGTCGTAGGGCATGGACATTTATTTTCCGCCTTCGAAGCTGCAGGAGTAATGGATGCCGAGACGTTTGATCGTGCGGTGAAACTCCGCTTCCGGGCGCGGCGTGGTGGCTTCCGAGAACGCGTCGTTCATCTCTTCGAGAAAGCCGTAGGTGATGTCCTTGCCGAAACCTTGGGCGAGCTTTTTTAGGCGGGCCGCCCCCCGCGCGCGCAGGACGGGCTGAACCTGGTCGAGGAAAACCTTCGCGCTCTTTTCCTTTTTCGCCGCGGCGATGGCGTCGAAATAGGTGATGTAGGCATTCACATGGGATTTGAACTGGTCCGTATAATTTTTCAGCTCGGGCGGCAGCGCGGTCGCTTTCTGCAAGCGATCGAGCAGCGTTTTGGCCTGCTGCTGAGATTGAATGGGCGGCATTTCGGCCGGGCTGATCGCGTGAATCGCCTCCAAGCTCTTCTTATCGATGGCACTGGGTCCAGCCGAGCCCGTGGGCCCCTTGAGCGTGCACGGCTGACCAAAGAGCGTGACGGCTACGGAGGGGCCGTCGGCGGCGAAGGGGAGCGAAGGAAAAAGCAGAGCGATGATGAAGGCGACGAGGGCACGTGCGTACATGGGTAAGCCTTAGTTTAAGCTCAGAAATCCGTGTCGTCTATGACCTACATCGGCCTTCCACAGGCCGTCCGGGGCCTCGATTTGCATCTTTGGGGGTTCCGCTTCAAAATATAAGGAGGGGGTATCCCCAAAAAGTGGTTAACCAAACTAAAATTGTCGGGAAATGGTGCCGATGAGGAAAGAGGAGGACCACCGCAGCCGTGAGCGAGCAATTAAAACTCATTAGCCAACCCCAGGCCTTTTTCCACGAGCTGGTGACGACCGCCCTGGGAAATCAAAAGGTGAGCATTCATCCCGAGACCGAGTTTTATCTCGTGAACCTCCTCAACCAGTTCATGAGCACGGATAACCTCTACACGCGCGATGCCAATGGCAACGTAAAGGACGAGCCGCTGGTTTTTCTGTTTAAAGAGGCATGCGAGACCCCCGCGAGGACGGCGCAGCGTCTGATGTTCCGGCACGTGGGCGATATTTCTCTTTATGTAGCGGGATTCTTTCAAGAAAGTCTGCATCGAAAGCTCGTCGACATCGGCTACTACATCGACATTGGCGGCACCGCCTATCAAAAGGTGGCCGATCAGGCCGACGATCGGGCGAATCGCACGATGTACGCTCAGCTCTCCGAACAGTTCGGTAAGTGCGTGGACGTGCTCGCGGAAGTCAGTGAAAAGACGACGCTCAAGTCCGAAACCAACCTGCTGAGGTTGTACGACAATTGGGTGCGCACCGGTAGCGAGCGCACGGCCCGTATCCTCGAGGGCGCCGGGATCATCCCGACCCCGAACGTTAAGGGCAATAAGCAGTAACCCGTTTCCCGAACATCCCCGCCCATCGCCGGCTGATTTGACGTAACCCCCGAAGTGTCGCATAGTGGCGCCGAATTTTCCTGAGGGGGGAATACATGAGACCAACCGGCCTGGTAGTGGGAGCTTTGATTGTCGGCGCGCTTTTAATCAGCAGCGCCTGGGCCGATCCCAAGCACTATCTGTATCAGCGAACCTTGCGGGCGGACGAAAACCGCTCCTTCTCGTTTCTGGGGCTCTTAGATGACGGCGCTGAAGTCGAGAGCGGGCAGTTCGAACAGAAACTGAACCATCTCGACTTAGACGATTCCGAAGCCGAGCGAGATAAGCGTCCGCGTACCTTCGCGCAGCGCTACTACATCAATTCCCAGTACGCGACGGACGCGGCGAACGCGCCGGTCATTTACATCATCTGCGGGGAAGGCTCTTGCGGCGAAGGCGAAGTCAAGGGCGTGACGATGAGCCGATACGCGAAGGCATTGGGCGCGCACCTCGTAGCGCTCGAGCATCGGTATTACGGCAAGAGCCAGCCGTTTAAACTACTCACCGGCGAGAATCTGCGGTTTCTCACCACGCAGAATGCGCTCGCCGATTTGAACGCATTTCAAAAAAATCTGCAGAAAACGCGTGGCTGGCAGGGCCCGTGGATCGCCGTCGGCGGATCTTACGCCGCGTCGCTCGCGGCTTACTATCGCCAAAAGTATCCGCAAAACGTCGTGGGCGCGCTCGCCTCTTCCGGGCCGGTGCAAGCCAAGGCCGCGTTCGAAGAGTACGATCTGACCGTGTTCACGGTCGCGGGGTCGGATTGCGTCGCGAACATGCGCAAGGTGGTAGCCGCCGCCGAAAAGGCGATGGCGGACGCCGAAACGGCGCAAGCGTTCAAGACGCGTTTTCAAGCGCAAGAGGTGCGCGAAGCCATCGACTTCTTGTACGTGATTGCCGATCAGGCTTCGATTGCCGTCCAGTATGGCAAGCGCGACGAGTTTTGTGCCGCCCTCGAAGAGGCGGGCGATGATCTGCAGGCGTTGATCGACGCGTACGCCAAGAAGGGCAAGGAGATGTTCGACTGGTTCGGGATCACGGCGGTGCAGGATTCTTATCAAGGTTCGGAATCGCTCGACGCCGCCGACTACGAAGAAGGCGTCGGCATGCGCCAGTGGGTTTATCAAACCTGCAGCGAGTACGGGTATTTCCAGGTCGCTTACCGTGACCCGGCGAAGTCGGCGCGCTCGTCGCGCATCACGTTGCCCTATCACTTCGAAGTGTGCGAGCGCCTCTTCGGGTTAAAGAAGCCGTTGGATGAAAAACTCACGAACGAGAAATATTATCTTCCACTCCTAAATGAAAAGGACGCCGCGACGAAGAACATCTTGCTCACCAACGGCGCGAACGACCCGTGGGCGATGCTCTCGATCACGAAGGAGCTGGGAAACGACACCAATCCGAACCTGCTTTCGTTGATGATTCCGGGCGCATCCCACTGCGAGGACCTCACGAGCCGCATGGGCACGGAACTCGAGAAGGTGCGTGATCTCACCTTGGCTTTGTTTCAAAAGTGGGTAGCTCGCGAATAGGCGCGCGGTACCTGGATTCCGCTCGGGTTTCATTGCTTTAACCGACGCGATTGGCTTGATCTTCAAGCTGTTCCCAGCGGACAGAACTATTTGTTGACCAATAAAGTATGGTTCTATATATAGGGGTTTCGGAGCTTCTAGGGCGCATATCGACGAGTGCATGTGGAGATAAACATGCGACTCATATTTCTGATTCTGACGTTATTGTCCGCTCCCGGTGTTTTTGCCGGTCCCGCGGAAAGCTGGGTGGTGGAAGCCAAACGCGTTTCGGCGTTCATTCAGGACGTACACGGTACCCTTAAAAATCAATCCGGGGAGGGTAGTTCCTACCTCATTGGACGACGCGTGAAGGTGAAGGTCGATGGCCACGTGGTCGTGAGCCAGTACTTTTTGAAGGATTGCTGTTCGGAGCAGGCGGAGTTCCACCTGCAGCGAATTCGCGACGTGATCGAGCAAAGTAAAAACGGCTGGGTCAAACTCGATTACCGTGAGGGATTGACTTCACCTCTGTTTATTCAAAACTCAAACATTGCGGAACGCGATGGGTTGGGTATCGCCCAGGCCCGGGCGGAGACGGAAAGAATGGAGCGGCAAATTGCGGACCTAAGCCTTCGCTTGACCGCGGCAGAGGAGAACCGCCGGGAAGTCGCGGTCGCCACCGAATCAATCGACTTACTCCGGTCGCGACTGGAGGCTTGCCAGCGCAAAGTGGATAAACTCGAAACCGAGGCGAAGCAGACGAAGCCGCCGGCCTTTCGGCCGTAAGCCTCGCGTGGTTACTGAATGACGACGCTTTCCATCTTGTCGCCGACTTGAATGGACTTCACGATGTCCATGCCGGTGATGACTTGGCCGAATACGGTGTATTGGCCGTCGAGATGGGGCTGGCGATCGAGCGCGATGTAGAACTGCGAGTCAGCGGAATCGGGATCCGCGGCGCGTGCCATGGCGACGGTGCCTTCGCGGTGTTTGCGCTGGTTGAATTCCGCCTTGAGCTTCTTGCCACTGCCGCCCGTGCCGTTTCCGTCGGGATCGCCGCCTTGGATCACGAAGCCGGGAACCACGCGGTGAAACTTCAGGCCGTTGTAAAAGCCCTGGTTGATGAGTTCCACGATGCGCGCGACCGTGTTCGGCGCGTCTTTTGTGTAGAATTTGAAAGTGACTTGCCCCTTGGTGGTGGTGATTACCGCGGTAGCTTTGGAGAGTCCGTCTTCGCCGACGTTCATATCTGGATTCATGTTGGTGGCTGGCCTTTCGTGGTTGCTGTCCGCCGTGCCCGTCGTGGCTCCCGCGTCGGTGCCCGCAGGGGGAGCGTCGGTGGGCGGAGTCGTCGTGCCGGAGGCGGAGTCCTGGGCCCCACTCTCGGCTGTACTTTGCTGGCGAGAAGATTGATAATAAAAATACGCGGCAATGCCGAAAACGATCAATGCGGCGAGTGCGACCAAAACCGAGGATTTTGATTTCATAAGCCGAATATTACTCCCAAGGTGCCATGTCACAAGAGGATTCTTCAAAAAAAATGGGGTTTTTCGATCATATCGACGAGCTCCGCGCCCGCCTCTTCCGCGCCGTCGTCGTTTTCTTCATTGGGTTCATTCTCTGCTACGCCTACGTCGATCAGTGGGTGCTCGCGTTCCTGCGCAAGCCGCTTTTCGACGTCATGCCCCCCGAGCAGCAGAAGCTTTACTTCACGAGCCTGTTTGAAAACTTCATGACCCATTTGAAGATCGCCGGCTATTCGTCGATCTTCTTCGTGTCACCTTACTTCTTTTACGAGATCTGGGCGTTCGTGGCACCGGGGCTCTATCCGCGGGAGCGGAAGTGGCTCGTTCCGTTCATCCTGGCCGCGACGTGCTTCTTCGTGGGGGGCGCGCTTTTCGCCTACTACGTGATGTTTCCCGTCGCCTTTAAATTCTTCGTGACTTACGGCGAAGCTACCGACGTGGCGATGCTCACCATCGCCAATTACTACGATACCTGCCTAAAACTGCTGCTCTTGTTCGGTTTGGCCTTCGAGCTGCCCGTGCTCATCGTGCTCTTGGGTTTTTTGGGGGTGGTGGATGCCGACATGCTGCGCGCGCAGCGCAAGGTCGCGGTGATCGCCATTACCGTCGGTTGCGCCATGTTTGCCCCCCCGGATGCGATTTCCATGCTGATTCTTATGACCCCGCTGATCCTCATGTACGAAGGGTCGATCTGGGTGGTGCAGATGATCGGTAAGCGCAAACCTCCGCCGGAAGCGACGACGACGGAGGAGGGCCCCCCCGTAAACCCCCTCTCTGGCCAATCCCGTTAGATCTTAAGTATCTGAATTTATAAGTTTTTTATCGAATTATACAATTCGAGGGGCAATAGCAAAAATGGTTCTATGGGCTGCCGATGGGTTGGACGAGATTTGAGGTTGCCCAGTCTTCGGCTACCTGCTAAACCCCCAAATTCATTCATTAACCTTGCTCGAAGCGAAGCTTCGGGCTACCTGCGGACGGAAGAGCTTCCGGCTGCGGTAACCGTAAGGAGACCATCAGATGGCTAAAGCCACGGGCTTGTTGCCCGGTTACGAAACCGTATTCATCACCAAGAACGAAATCACCGATGACCAGCTCAAGCAGCTCACCGAGAAGCTTGCCGGCATCGTGAAGGCCTATGACGGCGAAGTCGTCATGACCGAAGATTGGGGCAAGCGCAAGCTCGCCTACAACATCAACAAGGAATCGCGCGGCCAGTACACGTACATGGCGTACACCGGCAAGCCTTCGCTCGTGCACGAGCTCGAGCGTAACCTGCGCATGCACGAAAGCGTGATCCGCTTTCTCAGCGTGAATCTCGAGAAGGAATTCGACAAAGAGAAGTTCGTCGCTTCCTTCGTGCCGTTCGCCCAACGCGGCAAGCGCGCGTCCGACGACCAGCCGGGCGGCGGCCGTGGCGATCGTTTCGGTGATCGTGGCGACCGCTATGACCGCGGCGACCGTTACGACCGGTATTAATTTAAAAATTTAACGAGGATATTCAAATGGAAGAAAAGACGATTAAACCGAAGGAAAAGATGCACGACATGGGCATGGGCGGCGATGACGCCGAAGGCGGCAGCGAGCGTGGCGAGCGCCGGATTATCGGCGGCAGCCATCACCGCAAGAAGGCCTGCCGCTTCTGCACGGACGCCGAGTACGTGATGGACTACAAGAACATCCGCACCATGCAGGCGTTCGTCTCCGAGCACGGCCGCATCGTTCCCCGTCGCATTTCCGGGAACTGCGCCCATCACCAGCGCAAGCTCACGACCGCCCTTAAGCGCGGCCGCAACTTGGCGCTCATCGGCTACGTTTCCATGGGATATTAAGAAGGGCTACGGAGCCCTTCGGGTCGCGCGGCTTGGAAGAACCAAAGGCGAGCGGGAGTCCCGCGGGATCGGACGGGCCTAAGCCCGACTACGATCCGGAGGCACTCGCTCGTGAACTTAGCGAGAAACTCGAGCTGAAGCTCAAGCCGCCGAAGCCTCCGCTTTGGCTGCAGGCTTTGCCGTATTTCATGGCGGGGCTTTTTTTCATCAGTGGGCTTTTCTCATTGGTGGCGCCGCTTCCCCTCCTTTTGATGGGTTTGCGCAAACGCGACGGGCGCTTCTGGTTGGCGGTCTTAACCAACACCGCGATCGTGGCGCGGGCATCGGGCTTGGCCGTCGGGGCGGCCTTCCTGATCTTGGTGCTGCCGGTGGCGGTTTTGATGCCGACGCTGATTTTCAAGCGGCGGATGAAACTCGAAGTCGGCGTCTTTTGGACTCTGCTCGGCGTGGGCGCGCTTTTAGGCGCTTCGCTGTACGCGCTCTTCCAATGGGGCGGCGTGAATCCCGTGAAAGAGCTCGAGGGTTACGTGACCGAGCTCGTGAATCAGCTTCAAGGAATTTACCAAGAGCGCCCCGACGTGCCGGACTCGGCGTCCATGCCGATGAACGCGGCGGAGGCCCAGGAGCTGGTTCATTCCATCCTGGTGGAGTTCCCCTCGGCCTTGGCGGTGTTTTCCCTGGTCACGATCTGGATCAATCTGGTGATGGTGTTGCGGTTGAACCCGGGCCTGCTGCGGGAGCGGCTGGGGATCGTGCCCAACTTCTTCTCGTTGTGGAAGGCGCCCGAATTCCTAGTTTGGCCCACGATCGCGGCTGGGGCTTCCTTGCTATTCCTGACCGGATTATCCCGGGATATCGCCCTGAATTTTTTCCGGTTTTTCATGGCTGTTTATGCCATCCAGGGGCTCAGTATTTTGAGCTTCCTTTTCGATAGCTGGAAGCTCAAGGGCGGTCTCCGGCTGGTGGCCTATTTAGTCATGGTTTTCATAGGGATGCCCTTTCTTTTGGCGGTCGGGTTCTTTGACCTCTGGTTTGACTTTCGGGCCAAGTTAAGGCAATCCTAGGGGTCTTTAAATCTTTGGCAAATCTTTGGAAAACATTCGGTAAGAGGTCCTATGTTAGTTATCCTGCGTGAATCGATTGATAATCTGGGTCGCATCGGCGACGTCGTGAAGGTTTCCGATGGCTATGCCCGGAACTTCCTCTTGCCCCGCGGAATGGTCGTGGCCGCCAATGAAAACAATCTGAAAGAAATCGAACACCACAAGCGCGTGCTCGAGAAGAAGCGCCTGGCCGAACGCGCCGGCGCGGAAGAACTCGCCAAGAAGCTGGGCGAGTTGACGATCACCTTCAAGCGCAAGGTCGGTAAGAACGACAAGCTCTTCGGCTCGGTCGGCGCTCCGGACATCGTCGCGGAGATCGAAAAGGCCGGCTTCACGGTGCGCAAAGGCTCCGTGCATCTGAAAGACACCCTCAAGACCCTGGGCGTGCACTCCGTGGAAGTGAAGCTCCAGCCGGAAGTCGTCGCGACCATCAAGGTTTGGATCGCCAAAGAAGAAGAATAATCGCTCTCTAGCTTTACTCGGGGGGGAGCATGTCGGATTTTCCGAACGAGCGTAACGAACGTCGGAATTCCATTCCAGGGATTCCTCAAGGTCATTTGCCGCCACATAACTTGGAAGCGGAGCGCTCCGTGCTGGGCGCCGTGCTCGTCCAGAACGAAGCGATTGATCGCGTGCGCGAAGTCGGGATGGAAGCGCGCGATTTCTACAAGGATTCCCACCAGAAGATTTTCGAAGCGGCATTGGCGCTCGCGGATCGTCGCGAACCCGTCGATCTCGTTACCCTGACCAGCTCGCTGCGCGACCGTGGCTGGTTTGATCAGATCGGCGGGACCGGCGCGCTGACCAGCCTGTTTGAGGACGCCTTCGCCGTCGGCAACGTCGCCCACTACGCGCGCATCGTGCGCGACAAGGCCGTGCAGCGTCGGATGATCGAAGCGTGTTCCGAGATTGTCGGTACCGCGCTCGACGGCGTGGAAGACACGGAAGCGTTCCTGGACGAAGCGGAGAACAAGGTTTTCAAGGTCGCCGATCTGCACCTCGAGAACACGATCACCGAGCTTAAGAAGGTTTTGCTCGATAATATGGCCACGATCGAAGATCTGGCGCTTCGCAACGAGGACATCACGGGCTTGCCCACGGGCTTCCATGACTTCGACGCCCTGACCACGGGGTTGCACCCCGGCCAGATCATCATTATCGCCGCGCGACCCGGGATGGGGAAAACCAGCTGGTTCATCTCGGCGCTCCAGCACGCCGCCATGAAGAACGGTGCCGTGGCCGCGCTCTTTTCGCTCGAAATGTCGAAGGAAGAAATTGGCTTTCGTTTTCTCTCCGGTCTCTCGAAGATCGACTCGCGTAAGCTCAAGACGGGAAAACTGCAGGAGCGTGATTGGCGCTCGCTCGCCGCCGCCGCGGACACCCTCTCTAAGTCGCGCATCTATATCGACGATTCCGGCGGCATCACGGTCATGGACATCCGTGCCCGCTGCCGTCGATTAAAGGCAAAAGAAAAGAAACTGGATCTGGTCGTGATCGATTACCTCCAGCTGATGAAAGGCTCGAAGGCTTCGCAGCGCGGGGATAGCTCGCGCGAGCGCGAGATTTCGGAAATCAGCCGTAACTTGAAGGAGCTCGCCAAGGAGCTGCAAGTGCCGATCATCGCGCTCTCGCAGCTCAACCGCAGCGTCGAATCCCGCCAGGACAAGCGCCCGGGCCTTTCCGACCTGCGCGAGTCGGGCGCCATCGAGCAGGATGCCGACATGGTGTGCTTCATTCATCGCGAAGACTATTACGACAAGCAGTCGGAAAACCAAGGCATCGCCGAGTTCATCGTCGCTAAGAACCGCGCCGGCGAAACCTCCACCGTGAAGCTGGCGTGGCTCGCGCAGTACACGCTGTTCGAGAACCTCGCGCGTGAAGCGCCGGGGCAGCCGATCATCCGGCATCGACCCGACAAGGGCGACATCACCTTATAAAGGTTGGACCAGGCTTCTGATCTCAGCTTTCGGTCGGGGGCCGCTTCGAGCGTTTTCCCCGGAGGCGATCGATGGCCTTTTTGGGCGCGCGCAGAATCAGGGATCCGAAGAGGCGCGCCATCACGGTCATGATCATCAAGAAGAGCACGACGGTGTAGACCGACACCAGCCCGTAGGCGGTCGCGAGGAAAACATACCAGTAGAGGACGCCCAGATGGAAAACCGTGCCCAAGATCACGGCCAGGATGAGGAGCGTGATCGATCCGCCAAGGAGCAGCAGCACGTTGAGCACGCGATCTTCGGCCTTTCCTTTTGCGCGCATGAACGTCCAGAAGTACGCGGGCGGGAGCAGCAGCAAGGTCGTGAGGTAGCCGTTCTTCAAGAAGCCAGACACGATCACGATCGCCAGGACAATCGCATGGAAGGTGTGGCGCAGCTCACGCGCTTCCTCGGCGTCGTCGCGTTCGGCGAATGTGCGCTTGAAAATGAAGTAGACCCCGACGGCGAGCAACGCGACGAGGCCGATGGCCAGGAAGTTGGGGTTGTAGAGCAGGGTCGATTTTTGGGTCGCCGGGAAGGACTCGTACTGGGTGATGATCTTGAGTTCGGGCAGGAGCCGCAGGAACGCGTACGCGAGGAGCAACGAGCCGAGCAAAATGCCCATGTTCTTCGCTTCGTTCAGGAAGATCACCCGTACCCGATAGCCCGAATGCGCGCGCACGGCCGCGCCGAACTTGCTGACGCTAAATAAGATGAATGGAATAAACGCCAGGATCTGTAGAAAGGTCACGGCCCATCCGTCCAGGAAGTATGCGGCGGAAACCTTCAGGTAATTGGACTCGCGCCAGTTCTCCGGGAGCGCGGTCAGCTCGTCCAAACTGTTCATCAGCCGCTCGGCCGAAAGGCCGAAGTCCCAGAACGAGGCGGGTTTCAAGGCCTCGGCGACGTCGGCCTTCGTGTGATGGTAGTGGGACATCTGGTAGGAAAAATCCTTCGTCTGTCCCACCCAGTTGAAAGCAGGGATGCCGGCCTGCAGGAGCGGTCCATGGTCGGCGGCGGGGATGAGAATGGAGCGCTCGATGAACTCCATGAAGTTCTTGAAGTCGCGCGCCTCCACGGGGCGGCCCGTCGACTCGATCGAGCGCAGCGCCATCTCGCGTAGCCAGAGCGGGGTGAACCCCTCCTTCAGGCCGTCGCACAGCGTGAGAATGGCGACCTGATCCTCGGGCGCGACGAAATCCAAGTTGATCGCCGCGATGATTTTCTGCGCGTTTACGTAAGATTTGGCGAATGCGCGCGCGCCCCAGAAGGCGCCGAACTCTTCGCTATCCGTTAGTAGGAACACGATCGAGCGCTTGGTCTCCCGGCTGGCGAACACGCGCGCAAGCTCGAGCACGACGCCGACGCCCGAGGCGTCGTCCATGGCGCCTTCCTCGGTCGTATCCGTCGTGTCGAAGTGGGCGACGACCGCGATGTACTCGTCGGGTTTCTCGGTGCCTTTCTTCTCGACGTAAATGTTGTTGAGATCGGTGTAGTTCTTTCCCTCGATCACTTCCGAGAAGAACATGTCTTTGTGGGCATAGCCCATTCCGCGCAGCTGCTCTTTCAGCCACCGGGCCGCGTGCCGACGGTTTTCGTGCCAAGGCAGGCGGTGGGGGAATCGCTTGGCCAGCGTCTTCATTTGTTCAAAGGCGCGGTCCCCGTTGAATTCGAGCGGACGTCCATCCAGGGGAAGTTGCTCGATCTTCCGAAGCGCTACGCCCGCGAACACGAGCGAGATCAGCATGCACACGAGCGAGCTACGGACGAAGATTTCCCAGGGGGTGTACTTCAGCTGCTTACGCAAAGCGGCACGCATCGCAGCATTCTGCCATCCGTTCTGAGAAGGTGCCAGGCAACTTTTAACCACGCATTGCGTATATTGCGCTGCGTTGTTTTGGTAGTCTAGGAAAGGATCGAACTAAAACAAAACAGTGCGCTAATAAGTGTTTAATGCGCTGCATATCAAAAAAGTTGCCTGGCACCTTTCGCGGTTTGGCTTAAGATATTCGGCATGCCTCTAGACGTCCAAGCCCTCACCGAAGAGATCAAGCGCCGTAGTCAGTTCGTGGATGTAGTCCTGGGAGAAGCCGGAAAGGTAGTCGTTGGCCAGAAGACGCTGGTCGAGCGCTTGCTGCTCGCGCTTCTCTGCGACGGGCACGTCCTGCTCGAGGGTTTACCAGGACTTGCGAAGACCCTCAGTATCAAGACGCTCGCCGACATCCTGCAAGCGAGCTTCCAGCGCATCCAGTTCACGCCCGACCTGCTCCCTTCGGATCTCGTGGGTACCATGATCTTCAACCAGAAGACGGGAGAGTTCACGCCGAAGAAGGGCCCGATTTTTTCTCAGCTCGTGCTCGCCGACGAAATCAACCGCGCGCCCGCGAAGGTGCAGAGCGCGCTTCTCGAAGCGATGGGCGAGCATCAGGTCACGATCGGCGAAACGACGTACACGCTCGAGCGTCCGTTCATCGTGCTGGCGACGCAAAACCCCATCGAACAAGAAGGTACCTACCCGCTGCCGGAAGCGCAGCTGGATCGCTTTTTATTCAAGGTTCGCGTCGACTATCCCACGTTTAACGAAGAGCGGGACATCCTAGATCGCATGTCGGGAACGCAGGCGCCGAAGGCCACGAAGGTCTGCCATCCGCAAACCATCCTCGACGCCCGCGAGATCTGCTCGCAAATCTACATGGATGAAAAGCTGAAGTATTACATCCTGGGCATCGTGTTCGCCACGCGTTTCCCGGAGAAGTACGGCCTACCGGATCTCAAGCAGCATATTCAGGTGGGGGCTTCCCCGCGCGCGACCATTTCGCTCGCGCGCGCGAGCCGTGGGAATGCCTTCATTAAGCATCGGGGATTTGTTACACCGGAAGACGTGAAGTCGGTGGCCTACGACGTGCTTCGCCACCGCATCCTGGTTTCTTTCGAGGCGGAAGCCGAAGGCATCAACTCGGAACAAATCATCAAACGGATCCTGGAGAAGGTGGAAGTGCCGTAAGGCCGGTGCAGGTCGAACATGGCCCACGTGCTTTCGGAAGAACTCCTCAGAAAAGTCCGTCAGATCGAGGTCACCACGCGCAAGGTGGTCACCGACGTCATGACCGGGCAGTACCGCAGCCAATTCAAGGGGCATGGCGTGCAGTTCTCCGAGCACCGGGTTTACCTGCCGGGCGACGACATCCGTCACATCGATTGGAAGGCGAGCGCCAAGGGGCGCGACACCCTCATCAAGAAATTCGAAGAAGAACGCGAACTGACCGTGTTTTTGGTCGTGGACCTGTCGGGTTCCCAGGGCTTCGGCTCGAGCGCGAAGCTGAAGGCGGAGGTGTCGGCCGAGCTCGCGTCGATGCTCGCCTATGCGGCCGTGCACACGGGCGACCGGGTGGGCGCGTTGCTTTTCGCCGGGGAAGTGGAAGAGGTCGTGCCGCCGCAGAAAGGGCGCATGCACGTACTGCGCATCGTGCGCAAGATCCTAGGCTTTCAGCCGAAAACGAAAGGCACGGACCTCAAGGGCGCGCTCGAGGCGGCGGACCGGGTGATGAAGCACGCCGGCGTGGTTTTCGTGCTCAGCGATTTCATGGCCCAGGGCTACGACGCCCCCCTGAAAAAGCTCGCGCGGCGTCACGACGTCGTCGCGATCTGGATCGGCGACGAGCGCGAGCAGGAAGTACCGACCTCCGGGCTTTTTCACTTCGTGGATCCGGAGACGGGCCAAGAGAGCGTGGTCAATACGGGCTCCTTCGCGTTCCGGCGCTGGATCAAGGATTACTTCGCGCGCTTCAAGGCCGAGACCGAGCAGCGCTTAAAAAGCGGCAAGATCGATCAGCTGAGAATCTCAACCAAAGAGGACTACGCGGATGCCCTGGTGCGGTATTTCCGAAAACGCTCGTCGCGGCGCCGGTAGCGCACGATCAGCTTTTTTCGCCCGTGGCTGGCGAGGCGGAATTGCGGCCGCGTGGATGGCGGCCCTCGTCTGGGGTGCGCCCGCGTCCGGCGCCGATAGCGCGCTGGATTTGGATTTCCTGAAGCACCCGGTAAAGCCGGTCGAGTGGGATTCCCCGCCCCCCGAGAAGATCGTGCTCGGTGACCAGCTGAAGCTGAAGATCACCGATTTGAACGAGGCCGCCGCGAGTGAAGCAGGCGACCTGCAGCTGAAGTCCCCCGAGCAAGGCAAGGACCTGCGCGATCTGGGTTGGGCGCTTCTCCCTCCCGCGCCACCCGCGCCCGGGGAACCGGGCGTGCTTCGCCTGATCGCCGTGCCGCTAAAATCCGGCAAGCTCATGCTCCCCTCGCTCGCCATCGTGGGCAAGGACGGCCAGACGTTCGCGCGCTCGAACCCATTTCCGGTGGAGGTCATCGGACCCGAGGCGGAGAACGGCGGGCAGGAAATCAAGCCGGCGGAGTTGAAGGATCCGGTGAAGCTTTCTTTTCCTTGGATGGCGGTGGCGTTCTTCACCTTGCTGATCTTGGGCATCGTCGGTGCGATCGTGTACGCGGCGATTCGTTGGTCGCGCGGAAAGCGCAAATCCGCCGAGAACCCATTGCCCGCGGCCCCGCCCATTCCCTACGATCTTGCCGCCTTGAATGCGCTCACGGCGCTCGCGGAGAAAGAGCTTTGGAAGATCGGGAAGTTCAAACAACACTACTTCCGCGTGTCGGAGATCATAAAAGTGTACCTGGGCGAACGGTATGACTTCGATGCTCCCGAATCCACGTCCTCCGAGATCGTGGCCCAGCTCGAAGCCTTGGGCGCGGCCGACCAAGTGGTCGACCAGGTCGAAAAATTCTTCGACAACGTAGATATCATTAAATTTGCCGATTCCGTGCCGACGCCGGAAGACGCGCAGCTGGCGATTAAGCTCGCTCGTCGCATCGTCGAGGGCACGCGCAAGCTTCCCGAAGTGACGTTGCCCCCCCCGGGAGGCCGGACGTCATGAGGGATTTCGGTTTCGGATCTTGGTACTTTTTATTGATCCTCCTGCTCATCCCGCTTCTGCATCGTTGGTGGTTTCGGCGCAACCTGCCGGCCCGCACGCGGTTCTCGCTGCCGATCCCGGAGGCTTTGCGCAACTCTAGCCCCGTGAAGTGGCTGATGGCCTTGCGCTACGCGGGCATCGCTTGCCTGCTCGTAGCGCTCGCGCGCCCGCAGCAGGAGCATCGTCAAATCCAGCGCAATGTCGACGGCATCGACATCATGCTCGTGATGGACGTTTCGGCGAGCATGAAGATCGAGGATCTGGGCGAGGCCTCGCGCTTCGAGATCGCCAAGGACACCTTGCGCGGCTTCATTAAGGGGCGGCAGAATGATCGCATCGGGTTCGTCGTGTTCAGCGGCGAGGCGTTCACGATGGCGCCGCCGACCCTTGATTACTCGCTCGTGCTGAAGGCCGTGCAAGACGTAAACATGGGCGTGCTCAAAGACGGTACGGCCATCGGCGACGGATTGACCGTGGGTGTGAACCGATTGAAAAATTCCACGGCCAAGAGTCGGGTCATCGTATTGCTCACAGACGGCGAAAACAACGTGGGTAAGGTCGACCCGGTGACGGCGGGCGAGCTCGCGGCCGGTTACGGGCTGAAGGTTTACTCCATCGCCATCGGGCGCGAGGGCCGCGTGCGGTTGCCCATCGATCACGAGGTGTTCGGCCGCGCGGTGCGCAGCTACCAGTACTTCGACAATCAGCTCAATACGGAGCTGTTGGAGAAAATTTCGGCCAATACGAACGGTAAGTTTTACCGTGTCACCGATGAGAGCGCGCTGCAGTCGGTGTTCAAGGAAATCGACCAGTTGGAGCGTACGACCCAAAAGGCGAACGAACGCGTGACTTATACGGATTTCTTCGAGGGCCCGCTGCGCTGGGGGTTTCTGCTCCTGCTGCTAGAGCAGCTCTTGGCCGTGGTCTGGTGGAGGATTCTCCCATGAGGTTTGCCGCTCCCCAATGGCTTTGGGCTTTGCTCCTCCTGCCGATTCTGTACGGCTACGTGGTCTGGGAGCTACGCCGGCGTCGCCAGATGTATGCGCGTTTCGCGGATTCCGCGGTTTGGCGCGTGATCGCCCCCGAGCTGGATTGGCAGGCGCGTCTGCGTAAGGGCGTCGTCTGGTTACTCGCGCTTGGGATGATGATCCTAGCGCTCGCGAGGCCTCAGTGGGGCACGCACGAGGAGTCGGTGAAGCTTAATGGACTGGATCTCGTGGTGGCGCTCGATGTTTCCAATAGCATGTACGTCGAGGATTTCGTCCCGAGCCGCTTAAAAAAAGCCAAGCATGCCATCCGCAACCTCGTCGCCCAGTTAAAAGGCGATCGGGTGGGGTTGGTGATTTTCGCGGGGAGCGCATACCTGGCTTCTCCGCTAACCACCGACATAGAATATTTTCTGGAAGTGTTGGAGACCGCGAGTCCCGAAGCTATTTCCAACCAGGGTACCGATATTGGCCTCGCGCTCGATACGTCGGCGCGCGCGCTGGAGCGCGCCGCCGAAGATCGCAGCGGCGCAAAACCCAGCGAGGGCGGCGCCGCGGGCGGGCCGGCGACGAAAGTCGTGCTGCTGATCTCCGATGGCGAAGACCTTGAGGAAGGCATCGGCGCCGGCATCGAGGCGGTTAAGAAAGCGGGCGCCCGCTTTTTCGCCATGGGGATCGGCACGGAAAAGGGCGGCCCCGTGCCTATCCGCGATGACTCGGGAATTCTCGTGGGTTTCAAGAAAGATGAAAAACGTCAGCCGGTGGTGAGCCGGTTTCGGCCGGCCGCGCTGGCGAGCCTCACGCAGCAGCTGGCCGGGCGATACTGGGACATCAGCCCGAACGAAGGGGAAGTGGACGAGTTTTTACAGGAGATTGGAGCGCTTGAGCGGGGCGAGTTCAGCGAGCGAACTTACCTGGTTTATGAGAACCGCTATCAGATTCCTCTCTTCTTCGCCGTCTTGCTGCTCTTGCTGGAGCTTTCTTTTCGTGCCCACCGTCGGGTGGCGTTGGGGTTCCTGCTGTTTCTCCTAGCGGCGGGCGCGGCGCCCGCCCAGGCCGCCCCTGGTTTGGGAGTTTATCTGGAAAACGAGGCGGGCCTGAAAGCGTACCAGCAAGAAAACCTCGAAGAAGCCAAGAAGCACTTTGGCGCGGCCCAGGCCCAAAGTCCGCAAAGTCCCGAGCTCATGTACAACCAGGGCGTGATCCAGCACAAAAGCGGGAACCCTAAGGAAGCGGCGATGGCCTTTGATCAGGCGGCGCGGGATGCGCGCGCGGCGGGCCGCCCGGATCTGGCGGGCAAGATGTATTACAACCTGGGTAGCTCCATGGAAAAGACCAAGGACTATGACCAGGCCGTGATGGCCTATCTGAATTCAATCGAGCAAACCAAGGCATCCGGCGATAAGGAGCTAGAGCTCGAAGCCCGTAAACGCCTTGAAGCGATGATTCAGCAGGCCCAGCAGGAAAAACAGCAGAAGCAGGAGCAGAACGGGGATTCCGATCCGAATAAAAAAGATCAGCAAAAACAAGCCGGCGGTAAGGATGATCAAAAACAAGATCAGTCCGGCGATCAAAAGCAGGATCAGAAACAAGCCGGCGGGTATCAAGAGAAGAAGCGCCAGCAGTACCAATCCGAAAAGCTCTCCAAAGAGGACGCGGATCGGGTGATGGCGGAGCTTTCCAACCGGGAAAAAGATCTTCAGAAAAAGATGAAAAAGCAGGATAAAGTCAGGCAAACCCAGCAAAAGGACTGGTGAACCGCCGCATGCGCTTCATGACCCTCATCCCCCGATCCGCGTTGATAGTCGCCGCTTCCTTAGCGGCGATCGGAACGTTTCCGGGCGCGATCTCCCCCGCCCATGCGGAGGGGAGCGTGAATTTTTCCGCTACCGTCGACAAGCAAGAGATCCCGCAGGACGAATCCATCTCGCTAAAACTGACGGTCGAGATCGAAGGCGCGAGTCTTTCGGTGGGCGAGCCGGAGTTCCGCTCCCCGGGGTTGGAAGAGCTCAATAGCTACCAAAATCAGTTTTTCCAATCCTATTACGAAAACGGAAAGTTCGGCGCTCGCAATACGCGCACGGTGACCAAGGTCTTGCGGGCGAGCCGCCCCGGAAACTACACGATTAGCGGAATCCAGATTCGGGTAAACGGCCAAGCCTATACGGCGCCTAATATCACCGTGAAGGTGACGCCGCCGGGGCAGGGCACGCCGACCCCGCGCAACTACGGCGGGGGCATGGGTCTGCGCGGCACGGGAAAGCGATACAGCGGCGTGAACTTCCTGTTGCGCGCGGAAACGAGCAAAGCCAAGCCTTACAAGGGCGAGCAGATCATCGTCAGCTACTATCTCTACAAGAAGGTGAACCTGTTCAATCCGGTCGTGAAATCCTATCCCACCCTGAATGGTTTCCTCCGGGAAGAGCTCGAGATGCCCATTGTCTCGGGCATGAGCCAGGGCCAGCAAGTGGTGATGGATGGGGTTCCCTACGTGCGGACGTTGCTCCTTCGTTATGCGGCGTATCCTCTTAAAGAAGGCAAGCTCACGATCGATTCCCTGCAGATGAACGCCAACTATTACGTCAACGAGCGCGGCGGCGAGGACGACGAGGACATGTTCAACCAGTTCTTCCGCCAGTTGACGCCGAAGGTGGCGCATATGCGCAGCGAGCCCGTCACCGTCGAGGTTCAACCTTTGCCACCGGGCAAGCCGGCATCCTTCACGGGCGGCGTGGGGAATTTCGACGTGGTCTCGGCCGTGGATAAGTACGACACGAAGGTGAATGAGCCCGTGACCCTCACGGTGAAGGTGGAGGGCAAAGGCAACGTTTCCGCGATCGAGGCCCCGAATCCCCGGTGGCCCGACTCCATCCAGCTCTACGAATCCAAGGGGCAGGCGAAGACCGGAAGTGGCGGCGTGGGCCAGAAGGTTTTCGAGTTTCTGCTGATCCCTAGCCAGGAGGGCAAGATCGCGCTTCCTCCGCTCGAGTTTAGCTTTTTCGATCCCGAGCGGCAGGAGTACGTGACGAAGTCGACGCAGGCGATCGAGATCAACGCCGGCCCGGCCGCGCCCGGTTCGCAGCCCGTGGGGGTGGCAAGCAAGCGCCCGTCGGCGCCAGGCGCCGGCAAGGTCGCGGACACCCAATGGAAAGACATTCGTTACCTAAAACCCCCCGGCTCGGAGACGAGCGGATTTTACGGCCTGCCCTTTTGGCGCTGGACCTATTGGCTGGCTACGGCGGCGTTCTTGGCGTTCTTTGCTTGGGTGGGCTGGGATCTCCTGCAGAAAAATCGCGGATTCATTCCCGCGCTCGCTCGTACGACGAAGCGGGCGGGAGCTAGCGACGGAAGCTGGAAGGCATTGCAAGATCTGGCGGTTTCCGCCCGTGGGGGGATGGCTTGGAAGGACGTCACCCGGGCCTACGAATCGCTGTCCAATGCGTTGCTCGACCGAATCGAAGCGAAGTACCCGGTGGGGGCGCGTTCGCTCGCGCGCTCGGACCTGCGCCGGCTTTTGGTCGACGAAAACCGCATGAACGAAGCGCTGTGGCGCCGGATCAGCACCCTGCTCGAGACCGCGGAAGCCATTCAGTACGCCGGCTCGATGCCGGGGATGGAAAAGCAGGCCCGCGAGCAGCTCACGCAGTGGGTCAGCGAAGCGGAAAGAATTTCTTCTGCCCTTTGAGTCTTGGGGCATTGATCTTTCATCGCCGGTCATCTATAAAAGAGTTCCGTGGGAGATCACTTCTTTCAATGTGAGATCAGCCGGATTCTTCAGGCCGATCCTCCCCCCGCCGCTTCCCGTCTTCGTTTTTTTAAAAAGCCATTAATATCAATAACTAAGGAGATCTCAAAATGAGCATGGGCGCCAGTTCACAAGCACGGTTTCAAGCCATTCGCGAATTGACCACGCGTACGCCTCGGGCCTTCGAAGTCGCGACCGACAAGACCGGCCGGCCCCTCAAGGTTTCCGAGTACTTCGGGATGAATACCTTCAACCTCGATAAGATGAAGACCAAGCTTCCGAAAGATGTTTTCGAGAAGCTCGCCTCGACGATCGAAATGAGCAAACCGCTCGACGCCGAAATCGCGGCCGCGGTCGCGCACGCCGTTCATGATTGGGCGATTTCCCAAGGCGTCACGCATTTTTGTCACTGGTTCCAGCCGCAGACCGGCTCTACCGCTGAGAAGCACGACGCGTTTTTGACCTTCGACGACGACATGAAGCCCATCGAGAAGTTCTCGGGCTCGCAGCTCATCCAAAGCGAGCCGGATGCCTCGAGTTTTCCTTCGGGCGGCATGCGCACGACCTTCGAGGCCCGCGGCTACACCGCTTGGGATCCGTCTAGCCCGATGTTCATCGTGGAAGGCACGAACGGCAAAACGCTCTGCATCCCGTCGGTGTTCATCAGCTACCACGGTGACGCGCTCGACGAAAAGACCGGCCTCATGCGTTCGATCGAAGTGCTCTCGCAGAAGGCGACCGAGCTTTTGCACGTAATCGGCAACAAAAACGCCAAGCGCGTGATCCCGACCCTGGGCTGCGAGCAGGAGTATTTCCTGATCGACCGCGCGTTCTACAATCTGCGGCCCGACCTGGTGATGGCCGGCCGGACGCTCGTGGGTGGCAAGCCCCCGCGCGGCCAGCAGCTCGAAGATCACTACTTCGGCAGCATCCCTAGCCGCGTGTTGGCGTACATGGCGGAGATGGAGTTCGAACTCTTTAAGCTTGGCGTGCCGGTAAAAACCCGTCACAACGAAGTGGCCCCGAGCCAGTTCGAAACCGCGCCGATCTTCGAGGAAGCGAACGTGGCCACCGACCACAACCAGCTGGTGATGGAAGTGCTGCGCCGGGTGGCCAAGCGCCACGCCTTCGAATGCCTCATGCACGAGAAGCCGTTTGCGGGCTTGAACGGGAGCGGAAAGCACTGCAATTGGTCGCTTTCCATCACGGCGAGCGGATCGGACCTCAACGGCACGAACTTGCTCAATCCGGGTAAGACTCCCCAAGCGAACCTGCGCTTCTTGACCTTCCTGTGCGCCACTATTAAAGGCGTGCATAAGCACGGCGGGTTGCTTCGCTCCGGGATCGCCTCCAGCGGCAATGATCACCGCTTGGGCGCCAACGAAGCTCCGCCCGCGATTATATCCGTATTTTTGGGCGACATGCTGAGCAAGATCCTGGACGAAATCGAAAAAGGCACCGAGTTCGAGAGCGACACGGAAGAAAAGGTCGTGCGCTTGGGCGTGGGCCGCTTACCCAACGTGATGAAGGACAATACGGACCGTAACCGCACTTCGCCTTTCGCGTTTACCGGCAATAAGTTCGAGTTTCGCGCGGTGGGAGCATCAATGTCGCCGGCGTTCCCCGTGACATTGCTCAACGCGGCGGTAGCCGACGGAATCGCCGAGATCACGCAATCGATTCAGGCGAAACTCAAGTCCGCGAAGAGTCTGGAGGCCGCCATTCTCGACGTGCTCAAGCAGACAATCAAGGAAACCAAGGCCGTGCGTTTCGAAGGGAATAACTATTCGGAAGAATGGCAGAAGGAAGCCGAACGTCGCGGGTTGCCAAACCTGCGCAAGACGCCGGAATCGCTCGAACAGATGATTACGCCGGCCTCTAAGAAGATGCTCGAGAGCATGGGGATTTTCACCGAGGCCGAGATCATCTCTCGCTATAAGGTCCGTAATGAGCGCTACCTAAAGAATTTGCTCATCGAGATCGATTCCTTGCGCGCGATGATCGACACCCAGGTGCTCCCGGCGACGTACGCCTATCACGGGGTTTTGCTAAACGCGGTGGCCGCGGCGAAGACGGCGGGCATGAACGCACCGCAGACGGACGGCATGAACAAGCTTTCCACCATGATCAGCTCCTTGCAAACCAAGCGGGCGACGCTCGACAAGCTCATGGATAAGGTCGAGAGCATGAAGGATGAGGAAGCCGAAGCAAAGTTCATATCGACGGACGTCACGCCGGTGATGGAAGACATTCGCCTCGTATGCAATGAGCTTGAAACCATGGTGGCAGACGATTTCTGGCCGTTGCCGAAGTATCGCGAAATGCTGTTTTTGAGCTGATTCCGATTTGTTTTACGGGCCGGGTGCCTTCAAGCATCCGGCCTTTTTTTGTTTTTGGAGATCGGGATTTGCTCGAAAGCCGCCAGGGTGGTAAAAGCCTGGCATGCGCATTTTTCGCGGCATCTCTGAATTCACTCCCGACGGCGCGCATTCGATCGTCACGATCGGTAATTTCGATGGCTTTCATCTCGGTCATCGCCAAATCGTTCAAACCGCGCTTAGCCGGGCCCGCGCGCTCGGGCTAACTTCCATTGCCTACACCTTTAAGCCGCATCCGCAGATCGCGTTGCGACCAGAAAAAAATATTCGATTACTCACCACTTATGCCGAAAAGCTCGATCTACTGGCCGCCACTGGCCTGGACTGCGTGATTGAGGAACCGTTCAGTCGCGAGTTCTCGAGCCTCGATGCCGCCACTTTTTTTCGTGACTACTTGATTCGGCGGTTACAGGCGAAGGCGATCGTCGTGGGTTATGACTTCGGTTTCGGGCGCGACCGCCAAGGTCAGAAAGAGCAACTAGAAAAGCTTTGCCGCGACAACGGGGTTGAACTCACGGTGGTGCCACCCTTTCGTCCGGCCGTCGACGGTGGGGCCGAAGGCGCAGTCGTGGTTTCCAGCTCGCAGATCCGTTCGCTCATCGTGCAAGGGAATGTGCCGGAGGCGAACCGCTTGCTGGGTTACGATTATTTTTACCGAGGTACCGTGACCCGCGGCGATTCACGCGGCAACCGCCTGGGGTTTCCGACGGCGAATTTCCGGATCGAGGAGAAGGTTTCGCTCCCCTTCGGGGTTTACGCTACGATCACTCGGGTATTGAATGGCGAGCGGGCTGGCACTTACGGCAGTGTAACCAATATTGGCGTACGTCCGACCTTCAACCCCGGAGCGGGCAGGCCCGAGGATGGCGTGGTGGAAACGCACCTACTCGCCGATCCGGTGGATACTCAGATTGATCTCTACGGTCGGAAGATCGAAGTGGCCTTCCTGGCGCGGCTTCGCGATGAAAAAAAATTCGATGGCGTGGAATCCCTCAAGCGGCAGATCGAGGCCGATGTGGTTGAGGCGAAAAAAATACACGCGCTTCAGAAGCCGTAACGTCGCCGAAAAATTGTCGAGTATCCATGGTCAGTCAAAAAACTGACCGCAGATTGTTCGTTGCCAATAATTGTCACTCCCGTCTAAAATAGAAGTTCAAGCAGTGAGTGGACCTACCTAAGGATGGGGAGGAAATGTCCAAGAAACTCGCCGAGCTACTGGTTAAGGACAGGATCGTCCAACCGGAGCAATTCAAACAAGCCGATGACGCCATACGAGCTCGCCAAACGGAGAGCTACGTGCGTTACTTCATCGAGAATCGTTTCCTCTCCGAATCGAAGCTCCTTTACTACTTAAGCCAGAAGTTTGGTTTGCCCAGCATCAATCTCGACAAATTCGAAATTAAACCCGACGTCGTTAACCTCGTGCCTACCGATCTGATTCGTCGCGTGCACGCGGTGCCGATCCAGTCCAACAAGGGTACGCTCGTCGTGGCGATCTGCGACCCATCCGTCCTTCCGGAGTTAGAAGGGCTCAAGTTCAAACTGAAGATGAACGTCGAGGCGGTGCTTACGACGTATAGCGCGTTCGACGGCGCTTTACGCAAATATTATGGCGGGGTGGCGCTGCTGGGCGCCGCGATCGATACTTTCAAAAAGGAAACATCTAAAGATAAAGAAACCCGTAACGAGATCGAGCTCGTCGAAGTTCACAACATCGATTCGGGCACCACGGCCGACGATGGGCCCGTGATTACGGCCGTGAATAGTATTCTGGGGGAGGCGATCAAGCGGGGCGCTTCCGATATTCACGTTGAGCCTTACGAGAAAGCCTTTCGCGTGCGGATGCGCGTGGACGGATCCTTGATTGAGGTGGCTAAGTTTCCGCTCGAGATGAAGCGCGCGCTCGTGACGCGTTTTAAGATCATGTCTCGCATGGACATCGCCGAAACGCGCATTCCGCAGGACGGCCGCATCAAGCTCAAAAGCGGCGGCAAGGATATTGATTTTCGCGTGAACTCACTGCCCACGCTCTTCGGGGAAAAAGTCGTGCTGCGCTTGCTCGACAAGGGAAACCTGAAGCTCGATCTCATGAAGTTGGGATTCGAGACCAAGCAGCTGGAAGTCTTCAAGAAGGGGATCTACTCCGCCAACGGGATGGTGCTGGTGACCGGTCCCACGGGTAGCGGCAAGACCACGACGCTTTATTCGGCATTGACCGAGCTGAATAAGACGACCGATAACCTCTCTTCCGTCGAAGATCCCGTCGAATATAACCTGGAAGGCGTCAATCAAACCCAGGTCCATAAAGATATTGGGCTTACGTTTGCTTCCGTGTTGCGTGCGCTCTTGCGCCAGGACCCGGACACGGTGCTGGTGGGGGAAATTCGTGATTTCGAAACGGCCGAGGTCGCGGTTCAGGCCGCTCTCACGGGTCACTTGGTGCTTTCGACGCTGCACACGAACGACGCCCCCAGCACGATTACCCGTTTAATGAACATGGGGCTTGAGCCGTTTCTGGTCACTTCGTCGGTAAATACGATCGTGGCCCAGCGCCTCATGCGAACCGTTTGCTCGAAATGCCGTCAGGACGCGCCCGTACCCAAGGAAAAGCTCGTGGAGCTTGGCTTCACGCGCGAGGCGGCCGAGCGAATCCGACCCCAGCACGGCACGGGCTGCCAGGCTTGCAACAAAACGGGCTATAAAGGCCGGGTTGCGGTTTATGAAGTTTTGGATTTTTCGAACACGTTAAAGGAATCGGTCTTGCGCGGGGCCTCGGCCCTGGAGTTGCGCAAGCAAGCGATTGAAGAAGGAATGAAGTCTTTGCGGATGTCCGCTCTGACGAAGATGGCCGAAGGGGCCACGACGTTGGAAGAGGCATTGTCGCTGACCATGGAGGGTTAGCATGAGCCGTATCAATCTCCCCGCGCTACTCAAAGCGATGGTGGATCAAGGAGCGTCCGACTTGCACATCACCGTGGGCGTTCCGCCCGAGCTGCGCATCGGCGGCAAGATGGTGAAGGTGAAGACCGATCCGCTTACCGATCAGGACACCAAAGAGCTTTGCTACTCGGTGATGACCGACACCCAAAAGGCCCAATTCGAGAAGCAATACGAGATGGATTTCTCGTTCGGGATCAAAGATTTCGCCCGTTTCCGCGCGAACATTTTTTATCAGCGGCGCCACGTGGCCGGAGTGTTCCGGCGCGTCCCGTTCATGATTCCGGACTTCGATAAGCTGGGGCTGCCCCCCATCCTACGCAAGGTGATTCAGGCTCCGAACGGCCTGGTGCTGGTTACGGGCGCCACCGGTTCAGGTAAGTCGACTTCGCTCGCGGCGATGCTCGATATCCTGAACTCCGAAGAATACGCGCACATCATTACGGTGGAAGACCCGATCGAATTCGTGCACCCCCACAAAAACTGCGTGGTCAATCAACGCGAAGTAGGTACGGACACGAAGACGTTCTCGGACGCGTTAAAACGAATTCTGCGCCAGGACCCGGACTATGTCCTGGTCGGCGAGTTGCGCGATTTAGAGACGATCGAAATGGCGCTCACCATGGCCGAAACCGGCCACTTGGTTTTCGGTACTTTGCACACGAACAACGCCGTGCAGTCCATCAACCGCGTGATCAACGTCTTTCCGCCGCACCAGCAGCAGCAGATTCGCCAGGTACTTTCGTTCACGCTGCAGGCCATTCTCTCGCAGCAGCTCGTGGTGAATAGCTTCCAGGGAGGTCGCTCGCTCGCGGTAGAGCTTCTGATCCCGAATATGGCGATTCGTAACCTCATTCGCGAAGACAAGTTGCACCAGATTTATTCCATGATGCAAACCGGTCAAGGCGAGACCGGCATGGTGACCATGAACCAAAGCCTCGTGAACCTCGTCAATAGCGGCGTGCTTTCCCCTGAAGACGCCATCGGATACAGCAATATGCCGGAAGAGCTGGCCAAGCAGCTACCGGCGCCCAAAAAAAAGATGGGTAAATAGTAGATGCCGGAATATCAGTATCAAGGAGTCGATAAAGCCGGCAAACGCATTTCCGGTCGGCTAGAGGCTCCCACCGAAGGCGAATTGCGGATGATGCTCCGGGGGCAGGGCATCCGTCCGATGCGCATCTCGAAATCCGGGATGCTCAACGCCGATCTGGGCAGCATTATCCGCGGCGGGCAACTAGCCTCAGTGCCACTCCCTCAACTTGCGCTCTTTACGCGGCAGCTACAGGTGTTGGTGGGATCCGGCATCCCGTTGGTACAGTCGCTCGAGGTCTTGGGTGACCAGGCGTCGAACCCGTCATTGAAGAAAATTCTGGCCGCCGTGCGCAGCAAGGTTTCCCAGGGTTCATTCTTGTGGGAGTCGCTCGCGTCTTACCAAACGTCGTTTCCGCGCGTCTATCTCGCGCTCATCCGCGCCGGCGAAACTTCCGGTGCGATGGAACAAATGCTCGATCGTTTGGCTAAATACCTCGAGACTTCCGCCAAGATCAATAAGATGGTGAAGGGCGCGATGATGTATCCGTTCTTCGTGGTCATCGTCGCCGTCGGCGTGATCGCCGCTATGCTTACTTTCGTTATTCCTAAGTTTGAGACGTTGCTCTCGCAGAACGGTCAAGAGCTTCCTGGTCCAACAAAGTTCGTGATCGATGTCTCGCACGCGATCAACAACAATATTGTCGTCATTATCGGAGCCGCCATCATGGCCAGCTATATGATGGCGCGTTACATAAAGACGGAGGAGGGGCGTGCGTTCTTGCATCGACTCATCTTTCGGATGCCTATGTTTGGAGAAATCGCAACTAAAGCAGGCGTCGCGCGATTTTCGCGCACGATGGGGACGTTGCTTTCATCTGGCGTTAACCTAATCGATGCCATCGATATCTGCCGAGTCACGGTCGATAACGTCGTACTCGAAGAAGCGATGGCGACTTTGCGGAAGGAAATTGAAACCGGAAAGACCATGGGTATGGTCTTGAATCGCATTAAAGTATTCCCAAAAATGGCCACCCAAATGGTCAGTGTCGGTGAAGCCACCGGTAATATGGAACAAATGTTGGATAAAGTAGCGGACATGTATGAGCAAGATGTCGAAACGTTGGTGGGCGGAATTAGTAAGCTAATCGAGCCGATCATCTTGGTGGTACTGGGCGGGATCGTGGCCGGCCTGATGGTGGCGATGTATCTGCCGATCTTTAAGATCGCCGGCGGGGGAGAATAAAAGTGGGACGCGAGATTATGGGGCAGTCCGAATCCGTGTTGTCCATGAATAAGCTGATCGACCGCGTGGCGACCACCCGGACGAACGTACTTGTGATTGGAGAGAGCGGCACCGGAAAAGAGCTCGTGGCTCGCCGTATTCACGATCACAGCCCGCTTAAAAATAAGCCTTTCATCCCCGTTAACTGCGGAGCTATACCGGAGAATCTGATTGAAAGCGAGCTTTTCGGGCATAAAAAAGGCAGTTTCACCGGAGCGGTGGCCGAAAAAATGGGCCTATTCGAGGCCGCGAATCATGGCACGATCTTCCTGGACGAAGTGGGAGAGCTTCCGCTTTCGATGCAGGTGAAGCTCTTGCGCGTGATTCAAGAGCGCAGCTTCCGCAAAGTCGGGGGAACCGATGACGTACATGTCGATGTGCGCATCATTGCGGCCACCAACCGAAACTTGGAGGAGGCCGTTCGCCAGGGCACTTTCCGCGAGGACTTATACTACCGGCTAAATGTTATATTGATCCGCACTCCACCGCTGCGGGAACGTGCGGGCGATGTGCGGTTGCTCGCGAAGTTTTTTTTAGAACAGTTCGCCCAGAAGTTTTCCAAGAGCACCCGGTCTTTCGCCCCCGGGGTTTTGGAGGCGCTCGACGGCTACGGATGGCCGGGAAACGTGCGCGAGTTGGAAAACGTGATTGAGCGCGCGATCGCCCTGGAGAGCAGCGAAGAGATCACGTTGCAGAGCTTGCCCATCACGCTATCCACCGGAATGCGCTCCGCGCCGGCTACCCCGGCGATCGAGATAAAAAAGGCACCCGTGGCGGCGGCCTCCGGAAGCGACGGCCGGTTCATTCAGATCCCCGCTCCCGATTTTTCCAAGGGTAAAGTCGATCTGGATGAGATCCTGGGCGGCGTGGAGAAAACCTTTCTCTTGCACGCGCTCGAGCATACCGGAGGCGTGAAGAAGAAGGCGGCCGACCTGCTGGGAATTACCTTTCGCAGTATCCGCTACCGGCTGAAAAAACAGAAAATCAAGGACTGATCCGGCTCGTTAGAGACTTTCTCGAAAGATCGTCTCGAGCGCACGAAGGTTTGAGGCTTGCGTGTAATCTAATTTTTGAGCTTCACCTAGGCGAGAGGACGCCTTGGGCAGCCAGGCCAGAAGGTCGAGTTTGGCGGCAAAGCAGGCACGGTCGGTTTCTGGGCAGACATCCGGCACAAGGCGAAGTAGCTTTGACAGGTGCGCCGGTAGGAAAGCGCTCGTTAGGATTCGAAATTTGCCGATCATCCGCTGCAGGACAGTCCCGTCCGGCGATTTCCCCCCCGGCCAAGCGAAGCTGGTTTCGGCTAGGTAGCGGTATTCTTCCATGTACCCAGGAGGCCGATCCACGAACTTGTCGGAAGGGATTTGGAAATAATACTGATACTCCAAGCGGGCCAATGTACTTCGCGTAATCCCGCTAGATCTCAGGAAGCGAATTGCATCTTGACGCTCCGTCCTAGAGAGACCTCCCGAACGTTCATGCAGAAGCGAGAGGTCGGCGTCTTCCCCGCCCGTGGCGGTTTGTAATGTCGAAACCAAAAGCTGATCGTAATCGACGCTATCGTCCACGAAGTAGGCCCGTGCGGAGCGAAAACCGACCTGGGGGAACTCCAGGGTATGCAGCCCCGTAAAATCACGTATTAGTTTCTGGACTCCCCATTGGTTCAGGCTCTGCAACCCCAAGATCGATCCGGATTCTCGGAAACCCACCGACTCAAATACCTTCTTACTTTTTTCGAAAAAAAAGCTAAGCCGTTCACGATCGACGTTTAGGGGGCGATTGCTCACGATGATCGCTATCACCCCAGGGGCCGTAGTCCAAATCGTCACTTCTGGAAAAACTTGGTGAAAGGTATTAATCACGGTCAATACCACTGAGCTATCCACGCCGAAGAGTGGAAACCACTGCGCGTAGATTCCTCCGGGCGACAAACGATCGGAGACCGCCTGCAGGAACTCGCGGGCAAACAGATTTTCGACGCCGGCGACCCAGGGGTGGGCAGGTTCGGATACAACAATGTCATACTGAGTTTCACGGTTTCGGAGAGCCTTGTAAGCGTCGGCGTGGATGATTTGGACTTTTTGCATTCGTTGGCTCAGCTGCCAGTTTTCCGCGTCGAAGAATGGGAGGGCCTCGATTACTTTGTCAGAAATTTCTGCCACTTCTACGGATTCCAGACTTTCCACTTGAGCCAAGAGGCCCGTGGAAAGGCCGGCTCCCAGCCCAATAACGAAGGCGCGTCGTGGTGACGGATGGAGGGATAAGGGAATCAAAGCATTGAGTGACCGCACTTTACGATCCACGGGGGCAGTGTTGGCGTTTCCATTCACATAAAGAGTGCGTCCCGTCGGGGTTTCGATCACGGTGGCAATTCCGTCGGTGCCGAAGCCCGAGTATACCGTGATGGCTTTTGCGTGCGCGGCTTTGGCGACTTGGGCCGCTTCGGTGGTGTGCCGGCCGGCGTTTTGAAGGGTGAAAAGACCAGGGGAAAAAGCTAGGGGCGGCCAACCCGGAAGCGCGGCTACTCCGCCCAGACATGCCAAGGCGATAACGCCGATGGTAATACGGGCGGCGGGTCCCCGAACGGAAAGTGCCGCGCAAGCGACGCTACTCAGGACAATCAGCGCTAGAGTCAGCTTGCCCACCCATTCTCCCGGCACGAATTGGAAAAGCAGATAGCCACCGATCGTAGCGCCTAATACACTGCCCACCGAGTTGACCGAGTACAAACGACCCACGGTGTCCGCCAGTTCCTGGCGCCGGGTGCGGAGGTTAGAGAAGATCAGGGGCAGGTTAATGCCCATGAGGAAAACAGGTACGAAGAGAACGATCGCGAAAAAGGTAAAAACCGTAAACCAATAAGGCCACACGTTGAGGTGGGTGCTTTGGAAGAGTAGGCGTACCCGCAGCAGCCACAGGGGCCACTTGGGTATGCTGAGATAGAGGCAAACGGCGCTCCCCGCGAGGGCAGCCTGGAGCAGAGCGAACCGGCCCAGTCCGAGGCGGGGTTGGCGGTACCCTAGCCAGAGGCTGCCAGTTGCCATCGCGAAAATAAAAGAAGCGACGATAATCGAAAAGCTGTAGGCGCTGTTGCCTAACGCGACTCCAGCCATGCGGATCAGCATGTTCTCCAGACTAAAGACGTAAAAACCGGAGAGAAACGAAATTACGAAAAGTAGGCGTCGGGCTGGAGCGCTCGTCGAGGACTCGGGCGTGGAACTTGGCGTGGCCGCGAGGATGGGCGTCGCAGCCGGCGGGCGTCGCTTGGCGACCAGGTAAGTGACGAAGCAGATAAAAAGATTGATGAAGCTCGTGTAAAAAAGGGTGAGGGGAAGTCCCCAGTTTTCAATGAATACGAACCCGGCCAGCAGCGTGCCGACGAAGGCACCGAAGGTATTCACTCCGTAGATGCGCGCGTGCGCTCGTGCGCTGGACTCTAAGTTTGGGGATAACGCCTGGGTCAACGCCGGAATGGTTCCTCCCATGAGAAACGTGGGGAATCCGATGAACAAGCTCGCAAACAAGAGTCCGGCGCCGAGTTCTTGGGCCCCGCCACTTACCGGGAATTGGAAGAATCCGAACAGGGTCTGGAATAGTTCCGGCGAAATGAGGCAGTATAGCCCGATCACTCCTTCGATCACGCCATACAGCATGAGCTTGTCCCGGAAAAAGCGCCGACCCAAGGCGCCGATCGCGTAGTAGCCCAGCGAGAGGAAGCCGAAAAACACGGCGAGGATGAGGGAAGTGGAAAGCGCGTGTGAGCCTAGGTAGAAGGTGAGGTACTTCTGCCAGGTTACTTCATAAACGAGACCGGTGAAGCCCGAGAGGAAAACCAGGAAGTAGAGCATAGCGCAGTTAGAGTCTATCCAGCCCGACGGGGAATGGGCAAAAAAAAACCCAGGAAGAATTGCTTCTTCCTGGGTTCATTCAAAGAAAGACTAAAATACTAGATACCGGTCCGCTGGTTCATCAGGTTCTTGGTGTTGTCGATGGACCAAGTATCAACCTGAGTCGCGTTTCCAATGCGGCCCACCGAGCCCACCGTGAAGGCGTTGGTGGAAATTGCCGGAGCCGCAGTCGGGTAGTTACCCGCCGTGCCTAGATCGGCTTGGTTGGCCGAAACGCCACCGATGGCGGAGTTGGCTTGGAAGTGCGTGACTCCCACCATAGCGGTCATAGCGCCGCCAGCGCCCGTGCAGCCCGTCGTTTGCAGCACGTCCGTGCAGGGAACGTTAGCCGCTCCCGCGCGGCTGCAGTTGCCTGCGATGGCGACCGCGTCCGGAAAGCCCGTCGTGTAAAACGACATCGCGCCGTCCACGCCGAATCCCACGTCGTTCAAGCAGCTCGTATAGGAGGCTTGCTCGATCGCGAAGGACTGCAAAGCGGTGAATGCGCCGCCCAAGAGCACTTTCGCTTCCGATTGACGGGCTCGGGCTTGGTAACGGTTGTAGTTCGGGATTGCCACGGCGGCCAAGATGCCGACGATGGCCACCACGATCATCAATTCGATGAGCGTGAACCCCGAGCGGTTATTAATTAGCTTCTTCATTCGACGTACCTCCATTTGTATGGTCGACCTACCCCTTATTAAAGGTTTGAGAAGATATAGGCTTGTATAGTAAAGATTCTAAACGTGTTTAGTTAAACAGAAACAGAATTTTACCTACCACCCGCGCTTTTCCTACCCTAATAATTGATAAAAACAGTATATATTAATTATTTTTCATCGCAAATTGGAAAATTATTTCTTTTATTTCAAATACTTGTAGAATTTTAGGGGTATGCCATTTCCGTTAATTTCGGGCGTTTTTTTTGGGGTGGCTCTCTGGATGGCCTCGAGCATGAGAACTGCGGAGCCTGCGTGGGTCGAGCCGCCTCAGCAAGAAACGATCTGGAATGCACCGCTCTTACGCGCGATCTCCTTAGGGCATTGGACCACCATTGCCGATGCCGTGTGGATGCGGGGGATCCAAGATGAATCGCTAAGTCATGTCTCGCGCCAGGTCCGGGCGGCTCCTTACTATGATTTCGACATCGTCACCTCGTTGGATCCGGCTTTTTTCGAAGGGTATTTCGACGGCGCGATCCTGTTGGTCATTATTCGTGATGATGACGAGGGGGCGGTGCGCCTGCTTCGGAAGTCAGAGGCGTTCCGGTCGCAGGTTTTGCCGACCTGGGGGGCCGAGTTTCGGCAGAGATTCTGGCCACTGGAGTGGGCCATTCCGACTACGCTCGGCTACACATATATGTTCGAACTCGAGGATCTCGCGGCGGCAGCGGAGCAGTTCCGGATTGCGGCGCAGTTGCCTGGGGCGCCCGACTATCTCAAGCAACTAGGCCAGCGGTTGGAGCACCCGGCGGGAGTTTACGAAGTGGGTTTGAAGACGCTAGGTTTCATGATGGCCGCCGCGCCAGATGATCGGGCCCGCCAAAAACTCGAACATCGACGCCGGAACCTTTTTTTGCTCCAGTTTCTCTTTCAGATCAACCAAGATTTCGTGGATTTTCTGCGTGAGCAACCGGAGAATAATCCAGTGAAGGTCTCGCAAGCGGCGCTTGAGCGGGTTTACGCACGTTTCCAGCGTGAGCGGCACCCGCCCTCGCGCGATCCCTTTGGCGAATCCTTATACGTGGGCGCCGATGGAAAAATCCACACCCGCTCGCCCGTCGAAAGCGTGATGGGCATTCGCTATTGAGAAGGATATCGCTTGGACTCCTCCTTTTTTCCTGCCCTTTATGACGACATTCTCCATGTCGACAACGCTTGCGCGATGTTGGAAAACGCGCCGGGATATCGTTTCTTGATCTATGCGCTGAGCTGCACCGGTGGAGAGAGCCTGTGGTTCAACCGCGTGGCTTCGGCGATCTGCTTAGGGCTCGCGTGGTCGTTGTTTGTGCGAGCGGCACGCCGGCCGGCTCGCGATTTTTGGTGGATCTTCCATCCGCTCGTGGCGTTTTCGTTTTTTTACGCTTCCCAGTTTTCCACGGCTTTTACGTTGCTTTGGGCTTGCGCTGGCGCTTGGTGTGTCCTGAACTGGGCCCGTTACCGCCCGAATGGACCTAGGCCAGGGCCTCAGCTGGTACGCGCCGCGATTCCGCTGCTGCTCTTAGGCGTCGCCGGGTCCACCATCCGTATGGAGGCCGCGGTTTTTCAGACGATGGTTCTCTTCGCGATATGGGGATTGGCTTGGGTGGAGGGCCGACGCTGGCCGGCTCGCCGAGAGCTCTGGACGTGGCTGGGTTTCTTGGTCTATTTCGGCGTGATCTCCCAGCTCTTGCGGGGGCTGTTCCCCGTATTTTCCGGGGGACCGGCGGCGCTTCTGCAGCTGCGGATCGAGGAGCCCTTCTACCCGATGGAAAGTCACCTACCCGTGCAGGCGTACGCAGGGTTGCTTTACTTACGTAGCTTTTTGCTTCCGATCTACGCCAGCTTCTTCGGGCCATGGACGGACTGGTGGGCCTTGCACGTTTCCACCGCGTGGCGCATCTACGTGGTGGCGGGGTGGGTGGGAGTTGCTTCCGCGGCGGCCTGGCTGATGCGCCCGCGGTTTTCGGCACCTCTGCGGTTCTTTTCCGCCGGAGTCTTGGTGTTTCTCGCCGCCGCCGCCGTCCTGTCGGCTTATTTGCGAGCAGATTGGTATTTTCTTTCCCGGACTACGCTGCCGGGGTTTTTGGCTGGCTTGTACGTGGTCGAGGCGCGCCGGCGAATGGCGACGAAAGGGTTATGGGGGGGGATTCGTAAGGGGATGCCCGTTTATGTTTTGCTGGCATTCGCCTTACATGCTGGCCTGCATTACTCCACTCTCGAGAACTTAATCCGCTACGAATTGAATTGGGGTGGCAAAGACTCGCCGATTACCAACCGTACGC
>JBFWNL010000007.1:0-225611 GCA_050251055.1 Bacteriovoracia bacterium
ATCTGGGGCATAGCATCTGCATTTTTCCGGAAGGCACCCGCAACAAGTCGCTCGAAGGTTTCCTGCCTTTCAAAAAAGGGGCGTTTTATTTGGCGATCGATGCCCAGTGTCCGATCATTCCCGTGGTGGCGACTTCTTACAAGAACGTGGGCACGATGGAGTCGGGCGCCATGCGTGGGGGCGATATTTACGTTCGCATGCTGGAGCCCATCTATACTAATGGTTTGACTCATGACTCGGTGGACGAGTTATCCCAGCGCGTGCGCGCGCGGATGGAAGAGGCCTATCGGGAGCTCAATGCCAAGCTCTAAGGGATGGGGCATTGGCGGGGTCGTGGTGGGCGTCGCGCTGTTACTCGAGGGGTGCGCAAGCCCGGAGAAGAAGACCTACCCCGTACCGGACCTGCTTGTCACTTCACCGATCCGGGTACGGCGTCCCCCCGGACCTTCGGCCAACCCCAAGGCGGGGCCCGGTGGCGCGGATTACCGCACGGATCCTCCCCCGAACGAGAACTTCGACTGCCAACCCGTGGAATCGCTTTTTCAATGGCTGAACTTCGCCGCCATACGTCGCTGTTTCGACACTTTTCCGAAGCCACCACCACCACCTAAGGCAGTTAGCTCCACCAAAAACGAAAAAGGTGAAGCGATCGCTAGCCCACCCCCGCCGGAAGAAAAGTATGAACCGGCGGCCGTCGTGCTTTACAAGTTCCGACGTAAGCATGTCCCTGAGCTCGAGTTGGAGTTCAACGAAGATGAAACCCCGGCGTGCATCCAGGAAGTCTTGCCCCGCTTGCCGGTGCCGCGCGAGATTTTTTATCTGCGGGCCACGGCGGAAGACCCGTCACGCAAGGTCGAGCTTTACGGCAAGGACGGCGATCCCATTACTTGCTATAGCTCACGCGCGGGAGCAGGCGATGATTTGTTCCTGGGGGTGCGCCTGCCGAAGGGCAAATTCGCGCTCCGAGTGGAGCTGCCGCCACGGTCCCCTTACCGCACCGACGAGGAGATGAATCGGCTGCTTGCCAGCTGGGCGCTGACTCCGTTCTTCTGGGCGGGCGAGAAGGGAAAGCTCCAGGCGAAGATTGTTCCCGAAGCGATTTGTAAGGCGTGTTTCGCGAACAAGGACATACTCAAGGACCGCCACCCTTTTCCGCAGATCTGGCCCGCGCCCCCGCCGGCTCCCAAGCCAAGCCCATCGCCGTCTCCAGCGCCGAGCGCGACGCCGAGTCCTTCCCCCTCGGCAAAGCCGAGTTAGGCAAGTTCGGAAGCTTCGGTGGCCGCCGAGACGTTGTCGCTAGGTAATCGGGGCAAGTGCGTGGAAAAATATTCCCTCACCACCGGATCTTTGCTTTCGGCGAGCACCAGCTTAATGAAGTAATCAGTTTTGACCGCGTCGAAGCCCACCCAGCGGGAGAACTCGAGGGCGCGCTTCATCGATAGCTCTCGTTTGCCATAGACGACATCGCTGAAGAACGAAGTGGGCCACTGCAAACGGCTGGCGATGTACCGGAAGCTGAAGCTCGAGCGCTCGGCTTTGTTCTCACGGTAAAACGCGGACAGAAAGGGCCGGTAGCTCGGGAATTCGGTGATCGCAGGTATTTTAAATCGCTTATCCACCCTTCCAGCGTACGGCAAATATCGATGGGCGTCCGAAAACTCCACGATTCCCTTCGGGATTGCGTGCACACTCGTTCACGAAAAAGCATGTTACACTAATGCATATGCGCGCTTTTGTGGCATTTCTGATGGTCGGCATCGGCGGGGGAGCGGTTACCGTCTCCGCTAAGGAGGCGGGTGAACTGATGTTCTGCCGCTTCGGCCCCAAATCCACCACGTTCGCGGAGAGCTCCGTGGCCGACAACGGCTGCACGGGCCCGGCGAAGATCCAATCGGTCATGTGGAAGTGCGTGCCCCAGGTTCAAATTGCGAAACTCAACGAGGAGTTTCGCCTCACTTTGAATCGCGTGGGCGCCCAGGAGTGCCAGAGGCTTTGCCGTAAGCGCGGTCCTCATTGCCGGGGCGTCTTTGCGCCCCAAGCGAAATGCGGCTTGTCGATCGATCCCGAGGACGCCCTGGAAACTGGCATCAAGATGGGCTGCAGCAAGGAGTGCGGAGCTCAGGCCATCGCCTATTGCGCGTTGATTAACGCCGGTTTTACCTCGAAAGATCGTCCGCTGATCGACAAGGCCCCTTCGAACTGCAATTGCCTTTACGACCGCCCGAGCGTGCGATAGAACCTCGGCATTATGTCGACCTGGGTCATTGTTAGTTGGGTTTTCGTGGCGATCCTCACGGGGATCAATATCTTCGCCTTTTTGAAGCTGAAGCAGGCCAGTGAGCAGATGCTCAAGATGGCCTTTCCGGGCGCCAAAAACATGACGGAAGCGCTCTCCCAAATGCAAAAGATGATGGGAGCCATGGGCGGCATGCGTATGCCCGGCGGTATGGGCGGACGTCCCGGAGGGGGCGGAGATGATCGGCTGAAAGCTGCGATGGACATGCTTCAGCAAATGCAAAAGGGTCGGAAGTAGTTTATAATCTGAGGATATGACACCTATTTCCAAGACTACGACCGATTCGTTCGACGACCGCATCTTGCGGACCGCTAAAGATCTCGATACAGAAAAGTCACTGGCCGCATTGGGGAATCGCCAGACCTATCGTCCCAACCACGTGCCTTCGGTGCGCACCATTCTCGTGGTTCTCTCCACTTCCTTGGTTTACGACGTCGACTCACTTCGCCAGAAAATTTTGATGGCCTATCCCGACGCGGCGATCTTTTTTCTTTCGACCTCGGGCGTACCGCTGGGCGTGGCGGCGCCCCATGCGTTGGATCTTTTGATTGATCTCACGGGTCCGCGTCAACGCCAGCCGATCTTCCTTTCGCGTAAGCTACGCCGTCGCGTGCGCATGGCGGTCGGCCGCAACGCAGGTTTCTTCCGCAAGGGTAGCTACGATCGCGTCTTCGATGAGAAGGCCAAAGGTTCCACGCTACCGAAAACGAAGTACGAACTCGAGCGCTTAGTGCAAAAGGAAGTGCTCGCCTTGGCCGGGGTGCCGTTCATTCCGGCGGGCGACGCTACTGCGGACAAGAGCAAAAGCATCGCGCTGGAGCTCCCGCCGCTTGCCCATTCTTAATCGGATTTTCCGATTTCTTTCGTCACTGAAGCTCGCCGTGCTGGTGATCCTCGGACTTGCGGGGGCCATGGCCGTGGCGACATCGTTCGAATCCGTCTACGATACGCCCACCGGCCAATATTACGTTTACCGCACGCTTTGGTTCTACGGCCTCCTGGCGCTGCTCGGCGTGAACATCTTCTGCGTGGCCGTCAGCCGCTGGCCCTGGAAGCGCCGTCATATCCCATTCTTGCTCGCGCACCTGGGGATATTGATGATGCTCACGGGCTCGTGGCTTACATTCCGTTTCGGCGTCGATGGCCAGTTGATCGTCTCCGAAGGAGAGGTGATGAGCGCGGTGAACCTCGAGGGAAACGTGCTTGAGCTGAATGACGGCAGCGGCCGTTGGGTTTTGCCCCTGCCATTCCGCCCACCGACGGCAGGTTTTGACCCGATTCCGCTGAAAAGCTTGGGGGTTCAGGTAGACCAATACATTCCGCACGCGGAAGAGGTTCTGCGCTTCGAAGCGCCTCCCGCCGGCACGAAGGCGAATCCCGATCCCGCGCAGTGGAAGCCGTACCTGCATGCCAAGCTGGAAATTGCCCGCGTAGGCGCCTCCCAGGCGTTGAAGCTGTGGCTCGGCGATACCCAGATGGCCAGTCAGCAGATGGGGCCCGCGCTGTTCTCGGTCGTTCCTCATGGCTTCGCGTTCGCTCCCCTAAAAGGGCAGACTTCCGGACAGATGGGCCCGTCCCTGCGCTTTCGCGTGGAACGGGATGGCGGCTTGGCATATCAAATTCATTCCCGCGATGGCGCCACGCGCGTGGGTAAGCTCGCCGCCTCCCAGGTCGTGGGCGCCGTGATCGAGCCCGGGTGGATGGGGATGAAGATCACGATCAAGGAGTGGGTGCCGGACGCGGTGAATACGTCCTTCTTTAAGCCAGCTCGCGTGCAGTACGGCACGGACGCTCCCGGCCCGGCGATCTACCTGCGGCCGCTATCGGGTGAAACGGGGACTTGGCTCGGTCACTGGGAGCGGAAGTTCGTGAAGCTCGGAGATAAGCGCTATCGGGCATCGTTCGCACCCGAGCAGCTTTTCTTGCCGTTTTTCATATTCCTGCAGCGATTCAATATCGAGCATTACGAAGGCACGCAGAATCCCGCTTCGTATTCCTCGCAGGTCAAGGTGACGGGGTCGGAGTCGGGCAACTCGTCCCCCCAGTCCGATGTCATCACGATCAGCATGAACGAGCCGCTGCATCATAATGGCTATACGTTTTATCAATCGAGCTATATTCCGGGCGAGCCGCGCCCGGTGACGTCGGTTTTTTCGGTCAACAAAGACCCGGGGCGGGAACTCAAGTATTTGGGCGCCATCTTGATCGTGCTAGGCAGCATCCTGCTCTTCGTTGTAAAGTACTTCAAAATCGCATTTTTTCGGTGAACTTATGAAAATATGGCAAGCGAGAATTTTTCAAGCCGCCGTGATCGCGGTTACCGTGACGGCGGGAGTGATCGGAGCAAGCCGCGCCCATGCGGAGGAGTCCACCGGAGGCGCTGCGAAGGTCGTGCCCTTGGCGACGGGCACCGCGCCGGTTTCGCACGGTGCGCGTCCCGGAGAGCCGCGCACGGGTTGGAATCTCGAAGATTTTGCACTCACGCCCATTCAAAGCCAGGGCAGAATTAAGCCGTTTCACTCGTTCGCGAGCGACGCCATGCTTTCGATCACCTCTTCGCGTGCTTATCAGGGATGGCGTCCCATTGATTTCATCCTCAATATTCTGGCCTTCCCGGATGTCTGGAAGAATAAGCCGATGTTCCGAATCAATAGCCAGGAAGTGCTGCGGCAGTTCCTGATGGATGAGAACACGCATCGTTTTTCCCACGACGATCTCGTGAAGAACACGGTCTTTCTCCAATACGCGGAAGAACAGGGTCGCCGTTCGACGCCGAAGGAAGGGACGCGCCAGAATCCACGCGAACGTGAGTTGGGTCGTGTGGTTGAATCACTGATGCTCTTCCGGGCGCTGATCGATGGGCGGGCTTGGTCGTTGCTCCCGCGCCCGAGTCCCGAGGCCTGGTGGTCGATGGAAACCGCGCGCGAGGCCCAGGACCCGGATCCGGGCCGGGCGGAAATTCGCAAGCAGTTCCGCACGCTGGTACAGGCTTACTTCAACGACGATCGCGCGACGTTCGAGTCTGCCACCGCCGAAATGCGCAAGCAGATCGAGAGGCTCACGCCGGGTTTCGACGGCTCGGTGAAGCGGCATCTCGCCGCGGAGGCGCACTACCATCAGCTCCAGCCTTTCAAGATATCCTGGATTCTCTACCTGATCGCGGCTTTGCTTTGGATCGGTCAGGCGCTGAGCAAGAGCCGTCACGAAAAACTCATCAATAAGATCGCCGGTGGTCTCGTCGCGGTGGGCTTTCTGGTGCATACCTACGGCTTTGGCCTGCGCTGTTACATCGCCGGTCGTCCGCCAGTGACGAATATGTACGAGTCGGTCATCTGGGTCAGCTGGGGCGTGATGCTTTTCTCGTTCATCATTCACTATTTTCAGCGCCAGGTGATCATCGTGGCGGCGGCGACGACCCTCGGTGCGTTCTCGCTGATTGCCGCGGATGCCTCGCCCGTGATCCTCGATCCCGGCATCACCCCCCTGGTGCCCGTGTTGCGCAGCAACTTCTGGCTATTGATCCACGTGCTCACCATTACGTTGGGCTATGCGGCCTTCGCCCTGACGCTGGGGATGGGCAACGTGACGTTGTTTCATTATCTGCGGGGAGAGACCTTGGGCGCGAAAACGCCGGGAGGCAAAGCGGTGCTCGCGAAGATTCCCAATCTGAATCAGCTCACTTACCGCGCGATGCAGTTTGGCGTGGTCTTGCTCGCGGCCGGCACTATTTTAGGCGGCTGGTGGGCGGATTACTCCTGGGGTCGGTTTTGGGGCTGGGATCCGAAGGAAGTCTGGGCGCTCATCGCGCTGCTTTGCTATCTCGCGATCCTGCACGCGCGCTTCACGGGCTGGATGACACAGTTTGGCTACGCGGCCTGGACCGTGCTTGCGTTCCTGAGCGTGCTCATGGCTTGGTACGGCGTGAATTTCGTCCTAGGCGTGGGGCTGCACTCATACGGATTCTCGTCCGGGGGGTTCACGGGCGTGGTGAGCTTCGTGGTGGCGCAGCTGGTTTACGTCGGGGCGGTGGCGGCGGTACATCATAAAAAACTTCCGGGATTGGTGACGAAGTAGTCGGTTCGCCAGAAAGAGACGGAGAATATGGTTAAAGAGTTTGTCGGGTTTTTAAAGCAGTACGGGGTGGTGGGGCTTGCGATCGCGGTGATCCTCGGCGGTAAGCTCAACGATCTCGTGTCGAGCGTGGTCAACGATTTGCTGATGCCGCTGCTTTTCCAACCGGCTTTGCGCGCGGCCAATGTCGACGACATCCGCAAGCTCAGCTACGACGGCATCTTGTACGGCAAGGTCGTAGGGGCCGCGGTCGACTTCTTGTTCGTGGCTTTGGTGGTGTTCTTGTTCGCAAAACTGGTTTTAAAGGAGACGACGGTTGCTAAACGCTAAGACGGTTCTAATGGGATTGGCTTTGATTTCGATTCTGGCGTTCGGGCCGATGGTTTTTGCCGCCGACGAACCCGCCCCGCCTGCGTCCCCCACGGAAGGTCTAAAGAGCGAGACGGAGCTGGGGCTCGTGCTGACCTCGGGCAATTCCAAGACCTCGACGACCAACATCAAGCAAGGAACGTCGTACGAATGGTCGGGCAATACCCTGCGGCTACAGGCGCGTTTTCTGCGGACTTCGACCCGCGGGACCGAGAGCGCGAAGAACTACGGCTTGGGGCTGCGGTACGAGCGCGCGCTCACCGACGCGCTTTCCATTTACGTAGGCCAGGCCTTGGAGAGCGACACCTATGCGGGTTATCTGCAAAAGCATAACTCCGACGTGGGCGGTAAATATTTTTTCATGAAGTCGGAAGAGACAGTTGCTTCGGCTGAGCTCGGTTATCGCTATACAATCGAAAACACGGTGCTCGGCACGCAGAATAAGAGCCACTACCTGCGCGCGTACCTCGAAGCCCTTCGCAACTGGAACCGCTGGGTGTCCATGAAGGCTTCGCTCGAAATCTTGCCCAATCTGACGTATGCCGCCGACTATCAGGTCAACGGGGAGATCTCGCTGGCGGCGATCATCTCTTCCTTGTTCTCGCTGAAAACCAGCTACGCCATCCGCTACGATCACGTGCCGGCGGCGGGGGCTCCGGAAACCACGGACACTACCCTGACCACGGCGTTGGTGGTGAGAATCTGATCTCCTGCGATGCCTACCCCGGGTCCTCTATCCGCGGTCTCAAGTGGTCGGCGGAGCGGTGCATAAATTTCGTATAAATTCCAGAGGGTAGATACCTTTTTTGGGTTTTTCTGCTAGTTTGATGGGCGATGAAATCCTACCTCGCGCTCATGCAGAAAATTCTAGACGAAGGCACCCCCCGCGAAGACCGTACGGGCACGGGAACATTGAGCCTGTTCGGCCACCAGCTGCGCTTCAATCTCGACGAGGGGTTTCCCCTCGTGACGACGAAGAAGGTGCACCTGAAGTCGATCATTTATGAGCTGCTTTGGTTCATCAAGGGCGACACGAACATCAAGTACCTCAACGACCACGGCGTGACGATCTGGGACGAGTGGGCGAAGGCCGACGGGGATCTAGGCCCCGTCTATGGCGCGCAGTGGCGTTCTTGGCGCTCGGCCGACGGGCACGTCGACCAGCTCCAGCGCGTGATCGACCAGATCAAGACCGATCCTGCATCGAGGCGCTTGATCGTGAGCGCTTGGAATGCGGCCGAAATCCCGCGCATGGCGCTCGCGCCTTGCCACGTGCTTTTCCAGTTTTATGTTTCCAACGGGCGCCTTTCCTGCCAGCTGTATCAGCGCAGCGCGGATTTCTTCCTGGGCGTGCCGTTCAATATCGCAAGTTACTCGCTGCTCACGATGATGATCGCCCAGGTATGCGACCTGCGGCCGGGCGAGTTCGTGCATACGTTCGGCGACGTCCACTTGTACAAGAACCACCTCGAACAAGCGCGCGAGCAGCTCAAGCGCGAGCCGCGCGCGCTTCCGCGGATGGAAATCAATCCGGCCGTGCGCTCCATCTATGATTTTAAGTTCGAGGACTTCAAGCTCACGCAATACGATCCGCACCCGGCGATCAAGGCGCCGGTCGCGGTTTAGCCCAGAGAAATGCCGATGAAGGTTTCCCTCATTGCCGCGATGTCACGCAACCGAGTAATTGGCGCGGAAAACAAGCTGCCCTGGCATATCCCAGAAGACCTGAAGTGGTTTCGCGACAAGACCGCAGGCCATCCGGTGGTGATGGGACGCAAGACGTTCGAATCAATTGGCAGTAAACCCCTGCCTAAGCGCGAGAATCTCGTGGTGACGCGTCAGGCGGATTTCCCCGCCACGCCCGGCGTGCGTATTTTCAATTCACTTGAAGCGGCGCTCGACTGGTTGAAGGCGAACGATGTGCCCGGCAAGGACGAGGTCTTTATCGTGGGTGGGGGGCAGATCTACGAGCAGTCGCTGCCGTATGCGGATCGGATTTACCTTACGGTCATCCACCAGGATTTCGAGGGGGATTCCCATTTCCCGGAATTCAATGAAACCCAGTTTGCGGTCACGGCACGGATCGATCGCGAGCAGCCGATTCCTTTCAGTTTTCTTACCTACGACCGGGTGTAAACCCGCATAAGGCTGCTCTAGCCAAGTCTCGACGCAATGGTGGGCCGCGATCGGTTTTTCTAGACAGGGAGAGCATATGTGACTATAGCCGACGCATGAAGTGCAGGGTTGTATTCGGGATCAGTTTTTGGATCGGGCTCGTCGGTTGCGGAGCGAAGATCGAGGTAAAGCCGGATCCCTATACTCTCCAAAATCAATCCTGGTCGGGCGAAATTCAACTCTCCACCGGTGACACGCATCAGATCAACGCCCTGAACTTTTACGCTACCGAAGCGGGTTGGAAGCAGGCCTGCGCTCCCGAGTGTGGTCAATCCTTAGAGGGTTTCGCGGAAGCTTCCTTTACGATCGAAAATAAAGGGGAGTCGCTGCGTTTCGCTCCCGTGGCGGGCGAGCTTCAGATTTCCCATGTGAACAATCCTTTGGCGGTGGAACAAAGCGGCGTAGGTAGCGATCCCAAACGTGAGTTCTTCCAGCTGATTTGGTGGGACATGCCTCCGGGGCCGGCGGGGGACCCCCGCGTGCCCGAGCGGCAGCGGCAAGACGCTTACCGGCAGGCTTACGATGCCTTGGCCGCTTCCGTCGGGGCCATCGCGGAATGTGAATCGAAAGATCCAAAGTTTCGCGCCGGCGCGACCTACCGCTGGGTGGGAGAGAAATTGGGCGATTACCTAGTAGGGAAGATGGTGGTGGATCGCGTTCCCAAGGAAGATTGCGCCAGCGGGAGTTACACGACAAAAATCCTGGGAGACTTCAAGTTGAAGCTGGACGCGCGCCCAGGAATGCGGGGGAAGGCCGTGGACGACAATACCGTGGAATCCGACTTCTTCCGTTTCGAGACCCGCTTCAACTCTGACCAATTGCAGAGAAGCGTGGGATTTCATCGGCCCGCGCCGCCGAAGTAAGCCGGCCCGCGCCGGGTCCTATTCGTTTCCTAGCGTTGCTCCGGCTCGTCCGGTTTCTCATTGGCCTGGACCGACGCCAAAGCCTCTTCTAGCATTCGAGCCCGGCGGTGATTCGGAAAGATCAGGAGCGCCTGGCGCAGCAATTCACGCGCCTCGGTCCGATGATCTCCCGATTCAATGCTGGTCAATCGCACGATCCGCGCCCAGAGTCGCGAGAACCTTCCCAGTTTCGCGTATGCCTCCGCCTCGGGCAATGGGGACTCTTCGAAGAGATTCGGGCGGGTTACCGGCCGCGCCGCCAAGAGTTCGTCGAGAACGACCAGAAATTCGCGCGAGCCAAAGTGCGTGGTCGTGGCGGTGGAGAACTCCAGGATCGGCCGGTCGTCGGTATGGAGCGGACCCTGGCCGGCCACGCGCGCGTAGTCGTCGTCTGCCAGATAGAGGAAGTGGGGAATCTGATACGGGTGCTCGATGCCGATGTCGGCGAGATCCGCGCGGACTTCCGGGATGTGGAAATGCTCGAGCAGTCGGCGGGCGGACAGCCTTAACGGGCGGGGGGTTCCGATCAGCAGAGCGTAGCTCGAGGGAAGGTGATCGAAGTACCAGAGGGATGCGTGGGGAAAGACGGAGCGGAATGTCCTCAGTAGCGTGCGTAACGACTCCACGTCCAGGCCCATCAACGAGATCCAGGCGCACGCAACGCCATCCGGCTGGAGCCGTGCGCGCATCAGGGCGAAGTATTCGGCAGAGTAAAGATTGCCATTTTGTTTGTACTGAAGGTTCGTGACGTCCGTGGAGATCACGTCGTACCGAAACGAGGTGCGTTGGAGGTGGTCGCGCGCGTCGTTGAGGAAAACGCGCGTACGGGGGTGCGTGAGCGCGCCATTGTTCACGCCTTGAAAGAGCGGAGCCGTTGCAAGCACTTCGCTTTCGATTTCCACCACGTGAACGGTGGCGCCGTGGTGGATCAGGGAACGAGTTGTGCCACCGCTGCCGAATCCGACGGTGAGCGCGAGTCGGGGAGCGTCGGCCGCGCCTTCGTGCAGCATGAGGGGCAGGTGGGCCAGCATCTTCGCATCGACGCGCGCCGTTTCGACGGTGGAGGCGACCACCTGGTCGTCGATGGTGAGTTCGCGCTCCGGTCGGCTGCCGGCGAGCACGCGGCGCTCGCGCACGGCGACCGTCCCCGTGAGGCCGGCGCGGTAGTGGATCGTTTTCAAGCGGGAGTCTCGCGCGGATTGATGTACTCCTCCCGATTTAACCAAGGGCCCGACCCTGGAATAGAGTGGATTCCAAGCGGCGAAACTGCAAGCGAGCAGGGCCGCGGCGAGGGCGCCCCCAAAAATGCGGCGATCACGTTGAGGATGAAAGGCCAAGGCCGCCAGAAAGAAACCGACGCTCGCGAGCGATCCCGCGAGTCCCAAATGGGGTACCAGGACAAAGTGGGCTAGCGCCGCCCCGACCGCCCCCGCCGCACAGCCGAAGCCGTTGACGTAGCCCGCGATTGTCCCCAACGGAACGCGGGTATCTTTTTCCGTTAACGCGTGGCAGGCGACGGGAAATCCGGCGCCCAACACCAGACAAGGGGGAAGCATCAGCACGATGGCATATATAATTTCCCGAGCCATGCCGGAGGGAAAACGCGCGTCGATTCTGGGGAATGTCCAATAAGCTATCCACGCGCTTAGCAGCGTGGCGAGGGCGGCGGCGATGCAAAGCCAGCGCAGTCGCGGTGACGGTGTTGACCCCGGTCTCTGTCTCCATCGGCCGGAAGTTAGGGCTAAACTTCCCAACGCATAGCCAGCCAGTAAAGTGGCGAGACCGACGCCGAAACTGACCGAGCCATTGGCGTTAAAGATACCGAGCACGCGCAGCCAGATGATTTCGAGGGCCATCGCAGCGGCGGCGAAGCCGATGTAACGGGCTAGCGGAGGGAAGATTGCGAAGCGAATGCGAACGGGCGGCGAGGAGGCTACGGGCGCCGCATGGGCTAGCGTACGGGAGGAGGTGATTACGCAGACCGCCGCGGCAAAGCTCAGGGTAGCGGCGGCGTAGACGGTGCCTTGAATCCCTAACCAGGGTACCGCAAAAAAAATAGCGGTCAGACAGCCAGCCACTGCACCTAGGGTGTTGATCCCATATCCGAGCGCGGCGAGCCGTCCGGCGTTTCCGCTTGGACTCATCCGCTGCAACAGGTGGTGCATGAACGGGGTGGTAGAACCCATTGCACATGCGGGCAGCAGAAGCGCCAGCGCGCCCGGCCAATAGCGGGGGGAAATCGGCAGATGGGACAGCAGGTGGACTAAGGCGATGCCGGCAAGACCGATCCCGATCTCGAGGGCCGCATACGTGGCTGCGGGTCGCTTCGGGTTTTTTGGGTAGGACGACACGAGTAGGCTTCCCAAGCCAAAGCCGAGTAATACCAAAGTCAAAACCCAGAAGTTTGAGATCGCCCCGGCCCCGTATAGAAGTAGGAACTGTCGCTGCCATATCATTTGGTAGGCGAGCGCGGCCATGCCGGAAAGGAAGAACGCGCTATTGATCAATAATCCCGCCATCATGCGGTAAGTTTGACACAGGTGCGTGGTCGGCCACCATGCCTTTGGCTACAAATTTTACAGGTTTTCTTAAAGATACGGTAAAATAGAGGGGAGCAGAAAGAGGCACGTGAGTGGATTTCCGTACTTTCGCGATCTACTGTAAGGTGGTCGGCGCGGCGTGCGCCGTAGGCGGCGTTTTTTCTGCTTCCGGCTGCATTCGGGTCGTATTGAACAACGGCGTGGACGGGAGTTCCGGCGGAGGAGGTAGCCCACCGGTGGCCGATGCGGGCTCCAATCAAACCACGACCGCGGGCAATCTGATTACTTTGGACGCGACTGCGTCGCGCGATCCCGACGGCGCGGCCTTGAGTTTCAGCTGGGCCCAAACGGCCGGGACCGCCGCGACGCTGACGGGCTCCAACTCCGCCCAGCCCACTTTCATTGCGCCGGATGTGACGGCCAAGGAAGCCCTTAAATTCACGGTCACGGTCAGCGACGGATCCGACAGCGCGACGGATACCACTACCGTTGATGTCGCCCCGGACCCGACGCTCGTCGGACCTTACGAGGGATTGGGTTTGCCGAGCGTCTTGAACTTGACTGATCAGACCTTGGGTACCACTACGATTACTTCTTCTCGCACGAGCCCCTATTCCCGGCGCACTTTGACGATTAATGGCACGGTGACCCCAGCAAGCGGGCAGGCCATTTTCATCCGATGTGATGAGCTCGTGCTCGCGGGTTCCGCGATTATCGACGTGAAGGACGCGAACGGCACGGCGGGTTCGACGGTCGGCGGCGGCGGTGGCGCGGGAGCCTTCGGCGGCGGCGGTGGCGCGGGCGTAGGTATGACGGGCTTTGGGACCGCGGCCGGTGGTCGAGGCGGTGGTACCGGAGGGGCCGCGGCCGTTGGCAACCAAAGCGGTGGCACCGGTGGGGCGGCGGGCTCCGCTAGCACCGCATACGCGGGAAGTTTTTCCTATGGCAACGGAGGTAATGGTGGCGCCGGTAGCACGTCCGGCGGTGCCGGGGGCGCGGTTGGCGCGGGTTCGGATGGTATGGGCGGCGGCGGCGGCGGCGGCGGCGCCATTGTAGGCAGCACTTCGGCGGGCGGCGGTGGTGGTGGCGGTGGCGGTGGATTGATCGTCGTCGCATGTAATCGCGTCACGGGTACGGCATCCTTACTTGCCCAGGGAGGCAACGGTGGCAACGGCGTCGCCGGTGCTCGTGGGCAGTCCATTGGCGCAGGTGCCGGTGGTGGTGGTGGTGGCGTGATCTGGGCGGCATTTGACAGCTACTCCAATAATTTTACCACTACGAACGTCAATCCCGGCGCGGCGGGCTCGACCGGTACCGCTGGGACCGCCGCGACATCCGGCACGAAAACGATTTACGATTTGGATCTGAACGCACAGTCGTTCGGAGGAACGTGGTAAGTGCATGCTGGCGGTGACCGGCATTTTTTTCCCAGCTAAATCGGTCGTCCTATTAAATTTCGTCCCCGGGCACCCGCATTCTCCAGTAAGCTAAGGAAATGAGAATCAAGTTTTGGGGCGCGCGCGGGTCATTGCCGTCCCCTTACTTACCCGAACAGCTCCAACGCCGTCTCCGCACCTTGCTCGAAGATTTCTTTGAGGCCGGCTACAAGTCGAAGGCCGACGTGCAGTCTTATCTTTCGGGCCTTCCGCCGGCGAAGCTCGGTGGCTACGGCGGAAACACGCCTTGCCTCGAGGTGCAGTCGCCTGAACAGAATCTCATCATCGATGGCGGGAGCGGCATCCGCCTCTTGGGCTATAAGCTCATGAGCGGCGCCTGTGGCAAAGGCAAGGGTGAGGTGCACATTCTCTTTACCCACTTTCACTGGGACCATTTGATCGGCATCCCGTTCTTCACGCCGATCTTCATTCCAGGCAACACCATTCACGTCTACGCGGTGCAGCCCGAGCTACCCGACGTTTTCAAAATCCTCTTTAGAAAACCTTATTTTCCCGTGCCGCTCGAAAATCTGGGAGCGAAGATTGTTTATCACCAGCTTGAGCCGCGTAAGCCACACAAGTTCAAGGACATCACCGTGACGCCGTATCAGCTCGACCACCCGGATCCTTGCTGGGGCTACCGCATGGAGAGCGGGGGCCGCGTATTTTCTCATTGCGTGGACACGGAATGCACGCGAGTCACGCGCGAGGACTTGGGGCCAGATCTCCCGCTTTACCAAGGCGTGGACTTGATGGTGTTCGACGCGCAGTACACGCTGATGGAGACGATCGAGAAAGTGGATTGGGGGCATGCGGCCGCGTCGCTCGGAATCGATATCGCCCTACGTGAGAAGATCAAGCGTGTGCTCTTCATGCACCACGACCCCGCGTCCGACGACGATAAGATCGCCACCGCCGAAGCCGAAGCCCGTCGCTACTACTTGAGCCAGCTCAAGGCTGCTAAGCGCGTGGGGAACGATGCCGGCGAAATTGATTGGTCTTTCGCCTACGAAGGCCTCGAAGTAGACGTTTAAGTTGCGCCGTGTTATAACCGCGGCATGAGTTTCACCCCCCAAGAATATTACATTCTGGATCACGCTTGGACGGATCCCGCGCGCATCGCGCGTGAGCGTGAACGCGCGCGCAAGCTCAAGAAGTCCAATTGGTGGAATCAACGCGTGCAGCAAGGCTGTCATTATTGTGGCGGTAAATTCGCGGGAAAAGATCTCACGCTCGATCACGTCGTACCACTCGCTCGGGGCGGCACGAGCACGCCCGGCAACTGCGTGGCCGCGTGCCGCAAATGCAATCGCGATAAGAAGTTATCCACGCCCGCTGAGCAGCTCTTGACCCCCTGATGTTTCGTTGCCAACCCGCTTTTTTCTTCCTAAACTAGCCGGAAGTGGCTACTCCTTTGAATGTGTTCAGCATTCTCATCTTCTGGCTCAGTTTATGGGCCACGGGCGCCCAGGCTTCCGACGTGCGGGGATATCGCGATCATGTTTCGCCCGACTACGCGTTTCCGGGGCCAGCTAGTCCATTTTTAAAAGACCCCGAGGGTGGAGTAGAAACCGCGTTCTGCGCGGAATGGAATCCGGATTTTGTGTTTCGGGGCGCGCGCTGCTGCGGGGGCCGCGCTCCCGCCACCCGGCGCAAGCGGGGCCAACCCTACTGCACGCCCCAGCGCTCCAAAGCCAATTTCTGCGACGAGATGACGCGCGATCAGCGGGACTACATCGCGGCAGTGGCTTCGGGTTCGGTGAAGGACGTGATGACTTCCGTACAGGAATCCATCCGCTACGAAGTCGGCCAGGTGGCCGGTCGTTCCTATTGCAGCACCAATAACGGATTTCTCGCGTGGGGCCGTCCGATCGTGCCCACTTCGCACAACCGCCTTTGGCTGAAACGCCCCGATCGCTGCACGAATTTCGCCACCGACGGGATGGTGGGCATGTTCGAGCACTTGGGCCGCAAGTTTTCGGAGCGCTATCCGGCTGCGGACTATCCCGGCTCCTACATCGTGTTGGGAGATGTCTCGGCGCCGCGCGGGGGTTGCCTGGCCGGCAAGATGGGCCGCCGGGGGCACGCCTCGCATACCAATGGCCGTGACGCGGACGTGGGTTTTATTGAAGCGAAGCCGGGGCGTTCGGAGAAACCTGGTTTTGTTTTTACGCGCCATTTCGAACCCGAAGCCAATTGGTGGTTCGTGAAGCAGATGTTTCAAAATCCGTTTGTCTGCGTGAAGGCAATTTTCCTCGACCGCTCCTTGATTAAAAAGTTGGCGAAGGTCGCGGCCGGAGATCCCGATTGGACCCGCTACGGGCGGTACATTCGACACGTCAAACGTCACAAAGAGCACTTCCATGTCCGCGTCGGTGAGCGTCCGGGTGCACCCGGTTGCCCGGAGGGCGGTCTCCTGCCGGACTCGGAAAACGAAGAAGAAATGATCGAGGCGGAGCGGGAGCCATCGCTGCCCGAGGGCTCTGAAGTCATGGAAAAGCCCGCGCCCCAACCCACCGCTGGCCTAGTTATCAGGATGAGTTTTATGTCTATAGGGATAACTGCTTCGTCAGGACGCCCGATTCGGAAATTCGATCTGATATTCTTACCTATCTCCAGGAAAGTGAAAAATTACGCAGCAAGGCTGTAAATAATTTTGTCAGCAATGTGATGGCGAATATCGCTGCGATAGTGCGAATTCCGGCTGATATAAAAATACCCTGTTTTTTAGGCTCTGACCAAGGGTGCGAGAAGCGATTTATTTCTTTAAGGAATGGCATCTTGGACCTGGAGGCGGCACTAAATCTCAAGGGTAAGGACGGAATCATCCTTCCGCATTCTCCATCCTTCTTCTCCACAAGCTGTCTACCATATGACTATAATCCTAAGGCAAAACCCCCAAGCTTGTGGATGGTTTTTTTGGCGCAAGCGTTGCCGGAGTTGGCGGACCAGGAATTACTCCAGGAATGGTTTGGCTACAATTTGGTTTTTGATACTAGCTTTCACAAATTTATGCTTTTGACCGGCGATGGCGCAAATGGAAAGGGTGTTGTTTTTACGGTATTGCGATGCTTGCTCGGAGATGAAAATACATCCGCCGTAGGTCTTGAGCAATTTAATGCAAGCAGAACATTCCCGCTTTCTGCAACGGTTGGAAAACTCGCAAATATTGTCGAAGAAATCGGAGAGATGGATAGGATTGCTGAGGGCCTAATTAAAGACTTTGTCTCAGCGGGTAGGTTGACTATCGAAAGAAAACACAAAGACCCATTTGAAATTGTGCCCACTGCACGGATGACCCTTGGAACGAACGTTTTGCCCAGATTTAAAGATTCTAGTTCTGGTATTTGGCGTAGGATGCTTCTTCTTTCTATGGATAGTCAGATATTGGATGAGTCGCAGCAAGATCGGCGTCTTATTGATTCTGATTTTTGGACAAGATCTAATGAGCTGGAAGGAATATTTGTCTGGGCATTGCAAGGCTTGTTGCGTCTTCGAAAAAATAACAAATTTACTGAATCCGTGCACTCCAGAGAGGTGAAGTGCGCTTACTTCAGTGAGTTGAACCCGACGACAACTTATCTTCTGGACTATTGCGCCGAACGGCCTGGTTCGATTACCCCATCAAGAGTGCTTTATCAGAGTTATCGAGCCTGGATGCAGGCCCACGGAGAAAATCCACTTTCTGCTGGGCAGTTTGCGTCAAGAATTCGAAAGGTTTTTCAGAAAGTCGAATTAAGCAAGCATCCGCGTAGGCACTTAAATTACCGCACGAGGGAATGGATTAATCTTTCGTATTCCCATCATGAGGAAAATTTTGGCACGGGTGGCACTACGGATTACTGATATGGCAAAACCAAATTTAGACGGAGAGGAAAGTATTGGTAAAAAGAAAACCCTTCCTTGGTGTGCCATACGTGTCGGGAGCTCGGATAGGGGGAACTATGCATGAACCCACTCAAGTTCCTGAGCTATATTCTCCAAGGGAAATTGCTAAATTATTAAAAGTTCCAATTGGCACAATTTATTACTGGGTAAGCCGTAGAGAAGTTCCTTTTTTAAAAATCGGAAAGCATCTTCGATTTAACTATTTGGAAGTGCTTAGAAAGTTTGAATCTAGTTCAGTCACTTGCTTTGGTGACGCCGTACACCTAGGATCGCACGTTCGATCTTTGAAAACTAAGGATTCAGACCATGCCGAACTCCGCAGAAAGGAGTGATGCATGGCTATTATCAAGCGTTATCGAAAAACAAAGGGACAGGTGTATCAGGTGAAAGTGAAGGGTTCGGACGGTCGGTGGATTACCGATACTTTCGAAACCCGAGCGGAAGCCGAAAAACGGGAGGCCGAGCTCGTCCTAGAAAAGCGAAGCGGGGGTTTTGTAACGAACCTATCGAGGCAGCTTTCCGTGGCAGAGTATTTCACCACCTGGGCGAAGGAGAATATTAGCTCCGACGCCTCCTTAGGGTGGAAGAAAAGCCAGCACCAGATGTTTCAGTCTTACGTCCAGCCCGTGATCGGTCAGGCGAAGCTTCAGCAGCTCAATCCTGGCATGGTGGCCCGTGTGCTGAACCGGGTGGCTGAGATGGGTCGTGGGCCTGCGACTCGGCTTCACGTCTATGGCCTAATGCACAAGATGTTCGGAGACGCGGTGGAGCTGTACGACCTTTTGCCTCGTAACCCGGTCATCCGGAAGCTTCGGCCGAAGGTGCCGCAGAAGGAGAGCCCCTATCTAGAAATGGATGAGGTGATAAAGCTTCTGCGGTTCGTGGAGGGAAAGTCGTATCGGATTGCGATCTGGCTTCAGCTCTTGGCTGGGCTGCGGGTTGGGGAGGTTCAATATCTCAAATGGGAGCATGTCGACCTAAAGAACGGCGTGATCCATGTTCGGGGAACCTTTCGTCGCAAGGAAGGGCAATTCTACGATCTTCCCAAGGGCAAGAAGTGGCACCGCGTGAAGATGCCGCCCGAACTCTGGGAGGTCCTGAGGCAGGAGCGCCAGGGCTCCCAATCAGAGTTTGTGGTTTTATCGCCTACCCAGCCTGTTCTGAACTATTACGGGTATGTCTATGCGCTACGTTCTTATTGTAAGCAGTTAGGCATACGAAGGATTGGAACGCATGGGCTTCGACATTCGACGGCAGAAATCTATATGAACCACGGCGCAAGCCGCGGGGATCTGCGGATGTTGTTTGCGCATTCAACCGATCAAATGACTGACCGGTACGTCCATGACAAAGGGCGGAGACTAGATGAGGTGGCTGACAACGTCTATCTCTTCAGGCCGCGAGTGCAGACTCGCAATGAAGAGCAAAACGAACCAGTTTCCCTAAAGTTTCCCCATTCGGAAAAAATTCGGAAATAAGCGTAGCGTGGGTTTTGAAGGAATTTTCTAAGCCTATGAAAGTATGGCGGAGAGAGTGAGATTCGAACTCACGGTGGGTTTCCCCACACACGCTTTCGAGGCGTGCTCCTTCAGCCACTCGGACATCTCTCCGCTGTAAGTGAGTCCCCTGGGTCTAGCACATTATTTTCGACGCGCCAATGCCTGGTGGTGGCGGGTCGCCGCGGCTAGGAACCTTTTTCGGGCGGCGGCGGAGGGCTGGAAGGGGAGGGGAACGAGAGTCCAGCCGCCTTCCTTTTTCTTGATGTCGGCCCAGCGCTTTTCGTCTTTAAAGTGAAAGTGCAGAAAGGGGACGGATTTATAGTAGAAAACGCCGCGGCTCTTTTCGCGGATGTTTTCCCAGCCTTTGATGGTCTCCAGGATATCCGCTACATCGCGGACTTGTTCTATGCTGCAATGCGCCATAATTACCGAGCGCCTCTTTCCGGATTGAATCGTCGCATCCATTGAGCGAGCTGGCGGTCCATTTCGGTTCCTTCGCGCTCAAGTGAATGAATCGCGCTTTCGCGGTCGCGGGGGTCGCGGTTTTGGCCGAGCTTGAACTTGTGCTCGATGCTTTCGGCCTCGATTTCGAAGCCGACGATGCCGGCCAGGAGCTTCTGGGAGTAGTCGTCTTCCATTTTCACGTGTGGGCGCCCGAGGCCTTCCCCTTCGAATCTCTCCAGGAGCCTTACGATCAAGTCTTCTAACTTTTGCGCATCCTGGATGAGCCGCGCGCGGCCGCGCACCTGAACGACGGCGTAGTTCCAAGTCGGGATGCGGTCGTTCGTGGCGTAAAAGCGAGGCGAGATATAGGCGTGGGGACCGTGGAAGATGGCTAACACGCGAGGGCTCGTTTCGAGCGCCTTCCACATCGGGTTGGCGCGCGCGACGTGACCCAGTAATTTAGGTTTCGGGGCGGCGCGGTCTTCCAATATAATCGGAACGTGATTGGCGAGCGGGGCACCGTCCGCTCCTGGCGTGACCAGGGTGGCGAAAGGGAAGTTCTCGATCACCTCGATCACCGCGGCCGGATCTTCCGGGCCGAAATGCTTCGGAACGTACATGGACCCGACTTTACTGCAAAAGCGCATGGAATCCAACCTGACGAAAGTCACGTGGCTGAACTTCGCCTGGATGTTTCTCGTGCTCATGCCGGTGATCGTGCCCTACTTTCAGTCGCGTGGGTTGAGCATGCGCGACGTCTATCTGCTACAGACCTTCTTCGCCGTCTGCATGGTAGCGATGGAGGCGCCGACGGGCTACCTCGCGGATCTTTTAGGGCGAAGGCGGTGCCTGATCGTGGCGGGGGCCCTCAATGGGGTGGGTTTTCTTTGGCTCACGCAGGCCGAGGGGTTCTGGAGTTTGGCGCTTTTCGAGTTCGTCGTGGCGATCGCGCAGAGTCTTTACTCGGGTACGGACGTAGCAATTCTCTATGACTCGCTCGAGGCGATGCCCCATCGCCCGGTAACGGCGCCCGTAGGGCAGTCCGTTCTGGGGAAGCGCGTGTTTTCGGCTCAGCTGGGCGAAACGATCGCCGCGCTCGTGGGTGGGTGGGTGGCGATGGTCTCGTTTTCGGCGACGGCGTGGGTAAGCGCGGCCGCGGCTTGCGTTCCTTTCTTCATCGCGCTCACGTTGACGGAACCCCCGCGGGCGAAGCTGGATGCGCGGGCGCACTTGCAGAACCTAGCCGAGATCGCGCGCGAGCTCTTTCGGGCTTCCCCCTTGTTGCGTCAGTTACTTTGGAATCACGTTTTCTTTGGCTTCACGACGTTGCTTGCGGTTTGGGTCTTCCAAGATTACTGGCGAGCGCTAGGGGTGCCGATCGGATATTTCGGCTACCTTTGGGCGGGGTACAATCTCGCGGTGGCGCTCACGGCGCGGGTGGCGCATCGCTGGGAGAGTCACTGGAGCGTTCGGCGCGCGGCTTTTTGGATCGGAATGCTATCGGTCGCGGGCTACGTTGGCATGGCGTGTTTCACGGGAGCGATCGGGGTTCTGGCGGGTTTGTGTTTTCAAGTGAGCCGTGGCTTCAATCAGGTGATTCTGCGCGACGCGATCAATGTGCGCGTGAAAGCTTCCATGCGCGCGACGGCGAATTCGGTGGCGAGCTTGGGAAGCCGCTTGGTTTTCGCGGCGGTTGGCCCTTTCTTCGGGGCGCTGGTGGATTCGCGTGGACATGGAACCGCCTTCGCGGCTGCCGCCGTGGGAGTAGCGCTAGTGGGCGGAATTTCGGTGTTTTTGCTCGCGAAACCGCGTCGCGCGGGCTAGCGGCTGTCCAAAAATTCGACAATTAGATCCGATTAAACCCGTTTTCACCCTGGCCCGTGCGTTGCAATTCTACCCCTTGTACTTAAGGATAGGTATTTCGGTTCGGGCAGAACTTGAAGGAGAGACGGGGCGATGTTTACCTTGGGGCTGTTCTTGGTGTCGGTGTTGCCGGCTTTCGCGGACTATGGTCCGTGTCCGGGCCTGGCGGCGTATCCAGTCAACGAAAACTACGAAGCGGATCCTAACGGGGCATACTGTTTAGTACGCAACCGTAACGGAGCGAAGTTCAACTTCCGCCTTCCGCAAGACCAAGGGGGTACGGATTGGCGAATCTATATGGCCGATCCCACCCTCTTAAAGATCGCCGACACGTACTACGTCACGGGCACCTCCGACCCCTACCACACGGGAAACTTTCCGATTTATAAGTCGAAGAATCTGGTCGATTGGTCGTTCCACGCTACCGTATTCACCGATAGCTTGCGCGGGGGAGGGCACATCGTGAATTTCGGGCCCGGCAAGAAATACTGCAATCTTTGGGCGCCCCAGCTCTATCGGCATCCCGACGACGTGCACACGGTTTATCTTTCCTTTACGGCCACCGAGGATAGCGGCTCGGGCATTTGTCTGGATCCCAACTCCCATAAAAAAAATACCGTCTTCGGGGCATCGATTACCCGGAACGCGTTTTTGTCGGGCGCCGGTTTTTCCGCTCCAGTTCGTTATACCTATCCTCACGGCACCAGTCAGCTTACCGACGGTGGGTACATGGCGGGGCACGAGATTCCGGTCAGTGGCAACAACGCCGACGTGGGCTCGGCGCCTGGGCAGGCATTCTCAGTCGCCGGCAGGCTTTGTCTGCACGTGCCGGGCGCCTGCCGCGTTTGGATGGCGCTCGATAGTTTCGTTTTCTTCGCGCGTCCCGGACACCCCAATCGCCAGCGCATGCTTTACTCCTGGGTGAACAACAGCTCGAGTAATACGTTTTACGGCAACAACATCGCGCAGTATCCCATGAGCGGGCATTTTGAGATGGATCCGAATGCGGAAAAACCCAAGGCGCTTGCCTACGCCCGGAACAACACTCGCCCCATTGGCGGCGTGCCGAATGGATGTTACGGCTCGCAATCACCGATGGGCCCGGCCGGTGGTCCGTATTACTGCGTGGCTGAGGGACCGGCGGCATTTTTTCAAAACGGACGTTATTACATTGTCTACAGTCGCAACGGTTGGAATTCCCCTGGGTACGGTTTGTACTACCGTTTCACCCGCGTCGGCGGAAGCTTTGACGAGCTGGAGATGAATTTTTCGAACGCGAATATCCAAGAACACGTGCTTGCGGAATCCGTCAATCGCGTCCGCCCCCTAGGCCCCGCCTACGGACATGGCGAGAGCTTCGTCGGTCCTGGCAATAAGCGTTACTTCATTTTTCACGCGAAGGACGACGGAAGCGGCAAGCGTACTCCCTTCTTTAAAGAGATGACGTTCCGGCCCGACGGCACGATCGTCCCCTGGGATAACCGTCCGGCCGCGCCCGACCGCAAGGCGAGCGTGCTCTGGTTCCGCATTCCGCGCCCGCAGCGGTAGCGCGAGGCGCTTCGGCTTCAGTCATACCACCGACGCTGTACTCGGCATTCGTTCGGTCATTTCTTGGCCCGCGCCCGAATGCTTCTCATACCCGATCTTACTCAAATTCTTTCCCAGGCGTGGAGGGGGCATCCGCGGGCCAGGAAGGCGCTGAGCGGTTGAGCCCAGGAAGGGCGTCCGCCTCCACGCCTGGGAAAGAATTTGAGTAAGATCGTGTGCGGGACATCTCGCTGCGCGGGCCAAGAAATGACCGACCAATCCGAAGCGGTGCTTTAGGGCTGGTGCCAGACCGTCCGGATCGTTCGGTGACGCAGCTGTATTGCGTTTTAGTGCCTTTCTGGCCGGAAACCCCTGGTACATCGTTTGCTGAAAGGGCCCCTGAGTCGGGGTTGTTTCACGGAGTGAACATTCAATCTTGGGGGAGAAATGAAGAATCTAACGAAGCTATCGGGGCTGACCCTATCGATCCTACTGCTTGCTTGCGGAGCGGCGGAGAACGCCTCTGCGCTGGGACCGTCGCGACCGAGTCCACCGCCTCCCCCCGCGCCGCCGCCTTCTTCGGAGATTGCGCTGGCCGCTTCGGGAGGCACCGGCTGTCCTGCCGATACGGCCTTGGCGCTGGTGACGACGAGCGAGCGAGGGGAGAAGGTGCTGACGGTTTCTACTAGCCAGTACACCGCGACGCTGTCCTCGCGCACGGAAGCGAAGCTTGAGCGCAAGAGCTGCGCGCTGACGGTTTCGGCAAGCGAGGTTCCAGCAAACCATCGGGTGGTGATCGCCAAGACGCTACTTTTGGGAGCGGTAGAGCTCGCCGCTGGGGCGTCGGCGCAGGCAGCCGTGGAAGCATTTCTGCCGGGAGGCACGGGTCCTAAGCTCAGTACGAGTCTGGGTTCGCTAGACGATGAAGTGAGCGACGCGTTAGTGCTAGAGCTAAGCGAGCCGGTGGCCACTCTTTGCGGCGAGACATCTGGGATTCTGCGCGTGAATACGAGTCTCGTTCTGAAGCGCGAAGAGCGCCTCCTGCGTGACTCGACGGCACGCATCGACTCGATCGCCTTGATTCTCAAGACGGAGCCCTGCTCCTTATAGACAGACTTATATCCTCGGCTAACGGTAGAAATTAAAACGCCCGTTTGATTTCGTCGAACGGGCGTTTTACATTCTCCGGGCATGTCAACGGAAACGGAGTTCCACGACGTTAAACCCGATCGTTCGCGCGCGGCCCTCGTACGCTCCGCGAACGTGCTTTTCGCGCGCAACGGCTACCATTCCACCACGGTGCGGGAGCTGGCCGAGCATGCGCGCGTGAATATCAGCGCCATCAGCTATCACTTCGGCGGAAAAGAAGAGCTCTATCGGGAATGCATCCGCGAGTGCGCCGAGGACCGTCTGCGGGCGGCGAAAGCCTACCTGGTCGCCCCGGCTTCGGCCGAGGAAATGCGGGTGCGGCTGAAGCTCTGGGTATCGAGCGTTTTGCGCGCGAACGCGGAAAACCCCGAGGTCGCGCTCGTTACCTTCCGCGAGTTTGAATCCGACGTGCCCGTCACCCCCGACCTTTTCGAAAAACTCGTTTTGCCCATCGTGGAAACCATGGACGCGTTCATGGCCGGGGCGCAAAGCCGCGGCTTTTTGCGGGCAGATCTCGATTCGGGCAATCTGGCTTACCTGTTTTGGAGCCTCGTGCTGAATGTCGCGCGTTTCGACCAGCGCCGCTCCCAGTTCGTGGGTCAGAGCATCGCGCATGAGCCTTATCGCGACCAGATTACCGACGAAATTCTGAAAATCTTCCTGGATGGAGCAACGCGATCGTCATGAACCGGCCGAGCCTCTTCATTATACTGGTTTTATCGCTTGGGATCGCCCCCCGCGGCTGGGGTGCGCCGGCGGTGCTGACCCTCGAGCAGTACCTGAACCAGGTGCGGGAACAAAATACGGGCGTGCGGGCGGCGACGAGCGCGCGCGACGCGGCTCGGGATCGGGTGGGGGAAGGGGAAACGCTATTGGCCCCGACCCTCTTCGCGCAGTTTCAGTGGGCCGATGACCGCGCGCCGAAGGATAATCCCACCCTGCAGGGCACCCGAACCGTGCAGAACAGCTACCAATTTGGCGTGAGCAAGCAAACCACGTTTGGTCTCTTCGGTAGGTTTTACTACACGACCGCGTTTACGGGCATTACGGGGGCGGATGCGAGCTTCGTGCCTTTCCCGGAGTTTTATACGGCAAAACCCACGCTGGAGTTTTCGCAATCCCTGTGGCGCAACTTCTTCGGGCGCGAGACGCGCGCCCAAGTGGCGGCGATCGAGGCTTCGGCCCAGGTGGCACACGAAACGGAAGGGTACCGCGCGCGCGCGATGTTGGTGGAAGCCGAGGCGGCCTACTGGCGCCTGGCGGCGGCTCGCGAGGTATTAGCCGTTCAGCGCGCGAGCTTGGACCGCGCGAAGAAAATCCTCGACTGGAGTAGCTCGCGCGTCCGCAGTCGCTTGGCCGATCGCTCGGACTTGTTCCAGTCGGACGCCGGGTACAAGTTGCGTAACCTCGAGTTCAATCTGGCCGAGGACGAGGCGCGCGCGGCCGAAATGGCTTTTAACTCGGTTCGCAACGTGCCGGACGCCCAAGTGAAGGATGCGCTGACGGATCTGGATCAGCTAAATGAGGGCGGGTTGGAGAAGCAAATCGACAAACTCTCGGGCAAGGGCGCCGCTTCCGCCGCGCGCGACGGCCGTAGGGGCGATGTCGAAGCGGCTTTTCACGCCGAGCGTGCGGCCGTGGCCGCGGCCAACCTCGCTTATGAGAAAAACCAACCCACCTTGGAGCTTTACGGGGCGTTGTCCCTGAATGGCCGGGATATTTCGTCCATGACCTCCGTTTCGCAGTCGTTCCGGACGGATCAAGCCGCCACCGCGGTCGGTCTGCGTTTCAGCATGCCGCTGAACCTGGGGACGACGGCGGACATTCGTAAGGCGTACCGCACGGAGGCGATGGCCGCGGAAGGAAAGCTCGCGCGCGCCCAGTTCGAGGAAGAGCGCGACTGGCAGGATATCCACCAGAAGCTTGCCGAAGCGAAGCGCCGCTACCTCTTGGCTAAAAAAATAGAGTCCACCCAGAAGGAAAAGTACGAGCATGAAAGGCAACGGCACGCCGGCGGCCGTTCCACGACGTTCCTCGTGCTCCAGTTCGAACAAGATTACGCCCAGGCGCAGATCCTGCGCTTGCGCTCCCAGGTCGAGTTGTTAGGATTGTCCGCCCAAATGAAGTTGTATTCGCCGGAAGGTGACACCAAATGAGTCTCGCTTCATTGTCCGTTAAACGCCCCGCCTTCATTACGTGCGTAGTCCTGGCCACGCTGGCCATGGGATACATGGCGCTGAAAAACCTGGGCGTCGATCTCTTTCCGAACGTAACCTTCCCCGTGGTGATGGTGACCACGCCGTATCCGGGCGCGGGCCCCGAGGAGATCGAAACGCAGGTCTCGAAAGTGCTCGAGGATGAGATTAGCTCGCTGGCGGGCGTGAACTCCATGCGCTCGGTCAACAAGGAAGGATTCGGCACGGTTATCGTCGAGTTCAGTTTAGAGACCGACGTGAAGTACGCCGAGCAGCAGATTCGCGACCGCGTCTCGGCCGCGAAGGCCAAGCTCCCGTCCGAGGTGAAGGAACCCATGATCCGTCGGCTCGATCCGGGCGATCAGCCGGTGCTCATCCTCAACCTGCAGGCCAATTTGCCCGAGGCCAAGCTCTTCGAGTTCACGAACGAGGTGATCCGCCCGCAGCTCGAGCAGGTGAACCAAGTCGGCCTGGTGGAAGTGATGGGCGGGCGCAAACGAGAGATTCGCGTCGAGCTCGATCGTGGAAAACTCGCCGAAATGGAAGTGCCCGCGTCGCTCGTGGCCTCGCGTATCAGTACGTCGGGTCAGAATATTCCGGTGGGAAAGGTTGCCGAAGGCAAACAAGAAACCCTGTTTCGTACCTTGGGCCAGTTCCGGTCGCTAGAGCACATCAGCTCGACCGTGGTGAACTTCGTCGGCAACGACGTACCCGTGACGGTCGGTCAGCTGGGTGAGGTCGTGGATTCGCTTCAAGACGAAAAGTCGCAGGCCTTCGTCAACGGCGAGAAGTCGATCTTCCTGATGATCTATCGCCAATCGGGCGCCAATTCGATTGCCGTGGGCGACGGGGTAAAGAAGAAGATCGCCTCCATCAATAAGGCGCTCGTGGGGGAGTCCGGCGCGCCGGAGCTAAGGATCGTGCGGGATCGTACGAAGTTCATCCGCGCCAATATCGTCGACGTCCAGGAGACGATCCTGATCGGTATTTTGCTCACCATTTTGACGGTGTTCTGCTTCCTGGGGAGCGTGCGTTCCACCGTCATTACCGGCCTGGCGTTGCCGAACTCGCTTCTGGGTGCGTTCGTGCTCATGTATTTCTTCGGCTTCACGGTGAACGTGATGACGCTTCTGGCCCTAAGTCTCGCCGTCGGGCTATTGATCGACGACGCCATCGTCGTGCGTGAGAACATCTTTCGCCACCGCGAGCTCGGAAAGAACGCCGTGCAGGCAGCTATCATCGGTACGAAAGAGGTGACCCTCGCGGTCGTGGCCACGAGCTTGACCGTGATTGCGGTCTTCGGTCCGATCGCCTTCCTGAACGGCATCGTGGGCCAATTCTTCAAGGAGTTCGGGCTCACGATCTGCTTCACGATGCTCATCAGCCTATTCGACGCCCTTACCATCGCGCCGATGCTTTCGGCCTACTACGCGGGCTCCACCAATGAAGTGAAATCCACGAATGCGGTTGGCCGATCGCTCAATCGTTTCCTGGCGTACTTTGGTCGTTTTCAAAAGTGGTGTGAGGACTATTACGCGCGCACCCTCGAGAAAACCATGCGTCGTCCGCTCGTGGTATTGGCTTCCGCCGTGGGTATCTTCCTGCTCAGCATCGCGGCCTCCGTCTGGGTGCCGAAGACCTTCCTCCCGCCCCAGGATACCGGCGAGTTCCAGGTTTCGCTCGATATGCCCCCGGGCACCAATATCAAAACCATGAGTGAAACCGCGCGCCAGGTGGATCAGACGATCCGCGCCAACCGCGAAGTGGCCAAGTCCGTGCTCACCATCGGCAACCGCGACGGCGAACCGAACGTGGCCGATATCTATGTGGAGCTCGTGCCGCGAGGTTCGCGCGCGATGAATACGTCTGTCTTCAAAGACCTCCTGCGGGATCAGCTTAAGCCGTTTTCGGGCGCCAATCCCATGGTGAAGGACATGGACGACGTGGCGGGTGGGTTCCGTACTTTCAACGTGAGCTTTATCGGGACCGATCTGGGCCAGCTACAGACTTATGGCAAGAAAATTTTCGAGCGGGTGAAGCACCATCCTTCGCTGAAGGACGTCGATATCAGCACGCGTGAGGGAAAGCCCGAGTTCCAGATCGTGGTCGACGATGAAAAGGCGCGTCGCTTGGGCGTTTCCAGCTCGATCGTGGGGCATGAGCTGCGCACCCAGATCGAAGGGTCGGTGCCGGCCGTGTACCGCGAGGCGGGACGGGAGTACGACATCCGCGTACGCCTGCGCGACGATCAGCGCAACTTGAAGGAAGCCTTCTATTCGACGTTCGTGCCCAACATCAATCATTCGATGGTGCGCCTGCAGGATGTGGCGAGCCCGGTTTCCACGTTGGGGGTTTCTTCCATCGAGCGGCAGGATCGTGGCCGGTACGTGCAGATCAGTGCCGACATCGCCGCGAGTGGCCCCGGGATGGGCGGTATCATAGGAGACTTGAAAAACTGGTTTGCCAACGATCCCGAATTGAAGCTCCCCGATGGCGTTCATTATAAGTTCGTGGGTCAATCCGAGAATTTCGAGCAGCTGGCCTCGAGCATCATGCTGGCCGTCACGCTCGCGGTGATCTTCATCTATTTCGTGCTGGCGAGCTTGTACGAGTCCTTCGTCACGCCGTTCACGATCATGCTCGTGCTGCCGCTCGCGGCGTGCGGGGCATTCTTCGCGCTCTTTCTCACGGGTACTTCCCTCAACCTGTTTTCGATGATCGGCTGCGTGATGCTGTTGGGGATCGCGACCAAGAACTCGATTTTGATCGTGGATCGGATCAATCAAAACCTCGATAAAGGGATGGATCGGATGGGCGCGATTCTGGAGGCGGGGCGCACGCGTCTGCGTCCGATTCTCATGACCTCGTACGCGCTCATCGCGGGCATGCTTCCCGTCGCCATCGGTCTGAACGAGGCTTCCAAGCAACGCAACAGCATGGGGATTGCCATCATCGGGGGATTGATCACTTCGACATTTCTGACCTTGATCGTGATTCCGGCTGCCTTCATCTACGTGGATCGCTTTCGCGTGAAGTGCCGTGATTTGGCTCGGCGCTGGGCGGGCACGGAGGATGACCTAGGAGAATGGGATGATTCCCAGCCGGCCACGGCGATTCCAGGGCTTCCGGCCGCCCGGGTGGCGCCCGAATACGACGAACTAGCGAGGGCTAGAGCTCCAGGAGACCCGGTGGAACCGCCAGCGGTTCCGGGAGTGGGGCGCGGATCGGACTCGGCGAAGACCGGGGGAGTTGAAGTTTCCGGATCAGACCTTCGGGCATGAAGACATTCGGCTTCGTCGCGAAAACCTGATAAGCCGTCATTCTTTCCGCCGCCGCGACTTTGATCTCGGTGGCGTCCTCTCCCTCATAAACCGCTGGGCAGTGTGCCGCGGTTGCTAGGGCCTGGGCCTCCTGGAAGAGCGCGGGATGCGGTTTTCGCTCTCCGTCCGAGTTCGGCACGAGAATGCGTTCACCGAAAATTTTCCAGTCAAACGCCGCGGGATCCGCCCACTTTTCGTCGATGAATTTCACGAGCGTCGCCACGCGCTCGGCGCGGTCGCGTCCCCAGTTGGCGGGAATGTTCACGATGAGTCCCATCGGGTACCCTTTGCGTGCGAGATGGCGTACGTATTCGCGCGCGCCGGGCATGAAAGTCAGTGCCTTGAAGTCTGAGGTTTTCGTGTCGACGAGCGTTTCGCCCAGGTCAAAGAAGACCCAGGGGCGCGCGCATTTGCCGGGGCGTGCGCCGCCGCCGGCGAGCGCGGCTTCGCCCGCAAACGCGACGGCCAACGTCATCGAAAAGAAAATACAAAGTGATCGTCCCATAATCCGCCCCAATACCCTTTGCTCATAAACCGGTTCCGCAGGGGTGTCGAACTTTTTGACGAACGCCCGCAAATAGTTTGACAATTTTAATCAGGAATTAGAAAATAGAAGCATTGGGAGCGGGGTCGAGTTCGTACGGGGTGTTCATGAAGAATTCAAAATGGATTTTGGCCGTAGTGGTCGCCATGGCGGCCTGTAAACCCAGCGTAAAAGATACATCCACGCAAACGCAGCTGACGGATCCGGGGCCCTCTGCCCCTTCGCCCTGCACGACTTATTCGTTCTGCGTGGGCGCGGCATCGAGCCAGTCGTTGAATCTGGGTGTCGTCCAGAACGTGGTGGTGCCCATCACGGCGGCGGCGAATTTCTCCGGCAACCTGAACATCAGCGTGAACCACCCAGAGCTTAATGCCATCATCGGCACCGGCCCGGGCGCGGACGTGCTTTTCTCGGTACTGCCCACGTCACTTTCGCTCTCGCCCGGCGAGACGAAGAATGTGACCGTGACGATCAATGTGAAGACGTTTTCGCGCAGCTTCGCCGGCGAGCATTTTCACGTGTCGGCGTCCGCGGTGGGCTCGGCCCTCGTGAACGACAACACGGTGATGCTGACGGTGAACCCCCTCTACGAAGTGAAACTCACTAGCAATGGCGCGGGCAGCCCGCACGTGTGGATGGGGCCGGACAACCAACCAGTAGCGGTCGGTTCGACGATCCAGATCCGTCAGCGGACCGGCGGCACGGCGCTGAAGTTCATTAACTACGACACGACCGTGTTCCTGCCCGTCGGCGGCAATAACGATGTTCTGCACCGAATCCACGGCGATGCCGGTCTGCCGCATTCCGCCGCCAACGAAGGCATGATCGCGGCACCCCAGGCGGGTCAACCGGGTCCAAACCCGTATCAGCGTCAAGTCACGACGAACGCCGCGTATTACTGCCACCAGCACGAGTCGGGCGCCCAGGCGCGGAATATTCAGTTCATTCCCTAGTTTCCCTGGCGGTCGACGCCGTGCTAGCTTGGCGGCATGAGCAAAGCCGCCCTCAAGCACCTCCACCAGGTCGATAAGACGTTGTCCAAACTCATCCGGCAAGTCGGTCCCTGCGATTTGCGGGCGAAGCATGAGCTGACGCCGTTCGAGTATCTCCTGCGCGCCATCGCTTATCAGCAGCTTACCGGCAAGGCCGCGGCCACGATCTTTGGGCGCGTCCAAGCCCTGTATGTAAAGGCACCGACGAAGCCCGGCGCCAAGCTTCGCTTTCCGAAACCCAGGGAAATTCTCGATACGCCCGAGGCAACCCTGCGCGGGGCGGGACTTTCGTTCGCGAAGATCCGCGCGGCCAAGAGCCTCGCGCAGTTTGCGGTCGAGGGAAAGCTGCCGTCCGCCAAGCAGATTCTAAAAATGGGAGATAACGAGATCATTGAGTCGCTCACCCAAATCCGCGGCATCGGCCCCTGGACGGTGCAGATGATGTTGATGTTCAAGCTCGGCCGCCTGGATGTCATGCCCAACACCGACTACGGCGTGCGCAAGGGCTTCTCCCTCCTTTATAAGCAGAAGGATTTGCCCGCCCCGAAAGCGCTGTTGGAGTACGCCGAGCGCTGGAAACCGTACCGCAGCGTGGGGGCTTGGTATATGTGGCGGGCGATCGAGGTACATGCGCCCAAACCGAAAACCAAAACCAAGCCGAAAACCAAGACAAACCGATAGGGCTACTTCGCGCCCTCCGCGGATTTCCTGAAGGCTGGTGTTTCAGCGAGGGCTTGCCTAAGGACTTGGCGATGATCGGAAATCCTTAGGAAGGGATGTTTTAAAAATTAATAATATGAATTTTTTTTAATAATATTTAATTAAAGAATTCAATTAGTTGTGCCGTTTTTCGACCGCGTGTCCCATTTGGCGCATTTTCACCCCCTTCCACAGCCGCTAACATGAGGGGTGATCTCCAGGGAATCTAGACTGTACTGCTGCTCGTGTGTGCGTGTGGAAGTGAAACCCGCGTAGATCGCGGTCCCCCGTGATGAATTTGAAGTGGCTTATGGCAGGCACAAAACCTCAAGGCAACTGGCTGCTTTCCTCTTTCGCTTTACTGAGCGTAGCGGCGCCTTCGGCGCTCGCCGACGTGCAGACGCAGGCGCAGATGCTTTTCCAGCGTTTGGCAGGTCATCCCATCGCGCTTTCCGATCCGAAGCTCGCGGAGATGATGAACTACATCCGTCAGGGTCAGCGCGCGGTGGCGGCCTCGTTCGCGACGAACACCCCGGGCTTCTACAATAATACGGTGCTGACGTTCGCGACGCGCATGCTCGATCCCAGCGAGGACCTGTCCACGCAGTTCACCGACGCGCGGGCGATGGTCGTCGGCGTGGCACGTGATGATCTGGATGCCCGCATTCTGCTTACCGGCAATTTCAACTATCGCGCCCGTCCTGACATCAACGCCGTGCTGAACCTCACGGGCGGCAATATGATTCCCGAATGGGCGCCGGATGCGAATGACCACTACGTGATGATCGAGCAAAACCAGGTCAGTCTCTACGACCATTTAGTGCGGGTGGATGAGCAGCGCCCCGGCGATGCGGACTTTTCCGACACGGCCGGTCTTCTGACATCGCGTGAATGGGGTGCTTCCTATATTTCCGCGGGCACCAACCGCCGCGGCGTGGACTTCGCGTTCCAGAAGTTCTTCTGCACCCAGCTCAATCAGATCCGAAATCCTTCGGTGCCTGACTTCCGTATTCGTCGCGACGTATCGCGGGCGCCCGCGGGCGAACCGGCTACCTTCGTGAATACCTGCAAGGGCTGCCACGGCCAGGTCGACGCATTGGCCGGCGCGTTCGCTTATTTTGAATTCAGCCAAGGCAAGCTCGTGCGCGTGCCCGGCGACGTCCAGTCGAAGATGAACAAAAACGGCGGTATTTTTGAGGATGGATATTTCACCACGGACGATTCGTTCATGAACTACTTCAGCAGCCAGGCCGATTTCGGCTGGCGCGGTAGCCAAGAAGGCAACGGCGTCCATGACTTGGGCCAGATCGTGGCCAACGCCAAGGGCTTCTCGCAATGCATGGCCAAGCGCGCTTTTCGCGAAGTTTGCCAGCGTCCGTCGGAGGCCTCGGACGAATCGAAAATCCGTCAGCTCGCGGATAGCTTCGAAGCGCATGGCTATAGCCTGCGCCGCCTTTTCGAGGAAACCGCAGTGCTACCTAACTGTTTGTTCACGGAGTAATGTATGAAGTACGACATCAATCTCATGGCGATGAGCTTCTGCTTTCTGGCGGGTTGTTCGCTCGGGGTGGATAAGCAGCTCCAGCAGCACCCGGAACAAGGCACGGGCACGATTGGGCTTAAGAACGTGCGCCAGATGGCGGCGTCTTACTACGCGGTCACTGGCGTGAGCCGCACCAATGGCAATGTCCGCAATGCCTACAACACGGTAGCCGGCCTATTTCTTACCGATAACGACGTTCGTAAAGTCAGCGGACCGACTTTAATCGCGGCTACCGCATTGGCTGGCGCGTTCTGTGATCAGTTTTTGGTCGATGAGCAGGGTCGCACGGTCGGCAACCGCATGGCTCATAATTCGGTGAACTTCAGCGCGGGCTACGCTTCGCTTTCGGAGGCGACGCGCGCCGAGGTGATCACGCGGTACGCGGAGCTTTTTTGGCAACGCCAGCCGCTGGCCGAGGAGTTATCCATGCTTACCGGCACGTTGAGCTCGCTCTACGAAGGAATTTCCTCCACCAGCGGCACGGAGATGCGCCGAGGACTGCTCGGCGTGTGCGCCATGATGCTGAGTTCGTTTGAATCCATTAAGAACTAACGGAGTCCTTATGATTAAGTATAAAGAAAATCACGCTAAGCCGGTCACCCGCCGCGACTTTTTGAGCCAAGGCTTCGTGCAGTTCGCGGCCATGACGATGGCCCCGACCGTGCTGGGAACGCTGTTGCAGGAAGGGTTGGCCATAGCCGCCGATTGTCCGGTGCCGATGAACGGCATGCCGGCGTTTCTTTGCTTCGATTGCTCGGGCGGCGCTGGGCTCTCGGCTAATTGGGTGGTAGGAAACACGGGTGGCTCCCAGGATTTAATCAATTCTTACGGTCAGATGGGGGTCACGGATGCGGTCAGGACCGCGCGAAATTTAGACACGACTTTCGGCGTGCCGTTCTGGGGCGACGTGAGCCAAACGCTCGTGGGGCTCAAGGGAGTGATGGATCCGGCCACGCAGGCGAAGACCCAGATGGGCGCGCTTTGCCACGTTGCGCTCTCCGACACGGACCAGAACGAACTCAACGCCTGCCAGCTGATCTCTAAGGCCGGCAACCTGGGGTCGCTCATCAAGACGGGCGTGGGTACGCGAAACACCAATTCGGGCGGAACTTCCAATACCGTACAGCGCTTTTACGACGCCAAGCTCAAGCCCTTGCCGGTTTCGAGCTACCTGAGCATCGAGGCGGCCGTCAGCCCGGGCGGATCGCTCAATCAGCTCACCACCGGCCAGAAACAGAAGCTGTTAACCGCAATCAAAAATCTTTCCATGACCCAGCTCGAGCGGTTCAGCCGGATGAAAAACGGCGCGCAGCTCAAGGAGCTCGCCGAATGCGGCTATCTCAAAAACACCGAGTACTCGACGGTGCCGGCGGGGATTGACCCCCGCCAGAATGCCGACTGCCAAGCGGTTTACGGGATTACGCCGGCGACTTCGCCGTTTGACCAGCGAGTGGTCTTCGCTTCGATCGTTTACAACTCTTTGATGGGAAATCTCGGGCCTTCGACGCTCACCATCGGCGGCTGCGATTATCATGACAACACGCAGACGACCGGCGACGCCAAGGATCTCGAGATTGGACAGCACGTGGGAAGGGCTTGCGAGCTCGCCCGGCGCTTGGGTAAGCGCCTGATTTTCACCGTCATCAGCGACGGATCGGTGAGTTCGACGGATCAGACCCGTAACTGGATCACCGATTCGAACTCCAAGAGCATGAGCGTGGTCGGCGTGTTCGATCCCGCCGGGCGTCCGGAGATGAAGTCGCCGGGCGGTGTGCTCATGAGCCAGGTCGGCCGCTATACCAACGGCCAGGGCGCTGACGAGTCCACGCTTATCGGTAACTCGGGCGCGCGCGTATGCTCGGCAATCTTGGCCAACTACCTGGCCGCGGCCGGTCAGCTGGGGGTCTTTTCGCAAATCATCCCGGCGGACGTGGTAGCGACCAATCAGATCGACGGCATCACTATGTTCACGGGGAACTTCATCTAATGAAACATTCGCGATTCGCGCTGGTGGCCGCCTTGGCTGCTGGCCTCTTCGGTTGCATGAAGAAGAAAGACGGCGCGTTCGCCTTGGAGAATTCCTCCCAGGCGCTCGCCATCGAGGCGTTTCACGCGAGTGTCTACCAGCTCGCGCGCCGTGATTGTGTCGGTTGCCATGGCATCAATCAAGCCCCGCTCTTTGTCACCAATAACGTGGCGGCGTCGTATCAGGCGGCCAAAAATTACACGAGTTTTGCCGCGATTCCCTCCTCGCGCCTGGTCGCGAAGGCGAAAGACGGGCATTGCGGACCGGCGTGCTCCACCGATGGCTCCGAGATGACGGCCAATATCCAGGCTTGGTGGGACAACGGCGAAGGCCGGGTTAGCCAGGCGCCCACGGTGGGCCTGTACGAGACGAGCCAGCTGCCAATTCCCGCGAACCTGCCCACCGCTAGCTTTGTGAAGATGGAGTGGGCGCTCGATAACCTTCACCCCTATTTTGCGGGTATGCGCTTTGAGATTGAGATTAAGCGTTTTAGCGCGGGAGGCCCCGGTTCGGGCTCCTATCAGATTCGCAAACCCCGTTTAGCGACCCGTGATGTCGCCATTCACATCGCGGATGTGAAGCTTTTGCTCAATGGGCAATACGAACCGGTCTACAGTACTTACACGACGATCGATCGTACGGTGAACCCGGCGCCGATCGTTCAGCCGTATAAGCATCCGGTGCTCTCTTCGAGCAACCTCATCATGATCCAAGACGCCGACGAAGATTATCTTTCGATTGCCTTCGGGACCCTGGAGATCATGCCTAATGTGAGCTGTGTGAATCTGGCTGGGTTCGTGGCAAGCGTCAAGCCCGTCATGCAAGCGAACTGCTTCGGCTGCCACAATGCCGCTCATCGTTTCCCCATGAACGGCCAGACGGACGCCGCACTTTGCGCGAATTCAATGCAGCGGATCAATCCGGATGTGCCGATGGTTTCGCCGCTCGTGCAGTACCCGGTGAACGGGACGAACGACCATAGCGCCAATTTCAACGAGGCGCTTTTTCAGCCCTGGGTGGGCTGGATGCAATCCGAAGATTAACGGGGTTCCGGAACGGGCTTCGTGTGGATCGGTGGGCGGCCCGGCGGATGCCGGGTCGGCGCTCTCGTGAGCGCGATCTTTCGCGCTTGGGGATTGAGTTCGGTCAGCACGCCATAGTTGGCCACGTCGTCGTCGCCGGCGGGGAGGCCCGTGTTAAAGAGGGCCGACACCGGGCGATGGGCGGAAATCTCCCGCGCGGCCGGGTCGGCGTCCACGCTACCTGAAAACTGCCGGTAATCGGGATCGTTCTCGTCGAACGCCTCGATCTTGGCGCCGCCGGCGTATTCGGTCGTGTAACCGGGATGGATCCAAATGTTGTCGCTCAACCCTCGCCCACGCACATCCGACTGATGGCGGTCGCTCGAGAAGAGCGGACGATAGTCAAATGCGTGGAGCGTCCAGCCATCGTGCTGGGGGTCGGCGCCGAAATCACCTAAAAGGACGATGTCTTTCTCGTCCTGGCTCGCCTCGCGGACCGTGAAGTAAAGGTCGTTCAACATCTCTAATTGCCGCGCCCGTAGGATGTCTTGGGTACGGCTCCGGCCGTAACGGGGAAGATGGATGTTGACGAGGACGAAATCGAATTCACCGGCGCGGAACGCCGCTACGAAAGGGGAATGCGCGAGTTTGTCCTGCGGATCGTCGATCGTAATGCCCGCGGGGCTGAGCGCCCGTACTTTCGTGGCGTTCCAGATAAACGCCAGATGCTCGTCGGGGCCGAGTCGGCGCGTGCGCTCCGAGATGAAGCTTAACCAATCGTAGCCGGTCCGCTCCTTCAGCGAATCCTGTAGGCGGGTGACGGCCGCGGGATCCCGAATTTCCTGGAGCGCCACCACGTCGAATTCGCTTTCCCAAATAATACGGGTAACTTTGTCGACGGCTCGGGAAGACCGTAGGTGGCTGAACTCGCTCAGATTCCAGCTCGCGACGCGAATGGAAGCCGCCGAAGCTGGACCTTGCGGCTGGGGGCCCGCCTGGGGGGCGATCCCGCCTGGCGCCTCACCCGTGCAGCCGGTGACGCCAAGACCTAAGGCGAGGAGTCCGACGAGGAGCTGGATTTTGGAAGCGTGCTTCATCGCCCCTCGATTTAGCAGGCCTGACGCTATACGTCAAACTTTCGGCTGGAACTAGAAATAGAGCCGCGTGCCTAGGGTAAAACCCGAACGGCCGACGTCCATGCTGTTCAAGGTATACGGGCCGCTGAAGTACTGGCCGTAGACGCGCAGGAAGCTGAAGTCGATGAAGGCGCCGCCTTCATACAGGTTTCCGTACAGCGTCGAGCCCGTCGGCGAAGGAACGTTCGTATAGTAGTGGCGAAAGTTTCCTTCGAGCCCGAAGAAGCGGCTGAGGTAAATCGTAATGCTCAGGCCTAGAAGGGCGCCCCGCAGCTGCTCGGCGGATCGGTTTCGCATTCCCAGCTGCAGGGTCATGTTCGTGCCCTGGTTGTGGAAGCCAAAGAAGCGCAGATTGAAGATGCCGTGCCATTCGTTGGGTTTGACCTCGGCCTGGAGACCAAAGATCGACGCATAAGCCGCGAACATGCCGCGGAACCCGCCAAAGCTTCCGCCGGGGGTTTCCGAACCCGCTTGGTAATCGACTCCCAAGAAAAATTCGTAGGGGCTGGGACTATGGATGGCGAGCCAAAGGTCCATGAGTCGCATCCGATCGCGCGTCTCGAGCCATTCGGCGAGCGACCATCGCGTGGCTTTCTTTTCTTCCTGTTTCTTGACAATGAACGTGAATACTTCATCGGCGTGGGCATGGCCCGAGCCGAGTGGCCCCACGTTCCCGCTAAAAAAAGTCAGAATCAAAAGCCACGCGAAGGCGCGTTTCATTTATACGGTCTTTATCCTGATTACTTCGTCGAGCCCAACTCGATCGCGTAAGCCACGCCCAGCTCGGCGAACTTCGCGCCGAACGTGGGATCGAGGATGCCCAGCAAATCGTTCTTGGAGTGGATCTTCGAGTTCGAGTCGTCGAACAACGCTTCGAACGGAAACACGGACGCGTAGCCCGCGCGGTTCCAGCTAGCGTGATCGCTGCAGCCGTATCCGCACTTGTCTTCCTTCCATTCGATCTTCACGTATTCGTCAACCAAGGCTTCGGTGAATTTGGTGAGCTCGGGATTCACGTAGTCCACGATGAAAACCAGCGTCTTGCCGGAGCCCGGGAACATCGTCATATCGAACTGCAGGGCGCCGACCACCTTTTTGCCGGCTTTTTGGTAGGATTTCGCGATGTCTTGGCTGCCAAACAGGCCGACTTCCTCGGCCGCGTAGGTCATGAATTGGATCGTGCGTTTGGGCTTGTAGCCTGTCTTCATTAACACGCGGAAGACTTCCATCACGGTGGCCACGCCGGAAGCGTCGTCGTCGGCGCCGGGAGCCGACGGGTTGGACATGTTGATCGAGTCTTCGTGCGCGCCCAGAACCACGAGTTCGTCGGCTTGGTCCGTGCCGGGGATTTCCGCGATGACCGAAGGTTGTTTCCACTTATGTTCGAAGAACGAGACCTTCACGTCTTTGCGGCCAGCTTCGGCCGCCAAGCGGGTGAATTCGCCGTGAATCCATTCGGCGGCCTGCTTTCCGGTGTCGGTGGTGTAAAGGCGGGTGGGGTAGCTGCTGAGCTTCGTCACCGTTTTGGTCATCTCGTCGGACGACACGAGCGGGAGCGCGGCCTTCACCGTCTCCTGCTGGCTAGGGGCCCGATAGCTAAAGAAATCGAGCGGCATCAAATTGAGCGGCTGGACGTCTTGGAAGTCGGTGATGTCGACGAAGCCTGGGCACGCGCCGCCGCGTTTGTGCATGTTCAGTGTCAGCTCACGGATCTGGGCCTCGTCCATCCAGGACGATGTCTCCGGACTGGTTTGGATCAGTCGTTTGCCGCTGGGTGCTGGTAGGGCGCCTTGGGCGCTAAATCCGAAAGTCAGCGCGCAGACGAGCGCCGTGGAAATTCTCTTATTCATCTATCCCCCCGTTCAGGAACTCCGTTTCCTAAAAACCAGACGAGTGTATCGAAAGAAGCTTCGATTGACAATCCATTGGTAAATATATAAACACACGTTTATATATGAAATCTTATCTGGATGTTAAAGATGCCAGGGAGTCCAAGGATCTCCGGGACTATTCGGGGCCGGCGGCGCTCGTACGCAAGCAGCTCGCCAATGGCCAGCGCTCGAAAAAGCTCTTCTTCCATCTGGCCGAGACATTTAATGCCTTGGGGGATTCCTCGCGTATCCAGATCGTCTGGGCGCTTTCCCATGGCGAGCTTTGCGTTGGGGATGTCGCGGAGCTTTTGGGTATGAGTCAGCCTGCAGTGAGTCATCATTTGCGAACGCTACGCAATCTGCGTCTGGTGCGGGTCCGACGGGAGGGGCGTACCTCGTTTTATTGCCTGGACGATTTGCACATCAACCACCTGCTGAAAGAAGGGATCGAGCACGTGGAGGACTTTCTATGAAGTTAAGCGAACTAGCCTTAGGTCAACGGGGCCGGGTGATTTCGGTGCGCTCGGAGAGCCCGGTGGTCCAGCGCCTCTTGGAGCTTGGGTTCGTCGCGGGCGCGGAGGTCGAAGTGGCCCGGCAGGCCCCTTACTTCGGAGATCCAATCGCGGTGCGGGTGCGTGGCGCCCTGATCGCGCTTCGGCGGAGCGAGGCGGAGGCGGTGGAAGTAGGGGAAGTGCAGGTGCAATCATGAGCACGACCACCCTGCACTTGGCCGCTCTCGCCGGCAGCCCGAATTGTGGCAAGACGGCGCTTTTCAACGCGCTCACTGGTAGCCGCCAGAAAGTGGCCAACTACCCGGGCGTGACGGTGGAGCGCAAAGAGGGGGTGGCGAAGTCCACCGACGGTCGGTCTTTTCGTCTACTCGATTTACCCGGAGCCTATAGCCTCACTCCCAATACGCCGGACGAAGCGGTGACTCGCGACGTGCTCTTCGGAAAGCTCGCGGGTGAAGCCGCGCCCGAGGTGTTGGTCGCGGTGGCCGACGCCACGAACCTCGAGCGGCATTTGAGCTTCGTTTTGGAGTTGCGTGCGCTTAAGCAGCCCGTGGTGCTGGCGCTGAACATGATCGATTTGGCCAAGAAACGCGGTTTAGAGCTGGATCTTCCGGCGCTTTCGCGCGAATTGGGCGTGCCGGTGGTCCCCACGGCCGCGGTGAGGGGCGAAGGGGTGGCGGACTTGATGGCCACCGTCGAAAAACTTTTTCGGGAAAAAAACCACGGAAACGAGCGGCCCGCGGAAGGGTTGCGCACTTTCCCTCAGCCCACGGAGCGATTCGCCGAAATCGACCGTATTTTGAAGGTGGTCGTGAAGCGCGCGGCGCGCCCCGAGCGGTTCACCGATCGCGTGGATCGCGTGGTGCTGCATCCGGTCTGGGGGCTGTTGGTGCTCCTGGTGACGCTGACCGTGATCTTCCAGGCCGTTTTCACGTGGGCTTCCGCTCCGGCGGACGCGATCGAAGGCGCGTTCGGTGCTTTGGGCAAGTTCGTCACTGATCACCTGGCCGAAGGCACTTTGCGAAGCCTCATCGTCGATGGCGTGATCGCGGGCGTGGGCGGCGTGCTGGTCTTTTTACCGCAAATCTTGCTGCTCTTCTTGTTTATCTTGTTTTTAGAAGACTTTGGATACATGGCTCGCGTGGCCTTCCTGCTCGACAAGCTCATGGGCGGGGTGGGGTTGCACGGCCGTGCGTTTATCCCGTTGCTCTCGTCGCACGCCTGCGCGATCCCGGGCATTATGGCGACGCGGACCATCGAGAATCGCCGCGATCGACTGGTGACCATCCTGATCGCTCCGCTCACGGCGTGCTCCGCGCGGTTGCCCGTCTACACGCTCTTGATCGGCGCGTTCATTCCCAATACCGAAGTCTTCGGGCCTTTCCGACTGCAGGGGCTCGTGATGCTCGGGCTATACTTCGCCGGCATCCTCGCCGCGCTCGCGGTGGCGACGCTTATGAAACGCACGGTATTGCAGGGTCCGAAGCCGCCGTTTTTGTTGGAAATGCCCATGTATAAGCTGCCGAGCCTGAAGAGCTTGGCGATTGGCCTATGGGAGCGCGCCCGTATTTTCGTAAAGCGCGCGGGCACGGTCATTCTTTCGCTCACCGTGATTTTGTGGTTCTTGGCGAGTTTCCCCAAGGCGCCGGAAGGAGCGACGGAGCCTGCGATTTACTATAGCTGGGCCGGACAAATCGGGCGCGCCGTGGAGCCGGTCTTCCAGCCCATTGGCTTTGACTGGCGGGTGAGCGTCGCGTTGATTCCTGGCTTCGCCGCCCGCGAGGTGATGGTGGGCGCGCTCGGTACGGTCTACGCGATTGAAGGCGAAGGGGAGGCAGCCGAAGCCGCCCTCGGTGCGCGACTGGCCACCTCCTGGTCGCTCGCGACCGCGCTCAGCTTGCTCGTGTGGTACATTTTCGCACCCCAATGTCTTTCGACGCTCGCGGTGACGAGACGGGAAACGAACTCTTGGCGCTGGCCGGTGTTCATGCTGGTTTACTTGACGGCGCTCGCCTACTTGGGCTCGTTCATCACGTACCGGTTGGCCTTGATGGTGTTCTCGTGACGGACTGGCAAACTCCCGTGGCCTACGGGCTGGTGGCCCTGGCCGCCGGCATCCCGTTGTGGCGGCTGGTTCGTCGTCCACTCCTTGCGCGTCTCTCGGATCGGCTGCTGCGCTCCGGTAGGATCGGCTGGGCGATGCGCGTACGGGGTTGGCTCCTCACCAAGCGTTGATTCTTTGACGCCTAGGCGTGCCCAGGCATGCCGAGATCAGGGCTTAGTTCCAATCATTATAATGCCGAAAAGCTGGGTGGATGAATCACCGTCGGCTCTGGCTGAAGTGCGGCCTAATCACGATCTTTCTGGGTGCTTCCTGTGTCGCTTATGCAAACGACACGGTGAAGAGCTGCGTGTGGCGCGCGATGGCGGCGGCGCCCACCGTGTGGGAGATTGGGAAAATCCCTGCGAGCTTTGTCTGGGATCACCTTTCCGCGCCGTTCAAAGAGCTGTTTTCAAAGCAGGGACCCATTCGGTACGCGCTCGATCTGAAACAATACGAGGCGGCCCAGAAAGCCGTGCGGGAGTTGGTCGACGCAAAGGATTGGCGGGGTTTACAGGCTTGGCGGCCCAAGACCCATAGCGAGTTGATCGGACTGGTGGATTTGGTGGAGGCGGACGCTCGCGGCGGAAAAAGCATCATTCGGTCCACGATCGAATCTGGAAGTTATTCGCGCCGGCGCGAGCTCGTTTCGATTTTCAATAAGCCTAAGCTTCAGAACGGAAAACTCACCGACGCCGAAGCCCGGCAGCTGGGCCAGGATCTACGGGATTTTTCGGAAGCGGACCCGCGATCCCCGATGAATATCCTCTTTCGTGGCGCCAAAGTCTCGCGTGATCGGATCCGCCAGGAGTTCGACCCCAGCTGGTCGGGTGAGGAATTCGCGCGCCGCATGCGCTTGGCCGGGTTTGTCGAAGGCGATGCCCAGGAGCGCGAATTCGCGTCCCTGTGGGAGATGAACCGCGAACGCCTGATTCGCAACGCCGTGATGAACGCCATTCCGGCCGCGGCTTTTCAAAATCCCGTCCCCATCGCGTTGCCCCATGGCTTGCGTTTCTTTCCGACCGCGCCACCGTCGGATGAGGCGGTGCGGCTGCTGGCGCAGCGGAAATTCTCCGAAGCGCTACCGTTACTGCAACAGCAGTATGGGCGACGCGCGAACTTGGAAATCACCGAGGAGTTGTTGGCGCGCAATTACGACGTAGCCGTGTGGGCATTTATCGGTACGTTGCTCTATAAATATCAAGCCAGTGTCGGCGAGCAACGCGTGCAGGACGGAGAGCAGAAATTTGAAGAAGACACCGGGCTCTTTCGGGGCGTGCAATCCGGCCAGGAGAGGTTGGACGAGCTACGGGAGATGCACAAAGACGACCCCGAATACCTGAAGATGCTCGAAGAGCTGTATCAGAAATTCAAGGCGAACCGGGAATCTGCCGGCGCCGTGCCGGAACCTTAGCCTAAAAACGCCAACGGCCCGCCTCCGATTTCTCGAAAGCGGGCCGATGGATTTCTTCAAATGAATTCTACGAAGTGAATTCGATTAGGCAGCCGGTTGTTGGGCGGCTTTCTTCTTTTCGACTTCCTTGCGCAGGTATTCCACCATTTGCGTGCTTTCCGTGTGGCGTACTTGAGCGGCAGCCAGCTCTTCGCGGTAGACCTTGATTTGGCCTTCGGACATGACGGCCAGGTACCCGCTGTGTCCGGAGACCACGACGCCGACGGCGACGAGGCCACCCACCAGGAGGATGCCTTGCAGCTTCGCTTCCTTGCCGGCGATCTTGAGCGCTTCGCCGATCTGACGGTTGAAGTAGCGTTCCGCAGCTACACGCGTCGTGGCGTCGGTGCCCATCTTCAGGGCGGCCTTCACGTGCGTGGATTGTTCCGCTTTATCCAGAGCGGTTTTGAGTTCTCCGATGGAGAGCTCGAAGTGCCGCAAGGCTTTCGGGTCCGTCGCGTTCTTCCACAACGCCATCTTGCGCTGGGCGTACTTTTCCGCGGCGCCACGGTACTTAGCGATCATTTCCGAGCGGACCGCTTGAAAGCGGGTTAGGTAGCCGGGTTCGTTCGCCAACTTGTAAGCGTGATCCTTCAGCATGCGAGCCCGATAGGTCTTGTCCGTCTCCATGATTTCGATCAAGCGAGCTTCGCCCACGTTCTGGGCTTCGGCTTGCATTTGGAGAGTGGCTTTTTCTTCAGCCTTCTTGACCATGCCTTGGACGTAGTCGATACCGAATCCGACACCGCCGGAAAGGGTCGTAATGCCCGCAGCTAAGCTCGTGAAAGTATAGAGGCCTTTATTGAACTTCGCGCTGTCCAAGTCCGCTTGGGCTTGAGCCAAGTGCACTTCTTCACCCGCCAGGATCGCTTCCTGGGCCAAGAGGTCTTCTTCCAGTTGAGCGAGCGTCGAGTTGTCGGCGCTAGGCTTCGGTTCCACCGCGACTGGAGTTTCTTCGCCCGGGGCCGGAGCCGGGGCGGGGTTCGTCGCGACGGGAGGTTCCTCGGGGTTGGCTGGAACGCCAGCCGGGGCTTCTTCCTTCTTCGCCGGGTCGGTGCCCGGAGCCGGGGCCGGAGTTTCTTCCGACTTCTTCACTGGCTGGGGAACGCCCGCCTTCTTGTTGATGCTTGATCCGCAGCTCGACAAAGCGAACACGACGATCAGGGAGTAGACGAGTTGGTTGCGCATTTTCATTCAATGCCCTTTCTATTCAAAAGGTGCGGGACCCACATCCGCATCTATTTTTAGTTATGACGCATGACGGTAGTTGAAATGACGCTTTTAGTCAATTCTACTCCACGTCACGTGAAATCAATTGTGTGCGGGAAAATACAGAAGTTGTCTTATTCTGTCAACTAATAGAATAACGCGTTGCGCGGAATTTGAATCATCTTAATTATTTGAAATTATTAACTATTTTCCGGTCTTCTTCACATTCAAGGCGAAGCGAGTGAGGCCCGCTTGCTGCAAAGTATCCATTAGGCGTACGACCACCCCGTGCGGAGTCGCTTGATCCGCACTGATCATGGCGGGTTCTTCCTTCTTGCCCGCGTCCAAGGTCTTGAGCTTCGCTTCGAGCGCCGGCCAGTCCATCTCCACCTGATCCCAATACACTTTCCCCTCCTTATCCAACGTAAATTGGATAGGGGACTTCTGGGATTGGGCGCCGGAATGCGCCGACGGAAGCTGAACCTTGATAGCGGATTGGTAAATGACGGGCGCGGTGATCATGAAGACCACGAGCAAGACGAGCACGATGTCGACGAGCGGGGTGACGTTGATACCGGAAATGACGTCGTCGTCGTTTGAGGAGAGGGTACCGGCCACGGCTTAGCTCCCACCCATGCGGCCGATGAGGTAGCTCTTGAGCGCTTCGGCTTCGGCAATCGCCGATCGCACGCGCTTTTGGTACAGATTGAACGCCACGACGGCGGGAATGGCGACCAAGATGCCGACGGCGGTCGCGATGAGCGCGTCGGAAATGCCGGCCGTCACCGAGGTGGTGACCCCGCTGTCGGCTTGCTGCGAAAGATGGTGGAACGCCTGGATAATCCCCAAAACCGTGCCGAAAAGGCCGACAAACGGCGCGTTGTTGCCGATCGTGGCCAAGATTGCGAGATTCTTTTCCCAGGCTTGGCGTTTGCGCAAAATCGAATCGGTGGCCATCTCGTGCAGCGTGGTTTCGCCCGCTTTGCGGTTTTCGATCAAAATCTGCGAGAGCTCGGATTCGAAGTCGCCGATCATGGCGCTTGATTTCGCGCGCGTTTCGCTCGCTTTCAGGGCTTGTTCCCACTTGCCGGCTCGGGCGGCTTCGCGAACTTCCGCGCGGAACGCGGCTAGATCACGGGTCGCTTGCTTATAGAAGAAAAACCGCTCCAAAATGAGGGTGATCGAAAAAACCGAGATCAGCACCAATAACCAAAGCACCCACTCCGAACCCACCAACGCCATTCCGAGAAAAATTTTTGAGAGCATATATCGCTAAAAGTAACCCACTTCCTCGAGGGTGGGAAGTCGCTGGTTCTATGTCTTTATGCGTCATTCGTCGCCTTCGCCGGTCGGGGGGAAACGGGCCGATTTGACGAAAAAATGCCCGCATCCCCCGCATTCACTAGGGTTGCTTTTTCTTTTTAGATGGGCATACTCACGCCAAAGAACGAGGTGAGTCATGGCCCAAAATATCGTTACCATCAACACTGTCCGCGATCGCTTCAAGAGTGCGCCCCGTCCTGACATCTGGAAGGACGCGACCGACAAGGATTGGAACAGTTGGGTATGGCAGCAGCAGAAGCGCATCAAGAACATGGAAGTCCTCGAAAAGGTCCTGAATGTCACCGCCGGCGAGCGCGAAGCGTTCGTAAAGTCGGATGAGATGTTCCACATGGGCATCACGCCTTATTACGCGTCGCTCATGGACAAGGACGATCCGAATTGCCCGATTCGCCTGCAATCCGTGCCGACGATGGGCGAGCTCAACATCGGCCCCTACGACATGGAAGACCCGCTGGCCGAAGAGCGCGACATGCCGGTGCCGGCCATCACGCACCGCTATCCCGACCGCGTGCTTTTTTACACGACCCACAACTGCCCCGTGTATTGCCGCCACTGCACGCGCAAGCGTAAGGTTTCCGACCCATCGTCTTCGACCCAAACCAAGGCGATCGACATGGGTTTGGAATACATCGCGGCCCATAAGGAAATCCGCGACGTGGTCATCTCCGGCGGGGATCCCCTGTCGAACTCCGACGATCGCCTCGAGTATATTTTGTCTCGGCTGCGCGCGATGGATCACATCGAAGTCTTCCGCTTGGGCACGCGCAATCTGGTCACGCTCCCGCAGCGCGTGACCCAGGATTTTGCGAACATGCTCAAGAAGTACCACCCCGTTTTCGTGCACACGCATTTCAACCATCCGAAAGAGTGCACGCAGGAGGCCTTTGACGCCTGCGCGCGTTTGGCGGACGCCGGCTGCGTGATCAACAACCAGATGGTGCTACTCAAGGGTGTGAACGACGACCCGCAGGTCGTGAAAAAACTGAATCACCTCCTGCTCATGATGCGCGTGCGGCCTTATTACATTTTTCAGTGCGACATGTCCCAAGGGATCTCGCATTTCCGTACCCCAATCGAAACGGGGATCAACATCATCGAGAACCTGCGCGGTTGGACGAGTGGTATGGCCGTACCCCAGTTCGTGGTCGACGCGCCCGGCGGTGGCGGCAAGATCCCGATGCTGCCGAACTACGTCGTGAGCCACGAAGGCAAGAAGTGGGTGCTGCGGAATTTCAAGAAGCAGCAGTTCACTTATAATGAGCCTTGAGTGACGGCATTGGTCGCCATCCGATTCTTAATTTATAACGTAAGTCTTTGTAATTAATCAATAATTACCCCTAGGTGTCACTCCTGTCGTCATGAGATAATGAAGGTAGGAAGTAGTACGTCCGTGGAAAAGATAAGTCGCAGCCCTCATTTCCGAATCCGTTTAGCGGGAGTATGTCTCGCGGTCGCCCTTTTGCCGGGATGTCTGAAGTACGCGCTCGTGGCTCCGAAGACATCCGGCGTGGAAACCCCGGGCGAAGAGGGCGAGGCTCCGGTCGTGCTGAGTCTCACCGTGGATCCCCGATACGCGAACGCCGCCAAGTGGAATGATTACGTCAGGACCGCGAACTACGTTTCCGCATGTACGGGAGCCGAGGCGCCCACTCGTCCGTCTCCTTGCATGCATGGCGGGGACAAACGCAAAGTCGTGATCACGGGCCAGACGAGCTGCACGGGATTAACCCTCACGGATAGCGTGGGCGCGTTTGATTGGACCTGCGACGAAAGCGGCGGGACCGCTACGTTCTATTCTACCTTAAAAGATTCCATAAGATTGGCTGACTTGATCGACATCAGCGTTCCGGCCACTCCGGCGTGGAAGACGATGTCGGTGAGTCTCGTAGGGCCGAATGGATTGACTGGGGCAAGCACCGCGACCGTGTGGTGGACAAACACGGTGACGCGCATCCAGACGGACGTGGCGGTACAGGATCTGAACGTCGCGTCCACGATCTACGTGGCTACGGGAAATATCACCACATATGGGCTGAGTCTCAACGCCGATAAGGCGGCGCTCGTGATTCCTTCGTCGTATACGGCTACGTTCGCCGATACGACCACGGACAACACCAATACTGTAAACGGCGAGAGCGGGGCTAACTGGCGAAGCATCGTCCTGGCGGGCGCGCAGAATTTTTTGTGGATCGAAGGTTCGTTTTCGGGCGGCGTGGGCGCCACGAACTTGCCCGATGCCGGGATCTTCTTTTTTACCGTCGGTTTTTCCAGCGTGAGACACGCACAGGTTTCCCGTATTCGTGGCAAGCACGGCACTACTGGTTCGGCTCGGACGGGATTGGGCATCACCCATCGGGGTACGTCGATTTGCAACGTATTCGATCAAATCAGCATCAGTAACGTGGCGGGCGGCGATTCCGGCGCCGTCATGTTTAGCTCCGCCTCTGCGTTGGGGTTGCACGTGACGGGTGGATCCCACGATGTCTTTCGGCGTTTCACCATTAACAACATTCGCGGAGGATCGGGCTTGGATATGTCCACTCCGAATACCTCGAACTACGGGACCAATGGCGGGGCGGCGACCGGCGCTTCCATTCCGGCCACCGTTTCCACCATGACGCTCTCCGAATTTGTAATTTCGAACGTTTCCGGAGGAAAGGGCGGTTTCGGGTCGACGAGCACGAGTGGCTCGCTCGCAAATTATGGAGGAAATGGGGGAATTGCGACCGGTCTTGCGTTTGGTGCGTCGAGCCACTCGGTCGCAAGCGGCGGCACGATCGTCAATGTGGTAGGGGGTTCGGCCGGCAAGGGAGGAAACTGTGTCGGTTGTACGAATGGAAATGGCGGCCTGGGTGGGTACGGTGGTGCGGGTCGTGGGATCTACAACAATGGATCCTCTAGCCTGAATACGGTCCTTCAGAACTTGGTAGTGGCGAATGTTTATTCGGGGGATGGTGGAGACGGCGGAGATACGGATCAAATGGCCGGCGCCGGTGGCGACGCAGGTGAGGCTGGCTTATCCACGGGATTTTATATCAATACCACCGGCACTTCTGAGTATAGTTTTGCCCAGATTGCGGTAGGTCAGATGGCGTCAGGGGGCGGGGGCAAGGAAGGAAACAATACCGGCGGCGGTTCGGCTGGCTTCCCTGGTGTGGCCTACAATCCTCAAAACTTTTCTTTCAACACCAGCCAGAATAATCGATTCACCGGCAACGTACTCATGGATGTGGTCGCTTGTGACGGCACTGGGCAGCAGGGTTTAGATAATACCTGTAGTAACACCCCGGCGACTTCGGACGCGGTAATCGACAAGAGCGTGTTTTTCGGCTCGGCTTTTGTGGGCTATCTCAATGCCGACGATTCCGTGAACACAACGGATACCGCCGGCGTCGCGGCGTCTCCAGCCGCGGTGGACTGGGTGAGGTTCGCCAATCCGATGCGCAACTGGATGCCATCCTCCGTGAACAAATTTGATTTGTCGGCCGCGGTTCATTGGGACTCGGGCGCGGGGCAGATCGTGGATTGGAGTTTGCTTGCCGTTGATACGTGGCTATTGCGGACGGCTTGGAATGGCCCTACGGGATCGCGCAACGGCGTGTTCGCTGCCGATACCGCCTGCCCCGTGGACGCCAATGGGGATGAGACGCTCAGCCACTCTTCGGGCGAAACGGTGCTGATGAATGCGGTCGAGATCGTGGGCGCGGTAGATGTCGACGGAACCTGGTCGGGCGATCACGACGGACTTTGCGAAGCCGGCGAAGTCTGTCTTTATTCCCCGAACTTTGGCGCTTACCAAGGTCATGGCTCGATTGGCACCTGCACCTTTAGCGATCAGGGTGGCTTGGCCGGAATCACTCTGCGTGGTTATGCATCCAACGGTCGCTAGACCGCAGCGATCAATCGAGTATTCGTGGCAATTAGCAAATTCCGTCACATCGTGCGAGAATCGGGGGATGCGATGGCGACCCTGGCTGGGCGCGGGTTGGGCATTGAGTCTACTCGCCTGCGCTTCCACCGCGAATATTCCCAAACCGAAGCATGAGAAACACCGCTTCCCCAAGGAAGCGATGATTGGCGTGCCACCGCCCGACGTCAATCGTCCCTACGAAGTGTTGGGCGAGGTACGGGCCCGTGCCAATTTCATGTCGATCGACGCCGAAGACGACGAAGAGAAGATGTGTCAAAACTACTTCAACCAGGCCGTTCAGAAACTCGTGAGTTTGGCCAAGGCCAAGGGCGCGGACGCGGTCATCGACGTGAAATCCGTGGTCTTTTTGGTCGACGGACGCTCCGAGCTCTTCCCCCGGGCCGAATGTGCCGATGAGGGGGGAGAAGGCCAGGCCCTCGCCCGCGGCGTGGCTATCCGCTGGAAACCTCAGCCAAAATAACCGTTCAATTTTAAAGCGTTTCTTCCGATAAGAACCCTGAAGGAATCTGTCCTGATGGGCCAGGAAGTACTCAAACGTTTCGACCGCTACTACTTGCTCGACTCGATCGCGCAAGGGGGGATGGCCGAAATCTATCGCGCGCGACCCGCATCCTTGGATGGGGGAGGCCGTCTTGTCATCATCAAGCGCATCCTGGCGGGCTACGGCAAGAACAAAGACTTCCGCCAGATGTTCAAATCCGAAATCAAGGTCATGATGGGGTTCAATCATCCCAACGTGATTCAGCTGCATGACTTCGGCGAAGTGGAAAATCAGCCGTTCATCGCGATGGAGTACATGGACGGCAAAAATCTGCGCCAGTTCATCTCGCGTTTCGGCAAGAAAAATGAAACCCTGCCCGTCGAGCTTGCCGTGTACATCATCGAGCAGGTCGCGGCCGGCCTGCATTATGCCCACACCTTCAAAGATAAAATTTCCGGCGAATCTCTGCGTATCGTCCACCGCGACATCAGCCCGCAGAACATTCTCATTTCCTACGAAGGCAGCGTCAAGATCATCGACTTCGGCATCGCGAAGGCCTCCACAAACCAGGATTCCACGCGGGTGGGAATTATCAAGGGCAAGCCGAGTTATCTTTCGCCCGAACAAATCACCGCGCAGCCGCTCGATGCGCGTAGTGACATTTTCTCGTTGGGCACGGTGCTGTGGGAAGCGCTCACCGGCAAGAAGCTTTTCGCTGTAACCAACGGCGAAAATGAGTTTGCGGTCCTGAAGCTGATTGAAAGCTCGGACAGCTACGTGAAGCCACCGTCGACCCAGAATCCGGAAATTCCCCGTGAGCTCGACGATATCGTCATGCGTGCGCTCGCTAAAAGCCGCGAGAAGCGCTTCCAGAGCTGCGAGGAGCTGCAGCGCGCGTTATCGCGATTCCTGCGCACGGCTTACCCAGATTTCAGCCCGTCGGATCTTTCGCATTCGGCCAAGAACCTCTTTAGCGAAGATATCGTGGAAGACCGCAAGCAGCTGCAGCGGTTGAGCGCGCGAGTGGATCAGCTGCTGCAAGAGGCCCGCCCGGCCGATGAGATTTCCAAGACCTTCGGCTCCGAAAAGCCCGCGGATTTGCCTCCTCCCCGGCATGATTTCGATCCCCCCAGCACGGTCCCGCCGGACATGAAAACTTCCATCAGCGGAAGATTGGGGCGTCTGGGCTCCATCAATAAGATTGAAATCGAATCGTCCTCGGTACGCCCCGATACTTTCCAGGGTAAAGCACCCACGAAGCGGCCCGAACCGAAGTCCCGTTCCAAGTCCGATCGAAGGGGAGGAACTCCCTATCGGTATACGCCAAAACAGGACATGCGCCTCGAACCCGGCCGCTCGCGCGGGGGTACGTTCCGCTTCGTAGCCGTGGTGCTTGCCGCGGTCGCCGGTTACGTTTACGTGACCCAGCCGACTGGCCCGGTCCCCGACCGTGGTCCGGGATCGGAGAGGACCCCGCGCCCGACGGAAACGCGCGCGACCACGGGTAAGACCGTGCTCCGCCTGGTGGTGAACCCCGGCCTTTGGGGCAAGGCGACGTTGAATGAGCGCGTGCTCGACAACAGTCACCCGATCATGGAAGTGCCGCTGGACCGCCCGCTTGAGCTAGTCATCCAGCAGGACCGGTTTAAGCCGTTCAAGCGCGAGTTCGTGATCAATTCGCGCGAGGCGGGAAATCAGGCGGAGTGGGTGATGAATATCACCCTCGATCCGGTGGAGTTCGGCTATCTCTCGATCACCACCACTCCGAGCGCGGAGGCGATCATCCGCGCGGTGGATCGGGGCGTTGCCTCCGAGTCCAAACCCTGGATTCTGACCACTCCGTTCGAGAACGAGAAGCTTCCCGCGGGGACTTACCGCATCCACCTCGAGAATAAGGTCTTGGGGATGGAGAAGAATATCGTCGTCGATATCAAGGATGGGAAGACCATCCGCATGGTCGAAAAACTCAACCTCACGCCTTAGACTTCGTACTTATATCCGACCCCATAAATCGAAATGATGTGCTTCGTAAGCGCCGGGATCTTCCGGCGCAGGGCGCGGATGTGCACGTCGATCGTGCGATCGTTCGTTTTGCTCGACTGGTCCTTCCAGATTTCCTTCAGGATGTCCTCACGCGATACGATTGCGCCGGCTTTGGAGGCCAGGAAGCGGAGGATATCGAACTCGGTAAGCGTCAGCTGGATGCGCTTGCCGCCGTAAGTAATGTCGCGGCTGGCGGGATCGATCTTGAGATCGCCCAACTGAATCGGCTGGGCCGCGCCTTCTTGCGCTTTACGCAACCGGGCGCGAATACGTGCCTGCAGTTCCTTATAGTCGAATGGCTTCGGGATATAGTCGTCGGCGCCGTTGCTCAGGCCGTGCGTGATATCCGTCACCGTGTTCTTGGCCGAGAGGAAGATGATCGGGATATGCTTCGTCTTCTCGTCTTTCTTGAGCAGGCTGCAGGTATCGTAACCGCTCAGGATCGGGAGCATGATGTCGAGCAAGATGATGTCCGGTGATTTATTGCGTGCGTAGTCGATGCCGATCACGCCGTTTTCCGCCGAGACGACCTCGAATTCTTTTCCCAGCATCACTTCCAAAAAACGTCGGGTGTCGGCGTTATCCTCAATGATCAGGATTCTATGCTTTTCCATATGTCCGAATTGATCTCCGCTGATTTAAAGAAACGCAGCGATAACGCGCGCAGCGCTTCGAAGTGTTGATTTGACTCATCCAACGAACGGCACTTGATGGCATCCGCCAACAGGCCGTGCAATACTTTCTGCAGTTTTTCCACGCGCGCCTTCAAAAGCGCATTCTCGGCCTCAATGTCCTTGGCCAAATCAGGATTCTTGTTTTTCACCGCACCGGTGAGGCTGCGGCAGGCGCGCTCGATGTTGGAAATCTCATCCTTCATGCCTTGAATGCGGGCCGCGAGCTGCTGGTCCCGGGAGTCTGGCGAGTCTGTTTTGACTTCGCTCATTAGGGCACCCACTTCAGGTCTTGAAGGACCTTATTTAAAATTCCGTCGAGTTCGGTCCGCTTGGCATCCAGCGGGCTCGCCCCCGTGAATGGCTCCGCGGTCCGCTGCGTGCGCAGCTGGGAAATTTCTTGCTCTAGTTCACGAATCGCCCGTTTGAGCGTGGAGTTCTCTTTGCGGGCTTTTTGCAGGCCTTCCGCGGCGGCGCTCATCGCTTGGATTTTTGCTTCGAGTTCGGCCTTTAACTTCGTCGCCGTTTCGAGGCGGGCTTTCCAGCGGGCCTCATCCTCGAGCAGCCCTGCCACCGGCGAAGCCGCGAGCGTGAGAGCCGCTTCTTCCGTCGGCGCGTCGCCGATGCCGGCGGCAGCACTCACAAGAATCAAACGCGCACTCATCGTGGCGGCGGTATCTTTCAGGCCACGAATTTTCTGAAGGGATTCTGCGTCAATTTGGCTCACTGCGGCGAGATTTACGATCAGGACTGGAACGCTTGACTGTAAAATTTTTGTAACCCCGGCGCAGAGCACCGCAGCATCCTGAGGGGAAACCCCTTCGAGGACTTGAAGAACCTTCATTCCTTGCTTTTCTTCGAGTTTGAGCTTCATTATTTCAGAAAATTCACAATCTGTTTCTAATATAACTCTGTGAACTCGACTTTTCATCTCATTTCGAAAAATTTCCAGTTACTATTAAAAGAAGATGGCACAGCCCACTGCGCCAAAGATCTCGGATCCTGGCATTGAGAGCGAACTGCTCCAGCTTCCTTGGTTGCAGGGAGTCGAGTTCGTTCCCCTCACTCAGAAGTTTTTTGCCGACATCGCCCCCAAGCTGCGTCTGCCGCGCACGAGCCACCAGATTCTTCACGCGTTCGCCCGCCCGGATGTTTCCGCGGATGATATCGCCCAGGCGCTGCGGGAAAATCCTTACTATGAGTTTCAGTTCCTAAAGATGATCGATTCGCTGTCCAAGCGTGAAGATCAACCCAGCGTCGAAGCCGCGGTTCCACTTTTGGGCATGACGAACTCGCGCAATCTGATTCTCGCGATGCAGCTGTTACGCACCGTGCAGGGTGTGCACCCCCCTTGGGATGACAACGGCAAGCTGCAAATGGCGCCGAAAGATACCATTCAGCTGACGTTGAAGTTGGAAGAGTCGCTCGGGCAGAAGAAAGAGGTTCATGCCGAGACGACCTACGGCGCGGCCCTGATATACGATTATCTCGCCCAGATCTCGGGCGTGATTGGAGCGGACGCCAAGGCGCCCGAGGTGATCAAGGAGTTTTTCTCCGCGAGCTTGCGAGTGGCGAACGTGAGCCGGGGACTCGGGGACGTGCTGCCCGACATCACCTACAAAAAGTATCTTTTTGGAACTTGCCTCGCGGCGGGGGTGGGGCAGGCGATCTTCGCTCTGCTGGATCCGGCCTATCCGGCGTTCGTCGAGGAATTCAAAGAAAAGGGTGGGCCACCCCAGCTTCGGAGTCACCTTGAGCAGAAGAAGTACAAGGTTTCGCACCCACTCTTCGCGGCGCTTGCTTGCCATCACTTCGGCGTGTTGAAGCCCGTGGCCGCCGCGATTCTTTTCCAAGACGTGCCTTATTATTTAAAGGAGCGGAACAAAAACGCGTATCAGCTCGCCTGCGCCGTCAATCTCTGTCTCAATGTCGCCGCCAATTTCAAAAAGCCGACCGGCTTGCAAGACGTGCTGCTCGGGCTATGGAAGAGCCCAGAAACCGTGGGCATTCAGGTGGATTCCGCCAAGCTGACGGCGGCGGTCGAAAAGCTTGTGCAAAAAGGATTGAATTAGCCGGTCCCGCGTTCAGGCGGCCTTGCGGTACTGCGCGAAGAGGAACTCTTCGGTGATTTCCTCTTCGTGCTCGCCCCACTTCGGGTGCGCTTGCATGAAGATCTTCACCAACTGCGGGTCGAACTGGCGTCCAGCGAAGGTCATGAGTTCCTTGTAAGCCACTTCGAACGGCAAGCCCTTGCGGTAGGGGCGAGTCGTGGTCATCGCGTCGAACGTGTCGGCGATCACGATGATGCGCGCGGCGAGCGGGATCTGATCCTGCTTGATGCCGTAAGGATAGCCGCGGCCGTCCACGCGTTCGTGATGATGACGAATTCCTGGCAGCGTTGCGCGGAAGAAAGGAAGCGAGGTGAGCGGCGAGATGATCTCGGCGCTTTTCACGGGGTGTGCCTTTACGAGCTCGATTTCTTCAGGCGTCAGTTTTCCGGGCTTCAAAAGCACGGTGTCCGGAATGCCCATCTTGCCCAGATCGTGAAACACGCTGGCGAACTCGATCACGCGTTGCTCGTAGTCACTGAGTCCGGCCGCCTTGGCGAGTAGCCGCGCGTTGCGCGCGACCCGACGGCAGTGACCGTAGGTGTAGGGGTCTTTTTCTTTGACGGCTCGAAGTAGAGCTTGCGCGACACTTTGAGCCCAGTCTGGGATATCATCCCAAGCCATTCCATTTACCTCAAGTATAGGATCGGAAAAGCCTTACTAATTCTGTAGATAATTGTTATCAAGTGATTTCAATAAGATAACTGCTTCCCCGATACGCTCTTCTCTCTGTAACTGCTCTAAAATGGTACCCATAACAACGCACTGTGTCAAATAGGCAAACCTTACCCATTCTGCTTTTTGAGGGGGATACCGAAGAGAAGGCTATGAAGTGCCTAAGCCCTCTTCATTATTGGTTTTTTTTAGTCGGAGGGATTTCTCTCGGCGGCCTGAATTACGCTCATGCGCGGCTCGACTACATTCCGGGTTCCCGCTATACGTCGGCGCGCGCGGCCGCACTCGGTGACGCTTTCATTCCGCTCGCCGAGGACGGCGCCTCGGCGCTTTTCTACAATCCGGCGATGATCGCGGGTTTGCGTAAGCCCCACTTCGAACCCCTGAATTTCCAGCTGCAGGCCAACACAGATCTCATGCGCATGCTGCGCCTCGATTTCTACAAAGCGATGAGCTTGAGTGGCTATTTGCCCAACTTGCAGGGAAACGAAGACAAGTTTCCCGGCTTCGGCTACGCGCTTTTCCCCAACTTCTTCCTGAAGGGGATTTCCTTCGGCGTGCTTTATCAAGGTCAGGTCGCGGGTCAGGTGACCGGCAGTAACGTACGTTACCGCAGCAAATATCAGTTGATCCCTACCTTCGGTTTCGGCGTGCCGCTCGCGCACGGGATCGTGAAGCTGGGCTACTCGTTGCAGTGGGTGAATCAGGCTTCCGGCGATCTAACGGTGCCGGTCAGCAACGATCCGCTGGGTTACAACCAAGGGCTCGCGCAGGGTACGGGCATTTCCCACAATCTGGGTTTTACCATTACGTTTCCGGTGCGCCTCTTGCCGACGTTTAGCTTGGTCGCGCGCAATCTCGGGGGCCTGCACTGGTACAGCAACTCAACGCTTCTAGGGCTTTCGAAAAACCCCGCGGGCGCGCTCGAGGACGAGGCGATGAGCTTGGACGCCGCTTTCAGCTTCCGCGCGAACATGGGCAAAGGCTCGTACTCGAATATCGCGCTTCAACTTCGGGATGCTTTAGGATCTTCGGGGGCGTCGATGATTCGACGCCTGGCGGCCGGTTGGGAAATGGTTTTCGGATCGTTTCGCGTGCGCCTCGGCGTCAACAGCTTGTATCCGAGCGCGGGCTTGGGCTTTTCGCGGGAAACCGCCGACTTTGGCTTAACTTGGCACAGTGAGGATATCGGGACCGCCGCCGCTCCGAACCGGGACGTCCGATTCATCCTTCACTATCAGATACGCGCATTTTAACGGGAGAGGTCGCAAAGCATGGTCCTAAGCATGACGGCATTGGTGAAGAACCCTACGGGCGATGGGCAGCCGAGCTGGGTCGCGGAACTTCAGCGGGCGCTGGCGCGCTTCCCGGGGTTCGAGTCCGTGATCTCTTTCCAGGCCGATCAACCTGGCCAAGTAATTTTTGTCGATGCAAAGTTACCGGACCTGGCCGATGTTCTCGCGCGTCTGGATCGGCGCGGTCGCGCGGTTTTCTTGGTGGTGGGCGACGTCGAAACCGTTCCTGCCGAATGGGTGGCGGGGCAGGTGGACGACGTACTGGTATATCCGTTTCGCGACCTCGAGGTTTTGGGCAAGCTCAAGCATTTCCAGCGGATCTTGATGTGGGACGAAGTGGAGCAGATTAACCGCTCTTTCACCGACCTGGTGGAAAGCCTGCGCGGCGACCTTCAGCTCGCCGAACGACTGCAGAAGAAGAAGTTTCCTACTCGCTTCGCTAACCTGAAGGGGTTTTCGGTGAAGAGCCGCTATCTGGCGGGTGGCCGTTCCGGCGGCGATTATTTCGATTTATCGGAGGCTAGCCCAGGCGGACCCCTAAGTTTCGTGCTCACGGATTCGTCGACTTACGGCCTGTCGAGCGCCGTGCTTTCCGTGCTGATGAGCACGGCCGTGAAACTCGGTGCCGGCGAGAACCGCTCCTGCGCCGAGACCGTGCGCCGTATTCATGAGCACCTGGCCGCGACTCTAGGCCCGAAGGATCAGCTCTCGCTCGCGTACGGCACTATTCAGCGGAAGGACCTTTCATTGAGCTTGCTGTGCCTAGGCAGCGTGGGCGTGTTTCACTCGGCGAACGGAACCGCCTTCACGCGCGTGCCCGCCCAGGCGGCGGCGCTTTCCCAGACGAATGTTTTTAAGGTGACGGAAGATTATCGGGTGAATTTGAAACCCCTGGACCGCATCGTACTTTTCTCCGACGGTTTTATCGAAGGAGTCGGCGGCGAGCAAAAAGCCCTGGGGATGCTCAATACGTTCCGTAAAAAGGAATCGACCGAGCTGTTGAATGAGTTTCTATTTAAAATAAAGAGTGGGCTCGAATCGTCCGACGACCTGCCCGAACAGGATTGCACCGGAGTCGTGCTCGACGTTGAGAGCAACGTCTTGAGCCTGGCCCGGGGTTAAGCCAACGCGAGACGCGAGTTGGTCTTGAGCAGCTTCTTGATAAACTCTCTCAGCTTTTTCATTAGTTCCTTTTCTAGCGAACAACCGACTAAAAATCAACGGTTTCATTCGAGCTCCTACTGACGCTACGGGTTAAGTCGCTACTCGGAAATCAAATGGGATTTTGGGGGTGGAGGGGTAGTCAGATGACCCGACCGACCCCTCCGAGCAGATGATGAACACGTTATACACGAGACCCCTCATGACTACGAATGAGTAGTTCTGGGGTGAGTTCATCAGAAAAACTGATGATAACTAATGCCGAGCTTTCGCGGGGTTACGTCCCGGGGAGACGGTAGCGGCTAGCCCAGGGCCTGCGCTAGGTCCGCTTTGAGGTCGGCTAGGTCCTCGATGCCCACGCTGATCCGCACGAGGTTATCGAGGATTCCAAGCTTTTTGCGATTCTCGGCCGGGACGCTCGCATGGGTCATGATCGCCGGGTGTTCGATCAACGATTCCACGCCGCCTAAGCTCTCGGCTAAGGTGAAAATCTTCACCTTTTCTAAAAATGCCCGCGCCTCTGGGAGGCCGCCTTTGATCAAGAACGTGATCATCCCGCCGAAGCCCGACATCTGTTCGCGAGCAAGCTGGTGTTGGGGGTGCGAGGTTAGGCCCGGGTAGATCACGCGCTCGACTTTGGCGTGGCTTTCCAGGTACTTCGCTATTTCCATCGCGTTCTGGGCGTGGCGCTCCATGCGGACGTGCAGCGTTTTCAGCCCGCGCATCACGAGGAAGCAGTCCTGCGGTCCGGGTACGGCCCCGATTGCTAACTGCAAGAATTTGAGGCGATCATGTACCGACGAGTCGTTGGTAATGAGCACGCCGCCGATCACGTCGCTGTGGCCGTTCATGTACTTGGTTACGCTGTGCATGACGATGTCGGCGCCCAGCGCGAGCGGTTTCTGGAAGTACGGACTCATGAAGGTGTTATCGACTACGCAAAGCGCGCCCTTTTTCCGGCCAAGTTCGCACAGCGCCCGGAGGTCGAGCAGCTTGAGCATGGGGTTGGTGGGGCTTTCCATCCACAAAAGCTTGGTGCTCGGCTTGAACGCGGCCTCGGCTTTTTTCAAGTCCGAGAGATCGGCCAGCGTAAATTCGATCCCCAGGTGCTTGAACACCTTATCGAAGATGCGGAAGGTCCCACCGTAGACGTCATCGCAAAGCACGACGTGGTCGCCGGCCTTTAGGAGATGGATCACGGCATCGATCGCGCCCAGGCCCGATGAATAAGCGAGTCCGAACTTACCGCCCTCGAGCGCGGCCACGCAGTCTTGGTAGGCTTTGCGCGTCGGATTGTCGGCGCGCGAATAGTCATAGCCCTGGTGCTCGCCCGGCGACTTCTGGGCGTAAGTGCTGGTTTGGTAGATCGGGGTCATCACCGCGCCGGTGACCGGGCAGGGGGGCTGTCCTGCGTGAATGGCAAGTGTGCCGAATCCCAGTTTTTCCAATTTTTCGCTCTTCATTTGCGGCTGCTCAAATAGGTAACGAGGTCGATCTTGGTCAGGATCGCGATCAGCTGGTTCGATTTGTTTGGATCCGTCACGAGCGGCGTCTTGCCCGCCGTCACGAGCTGCGAAATACGCTCGACGCTGTCGGTGGGCTTCACGAACTCGATCGAGGATTCCATGAGCGTCTCGACGTTGTCGTTGCTCTTGGCCTTGCCGCTATAGAGCGCACGCAGCAGATTCCCCTCGGTGACGATGCCCTTGATCCAGCCGTCTCCGTCGGAGATGGGGAGCTGGCTGATGCCCTTGTCCTTCATCATCTGGACAATGGCCGAAACTTTATCCGTGGGTTTTCCCATCACGATGGAGCCCCCCGCCGCCGGCTGGCCGGCCGGCAATGCCACGCGGAGGATGTCGGCCACCGTGCCGAGCGAGGGCGCATCGAGAAAGCCCGCTTCGCGCATCCAATCGTCATTATACAGCTTCGACAGGTAACGGTTGCCGCTGTCCGGCAGGATGACGAGCACGTTCTTGCCCTTCATCTTTTCGCCCTGAGCCTGAACCCACTTCAAAGCGCCCACCACGGCCGAGCCGCTGGAGATCCCCGAGTAGATGCCCTCCTTGAGTAGCAGCTCGCGCGCCATCAGGAAGGATTCCTTGTCTTCCACCTGGACCATGTCGTGCACGACCGAAAGGTCGTAATTCTTAGGGATGAAATCTTCGCCGATACCTTCGATCTTGTACGAGAACGCCGGCGTCATCTTGCCGGTTTTGAAATAATTGTAAACGAGCGATCCGACCGGATCGACGGCGACTACTTTGGCTTTCGATTTCGCGTCCCGGAAATGCATTCCGATCCCGCACACGGTGCCGCCGGTGCCGATGCCGGCCACCATATAATCGAGATCCGGCATTTGGCGCAGGATCTCCGGGCCAGTGGTATTCAGGTGGCAGTCGCGGTTCGCGAGGTTGTCGTACTGATTGACGTAGATCGCGTTCGGGGTTTCTTTCGCGAGCCGGCGCGAGACTTGATAATAGCTACGGGGGTCTTCGAATTCCACGTCCGTCGGCGTGACCACGACCTTTGCGCCGAACGCGCGCAGGGCGCGGATTTTTTCTTCCGACATTTTGTCGGGCAGCACGAATACGCACTGGTATCCTTTAATCGCGGACGCGATGGCCAGGCCCACGCCCGTGTTACCGCTGGTGCCTTCAACGATGGTGCCGCCGGGTTTCAGCACGCCGCGCTTTTCGGCGTCTTCGATGAGCCAGTAGCCGATGCGGTCTTTGATAGATCCGCCGGGATTCATGTATTCCAATTTCGCGTACACGTTCGCGACGCAGCCCTTGGCGACCTTATTGAGCTTCACGATCGGAGTATTGCCGATCGTCTGAATGATGTTGTCGAACACGCTTTTTTGCACCGCGCTTTTTTCTAACATGCGCCGACTATCGCTGATTTGGTACTTCAGGACAAGGAGGCATTCGGACCTTGACCGTTACGGATTCTTTGGCATATTGAACTGGATAAAAACAGACGGTTAAAGGGGAAGGGGATTTTGGGAATGAAGCTTATTTTAGCGATGGTCATTGGTATCCTTTGTGCCGTGACGCTTCAAGCTTGGGGCGCCGAGATACCGGCTACCTCCCTGGTCTCTGCAGATTCCTTATCCAATATTCACTCCGGCAACTGGAACGTGGGAGGGTCGATCGATTTCGCGAAGAATTCTGGTCGCCGCAACGATTCCTCAGAATTCAACACGGTGTTTACCGCGAAGTACTTTCTTGTCGATCGCTTCGCATTGGGGTTGGCGGGCGGGGTGGACGTAGAAACCGGTGAAGATACGGTTGCGACGGTCGGTCCGGCGGTAAGCTACGTGTTTTGGACCAACGAGAAGTTAGCCGCTTCTATAGGTTCGTCGATACGCGTCGGACTCACCGACGCCACCGTTAGCTCGGTCGTGGGCTTTGATTTGGGTTTCAACTATTTCATTACGCCATCGGTCGCACTTGGACCATCGCTGTTCTACAACCATTATAACTCCCGTTCTCGTGACTATTCCCGTTACGGGATGTCGATGGGGCTGGGGATTTACCTCTAAAGTTTCACAGCGGGGTCACGGTCCGCACCGTGAACAGCGATTTAATTTGAGCAGAAGTCGAGATCGTTCCCTGGGACGTCAATTTCGGGGGATCTGAACTCAAGAGAAAAAGCTCCAGCCCCGAACCCGATCCATCCGCGGCCATGACCCATTGTTCGGTGGGATCCACCACCAAGGCGCCTGCCTGGGCGAGCGCTGAGTCCACGATACTTGTTCCGATATAGACGCGGGAGACCCCGGTTTCGGCCCGTGAATAAACGTAACTCGATAGGGAGGAAACCCAAACGGGGCCATAAAACTCGCCCGCCGCGGAAGACGTGAAGGTCCGACCTTGGCCGGCCGAGGTGAGCGTGGCGTTCGCGGCGTCTAAAGTCATCGTGTCGAAGAACTTACCGAGTACACCGGAAAAATATTCGCCGGCCACCGCGAATTCGCTGCGATCCGGATTGAAGCCGACGGCGACGGGTAAGGTCGCCACGGCGAGGGTGGGGTAAATGGTGAATGGCGATCCGGCGACCGTTTCGAAGCTGCGGCTCGTGTCGTTCCATTGGTAAGTGACCAGGTGTCCGGTTCCATAACGTACGACGGTTAAGATACCCGCGCTCGGAGCCAAGGCGGCGGGGTGCCGGCGGCCGGGGTTGATCGTGAAGCCAAGGGCTTTGGTTCCCAGGTGGGCGAGGATTCCCGAACCCGAGTCGAGTGAATAGACGGCGAAAGCGGTGTTACAGATTTGAATGAGTAGATCCCGAACTGGATCGACGATCAGCTGCAGGGTCGGGGTACAGGCCATGGGAACGGATGCGGTGGCGGTTTCCTCCATCGAGAACACGTTGCGAGTATCCCGGTATCGGTAGGTTTCGAACGAGGTCGGGCGTTGCAGCACCAAAAAATCCCCCAAGGCGGTGCCAAAATTAAATATCTCGCTGATCGAGCCCGCGGACTGAGTGGTGAGCTGGCCCGTGGTGGGGTTCCACTCGTGCAGTTCGGCGCCTGCCGAGCTAACGAGGGCAAGGTAGGTTTTTTGCCGGACCGGGAACTTGAAATTCGCGCTGCATTGGGAAAGCGCGGGCGCGAGCAGAAGCAAGCAAGCGAACTGTAAGAAGCGAGAGATCCTCAGGCTAAACCCGCCTTACCCCCGCGGGCTTGGGCAACCTCGAGTCCGGCGGCCAAGGCGGAGAGGCGGGCAATCGAGCCGTACACGAGCTGCATATGGCACTTAGGAAGGCCTTCGGCTTTGCCGACCGTACTTTCCGGTAGGTACTTCTCGAGATCCTGCATGCAAAGCTTGCGGAAGATCATGCCGGCGGAGTTTAGATTGTCCTCGCTGCCGCGTTCCGTGTTCATGCGGATAAACCCCCCGAGCAGATCGCAGCCCATCAGATAGACCACGGGTTCGGCGGCGTTGTTATCCAGGCTCAGGGCGGTGGGAATTCCCTCTTGTACGACCAGGCTATCTACGCGGGATCGGTTCTTGCCTACGCTCATCTTGTTCTTTTCCCGGCGGTTCAGGCGATTCAGCTCGTCGGCGGAGCGCACGACCATGATGCCCATTCCGTAGGTGCCCATGTTGTTCTTGATAAACGCGAACGGCTCGCCCTTCACTTCGTACTTGGCGTAAGCCTGCCGCGCCCGGGAGAGAACGCCTTCGACGGCTTTTACCACGCGGTCGGTTCCTTCGCCCTCGTTGAGATTCACGTCCAAGACCACTTCCGTGTCGACTTGGATCAGCCAGGGATCGATGTCGACGAGGCCGGCGAACTCCGCGGCTAGTTCATTGTAGAAGCGGAAGTGATCGCTCTTCTTGCGAGAATGCCAGCCGAGCGCGTGGGTGGGCTGGATCGGCTGCTTCACCTCGTCCAGAGGTTGGGGATACCCCCCGGAAAAGTCGTTATTCAGAACCACGAAGTCCGGTGTGAAGCCGCCCGCGGAAAGCACGCCGTCTTGGATCTCGATTGGGAAAGCTTGCAAGGTCTTGTTCGTCGCGGAAACAAGCTGGATCGGCAGCGAGTTGGGAGGTAGTGGGTCGGAAGTGTACCAGCCCAGGCGTACCTCGTATCCCGCTTTTTCGATGAAGCGCGAGAGGTAGTCCAGGTTTTCGATGTAATAGGCGTTCTGCGTGTGGTTTTCCGGTATGATGAGAACCTTCTTCACCGAGCTCAGGTTCAAGCGCTTCATCCAGAGTTCCACGTTGCGCTGAAAGGTTCCACTCGCGGCCTTCAGGTCCTCCGAGCAGATGTTGTTGAAACCGGCGGGGTAAAGATTGCAATCCACCGGCGCGATTTTGTAGCCGGAGTCCCGTAAGTCGGTGGAGCAGTAAAACGGCGGCGGGGCTATGCGCGCCTTCTCTTGGTACCACTGCTTGATCTTGGCGTGGTGCTGGTGAAATTTTTCCGCCAATACTTCCCGGGCCGGTTTTGCCATGGCGATCCCTTATTGGAGTTCTTTAAGTGACTTCTCGAGCGACTGGACGGCCTCCAGTATAGCGGCGGGGCCGGTTTTTTTCCAGGTTTCCAGTAGGTCGAAAACCTTGCCGCGAAACTCGTTGAAATCGGCCACGAGAACCTGGCGGAGCTCGTCACGATATCGCTGTAACTCGATCGCGCTACGCTTTCCGGGGGGCTTCGGCGGGGTCTGCACGAGTCGCGCATAGGCGGCGTAGTCTTGGGCGAGCGTTTTCTGCGAGTCCTCCACCCATTGCGCGCGTTCTGTAGCGACCGGCGATTCCGCCGCTTTTAAGAGAAAAACGGTGCCTTCCAGTAGGCAGGTCGCGCGACGCTTCAGCGCGGCTCTGAGGTCTCCTTCTTCTACGCCGTTCTTTTGCACGGCAGGGGAAGGAAGTAACCGACAGGTGCGCAACTTAAATTCTTGCTCCAGGCGTACGGCCTCTGCCGTCACGGCGTATTTTTCCGAGCTGGAGTGGGCGAGCTGAGCTTCACTATCCTTATCGAGCGCGAGCAGGGCCCAGGCCTTCAGCAACAACGCGTTCGCTGGCAGGGAGTGGTCGTTCTGATGCTTGCCCAGCCCGTTGAGCACGTCGAGGGCCGTGAGCAAAGCTTCCTTGGGCTTGCCGGTTTTTAGCTGGGCGCGGCCCAGCCGGAGGCGGGCGGCATGCCCGGGGTTCGATTTACCCGTCGCGCCGATAAAATATTTCAGGGGTTTCTTCGCTTCCTCGTACTTGCGCTGCTGCATCAGCACGTCGGCAAGCGTCCAGTGGGCTTCCAGGAAGTGGGGGCTGGCCGGAAATTTCGCGATCAGGCGCTGCAAGCGAAAGGCGGATTCGCCAAGCTTCCCGCCGCGGATGAGGGTCTGCGCCTCATCCCAGAGTAGCGTCGCCTCGTCGAGAGCGGGTTTTGGCTCCACGATGATCGCGCCTTTGTGAGGCGCGGTTACGTCGCGGTTCGTATCTTCCTTCGTGCCGGGGACCGGATTGCGCGGGTCTTCAGCGAACGCCGGCCGTGCCAGCAGCAGCGCCATCAGAAGGGTCGGGGCCAAATGCCAGTGCAACATGGAATAAGTCCTCTATGGAATGCACGTCTCTTACGAGCTCGGGCAGCTTATGGATTTTTGGCACCGCGTGGGCGCCCTTCAGTTTCGCCAGACGGTTCTGCAGCTCGTCGGTTACCACGCGTTCGCGGTCCTGCAGGGTCCCCACGATTTGGAGGCCTTGCTGCAAGGGGTCTTCGCCGTGATGGTCTGCACTCTTACTCGGTTCCGCCACCGCGGGCGGGAAGAACCCCAGGGTACGGTTCAGGACCACGCCATCGAAGTTGAAGCGCTTTTCGTAAAAAGCGTCGATCAGATGCGTGAACTCGGGAATCGTATCCGGAGTCGCGGTCGTCACCGAGACGAAGCCCACGTCCTCGGACTCGAGCAGGGCGGTCACGCGATAGAGCTTTTCCATGAAGCGGTCCTGCACTTCAAACAGGGCATTGGCGAATTCGATCAGGTAGCCAATGAAGCCCGATCCCGTGAAGCTTTCGAGCACGCCGAGCGCTTTCTTCATCGCTACCGACACCAGGCGGTTCGCCGGTACGATGAGCCAACGGATGAATTTTTCCTCGAAAAGGCGCGTGAGCGTCTGCGAGGCATTCAGAAAGGTGAGGGTGCTTCGATTCGGTGGCGTATCCAGGATGATGCAGTCGTATTCGGAGTCGTGCGCCATGGCGTCGAGTTTTTGTAGCGCCATGTATTCGTTCGCCCCGGAAAACTCACTGGCGACCGTTTTGAAAAGCGGGTTGTTGAGCACCATCTCCGCGGTCTTGGGCGTGGGCGAGAGCGAATGCATGAAGGTTTCAAAGGTTTTACGCGTATCGGGGATCACGGCGAAAAATTTCCCTTCGCCCTCGGCTCCCGCGGGCGGGTTCCAGCCGAGTTTCGCGCGCGCGGCGGCGAACTGCGCGGTAAGGTCCGTGGGGTGGTCGCTCAAGGCGTCGAGTCCGAGCGAGGTGGCGAGGCGCTTGGCGGGGTCGATCGTAATCACAAGCGCTCGCTTGCCCAGCATCGCGGCGCGAAGCGCGATCGCCGCGCTGACCGTGGTCTTGCCGACGCCTCCGGTGCCGCAGGTGATGATGATTCTCCGCCGGGCAATGATATCATCGATCATGCGGAACCCCCCGTGGGTTTCAGTAGCCCGCCGCACACGTCGCGCACGATGCCCCCGTGGTCGCGCTTAAGCGAGAACGACAGCGACTGATATGGGATCTTGCGCTCCTGCCAGAGCAGCAGGTTGAACTTCTCCAGCTGCGCGCGTTTTTCCACGTAATCCCGCGCGGACGCGGCCACCGGGCTTTTCCAGTCGTCCGGATCCTTCACGGCATCGGCAGGGGCCGGCACGTCGGGGAAGCGGCGATTGACTATGTAATGGGGCACGCTATCCGGAAACAGCCTTTGCCAGATCTCGGCAAGTTCGAGGCTTTCGCGCAGGGGCATTTCTTCGGCGAGCGCCACGATGAGCGTACCGCTTTCCTTCGGGTCGCCGAAGGTGCGAAGCATCGCTTCGGCATCTTCGCGGGCCGCCCCGCCGCGGAAGAGTTTGGAGAAATTGTCGGTGCTCTGGAACATTGCCAGCCCGTGGCCGGTGGAGGGCATGTCGACGACGACGTGGTCGTAGTTCTTGCGCTCCCACCACACCTTGCCCAGCAGCACGAGCTCGTGCACGCCTGGAGCCGCCTGGGTGATGTACTGGATCAAGGAATTGTTCACGAAGAGCTTGGCGAGCGTCTTCACCTTGATCTTCTGGGTCATGTACTCTTCGAAGGCGGTGGCGGTGGTGACGTTCACGTGCCAAAGGTTCGGTCCGTGTTGGGTGCGCTCGCCCGGGGTGCGAAACGGATCATCGAAGGTGATCCAGAGCGTGCGCTTGCCTTGTTCGGAGAGGCCGAGCGCGACCGCCTGCGAAACCGTGGTCTTACCGACGCCGCCCTTGCCGCTGACGAAAAGGATTTTCCGCCGCCAAAAATTGGAAACAAAATCACTCATTTCGAGTGGATCCACTCCACGGGGATGCCAGCGCCTTCCAGTCGCGCACGCTCCGCGTTAGTCAAGCCGCCGTCCAAGTTGAGTACGAAGCGGCGCGTGCCATCCGATGCGTCCTGGCTAAATCCACTCAGCGCTTTGGCCGAAGGGACGCGTTCCTTGGAGATCCAAGCCAAGCGGGGGATTTGAGCGGGGGGAAACTGCGGCCAGAGCGAAGGCGAAACGTCGAAATCTGTTTCCATCGCGACTTCTTCGAGATTTTTGATGTTCGCCAGGTATTCGAGGTTTTGCGCCGACGGCGTCGCGCCCCGGACGCGGATGCGTTTGGGGTGGGGCGTGAGATTCATCACGTCCATGTGGGAATACCAGGGCCAGTAGTCGGTCACGAAAAGCAGGCGCGTTTTCGCCGGCAGGGCGTTGAGCATATCCCGGTGCTCGTAGGCGGGGAACTTCGCGGTGTTGAAGCTGACGGAAAACTCGGACTTCAAATCGCGCAGGGACGCGACCTCTTCGGTCCGCGGGAATTCGGTAAACGAGAATACGATCCGTGGAAATGAGATTTCATTGAGCGCCTTTACTTGTTTGGCGTTCGGGGCTAGGGCGCCCAGGTAGACGAATTCGGCGCCGGCTTCCGCGAGTTCGCGCCACGCGCGGCCGGTTTCCCCCGAAGCAGGATAGAAAGCCGACTCCATTCGCAGTCGTCCCGCTGCCGCGAGTTTCTTCAAGCTTAAGACTTGGCCAGCCGTTGGGTTTTCCACCTCGATCAGAAAGGACGGGCTTCCGCCCTGGGCCACCCACTCGTCGATTTGTCGCGGCGTGGGCACACCTTTGTAATAGAAAGTTTCGCTCAGCGGGTTTGGGGATAGGTTTACGGCGAGGAAAAGCCCGTAAAACACGGGCATAAGGGATGGCGTCATGTTCTGGTCAGGGAACCATAACCCCCCTTTCGTTTCAATTATAAACTATGGTAAATACAGAAGTCTGAAGACGTCTGAATCAGATTCGAAAGGATAACGCAATGCGCTCAAAATCTGCAAAACTCTCGCTCGTCCTAGCGGTCACCACGCTGCTCTCGTTCGCGACGGCCTGTGGCCCGAAGGCTTTCACCAAGGGAGAGTACGATGATCCGACGCGCGTCGAGCTGCTTGATGACCGCTTTAACGAAGCCGACATGCAGCAAATGGCCGACACGATCGTGAAAGCGATGGTCGCATGCGGTTATATCGCCAACGCGAAGACCCCGCCGATCGTGATCGTGGAGCGCGTGCAGAACCGCACCGAGGAGCACATCGATACTGTTTCCATGACGGACAAAATCCGCACGGCGTTGATCAAAACGAACAAAGTTCGTTTCGTGAACAAGCAGCAACGCGAGACCCTGGAAGACGAATACAAGTACAACGAAGGCGGCAACGTCTCGGAAGTTTCCCAGAAGAAGCGCGGCAGGCAGATCGGCGCCGATTATATCTTCGAGGGCGCGCTGGCGACGAACATCCAGGAAGTGGGCGGCGATAAGCTGATCTACTACAAGCTGACGATGAATCTCACGAACCTGGAGACTTCCACGATTGACTGCACGGAAGAACGCGAGATCCGTAAGAAGTTCAAGAAGCAACATGTAGGGTTGTGATCGCGCGAGGATTCCCGCTATTTTTCTTTGCGGCGCTGGCGGCTTCCATGCTCGCTGGTTGCGCCTCTTCGCGCATGTCGGATCGCACGACCGACCGGCTCTTTCGCGAGGGCAAGTACGACCAAGCCGTCGAGCGCCTGAAGGACGGGCTGGAGAAGGAAGGCGACGGTAACGACCAGTTGTTGTGGCTGATGGATTTGGGGTTGGCGCTCCACGCGGCGGGCCGTTACGACGAGAGCACGAAGTATTTCCTGCAGGCCGACAAGATCGCCGAGATCAAGGACTATACTTCGCTGGCGGCCGAGGCCACGACGCTGCTGACGAGCGAGAACATCAAGCACTATCAGGGCGAGGACTTCGAAAAGGTCATGATCAACGTGTACCTCGCCATGAACTACGCGATCCAAGGCAACACGGAAGAGGCGCTCGTCGAGGCGAGGCGAGTAAACCGCAAGCTCTACCTCATGATCACGGACGGGCAGCGCAAGTACAAGCTCAACGAGTTCGCGCGCTATCTGTCGGCGATCCTGTACGAATCGAATGGCGATTATAACGACGCCTATATCGATTACAAAGAGACGCTGAAGTTGCGCCCGACCTTCAAGACGGTAGGACGCGATCTGTGGCGGACGGCGTGGCTGCAGCGAATGAATGACGAGGCGGATGGTTGGCGCCGTCAGTTTGGGCTCTCGTCCACCGACATCGAGCTCGCCAAGGAGACCGGTCCGCGCTCAGCCAAAGGCGAGGTGGTGATCCTGTACGAGAATGGCATCTCGCCCATCAAACAGCCCAATCCCCAGTTCACGAGCCTGCCGAAGTTTTTCGCGCGTCGAAACCCGTCGCACGGGGCAAGTATCCTGGTGAATGATCAGATGATTCCCCAGGGCACGGAGATTTTGCATGACATCGAGGCGACGGCTATCCAGAACTTAGACGAAAAGTACGGCGCGCTCGTCGCTAAGAAGATCGCGGGCGTGGTGGCGAAGGAAGTCGTCGCGAATCAGGTGGAGAAGCGCACGGACAGTCCCATTCTGGGCGCTCTCACGCGGCTCTTTTTTTACGCCAGTGACACCGCCGACGTTCGTTCGTGGAGCCTGCTGCCGAAGGACCTGCAAGTCGCGCGCGTGACCCTGCCCCCCGGCGAGTACCGCATTCAGGTGCAGCCGCAGGGGGTGGGGGAGCGCCTCCCGGAAAAAACCGTGAAGGTCGTGGCTGGGCGTAAGACCTTCGTCGCTTTCCGTTACACGCCTAGCTTCTAGGGCGCACCCAGCGCTTGTCTCAACTGCCTGGGTACGCAGGGAAGCCCGCGAAGATCGCGACGGTGGGCCACATGACCGACCATGAATTCCATCATGCGGCGGGCTTGGTCGGGATCGACCTTGGCGTGGGATTCTTCCGGATGGAATTGCAGGAGGAAAAACATTCCGTCGCGACTCTCCATCGCTTCGATGATCTTGCCATGCCGTCCCGTCTCGATCAGGTCGCTTCCAGGCCGGGATTCGACGGCTTCGTGATGGCGGCTGACCCAAACTAGGGGCTGGCCTCCGGTGTTTCCGCTCGCTTGACTCAAAAGCGACGGTTTTCCGTCGGGGCGGCCAATCAGGTCGACGGGGTGGGGATTCTGATGCAAGTTCTTGGGCAGCCCGGTTTCGATTGGGATGTCTTGGGTGAGCGTATGGCCATGCAGCACTCCGCAAAGCTGCATCCCACGGCAAACGCCGAGCACGGTGCCTTCGCCTCGGTCGCGATAAGCGCGCAGTACGCGAAGTTCCAAATCGTCACGGAGGATGTTGAGCTCTTTGCGGTTAGCGTACATTTTCGGCTCTCCATATAGGGGCGGCGCGATGTCGTCGCCACCCATGGCGAAGAGTGCGTCCACTTGCTCGGACAGCTGGCGATCGAAGTCGTCGCGATACTTCGCGTACGCGAGATCCGAAAAGAGGAGGTCGGTGCCGAGCGGTAGTGTGAGCACCTCCGCGCCCGCGGCCTCGAGTTGCTTGGCGAGGTTATTTACGCGCGTGCTATTCGGCAGGGTGTCGTCGAACTCGTTCGCCAGCAGTACGATCCGGCTCCGACCGCGCGGTTTGCGTTCGGGGGGAGGGAGTCGGGTGAGTTCCCCGGGCGGCATTTTCTCGGTCCACTGCTTGGGGTCGTCGAGCGCGCGAAGCAGGAGCGGCTTCAATTCAATACGGTCTTCGATGGCGGCGACGTAGCGGCGAGCCGCTTCCGCGGGCGACTCTCCGGCGGTCACGGGTAAGAGTAGCGGAGGACTCTCGGCGGTGGGGCGCCAGCGATAGAACGTGATCGGGTCCTCGGCCCGGGCTTGGGGAATCTGCGCCGGAGCCAGCAGGGCGACAAATATCAAGAAGATCGAGATCATACCTCGATTGCTTATCGGTATGCCGGGACTGTGAGCTTACTTTTCCGTTAAGCCCGCTCGACGCAGCACCATCTTCTGGATGGGAATACCGTCTTTGATAAAGAGGCGCTCGAAGAGCGTCACTTCGGGCATCGTCAAAGAACCGGCGTCTGCCCGGTTGGCGTGGCGATCCCGCGTGAATTCGACGACTTCCCAGGTGTCGGCCGCGCCTTGGGCCGCCCCGATCATCGCTTCGAAATAGCCTGGGTGATCGGTCCGGAGTTCAAAGGTTCCCTTTGCGCGTACCGAAGGCGCGATCGCCCGTAGCCAATCCGCCGTTACCAGGCGTTTATGCAACTGCGCCTTTTTCTCCCAAGGATCCGGAAAGAACAAATACAGGCGATCGATCTCGCCCTCGCCGAAGATGAAGGGCAGGCGCTCCGCGTGGCTGCGCATGACCGCCACGTTTTTCAGCCCGCGGCGTTCGGCCTTCTGGTGGGCCATGAAGATCTGTTTGAATTTCCAATCCAGGCCTACATAAATATTGGCGGGATCGCGCGTCGCCCACTCGAGCAGCACGTGACCCCCGTTGCATCCCATCTCGACGTGAACTTCGGGGCGGCGGCCCAGGGCTTCCGCGCGCGCGCAGGTCTCGGGGAAGAGCTCGCGCCACTTCCCGCGCCGGGCTTCGGCCGTGTTTTCGATGAAGACCTTATCCGATAGGCCCTTCAGCTTGTTGAAGTAAGGGTTTTTGGAAGGGTAATAGCGATACGCCGGGTCGGCCACCGATGGGTTGGCGGCGCGTAGGGGTTTGAAGGGATCGGGCGTACGCTCTTTGGATTCCACAAAGGGCTTCTAACGAAATTGAGGGGAGGTGTCCAGTAATGGCCGCGCGAATGCGCAAGGGTTTATCTACTGGAAGGCAGGGAACTTTTATCGTCGCCCGGGGGACTCTCTGCTGGGCGATTACGGACGAATGAAAACCGCGCAATTTATGGAGGGGGGCCGCCCTTCGTGTCCGTCCGTGTATCCGGGCGGCCCCTCGAAATTGCGTATTTAACCTAAGTCGCTAACTACTAGCCGAGCAGCTTGAGGGCTTGCATCGGGTTCGCGTTGGCTTGGCCCAACATCGCGATGTTGGACTGGGTCAAGATATTCTGCTTCGTCAGAATGCTCGACTCTTCGGCCATATCCGTGTCGCGGATACGCGAGTTAGCGGCAGACAGGTTTTCCACGTAGATGTTCAAGTTGTTGATCGTGGATTGCAACCGGTTCTGGAGCGCGCCCAGGCCGGAGCGGTTTTCGCTGATGCGCTTGATCGCGGTGTCGAGCATCGACAGGTTGTTCTGCGCGCCTTCCTTGCTCATGGTGTTGGCGGATTCCAAGCCCAGGGCCTGGAGCGTCGCGACCTGTTCTTGCGAGTCGAAGCGCAGGCGATCTTGCGTCGGATCGTTACCCATGCCGATCTGGACTTCCAGGGGCGGGGACGTTCCGTTCAAAAGTTTGGTGCCGTTGAATTCCGTGCTTTGGGCGATGCGGTCGATTTCGGACTTCAGGTGCTGAACTTCCTTATCGACGAAGCCGCGTTCCGTGTCACCGATGGTGTCGGAAGCCGCTTGGATCGACAGTTCGCGCAGACGGATGAGCACGTTGCCGATTTCGTTCATGGCGCCTTCGGCCACTTGCACCAAGCTGATCCCGTCGTTGGCGTTACGGTTGGCTTGTTGCAAGGAACGGGTTTGAGCCTTCAACTTCTCGCTGATGGCCAAGCCCGCGGCGTCGTCGCCGGAGCGGTTGATACGTGACCCCGAAGCCATGTGCTCCAGGGAGGTGTCTTGCATTCTCTTATTAATTCCCAAGTACCGCTGACTGGCGAGTGCTTGAGTGTTTGTGGCTATACGCAATCCCATACTATCCTCCTCGTGTTGTCGTCATAAGCCCTCCGTGAATGTCTGTTTTACAGTCCGAACCATTCGATCTCAGCCTGAGTCTCACGGTTGCGAACTGGGCAATCCCTGCCGGTTACATGCAACTCATCGGTGCGGGCGTTCGCGGCTTTAGGGGAAACTTGATTGATTTCGGCTACTTATAGTTGATTGAGTTAGTCGGATTTAAGACTGACTAAAATAGTTTAGACTGCGTTTTCAGGAAATTACCGCATTTTTCCGGAGCAAGCTCGACCTTTTTTCGGACGGGAAAATCGGAAAAAATATTTCTCTCGGATGTTTTTAGGCTCGGGGTGCGGAATTGGGCAAATCCTGCCGATGGGTAGGGGCATGTCGAGAGGTTTTGCCTTAGTCGTGATTTTCGCCGGATTGAGCCTCGTTTCTTGCCATAGCGAGAAGCTCGAGGAAGTTTGCGCGCGCGAGTTCGTACAGTTCAAGCGTGGCGTGGACGCGGCGAAGGTCGCGTTCGTTGCCGAACCCTCTCGTGCGATCGCGTCGGTGCCTTCACCGCCTTCATTACTGGGCGAGGACGACTGGGATCGATGGAAAGACTGGAGTGTCGACGCCCTTCGTGACGTGCAGGCCTACCTCGACGTCATGGAAAACTACCCGGAACGTCGGGACCTCAAACGCGAGCTTTCCCAGCTGGCGAATGAACTCGTGGCCTTCTATGGGTTTGCCGAAAGGCGGGACCGCCAGGCGATTTCGCGTACGGCCTTGGACATTCACCGGCAAATGCAAAGCGTGGAACGAGGAATCTGCGCCAAGCCTTAGCCTGGTTTTGACAATCCTGTGGATTTTCCTGACAAATCCAATTAAGTAAAGCGCACTGTGGATGTACTTTTATTAGCGGGGTCCGCGGCCTTCGTGGGCTTCATTCACTCCCTGTCTCCAGCGCATTGGTTGCCGCTGGTTTTGATCGCCAAATCGCGCAAGTGGAACCGTCAGGTCACTTTCCTGGGCGCGCTCACGGCGGCGGCCGGGCATATTCTCGTTTCGCTCCTGGTGGCGGGAGCGGTCGTGGGATTTGGGACCTACTCGTGGGTGAATTACGAAGAGGAAGTGGAACGTTACGGCGGATTGCTCCTCGTGGTCTTTGGTTTGCTCTATGCGATCCTAAACTACCGACGTCATCACGCATGTCATGGGCATGGTCATCACGGCCCCAATCCTAAAAACACCCAAAAGCCGTTCGCCTTCCTTTTCATGCTGGGCTTCTCTCCTTGTTTTGCCGTGCTGCCGATCTTCATCGCCGCTGCGCCGCATGGGCCGCACGGGCTATTTACCTCCGCGGTGGCTTTTGCGGTGGGGGTGATTGCCGCGCTCGGCGGAGCGGGGTGGCTCGTATCCTCGGGCAAACTCGAGCTCGACCATCCGCTGCTGGAGCACTACGCCGACGTGATCGCCGGTGGCGCGATCGCCATCGTCGGCGTGATCTTGTACTTTACCTCCCACGGTCACTAGTCCGGTCACCTCAAGATTTTCTGACATTTGCCTCGTGGCATTTTCTGAATTCGGTTACACTTTTCCCATGCGATACCAGAATGGGCTGCACTTGCTCATCGTCGTGACGAGCTTCGGGGTAATAGGCCTCGGCGCGGACCCGGCTTTCGCCGCGCGCGGGGGTGCCCGCGTCGGCGCGCCGCCAGCCTCGGACGCGACCGCGACGGCCACCGCCACCCCGTCCCCCGAACGTCCGCTCGAGGATGGGGAAGAGGATTACGAGCAAAACCTTTCAGCCGGTCTCGGGGTCGGGATGGCGTTTCCCACCGGCAGCGACAAAAAAATCCGCCTTAATCTCGGCTTCAACCTGGGGATCGACCTCACGGAAAAAACCCAGTTCGCGCTCTATTTCTACTCTTCGAGCCAAGCTCTGAATGCTGGCAACAACTTGGCCCAGACCAGCCAGTCGGGTGCGAGCATTTCGCTCGTGGGCGCGCAGTATAGTTACATCTTCGACGGTAAGCTCTCGGGGCTGATGGCCGGGCCGATGCTGGGATTGGCCGTGGTCTCGGTCGACAACAACGGCACGACCGGCGCGACCATTCCGCTCTCGGCCGGCTTGCACCTGGGCTACGATCACTTCATTAGCGAGACCTTCTCCGTGGGCGGGGACTTGAGCTTTCTTTACGTGCTGGGCAAGGACTCGGGCTCGTTCGCTTCCGAGTCTTTCCGAATCATAAACTTCCTTGTGATGATCAAATATTGGGAGTAGCGAGCCAGGCTTCGGCCTGATCGATGACGAAGCTTATAACTCCTTCAGCCCCGATACCGCCTCTCGGTACTCTTTCGCCAGGTTCTGCATGATTTCGGCCGCCGGCAACACTTCGTCGATGAGACCCACGCCCTGGCCGGCACTCCAGACTTCCTTCCAGGTTGGCATGGCTACGGCTTTTTCTAGCGCCTTCGTGCCGAGGTAGTAGCGCAGCATGCGCGCGTATTTTTTAGTGCGAGCATTTGAAATCAACAGCTTCTCGAGGGGGTTGAGACCCAGGCCAATTTTCTGGATGTAAGGTGTGTTGATGACCGAGCACGGAGTACCGGAGACTTTGAGCGTGAGCACGATGTCCTCGGGTTCGGCATCCAGAATGGCTTTTTTGTAGTTCTCTTTTACTTTGGCTTCGCGGCACGCAATGAAGCGCGTGCCGATCTGTACGGCCGAGGCGCCGAGCGCGAGGGCGGCGGCGATCTGCGAGCCGTGCGCGATGCCGCCGGCCGCGACGATGGGAATCTTGAGGTGCTTTTTGAGGTAGGGGATCAGCACGAGCGGGGAGGTGGGACCCGCGTGGCCGCCCGCGCCGGCGCTCACGGCGATCACGCCATCGGCGCCGAGGTCTTCAACCTTGCGGGCGTAGTCGAGCGTCGTGATGTCGCAGTATACCTTGCTGCCTACGGCGTGCATTTCACGAATCACATCCTTGGGCGTACCGAGCGAAGTGATCACGAGCGGCACGCGCTCTTCCGCGCAAACCTGAAGGTCGGCCGCTTGACGTGGATTGCTTTGGTTCACGATGAGGTTCACGGCGAAGGGTTTCTGCGTGCGCGCCTTCGTCGCCCGCACCGCTTGCCGGAACTCTTCGGTCGTGCGCCAATTCAGCGAGGGCATCCCCCCCACGCCGCCCGCGTTGCTGACGGCCGAGACGAGCTCTTCATCACTGACGAGAAACATCGGCCCCGCGATGATGGGCAGTTCGCAACCTAGCTGTTCGGTAAAAGGGGTGTGTAGCATCCCCTCATCCTACCAGAAAGGTGGCCGCCTACCCGGGGGGATTCTTGACAAAATCACCGAGAATCCCCTAAATAGCGCCCATGCCTGTCTACGAATACAAATGCGCCAAGTGCGAAAAGATTCATGAAATGATTCAGAAATTTTCGGACGCGCCCATCCGCGACTGCCCTGACTGCGGAGCGCCGGTGGAGAAGCTCATGAGCCTGACTTCGTTTTCCCTCAAGGGAACGGGTTGGTACTCTACCGACTACGGTCGCGCTGGCGGTGGTAAGAAGGCCGGCAATTCCTCGGGCTCGTCAGGCTCGGGCGGCTTCGAAGCCAGCGCGGCGGCGGAAAAACCCGCCGCCGTTTGCCAACCCACCCCGGGTGGTGCCTGTGGTGCCCCCGCCTGTGGACAAAGTGAATAACGCTTAGTTGCCGCTGATTCGGAAGCAAGTCGGCCGACAGTTCACGCAGTTCTGGCCCCAGACGCTGGCCAGAATTTTCCAGTTCCCAGCGTTGTCTTTGAATACGCGGCAGGAGCCGCCCCCGTTGCCGCCAGCGTGGGAGTCGTGCGGTCCGTCGATGTTATTGGCGTTGGCCTGGTTTTCCAGATGCCCGCCCGTACCGTTCGTCGCGTGCGGGCCGGTGTCGTGGCGGTACTCGCCTACGGAACAAAAATCCCAGTTTCTGCCGGTGCCCAAAGCCGACGGCGTGCTCAGGTTCCATGTCTTGATGACGGCTGGCCCGGCGTTGCCGGAGCCATCCATCGGGAAATAGGCCAACTCACTGAATACTCCGGGCGATACCTGATCCCGCGAGCAGGACCAAGAGTTAGAAGCGGTAAAGGCATTGCCGTTCGGGACAACGGGGCGAGCCGCGTGCTGGACGGAAAGGTTGGTCGGTACCGAAATGGGTACCCCGCTCGGATGGACGAAGTTCGACATGCCCGTTAGGTCCAGGCCCAGCTCGACGACTTCGATTCTTTGCCAGCTGGCTTGCCCATTCGCGTTGGCCGCGAGCACGCGTCCCGGCGTGGCCGCGCCCACGGTTTCCGCGTCGACCTCGAACTTCGAGTTCGCGGCTGCCGGATCATACACGCCCAGTTTTCCCACCGTGCGTGGGGTTCCCGTCGTGGTCGCGTGTTTAGTGAGGGTGAGCGTGTTGGCGCCTCCACTATCTTTCACGTAGAGGCCGTCCCAGCGGACGGTCACGGCCGCGGGAGTGCTGGAGCTGAGAGCGCCTTGGTTCGGTCCCATCGCTCGCAGCTCGATGCGCGAGGGAAGGGAGGCGGGATTGGATCCGCTGGCCGCCGCCCATCCGGGCTCGGCCACGAAATCCACGCTGGTCGACGCGGCGTCGTTCGTCCAGCTGGGGCCCTGTAAGCCGCGGGCCCGGATCGAACCGAGCACGATTCGGCTCGATTGGTTCAAGAGGGAGCCGGGCGAGTTCCGCGTTCCCAGCGCACGAGAGAAAAGTTGGTAGGCGCCATTGTCGGGTTGGGTAGCGGGCAGCGAATAATATCCGACGATTTCCTGGGAGCTTACCCCGAGACTATCGGAGATCGCCTTGAAGCCCAGTTCGCTTTCCACCGCGCGTCTCGCGTGGATCACGCCTTCGGTGAAAATCCCAGGGCGATCCGCCGCCGGAAGGTTCGCGAGATAGGCCAGGCCTTGATCGCGGTTGGGTACGTCGTCGGCGATCGAGAGCGCCGAGACCATGCATTTGGGATTGGCGTTCGGATTCCAGGTTCCTCCCATGGCCAAGCAGCCCGCTTGACCTTGCTCGATGTCCGAGCCGCGGCAGCCGACGATCGGCACGTTGGTGCCGTTACCGGTCGCGGTCTGGACGATCACGCCGAATTGTTTGGACATCGTGGGTGCGCCCACGCCCGTGTTCCCGGCACCCGCAGGCATACGGTTCCGATATTCGATTTTTAAAACGACGGCGGTTTCGTGAAGATTCGGACCCATCTGCACGGGATCGCTCACGCGGGCGATACTAATCGTTTGCGGCCGGTAGCCGGTGCCCGCCTGGTTGTTTTGGGCGATGATTGTATTGCCAGGGGGAAGCACGATGCGGTCGATGCCGGCCGTTTGTGCCGTTCCCATTGAAGCTTGCAGGTTAATACGGACGGGATTGGCCCCTAGGCGCAATGAGCCCATGCACGTATCCGGTTTCGCCAACGTCATGTTGATGAGCCCCGAGTCGTTCGTTGCTTCGCCGATGCTCGCGAAGCTGCGCACGCTCTTGGACGTGTTGTGCAGGAACGTACTCGACGTCACGGCGATGATGCCCATGAGCAAAGCCGCGATGCTTACTTCGAGCAACGCTCCGCCTGCGTTTGATTTGAGTCCTAAATCAGTCCCATTGCCTAAGGCAGGCGTGTTGCCTACCCGACGAGCCCTCAGAGTCCCCATTTCACTTGCCCCTGAGAGTCTTCCGGCCCCGAATACGCGAAAAACCCTAACGAAACATCAGTCTAATTAAATTGATTGAAATAGTCAATTATAAATTACTCAATAAATACATTATGTTGTGCTGGCATCAAAGAGGTACTCAGGTACGGGGGAGGCTAAATTCCCGTGATTTTCACCAAGATTCGCTTCTCCCGGCGCCCATCGAACTCGGCGTAAAATACCTGCTGCCAGGTTCCGAAGTCGAGTTTTCCGCTGGTCACGGGAATCGTGAGGGCGTGATTGGTGAGGTAGGACTTCAGATGGGCGTCACCGTTATCTTCGCCGGTTTGGTGGTGCTCGTAGTCTTCGCCATAGGGGGCGAGATTTTCAATCCAGCGGGAGATGTCCCGCAAAAGGCCGCCTTCGGCATCGTTGATGTAGACGCCGGCGGTGATGTGCATGGCGCTGACGAAGCAGAAGCCGTCGGTGACTTTCGAGCGAGCGAGCACTTCTTCCACGTGGTCGGTGACATTTACGAGCGCGTAGCGCTTGGGGATGTTCACATACAGGTGTTCGGTATGATGAATCGCGGGCGATTTTTCCACGTGGGCGACGGGTTTTGCCCGCAGAAAACCCGGGCACTTACCGGGGTCGAGCAGCCAGTCGGAATCTTTCAGCACCCGTTCCTCCGCGTTGCTAGTTATCGATGCGTTGACCTGTCTTCATGCAGAGCTCGAAGAGCTTGTCGAAGGGGTACATCCCGGTGTTGTGTAGGTCGCTCCAGTTCACCCGGATGGCGTAGCGTCCGACCAGCTCCACCGCCGTGGGCTTCACGGTTGCCACGATCGACTCCCGTTTCAGCGTCCGCACGCCGGTCATCTCATCCACGCAGTTGGCGCAGGGGCAGTGGAAGCGCAGCTCGAAGTAGGGGAGCAAGAAGCGTTCTCCAGTGTTCCACTCCATGAGCATTTCACGGTCGCTGTGCTTTTCGATGCGGTTGGGGATGAGGTCAGCCATGAACTCAAACAAACACAGCGTTCGGGGTCTGTCTATATGGGGGTTATTTCAGGTGAAAAATCACACACATCAGTAATTGACTAAATAAGTAATGAATTATATAAGAGGTGCGCTTTAGCTAGGTGTACGGAGCCAGGAAGGAAATCTTCATGAAGGCGACCGCGCATCTGATCTTATTGGCAACGGTGTTCACCGCCACGGCCTGTAGCAACTCCATTCCCGCTCCCATTTCGTCGGCGAATTCTCCCGGGCCCACAAATCCCGGGGGCGAAGAAGAATCCACGATCAACAAACCTATTTTCGAAGGGTCGGTGCCGCTCTCCGCGCCTTCGACGACCGAAAGCTTTGCGATCGAAGGGCTTTCTCCGGGGTTTGCCGAAATGATCGGGGACTGCGCATTTCACCAAACAAAATCCACTCTAGAAGGGTTCGGTCATGAAATCGCCGATCAAGCGAATCTGTACGATCGTCACTATTTGAATCAGCACTCGACAAAACTGACTCGTGCGGGTGACCAGTATCGCCTTTATTTAGACATGAAATCCTTCGGCTATTCCCGGGAAGTCTATTTTCAGCGCGAGGTTGGGAGCGGCCACCATACCGTGTTCTTGGTCGGGGTAAACGTAGATGGGGAAGGCAGGGTGAAGTGGGAAGCCGTTGGCGAGACGCCGGCAAAGGAAATCAGGTTTGCCTTTTATGCGCAAGATTCGCTTCCTTACCTTCAATTCGATACCTTCCACTCAAAACACGGTTCGGGAGTCCTGACCGATACTGGCCGTAAAGCGATCACTTTTCGGAATACCACTGACTTTGAGTTAAAGGGTGCGAACCTCGTCGTTTCCCGGGCCATGCCGGATAGAATACCGCTCCATTGGATCTCGCACCCGGTCCACGGCGAAAAATCGTTTGGCCAGCGGTCGGACTATTTTATCGATGCCAAGGCGTATTTGCAGTGCATCCGGCAGGCCGTGGGCTTGAACTAAGTCCAAATAGAACCCGATTGAGCCGCCGCCCCGCCTGCGGTATGACCGGAGCATGAGCTCATCGCAAAAAACGCTTCGCGGCGCGGTTATCGGCTACGGTTTCATCTCAGGCAAAGGCCATATCCCGGCCTACCTCGAGCGTGCTCAAAAGCAGCAGGATGTCCAGATCACGGCGGTGGCCGACATCTGCGAGGGCCGGCGCAAGATCGCGGCCGAAACCCTGCCTGGCGTGCGCGTTTACAGTGACTACGAATCGCTGCTCGCCGGCGAAACCGGCAAGCTTGATTTCGTCGATATCTCCACGCCTCCTTGTGACCACGCGAAGATCGCGCACGCGGCGTTTGATCGCGGCTTACACGTGCTTTGCGAAAAGCCCCTGACCACTTCCTTGGAAGACGCCCGTGCGCTTTTGAAACATGCTCAGGACGCCCAGCGCGTGCTTTTCCCTTGTCACAACTACAAGCATGCGCCCGTGGTGAAAGCTATTCGCGAGATCATCGACAGCGGCAAGATCGGCCGCGTGAAGTCGGTGGCGCTCAGCACCTACCGCAACACGCACGCCAAGGGCGTGACCGAATGGAACACGCACTGGCGCCGCGAAAACCGCTACAGTGGCGGCGGCATCGCGATGGACCACGGTAGCCATAGCTTTTATTTGATGTTCGATTGGCTGGGATCGTATCCCACCGCGGTCACGGCGAAGATGTCGACCCAAGGCACGAAGCCCGATGGTTCGCCCATGGACACGGAAGATAATTTCACCGCGACGCTCACGTTCCCTACGGGCTCGGCCCACGCCTACCTGACTTGGACGGCGGGCGTGCGCAAGGTCATTTACAGCATTCAAGGCGAGCGCGGCGCGGTCACCGTCGATGACGACGATCTCCAGCTGGCGACTATCGAAAAAACCTCCGGCCCCGACGTCGCCCAAGGCGCCGTGAAATGGAACGTCGAGAAGCGCTCGATCGCTTCGCATTGGATGGATGCGAGCCACGTAAGCTGGTTTAACTCGCTTTTTGATCAATTCAAGGGCGCCATCGCGCGCGGCGAATTCGTGGGAAAAGAAGCCCGCGAGTCGTATCTCTGCATCGAGCTCATCATGGCCGCTTACGCTTCGGCCGCCGATCGGTGCCAGGAACAGCCTCTTTTGGGCTTGCCCACCGCGTAATTTTGGGTGGATTGCCCAAAACGGGGTTTTGCCGCCTTTTCTGATCAAAATGCTGGGTGATTATGGCCTTGCGCTCTGGGGCTCCGTGGACTAATTCACTTAGGTTTCAAATCCATAAGGAGCATTCATAGCATGGCTCAGCCAACGACCCAGTCGAGTACAAAGAAAAGCACGGCCCGCAACATTACACCCGCCAAAGGGAAGCTCGCGGTTCTCACTCCCGGCATGGGGGCGGTGGCCACTACTTTTTACGCCGGCGTCGAAGCCGTCAAGAAAGGCATCTCGCAGCCAATCGGTTCGTACACTCAGCTCGGCAAGATTCGTTTGGGCAAGCGTACGGAGAATCGTCATAAGCTGGTGAAGGATCTCGTACCGCTCGCTTCGCTCGATCAGCTGGTGTTCGGTGGCTGGGACATTTTCCCCGAGAACGCTTACGAAGCCGCGAAGAACGCGCAAGTGCTCGAAAAAGAATTGCTGGAAGCCGTGAAGGAACCGCTCTCGAAGATCAAGCCAATGGCGGCTGTTTTCGATCACGAGTTCGTGAAGCGCATCGACGGCCCGAACGTCAAGAAGGGCGCCAACAAGATGGAGCTCGCCGAACAGCTCCGCGCCGACATCCGTAATTTCATGAAAGACAACGGCTGCGATCGCGCCGTGATGGTTTGGTGCGCGTCCACCGAAGTGTATACGCCGCCTACGGCCGTGCACCAGTCGGTGAAGGCTTTCGAAGAAGGCCTGCGTAACAACGATCCTTCGATCTCGCCCGCGCAGATCTACACGTACGCCGCGCTGAAAGAGCGGGTGCCCTACGCCAACGGATCGCCGAACGTGTCGGTCGAAATGCCCTGCCTGCAGGAGCTGGCCAACGAAATGGCTACCCCGATCTCGGGTTCGGATTTCAAGACGGGTCAAACGTTGTTGAAGACCGTCATCGCTCCCGGCCTGCGCAACCGCCAGTTGGGCGTCGCTGGCTGGTACAGCACCAACATCCTCGGTAACCGCGATGGCGAAGTGCTCGATGATCCGGGCTCGTTCAAGTCGAAGGAAGTCACCAAGAGCGGCGTGCTCACGGACATCTTCTCGGCGGAAATGTACCCCGAGCTCTACAAAGACATCCACCACGTGGTCCGCATCAATTACTACCCACCACGCGGCGATAATAAAGAAGGCTGGGACAACATCGACATCTTCGGTTGGCTGGGCTACCCGATGCAGATCAAGGTGAACTTCCTCTGCCGCGACTCCATTTTGGCCGCCCCGATCGTGCTCGATCTGGCGCTGTTCATGGATCTCGCGTCGCGCGCCGAAATGCGCGGCATTCAAGAGTGGCTTTCGTTCTACTTCAAATCGCCGGTCGTGAAACCGGGCCTGCGCGCCGAGCATGATCTGTCGACGCAGCTCCTGAAGCTCGAGAACACGTTGCGCTTCTTCACCAACGAAGAGCTCATCAATCACTTGGGCCTCACGCATTACGGCATCGACGAAGGCGAAAACGCCTAATAACGAAGGCGAAAACGCTTAAGGTGCTAGCGACCCGAGTTCTTTAGGTATCGAATCACGTGTTCGACATCCATTCCTTTCGGCGGAGGGTTGCGTTCGAATAGGTTTCTAACGACCTCCTCTAGACGTCGTCCGTCCAGGAGACGGATAAAGTGGTATATGTAGGGGTCTTTCTTCGCTGCTAGTTCTTGGAGAGCTTCCACAATTTTGGGTTCTTGCGCTTTCGAGAAGTGAGATGCGTGCCCGGCTGCGACGTCATACACGGCTCGGAAAATATCCGTAGGGGATGCTGTGTCGACGTTCATCAACCACGCTTCTCCGGCAAGAAACTTTTCGAGTGCTCCAGGGACAGCCTCTTCGATGACTACGGTTCCTTTGGGCTGGGTCTTGAATCGGAGTAAGCTCCGCGGGGTCATGGGTGCCTGGTTAGCAGACGCTTTGAATTCTCGGGCGCCGATGACGCCAAGAATTAGACTGGGAGCTTGGTCGATCACGAATGGGCTATCAAGTTCTGTCGCGATCGCGGTCGCCCGTTGTAAGATTGCAGACTCGGGGGTTCCGTCCCCCCTAAATGAAAAGGCGTGCACGACGTCGACGTCACCGCCAGCTCGGAAAGTGCCCGAACTGGACGAACCCACGATTTGTATACCGATGCCCTCTGACTCCAATCTGTCTAAGTAGGCCACGAAGGAGGGGTCGTAGACTTCGTGTGCATCTTGCCGTGATAAAATAACCGCCGAGCGCCCATTTTTCCCATAGGGAGCCAGCCGCTGCCTGGAGCGGGTAATCAGTTTCTCGGTTGAAGCGTTTAGGGGAAACAGGGAGTCGGCGGCACCATGGTCCAGGACTCTGCGGATTTTTTCTTCTGGGCAGCTTCCTAGGGCAGCGCTGTTTTGTAGGCAGAAATAGGCAAGCAGGAAAAGGCTAGGTAGGTTTCTTACGTTGATTGTAAATCGAGCCATTCTAGTAACTTATCGGTGGGAAGCCCCGCATACCTAAAGAATGACGGTAAAGTGACGGTAGCATCTGCGGTAGGCAGGTTGTGCCAGGTAAGGCTATGAGATCTTAGAGGTTTTTCGCTGTTTTTTAAATGGCAGACGGGGTTTGTCGTGCTATGTTCTGAATGATGCACATCGACGGAACCTTCTTTGAGTTAACCGGGGACTTGATCAACACGATCATTTTGTTCGGTCTGCTCTTCGCCCTCATCATCGCTTACGTGATTCGTTTGGTCGTGGTGGGGCGCGCGCGCTTTGATCGCGTGGATCGGGAGGGCACGGGTTTGCTTTTGAAGAAGGGCCCCATGGAGATGGTCTACTGGAGTTTGCAGCCTTTCGCCCGTTTGGCGGTGTTCTTTCGGGTGACGCCAAACATGCTTTCTTGGGCTTGTTTGGTTTTGGGGCTGGCGGCGGGGACTTGCTTGGCCTTCGGTCACTTTGGTTTCGGAGCGGCCTTCGCTACCGTGTCGGCGCTGCTCGACGCACTGGATGGCATGGTCGCGCGTATGACCGGACGGGCTTCCGACGCGGGCGAAGTGCTCGATGCCACCGTTGATCGCTACAGCGAATTTTTCTTTCTGGGTGGGCTTTGCGTTTATTATCGCGATATGTCCGAGCTGGTCGTGCTGACGCTGCTCGCGCTCATGGGCTCGTTCATGGTGAGCTACTCCACCGCCAAAGCGGAAGCGCTGCAGGTGAAGCCACCGCGCGGAAACATGCGGCGTACGGAGCGCGCGATTTTCATGACCGTGGGCGCCGCGCTCGCACCCATCAGCATTCCTTGGTTTGAGACGCCGGCGTACCTCAACGTGCCGGTCCCCGTGGGTTATCCCATGGTGCTTGCGGTGGGGATCATCGCCGTGCTGGCGAACTTCTCGGCGATCGAGCGCCTAGTGGCGATCGCGAAAGCCGTGCGCGCACGGGAAAACCAGGCACGTGAGCAGCTCAAGCAAGCGGAAGCGCTCACGGAAGCCCGGCAGGAGCTTGAGCAGATTGCCGGCTCTGACGACGCCGAAGCCGCGCCCGCGAACGCCACCAGCCGGTCGCCCAAGGTCTAGGTCCACCAAAACCCCTATTTTATCGGGCTATTTTTCCCGCCATGAAGTATATCCGGGCGGTTAGCCTATGGAAATCCAGCAGCCGAAAAATCAAAAGCCCGTCTTGAAAACCCCCGTGCCTGGACCGAAGAGCCAAGCGATTCGTGCCCGTGAGGAGCAAGCGCTTGCCCCCGGCTTACAAGGCTTTGCGCTCATGGCGGGCATCGTGGTCGACGAGGCTCGCGGCAGCGCCGTGACGGATGTCGACGGCAACACTTTTCTCGACATCATTGGCGGTATCGGCGTGAACGGACTGGGCCACTCACACCCTAAGTTCGTCGAAGCGATCCAGAAGCAGGTGGCGAAGGCTTCGGTGGGGAGCTTCACTTCGGAAGCGCGCGTGCGCTTGTTCGAGCAGCTTTCGAAAAATCGCCCGACCCCCTCGGTGTATCGCACGCAACTTTATTCCGGAGGCGCGGAAGCGGTGGAGAGCGCGCTGAGGCTCGCGAAGTGCCATACCGGCAAGTACGAGTTCATCAGTTTTTGGGGCGGGTTCCACGGCAAAACCATGGGTGTGCTATCGCTCATGGGCTCGGACTTTAAAAATGGCCTCGGCCCGATGGTGCCGGGTTCGCACATTGTCCCATACGCGAACTGTTATCGCTGTCCCTTTCAGTTAAAGAATCCAAGCTGCGGCATGGCCTGCGTGGAGCATCTGCGCAAACACGTTAAGCTGGGGACCGCGGGCGCGGTCGCGGGCATCATCGCCGAGCCTATGCAGGGCACGGCCGGAAATGTGATTCCGCCGAATGACTTCTTGCCCGCCGTGGCGGAAGTGGCGAAGGAGATCGGCGCGCTCATGATCATCGACGAAATGATCACGGGCTTTGGTCGCACGGGTAAGTACTGGGGCGCCCACCATTCGGGTGTGCAGGCCGATATCGTCACGCTCGGTAAGCAATTCGGAGGTGGTTTTCCGATGTCGGCCGTGATGACTACGGATGACATCTCAAAGGCGCAGCCCTGGAGCGTTCCCTCGGGGTCTTCTTCCAGCTACGGCGGAAACCCGTTGGGCGCGGCGGCCGGCGCGGCGGCGCTCACAATCATCGAGGAAGAGGGATTGGTCGAGAACTCCCGTAAAATGGGGGATTATTTCCTGGGCAAGCTCAAGCCCTTCGAGGAAAAATACTCCTTTATCGGCGAGGCGCGGGGAGCGGGACTTTTCCTGGCGCTCGAGATGGTTCGCGACAAGGTGACGAAGGAGCCGCTCAGCAAAAAGGCGTGTCAGCGTGTTTTCACCGAGTGCCTCAAGCGTGGATTGCTCACCATGGCTTACGCGCCAAGTTTCCGCATTCAACCCGCGATGTCCATCGATACCGGCACCATCGATGCCGCCGTGGGCGTGCTGGAAGAAGTTTTCGACTTAATGGAAAAAGAAAAACTTTGGCAGGCGTAGGCGCCTGCCTTTGGGGGTCCTGATCGGGTCCCCAAGGGAGCGCTAGTGCGCGTTCACTTCGCGCTCGTGCCCGGCCTCGAGGTAAGCTTCGGAACCGTGGCGATGGGTGCGCTCCCGGTATTCGCCGACGGTTTCCACGACCAAGTAGATCAGAATCGCGTAGGCCGAACCCCACATCAGATCCAGGATGTAGTGGTGGTTGAGGTACACGGCCGAAAAGCACATCAGCAAGTAGAAGAAGACGCAGAAACGCCGCAGGGATCCAAATTTGTATGCGTAAAGCACCGAGATCAGCGGATAAGCCACATGCAAAGATGGGATGGCGCCGAAGACGTCGGCTGCACGCCCGTACATCTCGCTAAAAAAGTGGGTGCCGAGGATCTGATCGAAGCGCGCGGCGCCCGCCGAACTCGCGGGCACGTCGAGACGGGCGGGGCCTAATCCGTACTGAGCCACGTACCAGGGCGGCGCGGCCGCGTACCAGTAGTAGGTCGAGTAGCCCAGGCAGTTGGTCCAAAAGAACGTCCACATCATGCGGGGAGCCTTGCGCACGATCTCCCGCGCGGAATATTTATGCGTCCCGTGGAAGCCCAGCCAGAACATGAAGTAGGCGGCGCTGAAGACGAAGAGCGCGACGAAAACCAGGTAGGCGAAGCCGGTAACGAGGTCGAGCGCCGGATGCGTATGTAGCTGCCACCACTCGTTAGGGGTAAGCACGCCCTTCGCGGTTTGGATGCCAAAGAAACGCTTATCGAAGAGATACGGCTCCTTCACGTGGATCGGCCCCCGCAGCCAGTCGGCATAAAAACGCTGGCTGTCGTAGACGATGCCCACGAGGAATACGGGTAGCAGGAACTTCAAGAACTCCCGGGTCGGTTTGCCGAGGTAAGCTAGCGCCAGCATCAATCCCGAAATGAGCAGGTGATCGGAGCGCAGGCCTCCGAGCGCAAGGAGGGAAAGCACGTACCCCGCGATCAGCCCCAGCGGCATCCAGCGCTCGCGCGGCGAAAGCGATCGCCACCACGCGGGCCAGCGGAAGATCCAGTCCCAGCCGCGGTAACGTAGCAAACGGCCCCAAACCTGGAGCGGCTCCATGATCCGGAAGCGAACTTTTGGGCGGGCATTTTCGATCTGCAGCTTTTCGGAGTCGCGATAGTAAAGGTAAGCCGGTAAGGCGATCATCGCCGCGAGCAGGGTGGTGATTTCACCCAAGACCGCGAGCTTACCGAAGCTAACGAAAGCCTGGTTGCCGGCGATGAGGAGCGATCCGTAACCGACGACCGTCGTGAGGCTCGCCATGCCGACGGCGCTGCCGGTGCTGCGGATTACCCCCAAGATGCTGCCCCGGCCATCGAGGCGGTAACGCTGGAAGATATTTACGCCGTAGTCGACGCCGATACCGAAGGTGATGGGGAGCGCGATGAAGTTCAGGAAATTGATCTTGAAATCGAAACCCAGGATCACGCCCGCCATCCAGGTTACCCCCAGGATCAGTGAGAAGAGGCAGAGCGAGATCAAGCGCGCGCTCCGGAAAAGCGCGATCACGAGCAGGATCACGGCGCCGAAGGCGAAGAGCGTGGCCCGAGGTCCGTCACGCTTAATGGCGTCGATCATGTCGGCGGTCACGGGGAATTGACCGGCTACCGGGATGCCGGGCGTGACCTTGTCCGCCACCGCGCGCAGGTCGCGGACGAACTGCAGGAGCTTGTTGCTGTCCTTCGTGGGGTTGGTCACCGGCGGTTCCACCAACACGAGATTGCCCACGGCCCCGCTTTTTTCCGTGAACTTGCGCAATACCATCGGCGGCAGATCCTGGACGGACACCGGTACGTAGCTTTCCTCGTTCAGAAACTCGGACGCGAGTTTCTTTTCCTCGGGCGAGAGCGCGGACAGAATGCGCGGCGTGAGCTGCGACTTGATTTGGCGCAGGACCCGGATCTTTTCCGGCTGGCCCAAGGGCACGAAATCGTCGATTGAGTAAACGGAAGCGATCAGGCTCTGGCTGCCCTGAGACCTCTGCAGTTTCTTGGCTTCTTCCGCCACGCGCACGGCCTCCGCCTTGGTGTGCGGCATGATTACGGTGGGCGAGAGCCAGCGCTGGAAGACCTCGTCGATGCGTTTGGAGAGAAACGCCGAGCCCTGCTCGATGCTGCGTTTATCACGCAGTTTTTCCAGGTTGGTTTCCAGGATGGCGTCGCTGTAGCTAAAGAAGGTGATGAGCGAGACGACGGTCAGCGCGAAAGTCAGGCCCCAGATCGGGCGGGAAAACTTACGAATGAGCCAGATGATGGGCTCGGCGAAAAACTGGAATGGCTTGGGGTCGCCAGGAAGCTCGCGCTTTACTCGGATCGGCAGGATGCGGTGCCAGACCGTGAGAAGGGCCGGCAGCAGCGTGTAGGCCGAAATCCAGCAGATCACCATGCCGATGAGGCCGATCACGCCGAATTGCTTGAAGCCGCGGAAGCTGGTGAGCATGAGCGATCCGTAGGAAAGCCCTGCCGCCAGCGCGGCGACCAGGGTCGCGGTATAGGTCTGAGTCAGGGCGAGGTGCACGCCGCGAATGTTTCCATTGCCCTTGCGGCGCTCCTCCATGTAGCGCGCGAGGTAGATAATGCCGAAGTTGATGCCGTTGCCGATGACGATCGAGCCCAGGAACGCGGAGTTGGCGTTAAGGTAGCCCACCGCGAAGAACGAAACGCCGAAGGTCGCCAGGGTGCCGATGAATAGGCTCACCATGAGCGCGAAGACCCCGCCGATCGTTCGGTAGTAAACGAGCATGAAAACCGTGCACAGGATTACTACGATGATCGTAGAGAGCTCGAGATCCTCCATGAGCGAATGATGCTCTTCGATGAGGTTCTGGACGCTGCCGGAAAACTTCACGTCCAGCCCCGCCCCGTATTTGGCTTCGTTGCCCTTCGGGTCGAGACCGGCGATAGCTTGATCGACGGCGTGACGAAGGCGTTCGGCCCCATCGATGCCTGAGGCGGCCCCCGGTAGATCGACGAGTAGAATACGGATCGTCTCGTCTTGATTGGCGTAATAGCCGTTCGGGAAGTGGGAGTAAGACGATGTCTTCTGGTTGTATTTCGCCCGCATGGCGTCGAAATCGAGCTTGGGCTCCGGAATCTCGGTGGTCCGGAAAATATTCAAGGGGTTGTAGAGTTCTTTTTCGTAGCTGATGCGGTCGCGGATGTAGGTTCGGATGGAGGTGAGATCATCGATCTCCATGTAAAGTGCCTTGCGCGAATCAAAGAACTTCAGCTCATCGGTGATCTTATACTCGGTACCGGCGACGATGGACTTTGGGACTTGCTTCAGGCGGTCGACCAGATCGTGCAGGAATCGGAGACTGCCCTTGGGGTTGGGCGAAAAAATCAGCACCGCGAGATTCTCGGTGGACTCGAGCCGTTCGGTCACTTCCTTGAGATCGATGACGCTGCGAGCGTCCGTGGGCAAAAGCTCTTCGATGTTTGTCCGGAGATTCTTGTAAAGCTGGATCGAGTAATAGCCACCCCAGATAGCGATGAGCAACCCGATGATGCAGATCAGCCCGGCTCGTTTGAGCACTAGGCGGGAGTAGAAATTCACCCTCGAGAGTTAACCTGAGTGACGGCGTCCGCAAAGCAGTTTCAGCAATTAGCGTTGTGTTTCCGCCTATTTTGGTCTTTACTATTGGTCGTGAATCTCTGTCAGTTACTCGTGCGCTGGACCAAGCGATTGGGCGAATTTATGCTCTTCGTCAACGAGACGATCAAAGTCTTTCCGGGTCTGTGGAAGCGCCGCGACTTGTTCTTCCGTCAGTGTGAATTTATCGGAGTGACTTCGACAGGTATTATTCTCGTGGCGGCGCTCTTTATGGGTGCTGTTTTAGGTTATCAACTTTACGTGTCATTTCATTACTTTGGTGCCGAGGCTTTACTCGGCGGAAGCGTCGGGGTGGCACTCTTCCGGGAGCTGGCTCCCGTCATGGGCGCGGTGATGGTGACCGGGCGGGCGGGCGCGGCGATGGCCGCTGAGATCGCCAGTATGCGAATCTCCGAACAGATCGACGCGCTCGAGGTCATGGCGATCGATCCGATGGAATACCTCGTGGCTCCGCGGGTGGTGGCGGGCGTTTGCATGATGCCGCTTCTGTCCGTCCTTTTCGCGGGCATCGCTTCGCTTGCGGCCGCGGGCGTGGCCTGCGGAGTGATGGGATTGAGCACGCCGGTCTATTGGAGTCAGTTTTCCAAAGTGGTCGATCCGATCGAGCTCACCCATTGCGTGACCAAGGGAGCGATGTTCGGGTTGGTGCTGACCTGGGTGGGTTGTTTCTATGGGTTTCGTGCGCACGGGGGCGCCTACGCGGTAGGCAAGGCCACACGTACGACGGTGGTGGTGAGCTGTCTCACGATTCTGCTCTCGGATTACGTGCTGACGTCGCTACTTCCATTTGGATTTGCCAGACTGATTGCCGAATGACCGATTGCAGAATAGAAAGAGTACGACTATGGCAGGCGAAAACATCCGAACCGTAAAAATCAAAGTGGGCCTCTTCTCCTTGGCCGGACTGGCGCTGATCGGCGTGATCACCGTCTTCGTGAACGATCGCCCCTTCTGGTGGCGGGGGTGCGAGTTGGTGCACGTGAACATCGAGGATGCCACGGGCCTAAAGACGAAATCCCCCATCCGTTCGCTCGGGTTGCAGATCGGGTACCTTCATTCGGTCGAGCTCTTTCAGCAGCAGGTCCGTTTGGGGATTTGCATCACCGCGCCGGTGGAAGTGCTGCCGGACACGCGCGCCTATGTGAAGGGCGAAGGTTTCTTGGGCGACAAATTCGTGGAGCTAAAGCCCGTGAAGTACGTTGGGCAATCGCGCGATGAGACGTTGAACGACGCAGCTCCCTCGCAGACCTCGACTCCCGCGCCGGCGCAAACCTGGGCACCCAGCCGGCCGATCCACCCATTGCTTTGGGCGATGGGGTGGGGCGTGGACGCGGCTTGGGCGGCCAAAACCAACGTGAACGTGGCCGAGGCGAAGGATAGCCGCAAGGAGATCCCGGTCGGTGAAAAGAGCCAAGACGTGCAGGAGTTGGTGAACGAGGTCAACGGCCTCGTGGGCGAACTCTCCGTGCTCACGAACAATCTCAAAACGTCGCTCAACCCGGTCGACATGCAGCGCACGATGCAGAAGTTGAATCGTACGCTTGAGAACGCGGCGAAAACGCTTTCGCCGGAAGGCAATCTCACCACTACGGCCCAACGCGCGCTCGCGAAACTCGAAGACGCCATCGAGCAGATGCGCGACATGGTGACGCGAATCAACCAGGGCGAAGGCTCGGTGGGCATGGTGATCAACGACCCCAGCTATGCCGAGGAGCTGCGCGATGCCCTCCGGAATTTGAATTCGCTGCTTTCGAAGGTGAGCGGCGTACGTTTCCAGGTGGATGTCGGAGCGGAAGCTTTGCCGGCTTACAGCGATGCGCGGGGCTGGTTCCGGTTGGGCATCTGGCCGTCGGCCGACCGCTACTATCTGCTCGGTTTGTCGGTCGATCCGCGCGGGAAAACCAATGTGCTGGACGTCACCACCACGGCGGGCACGGCTAGCACCACGACTCGTTCGGTAACCACTGAGCAAGGAGGCATCCTGCTCACCGCGATGTTGGGTAAGGTGTTTTGGCACCGGCTTGATTTTTCGGCCGGCATCTATCACGGGGACGCCACGCTGGGCGTGGCTTTCAATCTGGGACCGCAGACCAATGAGGAGCTGCTCCGGGTGGAGGCGCAGGGGTTTAGCGGCGCGGATGGAAGGGGCGGCCACCAGTTCGACGGCCGCGCGAACGCCATCTGGTTTCCGTCGCAGAGCCCTTACCTGAAGACGATTTACATCCGCGGCGGGGTGGATTCGGTTCGCCAGGTAAACGGAAAGTTTTCGTATTCGGTGGGCGCCGGCATCTCGTTCAACGACCGGGACATCAAGATGCTCTTCGCGCTCCGCTAGCCTGCGTAGGTCTTCCCGGACCTCCCCCGCGCGAATTGTTGTAGGGAAGTTCGACAGCTGAAAACAAAGTAGTCACTCGGCTCGGCCTTTTACACCCCAGCGCGGTTTAAAGCCCTTCGGCTTCCGATTTGCAATAGTCCAGGGTAGGGGTCAGTAAGGGTAGAGAGTGGTATGAGTCAAAATTTAATTTCCGTCCGTGCGCTCAGCGCTTGGTCGTTTGCCGCCTTTTTGCTGGCGGGTTGCACGCAACCGATTCCCGCGTATATCGCGCCTCAGTTGCGGGGCCCGAGTTCTCCGGGAGAGCAGAGCTTTCACCGCGAAGGGCGCAGTGAATCCTATAACGTCGCGGCCGCGCAGGCGAAAATCGATATCTTGTTCATGGTGGACAACTCCGGCTCGATGGAAAACGAACAAAACATATTGGCCACGTCGTTCGGCCAATTCATCAATCAGTTCATTACGCGCAATTTGGATTTTCACGTGGGTGTGGTCACGACCGACGTGACTCCTTTAAGTGGCAATTCCAATTACTGGAGCGGGACGAACGCCAACAGCGCCTTTTACGGGTACCAAAGTCCGGGGCCGGGCCGACTGTTGTCCCGTACCGCTGAACGCTATCTGCAAAATACATCGCAGAACCTGGTTTCCCAGTTCCAGGCCAACGTTAACGTCGGAACTCGGGGAAGCGGCAATGAGCAGGGGTTGGAGTCCATCTATGAAACCTTGGACCCGCTGCTATCGGTGCCGACCGCGCCCAACGCCGGTTTCGTGCGTAATGATGCTTTGTTATCGCTGGTGATTGTTTCGGATGAAGACGAGTGCCTGAACGCGGCGGCCCATTCGATGCCGCCGGTGGAAACGGCCCAACAACGGATCGACCGCACTTTGGCCCGGATTCAGGCGGCGAAGGGCAACGTGGCGAACATGCATCGGCTCGATTACATCATTAACCTGGATACCCCGCCCACGAACCAAACTTATCCGGCGGGGCTGCTTTACTATCCGCAGATTTATCTGATGGCGGCGGCTCAAACCATGGCCACGCCGATCAACATCGGAGCCAACTTCTCGGCGCCGCTCGTGGCGCTGGGAGATGAATTGGCCGTCCAGGCCGAGCGGCAGTTCCAGCTCTCGGCGATTCCGATCGTGGATACGATCGATGTCCTGATTGACGGTGCCATCGAGATCCCGCACAGCGCGGACAACGGCTGGAGTTACCTGCCGGCGCCCGCGAACCGGGTTCAGCTCAACGGCAACGCCCTCTTGCAGGCGCGCGGGCACGTGTTGACGATCTCGTACGAGACGCTGGTGGCGGACTAATCCTTTTGAGAGCTAGGCGACGATCGCGCCTTTGAGGCTGTCGAAGATGAATTTGCCAATCTTCGATAGCTCTTCCGGTTCGAGCTGATTAAATCTCAAGCCCAAGCCGTTATTCCCCTTCCAGACGACGGTGCTCATGGTGTTGAGTCCGCCCAGATCGGGGATCTGGGTATGCAAGGTTTCGTTCACCGACCCGAGGTCCTCGGTGGTTTCCACGAAGGCCCCTCCCACGGATAGGTTCGAAATAGTCGCTTCCTTGCCGTTGCCGAGGCGGATCGGGATCCGCGTTTTAATCCGGCGAAACTTGCGCTTTTCGTTGCCATCGTACTTGGATTGCGTGTTGAGCACGTACTGAATGGCGAGCGTTAGGCTCTGCTCGTTCGTTGGCAGCTTGAGAATCACTAGCTGTTCGTATTTGATCATGTTGACCAAAACCTCATTCGTGGTCTGGCCAGCCAGGAAAACCACCGGCAAGTTGGCTTGCGAGTTTTTCAGCTGGTCGACCAGGCGGTCTCCGTTGAGATCTGGCAACTGGTATTCGGTGATCAGTATGTCGGGGCGATTTTTTTCAAATAAGGACAGCGCGGCTTGCCCATTGGAAGCCATGATGGCGTTGAAGCCATGCTTGATTAGAATTCGGCAGACGTCGACTTTAACGCCGGTGTCCGGGCTCACCACGAGCACTTTCGTCTGTTTTGCTGTCATCTTCCCCTCGTACTAGTATATCCCAACGGTCGGGTTCCTGAATGTGTCGGACTTAAATGAGTCAGATAAGACCCGAGGGCGCACTTCTAAAGATTAATCGAGCTTAAGCGATGCATCAATAGGCGGATTTTAACCGGCTTTTCCGCCTTCCGGTGAGGCTTTGCTGCGCGGCAGGGGTGGATGCGTCAGTCGCCACCAGAACCAAGATTGGTAGGCGATTAATAGCGCGATAGCGCTCAGGTATCCGAGACACAGGGGGCGGAGCATCTTTACGCTGAAGGGAAGGACGATTTTCAGGAGAAAGTTCACGCCGTCAATAAACGGCCAGAGTATGCCTAGGAAAGTCAGCAGCAGTGGGTAGTAGAGGTAGCGGAGGGAGTGCAGCCAGAGTTCCGCCCGCGAACAGCCGTGGTGGTGGTTCAGCTCGTCGCGGGTAACGGCTAGGGCCGTGGCCAACGCCAGAAGGACGTAGATCAGGCGCCGGCTCGCGGAATACTCCACGAAATAAACAAAAATCACGCATATCCCGAGCGCGAGGGAGTCGAAAACGTGCTGACGGGCTTCCAGCGCGGTAAGGGTGCCCACGCGCGCCCGCGGGCGATGGAACTTGATCTCGTCAACCCAGGCGAGCGCGAGGGATCCGCCGAATACAATGACGCCGAGAAAGAACATGGACCTATTCTATGCGGGCGCGTCGGGTTGTCCATGCCCGGGTGGGGGGTGGTTTATTTTTCGTCGCCCGGCTCGCTTCCGGTTTCGGATGAAGACTCGATGCCTCGCTCCGTGACGCGCGTGACGACCTCGGCCGCGACTTTCTCACCGCCGGGCACGGCGTATTCAGCGGAGATTTTCGTCTCCCCTGACTTGAGGGCTACGGCGTGACCTTCATTTTCCTTGGCGTTGCTAATGCTCAAGATCTCGCGGTTATCGCTCTTCCAGATCGCAAGCGCCGTGACGTCGACACGCGATCCGTCGCCGCCACGCGCGTAGGCCTTGAACTTGCGTTTTTCGCCGACGGCAAGCGCACCGCGGTCGGGTTGAATTTCCAGTCGGGTGGGATCGACTTCCTTTACCGTCAACGCCATGGAGACGGATGGGAGGTCTACATCCGGCAATTCGGCCACGATCTTGGCCACGCCCGCGCCTAGGCCCTGGCAAATTCCCGTCGCGGCGCCCACGCTCGCGATCCCCCTGTCTTCAGTCGAGAAGATGACTTTCGCGGTGACGTCGTCGATGCTTCCATCTGAAAGGGTAGCTAGAACCTGGGCGGAGTAGCGATCTCCTTTGGCGATGGTCGCTGCGTTTTCTGCGAACGCGAGCTGTCGCGGCACGGCGGGCGTTACTTGAACCAGGCGGCTGCCCCAAGTGGATTCCCGGTCGGCAAGCTGTAGGACCGCCGCGCCCACGCTCACTCCAGTGATCATACCTGGCTGCATGGCGCTCGCGGACAGCACCCCGGGGCGATCGGACGTCCATACCAACTGCGAGGTGACGTCACGCACGGATCCGTCGCCGTAGTAACCGCGCGCGGTGAGGCGTAGCGAGTTCCCCTTCGCCACCGATAGCGATCCGAGGGGTAGGATTTCCACCCGTAGCAGGCGCGCCGAGGTGACTTGAAGTTTTGCGTGCCCCGTGACGTCGCCGCCGGAATATGCGCTGACAAAGGACATTCCGTCGAGCACCGAGCGGATCGCGCCTTCGCGGTGACTCGACATGCGGGCGGTGATTTTGGCGGTTTTTCCGGCCTGGATCCCGATGAACGTGCCCGGACGGGCTTCGTCCGCTTTCGCCACGGATTCGTCGTCCGCTGTCCACTGCACTGCGGAGGTCAGGTCGCGGCGCGAGCCGTTCGTATAGATGCCGAGCGCGGTAAAGGCTTGCAATTCGCCGGCCGCCACGCTCGCTTCGGGGGGAGCGATTTCGATCCAGGCGAGTGCGACGTCCTGTACGGTGACGCTCGCACGGCCGGTGATTCCATCCAGGGTGGCCGAGAGTTCCGTACGTCCCGGTTTTTCCCCGGCGCGGAATGCACCCGATCCCAAGGGCTTCGCCACTTGCGCATCAGCCGATGCCCACGCGGCCTCGTGGGTGAGATTGCGGCGCGAGCCGTCCTGATAGACACCGGTGGCATTAAAGGTTTCGGTTTCGTCGATTTCTAGAACGGCATCCAGGGGGGAGAGTTCGATCGCCACGAGCGTCTTTCCCGCGGCGGTTACCTTTAAAAGCGCGTACCCCGTGACCACGGCTTTTTCGTTCGCTCCCGCGGCCCCCGTGGAGAAGGAAACGCGTGCTTCTCCTTCCTTAACGCCTTTGAATGCGCCCCCGCCTTCGCTGGCCGCTACTTCCGGTTTCTCCGATCGCCAGATGCCTTCGCGTAGGGGTTCGGCCCGCCCATCGCTGAACTTTCCGATCGCCTGGTAATGAATGAGCTTTCCTGCTTCTACTTGACCGGAGTTCCCGAGCGGAGGTACGAGTTCGATCGAGACGAGTTTGAGTTCATTGGGTTCGCGGTTTTGCACCTCAAGCGTGGCTTGCGCAACGAGGCCGCTGCCCGGTTCTTTGGCCATGACGCCGAGACGGCCGGCCTTTAGTCCGCGGGCGATGCCCGAGGCCTCGATCGTCGCCAGCTCCCGATCGCTTACACCCCATTCGACTTTGGTGGAAATGTCCTGGGTGCTTTGATCGTCGAAGGTCCCTTTGGCGGTAAAGACGATAGCTTGGCCTACCCGAACCGCACCGCGTTCCGGATTGATCTGGATCGAGGTCAGCTGCGGGGTCGTCGCGAGAACCACCAGGGCCGCCTGGGCCGAACGGCGTTGCCCGGGCTCGGTGGCGGTGATCGTGACCCGGCCGGGTTTCAGGGTTTTAAATAGTCCGTTTTCCTCGAGCGCCGCTACGGAAGGGTCGGAGCTTTGCCATTGGGCTTCGGCGGTGAGCTCACGCGAGCTCCCATCTGAATACGCCCCGATGAAGTGGAACCGTTGAGAAGTGCCCGCCCGCACCGATGCGGTGAAGGGGTCCAAGAAAACGTTCACGAGACTCGGGGCACGGCGTAGAACCGTGACGTCCAGCCGCCCGGTTTTGGGAGACGTGCCGTTTCCCATTTCGACGGCTTCGATACGCGTGACGCCTTCGCCGAGGGCCACCAACTGCCCTTCGGATCCCGGCGCGTTACTCACTTGGGCGACGGCACCGACCGTTGAGTTCCACACCACCCGGTCGGTGAATGGCACGCTCGTGCCGTCGGAAAAATGTCCCGTGGCCGAGAGGGGCCGGACATCTTCCACGTACACGGGGCCGACAAGGGGAGCAATCGTGATACCGGTGAGTACGGCGGGAGTGACCGTCACTACCGCCCGGGCGGACTCCACCACTTCCGCGGGGCGCTCGAGGCTTCCGGGCGCGCTGAGCGCGATCAGGTTTCGCACCGCCGACGCCATGATTTCCGCGTTGCCGGGGCGTATTCCGGTGACGACTCCCGGAGACCCGGGAGCGTTGCTAACGAGGGCGACGTCGGTCTGTCGACTGCGCCAGGCGACGCCGCTGGTGATATCTGAGGTCGTGCCGTTGGAAAACCGTCCCAAGGCGCGAAGCGGAACTCGTTGGCCGGCCGGGACGCTTGCGGCCGCTGGATTGACATCAATCGATAGCAGCTGTTCGGGACGAATCACGACGTTAACATAGACGGGGGGAGCGCCGGCGTAACTGACGAGCACTTCCGTGGAGCCGGCGCCTTGCGCTCGGGCGACGTTCAGCCGGACCGGGTCGAAGCGAAGCACCGCGGAGTTCTGGCTCTGCCAGGTCACTTGGGAGGTGAGGTTCACGTATTGACCACTGGAGTTGGTGAAGATCGCCTCGGCTTGGAACGGGATCTCCGCCAGAGTCCAAGGTTGGGCGACGCTACTCGGCGTGATTCGCAGGGGTGAAAGCAGCTCGGCGGCGGCGACGCGTACGCCATTGAGGTCGGCCGTGAGCCCGCCGAGGGTGGCGCGGACGTTAATCAAGCCAAGGCTTGAGTTTGACGCCGTTAGACGGCCCGGATTCCCCGCGGAAAAATTTGCGATCGAGGGCTGGGATGAAATCCAGCTCGCCTGGGAGGTGACATCTCGGGTAGTGTTGTCCGTATAAGTCATCGTGGCTTGGAGATTTCGGAACGAACCTTGGGGAATACCGCCGACTAGCGGCGATACTCGCAGTCGGAGGGGGGCCGCTTCCGAAACGCGGACGGAAATTTCTACGAAAACTTTTTTCTGATTGGCGGGATTCTGCAAGGCCGCGCGAATTCGGGCCGCTCCCCGGCCTTGGGCGCGGAAGGTACCGGCGGAGGTGACCGTCAACACGGGGTCACCGCTGATTTCCCACTCCAGTTCTTGGGCCTGTAGCATCTGCGCCGGTTGCCCGGCGCTGATTTTGTAGATGCGAATCTGATTAGTGGTGCCGAGCGGCCAGCTGGCGTTGATGGAGGAAAGATCCGTCTCAAGCGAGAACTCCGCTTTTGCGAGCTCATCCTGACGGTACAGCCCCGTGCAGCCGGTGGTGGATATAGATAGAGCGACGATTAACCCAAAGAGTAAACGAACCAAGCGAGAACCCCCTGCTTTCACACACGTTCCTCAGCGTAAGCCCAGATACCTCTTTATTTTCATATATATGACTATATTAGTCAACAATTATGATGCCACAAAAACCTTTAAATATCATCGAATTAAATTTATTCGACTGATAAAAATTAATAATAAATTAAGAATCCCGGCCCACTCTTTATTTCAAGAGACTGCGAACGGCGTTGAGGTCTCCATCGTTCTTTGCGGGGGTCAGGCCCAGGATTTCGCTCACCAAGGCGTAGATGTGGAGGTTGCTAAAGGCGCCCGACGTATACTTTGACTTGAAGGCCGGACCGCGGGCAACGAAGAACCCGCGCATTACGGCGAGCTCGTTATCGTATCCGTGCGTCGCCGCCGAAGGCTTGCGCGGGCTTTGCGAGATGTAGAATTTTTCGTCCGGCACGCAGATGATCGGTGCCGTACGGACGCTCTTGCCGTAGCGATAACGGGCAGGCAGGTTTCCGTTCTTGTAGACCGCCATATGCGGATGGGCGTCTTTCAAGGCGGAGAAAACGGCATCGAGCTTACCGGCCTTGGGGAAAATCTGGGCAAAGGCGCCCGCGCTGATGATCTCGACATCGCTCAAGTTGATGTACTTATCGAGGGCGATCACCTTGTCGGCGTCGATGGCACTCATGCCATGGTCGGACACGAATACTAGATTCACCTTGTCTTCAAGCTTTCGGTTTTCCAGCCCCTTCGCGAGCAGACCGATGGCGTCGTCAACCTCTTGGATGGCTTTCTTCACTTCGGTCGAATCCGGACCGTAACCGTGACCGGCGCTGTCGACGTCTTCGAAGTAAAGCGTGATCATCGTTGGACGCGTGGCGAGCGGCAGATCCAGCCAGTCCAATACCTGCTGCACGCGCTGGTCGCGCGGGAACTTCGCATCGTACTTCTTATAGTAGGTTGGGCGTACGCCTTTAATTTCCGCGGTGCTGCCTGGCCAAAACATCGCGGCGGCGGTCTGCCCTTGCTTCTCGGCGGTTACCCAGATCGGTTCTCCCCACCACCAGCGAGGATCATCCGTGATTTCGGAGGAGGCGCCCAAGCTGAACGTAACTCCGGGGAGGTTAGGGTCGCGGATATCGTTGGCGGTGATACCGTGGTTGTCCGGGAGCAGTCCCGTGACGATCGAGTAATGATTGGGGAATGTTAGCGTCGGAAAAACCGGTAGGAGGGCTTCCGCGCGTACACCTTGATCCGCGATGCGCTTGAGATTCGTCGGTGCATACTTGGATAGGTAGTCGTGGCGAAAACCATCCACGGAAACCAGGATGACGGTGGGTTTAAAATCGCCAACCGGTGCGATGGACTGTTCGGGGGTAGGGCTGGCAGTCGAGGCCGGAAGCTTGGCGCTGGTTTTGGGCAAAGCCGGCGCGTTGAGGGAGGCTGCCCCGCAGCTCACTACCGCCAGAGTTAAGAGCGTTACCCAAGTCCGTCCCCAAATTTTAGTCATGAAATGATCCCCCGAGATTTTCATCTCGTTCGGATAACATCAAAGCAGATGAGCGGGTAGGGGAGCCCCGAAATTCTAACTAATGCGATGCACCACAGATGACTAGCCGCGCGGAAAGCGCGTGCTTTCAGGGAATTCCTGTAGGATTTCCTGCTGGGCTTTTTCAACGTCCGCGGCGCGTTGAGGAGCTTGTTGGCTCATCTCTTCCTCTAAAGTTTTGGTGCGACGCGTTGGAAGATTCAGAAAAATTACTTTCTTCACTTCTTCTGGGACTCCGCGCAGTGCCAGCGCAAGCTTAGTATCCGGAATACGACCGAGTACTTTCTGGAGTTCTCGCACGTGGATTTTAGCCAAGTCGTCGAAGGTGAAGAGCTTGGCTTGAATCTCTTGGGCAAGCTTTGGGTCTCGGACCACGATCTCCGCCATGATGCGGTCCCTTGATTCCTTATCGAGATGCTGGAAGATCTCGACGACCGCCATCACTCCTCCAATGGCTTTCCCCTGCGGTTTCTCCTGCTCAGATTTTTTCATATGAGTGTGTCGGCGCCCGAACTGTAGTCCTGGCATCGCACCTTAATAGTACTTGCGGCCGCGTGGAGTTGGGAGAACAATCAGACCAGTTTTTTAATGCTGATGGAACGGCCGCCAAAAGGCGCTGCGCGTTACTTTGTTCTTGTCAGCAAATAGCCGCAGTGGGAGAGGGAGCGATGGCCCAGTCCGTACTAGACGAAATCCGCAAACAGGATCAAGGGAAGGTGAAGGTTGCCGTCACCGACGTGGACGGTATCCTTCGCGGTAAGTACCTACGCAAAGACAAGTTTCTTTCGGCCGCGACTCCGGGGGAAGGCGCCGGCTTTGGTTTTTGCAATGTCGTTTTCGGCTGGGACTCTTCCGACGTCTGCTACGACAACGCCCAGTACACGGGTTGGCACACGGGGTATCCCGATGCCCACGTGAAGCTCGATTTGAACACCTACCGTCGGGTGCCCTGGGACGGCAATGTCGCTTTTTTTCTCGGCGACTTCGTTGACGGCCAGGGCGCGCCGCTGGGCGTGTGCCCTCGGGCGCTCTTAAAACAAGTGATTGCGCGTGCGGCTAAAGCGGGCTTTCGGGCGAGCTGTGGGATGGAGTTCGAGTGGTTCAACTTCCGCGAGACCCCGCAATCGCTCGCGGAAAAGAAGTATCACTCGCCCGAGCCGCTCTCTCCCGGCATGTTTGGTTATTCGGTCCTGCGCATGAGCCAAAATCAGCCGTTCTTCGCGGCGCTCATGGACGAGATGGCCGCCTTCAACGTGCCGATCGAGGGGTTGCACACCGAAACGGGGCCCGGTGTATTCGAAGCGGCGATTTTGTATTCCGACGCACTCGAGGCGGCGGACCGCGCGGTACTCTTCAAGAGCGCGGCAAAGGAAATCGGCCATCGCTTCGGCATCTTGCCCAGCTTCATGGCGAAGTGGAATTCCACGCTCCCGGGGTGCAGCGGCCATACCCACCAAAGTCTCGGGCCGGTGGGCGGCGGCAGCGACGGAAAGAATCTTTTTTTTGATGAAGCCGATCCAAACAAGATGAGCAAGCTCTTCAGACAATACTTGGCCGGCCAGCTGGCCTGTTTGCCGGAAATCCTGCCGTTTTTCGCGCCGAACGTGAATAGTTACAAACGCCTGGTCGACGGCTATTGGGCGCCGACCAAGCCGACCTGGGGCGTGGACAACCGCACGGTGGCGTTTCGCGTGATTCCGGGCAGCGCAAAGTCGACGCGGTTAGAGACGCGCGTGCCGGGCTCCGACGTGAATCCCTATTTGGCGGTTGCCGCCTGTATCGCGAGTGGTTTGTACGGCATCGAAAAGGGGTTGGAGCTGAAAGAAAAACCCGTCCTCGGCAGCGCTTACAAAGAAAGCTCGGCCGTGCGCTTGCCGCGGGATTTGCATGAAGCTACGCGCCGGCTCGCCGATTCGAAAATCGCGCGGGAACTCTTTGGCGAAGCCTTTGTCGACCATTTCGTCCGCACCCGTCAGTGGGAGTGGCGTCAGTTCCAGGACTCCGTCACGAGCTGGGAAATGCAAAGGTACTTCGAGATCATTTGAAGGAGAATCCATGAGCCAATATCGTTTCAGTTTTCCGACGCCGATCCATTTCGGTGCGGGTGTTCGCCGACAAGTTGCCGATTTTTTAAAGGCACAGAAAATCGAACGGCCTCTGATCGTCACCGATCGGGGCGTCGCCGCGATTCCGGTGTTCCAGGACTTCGCCGCTTCGCTCGCGAAGGGCGGGCTCGCCTGCGAGACGTTTTCGGGCATCTGGGGCAACCCCGTGAAGAGCCAGGTGACCGCGGGCGTGCAGGCGTACCGGGCCCATCGCGCGGATGCCATCGTCGGCATCGGCGGTGGGGCGGCGCTCGACGTGGCGAAGGCGATCGCGCTTATGGTCACGCATCCCGGCGATCTTTTCGACTACGAGGACGAAAAACCGGGAGCGCGTCCGGTGGATGGCGAGATCCCGTTTTGGATCGCGCTCCCGACGACTTCCGGCACCGGCAGCGAAGTCGGCCGAAGCTCGGTCGTGTCGGATGACGAAACGCACGTAAAGAAGATCATCTTCTCGACCAAGCTCTTGGCACGCGCGGTTTTTGCGGATCCGGAGTTCACGCTGGAGCTTCCCGCGAAAATCACGGCCGCGGTGGGGATGGATGCGCTCACCCACTGCGTGGAAGCGTACCTCGCGAAAGGATTTCACCCCATCTGTGACGGGATCGCGCTAGAGGGCGTCCGTCTCTGTGGTCAAAGCTTGGTCAGGGTGGTTACGACCCCGAGTGATATACAGGCGCGGAGTCTAATGATGATGGGCTCCATGATGGGCGCCATCGCGTTTCAAAAGGGCTTGGGCCTGACCCACTCCTGCGCGCACGCTCTCTCCACGGTGGTGGACATGCATCACGGCTTGGCGAACGGGATCATGATCGACCACGCGCTCAAGTTCAACGTGCCGGCGGTGCCCGAACGATTTACGAATCTGGCGCAAACCGTGGGCCTGAAAGACATCCAGCCGTCCTCCTTCGTTAAGTGGCTGACGGAGCTGAAGGCCCAGACCGGCATTCCGGCGCAGTTAGGCGAAATGGGCGTGAAGAAAGATCAAGTGGAGCGGCTCTCGCAGATTGCGATCGCCGACGCCTGCCATCCGAGCAATCCGCGAGCCTGCACGCAGGACGATTTCCGCCGCATTTTCACGGAAGCCCTCTAGCGCATGCGCCTAGCGATCTCCGCCTGCTTCTTCCACGCCGACCCCCAACGACCGATCTTCAAGGGGAAGACATTGCAGTATCTCGAGCAGACGCTCGCCCATTGGGTGATGTCCGAAGGCGCGCGCGCCTATCTGCTACCGGCGCCGCCCGCCATGGCGGGGGGGAAGGTGACCCTCAAGGACCTAGTCCGCGATTTCGACGGATTGATTCTACATGGAGGTGCGGACGTATCCCCGAAATCCTACGGTGATACGGCGCTGAAGCCCGAATGGAACGGCGACTATGTCCGTGACCAGTATGAGATCGCGCTCATGAAGGAGTTCATGACCCAAAGCAAGCCCGTGCTCGGCATCTGTCGGGGGTTGCAGCTCATGAATGTCGCCTTGGGTGGGACCTTGATCCAGGACATCGCGACCCAAGTGCCCGGGGCGATCAATCATCGGAATTGGGAGATCTATGATCAGAATTTCCACGCCGTGGATATCTTCGCGGCCAGCGAGCTGGCCAAGGTCTACCCGGGAACGAAATCGGCTTGGGTCAATAGCGTGCACCATCAGGCCGTCAAGGATCTGCCGAAGGATTTTGCCGTCGAAGCCCGTTCGCCTCGCGACGGCGTCATCGAGGCCTGCCGTCTGAAAAGCCGCAATTATGTGCTAGGCGTGCAATGGCATCCGGAGTTCATGTGGCAGCCCGGCGTATTGCCGGAAACCGCCGCGGGTGCCGGTCTGGCCAAGCCTCCGGCCGGGCCGCTGCTGGACCCGCGCCCGCTCTTGCAGAATTTCATGAAAGTCGTCTCGGAAAGGAAATAGTCCATGCTGAAGATCACGAATCCCGCTACCGGAAAGACCATTCGGGAAGTCGAAACGGATACCGCGGAGAGCGTCGCCCAGAAATTCGCGCGGGCTAGGGCCGCGCAGGCCGAGTGGGCCCGTATCTCGATCACCGAACGCGTGGCGACAATGCAAAGGCTCAAAACGCTGATCGAACGGGACGCCGAAAAGATCGCCATGACTTTGACGCAAGAGGTGGGCAAGGGAATTGCGCAATCCCGCAATGAGGTGAAAGGGCTCGCCGGTCGTTTCGATTTCTTCATGGCCACGGTCGAGGAGACCATGAGCGAGGAGAAGGTGTTTTCCGACGGCGGGATGGAAGAGGTCATTGGGCTTGAACCGCTCGGGGTGGTGGCTAATATCTCGGCCTGGAACTATCCACTTTTTGTTGGGTTCAACGTAATCGTGCCCGCGCTCTTGACGGGGAACGCGGTGCTCTACAAACCTTCCGAGTTCGCGACCCTGACCGGGTTGCTCATGGCGGAGCTGATCTGGGAGGCCGGCGTCCCCAAGGACATCTTCATTCCCGTGATCGGAACCGGCGCCGTTGGGGTTGATCTCCTAAAACAACCGATTCACGGTGTCTTTTTCACGGGTTCTTACGCAACGGGGGCGAAGATCGCCGAGGCGGCCGCCAAGAAAATGATCAAGTTTCAGCTGGAGCTGGGCGGGAAGGATCCCGCTTACGTGGCCGAGGACGTGAACGTGGCGAATGCCGCTGCCTCCACCGCGGATGGGGCGTTTTATAACACGGGCCAAAGTTGTTGTTCGGTGGAGCGGATCTACGTCCACACCAAGATCTACGACCATTTCGTGGAGGAGTTCGTGAAGACCGTGAAGTCCTTCGTCACGGGAGACCCTTCCGACGAAAAGACCTATATCGGGCCGCTCACCCGGGGGGCGCATGTGCCTTTCCTGGAGAATCAGGTGGCCGACGCGGTGGCGAAGGGCGCGAGACTCTTGACTGGAGGGAAGCGCCGGGCGGGCGCGGGTAACTACTTTGAACCGACCGTCTTTACGAACGTCAATCATTCGATGGACTTGATGCGTGAGGAGAGTTTCGGCCCCATCATCGGAATCCAGAAGGTCGCCGGTGACGAGGAAGCGCTCAAGCTCATGAACGACACGCCCTACGGCCTGACGGCGGCGGTGTATACCGCGAGCCGGGAGCGGGCAAACCGCATCTTGGGGCAGGTCCAGGCGGGTTCTGCCTACTGGAACTGCTGCGATCGCGTGAGTCCGCGTCTGCCTTGGTCGGGCCGCGGTCATTCGGGAGTGGGGGCGACGCTTTCGAAGTACGGGATTTTGGCTTTTCTGCAGCCGAAAGCTTGGCACCTCCGGGCGCCGAGCTGAGATCGCGCGAAATTTTTTTTCGGATCGCGGCTGCGCCCCTTGCGCCGGAGCAGACTCCCTGGCTAAAATATAGGTCTAAGCGGAGAGCAAGATGCTCTCCTCCAAGGAGTCTGAACGATCGATGTTTACCCCGATGTTTAAGACGCTGAATAAAGGACTATTCAGCGCCTGCGTGCTGTTGACGGTGTTAGCGATCATCACGGTGAGCCGCCCGGTGGGTGCGGAGTCAGATAACGGCGGGCAGGAGTCCCTCGTGGGCAACGCCGGGGAAAACTACCAAGGCGTCACTCAGGCCCCTCCCGTGCTGCCGTACCAAAGTCTCTACGAAAAACTCGAACTCAAGAACGGCGGTATCGTCGAGACGGTCAACGGCCAAAAGGTCACGCCTCCCGCGGGAGCGATGAAGATTCTCCAGGCGGGTAGCCGTACCCCGGCTAAGCGCCGTGGGAACCAGGTCCGACGTGCCGTCGCTTCCGAGTCACGATAAATTCAGGGACAGGGCTTTCGGCGAAAAAGCGTGAGCACTCCATAGTAGTCGTACTGGGAAACGTCCGACTTACGATACACATTTCCGATGAAATAATCTTGCTCGGCTAGGTAGTAGAGCTGGAAGTAAATCCGATTCGACGCTTCGAGCACGAGCGAGGTAGTGGATCCGGGTAGGCGGCGCAAGTTTTTAAGCCGGCCGTTGATGCTGGCTCGGCTAAACGAGCGCCCGTTGCGGAAGAGCTCGACCACGCTGTTGCCCGTGGAGTTCGTGCCCTGGGCGTTCAAGAATAGATCGACCTTCACGTGCCATTCGCGTTCGGGGCCCCGCGGTAGCTGCGCGTCGCCTTCCCAGCAACCACCAATGCGCGGATCGCGGTCGGCGGCCATCGTGGATTGCGAAAGCTGATTGGCGAAGTCTCGGATGCGCACGCGATGCAGGAATCCCTCCGCATCTTGAGCGGTCTCGACGTGGGCGAGTCCCGCCTCGGATTTAAGCCAGGTGGCATCGAGGGGGGGCGGCACGGCGGGGCTAAGGCTAGGGTTAGGCAATGCCGCGGTAGGGGCGGGGGGCGATGCGAGCGGAGTAGTCGGGCGCGCCGTCGGAGTGCTCGAGGTGGGGGCGGCAGGTGCCGCTCCTTGAGAAAGGTTCTGCATCCATTGCTGTTGTCCGGGATTCGCTCGCAACCCTAAGTCGGCGAGTAGAATGAGCATCATCTTGCCCAGGATTTCCTCCGCTTTACGCGCACGTTCTTCTAGGTTTTGAATTTGCCCGAGTCGGTCGATTTCGTGATCGCTGATTTCCCGGATTTTTTCTCGCAGTCCGTCCGCTTGGGAAGCGGGTTCCGCCGGCGGAGGGGGCAGTTGCCTGCCGCCCAAGTAAAAACCAGCGGCGCCGGCAAGTAAGACGACGAAGGCTAGTTGGATCGCCTTAGGCATCGGAGCCCTCGATCCAGTGGCTGACCTGTCGGATTACCTCGCGGTGATGATCGAAGATCATGGCGTGGCCGCAGCGGTCGATCTCGTGTAGCCGGGCGTTCGGAATCAGGCTCGCCAGGTAGCGCGCCGACTCGGGACTAAAGAGCTTGTCTTGCTTACCCTGGAGAATAAGGGTGGGAACGTTCACGTCGCGTAGGCGATCTTCCCACTTTTGCCAGTCGATCATGCGGGCGCCCACTGAATGCTGGTGCAAGGTATCGGCGACGTGGGGCTGTTTCAGGACAAGGTAGCCGAGGTCGAGGTAGAAAGTGTCGAGCAGGCGAGGATTAAACAGGTTCTCTTTGCAAATCGTCTTGTACTGGAACTTGGTGACGAACTTATGACTTAAGCGCGCGCGCCAAAGGCGGGAGTTCACCCACATGATCCCCCGATAAAGTGGAGACTTCAGATAGCGCATCGGGAACGGCGGCATGGGATTCAGCAGCACGATTTTTTGGATCTGCGGGAGACGTTGGGCCGCGGCGGCCCAAGTGACCCCGCCCCCGTAGGACAGCCCCACGAGCACGACTTTCTGGATGCATTGGGACTCCAAGAAGAGCCGTAGCATCTCCACATCGCCTTCGATTTCCGTCGGTGAATTTCGGGGTTCGGAAAATCCCCAGCCAGGTAGGTCGGGCACGAAGACGTGGTAGTGGCCAGCGAGCGGAGCCATCACTCGCGGCCAATCCATGAAGAACCCACCAAACCCGTGTAGCAGTACGATCGCCGGTCCGTGCTTTTGGCTTAACCCCATTTGGGCGAAGCAAACGCGTTTGCCTTGGATGACGACGGAATCCAACAGCGGGGGCGGACGCAGACGCTGTCCCGGACGGGTCCCGCGGGCGATTTCTTGAAGTTCGGATAAGAGTCGAGCGAAGTAACGCAAGCGATGCCTTTAAAGGCATGCTACCTGAATTTTTTGTCGAGATCGACGCTTAGTTGCGGCGCAAGATGCAGCGGACGTAGCGAAGGACGTCCTGGTTGCCGTCATCCACGTAGCCGCGCGATCCATTGTAGAAATAGGCGGCGTCTTCGTAGCCTTGGGAGCGCGTCGCCGTCCAGAAATGCTTGTTACAAAGATCCTCGAGCAGCCAGCGCAGACCGTTTTCATCGGCGGTGAGATAGTCGCGCGCGGTCGGCAGGAGCATACCGCGGTCACGGCAGGCCTTGCGGGCACCGGCATAGTTGTATTTTTCGTCGAGAGTGGGTCCCCAGACAAGGTTGGCCGTCGTGTCCAGCCAGGTTTCTTGCGCCTTGCCGGCATCTTTGGTGACCAGGAACCATTCTGTTTTCACGCGCTTGCCCCAGTTCGTATAAACTTGGGTGGCCTCTTCCCGATTTCGCTCCCGGCAATCGAGGATCCGGTCGGCTACCTTGCCCGACCCTCCACAGGCTCGGAAGTTTTCTGCATGCAGAAGTTCTTCCGCCGAGGCCGAGACCGAGACCGAAATCACGAACGCGAATGCCAAGAGTGCGAAAATGGGTTTCATAGGTGTGCCTGAAATAGCACCCGCAGCATGAGACGACAAGTCAGGAGTGTTGTCGCTGCGCGCTATTCGTGCGCGTGTTCGTAGCAGTCGTCATGGTCGACGACGATCGCCAGGATTTCTTCTTCGAGCGAGAGCGCGTTCGATTGGGCCACGGCATCAAAGTTCAAACCAAACTGATTTGAATAACGCGGCGCAACCCAGCTCGGGGTGCTCGTGCGAATCACCATCGCTTGATCCTGTAAGTCGGCTTCCTTCCAGGCTCGGCGTAAAAACATTGCCAGGGTCGCAGCTCCATCCGCCATGCGGTCCATCGCCAGATCCAGCTGTTGGGTCGCCCCATCGCCGGAACGCCCTAGCTTGAGATCGATGCCAATCACCTGATCCTTATACTGGTAGGCGCGATTCACCTCGACGAACGCATGATCCAGGGTTTTGCCCGTTTGGAACTGGCTTGTGAACTTGGCATCCCCTAATAGCTTCGTGGCTCGCTTCAAGACTTCCGCCTTGAGATCGTTGAAGTCGACGGTTTCGAGGTTGTCGGTTTCAAAGAACTTGTGGATCCCCTTGTTACCGGTTTTTTGTCCGTCGTAGTTCTCCGTCGTGTGCAATGGCTGCGCGAGGTCACCTACATAGTGGGACATGGCTCCCGCCATTTCTACGGCCGTCTTGAAGTCACCCGATTTCGCGGCATTCACCGCCAGCGTGTAGAACTGTTGAATTCGCCAGACCGCCGTGCCGTACTCCACCAGGGTCTTTTGGCCGTAAGCCGCCACCGCGTCTTCATAGCGGCGGGGGAACTTGGTGAAATCGGCGGGGTTGTCGAAGTAAGAATCCGGTTCGAAATAGTGCGTGGGTTTTTCAATGGAGCTATTGCGTCCGGACTTCCAGGTATTATCCGGTACGTTGGTGAGCACGCCCAGGTTACCGGCGTTGGACGACCAAAACTGATTCGCAAGCTGGCTGCCCGTTTCGGCGACGATCTGGTGGCCGACGTGGCCCCAGCCGAAAGAGTTTTGCGGTAGCGTGGCCGATACGGCGGCCGTTCCGATCAAAATCCATTGAGCGATGGACTTCGATCCCATAGGTTTCGTCATGAGATCCCCCCGAGAGATATTGAGCGCACGTCAAAAACCTATCGAAACTATAGCATGGGAAAAGCAACTGCCGTCACGCCTAAATACCGATCCTGACAGGATTCTAATGGAAGTAAGGGGGCTATGCGTTAGTGTGACGCGCGGCTAAGCACATCGATTTGTAATGATTTGTGGTGATTTTGCTCCCGCTCGAGTTCCTCGTTGCGGTGTTTGTCGGGGTGCGCTAAGGTCCCGAAAATCTTATGAATCTCCGGAATGTTTGCATCATTGCGCACGTCGACCATGGAAAAACCACTCTCGTGGATTATCTGCTTCGCCAAGCGGGAACATTTAAACAACACGAAACCGTGAACGAGCGCGTAATGGATTCGATGGATCTGGAGCGCGAGCGCGGCATCACGATTCTCGCGAAGAACACTTCCGTGCGCGTGGGCGACGTGAAGATCAATATCGTGGATACGCCCGGCCACGCGGACTTCGGCGGGGAAGTGGAACGCATCATGGGCATGGTTGACGGTGCGCTCTTGCTCGTGGACGCCGCTGAGGGCCCGCTTCCCCAAACCCGTTTCGTTTTGCAGAAGGCACTCGCCCAGGGCCTCAAGGTGATTCTCGTCATTAACAAGGTCGATCGTCCGGAATGTGCTGACGGTCTGCGCATTCAAGAAGTCGTGAATCAGACGTTTGATCTCTTCATCGATTTAGGCGCGACCGAAGAGCAGGCCGATTTTCCGATCGTGTACGCCTGCGCGCGCGCTGGCTGGTGCACCACCGACTTCGATCGCATTCCGGGCCTGATCAAAGGCACCGACACGAGCACGTTGCGGCCGCTGTTTGACATTATTTTGGATAAGGTCCCGCCGCCGAAGCTCGCCGCGGACAAGGATTTCAAGATGCTCGTCGCGAATCTTTCTTACTCCGAGTACGTGGGACGTCTCGCGATCGGTCGCGTGCTCTCCGGCGGCGTAAAGAAGAACCAGCGGATCCTCCGCTACGGGGTCGATACGGCGGGGAATCCCAAGAACGAAACCTTTGCGGTTACGCAGCTTTTTACCTTTGAGGGCCTCAAGCAATCCGAAGTGCCGGAGCTCACCGCGGGGGATATCGGCGTTATTTCCGGTAGTGAAAATATCGAGATCGGCGACACCCTAGCGGGATCGGACGCGGTGAAGGCGTTGCCTCGCATCTACGTGGAAAAACCCACGCTTGCGATGACGTTTTCCGTGAACACTTCGCCCCTCTCCGGCCAAGAGGGCGAGGCGATCCAATCGCGCAAGCTGCGCGAGCGCCTCCTGCGCGAAGTGCTGCACAACGTGGCGCTACGGTTCGAGGAAACCGCCCAGCCCGATCAGTTCCGTATCTTGGGCCGTGGCGAGCTGCAGTTCGCGATTTTGATCGAACAGATGCGGCGCGAAGGTTTCGAGTTCATGGTCGGCAAACCCTTGGTGCTCTACAAAGCCGGCGAGGCGGGCGAGCGGATGGAGCCCTTCGAGATGGCGGTCTTGGATCTGCCCGAGGCCCACGCCAGCGACGTGACCCAGCTTTTCCAGCAGCGCAAAGGCGTGATGATGAAGTTCGAGCCGCGCGGCGCGGGTCGCGTGCGCCTGGAGTTCGAGATTCCCACGCGCGGCCTGCTCGGCATGCGTTCGAAGTACTTAACTGCTACGCGGGGTGGAGGGCTATTCAGCTCGCAACTCCTGGATTACCGTCTGCATAAAGGTGATATCCCGCACCGCTTGGTGGGGGCGCTCGTGTGCGATCGCGCGGGTGAAACCGTCGAATACGGCCTATTGGGTTTGAAAGACCGGGGCGTGATGTTCCTGGGGCCCGGGGTAAAAGTTTATGAAGGCATGATCATTGGCGAGGGGAACAAGGAGAACGACCTCAACGTCAATCCTTGCCGCGAGAAGAAACTCACCAACATCCGCGCCGCGCACGCCGAAGTGCTGGTCACCCTGGCCGGTATTCGTCAGATGTCGCTTGAGCAGTGTATTGAATGGATTGACGAGGACGAGTGGATCGAGGTCACGCCGGAGAGCATCCGTCTGCGTAAAAAAGTGCTGCAGGAAAACCTGCGCAGCGTGAAGCGCTCCGAGCGCGTTACTTGACCGCGGTTGGCATCAGATATCTGCGACCCGGCGCATGAGTTTCATGTCTGAACAGGCCGCTACGTGGTCTCGCGCCACTTGGGTCGCGCTTCCGGTCACGGAATCGAACGCATAGGTGATCAAGTCTTGAGTTGTATCGTGGCAGACGCTGAAGCGATCGCCCACCGAGTTGAAGACCACGCGCCGAGGGTTATCCCCAGGCGAAACCGTAAGAGACGTCTGCAGCGTGAGGGTGTCGCCGGAAATACGGTGAAAGTAAAGTTTGTCCGTTCCGGTGTCCGAGACGATCGCCCATTCCCCTTCCGGATGGACCGCCAGGTAGCTCGTGTTGGCGGTGGAGTTCGTAGTCGCGCCCACGGACGTGAGCGCCCCGGAGGGGTCCTTGGTGAAGACCCGAATCTGCGGGATGAGATTGATGCTATTGAGCATCATCACGAAGAGGCGATCTCGAGCGATGCTCCAAACGCCGATGTTGGGGAACTCGTTCGTCGGCGGGACATAGTCCGTGCCGGTGGTGGAACTGGGCACGCCGTCGGACCCGAGGGGGATGGCACGGATTCGGTGTTCCAAGTACCCAATGACGTAGAGCGCGCTACCGTCCGGAACGACGGTCAAGGTGGTTCCATCGACGTTGGGGGAGTTCAGAGGGTAGGTTTGCGTCGATTGTACTTCTCCCTCCTCATTCACTCGGATCGCCAAGAACTGATACATCGTGCTTTGTCCCACATATAAGATCGGTAAGGTGGGGTGGAACACAAGAACATCGCCGTTGGCGTTGCAAGGAGCTGCAAATGAGCCCGCGGTGGTAAGGACCCCGGTACGTGGGTGCACGGTAAAGAATTGAATGGTAGCCACACCAGAGAGGCAGAGCGCGACGACGTTGCGCGTAGGATGTACGGCCAAAGTTTTCGGGGTGAAGCTGAGGTCTACCTCGCTCACTTCGATTGGTACCGAGCCCGGCTCCCAGCGTAGGGTTTTAATGCCGAATCCTAAGGAGTCGACGAGAAGGAGAAACTGACCCGCGTCCACGGGGCGGTGAAAGCGGGCGGTACAGGCAGAAGTGGTAAGGCAAAGGGCCGACGTGACGATCACGCCGGCCGTCCGAAAGCGCATGGCTTTTAGAATTACCACCTCAGGCACTCACGTGTCACGGTAGTAACACTACGCGTGTCAAACCCTTAGACAGACTCGGGGTGACTCCGCCTCCCCCTTGGATCGTAAAAAAATGTTAAAAAACAATTAGTTAATCCCTGGGTCAGTTTTGACTCGCTTTGGCATTTTCCTTGCTCTATTCCACCTCAAGAGAGCATTGCGTGATGGCTGTCCCGTGTGGATGTAGAGCGAACCATCACTTTGTTGAACTTGTTTGTGGAGGTACATATGAACATTCGGACGATCTCGATCGCCCCTGCCGTCAAAGCGTGGGCGATCCTTACGGTCGCGGTCCTCTCCGGTTGCGGAGGCGGGACCAGCGTACCAGCAGTGATTCCTGGATCTTTAACCCCGAACGGCGGCGCCTGTATCACGGGCGTTGGCGGTCAATTGGCCCAGATCGGTTTTACCGGCCAAAATAACTATTTCGACGATTACTACGTCCGTGGCGGACAAGCCCAGGGTGGCGCTTATGGCACCATGACCGTGGGTGGCGGCGGGGCGATCGGCGGCCCAGGGATCAACCTGAGCCGTTCGAGCTCGGATGGTTATATCCAGATGAACGTCAATTTTCCCGGCGGCCAGGGCGTGCTCCCCGGCGGCAGTGGCTACGGCCCGGCCAACATCAGCGGCACGATCCAGCTGAGCCAAGCCGTGGTGCAAGACATCTATAACCAGTTCCTTGGGCCTTATTACGGCGGGGGCTACGGTCTTCCCGGATACCCCAATGGATATCCTAACGGGTATCCGAACGGGCAGCAAACGACGCAGGTCTGCGTGAGCAACCTTGTGATCGATGGCCTCCACCAAGGCTCTACGTTTTACAACGTGTATCCTCAAGCCGCCGTATACCTCTACATCACCGTGGGTGGCGTAGCGGGTGGGCAGCAGGGTTACACCGGCCAGCCTTACGGGCTCTACTTCTAAGTCGATACGTACCTCCCGATATCCAAGCGGGTTGGTCGTCGCAGTGGAAGTGAAAGCGAAAGCGCGGGCAAGCTGTAGCAGTGTAAAGGTGCCGCCCACACCGAAGAGCAGTAAAGCAGATCAAAGCCAAACCGCTTAAACTCGCAGTTTGGACAGAAAAGACCGCGAGTTTTGTAGGAAGGGACCAGTATGACGGCACTGGTCCCTTCTTCTTTTTGTTTTCCCGAATGCGCGGTAGTTAGCGGACCCGGCACGAAGCCAGGGTGCGGGCCGCGCGCGGAGTGCCCGCGTTGCGCCGGTACTCGGTGACCGCGTCCACGATCGCCTGGGCGATGCGGTGCCGGCCCCATTTGGACATCATCATCGTACGATCGACGACGCTGCTCATGAAGCCCGCTTCCACGAGCACGCTCGGCATGTCGGCTCCCAGTAACACGTAAAACAAAGCTTGCTTCACCCCGCGGTTCTTGCGCTTGCCCGTCTCGAGCGTCTTGGTTGCGCCCACGAGCTGGCCTTGAATTTTGCACGCGAGGTGCTTGCTTTCGCTCAGGTTGGCGTCAATCAGCAGGTCCTTCACGATGAGCGAGACGTCCGATTTCTTCCCCGCCTTGGAACCTTCCAGCACGGCATTCTCCAGATCGGCGAGGCGTTTCGAGGACGCATCCGTGGAGTTATTGAGAATATACGTTTCAAAACCTTCCGCGTCCGAGGCGTGATCCCGGGCAGAGTTCATGTGGAGTGAGATAAATAGATTGGCGCCTAAGCGATTGGCGATCGCCGTGCGATCGGTAAGGCCCATATCCAGGTCTTCCCGTCGGGTGAGGACGGCGCGCACGCCCTTGCCCTGGAGCTGGGCGGCGACCTCCCTGGAAAGAAGAAGCGTGAGATCCTTCTCCGCGATCGCCTGCGCCCCATCCTTATAGATGGCGCCGTGATCGGATCCGCCGTGACCGGGGTCCAAAACGACGAGGAACGGCTTACAGGCCGCCTCCGTCGGAGTGACCGCGGCCGTTACGAATAGAAGAGTGATGAGGCTGAGTTTTCTAATTCCTAAAAGCATTTATACGTGCATTCCTTTGCACTTGCCGGGACCCGGGAGCCCTGGCAATAGCTTATGACGAGGAGAGCTTCATGAGCAAGCTGAATGACTCGATCGGGGCTCTGGGAGCCTGGTTCGAGCGTCAAAAACGTGTCCTACCGTGGCGTGACGACCCAAGCCTGTACCGCGTATGGATCTCCGAGATCATGCTCCAGCAAACTCAGGTCGCGACCGTCGTACCGTATTTCAACCGGTTTATGACACGCTTCCCTAGGCTCGAAGATTTGGCGCAGGCCCCCGTGGAAGACGTTCTCGCTCAGTGGTCTGGTCTGGGGTACTACTCGCGTGCCCGTAACATTCATAAGGCCGCCCAGCGGGCCCATCGCGACGGTTTTCCGCAGAACCTCGCGGGCTGGCTCGAAATGCCGGGCGTGGGTCCCTACACCGCCGGGGCGGTTCTTTCCATCGCGCTGGATCACGTCGTGCCCATTCTGGATGGAAATATCGAGCGCGTGATGTCGCGTCTGCGTCGAGTGGGACGGTACGAAGCCAAGAAGTCGCGACTTTGGCGGTTGTCGAAAATTTTTGTGAAGCGCGGCGCGGATTTGGGCGTGCGTCCACGCGTGTTGAATCAAGCGTTGATGGAGTTAGGCGCCACCGTTTGTACGCCAAAAAAACCGGCGTGCATGCTTTGTCCGCTGGCGGACATCTGCCGTGCGCGCGCCGCCGGCGACATGGAGGCCTACCCGCCGACGAAACCGAAAGCGCCGTGGGTCCAAGTGCGTGAAGACGTGCACTTGATCTTGGGGGCGGCCGGTCGCGGATTACTCATGCGACAAGGGGTCGGTGACTGGCGGCAAGATCTCTGGGATCTGCCGGCGGATTCACCTTCGAAGCAGGACTTCGAGTCCCTGGGGTTCGTGGAAGTTCGTTACGTGGTGACCCGACACAAGGTGAGTCGACGGGCGACGATTTGGCGGGCGAAAACGGCGAAGCCCGTTTGGCGTGCGGCCGAAGCACAGTGGGTATCGTTGCCCCAGCTGACTACGGCGTGGGAAGAAGGAAAAGTGCCCCCACTACCGGTAGGCTCGGCGCTTAAGAAGACGCTTTTGGCGGTGCGAGCGCGGTATCCGGAAGCTTGGCGCGAAGCTGCGCCAAGAAATTCAAGGCCTGCAAAGGCGTGAACTCATTTAAATTCGAATCGTAAAGTTCCTGGGCCAGTCTCGCGTGCGCTTCGGCGCGGGGATCCGGTTCGCGCACGGGAGCGGGCGCTGCCGCTACGGTGTCTGGCGCGCGCAGATTGAAGAGCGAGAGCTGGCTGGGGTCTTCCATCTGGCCGGCACCCGAACGACTTTGCGTTTCGAGTTTCTTCAGTACGTCCCAGGCATGGTGGATGATGGGTTCCGGTATGCCCGCGAGCTTGGCGACCTGGATCCCGAAGCTTTCGTTCGCCGCCCCCGGCCGTAACTTATAGAGGAATCGCAATGCGGACGCCTGGGCGCCGCCTTCGACCGCCATGTGGGCGTTGGCTAGGCGAGGGAGTTCTTCCGATAGGTGCGTGAGTTCGTGGTAGTGGGTCGCAAACAACGTGCGTGCTTCGATTTCGCGGCAGATCCAGCTTAAGGTGGCCCAAGCCACACTCATGCCGTCGAAGGTGCTGGTGCCACGGCCAATCTCGTCGAGCACGATGAGCGAGCGGTCGTCCGCGTGATGCAGGATGTGGGCGAGCTCGGTCATCTCCACCATGAACGTGCTTTGCCCGCGTGCGATGGCGTCGTGGGCGCCGATACGGGTGTAAAGCGAGTGGAATTTGCCCCAACGCGCGGAACGCGCTGGTACGGGGGCACCCATCTGACCGAGGATCACGATGAGGGCGATCTGGCGCATGATCGTCGATTTACCGCCCATGTTCGGGCCAGTGATCAGGAGAGTTTGGCGTGTGTCGGGCGAGAGCTCCAGGTCGTTCGGCACGAACTTGCCGGGCTGAGAAGCGTCCACCAACGGGTGGCGTCCGTCACGGATTTCGAGCGCGAGCGTGGCGTCGATCTTTGGAAAGCACCAACCGGGTTCCAAGCCCAGCTGCGCGAGCGACCCCAGGGCGTCGAGCTGGCCGAGGCCGGTGGCCGCATTCATAATATGTGGGGTGAGCGCGCGGATTTCCGCGACCAGGTCTTCAAATAGTTTCGTTTCGAGCGCCTTCTGGCGGGTGGAGGCGTTGATGATCTTGTCTTCAAAGTCCTTCAGCTCGTCGTGGAAGAAGCGCTCGGCGTTCACCGTGCTCTGTTTGCGCTGGTAGTGCGCGGGCACCTGCTTGAGATTCGCCTTGGTGACCTCAATGTAATACCCAAACACGCGATTGTAGCGGATCTTTAGGGATGAAATGCCCGTTGCCTCGCGCTCGCGCGCTTCCATCTCGATCAGGCGTTTTTCGCCTTCCTGGGTGAGCAGGATCAGTTCGTCGAGCTCGGGCGTGGTGCCAAGATTGAAAACACCGCCATCGCGGACGACGAGCGGAGCTTCGTCGCGCTGGGTACGAAGGATGCGATCGGTGAGGGGGCCTAGCGCCTCAAAGGCAGTGCGCAGGGAAGCCGCCTGGGCCTGGATCAGCGGCGCCGAGAAGGGTTTCAGCTCCGCGGCCAAGCCCGGGAGCGTGCGCAGTGAGCGTCCGAGCGCCAAGGTGTCGCGCGGGTTCGCCAACCCCGTAGCTACGCGGCCCAAGATTCGTTCCAGGTCGTAAACTTCCGCGAGCTGGGTTTGTAGCCGCTTCAGGCCGGCGCCATCGCGCCCCAACGACTGCACCCCTACCTGGCGTTCGGCGATCGCTTTTTCGTCGCAAAGTGGCTCTAATAACCAGCGCTTTAGCTGGCGCGCCCCCAGGGCGGTCTTCGTGCGGTTCATCCAGTCGTAAAGATTCGGCGTGCCGTCGGCGGCGGGGAGCAGGTCTAGGTGTTGAGCCGTGCGCGGCCCGAGCTGCAGCGAAGTGTCGCGGCGGAACGTCCGCGGCGGTTTCAAATGCGCGAGCGTGTCGAGCTTCTGCAGGCGCTGGGTGTAGAAAATCAGTAGAGCCAATCCGTAGGCGGCGGCTTCGTGCGGAAAGTGGGACTCGAGCGAAGACCAGCCGAAGGCTTTTTTTACCAAGGCGAGCGCGGGTTCATGATTGAGGTAATGCGGAGGCAGCGCTTCGACTAGCGTTTGGGATTCCGGGCCGGCAAGGCCCTCGGGTAATCCGGTCATCCCGGCCAAGATCCAATGGCGGACATTCAACGTCCCGCACTGGGTAGAGAGTTCTTGGGCGTCGAGCGGTGGGGTGAGGAACGATTCGCCGGTAGCGGGGTCGAAAGCCACAAAAACCCAACTGGGCGCGGCGCCGGGAATCGGTACGAGCGTCGCCAGGAACGCGGCATCCGTCTCGAGGGATTCGAATTGCACCGCGGGGGTAAAGATTCGGGTGATGTCACGGCGGACGATGCCCTTGGCCGTTTCGGGGTCTTCGACTTGTTCGCCGATGGCGACCTTCTTGCCCGCCTTCAAAAGTTTCTGGATGTAGCCCTGGGCGCTGTGGTGGGGAACGCCGGCCATGGGCATCGGGTCGGGTTTCGATTTGTCACGCGAAGTGAGCGTGATGCCTAGAATTCGGGAAGCGACGACGGCGTCGTCCCCGAAGAGCTCGTAGAAATCGCCCATGCGGAAGAACAAAAGTGCGTCCCCGGCCTGCTCTTGGACTTTGGCCTTGAGATCCCAGTACTGGCGCATGAGGGGAGTAAGCTCTGACATCGGTGCTTTGCAGATAGCAGACGCGCCGGGGGTCGCCCAGACTTTTTTGCCGGCACTCGGCAGCGGTTGCCGCACGGAGCCGTCCCCGTCTTTGCGTCAGTCCCTTGGCGGATAAAATGCCTTTTTCATCATGGGCTTTGCGCGGTACGGCAAAGGTCGCGTTGGTATGGGGCTTGCTGATTACCTCCCGGAGGATTTCGCATGTCCGGAGTATCCCCCAGCGGGGACCCAACCTACTACCATGACCTAGTCGCGAACTACCGTCGCGCCAACGAGGACTTGGAAGAGCAGAACAAGACCGAGCGGGAGCAGGCCGCCGAGCGCCAAGAGGCCCACAACCAGGCTTCGGAGCGAAAGACCAAGGACGCGATTCAATCCATTGAAGATTCCTATGAGCGCACGATCAAGAACGTGAAGCGCTCGGCAAATGAAACCCTCGAAGACTCCCGTAACGTGGACCGTGAACAGTACCAGGACCTGAAGCGTTCCACTTACAACCGATACGGGGCGTACCAGAACGAGGTGAACGACGCGAAGCGTGCGGTCGCGGAAACCGAAAAATCCTGGCAGAACGTACACCGGCAAGATCAAGAAAAGCTCCAAGACATGGAGCAGCGGCATACGCAGTCGATCAATCGGATGAATCGTCAGCAAGCGAACGAGCTGCACGACGCGGTTACGCGCGTGCGCGATGATGCTTCCGAGCAGCATGCGCAAAGCGTGCAGCGGGAGCGGGAGGATTTTTACGGATTCCGCAAACGCATCCAGGACACTTATGACCAGGCCGCCACGGAGCTGCATAAGGATGCTGCCAAGCAGAGGAATCACAATTTGGAAGAGATTGCGAAGCTCGAGCGCCTCGGGAATGAGCGCGCCGATGAGGCTCGGCTCGTTGACGAGCGTAAGCGAGCGGACATTTCTCGCACTATGGACCATCGGATGGGCCAGCAGCTTGAGGCTCAGCGCATCTCCCACACCGAAGAGATGACGGATTTGCGCGGCCGCGCGAAAATGGCCGCCGATGCCCAGGCAAACTACATGCGCGATAAGAACTTGGGCCGCGTCGAGGCGATCAAGGACGTCGAGAGCGACTGGAAAATGCGGGAACGCCAGATCATGGACACGGCGATGCAGGAGAAGGAAAAGCTTAAGGCCGATGTCGTCGACACGGAGTCTTACCTTCGCGCGCAGAATCAAAGTACTTTGAGCGAGAAGGACGCCTACTTCACACGGGTGATCGGCCGCCAGAACGCCGAGAACCTAAAGGAACGACAAGAGCTGCAGAGCACGTTTGACCGCGCGAAGGGGGAGCTGGATCTCCGCAATCAGCGCGACCGCGAAATGTCCGCTAAACGTCTGGAGAGTGCGCTCGATGTAGCCAATCAACAGCGTAACGAGGCATTGGCCGATCAAGCGCGCCAGTACCAGGAGACCGGGGGCCGTCAGCGTCAGGAAATGCGCCAGCAGATTGCGCAGCTGGAAAAGAAAGTGCAAGTGGCGGAAACCACCGATGATCCGAGCAAGATTTCGCCTGCGGCCGAGCAGGCCGTACGCCGGAACGTGATCGGGGAGTATCAACGCATCTTCCAAGCCGACAAGGAGCGTAACGACGAAACGATGAACCGCTTGCGGAGGGGGCTCGCGGACGATCTCGAGAGCGAAAAGCTACGTAACCGCTCAAGCGAGATGAAGATGTCCCGCACTCATATGGCGGAGCAGGACGCCGAGCGGTCCCAGTTCTATGCGTTCGTGCAGGACACCGAGCAGCAGACGAATCAAAAGCTGGCCATGAAGGAAGACGAGTCTCAGCGGGGAATGGAGGCCTTGATTCGAAATCATACCCGCCAGTCCGAGCGAGTCCGTCGGGATACGGAAGATCGGGCGTTGGCCCAGGATCTAAACGCCAAGGCCCGCCTTCAATCCACGCAGCAGGACGCTGATTTTAACGAAAAAATGACCCATCGCAAGCACGCGCACGAACTGACCCAGCAGGCGCGTGAGTTTAACCGCGCGATGAACCTAAAAGATGAAGAAACGAAGCGCGCGCTCGATGACATGAAACACGAGACGGATAAACGCATTAACGATATCGAGCGTGAAAAACGATTAGCCCTGGACTCACAGGCGCGTACCTACGAACAAAGAATCAAGGAACTTGAGGCTTCCAATAACGAGCGGCAGCGTGTTATGGCTTCCAACTACGAAGACCAACTGGAGAGAGTAAAACAGTCGAATGCCCGACTCATCCAACGAAAGAGCTAACAGAAGAGTTAAAATCGTCTGCACGCTAGGCCCCGCGAGCGAAACCCCGGAAAAAATCCAAGGACTGATCGACGCCGGCATGAACGTCGCGCGCTTGAACTTCAGCCACGGCACGGCCGCGTTCCACCGGGGCCTGTGCACGCGGGTCCGCGAGGGCGCGAAGCGTGCGGGACGCAACGTCGCGGTCATGCAGGACCTGCAGGGACCCAAGATTCGCGTGGGCGTCCTGCCCAAGGGCGGCGTTACGTTCAAGGCTGGGGACACCCTGCGTCTGTACCCGGAAAGCAGCGAGGGCGGCGCGGAAAAGAGCGCCCCGCCCGCCGCCCAGGGAGGGGAGATCCTCGTTCCGCTGCCGGTCGATCTCGCGGGACCGATCAGCAAGGCCGTGAAGAAAGGCGCGCGGATTCTCTTTGACGACGGGTTGATCGCTACCCGGGTCGCGAAAACTTCCGGCATGGAGATCTTTCTCGAGGTCGAGCAGGGCGGGAAGCTCACGAGCAACAAAGGGATGAATCTCCCAGGTTCTCCGCTGCCGATCCCCAGCTGCACCGAAAAAGACCTGCGCGATTTGAAAGAAGGGCTGGCCATGGGCGTGGATGCCGTCGCGCTCTCTTTCGTGCGCTCCTACAAAGACGTCGAGTTCGTGCAGGATCAGATCCGCAAGAACTCTAACCATCGTCCGCTCGTGATTTCTAAAGTGGAGCGCGAGGAAGCAGTCGATAGTTTCGAATCGGTGATCGAAGTGTCCGACGGCATCCTCATCGCCCGCGGCGACATGGCGGTGGAAATCGGCCCGGATCGGGTACCGGTGGTCCAAAAACAATTGATTTACGCCTGTAACGAGCTCGGGGTGCCGATCATCACCGCCACGCAGATGCTCGAGTCGATGGTGAACTCGCCCACGCCCACGCGCGCCGAAGCGAGCGACGTCGCCAACGCCGTATTCGACGGCACGGACGCCGTGATGCTTTCGGCGGAAACCGCTTCCGGGCAGTTTCCGGCCGAGACGGTGCGCATAATGGATCAGATTATCCGGGGCGCCGAAGGCTCGAGCTACGGCAACGTGAAAGCCCACAAGATTCAGCCCCTGAAGGGGTCCATCGTCGATTCCATCCAGTTCAGCGCGGCCCGTATCGCCCAGCACGTGAACGCCACCGCGATCGTGGCGATTACCCATTCGGGCACCGCCGCGCGGACACTCGCGAAATACCGGCCCGAGACGCCGATCATCGCGCTCATGGATAACGAGAATTCGCTCGCCAAGCTCGCCTTTAGCTGGGGCGTGGAAGGCGTGCTGATCCCAGAAATCCTCTCCACCGACGATTTGTTCCAGATGATCGAGCGCGTGTTGCTGGAGCACAAGCTGGCTCGGAACGAGGACTACGTGGTCGTCACCGCGGGCATCCCGTCACTCCGACGGGGCACCACAAATATGGTGAAGGTGCATTGCATCGGCGCGGTCATTGAGCGCGCTTCCCGAAAAATTTAACCGTCCGAAATACAAAAGGCCCGACGAAGAACTCGCCGGGCCTTCCTTCAGAAACGCGTCGCGTTCCCGAAATGAAACGGATATCGATTAGGCGGCTTTGAGCAGGGTCTTTTTCTCGATACCCTGCCAGCCGCGGTTCAATTTCTGGTAACGGCGGACATTGCGGGAAAAGTCCGTGGTGAAGCCGCGTTGATACTTCGTAAACACGCGGTCCAGGTAGTTGTAGTAAGTCTTATAGAGGTGCGTAGCTAGGAAGTTGCCGAACCACGACTTCGGAAATGTGCGGCCTACTTTGTAGCGGCGGGAGAAGCCACGCACTTCGTGGTTCATGAGGCGGTACCAGGTATTCGCTTCCGATGAGTGGATGAAGTTGCCGACGAAGATGTTCTTGCCATCGAAGGTGAATCCGACTTCCCAGCCCATCCCGGCGGGTTTTTGGTATGCTTTGCATACGAGCTTTCCATTGCGATAAATCTTGGTTTTCATCAAAGTCTTCATCGATTCTCCTTATGGTTTGGTTACAACCAGGAGACTCTTCGGAAGCGCCGCGGGGCGCATTGAGCAAAGAATTCTCAAGTGCCGATTTCTGTCATTGCGGTGGAAACGACCTGGGCCTCGGACGCCGCAGCAAAGGCGGTGATTATTCGTCCAACGCGACGAGTTCGAAAGCTTTTCGGTTCGCGTCGTACACGACGGAGGTCGGTGATTTTTCCCACTGCACGAGCTGAATCACGTCGCACTGAGATACCAGTGACACGGTCGCGGCGCCATCGGCGGCGGGTTTTGAATAATCCCCCTTTTCGCCAATCGCGAGCTCATCGACTTTCGGGGCGTCCAAAGGAATGAGTGGAAGGGCAGGGTCCCCCGGTAAGATGACCAGCTGGGATCGCGGCTTATCCAGGAGCACGGCGTCGTCGTCCTTCCCGTCGCAGTCGAAATCATGCTTCAGGTGAAATGCCGGAAAGAGCCCACGAGTGGTGAGGCTCGTCATGCCGCCGCTGGTGGCAAGCTCGTAGACGCGTTCGACCAGGGTGCCGAGCGTCCGCACGCGCGCTTCGGGAAACCGCGCTTGGATGCGTTTCTCCAGGGCGTCAATCCCTTTTTCCTGCCGGGCTCTGTCGTAGTAAGGCGTGAGTCGGTCCCGGATATCGCCGTAGGTCTCGCGTCCCGAGAGCGGGTCTTCGAGATCGGCTTCGGAGCGTTTCTGTTCGAGAAAGTACGTGAGGGCCGCGGGTTTACGTTTGAAGATCAGATGCGTGCCGACGGCGCCGCAGACGAGGATCGCGATCAGAACGGTAAGGAGCGTGTCCCGCGACATTTAAAGCATCGCCTCCGCCACGTCTCGCCCCGACAGGCCCAGTAAGTAAAAGATTGAACGGAGATTTTTCTGGTTCAGCGACAGTTTCGCTTGTGCGCTGACCAAGGGCTTCGCGTTGAAGGCGATGCCTAGGCCCGCTTTCTCGAGCATCAAAAGATCGTTGGCGCCGTCGCCGACGGCAATCACTTGGTCGAGGCTGATACGCTCCTGCTGGGCGATGACTTCGAGGAGATCGGCCTTGCGTTGGGCGTTAATGATGGGCGGGAAAACCTTGCCCGTCACCGCGCCGCCCACGACCTCGAGCTGGTTGGCGTAAACGTAGTCGATGCCGAGTTTTTCTTTTAGCCGGTCCGCGACGAAGGTGAAACCCCCACTGATGAGGGCAGTCTTATAGCCCAATCGGCGCAGGACCTGAAACATTTCGATGGCGCCGGGCGTGATTTCAATGCGGGCGAAAACTTTCTCGAAGTCGGCGGCGTTGGCTCCCTTTAGCTTTGCGCAGCGCTCGCTCAAGCTTTGGTCGAAGTTCATCTGGCCCTTCATGGCCGCGTGGGTGATCGCGGAAACCTCGTCGTATACCCCGCGCTCGCGCGCTAGCTCGTCGATCACTTCGTTGCGAATCAGCGTCGAATCCATGTCGAAAACCACGAGGCGCTTGGCTCGGCGGAAGAGCCCTTCGGCTTGAAGAGCCACGTCGACGGCCTGGTTTTGGGCGATCTGCAAAAGCTGTTTTTTCATCGCACTCTGGTCGACGGCGCGGGTGGAGGACACGAGTAGCTCTACGCAGCTGAAGCCGCTGTCGCTCAGCCGCTGGATGCGGTCGATGTTGAGGCCGAACTTCGCCAGCACCGCGGTCACTTCGTGCAAAGCGGTCGCGGTGACTTGCTCGCCGATGAGCGTGAGCGCGTAGCGGTAGCTTTGGGCCGATTCGCGTGCTTCGCGGAACTCGTCGAGCCCGAGCACTTGGAATTCGAGCTTCAGGCCGAGTTCGGTCGCTTTGAAAAGCAGATCCTTGATGACCGTTTTGTCCTGTTCGTCTTCGGGTTTGAGTTGAAAGAGAATCGAGAGGGAAAGGAGTCCGTGAATGACCGCTTGGCCGATGTCCAAGATCGTGGCCTGACCTTGGGCGAGAATGCCGGTGAGCTGGGACGTGATCCCGGGGTGGTCATTTCCCGACACGGTGACGAGAACTACCGAGTTAGAGGGGGACTTGGTTGCGGTCAGATACGCTCCTTACCGATTACGTTTAACCGCTACCATAAACCCAGGTGCTTTTCGACACACGCACTCAAGTTTTTGGCGGTAAAACCGATAATAAAAGTACACTACTTTTGGAGGTTCCCATGCTGGTGACGTGGCTCATGGTGTTCGCGGTGGACGTGGCGCAAGCACAAGACAAGGACAAGTATCAAGACAAGCATCTTGATCAGAAGACAAGGGATCGTAAACCCGCGGCCGTGTACGCGGCGCCGGCATTACGGGATGCCATGAGAACCACCGAAGCCGCGCCTTGGCGCTTGAGCGCGCCCGGCGAGTTTCAGCTCGAGACTTCCTCCGCCACCCCTCTCTGGGGAGACCAAGTTCTCTACCGCAGCGAAGACTGGAAGAAGTACTAAGTCATGTCCGATTCTAGCACCAGACGTCTCCGCATCCTCGTTGCCGAGGACGAAGTCGACCTTCGGGAGATCATGACTTACATCCTTGAAAGCGAAGGCAACGCCGAAGTGCTGCAAGCGGGCACGGGCCAGGAAGCGATGCGTTTACTTGAGCAGCATCGTGACCTCGATCTGATTTTTTGCGATTACAATATGCCGGAAGGAAATGGCGGCGATGTTTACCGCTTTATCCGCGAGCGCGGTCTGGACGTGCCCTACGTCATGGTGAGCAGCGATCGTCCCGAGGACCATCCCATTTTTCAAGGAGCGGAGTTGGCGGGATATGTTTCGAAACCGTTCGTGAAGCAAGGCCTCTTGGATCTGGTCCAGGGCGCCCGCGGACAGTCGACGCTGCCGCCTACGGACGTGGAAGTACTGGATGAGTCCGCCTTCCTAAAGCTGGGGTTGGCGAGCTTCGCGGGCGTCACCGAGCTTAGCTTTGATGTCTACGTGCGTCTGTCCGACCGCAAATTCATCCGGTTCATGAAAGCAGGCGATCCGTTCGGGGATAACGAGCGCGGGCGCTTTCAGGCCAAGCAGATCACCGAGGTTTTTGTGAAGCGCGCGAAAGCCTCCGAGCTATTTCGCCAATTTAAAAGTGGCCTTCTCAATATTCCGCGCCTGCTTTCGGTGACCCCTACGGAGTCGGTGCGTATTTCCGCACGCACTTCAGCGATCATTCGGGACCTGTCCGTGTGCTTCGGGTGGAGCGAAGAAGTTCAAGACCTTACGAATCAAAGCATCCAAGTGGTGCTCACGCAGCTGAAACGTTCGGGAGAGTTCACGAACTTCTTGGAGCGCCTTGAGTTCCACGCCAACGACTATTTCGGCAGTCACTGCGCGCTGCTGGCTTTCGTAGCCAATGGCCTCGCCAACGAAATAGGTTGGACCTCCGAGCTGACCGCTTATAAATTGAGCTTTGCGGCTTATCTGCACGACATGGAGCTGACGGATGCGCAGATTCTGCGCGTCCATGACCTAAACCGGATGGGGGGCTCACCTGAGTTTTCCGACCTGCCCGATGTGCAGAAATACCTTCAGCACCCTCTGAAGATGGTCGAGCGTCTCGCCGGATGGAACGATCTGCCGCCGGACGTGGCTACGATCATCGGTCAGCATCATGAGCAGATGGACGGCAAAGGCTTCCCGCTTGGGTTACCTGCGCGGAAGATCGCACCGCTTTCAGCGCTTTTTATCATCGCGCAGGACTTCGTCGATTTCCAGCTTGTCCAGGCGCGGCCCGGCTCTGCGCAGTTCCAACGCAACCTCGTGAACTTGTTTCTCACGTCACGAGAAAGTGTCTATACCGCAGGCCAGTTCCGGCAGATTTTTCAGGCGCTCGCCAAGGGCGTGGCGCGGTCCAAGCTAGCGAGTTAGCTATTTTCTAGCGTCGAGCCAAGTTTTGCAGAAACCCTGGTAGTTTTCGGCAATCTTCATCGCGGCTTCCTCACGCGAGCATTTGCCTTCCTTCACGGCCTTGAGCGGTTCCCAGAAGATGGAGCGACCGATGGCGAAGCCGGTGAAAGCGGGAACTTTTGCCGCGGTCTTCAACCAGTGCGTAACCTTCGCGTCGTTTTCGCCGCGGCCAAGCACTACCACGCCCACTTGGTCGCGTCCGCCTTGGCGGGCCTGGGTAGCGACCATGCGGCAGTCGGCTTCGGTATCCAGTCCTTCTAGTTTCCAGATATCCGGCTCGACGCCAGCGGCCACCAGCTCTTGCATGGCTTTCACCATCAGTTTCGGGCGCATTTCCTTGTCGAAGCGGGAGGTGTCGCCCCCTACCTGCTGGAGCTGCTCCGGCGTCGCGGGTACTAAAAGTTCGAAGAGGTATTTGCGGTTGTTCGCGTGGCAGTATTCGGAGAGTTGCTTAAGGCGCGGCGTTTGGTTGGCATTCATGGGGCCGGTTGACTCCGGATTGTAACGCACTAGCACCTTCACGAAATCGGGCGCGAACTTCTCGATATGCGCGCCGAACTCGGCGCCGTACTCGAAATCGAACTCGTCCTGGCCGGATTTTTCGGCTGGGTTGGCGACCTTCACCTTGTCGGTTTTGGCTTGTTGAACGATTTCGGCCCCAAACTGCTCATCGACAAGGATACCGGCCCGGTCGCGCGGGACGCCGCCGCTCAAGGCGCGCTTAAAGCCGTCGTAGATGATCTTTTTATACGATGCGATGGTCTTGGTTTCTTCGGGAGTAGGGGTGCCCTTGATGCCAAAGAGCTTAGATTGAAACGACCCCCGGTGATCGAACGCCAAAATGAACAACTCTCCACCGTAACCCAGATTCTTGGAAGCCATAGTTCTCCTTAATTTTGTCCCTAAGGAGTAGAAAATGCTGGCGGAGAAGTCAAAAGACTTTTTTGCCGCCACGCAGCGTCGTATTCAAGCGCGGAGTCGGCGATGCCGGAGTGCCGGGAGCTCCGCACGTCTTTTCGCCAGCGCCTCGAAATCCAGTTCGGCGTACACGATTCCGGCGCCTTCCGCGCGTTCGGCGAGTACCTGTCCCCAGGGATCAATGATGCGCGTATGGCCGTAGGTCCGGCGTTTCGCCGCGTGTTCGCCGGACTGCGCGGGCGCGATCACGAAACAAAGATTTTCGATGGCGCGCGCGCGCGTGAGGACGTCCCAGTGGGCTTCGCCGGTGGGTACCGTAAAGGCCGCGGGAATTGTCAGCAGCTGCGCTCCTTCACGGGCGTAGCCGCGGTAAAGTTCCGGAAAGCGAAGGTCATAGCAAACGCTCAGACCGACTTTTCCGAAGGGCGTTTTCACGAGTACCGTTTTTTTCCCGGGCTGGATGTTTTTCGATTCTTCGTAGACCCGATCCGAGGAGATACGCGCATCGAAAAGGTGGATCTTGTCGTAGCGGCCGGCGATTTTTCCGGTCGGAGAGATGAGCAAGCTCGTGTTTGTCAGGCGGGGTCCGCGCGCGGCGCGAAGCTGCACGCTGCCCGCGAGCAGCCATGCCTTCTCACGGCGCGCCCAGGCCCGGAGCGCGGTCACCGAGGGGCCGTCGAGGGCTTCGGCGACCTCTCGTTGCTGGGTGCGGTTCTCCGCCATGAGCAAGAAATTTTCCGGAAAGGCGACGAAGCGGGCGCCCTGGGCAACTGCTTCGTGGAAAGCCGCTTCGGCGTTTTGGAGATTCTCCTGCACGCTGGCGGAGCTGTTCGTTTGGACGGCGGCTATTTTCATGACGGTACGATCCTAGCCGCCGGGTGTAGGAGTTGTCACGCGTAACGGCCGATTTGACCCTGGGCGAGCGAAGGCAATATTGTCTCGATATAAAGACAAATAAAAACAAACACTTAAATCCACGACGATGGCATGTGGGTTGCTCTTCATTGGGGCAGGAGACGACGTATGAATGGGTTAGGAATCGTATTGATCGCCTGTTTGATCGCTGGCGTCTACGCCATCGCTGTTTTGACGGCGGCGGCTAGGACAAAGAGGGATCGAGCGTCTGGAACTTCCGAAGGCAACGCTTATTCGGAAATGAACGACGAATTACACACAGGCCACGCTGGAGAAGAAACGATGCTGCGTAAAGCAGGTTGAATCGACCGGCAAATCAAAGCGATTCCACAACGCCGGGCTTTCGTACTTGTACGAAAGCCCGGTTTTTCTTTAACCGAGGGCGTGATATGAACGACGGCAGATGGGCAACCAGTTCCTTTCCACCCAACCCTACAAGGGGACACGCGATTTCTATCCTGCGGAGATGCGGATGCGTCGAGCGATTTTCGGTCGACTCCGTGACGTCGTGCAGTCTTTTGCTTTCGAAGAGTACGATGGGCCCATGCTTGAGGCATTCGAGATCTATGCCGCCAAGTCCGGAGAAGAAATCGTCAATAATCAGCTCTATTGGCTGGTGGACCGCGGCGAGCGAAAGCTAGCGATCCGCCCCGAGATGACGCCCACCCTGGCTCGCATGGTCGCGGCCCAGGTGAACGAGCTCCCCAAGCCCATCCGCTGGTTCAGTATCCCCAATCTTTGGCGCTACGAGCGCCCGCAGCGCGGACGCCTCCGCGAGCACTGGCAGCTCAATGTCGACATCCTGGGCGGCGATCCGCTCTTGGCCGACGCCGAGATCATCAACGTAGCCCTCTCGGTGATGCGTGTGTTCGGCGGCGAAAAGAAGGTCGCGCTGAAACTCAATAACCGCAAGCTCGTGGATTTTTTCTTCCGCGAGAAGCTTGGGCTTTCCACCGAAGCGGCCCATGGTACCGCCAAGGCCGTGGACGCCCGCGCGAAAGTCGGTGAGGAAGCTTACCGGAAATGGCTGGGTGATTTAGGTGTGCAGGCTGGGCAAATCCAGCAAATGGAAGAGTTCTTCGGCAGTTCTTTCGACATCGTAGCAAAGAAGTATCCTTGCGCTGGCGTGGATGAGTTGCGGGCATTGATGGATAAGCTCGCCGAATCCGGCATTGCGGTCGGTAGCAGTGAAGCGAGTGGAGTGGTCTTTGATCCCCAGCTTTTCCGTGGCCTCGATTATTACACGTCCACCGTTTTCGAAGTCTTCGACACCTCCCCGGAAAATCGCCGCGCGATGTTCGGCGGCGGTCGTTACGACAATCTGGTGGGATTGTTCGGCAAGCACCAGCTTTCGGGCGTGGGGTTCGGCATGGGCGACGTGACGCTCGTGAATTTTCTCGAAACCCACGGCTTGTCGCCGAAGGTCGGCTCTGGCGTGGACGTGTTCGTCAGCTTGCCTAAGGCCGAGTACCGTGCGCAGGCTGAGCGCGTTGCGCGTGACCTACGTGAAGCCGGGTTGAAAGTCATGACTCCGCTGGAGATCGGCGGTTTCGGCGCGCAGCTCAAAATCGCGGCCAAGCACCAAGCCCGGTACGCCGTACTTTTGGGCGATAGCGAGCTGGCGCAGGGGCAGGTCGTGCTCAAGACCTTGGCTACGGGCGAACAGAAAACCGTCGCCATCGCCGGTCTTGCGGCAGAGATTTCAAGATAAGGACTGGATCGAAGAGTCTTACGGGAGGCCGTATTTTCCGGTGAGGTAACCCCGGACAGACGCCTGCTCGGAGCTGCTGAGCGCGCGCGTGTAGACGATGATCTCAGCGATCTCCCCATTCAGCCAGGTTCCCGACCCACGAGTGCCTACGTGCATGTATCCGCCCGAGAAAGTGTAGCCGGTCTCTAGACCGACCGCCGCGATGTAGCCCATCGTTTGGGCTCCGATCTGATACTTCAGGGCCATGGTGGAGTCGCTAGGATCCCACATCGCAAAGTGAATGTCGTAGTTGGCGGAGGGAGTTCCTCCTACGGGGTACATGCCGGATAGTCCGTTTTGTGCGTGAAGCCGATGTCCCGAAAAGTCGCCGATGAACATCGAGCGGTCGGGGCTACCCGTATAGGTCGAGCTGTTGGAAATTCCCATGAAGGTGCCGGCCCCGGATATTTGTTTAGCCACGAGATAGACCGTAAAGCCACTCATGCTCGCGGGCATATAGGTCGTGCTGGTGTGGAACTCGTCGTTCACCCCGTCGAAACGAATCGTAGCGTGGCCGTTGGGGGCGGTATGGTAAAGTTTCGGAGGATTGATCGGCGTAAGATTGATCGAAAGCCCACCTAGGCTTTGCCAAGGCGTCGTGATGTCGGTGCCGTCCGTCTGGCTGGCGTACTGTTCCCCATTAAACCACGCCGATAAACCCGAAAGCGACGCGGGGGAAAAACTGCCGCTGTCGTCGCAAGCCATCTCCCGCTCCGCTTGCTGGGCGGCGGAAAGCGCGTTGTACGTATTGGTGATGTTAACGGTTTGCTCGGAAAAGAGGTCGATTCGGGCTCGGCCTAGTTCGTATACGTCCATTTCGCCATCTACTTCTCCCAACGGAACGGTGCGATTGCAGTATCCAGACGTGGAATCGACGATTCCGCCGACTTGAATGATGCGGTTGCTTCCCGCCGGGACCTGAAGATCCACCGTGGTCGTGGCGCTTAGGGAGATCGGCAGCGTCGTGATTCCCGGATAGGTGCAAGTTTCTCCGTTCATCATGGATTGGAGGACATCGTCGAGCGTTTTGCCTTGAGGAAGATGGTGTCCGGCCGGCGGAAAGATCCCGGGACCAACGACGTTCACTCCCAGGCAGTTGAATCCCGACGCGGTCGTGGGTGGCGCGAGCGCCGCCTCTAGCCAATCTTGCGGCAAGCGCGAAAATTCCGGTAAGAGCTGGGCGGGATTTGTCGCCTCTGGCCCTTGGATCACGAACCGGAGCCGAACGAAATCTCCGGCGGGCGTGCAGCCCAGGGACGTGAGCAGAAGCAAGAGTAAGCAAATTTTCTGCGGCGCGGGAGCGTAGATTCCCATGGCTCCATTTTATTTCATTGTGTAGGGTGATCCAAGTTTCCGTTTGGAGGAGGAGAGAAATGCCTACTTGGAGCCCGCCCACGACGCTTGCGATCAAGAAATTGACGCCCACCGCGACCTTGCCTACGCGCGCGCATCCGGAGGACGCCGGTATGGACCTGTATGCGTCGACTGACGTCGTCATTGGGCCAGGACAGGGCACCCTCGCGAATACCGGAATTGCCATGGCCTTGCCCGTCGGCTTTGTCGGCATGATCGCCGACCGTTCCTCCTTGGCCAAGAAAGGCATCAAGACCGCAGGCGGCATCATCGATGCGGGTTACCGTGGCGAGATCATGATCGTGATGAGAAATCTCACCCAGGAGGAGATTCGTCTCGCGCGTGGCGAACGCATTGCCCAGATGCTGGTCATTCCCGTGGGTACGCCGGCTATTCAGGAAGTTTCCGAGCTGGATTCCACGGCGCGCGGCGCGGGCGGTTTTGGCAGCACCGGACGCTAGCCGATCCTACTGAAGTTATTCGCCATTGACGGGGTAGGCGTACATCGTCACGCCCGAAACCGTGCCGTCATGGAACGTGCAGGTATGGGCGGTGTAGTCGCCGCTGCCCTGGTACGCGCCGAAGTTCGGCGTATAAACACAAGACTCGTTCGATTCGCAGAGACCGTTGTCGTTTCCGCCCGAGCCCAGGATTTCGAGGGCATTCAGCAGGTAGGTGTTCGCCGGGGTCATCCCGTTCGTGATGGTGACGTTGCCGTCCACGGCGGAAGGGCAGCTGGCGCCGTCGACGAAGGGATCGTTGGCGTTCTGGCCATCCTCGGTTCGGTCGCGAAACTGAGTGTCCGAAGCCTTCAACGCGAAATCCCAAATGCGGCAGTTGCCGGCGGCGCAAGCCGTGCGGTTGTCCGAGTTTGGGAAGGCCGAGCCATCGATCCCCCAGACTCGGAACGGAGACGCGAATTTCAGCCACTCCGACATGGAGGCGAACGCCTGTACGCCGTTCGTGTTGGCGCCGTTGGTGGCATCCGTGGTCGTGACCTTGCCCTTGAAGCTGTTGGCGGCGGTTTTGCCGGTGATGAGCGTGGCGCTCGAGGAGCCTTGGTTGGCGCACGTCGTGTTGACGAGGCCTGGATTCGTCCCGCCGCTGACCGTGCAGTCCGTGCCGTTTCCGCCCACCAAGAGATTATGGGAGAAGGTCGAGTTGTTGAGCTGGTCGAGGGAGATCCCCGTGGTGTTGTTCACCACCGCGATGTTGGCAAATTTGAGGTTGCTCGTATTCGAGCCCATGTGGTTCGAGGAGAAGCCCGTGTCGTTGTTGGCAAAGAGAGAGTTCGTCCAAGTGGTGTAGCTCGGGAACTGCAGGAAATACATGCCGGTCGTGTTGTTGACCGCGGTCACGTGCGAGACCGTGCTGTAGTACGACGCATCGGCGAGCTTGATGCCGACCGTGTTGTTGGCCACGAGTAGGTTGGTATAGTAGCCGTAGAAGGCGACCGACAGCCAGATGTCGTTGGCACCGTTGTTCCCGAATCCTTTATAACCTTGCAGGACGTTGTAGTTCGAGCTGCCGGTGAAAAATAAGGCGTTCGCCGATTGGGCGAAGTTGAGATTTTGGAAGAGGTTGCTTACGGTCGAAGCGGTGTAAAGGCAGGACGACGATCCGCCACGGATATTGAGGTTCTTAAAGCGTGAGAACTTCACGGTGGCGATGTTGATCACCACTCCCGCTTGCGCGGACCCAGCCGCGTTGTAGCCGTTGTACGTGCCTTCGATCCAGATAAAATTGCGGGTATTGGCCACGATCATGTTGCCGGCCGCGGTGCCGGAACCGGAGAAGCCCAGGACAGCACTATCTAAGCCAACGAGCGAGATTTTATTAGCGCCAATGACGTAACCGTCCGTCAGCAAGGACCCAGAGTAGATATAGACCGTGCCGTCGGTGCTCAGCGTGGTTGCGCCCGCACCCACGTTGGAGCTCAGGCGGGAAATTGGGTTCGTCCACCAGGCGGTGGCCGTGGTCGCCGTCACCGGACAGCTTCCCTTGGTCACGGTTACGGAGTTAGGCTTCCAAACCGGCGAGGCACCGCTGTTGTCAATCAAGTCTTTTAGAGAAATACTTGGTTTAAGGCCAGTGCTGATAAAACGCGCGGTGCCGGAAGCGACTTCGCATTTCCACTGGAATGCACCCAGGGTTTCCGTCAGGGTCAGGCCGTCGCAGCTGGAGTGTCCCGTCAGCGTAACTTTGCGGCGTTCGCCGCCGTTGTAACATTTGGAGTGAATGCCTTGCTCGGTCCCGGCGCACGCGGTGGTGCCGTCGGAAGCGCGGACATAGTCGTTCCAGTTCGGATAACTCGCATAGCGAGACTCGACGCTCGCGTCTAAGGTCGCGACGTCGCGGCAGCTACCGCCCCCGGTGGTTCCCCCTGAGTCGGTGGCCGGCGCATTGAGCTTCGGATACACACAGCCAGCCGCCGTGAGCATCGCGAAAATCAAACTGAGGGCGTAATAAGGCTCTCGCCTTCTTCCACATACGTACCGCATGTCATAATTGTAGAACGGAACCGTTTTCATTGGAAATGTGTCCGGATCGACCTAAGTCTAGCTGAGGTAAGTTATTGATTCCAATGAATAGTCACTTGTCGGTAGCTTGACAGGGATCTTTGGCCCTCCATCTTACGTAAAGTGAAGAACGACCCGCTCGACCCTACTTCTACTTCGTCGCTCGACGCTTTCGAGGAAGCCAGGCTTCATGATGCCTATTCCGCGGCGGTGATCGACGCGGTCGACCAGGTCAGCCCCTCGGTGCTGAATATTGAAATTCCCCGGCGCGGGGGCGGATCGGGGTTCGTCCTAAGCCCGGATGGGTTCGCGCTGACCAATAGCCACGTCGTCCATGGCGCGCGTGAAATCATCGTTCATCTGGCCGATGGTCGGCAAACCGAAGCGAGATTGGTGGGGGACGATCCCGATACCGATCTCGCGGTCATACGGTTAGCCGGCGCGGGGGACTGGCCGGCCGTAAAGCTCGGAGATTCGGCCCGCCTGCGCGTGGGGCAACTCGTGGTGGCGGTGGGCAATCCTTTGGGGTTTCAGTATACGGTGACAGCTGGCGTGGTCAGCGCGATTGGAAGAAGCATGCGTTCCCAGTCAGGCCGACTGATTGACAATATCATTCAAACCGATGCGGCGTTGAACCCCGGGAACTCCGGCGGCCCGTTGGTAGACTCGCGCGGACGTGTGATTGGTGTCAACACCGCGATCATCCGTCCCGCCCAGGGCATTTGCTTCGCCATTCCGATGGCCACCGCGCAGTACGTGGCGGCTCATCTGATTCAGCACGGACGCATTCGGCGGGTCTATCTCGGCATCGCTGGTCAGACGCTCGAAATTCCGCGGCGGATCGTGCGCAGTCTGAAGCTTCCCACGCCCAGCGGCGTGTTGGTGGCGTCGGTGGAAGAAGGGAGCCCCGCCGACCGCGCGGGGGTGCGCATGCGCGACATTATCCTGCGATTCGGCGATCGCCACGTCCCAAACGTCGACGGGCTCTTAAAACTTCTCACGCAGGAGCACGGTAACCGCGCCTCGTCGCTCCAGCTCATCCGCAAAGGCGAGCTCCTAGAGCTGCCGGTCACCCCCGAACATCGCGCCGAAAAGTAGCGTTCTCGCTTCCCACCGCGCGGTCATTCCCGTGCGCCAACACATAGGCACGCCGATTTACCTCTGTCACTCCAAGTAAAGTCATCCCCGATGGGGGACGCGCTTCCATGCGCTCAACCGCTCAGCGCCGTCCTGGCCCGCGGATGCCCCCATCGGGGATAACTTTACTTGGAGTGACGGGGGCAAATGATGGACTAGGATTCGGCGCGCGGGAAGAACCGCTCGGCGAGCTGGATATGCTCTAACTCTTCATCGGCGATTTTCCCGAAGATCTCGGCACTCACGGGATCGACCTTGGCCATGGCTTCGCGGAACCGAATCCCGGCGCGGCGGCCACGCTCTTCCGCGCTCGCCATGTAGCGGGCGAACTTCTCGGCGGTCTCGCATTCCACGAAGGAGTGCCAGAGCTGATCGGAGACGGGGCGCTCGGCGGGATCGATGCCGAGCTCCTTCATCCGAATGAGCAGCCAGTCCAAGTGCTTCTGTTCGGCGCGCGCGAGCGCGCGCCAGGCTCCGCGAAGATCCGCCGGGGAGTCCGCGAAAGTGTCGGCGGCCCATAAAAAAGCGTCGCGGGCCTGAATTTCGGCGAAGGCGGCGGCGCGGAGGCGGTCGCCGATTCCCGCGGCGGAGTCCACTTCGCGCGGAGCCGGGGCGCGCTCACCGGCCGGGCAGGTTTGAAACGGATGCCACGAGGGGGTTGGAGGTTTCACGCGGGGTTATTTCCCGGCCTTTTTCTCACCCAGCCGGGAGATCAGCTCGAACTCTGCCTTCGACACGGGCATGGCCGAAAGTCGGGACTGTTTCAGCATTAGGAGGCCTTTTAGCTTCGCCGTGGTTTTTATCTCTGCCAGGGCCACCGGATTTTTCAGGGAGCTTACGGCGGAGAGATCGACTTGCACCCATTCGCCCTTGGGGTCGGTGGGATCTATTTCCGGATAGGGCTCGGCCAAGATCTTCGCCACGCCCACCACGGCTTTATCGTCACCGCTGTGGTAAATCAGCACGAGATCGCCTTTGCGCGTTTGCTTTAAAAAGTTGCGGGCCTGGAAGTTGCGGATCCCGTTCCACGCGGTTCGCTTGTCGCGCACGAGATCGGCGAAACTATAGGTCGAGGGTTCGGTCTTGAACAGCCAGTGGTTCATGCGGCGGAACGCTACAACGCGGGTGGTGAAAACTCAATGGGTGAGCGTGGGATCGCTGGATGCGGCGGGAGGTTGTTCGTTCGGTGGAAGCAAGGCTTCGATGTCGACGGCCTGGCTCGGGGTGAGATTCTGTTGGGGAGCGATGGGTTCAACGGCGGCCTTCGGTACCTCCGTGCCGGCGTACCAACGCTTAGGCTGGTGCAGCGAAAAAAAGAGAATGATCACGACGCCCACCGCGACGAAAAAAGCCCACAGGGCCTGCGCCTGGCCCGAGCTGGTTTGCTCTTTGGCGAAACGCAATGCGGACGCCTCTTTGCTGTGTTTACCAGCGAGCGTTCGACGGGGTTTTTTCTTGGTGATCTCCATACCTCATGATTCTTTTCGTCAAGTAATTCTAAGCCTTTAGGGATTTTTCATTTTCAGGTAAGGATTTTCCGTGAATCAGCCGACGGCCGACTACCTTCAAGGGATCTGGAAGCAGCTTGCGGGTCCCTCGGCCGCGCTTCAGGCACGGGGCCTCCAGTCCGGAATGAGCCCCGGTCTGTTGGGAGAATTGGCGCGGGCAAGGGATAAATACGCTATTGTTTCAATTGGTTGGGATCCGCCGGCTTTCTTCACGCCCGAGCGGGAAGTGGAGTGGTGTGAAGGGCGTCGGGCGCTCCTGGAGGCCCTTTCGCGATCCGAAGCCGTGGCTGGGCCCCTCCCTCTGCGGGGGAGCCTAACCCACGCGGAGAAAACGACGATTGCCGTTAGCGCGCGGGCCTCAGGAGTGGGAGTGGACCTCGAGTCCCGCCACCGGCCGATTCACCCGAGTTTGGGCGAGAAGATCCAAAGTCCCACCGAAGCTGGATTTGCCCTCCGCGCGCTTGAACTTTGGGTACTCAAAGAAGCCTGTTTCAAGGCCCATCCAAGGCGAGAGCATGCGGATTCAGACGCGAGAGTTCTCAGCGGATATCGGCTCCAGGCGGTGGATCCCCCAGGGTCGGATGCGGGGGGCTTAGCGGGTGTCGCTGAAGGGTACGGCGAAGTCTTTCGTTTCCGGCTGATTCGAACTGCCGATTGGCTAGTCTCCTTTGCTCTGGCGGGAAACAACCCGTAAGATAGGGCAATGGGCCACTCCCACGAGCATTCACACGATCACGATCATGGGCATGGCCACCGTCACGCGCACGCCCCTCGGTTCTCCAAGGTAGGCGACGCTCGTGCGCAGCGGGCGCTCTTTCTTGCCTTGGGACTTACGGCCGCATTCATGGTCGTCGAGTGGGTAGGGGGATGGATCGCCAATAGTTTGGCGCTCATGACGGATGCCGCGCATATGCTCACCGACGTGGGGGCACTCGGCTTGAGCGCGTTCGTACTCTGGCTCTCGCGTCGGCCGGGTTCCAAGCAGATGACGTTCGGTTACCAGCGGGCCGAGATCTTGGGGGCGTTGGCCAACGGCCTCTTGGTCTGGTTGCTGGCGGGGCTTTTGATCTTTGAGGCGATCCAGCGGTTTATGGACCCGCCCGCCGTGCAGGGCCAGGCGGTGTTTTTCATCGCGATCGGCGGGTTAATCGTAAATCTGATCGGGATGCGGCTCCTGCATTCTTCACAGGGACATAGTTTGAATCTCCGGGGTGCGTACCTGCACATTCTGGGTGATTTATTGGGGAGTGTCGGCGCGATCGTCGCGGGATTCGTGCTTTGGCGCACGGATTGGCGCTGGATCGACCCCCTGGTCTCCATTCTGTTTTCCGCGCTGGTGCTCTATAGTGCTTGGCGGCTCGTGCGCGACGCGGTCGAAATTCTCATGGAGAGCTCGCCCAAGGGCATCGATCCCGCTCGCGTGATGGCCGACCTGTCGGCGGTGCCCACCATCACGGGCGTGCATGATTTGCACATCTGGACGGTTTCGAGCGGCAAGCTAGCGCTCAGCGTGCATCTCATCTCCGAGCGCAACGAAGAGGCGCTCCAGGAAGCCCATCGCATTTTGGATGCGAAATACGGAATCCATCACACGACGATCCAGGTCGAACATCCGAAACGCTTCCAAAGCGATCGCTGCTTCGATTGTGCGCACTAGCGGGTTAGTTGCCAAAAATCAGCGTGTAGACCTTCACCATGTCGTCATAGGTGGTGCCCAAGGTGAGCACGTCCCCGTTGATGATGTCTTTTTCCCAGTGATACATCGAGCTGAACACGAAGCGCTTGATCTTGCGCGCCTGCAGTTTCTCGACGCGCTCGGCGGTGAGGAACTTCGCGAAATCGGTCATGAGGGCGTCGATCTGCACCTTGTCCAAGTCGTAGTAGTTAAAGCCGTCGAAACCGTGCACGAACACCACATCGAGCATTTGTTGGAGTACGGTCGAGTTCAAGGCGCTGGATTCGTCGAAATAGCCCTTCCGGCCCATCTGGATCCAAAGACCCGTGCGGACCACGGTCTTGCCGTCCTCGAATCCCATGTACTGGGCGCGGCGGATGGTGCTTTCCCGATCATCCGGAGACGTGTCGTCAAACCAAATCTTGCCGAAGGTTTGCACCTTTTGCCGGAACGCCGCCGAGCCCGAAAGGTCGTCGATCAGGCGTAGGTTCGCTAGGTAGGCGCGATTGACGGCGGTGTAGCCGCCGCTGATCGTTTGTTTACGCCGGAATTCGGCGATGGCTACGTTTTCTTTCACCTGCTTTTCCAGGCGCGCGATTTCGTCTAACTCTACTTGGAAGGTTTCATATTCCTTCAAGATGTTTTCGTCGTCTTGTCCGTCGTAGGCGTACAGGATGAGATGCTCCCGCGGGAGGCTTCGTTGCGCCATCACCGTCGGGTAATCCTTACTGTCTTTTGCGGGCGTGTAAGCTTCGCGGATTTGGACTTCGCGGATGGCTCTTTCGGCGCCGAACACCACGCCGGCGTCGCTCTCCATCACCAGCTGGTAAAGGTGATTCACGCCTTCGGCGCGCTTCACGAAGGGCAGGCCTGCGGAAAAGGTCAGGTCGACGCTTTTTTTCAGCTCGGCCACCTTCTGTTCATAGGTCATTTCGGCTTGCGCCCCGACCGCTAACCCGAGTCCCAAAACCATTCCGGCGCACATCGTGAACCAACGTTGCATATGAGTTTCCCTTCCCTTTATGGCGCCGTAATCTAGCGAACGCTTTCTCCAAAGGGAAGGGAATTGGCCGAAAAACGAGGAGAGAGGTCTGTGCCGCAGCAGGTCATTCGGATGTGTTTAGAGGATTGACAGGCTGCGTTTCGCGCCATAGAACGTCCGCAACCTTCAGGGATAGGGTTATTTGTCAGAGGGGAGATTGAAGTCATGAGAAAAATTTTTGGGATGATCGTGGTGGGCCTCGTCATTTCGAGTGCGAGCCAGGCGGAGATTTTTACGTTCCGCGACAATGGCGGATACTTTCGCGCGATCAATGAAACCGGCAAGGAGATCGTGAACGTCCACGGCGTGGATCTTTTCGAAGTCAGCCCGAACCTGGTGGGCTACTTGGCACCCGGTGGCGTGTTCGTCGTGGTGACTTCCAAGGGCGACGAGATCATGCGCTCCCGCGACGTGCGCGAATTCCAAGTCGGCAGCGGCTTGGTGGGCTATCGTGACGGCACCGGCCGCGTGCGCGCGATCAACATGGCAGGCGAAGAGATTCTCAACGTCTCCGGCGTCAGCCGCTACAAAGTCGGCCGCTAGGCCTGATTCGTTTTTAAGTAAAGAAGAAGGCGGGATCCGCGCGGATCCCGCCTTTTGTTTTTTGTCTCGCTATTTGAGCAACACGTCCAACAGCAGGCTTTGCTGCGAGTCGAGTTCCTGCTTGTACTTCAGGTAGTACGCGTAGCGCGCTTCGGCGGCCTTACGCTGTTCCGCGCCGTTGTTCCATTTCTGGCGGGCCTGACCCACAATGTCGCCGAAGGCCTCTTGATTCAGGGGCTGGCGACCTTGCAGGGCCTTGAAGGCGGGAACTTGGGCGTTTTGTTGGATCAGCTGGCTGAGGGGAGAGCTGTCGGCCACCTGGTTTTCTTCCAGGGTTTGGTAGACCGCCGCGGACGCCTTCAGAACCGCCGACACCTGTTCCGTGGGTTCCACCGGGATTTCTTGCACGGCCTGGACAATGGCCACGAAGCGCTCTTTGAATTGACCGACATTCACGGGTAGGTCTTGGGTGGGCACCGTTTCACGGACGAGCTTGGCCAGCGCCTCGTAGCCGGCGAAGTATGCGGCTTCCGACGGCGGTGCTTTGGACATTCGGCCGATCTCGTCGTAGCGTTTGAGGAAACCGATCGTCACCGAGCTTTCCTCGTTAAATGTTCCGATGTATCCTGCGCCGAACTTCACCGCGTAGGCGGCCTGGTTCAGCTGGTCCTTGTCGATGCGCGTGATCCCGTACGGGCGCAGCCGGCGTTCGGTCTCGGCCGTGCGGTTCGGGATGCCGAGCCCACCGCGGTATGCGTCAAACAAGGTCGTGATCAGCTCCTGTTCCTTGCTAAAGCGAGGACGGTAGGTCAGGGCGGGTTCGTTCTCCAGCCTCAGGTTTTCCGGCACGCTTACCCCCATGGCCACGCGGGCCGTGAGGTAATCGCCGATTTCCCGCCGCCAGGCGGGTTCGTCGATGAAGTTCGGGTAGATGTCGCGCGCGATGTTCTTTTGCGAAAACGTGACTCGGGCCGATAGATAGTTCATAGCCGCTTGGCGTACGCCCTCAAGGCCTACAACATCAAACGGCTTCGCGAGATCCGCGGAAGTGGTCCCGTTGCGGGTGGTAACCACGTGCACGCCGAACTCGTCGTCCGATTTGTAGCGAACGTCTTTTAGGTAGTAGCCGTATTCGTCCACGACCTCCTTGCCCTGTTTGGCGAGGTACGCGCGCACGGCCTCATCGCCGCATCCTTTGATGGCGATGTTCTGGGAGCGGTAGAGATCCTCGCGCAGGAGGCTGACTTCGACCAGATCCACGGGGCGGGCGGTGAGCGTGGCGTCGCTGGCGCGCACGGCGCAGTACCGGTTTGAGATGAAAGCGTTGTCGCGGAAGAACTCATAGACCTTCACGGCCGCCTCGCGGTAATCGCGATAGGCGCGGGAGAATTTTCCGTCGGACTCGGTGCTGTTTTTCATCTCTTCCAGCTTTTGCTCGAAGCCCGCTTCGTCGAAGGCTTCCAGATAGGTGTAAGTCAAGCCCAAGTACTGGGCGAGGTGGAAGCGCCACTCGTCGTACACGCGCTTGAGCGGATTGAAGTAGGAGCGTTTCACGTAGTTCATGAAGGCATCCGAGCTCAGCATGTTGTAACGATCATGACGATAGCCTTCCCGTGCGTACACGGTCTGGTACTCGTGAATCCAATGATTCACGATTTCTAGCGGATTCGTGCCCGCATCGAAGCGGTTGCAAAGGGGATCCGCGGCTAGCGCCACGTCCTCGTCGGTGCAGTAGCGGAAGGGCTTCAGCGCCTTGTCCGCCCCGGCGCGGAGGACGTTGCCGGCAATATCCTGCGCGGGGTCGAGCGTGAGCAGGCTTTCGTCGGCCAGAGCTACCTGAGCGGCGTACCCGAACCGGATCGCCGCGACGTCGTATTTTCCCGCGATCGTCAGGCGGTCTTCGTCGTCGGCCGTGTAGTCCATGATGGAGGAGCTGCGAACCGGGTCGGACGTTCCGGTTTCCTTCACGTCGTGGAAGTTCGCTTGGTCGGTCGAGGCGATGAAGTTGTGGCGCAAGCCTAGGTTGTGACCGATTTCGTGGATCAAGACCGGCACGAGGCGCGAAGGGAGCAGCTTTTCGGCGCAATCACCGAGAACCTTGCTTTCCTCGATGTCGGAGGTGACGTCGGTTTGCCGCAGCTTCGCGACGTAGGCGTCGACCTGGCCTCCGCATTTGAGCTTCATGTCCTCGATCAGGTGCTTGATCGAGATCGTTTGGTCGCAATCCCAGGCGCGCCGGGAAACCTTCGCCGGAGTCGCGGCCACGGCTTCGAAGGTGCCTTCGTAGAGGCCATTCGGACCCTTCACGTGTTTCAACGATGCACCTTCAGTCGGAGCCGGGATCGCCGGTTCCGACTCGGCGGGCGTCTTGACCGACGGTCCGGCGATCGCTTTACGGTCGAATAAGCCGAGTTCGGCGCGGACGTAGCGACGCAGGTTGTTCACGATGTTGCTCTTGATTGGGGTGATGTAGATGTTCGCGGTCGCGGAGATGATCTCGCCCGTGCTTGGATCAACGATCGAAGGCCCGAAGCCCAAAAGGTCACCATCGGAGATCGAGCTTACCAGATTGATCGCGTTGTAGCGCAGGTCCCCGAGCGGGACGTCCAGACTCAGGTCATTCGCGTCGGCGGCTTCTTCCAGGCGTACTTGCACTTTGCTGCCGGCGTCGCGGAAGGCCTGGTTCCAAGCGTGAATGGCGTCGCGACCGGCCTGACGCAGGTAGCCTGGGCTTCCCTGGGCGAAACGGTAAACGATGTCATTTTTTGGGTTGAATCGCTGCATGAGGAAGTCCCGTTCAAAGTCTTCCTGCTTGTCCATTTCCCACGTCTTGAAGCGGGGTTTTTTGACGGTGAAGAAGCCGAACTTATGCATGTCTTCCGTGAAGTAGCGCCGGGCTTCGTAGCCGCGATCTTCCACGCGGCGCAAGGCGTACTTATAGCGAACCGACTCGCCCGTTTTCATGATCGTGAAGCTGATGTAGTCGTGGGAGATCTCGAGATCGATGAGCTTCGTGTCGGTACGGTTCGAGACGTAGAGACTCTGTACGTTGGCGAAGCCTACCTGCATATACGGACGGGTTTCGGGCAGGTGCTGGTAGTCGACCATGCCCTTCATCCCACGGCCGGAGCCGTAATTTTCAAGGCGGTATTCCAGCCGATCGATGGGGAGTACGAGCACCGGGAGGTAGTTCACCTCATTCGACTTGTTGAGGCGGTCATCGATGTTGACGCTCACTCCGCGCAAAATATTGCCCGTGGCTAGGAACTTGATTTTGGTGGCCAGGCCCAACCGGGAATCCGCCTGGTTGGAGTAGGATTCGCCCACGATCACGTCGCTGTGGTTGGGGTTAGAGTCGATGAGAGTCTCCGAGAAATACCATTCGCCGTCGAATAGACTGGCGGGAAACACGTCAATCTGGCGGACGGGCTCGAAAGCTTCTCGGCCTTCATACACGATACGCACGTGGGTGGCTTCTTGCGCGCTCGGAACGGAGATTTCGGTCAGCTCGTGGGAGGCTTCCCCGAATTCATTTTTCTTCGGCTCTACCCGCACGTATCTCACTGGGTAGCCGACAAGAGGAATCGCCAGTTGATCGCTCATCAGCTTTTCGCCGATGTCCGTGGCGTAGGGGAATTCCAGATAAGGTAAATCCACGCGGCGGCCGATCTTGTAGATTTTCAGTCGATCCTGTTCGAGTTTGTAGACTAGGTCGTACTCGTGGTGTTCGCGACCGTAGAGAGGAACGTCGCCGAGCAGGGTTTCCGTCGACCGGTACGCAACCAGGGGGAGATTGTTGACAATCTTGTCCGAATCGCTGGCGGCGGAGAGCGATGGCGAGATGATGGGGTTGCCGGCCTGGCTGAAGCGCGCGTCCGCGATTTTGTTGTTCGTTTGCAGCTTGAACCGCTTGCCATCCACCGCGCTGATTTCAAGCAGACCGATGCCTTCGCCCTGGCCGAATTTCGTCTCGCGCTTGGGCGTACAGGCAGCGGTGATGAGTCCCAGGCAGGCAGCCATGAGCACGAGGCCGATAGGGAAGCTGGGATCTAAACGGGTTTGGGCGGGGGTTTTCTTTTTCATAAGATGTACTCCAAGGAAAGGAAAGCGCTCGAGGAATTGGGATTATAGAGGGATATATTGGAATCGACTCCGTTGGCCTTCAGGCCAGAGCCGGAGTTGGTGTGACCGACGCTCGCGGTGAAATGTTCGCTGAGACCCAGACTCAGCGCTTGATCCCAGTTAAACTGGTTTTTGATCGCGCCCTCGTAAGTCCAGGCGGTCGTGAACGTGAAGTTAGTTTCGAAGGCGAGTTTTTTATAGATGGGCGCGACGGCGTTGAGGCGGTGGCTTAGCGAGTAGCGAGGGTTTGCCTTCCCGTCCAGCGTCGTGGAGTATTCGTGAAGATGCCGCGCGAACCCGAGGTCGTAGAACGCGCTAACCTCCCAACCCCAGCTTTCGGGAGCCGTAAAAAGTAGGCGGGGAGCGATCCGAAGCGTGGTGATGAGCTGCTGATTGTCGCGCTCAATACGGCTCAGCGGAATGTTCGCGGAACCCGTGACGTTGAGCTCAAGCGTGGGCGAGAGCGAGATTTCAGAACGGGTGAGGTAAATCTGAGTTTTTTGGGAGCGTAGTTCACGGGAATCAGAGAGGTCCTGTACGATCACCGCCACCGCGCCGAGGGTGTACGCCGAAGAAAACCGATAAGTTGGGTTCAGGGTAGCGCTAAGGTCGGCCCGGTGAAGGGAGTCATCCCAAGCGTGTAGGCTCGAACTGGCTTGGAGTTCCGCGGCGAACCCGAATCGGGCGCCCTCCGATGACGACTCGACGGCGAGAGCGGACGAGCCGACCAAGATCGACGTCCATAGAAAAACAGGTCTAAATAGGATCCCTTCACTTCTTAACCGCATTCACGCTCCATCGACCTAGTGCGGCGGCATAGAGCGAAGAGCGTGCCAGTAGAAAACAGGGAACTGGGCAAAATGGCCCCAGGGGAGTCGGTAGTTTAGCGAGAGGGCGTCGCGGGGTTAGGCCACTGAGCTGGTCACTCACGCCGCGACTGTAAAAGACTTCGACAGATTGCTGGTCTCCTGGGCGAGCCTTCATTAGCATAGAGGAATGAAAGCAATATTCGTTGGATTCCTTTTAGGTTCGGGGGCGCTGGTTTCCACATACGCGGCGGACCACATGGGTCCCTGTGATGAGCAGGTAAAGCGTGTCGTGAGCCAGCAATGCATGGATGGTTGCCGAGCCCGATATCAAGCGGACGTCGCAGATTGCGATGCTCTAAGTTGGATCGATCCGGGTTACGCGGCTTGCTTGGAGCAGGCTCAAGCGCGCTACACGGGCTGCACCGCGATTTGCCAAGGTAAGATTAAGCGCTGTACCGTCGCGCCCGAAGGCTGATTTTGATTTCCTAAAAACAAAACCGCCGGGCCCTTTGCGGCACCCGGCGGTCCAATGTCTTCAAAAAGTCGCGGTCCCGATTACTGGGCGCCGGCGGCTTTCATGCTGGCTTCGATGAAGTCCTTCGCCATGGTGGCGGTGATTTCTTCGCCGGCAAGCTTCTTCAGCGACTTGGCGACCTTGGCCGCGAAGCCATCGGTCACTTCGAGCTTGCCCTGCTCGAACGCGGAAACAAGCGCTTCGCGATCCGCCTTTGCACTGAATTCTTTCGCGAAGATGTCTGTCACGGCGTCGCCGCTTCCGGTCAGGACCGCTTCGTAGCTCTTGCCCAGGATCGCGGCCGTGGTCTTCTCCGGTAAGCCAAAGTTTTGGGCCGCGCGGGTGACGTTTTCCTCGACGGAAGGATCCAGGCTTTCCAAAGCTTGGTCCGCGTTAGCCGAGTTGTAGATGCCCGTCACGTAGTACTGACGCACGCAGCGAGTACGGTAGCGGTCGGTGTACCAACGGTGCACATGAACGTGGCGACCGTAGCGGGGTACATAAATGTATTCTCTCTCCACGTAGTAGTTGCCGTAAGACGGGATGTAACGAACTTCACGCACTTCGTACGTGGTGACGTGACGGTAGTGAACTCCGCTGTAATAGAAATCTTCGTCTGCCAACGTGCCAATGGCCGCGCCGACTAATCCACCGACCGCGGCGCCTACGATGGCTCCGCCCGTTCCGTTATTGCTGCCGATCGCGGCTCCGGCGATCGCGCCGACGACCGCGCCGACTTGTCCGCCGTTACAGCCGGTTTGAACCGTAGCTACGGTCATCAACGCGGCAACCCAAACAACCTTACTTCCAGACTTTTTCATTGCTCACACTCTCCTCTTGGACAGCCCCTTATACAAAAGCTGTGCCTGTCGTAATGCAACTAGTCATGCGCGGCAAGCGATATAACGCGTTTCTGGGGGATTTCCTGAGGAGAGAGGAGTGGCCTAGCGCAGAGTGGCCCCGGTTAAAAATTGACTTTTTGAGTATGTTTTTATAAGAGATCTCCCGTGTTTTCGGATACTAAAACTATCTTTAACGCGTTTGGGCGCACTGTCTCTACCGGGGTCATTTTGCGGCTGCTTTTCCTCGCCCTAAGCGGGGTGGCAGGCCTCCCGTCCGCTGTAGCTTTAGAGGAACCCCCGACGCCTTCGCCTTCTCCGACACCTATCGTCGGTTTCATCGATAGCGGGATGAACCGCGAGCTTCCCGAATTAAAAGAACACGTCGAATCCGATCCTGGATTCTTTGCCGATCAGGGTTCGGCCGATGTCACTGACGAGCGTGATCACGGCACGGCGGTCACGGAGCGCTTCGTGAGCCAGGCCAAGGCCCTGGGCGTAAGCGATTTCCAGATTCGGATGGTGAAGATGGAAAGCTCCGCCTTCATCGTCCAGGCCATCGACCATCTCATCAGTCAGGGCGCGACCATCATTAATATGAGCATCGACTTCTTCCTGCTCGATAGCGGCGAGCAGGCCCGCTACCAAGAGGCGCTTCGCCGTAAGTATAATGAAGTCCTCTTCGTGGTGTCTGCGGGCTCGACCCGGATGAATCTCTTCCAGCACGAGCTGCATTCCACCCAGCAGTCTTTAAATAACGTCCTAGTGGTGGGGGGCACCGCCGAGCTGCCACAGGGCCATGTGATCTCTACCGGCTACGGTTCGGTGGTAGATCTATACGGCGCTCTGAAACCGATCGACGGTCTCAGCACCACGGGGGAGAGAAAGCGGATGCGCGGGGTGAGCTTCTTTTTGCCCGACGTGACCGCCACCGCGCTCGCGATTTCCGTAAAGTCGGGTGAGAAACGCCCGCGTAAGCTGATCTCGAAGCTTTCTAAATGCACGACCACGATTCGCACCACCGGTGACCCCAAGAAGCGGATCAGCCTTTTGGGGAAACCGAGTGATTGCATCACCAAGCTTTTCCCCCCGAAGCCGGCGCCCGAAACCCCGAAGTAGTTTCTAGACCCGCTGTAGAGTGTTTCGGTCGGTATGCGCGAAGGGTTGCGGCCGACCGGGCATTTGGAGATAGGTCGTCTCGTCGTAGCTGATCCGCCGACCGTCGTGGATTTCCACCGTAATTTCGTACTTCACCGTCTTGAATTCCCGGTCGAGGAAAGGGTTCGAGGCGATGCCATAGGTGGCCGACCCCAGATTGGCTTCTAGGCGAAATTTGCGGTCGTCAGCCTTAACGGCTCCGCCCGCGAGGACCGTGACTCCGCGAGGGACGATGAAGCAACAATAGACCTCTTCCCGGGCGCCGTCCCAGAGCCAGTAGCCCGTCTCTTCGTGAAATGAGTCGGCTTCACCTAAGCGCCAGGCCATTTTGGAAAAACGCAGCCCGAAAAGCTTCTGCTCGTGGTTGTCGACCGGGCCAAAGGCCTCGAAGCGGATCTGCTCACGGAACTTATTGTTTTCCGAGCCTTGACGGTCGTCGTCGGGAGCCACGTCGTCGCCCTTGTTGCCTTCCCACACTCCCACCAGCGGCGCGAGCGGTCCTAGATTTTTAAGAATTTCTTCCATAACTTTGGATTTTAGACGTGACGGGAAAAATTTGCCAGCGGTTAGACGACGGTGAGAATGCGAGGGCCGGCGTCGGTGATGAGCACGGTATGCTCGTATTGCGCCGACCAGGTCCGATCCGAAGTTTCGAAGATCGTGATTTTCGACTTTGGGATAGGGAGTTCACGGATGGGAGCGGAAGTGGAGTTGATCATCGGCTCCACGGTGATCGCGCCGCCCGCGAGCAGGATGTCGCCCCGGCCTTTTTTCCCGAACGACGGGACGAAGGGATCTTCGTGGAAGCCCCGGCCGATGCCGTGCCCCCCGATTTCCTTTACCGCGAAGTAGCCGCGCTTGCGGGCGTACTTTTCGATCGCGAAACCAATATCGCCGGTGGTGCCGTTTGGGGTAATGGCTTGGATCCCCTTGTGCATCGCCTGGAACGCGACGTCGCAGAGGGTTTTCGCTGCTTCCGAAACGTCGCCGACGAAAAACATCGAGGAGGTATCCCCGTGAAAGCCATCCTGCAGAACGGTGACGTCGATGTTGATGATGTCGCCGTCGTTGAGCACCCGCCCGTCCGGTACGCCGTGGCAGATGACTTCGTTCACCGAAGTGCAAATCGCTTTGGGGTAACCGTGGTAACCGATACAGGCGGACTTGGCGCCTCGGCTCAGGATGAAGTCGTTGGCGATCTGGTCGAGTTCGAGGGTGGTGATGCCCGGCCGCACATGCTTACCGGTGTGGACCAATGCCTCGGCCGCGAGCTTGCAGGCTTTTTCCAGAAGGCGGATTTCCGAGGCGGTTTTAACGAGCATGCGCCCGGCAGATTAGCACAATTTTTGGATTAAGGGTTAACTCCCCGAAGCATCGAAGCTCTTATTCGGCTTCCGGCTCAGGCGCCCTCCGCCTTTCGGCATATTTATCCGTGCGCCATTTTCCAAGTGAAAATGGCGCACCCGGAAGGATTCGAACCTCCGACCCTCTGGTCCGAAGCCAGATGCTCTATCCAGCTGAGCTACGGGTGCGTGTTTTCTATTTAATCCAGTTCGGGGCTATTTGCCCAGGATTTCCTTGAAGAAGTCGCGCATGGCCTGCCACGAACGGCGATCCGCGTCCGCGTGGTAGGCTTGGCCTTTGCTGGGGTCGTTGCCCGCGTCTTTATGGGTGAAGGAATGCACGGCGCCGGAGTACTTCACGAGCTGCCAATCGACCTTACCTGCGCGCATTTCGTCCTCGAAGGCCTTTACCTCTTCGTCCTTCACGAACGGGTCATCGGCTCCGTGCAGGGCGAGCACCTTCGCTTTCACATTTTTTGCGTCCTCGGGCTTGGGAGTGCCCAGCCCACCGTGAAAACTGACCACGCCCTTCACGTCGGCGCCGGAGCGGGCGAGTTCGAGCACGGTGGTGCCGCCGAAGCAGTAACCAATGGCGGCGAGGTGAGATGCGTCCACGCCTTTCTGCTTTTTCAGCTCTTCCAGGGCCGCGTTTACGTGGATGCGCAGTTTCGCGCGGTCGTTCTTGAAGCTGCCCGACAGGGCGGCGGCGTCTTTTGGGTCTTGGGGACGGATCCCCTTGCCGTAAATGTCGGCGGCGAAGGCGACGTACCCGAGTTTAGCCAGCATGTCGGCGCGTTCCTTGGCGTTCGCATCGAGCCCCTTCCATGCATGAACGACCAGCACGCCGGGCTTCTTCTTAGGTCCGACCGAATCGACCGCGAGGTAGCCCTCGAAGACGGTGTCGCCGATTTTGTACTCCACGTTTTGGGTCTTGATGGCGGCGGGCGCGGTAGCCGGGAAGAGCAGCGCGAAGATCAAAGTGAATGGGGCGATGGCAATAGCGCGAAGCATAATGAATTCTCCTTTGGGAGAGGGGAGTATAGCCCGACGATCGCGGCTGGCAACGCTTTTTAGGCGTTCAGTTCACGGTACTTTTGCGAGCTCTTGCGCAATATCGGCACGATGAGCGCAAGCCAGATGAGCGCGCAGCCGAACGACATCCAGGAGTAGAAGGTTACCCCGACGAGTCCAACGAGTCGCGCACCCAATATGCCGAGCGACGCGCCTCCTTTGGCCGTGCGGTACCCGAATACGTCGATGAACTCCTTGGCGCGGTAGCGCGCATCGAACGGAAGCGGAACGTACAAAAGTTCCTTCGTGATGCGGAAAAACGAGTAATCGAAGGACTTGAAGAGCAGGAACGCCGCGCTGACGGTGGTGAGCGACGGATAAAAAACCGCGGCGCCCGTGGCAATCACGTGCACGGTCGGAATCATGGCCTGGATAAAGACGGTGCCAAACCACTTCAGGGCTAGAGGCGCGACGAGGAATTGAAAGGTGAACGAAAACCCGTTGAGGATCGCATAGAACTGGCCCGAGTAGGCGGTTTGTGAATTCAGATCCGGTATAGCTTGCTGCAAATAGCTTTGGAAATTCAGTCCGATCACGGCCGCCAGGGCCTGGGTCGTGACCACGAGAAGCAAGATCACGTTGAGCATGGGGATATCGCGAAAGAGCTTTAGATTGAGTTTCAGCTCGGCGAATATTCCGCCGGCGTGCGCTTGTTTCTGGGAAGTCTCGCTCGGCGCTTCGAATAGGCGATCGGCCACTTTTTTATAGGCGATGTTCGCAAGGAAAGTCGCCGGAAAAACGGACGCGGCCGTGAAGATGAGCAGCTGTTGCGTACCCAGCGTGTGCGCCGCCTTGCTGACGAACAACCCGCCCACGATGGATCCGATGCTGGCGCTTCCGAGGAAAAATCCGTTCCAGCTTTTCGCGGTGGGTGCGTCGAGCGTGCTGTCGATGAAGGACCAATACTGCTCGAGAATCAGCACGAGATAAATTTCGCGAAAGATATACAGGAACCAGCGCATCACCGTGACATTGCCGGCGATCGATGCGTAGGTGAGGAAAAGGATGACTCCGCAAGCCAGGCTCGTGACGACCAACGTACGGCGCGGGCCCATCTTGGAGAGGATCTTATTGTAAAACAGTAAGATGACGAACATCGAGGGCAGCATGAGCGCCAGTACAACGGGAAGATTCTCCGTGCCATAGGCTTGCTGAAACAGGGTATTGGAGGCGCTCCTGACGCATTCATAACCAAAGAAGAGGGTGAATACCGCAAAACACATGTAGGCCATCATGGCCCGGAGCTGTTTTTTTGCCATGATTTCAGGCTACTTGAATTCTTTCCGTTCACCAGGGGAAATTAGAGAAAATTAATCGAAGTTTCATCCCGTCTTCATTCCCTTAACCGATAGTGAAGGACATGTGGAAACGGGTTCAGAATTTCTTGCCGACGTTGGTGGTGATTGTAGGGATTTTTGCCTTCCGTTGGAGCTTTGCCGATCAATACGTGATCCCGTCGGGTTCGATGGAGCCTACGATTCAGATCGGCGATCATGTGATCGTCAATAAATTGGCCTACGATTTTCGCGCTCCTTTCTCGGACTCCGCGTTATTTCGCACGGGGGAACCCCGGCGCGGCGACGTGATCGTATTCATCGATCCACGCGACGGGAGTACGCGGCTCATCAAGCGCCTGGCGGGACTGCCCGGCGAACGTATCGAGGTGGATGGCCGGGTTTGGCAAGTGCCTCCCGGGGAGTACTTCTTCCTGGGCGATAATCGCGGCAACAGCGCCGACAGCCGGTATTGGGGGACGGTGAAACGGTCGGCGTTGTTAGGACGGGCCACGCGGATTTTCTATTCGGTGACGTGGCCCGGGGTTTTGCCCGAGGTGAGTTTTGCCCGGAGTGGCCTGACTTTGTAGTGAACGAAAACGAAAGGAAAGAGCAAGCATGAGGAATGGACGGTATCGGAGCGCGCGGAGATGGACATCGTTAGGGTTGGTCGCCGTGGTTGGGGGAGGCGGCACGATCGGTTCGGCGCGGGCCGATTCTTTTGGCGAGAAGTGCGGCGACATTCCGGGGTGCGCCCGGGCCGTGGGTGAGCTCTTAAAGCAAAAATACATTTTCGACGCCGACGTTCGCGGTGGGATGAAAAGCAGCGGCAATGTCGAGCTCACGGCGGAGAATGCCGAAGTCCTTTTCACGAGCATGCTCAACGCCAACGGCTATACGCGCGTACCCGTCGGCGACGGTAAAACCTACCAGATTCAACGCCAGCGCGACGCGCGCGACACCGCGATTCCCTTCGTCACGGCCAGCCGCGAGCAGGCCCCCGTCCTGCCTGCTAACTGGGACATGATGACGTTAAAGTATCGGGCTTCCCATCCCGAGGTCATCGAGCAGATCGCCCGCGTTTGCCGGTCCTTCATGCCGGCTGGGGCACGTATCATTCCTTCCGACTTGGGCGGTGGCATGTTGCTCGTCACCGATACGGCGATGAACTTGCGCAAGGTTTACGAGATCATCCGCGATCACGACCAAAAACCCGGACCCGAGCAGAAACGTCGGTGGGCAGAGCGAGAGCGCAAAGCCGCGGAACGGGAGCGACGAGAAGAGCGCGAGGGGTGGCGCGGTCCGCCGGGGCGCCACGAGGCCAAACCCGAAAAATCAGAGCCCAAGTCGGAGACCGGTTAGCTCATGCCCGGCGGTCGTTGACTCACCAGGAATTGAGCCAGGTTTCGCATGTCTTCCAGGCGGGGGAAGCTCTCCCGGCAGTAGAGGGAGAGCTTCCTCCCCACCTGCTTGCTCTCGAAGGGGCGGTAGTCCACGAGGTGAGCGAGCAGCTCCTTGTCCCGAGCCGCGAGCAAAGGCACCAGCGTATAGCCGGCGCCGGTGGCAACCAGTTGCTTGAGGGTTTCCAGGCTGGCCGCGTGGAAGGGGCGATTGGGCGTGCGTCGGCTGGCGGGACAGAAGTCCACCGTTTGGTCTTTCAGACAGTGACCGTCTTCTAATAACACCATCTCCCCGGCATCGAGGTCCGCCGTGCGAATCTTCGCTTTTTTCGCGAGCGCGTGGCCGTGTGGCGCCGCCAACAAAAACGGTTCGAAGAAGAGGGGAAACTCATGCAGTCCGTGCGAATCGAAGGTGGGGGAGGCAATCGCGGCATCCAGGGCGCCGGCGCGCAGATCCTCGATCAGCGTTTCTGTTAGGCCCTCTTTGATGACGAGCTGGAGCTGGGGATAGTGCTTGCGTAGGGGCCGGAGAAGATGAGGTAGGAGATAAGGCCCTACCGACGCGATGGCGCCCAAGCTTAGGTGGCCATCAAAGGGGCCGCGGCGAGTGGCGCCGAGCTGGGCGAGGCGTCTTGCTTCTTCTAGTACTACCTTTGCTTGCTGAACGATCGCCCGGCCTGGATCGGTGAGGCTGACCCGGCGATTCGTTCGTTCAAAAACCGTCTGGCCAAGGATCTCCTCGGCCTTCTTTACCTGGCCGCTCAACGCCGGCTGGCTGACGTGACAGGCTCGGGCCGCGCGTCCGAAATGACCGTGCTCGGCCACGGCCACGAGGTATTCCAAATCCCGTAAAGAAATCGCCGGCAGATTCATAAGTTATTCCTATTATTATATTAACATTAATCGATTGGAATTATCAACCCAAACTCCCGTAAGGTGGGGAAAGAAGCAAACCTTGAAGGAGGATTTGAAACCTATGTCTCGTATCTTAAGCGTCGGGGAGACCTTCCCTGATTTTTCCATGCAAGCCTGCGTATCGATCGAAAAGGGGAAGGAGTTTGCCACCCTGGACTCCTCGAAAATGAAGGGCAAGTGGTCCGTCGTATTCTTTTGGCCGCTCGACTTCACGTTCGTTTGCCCGACGGAGATCGCCGAATTCAACAAAGAAGTGAAAGCGTTCCGCGAACGCGACGCCGAAGTTTATGGCGTGAGCACGGATAGCCACTTCGTCCACCTAGCTTGGCGTCAGAACCACGCCGACCTGAAGAACCTCGCGTTTCCCATGTTGGCGGATAACAAAAAGGAGTTGAGCGAGGCCCTGGGGATCCTGCACAAGACCGACAAGGTCCCGCTTCGCGCGACGTTCATCGTCGATCCGGATCGCGTGATTCGTTGGGTGAGTGTCAACGACTTGAGCGTGGGGCGTAACGTGAAGGAAGTCATCCGTACGCTGGACGCCTTGCAGACCGACGAACTTTGTCCCTGCAATTGGCAGAAGGGCCAAGACACCTTGAAGGTTTAACGCAAGAGGAAATAGGAGAACAAAATGGAAGCGACCCAACTAGAAAAATTGGAGAACCTGCTCGGCGAGGGCCAAACCGCCATCGCCCGGGATCTGAATCTCAACTTGAAACGCGTATTGACGGAAGGGTCGTTGAGTGGCGAGGAGGGCCTGCTGACCCTCCTCGCTACGGCCACCTCGGTCGAGCATCGTACACTCGCGGAATTTGCCCAGGAGGCGCTCGCGGCTTCCGGAATGGATCCTGCACTGATTCAAGAAGCACGTGAGAGCGCCGCTATGATGGGCATGCTGAATATGTATTACCGTTTTCGGCACATGATCGGTGCCGAAAATGGCAAGGCAGATGATTACCGCACTGCGGGGTTGCGCATGACGGCGCTCGCGAAGCCGGTGTTAGGCAAGGAGCGCTTCGAGATGCTGGCATTCGCGGTTTCGGTGCTGAACGGGTGCGAGAGTTGCATCCGTTCGCATGAAAAGGTGTTACGGGACCATGGATTGAGCGCCGATAAAGTTCACGATCTGGTGCGGATCGCGGCGGTGGTGAAAGCGCAAAAGGCGCTGAAATTTTAAGGGAGGACCTAACTATGAAATCAGAATCGAAGATGGATATTGGAATTGAAGAAAAAGACCGCAAACAGATCGCGGACGGCTTGTCGCGGATGCTCGCCGACTCGTACACGCTCTATCTGAAGACGCATAAATTTCACTGGAACGTCACAGGCCCGAGCTTTAACTCGTTGCACGCGATGTTCGAGAAGCAGTATCAGGAGCTGGCGCTAGCCGTAGACGAGATCGCTGAACGCATCCGCGCCCTGGGATTCATGGCGCCGGGGAGCTACCACGAGTTCCTCGAGCTTTCCTCCATCAAGGAGGAGCGCGGGGCGCTCGATGCGAAGTCGATGATTCGCATCCTGCTCGAAGGGCAAGAGGCCGTGGTGCGCACGGCCCGGAAAGTTTTCCCGGTGGTGGATCAAAATCACGACCAACCCTCAGCCGACCTGCTGACTCGCCGCATGGAAACGCACGAAAAAACGGCGTGGATGCTGCGGAGTTTGCTGGAGAATGAACATCGCTAATGCGGGTGGATCGAATCGAGCAAATTGACGCGCGGGATTAGGTATTTTCGGTATTCAAATCCATCCTCTTGATTTACTCACTTCTGGGTAACCGGGAGGATGGGTTGAAGCCGTATCGTCTATTCACGTTCGTCTTGTTTTCTGGGGTGCTCGCCTGCGGAAAGCTTACCGAAAAAGAAGCCGCGTTTCTTCCGCTACCCCCGTCGGTCGGCGAATCTTCCGAGGCTCCGGCCTGGCCGGAAACATGTGGTTCACTACCGTTGTCGGTGAGCGATCTCGCCCGGACCACCCAGACTCCAGACGCTTCTCCGCTGGAATCTCCTCCGGTGGATTGGGAAAAGCGTCGCTGGCTTGAGAAAACCGTGCGGTCCCTTCGCGCCGGTAGGGGGTTTGACAAGGAAGACGATATTCAGGCGTGGCTGAAGCTCAGCCGTGAGCAAGTCATCGACCGATTGATGAAGGACCCGCGCTTCATTGACGCCGTCTATGAATTCAATCTCTATTTCTTGGGAGAGAAGCGTGGTGGGTTTGCGATCAACCCGGACGCCGTCCAGGCCGCTACCTCCGCGCTTTCCGTGCACCAAGGCTGCCGTTACCTATCGTTCTTCGACTACTCGCATCCCTATTATCCGCAAGCCCTCCAGGATCCCGCGCGCATGACGGATGAGGAGTTAAAGCTCCCGCGCATGGAGTTGCGCCGGCGTCGTATCGCCGACGCGAACTTGTTGATCGAAACCGTGGTGGTGCAGGCCCGCGCGAACCCGGATCTCGTGCCCAAGGAGTTTTGCGCGCAGCAGATGAACGGCCTCTTCGGCACGCTCTTTCTGCCGGGATACGGAAGTCTATTCGAGATTGTTATTCGGTACATCGACCCGCTTTTTGAGTTGTGCGCCTCTTCGTCGACCACGCCCGCGGAGCTCGTGGCCGCGCTCGAGCTTTTTCGACGCCAGATAGGGAATTTTTTTGAAATCGGGCTCGCCTACGATCCCGCCGCCTACGATCCGAAACGTGTCGTGGACCTGCGCCCGATTTTCCCGGAACAGGTCGGATTGCCGAAGAATTCCTTTACCCAGATGACCTCGAACGTCCGCAACACGCTGACGAATTCATCGACGAACTACAATCGTAAACGGGCCGCGAGCTATTTGAAGCGCTTTTTCTGCGACGACCTCACCCCCATTAACGTGGAGAATCCCACCGACCATACCAAGGGACAGCATGGATCCAACCCGGCGTGCTTTTCCTGTCATTATAAACTCGATCCCATGGCGGGCTTTTTTAAAGATTTCGGACAGCAGTTCAAGGATTTCTCGAGTTCGGAAACCATAACTTTCGACGACATGGCTACGGTCAACCGTTCGTCGTACCAAGACTCGTGGCGGGCGCCGCCCGCCGCCGGACGCGAGTGGAATATCGGGTATGTGCGCTCGGTCACCGACGAAAGCTTGAACGACTACGCGACTTCGTTGCCGGATCTTTTCCGTATTATTCAGACGGCGCCGGAGGTTAAGCGTTGCGTGGTGAAGCGCATGTTCGAGTACTTCGTGGCCGAGGATCAGGCGATCGACGGCGGTTATTTGGACTACTTGGCTAGTGAGTTTATCGAGAACTCAAAGATCAACTCGGCCGAGGCATTCAAGCTCACTACCGCGCGACTGCTCTTGAGCCGAAGTTTTCAGGAACCCGATCTAGTGCCCGATCAATGCTACGACTACGCTCCGGGGTACGACTCGAAGGGCGCTCCTCCCTGTCAGGTCGCTTTCCTGCTGCGCAGGCATTGCGTGAGCTGTCACGGACCAGATGGTGGCGCTTTCGGTGGCCTCGATCTTTCGCGTTGGGTGAAGGGGCCAGACGGTCGCTTCACCTTCCCGCATTTGAACGATGAGGATGAACAACGTCCGCTCGGGGAGACTTTTACTCGTATCATAAATCGGCTTTCAACCAGCAATCCGGATCGGCGCATGCCCTTGCGCAAACACATGGACGCGGGCGACCGTGAGAAACTCTACCTGTGGGCGAACGGGATGGTGAAGCATGAATAAGGCATTGATCGGAATCGCTTCTCTCTTTTTGCTTTTAGCGGGCAAGCCACTGTCGGCGAGTACGGAGGTAGTCGCCAATTTCCGCGGCCATCAGGTGATTGCGCAACTGTTACGGGACCGCTTTTTGACCGCGGGGGCTAAGCCCTGGCAGTTTTCGATGTATTTGAGTGACGACTCTGGAATGCCGTCGGATCCTTCGATGGGCGGCTTGGGATCTTTACTCGACCTCATGGGTACCCTAGGCGGAGGCCCGTTGAATAGCCGCTTTCAAAACGGCCAAGCCAATGCGGTGAACTCCCTGCTCTGGCACCTGGTGTTGAGCGGGGTGGCGGAGGACCTAGGCAGCATTTGCGACGGTGGCCGTAAGCGGGGTTTTAATCCGGAAGACTTGAAAGGGGAAGTTCGGAACCGCGTTATGGTAGCCTGTCCCTGGCCCGCGCCCGAAGCCAAGACCGATGCTGTGCTCTTGGATTTTTGGCTGACCGTGATGTCTTACGATGCGCCTTACTCGGAATTCGAAGCCTGGCGTGATTTCGTCCGCAGTGGAGCTTTAGATGGTTTGCATGATAAGTACGCCGTCCGAGAGCTCGCTTACGCGATCTTATTCAACCCTCATTTCCTGGTGACCAAATGATGAACCGCCGCGAATTCGTGCAAGTCGGCATCGCCGGTCTGGGGAGCCTGATGATTCCGCGTTGGGCATTCGCCTTTGGCAATGCTCCCGCGCCGGGCTTGGAGAAAGACCCTCATTTCTTCCTGCAGATTTACGTCGATGGTGGAATGGATCCTACCTACCTTTTCGATGCGCGTCCCTTGGCCATGACCCAGGCGGGCAAACTGCAGAACTATCTGGGTGAGGAGCCCAAGCTTTGGGAAGGCGTGAATGGCGGAAAGTGCTGGGCGACGAAGCTCACCGACAAGCTCGTTCCTTTCCGCGAACGGTTTTCTATCGTCAATGGTGTGCAGATGTCCTTAGGCTTCGATGGCCATGGCCAGAACGTCAATTATCTGCTCACCGGCGATCCGTTCGGGGGGGATTCGTTCATTCCTCATTTGAATTTGTACGGTCGTATGGGAGAAGGGCGGGACGCCGTCTATCTCATCGATGCGGTTCAGTCAGGAACGGTCTATGCGGATGTCCGCAATGACGGCAAGACGATCCCGCTTTCGGCTGACGCGGTGACGAAGTTTGTCGCCAAACTCAAGTCATCCGCACCGCTCGATATCGATAGTCCGGTGAGTCGTTTCTTGAGCTCCCGCATGGAAGCCAACGCCCGGGGCGCGGGTCGATTCTCTCGGGCGGCGGCGGCCATGCAGCTTGGGTTCACGAATGCGCCCACGCTCGTCGAGCTCTTGAAGAATGCCAGCGTCGAGGCGGACCCAAAAGACTCCGGCGAGTTGCGCTTCGTGAAGTTAGTCGGGGAGCTGTTCCGGCGTGGTCTCATGCGTTCGGCGATTTTGGTTCCCCAGGTGGGTTTGGTGGATACACATGATGGCGGCAGCGCTAAGCAGCAGCCAGAGCTCTACGAGAAGGTATCGTCGGTCATCGCCACGATCCTCCAATCCCTTCAGGCGCTGCCCTACGACGAAAAACGATCCCTACTGGACGTGACCACGATCATGGTTTCAAGTGAGTTCGGTCGAACGATGCGTCAGGAAGGCCTGGCTATCGATAAAACGGGCACGGACCACAATCCGTTGACCAACACGATCTTATTAGGCGGAAAGGGGATTCGCGGGGGCTGCGTCTTCGGTGCTTCCGATTTCCAAACCCCAGACGAGAAACTTTCGCCCGTTCATCAATCCTTCGATCCCCAAAAGCTGAAGCTGATGGGCCGTCCGTTTGACTTTACCTCGATGTCGGCGCGGGACGATTTGCCAAAGACTTATAAAGCCTCCGACTATCTGGGAATGTCTTCGGTTGCGAACACGGTCTATGCGCTTTTCGGTGTACCCGAGAAGTATCATCGGCTGTTGGCCCGAAACGAGCCCCCGGCCCCGATTTTGAGCAAGCTACTTACCCTGTAAATACCGCTTAGCGTTAGGGCTGAGTCGGCTTGTTTTGCTCACCGCGTTCCGGTATGAAATCGGGAATGAAAACCAATAAAAAACAGGCTTTTTGGGTGGGGATTTTGGGTTCCGTTTTCGCGCTGACGTTCGTGGCCGGTCCCGCCCACGCGGCGAAGACGCTCGTCTATTGTTCGGAAGGCAGCCCGAGTACTTTTAATCCTCAGATCGCCACCGACGGGACGACTTATACTAACACTTCCGCGATCTATAACCGCTTGGTTGAGTTTAAGTATGGCGAAACCTCGGTGGAGCCGATGCTCGCGGAAAGCTGGTCGACGTCCAAAGACGGCATGACCTACACCTTTAAACTCCGTAAGGGCGTGAAGTTCCAGACCACCGCCTATTTCACGCCGACGCGCGAGTTCAATGCCGATGACGTTCTCTTCACTTTTAATCGGCAGCGTCTGAAGGATCATCCTTTCCACAAGGTGAGTGGGGGGTCTTACGAGTACTTCGACTCGATGGAAATGGGGCGGATCATCAAGGACATCGTAAAAGTCGACGCCCACACCGTGAAGTTCGTGCTCTCGCAGGCCGAAGCCCCGTTCCTCGCGAACCTGGCGATGGATTTCGCGAGCATTCTCTCCGCCGAATACGGTGATACCCTCATGAAGGCGGGCAAACCCGAAAAGATGGACATCGAGCCGGTGGGCACGGGGCCGTTCACTTTCGTGCGTTACGACAAGGACCAGTCGGTCCGCTATAAGACCAACCCGGACTACTTCAAAGGCCGCGCGAAGTTTGACCAACTCGTGTTCTCGATTACGCAAGATCCGTCGGTCCGCTTCCAAAAGCTCAAAACCGGTGAGTGTAACCTCGTGACTGAACCCGCCCCGCAAGATTTGAAGGCGATGTCGGCGGACCCGAAGCTGCAGGTGATGCAGGCGCCGGGCCTCAATGTCGGCTATCTCGCGATGAACGTCGAGAAGAAGCCCTTCAACAACCCGCTCGTCCGGCAAGCCATCAATATGGCGCTCGATCGCAAGTCGTACATCGACGCGATCTACCTGGGCAACGCGGTGATCGCCAAGAATCCGTTCCCCCCCAGCATGTGGTCGTTCAATAACTCCGTGAAGGACTACGAGCACAATCCGGCGAAGGCGAAGGAGCTTTTAGCGAAGGCGGGCCTTCCAAACGGCTTTGAGGCTGAGCTTTGGACGCTTCCCGTTTCGCGCCCTTACAATCCCAACGGTAAAAAGATGGGTGAGATGATGCAGGCGGACCTCGCTAAGGTCGGCATTAAAGTCAAGCTCGTCACCTACGACTGGCCGACCTACCTCAAGAAGACGAAGGAAGGCGACCACCAGATCGTGCAGATGGGCTGGACCGGCGATAACGGCGATCCGGACAACTTCATGAACGTGCTCCTGGGCTGCGCTTCCGTGAAAGCGGGAAGTAACCTCGCGCGCTGGTGTGACAAGGATTTCAACGAGCTTGTGCAGAAGGCGAAAATGACGCCCGATAAGGCCAAGCGTACGAAGTTTTACAAACAGGCGCAGGAAGAGTTCAAGAAGGCCGCCCCCTGGGTGACGCTCGCGCACTCGGTGGTTTATCGCGCCATGGGCAAGAACGTGCACGGGTTCAAGATCAATCCGTTCGGCACGGACCAGTTCCACGAAGTCGAGCTAAAGTAGCCGTACGGGTATAAATGATCGCCTACGTGCTCAAGCGGCTATCGGTGCTGGTGCCGACCTTTTTCGGGGTCACGATCCTCGCGTTCGCGTTGATCCGACTGGTGCCGGGAGATCCCGTGTTGCTGATGCTCGGCGAGCGCGGGGTGCAGCCGGAAGTCTACGCCGAGATGCGCGCGGAGCTCGGGCTGGATAAGCCCATGCTGACTCAATACTTTAAGTTCGTCGGCGGGGTTTTTCAGGGCGACTTAGGCACTTCGGTCGTTTCCAAGCGGCCCGTGGTCGAGGAGTTTTGGACGCGCTTTCCGGCGACGCTGGAGCTCGGTGTGGTGGCGCTCTTTTTTGCCGTCCTCATCGGGGTCCCCTGCGGAATCGTGGCGGCGGTAAAGCGCAATTCCTGGTTTGACTACACGCTCATCGGCGCTTCGCTCGTGGGGTACTCCATGCCGATCTTTTGGTGGGGGTTGATTTTGATCCTCATTTTTTCCGTGTACTTGGGATGGACGCCCGTCTCCGGTCGGCTCGCGGTAGAGTTCGACGTGCCCCTCCGTACGGGGTTTATGCTCGTTGATTCGCTCCTGAGTGAATACCGCTGGTCTGCGTTTTGGAGTGCGCTTAAGCATTTGATCCTGCCGGCCGCTGCTCTGGGCACGATTCCGCTAGCGGTCATCTCGCGCATTACGCGTTCGAGCCTGCTGGAGGTGATCGGCGAGGATTACATCCGTACCGCCAAGGCGAAAGGCCTCACGCATTTTCGCGTCATCTGCGTGCACGCGCTGCGGAACGCACTGATCCCGGTGATTACGGTGGTCGGCTTGCTTTTTGGCACGATCATCACGGGCGCGATTCTGACCGAGACGATCTTTTCCTGGCCGGGCATCGGCAAGTGGCTGGTGAGGAGCGTGACCTCGCGCGACTACCCGGTAATCCAAGGCGGGATCCTCTTCATCGCGACGATGATTATCGCCATCAATATGTTCGTTGACCTACTCTATGCGTGGGTGAACCCGCGCATTCGGGAGCTAAAATGAGCGGCGCGGCGGCAACCCCCAATCGGATAGAGGACGCCACCGTGGCCCAGCCGGGTTTTTGGCTCCAGGCCTTGAGTGGGCTCCGCGAGTTCTGGTATTTTTTCCGGCAAAACCGTGGCGCGGTGATCGGGCTCGTGCTGATCGTCTGTTTCGTCGGGTTGGCGATCCTGGCCCCGCTGCTCGCGCCGGCGGATCCCGCGGAAATTTTCGCGGGTAAGTTGCGGCTCGCGCCGGTCTGGGGAGAGGGCGGGAGCTGGGAGCATCCGCTCGGAACCGACGATGTCGGTCGCGATCAGCTGAGCCGCTTGCTCTACGGCGCGCGCGTTTCGCTCGGCGTGGGGTTTCTCGTCGTGTGCATCTCGATGAGCGTCGGCACTTTGATTGGCCTGATTTCCGGCTACTTTGGGGGCTGGTTCGATCGGTTCGCCATGCGCGGAGTGGATATTTTGATGTCCTTGCCCAGCATCTTGCTGGCCATCGTGGTGGTTTCCATTCTGGGCCCAAGTCTTCTCAACGCCATTCTCGCGGTGAGTATCGTGACCATTCCAACCTTCATCCGCCAAGTGCGTGCATCGGTGCTAGCCGAAAAGCCGCGCCAGTATGTGACCGCCTCGCGTAGTTTCGGCGCTGGCCACTTTCGCCAGATTTTCTTTAACATTCTTCCAAACTGCATGGCCCCGCTGATCGTGCAAGCGACGCTGGGATTCAGTGATGGCATTCTCAATGCCGCGGCGCTAGGTTTTCTAGGATTGGGCGCGCAACCCCCGACGGCGGAGTGGGGGACGATGCTCGCCGATTCGCGCGCGTTCATCGAGAGCGCGCCATCGCTCGTGACGTTGCCGGGCGTTTGCATATTGACGACCGTACTGGGTTTTAATCTTTTCGGCGACGGACTGCGCGACGCGTTTGATCCACGATTGAGGAAGTGACGTGAGCCTGCTTGAAGTGGAAAACCTCAGCGTAGGATTCGATACGATGCGCGGGCCGCTCAAGGCGGTGGACCGCCTGAGCCTCGCGGTCGATGAGGGCGAAACGCTGGGGATCGTGGGCGAGTCCGGTTGCGGTAAGAGCATTACCTCGCTGGCGCTAATGGGTTTGCTACCGCCCAATGCGAAGGTGAGCGCGGATCGCATGCGTTTCCAAGGCCAGGAGTTGCTTTCGTTGTCGGAGGCGAAGCGCCGCCAAATCCGCGGCGGCGCCATGGCCATGATTTTCCAAGATCCGATGTCGAGCCTGAACCCGAGCTTCACCGTGGGCTTTCAGCTAGCCGAGGCGTTGCAAACCCACGGCGAGGTTTCGCGAGCCGGCGTGCGCGAGAAGACGCTCGAGGCGCTCGCGCAGGTGGGAATTCCCGATCCCGAGTCACGGCTGCGCGCTTATCCACACCAGCTCTCGGGAGGGATGTGCCAACGCGTGATGATCGCCATGGCGCTCGTGTGCCGCCCGCGGCTCTTGATCGCCGACGAGCCCACGACCGCGCTCGATGTGACGATCCAGACCCAGATTTTGGCGCTCTTGAAGGATCTGCAGCGGCAGTACCGCATGGGCTTGATTCTCATCACCCACGACATCGGCGTCGTTTCGCAGATGGCCGATCGGGTAATGGTGATGTATGCAGGCCAAGCCGTGGAAACGGGCCGGGCGCGCGACGTGATTTTGCGGCCTAGCCATCCGTACACCGAGGGCCTGCTGAGTTGCCTGCCGGCGAGCCATGCTCAGGATGAAGAGAAGTCGCTCTTGCCGAGCATTCTGGGCCTGGTGCCCGACTTGGTGAATCGACCGGCTGGTTGCCAGATGAATCCGCGCTGCAAGTACGTCGACGATAGCTGCCGTCGCACGGAACCCCCTTACGCCGAGGTAGGGGACAAGCGCGTGCGCTGTATCCGGCCCCTGAATGCCTCGGACGGCGCGCCCCGACCGGAGTTGCGCATATGAGCGAGGCCACTTCTATGCCGAGCCGGCCATTGTTGGAAGCGACCGGCCTGCAGAAGCATTATCCGGTAAAAAAGTTCCTCAAAACGGTGGGCACCGTGAAGGCCTTGAGCGGCGTTTCGTTCTCCGTGGGGGAGCGAGAAACCTTGGCGGTCGTCGGGGAATCCGGCTGTGGAAAAACCACGCTCGCTAAGTTGTTGATGCGCATTGAAGCAGCCACGGCCGGGGAGGTGAAGATCGCCGGCCGGGACGTGAACGCGCTCTCGCCGACCGATTTCCGCAAACAAATTCAGATGATTTTCCAGGACCCCTATAGCTCGATTAATCCGCGTAAGCGGGCCTGGCAGATCATCTCGGAGCCACTGCGCATCAATACCCGCGCGACCCGCGCCGAGTGCCGGGCGGCCGCGATCGAGGCGATGCTGAAGGTGGGCCTACGCCCCGAGTACGCGGATCGTTATCCGCACATGTTCAGCGGGGGCCAGCGTCAGCGCATCGGCATCGCCCGCGCGCTGATTCTGCGCCCGAGGATCATCATCTGCGACGAGCCCGTTTCGGCGCTCGACGTGTCGATTCAGGCGCAGGTTTTGAACCTGTTGATCGAGCTGCAACGGGAGATGGGGCTAAGCTACATTTTTATTTCCCACGATCTCTCCGTGGTCCGGCATATCGCGGATCAGGTGATGGTGGTGTACCTGGGCAAAGTCGTGGAGTTCGGGCGCAAGCGCGACGTCTTCGGCCAGCCGAAGCACCCGTACACGCAGATCTTGTTGGGGAGCGCGGCGAAAATCGGGGAGAAAATCGATTTGCAAAAGACGCTGGCGCGCGGCGAGCTGCCTTCGCCCATGAATCCGCCCCCGGGGTGCGCGTTTCACAAGCGCTGCCCGAAGGCGACCGAGCTTTGCGCGCGCGAAGTACCGGCGCTGCGCGAGCTACGGGGCGTGCAGGTTGCGTGTCACTTTGCCGAATAGGACCGTGTTTGCTTAGCGATAGCTAACGCCGATAACTTCGGAGCAGCCCCCTGTTGATTCTAGAATGACGCTACGGCGGCATTCCGGAGAGTGGGCAAGGAACCGAGTGTTTTCGAAAACTACATTCTCCGCCGTGAACGCGAACTGAGGGTCACCGCGATAGTCGCGAAACAGCAGCGGTCCTGTACCGATTATGCTATTCTTCATGTATAGGTGTCTTGTAGTTCCGATAAACTGAGAGTTCGATCCATGGATGACCGAATCGATTACCGCCATGCCTTCGAGAACATAGCCTGCCTGGCCGCAAAGTAGCCCGAGAGTCCCACTCATTGGGGGCGTCGTCAGTCCATATAGAATGATATTGTATTGGTCGACATTGGTGCCGGTCATGTATACGTCTGGGTGTAGGGTGCTGTCCCGCGCGTCGATTCCCCAGGCATGTGAATTGATTACGGCGCCTGACAGGCTGAAAGGTTGTTGACCTAGGTTAAAAGCCACGACCCCGCGAACCAGTTCCGATCCTTTCGGGCCATCAACGCTGTCATGATAGATAGAATTGATTACATATACGAAACCGAAACCGCCATGCCAGCCTAAGCCTGCCGAGTGGGTTGGGTCGGTGCCAGCGAATTCTACATCCTCTATCCATAGGTGGCCGTTGTCTATATTCGTGTTGATGGCGCCACCAGTCGTTACTTTCAGCCTTTGTAGTCGTATCTTCTGTGCACTGAGCCCCCAGGTGGAACCGCCCACAATACGTACGTCTGAATGCGGTACGCCGGGCGCGGCGCTTATAGTGAGATAACGGTCTCGCGTTTCGTTCGCGTAGCTAATGGGGTCGTTAAATAGATAGTCTCCTTTTTCTAAGTAGACAGTGCCTCCATCGAGTCGGCCACCATTGTTGGATTTGATGGCCTGGAGGGCGCTAAAAATTTCACGAAAAGGCCGTGCGCGCGTCCCGTCACCGCCCGGTGTGCCGTTTGGTGAAACATACGCCACAGGACGAGGAGCATCTCCGCGGTTCACATATACGAACGACGAACCTACTTCAGGTTCGCTTACAATGTCACGTACTGGATATGATCGGGATTTGATCCCTCCTAGAACCCGGGGAATACCGGCGCCTTTCGGGTAGGCGACAGCTCGAAGTTCACTCAGCCGGTTCGTGGAATATCGGGTAGGGTCTAGCCGAACGAAGTACTCCACGACGCCCGACTCGGGATTTAAAGCGGATTTTCGGACCGTCGCTACCGGCCCGGAGTCGGCGCTGAACTCGACCCGATCGATGCCGTTAACGTGGAAAGCGACCACGCCGATCAACCCCGGAGCTGGCCCTACGTCGCGGTATGAAACTGTATCCCAGCGCGCAATCACCTTGGCCGAATGTCCGGGCTGTCCGGGTTGGCCAATTGGCATCGGTTCCCAGTGCTCGCCGGCGGGAAATCCTTGGCCTGGATGCAAAGTCGGCGTTGAATCCTCGCACGCCGTTAGTTCGGCCAGGTTATAGGCGATTAGAAAAGCGAGATAGTCCTGGGAGTCGCAACGGTCGTCACTGTTCAGATCGCAGTTCCCCGCGGCGTAACGATTTAGGAACTCCTGGTAGTCGGCGTTGGAGACTTCACCGTCTGCGTCTAGGTCAGGACAGATTGCTTGCGGCGCGGTAATCTTGGAATGGCGAGTCTCGACATGGTTTCCCAGATCCAAGCAAGCGGTGAGGTAGAGGAGGCCGCAAACTTGACATAGTCCTCGGATCGTTCTGTTCGTCAATCGCATCATCTTGAATCCTTCCTCAAGGGGCAAACTGCAAGCATTGAACATCGCACTCGATAGCGGTGGCCTCGTGCCGGAAAAATAGGACTAGCCAACGGTCAGACACCGGATCGTAGTTCACGTGGCAACCGGCGCCTTGCCCTTTATGTGAATCGTTGGCTGCTCCGGGGCAGCGATTCACAGTAACGTAGGGGTTTTCCGAGCAATCGCGTCCCAGCGACCGCCCAAGAGGTTCCCACTTAGAGCCTGGATCATTGTCGTAAACTCGGTATGAGTCAGGAAAGTATGATTGGGCTTGATACTTAATGGCGCAAAATGCCGGTTTGAAGGTGGACGGCGGTGGCGTGCCCACTGGGGTGTTTAGGATCATATTTGTGTTTGAATCAAGTACGATCATGTGCACCTCGTAGTCACGCGATGTGTATTCACCAAGCTGGTTGGTGGGCGGGACCGAAGGAGTCATACAATTTGGCGCTGGCGCGAATGTACCCTCGATCTTGGTGTTACCCAACTTGATCTGGTTTGCGGCACAATGTGCTAGGCTCGCTTCAAAACGGACGGCATTCACCCATAGCCATGGGCGTGACCATTTGGCGTCACCTTGGGAGGATGATGCCACCATGACGGATCCCGGGGTGGGGGCTGAACTGGGATCTGTAGTCGTTTCGTAGCGCAGCTGTTGTTTGAGGACTAGCCTCTCCTGCACTGTTACGTTGCCCCGAAAGTTAACTGCACCGAAGAATTCGGATGTCGCGCCGGCGCCTACGTTCAGCGAATGCGAGAACGATCCAGCTCCGGCCGCTACGTCCAACGGGGATGCGCTCCCGCGGTTCCAGAGGCTGACTGTCCGTACGGCGGGGTTGGTAGAGCCAAACTCGATATCGCCACTCGTGTCCCCACCTATGTAGATTTTTGCCTTTTGACCTGAGTCGCTGATCACGCGGTTAGCGCCGATCAGCAGTTCGCCCTCGTGCAGGATCATGTCCCCGCGCCGGATGTCCATGTTGCCTTGTCGCAGATCCAGGTTGCCCGCGTCGTCGAGCACCATGCGATCAATTGGCGACTTGTTTTTGCCTAGAAAAGTGAAGCGGAGGTCGCTTTTCCCAACTTCGCTACCCCAGCTAATGACGGCGTCGCGGGTCGTTGGGTTTCCTGAGGAGTTATAGTATTCTCGAACCCCAAGCAGCGCCAGTGTTTCTCCCCATGCCAAACTAAGTCCACGAAAGCCATCGAGGTCGTTGCCGGTTGAACCCGCTGCCCGAGTATCGCTTCGGACAGTATTCTGCATGTCGAGCGAAATGGTGCCTGCGTCAGGCCCCCCCAAACCTTGGCGCCATGGGCCTTCCGTTACGAGACCGCCCACGTCAGTCTCGCCTAAGAGGACATCTCGTGCTGTGAAATTGGAAGCCACCGGTAATTTCAAAAGCAGGCAGGGTGGATTTCGTGTCCCATCATAAGTTCCGCCTAAAACCTCACATGAATCTCGCACGTCGACCGTTGGGGCTTGCGCCCCGGCGGAGTAACACTCGGTGATGGGCTGGGCGCCTGTGCCTGGTATCGTTAGTATCGTGAGCCCAACACGGTGAAGTAATTGGTAAGCGCCTTGCGCTTGGCGATTGGTGCCTTTCTGTGGATCTTCGTAGGTCACGAGGAGTTCCGCGAATGTGCGATTGCGGGTTTGGCCGTCGACAGTGACTTGAGTTTTGCCGGCAAGATTCACGAAGTTCATATCCTTGAACAAGAGGCCGCCGGACTGCTTGCCAATCCGGACGATCTCGTCCGGTTCTTTGCCGGGGCCCTGGTCCACTACTACGCGGCGAAGGTTACCCGATGACGGTTGTGGAGCTCCGATAGGAGCGTCTGCATCCAAGCGGGCTGCCGAGTCACTTCCTGGATCCGTACGGCCAGAATTCGTTCTCTGTAGTGCCAATGCGCAGCGGCCAGGGTCGCCCAGGACTTGACGAATCAGCATTGTGGTTGCCTGCGCATCTTGCTTGAATTGAGCTCCCCGCATTCCCTGGTTGAGATAGTTCACGGTGGAGGCTACGGCCAAGCTGAGCATTCCAGCCAGTCCAATGGCGAGCAGCACTTCGATTAGGCTCAGGCCTGAGTTTTGGGGCGGGTTCTGCGCCGGTTCGGTGTATCTTGGGGCCATGGAGCGAGTGGGCAACTCGCTCTTTCCAATCGGCGCAGAACCCGTTCTCTTTCGAGAAATTTCTTTCCAGTCTGGTAACCCCATCTCGTTCAATTCCCCTCGTCTTGAATGAGATAAGATTATGACGCATTGAGTTGTTAATCAACAAAAATGTTTTTAAATAGTAAAAACTTTAAATAAAAATTATACAAAAAATATTTTAAATCAAATAGTTAAGTTTATAAAAATTTTATATTTATATTTATGCTGTAAAATTGTAAAATAAATCAAAAATTAGCACAGATGAGCAGATTGGGCGTATTTTTACTTATCAAATGGTAAAAAAGATAAAAATATATATAACTATTTAATATTATTTAATTATTTATAAAATTTTTTTCTATTTTAAATACATAATTGAATAATTGAGGCAATGCGTTATAATTTAAGAAGTCACTAAATAGATCGTTGCTTCGTGTGGGGTTTGAAGAATTGAATCTCTTGAATAAAAGCAAGCGCAGCCCGGACCTCTATACCTTTTTGGATTATAGGAAGTATCTGCGGGACTGGGTGGTGAGCGAAAAGAAGCACCGAGGGAGCTACTCTCTGCACCAGCTTTCGCGGGAGGCCGGGCTGTCGGTCGCGCACTTGCCTCTGATCTTGGATCATGAACGAACTATGACGGCCGAGGTCCAGGCCCGATTGGCGCCTGTCCTTGGGCTTGAAGGGGAGTCGCTGGAGTATTTCGGGACTTTGCGTGCGCTGAATGACAGTCCCGATTTCGAAGTGAGGCTGCGAGCTCTGCGCCAGGCTCAGAAGGCTAGAAAATTTCGCAAAAATAACCCAAGAGAAGTGGAGGCTTATCGTTACCTCACCCGTTGGTACAATGTGGCCATTCGAGAAATGGCGGCATTACCTGGATTTCGACTGGAATGGAGCTGGATTCAAAAGCATTTGCGCAAACTAGTTCCCCGACGGGAGATCGAAGCGGCTCTTCGCTTTCTTCAGCGTAATGGTTTTATCGCATTCAGCGAAGCCGAAAACCGAGCCTGGCTTCCGGAAAAAAAGGTGGACTGCGATGGCGGAGTCTACCGACTGACGATGGGGAAATTTCATGAGCAGATGTTGGCCCTTGCCGCTGACTCCATACATACCGTCGAGCGCGACGAGCGACGGATCCAGTCGTACACACTTGCCATCCATCACGAAAGTTTCGTGAAGATACAGGCAATAATTGATCGCGCCTACCAAGAGATCGCGATGGTTTCTAAACAGCAGGAATCGGAGAAGCTCGATACCGTATATCATGTGTTTTTTGGAGCTTTTCCACTCACGAAGAAGCAAGGAGGTACTCTGTGAAAACTCCGACCACCTGTGTCTTTATATTGGTTGGTGCTTCTCTGCTGCTTTCAGGGTGCTACGACACCCTGGTTAGGAATCCCGAACGGTCTGTGCCTTTTGAGATCGTGATCATGCCACCGGCCGAGCCCGTCACTAGAGTTTCCTTGCAAGGGTGCTTGAATCCTTCCGTGGTTTTCACGGACGATGCTGGCAATGCCTGGTTAGGCGCGTCTGAGCGCTCCCCCCAAGCTTTTGCGGTAAATTTGGCGGAACTGACTCAACCTGTTTCTTGGAGAGTCATGGCGCCCTTAGGAAGTTATCGATTGAGTTTCCAGTTTGTAGCGGGTTGCGAATTCGTAGGAGCGCTAGAGGTTGAAAATCAGTTTGGTCGCTTCGTTGCTGAGAGGACTGTTAAGGTCGCAGTGACGGAGCGAGTTTCGGTTGAAAAAGACGGAAGAGTAGCGTTGTTCGTAGATAGGGCTGTCGGCGAAGCCAGAAAGATTCAAAACGAAACTGAATTCGAAATGTGGTTGAAGTCGGTTACGCTCTCTAGCGTTCCATCGAGTTACGGGAGAGCCGGGAGTCGACCGTAGAGTCCATGATATGTCAATTTCCTATAGACCCTTTCTGGACTTCGTCCTGATTGTTTCGTGTGTTGTGTTTTTTGGATGCGGCGCACGACTTAAGCGTCCTGTTCACATCCAGTCCGTCCTTACCCTTTCTTACCCAGGAAAAGTCCGGTTTTTCACTCTGGAGGCCAATGGCGCACTTGGCAAGGAGGCAATTGTTTCTCTGGGTAATTCTGGTGAAGAAGCGACTTTGCATGATGTATCTCCGCAAGTCTTCATCGCCGTTTTCTCTGACCGTGTTGAAACCTATCGAAAAACTGCTCGATTTCTCCCTCCGTATTTTACCCGAATCGCCACATTTCCCGCAAATTGCATCAAAGGCTCTACTCACAGACGGGGGGCGGTTTTTATCTGGAATAGCGGCTGTGCTGGCGGGGCTAACTACTTGTTGGAGGTTGACGGAAGTACGGGTGCCATCGTGGCTTATGGAAACGGGGGTGTATATACTACCGATCGATTTCTATTCAGTTATAGCGGTGGCTACCTTTTTGCGCCTAACTTTATAGCTGGAAACATCACCGCTTACCTTCACGATTCTTCGGCCCACGTCTTCTTGGGGCAGGTCTCGGGGCCGGCCTGTAACGGTTCTTTTTGTCGAATGGCCGCAGTATTTCCGGACGAGCATGTCGTGGTGGCTAGGTCGCCGGCCGACGTGGTCGATCTGTACAGTTATGATAGCAGCGGCATTACTATCTTGAAAACCTTAGGTGCTGTTGATGGAATCTTGGACTCTCCGGAGAGACCAGTTGCGTCAGTACAGGGCGATCAGGCACTGGTGCTTTACCGCGGTATAAATGAGATGAAAATTACGTTGCTCGACGTGGGTATCGAGACGATGGGGGTTCGGGCCACATCGGATTTGGTCAACACGATTAACCATGCAGCATTTAGTCCGGACGGAAAAAATATCTACGTCGAACGCGATTCCCGAGAGTTGATTCGAATCGTCATCGATGAAACTAATCTCAGTGTTGTGGACGCTCGTTCACTGGAAGAGGCTTCCGTTCCAGCGGATATGCAAATAGTACGATTCTACCTGGATTGACTTTACAGCAAGGCTAGTTTTATTCGCCTTCCGTAAGCGCGTAAATCGCGAACTGGGGTACCCAGTGGTCGTAGTCGCGATAATTTCCCGCCGACTTGAGATGAGTCGCCCAACCGGCGGCAACGTGGCGCTCGTAAGCCTGATTCAGCTGCTTGCGGGTTTCGCCACCTACCGTGCGGCGGGCGGCCGCGTGGATGGCCCAGGCGCGACTCCAGTTCATGCCCATGCCGTGGGCATTCGCGGGTCGCACCGGGTTCAGGCTACGGAAGTTGAAGGGATGCTGGTCGATAAAAGCGCGGAAATCTCCGTCCACTGCCGTCGTCGTCACAAGGTAAAGCCAGTTGCCGAAGCGGGAAAAGAACTCGTCGTTCCGGTCGTCCCCGAATCCTAGGTCGAATTCGGACTTCAGGAAGCCTTTCTCGATGATGGCTTCCGTTTTGGCCAGGCCTTCGCCGTCCCCGATCGAAACGTAATAGGCGTGGAGCTGCGCGAGCGCCCACGAGGCGTTGGCATATTCGGGAAGCGTTGGATCAGCGCCCTGTTTGGAGAAATATTCTAGAAGCGAGCGCGCGATCTCATTGGCCATCGGCTGGAGGCGATTGGTGTCGAAGCGATCGGCAATCTCGGCCCACTGTTTGAATTCGATCGCTAGCCGCAGGTACCAGGCGCGTCCGTAAGGCATTTCGAAGTCCGGATGATCCACTAGGTTTTGCGCTTCCAGGAGGAGTAGGCGCGGGTTCAGCGCGCGGTCGACGGCGGCGGCTTCGGCCGCAAATTCCCCGCTGGCGCGGGCGGCCCGCAAGATTGCCCAGTGGGCGTGGACCGCGGAGTGCCAATCCCAGCAGCCGTGGAAGATCGGGAAGCTCGTGTCCGGTTGCTCGATGCAACGGGAGACAATGGGGACGAGCTCGGCGAACATCGACTCGCGGTCGGGAATCAGAAATTCGGGTTTTTCCGTCTTCAGCTCCACCGGCTGGGTATCGCCCGATTTTTTGGGCACGGAATAGGAAGGGCTCTGGCAAGCAAAAATGGCGAGTGCCGAAACGAGCAAGCAGGCGGACCGGGTCCGCACGAATCTAATATTCATATTTCCCCCCAAAACAATTCTCGAGCGATTTCGCCTAAGTGCGTGCCTCGAATAACACGGAGCAATGGTACGGTCTAGTTTTCAAATGATTACAAAAAAACCTGGGTCTTCAAAAATATTCCATATTTCTATATGCATAATGCATTGCATAATAATGAAGGTCGGCGGTGGTTTGGAAAATTGGGTTTGTGCCGTTTTCGGGTGGAGCCGCGGGTTGTTTTCTCTGGTTCGTCAAGATTTAGACGCCGGCTTTGGTAATGCTTCTAACGCGTAATCCCGAAGAGATTACTGAATCATTTCATGGCGTCCATACCGGGAGTGAAGAGAACCTGGGTAGTGATGGTCCTGATGGGCGGAGGGCTAGCTGCGTCCGCTTGGGGCGAGAGCGTCACTTGGGAAGCGAGCGTGATGCAAGCGGGGGAGCAAAACGCCGAACTGCGCGCCGCTCGCGAATCCGTCGAGGCGGCGCGTGCCACGCGCAACTCGCGCTACAGTCCGTTCTTGCCACAGTTCACGGCCGCGCTCGGGTATAACTACGGTGAGGGCGCCACCGGGGGCTCGCGCACTTACTCCGCTTCCGTCACCGGTACGCAGAACCTGTTCAATGGCCTGGGAGACCGCGCGCAGCTGGATCAGGCATCAGCGACGCTGCGCCAGAGCGAGGCGACCCTCGACCAAACCCGCGCCCGCGTGAGCTTTGATTTGCGCGCGTCTTACGCAGGCCTGCTTTACGCGCAGCGATCCGTGAAGTTGCAAGAAGAAATCATCCGACGCCGTAGCGACAACCTAAAGCTGGTACAACTGCGTTTCGAAAGCGGCCGTGAGAACCGGGGGTCGGCGCTGCTTTCCCAAGCCTACCTGAACCAGGCGAATTACGAACTCCTGCAGGCAAAGCATGCGATTTCTACCGCCCAATCCCAGCTAGCGAAAGCGCTGGGCCGGGACGCAGACGCGGAGCTGGTGGCGAGCCAGGACCTGCCTGAGACGGATCCGCCGATCGTGCCCGATTTTCGCGCGGCCTTGGGATTCACGCCCGAGCACCGACAGTCCATCGCGCAAGAGGAGGCGGCCGATGCGGCGGTGACTGCCGCACGTGCGGGTTTCTTCCCCACGCTGAACTTGACGGCCACAACCGGACGCACCGGAGACCAATGGTTACCTCCGGACAGCCGCTGGTCGATCGGACTGAGTTTGAGTTTCCCATTTTTTTCGGGGGGGCGCGATTACTTCGGCACGCGTACGGCGCTTGCGAACTACAGCGCGGCGTCGCTCTCGCGCGTGAGTCAGGACCGCCAGCTAGTCGTCAAGCTCAAGCAGACGCATGCCGCTTTCGTAGAAGCCGTCGAAAAGTACAAGGTGGATGAAAGTTTTCTCGCGGCGGCGAAGTCGCGGGCGGAAATCGCGCGTAATAAGTATAACAACGGCCTGCTTAGCTTCGACGATTGGGACATCATCGAAAATGACCTGATTTCCAGGCAGCGGAGTGTTCTCCAGAGTCAGCGCGAGCGAGCGCAGGCGGAAGCGGCCTGGTATCAGGCCTTGGGACAAGGAGTCGTGCCATGAATTGGAAAGTGATCGGAGGCGCCGGCGTGGCTGCGTTGGCTCTAGCCGTTGGGCTTTTCGTGTGGAATCAGCGCCGCAATCGCCTGGAGGTGACCTACCGCGAAGTGCCCGTGAAGCGGGCCGATCTAGAAGTCACGATCCTGAGCACGGGTACCGTGCAACCGAAGAATCGCCTGGAGATCAAGCCTCCCGTGGCTGGGCGGGTGGAAGACGTGCTCGTGAAAGAAGGGCAGATCGTGCGCAAGGGGCAGATCCTGGCGTGGATGAGTTCGACCGAGCGGGCGGCTTTGCTAGATGCCGCCCGTTCACAGGGACCAGAAGAAGTGAAGCGTTGGCAGGAGAACTACCGACCGACGCCAATTCTTGCTCCCATCTCGGGTACCATCATTTTGCGTAACGTGGAGTCCGGCCAAACGTTCACGAACGCGGATCCGGTTTTCACGATGTCCGATCGCCTGACCGTGAAAGCTCAGGTCGATGAAACGGATATCGCTCAGATCCGCTTGCGCCAATCCGCTTCGATCGTCCTGGACGCATATTCTGGCCAGGCGATTCCGGCTCAAGTGGATCAGATCGCCTTCGACGCCAAGACCGTGAATAATGTTACCACTTATGAGGTGGACGTACTGCCGGAGCATACGCCCGAGACCATGCGGAGCGGGATGACCGCCAACGTGACTTTCGTGGTAGCGCGGAAAGGGGATGTCCTCGTGGTTCCGAACGATTCCCTGCGGGTCCAGGACAACCGTTATTCGGTGTTAGTGAAATCCCCGGATCCGAAAGGCGCACCGCTTGAAAAGCGGGTTGAAACGGGCATCAGCGACGGTAAGCGCACCGAAATCGTGAGCGGTTTATCCGAAGGGGAGACGGTGTTGGCCGCCGAGATCAAGCCCTGGTCGCGCGGCGCGGGCAACCGAAGCTCGAATCCGTTCGCACCGTCGATGCGGGGTCGGGGCGGCGGGGGGCGGTAAGCCCATGTTGGAACTCAAAAATATTCATAAGCGTTACCAGATGGGGGACACCATCGTGCACGCACTGCGCGGGGTGAGTTTGTCCGTCGAGGCCGGCGACTTTGTCGCGATCATGGGACCATCCGGCTCGGGTAAGTCGACACTCATGCACGTGATGGGCTTGCTCGACGTTCCGGACGAGGGTTCCTACCGGATTTCCCAAGGCGGCGGAAATGGGCGGGCGGGGGAATCCCGCGAGGTTTCCAAGCTGAGCGAGGATGCGCTTGCGGTGCTGCGCCGGGAAGTCATCGGTTTTATCTTTCAGCAGTTCAACCTATTGCCCCGCATGACGGCCCAAGAGAACGTGGCGTTGCCGCTGCTTTACTCCGAGCAAAAGCTGGATCTGGAACGCGCACGCGAGCTGCTGGAGCGCGTGGGTCTAGGCGACCGCCTGGAGCATCACTCGAACGAAATGTCGGGAGGCCAGCAACAACGCGTGGCCATCGCGCGTTCACTGATCAATCGACCCCTCATCCTTTTCGCCGACGAGCCGACGGGGAATCTTGACTCCAAGAGCGAAAAGGAAATCATGGCCGTGCTCCAGGAGCTGAATGAGGCCGGCATCACGATTATTGTCGTCACGCACGAAGACGAGATCGGTCGCCAGGCGCGTCGGCTCGTACGCATGCGCGATGGTGAGGTGCAAAGTGACGAGCGGCTAAGGCCGTTGCCGGGTCCCCGTGAGATTTCGACTAGGCCGGGTGGCCGGCCCGATCTGAAGGATGAAGGCACGCGTGGCCAGCTCTCGCGGCTTCGGCAGCACTTCGAGCAAGGCGTGAAAACTCTGGCCGCGAACAAGGTGCGTACGGGGCTTTCCATGCTGGGGATCTTGATTGGGGTCGCCGCGGTCGTCGCGATGCTCGCGCTGGGCCGGGGCGCTCAGAAGGCAATCGAGGCCCAGCTTTCGTCTTTAGGCTCCAACCTGCTTGTGCTGCGAGCGGGTGCGATGCGGGGGGCGGGAGGGGTGATGTCCGAGGGAGGGATGTTCACCCGGCTCACCGTAGAGGACGCGAACGCAATTCGCGAAAGTATTCCCGCCGTGAAAGAGGCGGCGCCGGTGGCGAACGGGCGGGGGCAGGTCACTTTCCTTAATCGGAACTGGAACACGCAGGTGCAGGGGGTCTCCCCCGCTTATTCGCGTATGCGCGCGGTGATGCCGGACGTGGGGCGCTTCTTCACGGAGGACGAGAATCAACGTCGCGCCCGCGTGGCGGTGATCGGACGTACCCTCGTGCAGGAGGTTTTCGGGGGCGAAAATCCGATCGGGGAGATGATGAAAATCAACAAGGTCGCGTTCCAGGTGATCGGGGTCCTGCCGGAAAAGGGATCCAACGGGTTTCAGGACCAGGACGACAAGCTGATGATTCCCGTGTTTACGGCGATGCACCGGCTTCTCGGTAAAGACTACGTGGATTCTATCGAGGTCGAAGTCGCTGAAGCGGGTCAAACGGATGTCGTCCAGGAGAAACTGGTGGAGCTCATGCTCAGTCGGCATCGGGTAGCGGCTTCCCAACGTCAGGATGCGTTCCAGGTCCGCAACCTCGCGGATATCCAGGCGGCCATGACCGCTACCACGCAGACGATGACCCTGCTCCTCTCGGCGATCGCAGCGATCTCATTGCTCGTGGGCGGGATCGGCATCATGAATATCATGCTCGTTTCGGTGACGGAGCGAACGCGGGAGATCGGTCTGCGCAAAGCCGTGGGCGCGCGACGCGCGGACATTTTGGCGCAGTTCCTGGTGGAGTCGGTGGTCGTGAGCCTCGTGGGCGGGGCTTGCGGGATCGTTTTGGCGTGGGTGATCGCCTGGTCGCTTTCGACCTTCGCCGGCTGGGCCACGTCGATCACGCTTTCATCCGTGATGCTTGCGTTTTTCTTTTCGGCGACTACTGGCGTGGTTTTCGGCATCTATCCTGCGCGCCGTGCCTCCCGGCTTCCTCCGATCGATGCGCTTCGTTACGAATAAATACATTTCGTAGAAAGTCCGGCCCGGATCAGGATATGCCCACGCATTTAGGGCAAGTGTGCTATGGAAGTTAGCGTGGAAACAGGTGATCTACAGAAGTACCGCGGGCAGTGGGGAGGAGGAATCCAAACCGCCGATGGCCGTCATGAAGAAATGTGGTGGTCCGAGCCCAATCGTGCCTTGGCGGGGAGCGCCTGGGCGCGGTGGCGTTTTCGCCTCGATGTTCGTCACTACTTCATTTTGCGGTTTTGGGGGAAATTTTTGCGAAGCCGGGGCGCGGCAACGCTACCCCGGGTGATTGATTTCGGATGCGGCTCCGGCGGCACTACGATGAACTTTTCCCACGTTTTTTGGGTACCGATTCAAGGCGTAGATATTTTCGAAACCCAACTGAAAGTGGCCCGCCAAAACGCCCAAGCTTTGGGATCGGCATGTACCTTTGAGAGGTTGGGCGAAGGGGGGAGTATTCCCGTTCCTGACGCATCGATCGACGTGGTGCTCTCCTTGGATGTGCTGGGGCATGTGCCCGATATCCCGGCCGTCCTAAACGAATTTCGGCGCGTGCTGAAACCCGGAGGTGCGGTCCTGCTTTTCACCGAATCCACTTATAGTGACGGGGACCGCTCGATCATGGCTCGGCTCGCGCGCTCCGGCGCGGACATGATGACCGTCGTTCCGGAGCACATCTCGCTCTTTCCCCGTGAGCGGCTGGAAGAGCTCTTTGGCGCGGCGGGCTTCACGATGCTCGAACGAGTTTCCGCAAACGTGGGCCACTTCTTTTTCTTTCCGAAAGACTACGTGATGCTCTTGCGGGGACGAGCCGGGTTCACCGGATGGAAAATGCTCGCTTCGTTCTGGAATCGCCTATCAAAGCTCACTCCGTTTTATCCGAAGCCGCTCGATACCTTACGGCTCGCACTGACATTAATGTTTGGTCGGCGCGCATACGGGACTTCGTATTTCTATTATCTGCGAAAAAATTGACGGTGCCAAAACGCATCCCCCGTTTGTTATGATTTAATTTTCAGTGACCCTCCCGGTCGCAAAAAATTTCGTCTACTCTTAGTATACGCAGCCGAATTGCCAGTTACTGAACCAAGGAGGGTTTTGTGATGAGCGTTTCTCGCCGTTTCGTAGTGATCTTCGCATTTGCGACCTTCGCGTTTTCCGTATCTGTTTCCGCCGATCAAAGAATTCTGATTCAGGACACGTTTCCTGCCTTGGGTCCCGCCGCTTCGCTAAAAGATGCGGGCGAGATGGTTCTGCGTCAGTTCCGATTGGAGAAGGAAGCGTTGGATCAGCCCTTCGAAGTCGCACGCGAAACCGAGAGCCTCACGGGCCATCACATCACCTACCAACAAACTTACGAAGGTTACGAAGTCTATGAAGGCTTCGTAAACGTGCACACGAGCTTGGACTTCCGGGCGGAATCGCTCGAGCCACACGTGGTGAAGTTCGAGCGTCCCGCGGCGCTGCGTTTCGGAAAGGTAGCGGCTAGTCCGGGCGGCGCGGTCGAGGCCGCCGTATCGGCGACCCGCACGAAGATGGATCCGATTTCTCCGGTCCAATCCAGGCCCGTGGTTTACTCGGTCGGCGGCGTGCCGACGCTGGGCTGGAACGTCAAGTTTGATACCCGCTATCCCACCGGCAGCTGGGATGTCCTGGTGGACGCCGATACGACCCACGTGGTTTCGCTGCGCAACCGCGTGCAGTTTGCTTCCGGCAAAGGCATGGTCTTTAACCCGAACCCGGTAGTGGCGTCGGGCATCCCGGATCTCAAGTTCAATGGTTCGCAAACGAAGCTCATCGACGGCTACCGTATGTCGGCGACTTTTTTGGAGCTCGATGGCAGCGGTTACCTAACGGGGAAATATTGCATGACAGCCGTCGCCCGCGATAAGGCGCGCGCGTACAATAAGGACTTGGTCTTTGAATACTCCCACAAGGATTTGGGATTCCACGAAGCCATGGCCTACTATCACTTAACGACGATGCAGTACTACATTCAAAGCCTGGGCTTCAAGAACATCAACAACCGGCAGATCACGATCAACGTCGACACGATCACCGATGACAATTCGTTCTATAGCCCGGCGACTAAACAAATTACGATGGGTACGGGCGGCGCTCCGGACGTGGAAGACGCCGACGTGATTTACCATGAAGCCGGTCACGCGATTCACGACAACCAGGTACCGGGTTGGGGATCGACCACCGAGGGTGGCGCAATGGGCGAGGGGTTTGGTGACTACTGGGCTGGTAGCGCGTTCGCGGGCATTGGCGCCAAGGGCTCGGATTGGGACGTTTACATCGCCGAATGGGATGGGGTCGCCTACAATCCCGGCAACCCGGGCTTCCTGCGCCGCTTGGATACGAAGAAAAAGTATCCGGGCGATGTGCAGAATCAAGTCCACGCCGATGGCGAAATGTGGAGTGCGTCGCTCTGGCAGGTTCGTCAGCTCGTGGGTAAAACTCGCGCGGATCAGACGGTTCTCGAGTCGCACTTCTACCTGAGTCCGCGCGCTAAGTTCGCCGATGGCGCAAACGCAATTCTGGAGGCGAACAAGAAGCTCTTTGACGGGGATAAGCAGGACCAGCTCCGCAAGATCTTCGTCGATCGCGGATTCTTGAACTAGTCTAAAAGCCTAGGATCTCCCCAGAAATGGGGAGATTTGACACAATGCATTAGTGTTGATAGAACCCGCTCCGGTTCCTTAATTAACCCAGGAACCGGGGAGTTGTGGATGATCAAAGGCCATCTGGCTTTTGCTTGGGGTTCCTTATTTGCGCTTGCGTGCGGGACGAGCTCCGCCCACGCGGCGTATTTCTCTGACCATCCCTATATTCACTTCGCGGATCAAGTGCGGGCGGGTGAGACGGGACTGGATGACCGAAACTTCGCCCCCTTTCTGAAGCGCTACGCCGTCGGGCGTTTTGAGACGCCTCAAGCGTACTCTGATTCCGCGCGCGTGGGTGAGACAGTGACCCACATCGGAGCAGGCTTGTTTCTGGTGGCGAATCACGTCTACGAGTCGCGAGGGAAGCCCGCAGAAGGTCACTTCGTGCAAGAGGTTTTGGCGGAAGGCCAGGCGGCCTTACCGCCGGAGCTTCGCCCGGTTTGGTTTAGCCAGAAATTCGTTTGGAGTCAGTACCACACGCACAAAATCTTGGTTCGCTGGCTGTTTTGCGTGCCCGCGCATGACTTCTGCCTCTTTCGCGCCGCCGATCCCGGTGCCTTGCCCGCCCATTTAGAGCAGGTGGCGCTTTCGACTCGGGAGCCGGTACGAGGTATGGAGGTATTCACGGTTGGCTATCCGGGCGATCGCCAACTGGATTTTTTGCCGCATCCCGCGGCTTCCATAGGTGAGATTTCCGGGCGAGGCTACCGCACGGATTACTCCGATCTCCATTTGTTAACCGTGTCCGGCGCCGGTGGAATCTCGAATAGCCCCGCCATTTCCCAAGCGGACCCCGACTTGATGGTGCTTTATTTCAACATCGTGGGCAAGCAGCCCCGGACCCAGCCCATGGATTCACGCGAGGCCATTCGGGCTTACGAGCAGTGGGAAAAGGGCGTGAGTGCCCTGGCGTCTTTTACCGGCGACGAAGCGGAAAAAAAGGCGGAAACCGATCGTCTCCGCGGGGAGCTCATGCGGTTCCTGCCTCACTTCAACATGGGAGTTTCCGCGGCGAAAATTGCCGAAGATATACGGAATTCCCCTTATGCGGATTTGTTCTGTGAAGCGTCCGATCGCTTGGCTGGCTGCGCGAAATAACCCGATCTACTACTGTGCCTTCAAAGAGAGCGTGACTTCGTGGGCGTGCCCCGCGTCCTGCGATGAGGTTACTTTCAGCTCTCCGTCGATCAGCAATAGGACGAGGTCCGTTTCCCTTAAGGTCAAGACGTGCGGATGCCCCGACCGACCTTGAATGCCGAGGCGGGTGGAGCCTTCCGCGCGGGCCCGGCGTAGGTTCAGGATCAACTCGCTTAGGGTTAGCGAAAGCGCGTGCCCGTGATTATTGGCGATGACGGATTGCGGCACCAGCTCGCTCGCCGCTTCATTTGCCGGTTCCGCCGCGGCGTGCACCCAGGCGGGCAGTGCCACCGTGGAGATAGCAAGGATTCCGGTGCGCTGGAGCAACTGTCTGCGTGTTAGATCGATGTTCGTCATTTTGATTCCCTCCCCAGGGTTCTAACTGGATCTATAGCCAAAAAACGGGTACATCGGGTATCGGGTTTTTTTAAAACAGGTGTTTAATATATGGAAACAATCCGCTTCGGCGACATTAATACCCTTCTCGAGCTGATTCGCACCAAGTCCGTGCGCGAATCCTCGCGCAATCTTGGGGTTTCTCCCGGTAATATTTCGAAACTAGTGAAGTCGCTCGAGCTTCGCTTGGGCGTGCGCCTGCTCGAGCGCACTCCCCACGGCGTGGAAGCGACAGCCGAGGCCATGAGTGTTTTGCCTCGACTTCCTTTCTCTCTACCCATTTCCTCCCGGCCGCGCTCGCGCAGTACGAGCGCATTCAGCCTCGCACGCGTTTTCGTCTGATCGACTTGCCGCCCACGCAGTTCGTCGCGGCCGGCATGCGGGGCGCTTTTCAGCTTTGCGTGCATATGGGGAGCCTCGAGTGGCCTAAGACTTGGACCACCCTGGAAGTTGGTACGGTGACTTGGTCGCTTTACTGTCGAAAAGGGCACCCACTTTCCGCGAAGCCAACGCTGGCGCAGATCCTGAAATACCCGTTCGTTTACCCAGCGTATTGGGCGGGCGAGGGGGTACGCTTCGGCGATGACAACTGTCCCCAGAGTATTCGGCGCCGGCGCCTAGGCCACGAGACCGCGACCGCGACCGCCGCCGTGGAGATGGTTCGGTACACCGATCATCTGGGATTCTTTCCAAGCATAGTCGCGCGCGCTTTGGAAAAGCAACGATTGATCCGAAGGCTCCCCGTCCGCGAATGGAATCAGGTCAGTCGGCCGCTCTACCTTACGGTAAAAAACGACTTCGTCAAGCAGCCGACGTTCCTACGTTTTAAGGAGTTACTCCAAGACCAGCTGAGTCGTGATTAGATCGGTGAGTGATATCTATATAAATCCGGCTTCCCGGAACGCGTTGGCGAGTTTTGCTTGCGGGCTACCGTCAAGGACTCGTACGCGTACGCTCGCTTTGCCTTCCGTGAAGGTGATCTCAGATTTTACGATCGAGGTTTGAATTCCGCTGCGTTTCAGCGCGTGTTTCAACCGTTCTTTCACCGGGTCGGCTTGGGCGCCGACGCGTAGCTTAGCGAGCACGAACTCAAACGTATAAACTGGTCCTTGCTCTTCGTCCGTTCCCCCGCGTGGTTCGGTCGGCCGGGTAGGGGGCGTGGTCGGCGTGGCTGTGCCCTTTACGATGTCGTACACAGTTTTGGCTTGGATGTACGGGTTCGAGCTGCCATGCGATGCGTAAAGCGAAGTCGGAAGCCAGATGAAGTCCGGGTGCGTTTCGTCGAATTTACGAGCGTAGGCCGCCGGATTTTTCTGGTGCTCCCAGATCCCGCTACCGACGAGCCTTCCCGCCGATTGGACCTCGGTGGGGGACGTCATCACTACCGGGGCGTCGAAGTGAAGATCGAACTTCAGGAGGCGTCCCTCGTAGGAGGCACCCGCACGCCCAAAGGACTCGACCCGCTCTTCGTCGCTGATCTTTTTGATATCGAATACGCTGGAGACGTCATCGGGTTCCACATCCTGATCGTTCCCCCAAAAAATCTTCACGCGCAACGATACGGGATAGACCGATCGCCCGTTGCCGCCGACCACCGGTTTTTGAATATCTTGCGCCCGGATGGGAAGAAAACGATAACCGACCACGGGCTGATTCCATACTTCGTCGCCCGTGAAGCGATCGATCACCACGCCCGTGCGTAGGATCCCCACGTAGTTGGTGAAGATCATGAAAAAGTGGCGCGGAACCACGTCCCAAAAAGCTTCAAAGTTACTCTGTCCGCTTTGCGTGAGAGAGCGGGCGTCCGGGCTGTTGGCGTCGGTGACCCAGTTGCCCGTCTTCACGCTCTTATTCGTGTCACCTGCGAATAGCGAACCCGATTCCATCCAGAGCTCGGTCAGTAGGGCCTTTTGGTCGCCCACGTTCCACTGGACATCGCCCACTTTGCGCGACTCGCGGGGTTCGGCTTCTTTAATCGCGGCCGCCGACCAGGCGTTACAATGTCCCCACCAGCCCCGGCAGCCTTCTTGTTCTTCCTTCGGTAAGGTGGAGCAGGCATGCTCACGCTTTTCCCAAAGCGTTGCTTTCTTGCCTTGTCGGGCAAAAAGGTCGTATTTTTCCGCAGGGGAGTTTTCGCCCGCCCGGTAGCGCCAGGCAAGCCCGTCTTCGCCGTAGGGCCAATAGGTACCGGCCCAGGGAGTCTGCTGGGGTTGGGCGAAACGATGCTGGTTATATAGCGCTTTGAAGTCGGTGTTGGAGTATTTGAATTCGCCGTCTTCGGCTTGGGCGGCGAAGGAAGTGATGGCCAGAGTCACGAGCAACAGGAGAGTTTGTTTCATGGGGTATTCCTTAGATCAGAATCGCAAAAAATTTCTGGTTATCGATCGTGGTGGGGAGGGGATCGCCCGCGCACCACTGAGCTTTCACGCGGTTGCCAAAGGCGTCGCGATATTCGAAGGCACCGGCTCGATCGCATTTTTTACCCACGTTTTCACGCGCCGCCCGCTTGGTGACGAATGGATCTGCGGGCATTTGAAAAGCGCGCACCCCCTTGTAGTTGTCCCCCTTGAGTAACCGGGGGACATCCGTCGGGAACAGCAGCAAGCCTGAGCTCGAGGCATCCTCGGGATCGAACTTGACGCCATAGGTTTCCTCGTCGCCCCGGGCCACAAATTTCACGATATCCGTTCCGTGGGCCCGATAGTCCGAGTCGAGGTACAGACGCACGGAGGTCACGTCATCGGGCTTGAGATCGCCCTTGGCCGGAGCGCGCGTTGGGCGGTAGTTCAGAACCGCGCATTTTTTATCAGCGAGATCACCCGCCGCGAAGAATGCCTGGTGATGGAGGTCATTTATAGCTTCTTTTTGGAGCTTGGTGCACTCCACTAAGCGACGGGAGGTAATGTCAAACCGCACGGGCGCGCCAAATTCGACCGGACCGGCCTGGGGGCGTTTTTCGGTGATTTTGGAAACCTTGGGGAACACGAGGTACTGCACGCGGTTCCGCAGTTTATCGAACTGATTGGAATACGGCTGCAGGTCTTGATCGATGGAGGCAACCCCCCGACGCGCGCGCGCGTCCATTTCGGAAAACGCCAAATCCAGCGCCCGCTGGTTGGCAAGCTCGCCAGAAGCCGTAGGGGAAAGGGTTTTCGAAGCGCTAGCGCAGCCGAAAGCCACAAGGGCTATCGCCGCGCCAAGGACCGGGGACGAAGATTTAAAGTTTATTTTCATGGTAGGAACAGTCTAAGGGATCTTCCTGATTCCGCACTCGGAAAATTCCGCCGGGCAAGTCGCCTCAATGACACCGTAAGCCTTCGTTCGCATTAGGCAAATTTGGCATTTCTTTTGTTTGGCTGAATTCGGTCGAATTGCGTCAGTTTCCGCGCGATCCGGGGTTAAGTCGACCACAAGGAGTCACGCGCTATGGTCCGTTTTTTCCTGGTTTTGGCGTTGTTCGTGGGGTCGATCCCGGGAGCGGAAGCGAAGTGCGGGCTCGTGGAGACCCCCTGCGGCTACCACGAGATCATTAGCAATGTGTTCGGTGCGATCCATCCCGAGCATTGGCGATCAGAGTTCGGGCAACTCGCCTCTGGTCAGTTTGAGCAAGACGGGATCGCCATTTATAGTCGGTCCTACGGCAACGTCGTTTTTTTCTCTTCGCAGACGGATGTCTATGCGTTGACTAAAAACGGTCTGTATCGATTCGACTTGGCGGGGACGGGGTTTGAGTACGGGGCCTCCGTCGCGCTCGATTTGGCTCTTGAGCGCATGCATCCCGTGGCCAGAGGTTGGGTGAGTGCCCGAGGGGAGGTTCTGAAGATGAACGACACGGATCCCCAAATTGGCCACGATTTTTCCAATGTTTCTAAGCTTGGGGTGAGGCTCGAAAACGGACAGCTTCGGTTGCAACATATTCCGGAGTCGCAGAAAAAAAGCGGGATGCTAGTTCCGTTTTTGGGTCGGGGGAAAGCTCAGGCCGAAGGGGTTGTTTCCACCCTGCTGGGGAAGCTCGTTTCCGAGTATCCGAATCGCATGGCAAAAAACCGGGAAACAATCGACCAGTATAAGAAAGCCCTAGCTGAATACTCCGTTCAACGCGTGGCTTACGAGCAAGGGCTGGCCGTCTGGAAACAAGGGCTTCGAGACCAGGGGTTTTCCGAAGCAGAAATTGAGTCACTCTCGGAGGCTTACGACGTAGTCGATCGTCCGGTCCGCCCACTCCAGCCAGCATACCCGGCTTTAGCGATGAGTAAACGCGAGATCGTGGAAATGCTGAGGGGGTGGACTTCGTCCGAACGCCATTTTTTCCCGGCCGCGGTTCCCAGGGCACTCTGCACCGCGCTTTCGGCGATGCGGGCGGTGAGCGATGAACCTGCCCCCTAATTGAAAACGCCTTGCCGAAGCGGCTTTTGGGTGAGAAAATTTTGCCTAGCTTTTCGAATATCCCAAAGGAGGGGTTAGCTATGGCAGGGAAGAAAAAGAACTCGGCTTTCATGGCTCCGTTGAAACCGTCGGCCGCCTTAGGCGCGGTGGTGGGTAATGCCGCCATGCCAAGAACCCAGGTCGTGAAGAAGCTGTGGGCTTACATCAAGAAGCACAAGCTTCAAGATAAGAAAAACAAGCGCTCCATCAACCCCGACGAAAAACTAGCGGCGGTGTTCGGCAGCAAACGCGCCATCGACATGTTTAAGATGATGGGCGCGATCAAAAAGCACCTGAAAAAAGCCTAAGCGGCCCCGCCTATTTGGACGGCGGGGTAGGGGTCAGTTCTAGTTCGGCGATGACGCCGTAGTGGTCCGAGAGAAGATCGTTGTCGGTTTTCATCACAATGCGTGCCGCGAGGGTTTTCCAATGACCGGCATCGCCTTTTGCGTCCCGCACGAAGACGTGGTCCACCGTTTGGTTCGGGCCATTGGGGTATTCTCCTTCGATGACGTAGCGATTCGTGCTCGAGTCCCACGTCGCATCGTAACGCCCGTTGACTTCGGAATAGACCGCGCGGACGCCCAGGCCGGAAACCAGGGATTCGAAAACCGTTTTTCCGAATTCCGGTCCGCAGTTGAAATCGCCCATGCTCAGTAAGGGGACGGCACCTTCCAAGCTGGCCGTTTTATGGTGCTCGGTCAGCTGTTGAATTTGTTTTAAAAGGTGCTCTTTCGCGTCGGGATCTTCGACGCTACCGTCCTTCCCGTCTAGGTTTTGGGTATGCACGGTGGTGAAAACAAAGCTTTCTTCTTGCGGCTGTCCCGATTTTGTTTTCAGTTTCATCGACACGATGCCTTTGCGAGCCAGTTTTTGTGCCGAGCTCGCACTCGTGAACGGGATGCGCGCGATGGAGTCCGCCGTTAAATTTCGGTAAGCGACCATCATCCCGCTTCCCATCAGGGTCAGGGTCGGGAAGTCACCGGTGGGTTTTAGGTCGTCCACCAAGATGATTTCGAAACCTTGCGCTTTCAAAGCTTTTGCGATCGCGGCCTGGTGGGAGGAGTCCCAAACTTCCTGCAATGAAATGAGATCGAGCTTTTCCCGTTCCGCCAACTGGCTCAGTGCAGCAGGGAGCTTCTCCGCGCGGGCTTTCACTTTGGGTACGACATCACCTTTGAAGGTAATTCTCAGCAAACCGGCGTTGTAGGTAAGAACGCGCAGCGAAGCCGCATAGGCGGCTTGACCGCTAAAGGCGAAGGCAATCACCAACCAAATGGTCCACTTTTGCATGGGCTACTGAATAGCATGGTGGGTCCAAATAACAAACCATTTTAATCAGATATTAAGGTGAGGTTTGAGTACAGTTGCTTAATTAAATAAAATTAATAACTTAAGGGTGAGGTAAGATTTCGCTCCCCCCCTTTTGTAGGTGCTTCAGTTTGTGAGAAAGTGGATTTTTGAGCGCCCAGGAGCCGTCGATTAGTGATTTTTTTGGGCCGAGGCTAGTCGCGAATGGTGCGATTCTTATCGATCACACCATAGATGATCATCAGAAAAGCAATCAGTCGAAATACGTAAACGAGCGCGTGATCTTCGCCCCGGGGAGCGCGCGTGGCGACGAAGAGAATGATGACCCGCTCCAGCGCCATCGTGCTGAAGGCCAGCCCGAAAATCAGAAAAAGCCGATCGCTGGTCTGTCGCCAGAATCGGAAAAAGAACAGGCCCGCTACGCCAAGCCCCATCATTACCGCCCCAGATAGAAACAGGTATAGCGCATTCATGCGGTGTCCCAGACAAAACCGTAGATCAGCAATATCAATCCGCCGAAAGCGGGTAACGTTCTCCACACCGAGAGGTCCATGTCCGGTACTAGCATGGCGTCCGCCAGAAGCAGAATGTTGTTGATCGCGAATCCGGCGAAGCAAAGGCTGCACCACAGAAGGAGTTTCACCCGGCTGCGGGAGAATTGGCGGTACAGCAGGAGCGCGCAAATGACGCTCGTGAGTCCGCACATCACGTATACGATCTCTCCGATCATTTGTTTTCGTCCTTTCGATCTACCCGGAACGCGTCCGCGAGGGTGCGGAGCGCTTCGGCGGGCTTCGAGTAGATGAGGTTGATCAAGCGATAGGGATAGGTGATGTTGTAAATTACCAACTTATCGACCACATCCGATATTTCCTTGGTTTTAGGGGAGAAGACGTGGCGGTCGTCGTTTGGATATTTTCGCGTTAGAATACCTCGTGAATACAAATCGGAAAGCCTTCGCTCAATGGAGGCGCTGCTGCTGCGGATGACGTTCTCGATTTCCTCGGAGGTCCATTCTTTTTCCGGCGTGGCCTTTAGGAGCAGTAGGATGCTAAGCAGCTCGACCGTGTCGATATACTTCAAGACAAAATTTCGAATGTCTTCCGGAATATTGTCTTTGGTCATTCTCGGGGCCGCCAGACTCGATGTTGTTTCGTGAAATTCATGTCTTCCCTTAATTCAAACGGACTAGCAGATTCCACCCCTGCCTCCAAATGGTTTTTCCAACTACGTTGCGTTTAGTTAAAGCACTTCGCCCCAAGGCGGGCTCACCGCGAACGCGGCGTTGATCTGTCCCACGTGCGAGTAAGCTTGGGGGAAATTACCGGCATGCAGGCGCTCGGAAGGGATATAATGTTCGGAAAACAAGCCCAACGAGTTCGCCGCCGTCATGGCACTCTTCATTACGCCGCGAGCTTCGTCGATCTGTCCCAAGCGCCCGAGAGCCTGAATGAGCCAAAATGTGCAAATCAAGAAAGCCGATTTCGGCTGTCCAAAGTCGTCTTTTCTTAGGTACCTATAGAGAAAACCGTCAGCCTGGGCATCGCCGCCAAACTTGAGTTGTTGCCAAATTAGCTCAGTCGTCTTTCGGCAAAGCTCTGGGTCGGGGAACCGTAGATTCGTCAGTTGAAGCAAGGAAGCGTCGAGGCTCTCATCCTTGGGGCCGTTGCGCAAAGCGCCGCCCTTGACGGCCGCGCGTATCGCGCGTTCGGCAGTTTCCCGGCTGGCAGATAGGTCTAGTCCGACGGATTTAAGAAAGCCCTGGGACTGAACCCGTTCCATGCGGTCGAGCGCGGCCCAGCACATCAGATTGGAAAACGAATGTTCTTGCCAGCCGTCCCGGAATTCCCACAGTCCCGCATCGGGCTGGGAAATGTTTTTCACGCACAAGCGAGCGAGATGCTCGAGCAAGCGCTCGTGTTCCTTGCTGCGAAGGTGATGGAATCTTTCGTCGATGAAGATCGGCGATAAGGTGAGGGCCATTTCGCCGTAAACATCATTTTGTACGTGCTCGGCGGCTTGGTTATCGCTGCGAACCGGACGGGATCCGGCATATCCTCCCCAAGCGGGGTGTTCGGTCTCGGGAAGGGGTAAGGATTGGTCGAGCCGGTAGACTGGGCGCAGGCGATCGCGCGAATGGTCGTGCTGTTCGGCGATATTGAGGAAGAATTTGATGAACCCTTCCATCTCTTCGAAGTGGCCTAGGTTATGGAACGCCGAAAGGGAGAAGTAGGCGTCACGAAGCCAGCAGAATCGATAGTCCCAGTTGCGATTGCCGCCGTACTCTTCTGGCAGGCTGGTGGTCAAGGCGGCGAGTATCGCGCCCGTGTCTTCGTAACAGTGAAGCTTGAGCGTGATCGCCGAACGGATCGTTTCTTTTTGGTAGAGGCTAGGGATCGAGCAGTGCTTCACCCAGGTGGTCCAATAGTCGAGGGTTTCCTGGAGAAAACGGTGCGTAACGGTGACGAGGTCCTCCTCAATGCCGTAGCTCCAAGTCAATCCGAAGTAGAGCGGCTCTTGCAGCGTGAAAGAAGTTTCCTCGCAGAGGTAGGTGAGCGGCATGTTCGTCACCAGACGCATTGCCTCGTCCCGGATTTCAAAACGAAGATGGCTGTTGCCGCGGACGGGGCGGGCAGGTTGCTTGCTCCAACCCGTAACTGGCCGGCAGCTCACCTTAATCGACGGATTGCCTTTGATAGGTTCAACGATCCTGAAAATCGCGGCAGGTCGGTAGATTCGCCCGTGCTGGTAAAAGCGGGGACAGAAATCCGTGATCTTGAACTCACTCCCATCCTGGCACCGTATCGTGGTCGTCAAGATAGGAGTGTTCGGAATGTAAGCTTGCTGCCCCGGTGTGGCTCCGCCCGCGGAAGCCTGAATCGAAAAGTGGCCGCCTTCCTGGTCCAAGATGCGTCCAAAGATGGGAGGGCTATCGGGACGGGGCAAGCAAAGCCAATCAATAGATCCGTTTTGATTCACCAGGGCCGCGGACTGGCAGTTTCCGATCAGGCCGTACGGGTACATGAAAAGAGTATATTTTTATTTGCTATCAAAGTAAAGTGCGTAAATTCATGCGCCTCTCATTAAGATTCATTGTTCCGTTGTTGATCGCCTTGGGTTTGTTCGGTTACGGGGTCGCTCCGCTGATTGATTCCCTCACGTTGAAGTGGTTCGTGCGGGATCTCGACATCCGCACGAAGCTCATCGCGAGCACCATGCGGGATTCGATCGTGGCCGCGCAGGAAAACGCGGAAACGGGCAAGCGTGCCCAGCGCCTGCTCGAACGGGTGGTGCAAGACGAGCGTTTGTTCGCGCTCGGGTTTTGTGATTCCGAAAATCGCCTGGTCACGAAGACGCAAACCTTTCCCGCCGCTATTCCTTGCGAGGGTCCGGATAGCGAGGGCGGTCCACATAGCCGGATCATTCAGCTTCCCCAGGGCCCTTTGCATCTCGCGTTCCATCCCACGATCGACGAATCGGGCAAGCGGCTAGGCCAGCTCGTGATTGTTCACGACATGAGCTTCGTTCAGCGGCGAAGCTCCGACACCAAGGCTTACATCGTCTACCTGTTCGCGATTTTGGGCGCGATCATATCCTTTATTACGGTATTCATCGCGCAGCTCAGCTGGAAGGGATGGATCAACGGGATGCGGGCGGTGGTCCGGGGGGAGGGCTTGTTTCGGCCGATCGCTCAGGTCACCTCCCCCGAGTTGCGGCCGATCGTAAAAGATCTGAGGGTGCTCATTCGCGATTTGGAAACGGATCGACGCACGCGGGACGAAAATCAAATCAGCTGGAGCCCGCAGACGCTCAAGGAAATCCTACACAATGAGTTAGCGGGGGACGAGGTCCTCATCGTTTCGAACCGGGAGCCCTATATTCACGTGCGAAACGGCAAAGAAGTCGAGATCCGCTTTCCCGCCAGCGGGTTGGTCACCGCACTCGAGCCGGTGATGCGCGCCTGTTCCGGGACTTGGATCGCCCATGGCGGCGGTAGCGCCGATCGCGAGTCGGTGGACAAGTTCGACCACGTTCGGGTCCCTCCCGAGAATCCTGCCTACCAGATTCGGCGGGTTTGGCTCACCCCCGAGGAAGAAGCCGGATATTACTACGGCTTCGCCAACGAGGGGATTTGGGCGCTTTGCCACATCGCCCACGTGCGGCCGATATTTCGCTCCCAAGACTGGGCCCAGTATGTGGCTGTGAACGAGAAGTTCGCGGAAACGGTCGTGGAAGAGGCAAAAACCGACGATCCCGTGGTCCTGGTGCAAGATTATCACTTGGCGTTGGTGCCGAAGATGATCCGCGAGCGCCTGCCGAAAGCGACCGTCATCACGTTCTGGCATATCCCTTTTCCAAACTCGGAAATCTTCGGTATCTGTCCGTGGCGGGAGCAAATATTGGACGGTCTCCTAGGCAGCAGCATCCTGGGCTTTCACACGCGCTTCCATTGCAATAACTTCCTGGATGCGGTTGATCGCTTCATGGAGAGCCGGATCGATCGCGAGACGTCGACAATTTCCTACGGCGGTCGGCTTACGGCGGTAAATCAGTACCCGATTTCCATCGAGTATCCGGTGAAGTGGTTAAAAACCCAAAAAACCGTTGCCGAATGCAGGGCACGAATTCGAGAATTGAATGGAATGCCGAGCGACCGCATGGTGGGAGTCGGCGTGGACCGATTGGATTATACCAAGGGTATTCTGGAGAGGTTTCTGGCGGTCGAGCGCATGCTCGAGCTCGAACCCAGCTGGATCGGAAAATTCTCATTCATTCAGATTGCCGCCCCGTCCCGCACGGATATCGACCAGTATCGCCACTTTGATTCCGATGTGCGGGCACTCGCGGCCCGAATTAACCAACGTTTCGGAAAAGAGGGTTACGAGCCTATCCGTCTACGGATCGAGCATCACGCGCCTGAGCAAGTGTACGAATATTATCGGGGGGCGGACGTCTGCGTCGTGAGCAGTTTGCATGACGGCATGAACCTCGTGGCCAAGGAGTTCATTGCTGCACGCGACGATGAGCGAGGAGTTTTGATCCTGAGTCAGTTCACGGGAGCGGCTCGGGAGCTTCCCGAGGCGTTGATCGTCAATCCCTACAACATTGACCAGTCGGCGGCCGCGCTTCATATGGCGCTTGAAATGCCACCCGCCGAGCAACGCAACCGGATCCGGAGCATGCGGGGACTGATCCAGGAGTTCAACGTGTACCGCTGGGCGGGCCGCATGCTGCTGGATGCGTCCCGTTTGCGTCAGCGCACCCGTCTGTTTGGCCTCGATGGTCGGGGTAACCGCATCGCGCGCTTGAAAGGGGACAAGTGAATCCGCTTTTTTCGAAAAGTAGCCTCACGATCCTGGAGTCGTTCTCATTCACTAAGACCCTCTATGCGTTCGACTTTGACGGCACGCTCTCGAAAATCGTGAGAACGCCTTCCGCCGCCACCATTTCCGTTAAGACTAACCAGCTTTTGAAGGATCTTTCGTCGCGCGTGCCAGTGGCTATTATTTCCGGCCGCGGACTAGCGGACCTGAAGCGCCGTCTGGTTTTTATTCCGCCGTATTTGGTGGGCAACCACGGTTTAGAAGGCCTGCCCGATGGAGCGAGTGGCCTTGATCAGGCAAAAGATGTATGCCGCACTTGGAAAAATGCACTGTCTAAGGCTTCGTTTGGAGCTGGAGTCGAGATAGAGGACAAGATTTTTTCGTTGGCGATCCATTACCGTCGTTCCCGCCAAAAAAAAATTGCGAAAGCAAAAATCATGTCGGCGTTCAACCAACTTGATCCTGCTCCGAAGATCATCGGCGGGAAGTCGGTGGTGAATTTGATCCCGCCGGGGGCCCCGCACAAGGGGGCGGCCGTGCTGGAGCTGGCCCGTCGGATCGGCGCTCGGCATATCTTTTATATCGGAGACGACGATACGGACGAAGACGTGTTTAGCTTGCCGGATTCTAATCTCCTGTCGGTGCGGGTGGGGCAGAAGGCTACCTCCCAGGCGCGCTACTACATTCGCTCCCAGTCTGAGATCAATCGTGTTTTGCAGCAGTTGATCCGTTTCCACCCCGTGGATAAACACCCATGAGTGATTTCGAGAGATCCCTATTTTCCCTCCTCGATATCAGTGGCGCTATCCATCAGTTCAATAAGGCGTCGGAGCAGCGGCTGGGTATCAGCCTGGTGCAGTGGTGCCTGTTGCGGAATCTGATCGATATGCCGAGCGCCACCGCCCAGGCCCTGGCCGCGGCCGCCGGGGTGCATCCCAGTACGCTGACCCAGACATTAAAGCGGTTGGCCCGGAAGGGATTCGTGTTCATTACGGAAGACCCCCGCGATTCTCGTAAACGACTAGTGTCGATTACCCGGGCGGGAAAAGAATGCTTGGAAAAATCTAGCCCCCAGCTAAGGGAGTGGCTTAGTGAACTGGGTCCCCTAAGTGCGGACCTTTCTTCAGTGAGCGCGCATCTCAGCGACCAGGTTATTCGCCATCGAAAAGCAGGCGATCCCGGATCTTGATCACGGAGTGGCGCTGGTGACCGTCCAGGTACTCGGCTCTTAGCACGTAGTCGCCGGTTTCTAGAGTTCGCCAGCCTGCCCAGAAGTCGATGGTTTCAGCCGTATTCTTCCATACGATAACGCATGCTCGGCTGTACTGCGCCGAACGAGGCGCTCCGGCTGCGTTCATTTCTCCTTGGGTGTCGCACCAACGTGTCTCCTGACGTCGGGTGAATTGCAGGGTGCGCCCGTAGTAGTCGGCCGTCGGGACATTCTCTTGGGCACCGTGCTCCGATCCGTCCGCGTTGAGTAGGCGCAGATTCAGGAGTTGGTCGGAATCGCGCGGGCTGAGATAAAACGCAACGTAGGTATTGATGGAGTTCTGCCGCGCACTCACTTGAGAGTTCAAGTGAGCTTGGGCGCTTAATGAACTAAAAACGTCGCCGGAGCGATGAAAGTGGGACCCGTTGTGAAAGGCGCGGGTGAACTGCTCCGTGCTTGCCGGTACGAGATAGGTCTGGCGCGACACGATGGAAGTGAGGATCATGATTTTTTCGAAAGGGACGCTGATGGATTCTTCCCCGCCAGGAGTGGGCAGGCCTACGTTACCCGTGGAGTTGGCCTCGGCCGCTGGCCCTCGTGCCATGAGTGCGGTGGATTTGAGTTCCTGGACCCGAGCGCATCCACCCAATACGAAGATACTGAACCCAATTAGTGCGAGTTTGTAGAAACTGATTTTCATGCGGCCCCCCATAGGATGGGAACCCGGCCATCGTCTGGGTCTGATGCGCTATGCTAAATAAAGCATATTTCCCCGGTGGGTCTCCGTAGACCCAGACGAATCGTTAGAGTTCTGAGATTTCACTCTTGCAAGCGTCATAAGCGTCTCCGGCGCGATCCATGCAGCCCAGCCAGGCGGTGACGAGCGCGTTTTTGCAAGCCGAACGGTATTCTTCACAACCCTCTTCGCAATAACCAAAAATATCCAGTCCGCATTGCCCCAGGCAATAGTTCGCGCCTTCGTTGCAGTTGCGTTCACCCATGTATTGCTGACGATCGCAGATCGCGGCCGCGGTTTGGTACTCCCCGTAACAATTACGCTTTTTCGGCTTTAGATAGGCGGTTTCGCCGATCGCTAATCCGCTTGAGAAGGAGATGAGTAATAGGCATGCCGGTATGATGGATCGTTGCATTTTGAGTCCCCCGTAAGTCTATTGTCGCCAGATATGGGGGAAGTGGCGATCGTAGGTTGATCGCGCTCAGTTTTAGTGCTTTCTCGTGCTTTCTAGGGGGGGGGGCAATTCAATTTTGGTCAAAAAAAATCCCGGCATTTCTGCCGGGATTTTTTGGGCTAAGGCAGCGCAAATTCAGCGCCACGACTAGCTGGTTACCACGGCTTCTCTTTTTTCCGGAGGGGCGTTCCCGGCGTCCGTTTGCTTGTTCGACGCTTGCAATAGGGGCGCCACGGAGGTTCTAAACGCCGTTAGCTCCCTCATCGCGGCTTCTTCGGAAAGGTTGTAATACGCCGCAATTTTCTTGGGCAAGATGCCGAAATCTTTTTTAATGGACTCGAGGTCCAGATCCGTAAAGCGGGTGAACTTCAGCTTGAGCTCGAATTTGAGCTTGTCCCAGTTGTGGGCGATGGCTTCGGGATCAATGGCAGGCATAGTCGCGTGACTGTTCATGGAGTCTCCTTTCGTCAACGACAAGTGATCATAAGTTAGTTTGTGTGGCTGATGAGCAACTAGAATGCCTTGCCTAAATTAATAATAAAAATAGATATTATGTATAGAATGCATACATTAAATATATATATGTAACGGCGCACCATGCCGCGTCAGGGTTGTCAGCCGGTCGTCAGCATTCCGCAGGCAATTCCCACGATCGTCTCTTTTAAGAGGAACTCGTTCTGTCTCTTCATGGCAAGGACCTGGATCAAGTTCAGGATATGAATATGGGGGGACCTCAGCCGGATGCTCTCTTCTAACCAAGGGCGGTGCCAAATGAGATCCTTCTGTCCACTGATCTCTCGGGTGAAGGTCTTTGCCCACTCGTATTCTTGCCGAATGGGCTCGAGCGCCGCTACCGAGTCTCCCTCAAAATACAACTCCCACACATCCAGTTTGACTTTAGTGAGGGTGAAACCCAACGCTTTCACGAACGAGGAAAAGAAAGGGTCCACTTTGAATAGATCCTGGAGTTCCTTCTTCTCGGCGTCATTGGCCGCGCTCCACGCCGTTCCCACGCCCCACCAGGTGGGGAGCAGGGCGCGGGTTTGTGTCCAGCAAAGCACCCAGGGGATCGCCCTAAGGGATTCTACGGAGTAGCGGCCGGGGGTCGGGCGTTTCGAGGGGCGAGATCCAATTCGCAGGACATCTAAATACTTATAAGGAGTGGCGTCCAGGAGGGGACCGAGGCGGCTTTGATCCGAAACGAGCCGGTGGTACTCGCTTTCGATGCGGGAAGTAAAATTATCCAGGGCCTTCGACGGATTCGGCTTATGCCTCCTAACTTTTCTGCGCGTGGCTTCGGCCGTAAAATGGGCGCATTGCGAGTTTAATATTTCCTTCGTTACGAAGAGACGTTGGATCATCTCTCCTTGAATCGTCATCTTCGGTGCTTCGACCGCCGATCGGGCCCACCACGACACCTGTTCCCTTAGGCTGCCGCCCCCGCGTGCCACGCTTCCACCCGAGCCATGGAAAAAGATCGGTTGAAAACGGAAGGATTTCACCACCCGTTCGATCTTCTCCATCGCCTTTTCAATGAGAAAGCGGCTGGGCAAGACCCCGGTCTGCTTGGCGGAGTCAGAGTACCCCAGCATCACCTCGACTTTTCCGGACCAGTGGCGACGAACCCGTTCGGAGTTGCGAGTGGAGCCAAGCCAATTCTTCAGGATGGTCGTCGAGTGAATCAGCGCGTCGCGGGTTTCAAACAGCGGCACCACCGGGAGGTTCTTGCTGCGACAGATTTTGTCGATGAGCTTGCAGGCGTGGTCGATATCGGTCTCCGATTCGCAGTGGGAGATCACAAACCCGCGGGCATAGTGGGTGATGTCCCCGCTGCCAGTAATCTTGGTGAGCTCTTTGAGCATACCGCAGATGGGTTGCTTGGGATCTCCGACGGCGTCACGGATGGACTGAGAATCTTCACGAAGTTCGATGGGCAGCACGAAGCCGGGAAATATATCGACCATGCGGACGACGTGAAGAAGTTGTTCGTGTTGTCTAAGGAAGGGGCCGGTTTTGGCGTAAAATTTCCTAAATTTCAGGGTCCATTTTTTAAGCCGGTCCCCATCACCCACCCGAAGTTCCAGCAGCTGGCCGAGTTCACGCCGGAAAGCGCGCAAAGCGTTCGCGTCTTTAGCCGGGACCCGGTTCGACTCAGGCACTTCGCCGCAATCTGAAATCACGGCGGTGAGTTTATCTTCGAGGATGGAGACCACGCGTTTCCTGGAGGCCTGCAGGCATTGCTTCATGACGGCGTGATCCACGCCCGGGTGGCCGTCTTTGTCGCCTCCCACCCAGGTGTGAAGGCTTAGCTCATACCCGGGTTTGTCCTGCAGGATGACGTCGAAGATGTTTTTAGAGAAAACCGTCGAGAAAATATGGTCCGCTTCGTCTAGGACGCTCGGCCTTTCGGAGCGAGCGAGGGGCTGCAGCCAAAGCTTTCGTAGTTGGGTGGATAGGGAGTGATCATTTAAGATAAAGTTGTCGTGAATGCCTTCCACGAGCATTTGTTGCAATGCCTGCAGGGTTGCTAACGTGCCCGGGGCACGGGCTTCCGTGGGGTGGGCGGTCAATACGTAGGTGAGCTTTGTTTTTGATTTCAGTCCTTGCGGGAATGCCCGTTGCCGAAGGCGCCAGGTACGGTAGGCCGCTTCGCATACGTTCACGACCTCCAGCTGAAGTGAAAAAGCGTGAGCTAGCTTTAAGAGGTCATCGGTTTTTTCGTGGGATAACTTGCTTAGGAGTTTTTTCAGTTCAAGCCTCTCGGCTTGCGGATTTCGCGCGGCCTTGAGGTACTTTCGGTAGGACTCTACTTTCTTGTAGAAGTCGTCTCCTTCGAGTTCGCGAATCGCGTGTCCCAAGAGGGTTGTCGCCCGGCGAACGACACGACGAAGTTCCTTTGGAAGAAACTGGGGGGTGAATTTCTCTCCTTTTAGGAACAGGTTCATGTTGATGGACTGCTCGCGCTGATCGAGTTCGGTCGCGATCTCCGGATTTAGCCACTCAATGACCGCGGCGTAACCCAAGCTCTCGGGGTCATTAAAGAGGTAATTTGCCGCGACATCAATCGCGCGGAAGCCTTGGCCGAGCTGAAAGCTCAACGTGGGGTCGTAGATCTCTTTGGCGACTACTTTTCTGACGTATTCCTGGGGCGTGAGTTTTTCCTGAAACTTGCCGTAGCCGCGTAGACGGGCGCCCGCACGGATACGTTTTAGCCCGTATTTTTTGGCGATTTCCTGCCGTCCGCGGTAAAGGAGCTTTCCGACCCCCTGTCCCCGGTACTCGGGATCCACCATGACTTCCGCGCCGTAGAGAGTCTTCCCCTTGGCGGGATCGTGGTTATGAAAGAAACCCGCCGAAGTAAAATCCTGCCAGTTGTCTTGATGGGAATAATCGTTCCAATAGACGATCAGGCTAAACGCCATGCCGATGACGCGTCCGCTAGCCTTCTCCAGGACCACGAGTTGGCCGTCGGGAAAATAAGCACGGTGGGATTCGAGCTGCGCGAGTGACCAGGGCTTCGAGAACGGGTAGACCCTTCGGCAAAGATCTTGGATTTTTTCAAAATGTTGGGGCAGCGGATGGGTGAGTACGTAGGGAGATTGGCTTTTGGACTTACCCGCCGAGCGTGACATGATCCACCATCTTTAAAAGTTCTTCGGTCGTCTGGCTATCGTGAAGCGGCAGCACCGTACCGTGCTTTCGGGTCTCTTCGATGAGCGCTAAGTTGATGTCGCCGATAATCATGCTTTCCTGGTTGGGGGCGCCTTCCGCCAGCAGCCCATCGCGAGAAAACGAATAATCGCTGGGGGTATAGATCGCAGCTTGTCCGTAATTGAGGGACACGGCGGGCACGGTGGGCAGGGACCCCACGGTCGGCGAGTGAATGACGTACATTTGATTTTCGACGGCGCGGGCCTGCGCGCAGTACCGAACCCGGAGGTAGCCTTGCCGATCATCGGTGCAGCTTGGTACGACTAAGAAGTGAGCGCCGAGACGAGCGGCGGTTCGTGCGATTTCCGGAAATTCGACGTCATAACAAATCGCCACCGCGAATTTTCCCCATTCGGTCTCGAATATCCGTAGGCGAGTCCCCGGGCTGACAAACCATTCTTCTTTTTCGAAGCGGGTCATATGAAGCTTGGCTTGCAGGCTCGAGCTTCCGTCCGGGGCGAATACATAACATTTATTAAGAACTTTCGTTTTCGTTTCGTCGAATCCAGGAAGGGTGCCGCCCACCACGGTAAGCCGGTTTTTTTTTGAAAGGTCCGAGAGAAGCTCGACAGTACGGTTTTCCTGGCTGGCGAGGTCGCGAATCTGCTCGACGATTGGGCGCTTCACGTTTCCGAGCGTGAGCAGCTGGGTGGTGAAGTATTCCGGGAACACCAGCAGTTTTACTTTGTAATCCCTGGCGGTTTCAATGAGCGCCTCGACTTGGTGAGCGAAGTCGTCGAACGACTGGACGGGACGAATGAAGTATTGCAGGGACGCGACGCGTACGCGGCCGAGTTCTTTTCCGCTGGGGGTGGGTGTCATTTCATTTCCTTTCGTCTGAGAAGGTTTATCCCATAGGTAGGGGTAGATCTCCAAGGGGGATAGGGTTGATTCTAAAGGTTTTATTCCATTGGTAGTTTGGTCGTGGTGTCACGCACGGGGTTGATGACATCATAAAAATCAAAATTTAAAATAAATAAATTATAAGACATTGATATTAATAACTAAAAAAAATTATAAAAATACATAATTTGACACATTATGTATTTTTAGAGGCTCATCTAAAGTGTTTTAGAGGATGAGTAAGGGGCTCATTCGAATTTCTGAGGAGGGTAAAATGAGAGTGAGTTTTTTTTGCTTCGTGGTTTCTGTTTGTTTTTCTTTAAATGTCTATGCTGAGGCGACCGGTGGAATTGTTCTGCGGCCGAGTCAGAAAATTCAAAAACCAAAGCTCTGTATCTGTTACTGCGTACATCACGATGAGGAAGGTAACCAAGTAAACATTACTGATCCCTTCATTCGCATACTCACTCCAGGCGGCGTGGGTGATCCGATTGGAACGAGTCTATTTCAAGGGGGGAATTCTTGTAAGGCATTAAATTCAGAAAACCCCACTCATGTCCCTCAGTGTCAGCCATTTCTTCAAGTGGGAATTCCGGTGCAGCTTCGCTGCCTCAATCCGCAGGTGGGACCGGTTTATTAGCCTCGAGGTTTTCGTGCCGGGTCCTTCGGATTGAGTTTCCTTGGGGCCCGGCTTCGGTCGGAAACAAACGCAAACGCCGCGGCACTTGCGTGCACGCGGCGTTGGTATTGGTTGCGGGGGCAGGATCTCACTCAGGCCATCCTGGCCTTCGCCCTACGGGCGCGCTTCGCGCGTGCGATCTTGCCCGCCTGGCAAAATCGTGAATCTACGATAGCTCACTTCGTTCGCATCGCAGGTTCAACTCTCTACCCACGCTACAAATGAAAAAGGCCTACCTGGCACGAGGCCAGGCAGGCCTTTTTGATTGGTTGCCTCGTCGTAAATCGAGGCATTTCAATATTTTAGCGATCTTGGCATCCAGTAGGTATCCATCTCTTATCGCTTTAAAAGCGACCTACTATGCAGCGGAATCACTACCGCGTCGCGAACCCCATTGATTGCAAACTTTTCTCCTACTGCGTTCATGAGTGCCTTGTTGGTTTCAAGCGGTTCATTTGACCGGTAATCCAGTGGATCTGTGATTCCCTTGTCGTCTACGCCAGAGAGTCTGACATAGTGCATCATTGTCTTGACGCTTGTCCAGCCACCCACGCGCATGACGCTTGGGATATCCACCCCACGCTTGAGCAATTCGGTGGCAAAGCACGCTCTGAGGGTATGGAAGCAAACCGGGGTTATCCCGATCTCCTCGCAAAATAACCGCAGTTTCCTTGCTTGCTCACCGTTCTGCCAAAGGCCAGGTCTAGGCAAAACGTATCCAGGGTACCTACAGGCCCCCCGTTGGAGGTCGTGGTCATGGATGTTCTTCAATTCCAGCACAATTTCCCAAAGCGGATTACAGATGGAGATGTGTCGCCACTCTCCAGTCTTGGTGCATTTTTCCTCTTTGGTTTTCTTGTTAAAGGAACGCTGTACAGTGATCATCTGATCCTGAAAGTCGATATCCGACCACTTTAACGCGTAAAGCTCGCCGTTCCGACATCCAGTATAAACTGCAAACGCCCAAATGAAATACCAACTCGGCTCATAGGATCTGGCAAAGGTCAGTAGCTTCTTGATTTCATCTTCACGCAGAATTTCAGTTCGCATCCGACGGCGGCTTTTGATAGTTACGCCGACCGTTGGACTCTGTTTCATCCCGCGGACATGATCGAATAGAATGCCAAACTCGAAAACCTTTCTTAGGTCTCCGCGCATTTTGCCAATCGTCACATCGGACACTTTCTGCTCTTTCATGTGGTGAAAGAGTTTAGTGACATCCATTGCGCCAATCCTATTCGCAAGCTCTCTGTACCAATGCGGAGTCCATTTATGCAAAGCACTGATCGAATTATCTAGGGTTTGGCGCCCCTGAACCCATTCCCCATTCACCAGTTTTTCCCTGGCATGCAGCTCGTAGAGTCCGAGTAGCTTCTCCCAATGTATTCCTTCGACTTCGCGCTGTGCCTTTATTTTTTCGGCTTCACGTAAAAGGTCACGTTCTATTAAATTCGCTTTGTTTGATCCCAAAGTGACGTCATCAAATCTTTTTCTTAGCTGGATTCGGCCATTCGGGTAATCTTTGCAGCGAACACTGACGTAAATCAGTAACCGATCTCTTCCTCGTTCATTGACTATTTTCTGCGGCATAATACTTCTCCTATTTCGAAATAGGATTTGTAATTAAGCGATCAAGTTCCTCCCTGAGATAACGATTTCGTCGCCCAAGTTTGTGAACTCGAACTTGTCCTCGGTAGACCATGTTTTTGATAGCGCTACCTGATACCCGCAGATACTGAGCCGCTTCGCTAGTTGTAAGCCATCTTACAGACTCTAGCGATTCGTTCCGTTCGCGAACACTTCTCATTTCAAAGACCGATCGATGCGCTAATACTTCTTTAGAAGGCGCACCAATAACATTGGCTGACATTAGCCCAAGTTCGTGTCTCCAGCTAGATTTCTTTGGCCTTCTGTTGGACCGGGATGTCATAGAACCTGAGTCAATACGATTGCTAGAATAGTTCATCGAATTTCCCTTCCGGTTTGTGAGTCTACTGTTTCTGAATCTGAATTTTTTCCATTTCCCAAGGTGTGGATTTCCAACTGTTAGGATCTAAGGCGGATTCGTCGGTGTACAAGGTGGTGAGTAAAAGGGGGGAGACGGTGGTCACGGAGATGCCATTCCGCACAATATAAGTATTTAGATCTATCCAGTTTTCTTGGATGTCCCATCTTCCGCGACAGGCCTTTTTTGTGCCTGGAATAGATCGCTGCTTTTCCCACAAGTAGCAGCTAAAGCCGCCCCTGGTAAAACCTCCCAGGAAGTCATGGCAACTTTTAGCCCCCAAGCAAACATTCGAGTTCCAACCCGGTTGGCACTCCTCCCAAATTCCATCGAACTCTTGACGTCCTCTAACGCTGCTGCAGGTTGCGCTACAATTTTTCAGAACCTTGATCGTACTGCTCTGGATTGCTGGGGGAGATGACACGGTCAGGCGATTTGAGTTTGCCCCATCGAAGTAAATAGCGACTTTTTTAATAGATTTTCCGGCAAGCGGAATGTTTGTAGCAGAGTAATGATAGGGGTTGAGAAGATCAGTAGAAGAATCATCTACCGCAAAGGCTAAACTCCCACTGATGGTCTCTTCCCGTGAGGTTAGTGTGTAGTTGCCGCCACATTCGTCTGGATTGGTGAAGCGCTGAAAGATCGTTTCATTGAGAACTATCTTACCGGTGGCCGTCGATCTGTGAAATCCGGTAACGGTGATTGCCGATTCATTCGGATTGGTGATTTCTAGCGTAGCGATAGCCGTTAAAGATAAGCTTTTTTCGAAGACTGTTTTTGGAAGGTGTTCAATTGCGTCATGAAGATGCATTTTAATCGAAGCGGACTTTGGTTCAGTGCGAATCAAGAGCGATGCGACTAGAAGCACGCGAAGATTATCATCAAGGAACTCGATATTAATATTCGCAGTCGACTCCGACTCAGCTTTTAAGACCGAGCTGATCGGAAACAGCTCCATCGTTATTTGGGTTTGATTCTCCCGCGCCTCTTTAGTGACTAACTTTGGCTCAAGAATAGTTTTCGATTTGGTTTCCGAGTTTTCATAAGCGGATATTTTAGATATCCCAGTTCCTAGGGATTCTTTTGGAAATAAGAGCTGGACCGTAATGGTGTCCGGAACCTGCACGGGAAGGGTTACTGGCGTGCTGTTGAGAGCCAACCAATATCTGGAGTCTGTCGACTGCTTAACTTTAAGTTCGCGCGTAACTTGAATAGGCTGAGAGTCCTGAACCCAAGAGACGGTTACGCTGCCCATAGGAGATGAAGCTTGAGCACTCTCCGTCGATTTTGGCGGGTCTTGAAATGCACACCCCCAAAGTAAGATTGCTATAAAAAATAGATTTAATTTCATTCAGTTCCTCCTAGTTTGAAATTCCTGCGATATGCCAGGCGTCTACGCTTGCCGCATCTTTTTGAGGCGATGCTTCTGTACGAATTCCCACGGGATTGAGTTCTTCTATGCTGTTGCTCCGAGCGCCTGTGCCTCGCATCATCGGCCCGTCGGATGAATTAGCCGCCGGGGTCTCCATATCGCTAATAGAGAATCTTGATTTTACGAGTCGAGTGAGTTGGTCTGTTTTTACCGAAAGCACGTACTCGCCGATTTTTAGGTTCTTTATCTGATCAGGGGTAACGATGAATTCTTGAACATCTCGATTTGACGACATTCCGGTACTGGACCCATTTTGAGTTTGATAAGTGCGCTTGGTGCTTTTCTTAGTGCCAATAAAACGCGACCATCTTTCGGCATCATCTGGATCATCCTGTCGAAAAATAAAGCGAACATTGCAGTTTCCAAGGATTTGACCAGAGAAGTCTGGGCTAATCCGGTTCAGATCCGAAAGTGTCTGATGTGCAATGTGGATCATGAAACTACTAGAGCGAGCTTTATTTAAGAAAGTAGCAAAGCTCTCGGTTGCGAATGCGTCAAATTCATCAATATATACAGAAAATGGTTTATCGGTTCTTAGGCTTGGAAATACTTTCCTGAGCCCAGAGACAAGCATAAGTTCTTGAGTCAGCAACCTGCCTATGCGTGAACTTTGAACCTTCTTCGATTCGGTCGGAAGATCTACGAATAAGATTTGACTATTTTGAGTAAGGTTAAGGAAGTTGATTTCGGACTTTTTTGGATTTCGGTCGAATAAAGGGGCCCACTCACCATTTGCGAGATTAAAGAGGTCTAAAAAGAGCCCTTCTACTTTTTCGTTTTTACCGGATCCGCTATTGGCAAGGTTACCAACCTCTTGAATAGCATTGTGGATGGTAAAGCCCGTTGGTCTATTTGAAGTGAGCTTTGTAAATACTTCTAGGAGAATCTTCTCGCACCACTTTGCATAGTGGGGTTCTGAATAAATCGCGGAATTGTAGAACTTGCTTTGTAGTTCAGAGGCGTTTCCTAGACCGCAAGGATTCCACCAATATGACTCCGCTAGGTGGGTCGATGAAAATAGTTGTAAGTCGTTCGCTCGCGCGTGTTTGCTACACTCCCATTTGACCCGTTCAAATAGTTCGCGGTCTCCTTTGGGATCTACAATCAGGCACCCGTGGCCTCGCTTGATGTCTTCGATCAGTAGTTTTTCAAGGAGTACTGTCTTGCCGCTACCGGTTGCTCCTACAATATGGGTGTGGCGAAGGCGTGCCGCGTTGGCCAGGATTTCTCCATCGACCCGGATGGAATCTTCTTTGTTTCTTTTGAGAAGTCTATTTAGAAGTCTTGAGACTCCAGATGGACGCAGTTTGAAAGCAAAAATCAGAATTAGATATAAAATTAATATCGTTCCGACGCTCCATTGCTCTCGGGTGAATTCAATAAAATTTGGATCATCCTTAACCTGGGCCGTACGGTTTTTAGTCATGGAAATTCTCGCCGTTGGAACCAATCGAGTTCTCCACGAATGGTCCATACGGTTGGCCACCCATATCGAAGAGAAGTCCAGTCCACTACGCCAAGCGGTTTGGTTGGCGATGCTTGACCCACAAATTTCTTAAGCGTATTTGCTAAGTCTTGATCCTTAGCGACGTAGAGGACAGCGAATACAGATGGGGTAGCCGCCCACCGGTTGGCTAATTCTATAAATCGCGTTTTTCCTTTTTCTGAATTTTCTACTTCTAGGGCAATCCCAAGGCCGGAAGGGAAGAAGAAAAGCCCGTCAGGTATTTGCGGGTAGTCTCCCTCCTTGATTGCTCGTTCGCAGACAAACCGGGCATTCCAAATGGAACCCAGCCTAAGTCGGACCGCAGTGACCAGCCCGTCGTGGAGAAGCGTCGCCATAGAGAGAGTCTTCAGTCCGTTAATTTTAGGCGCCCCTTCGGCTTGAGCGATATCCTTTCCTCTGGAGGTAACCCGATAGATCAGTTCTTTAGGATTGAGGGGAGATGGGGCCTTATACCAGAAGCCCGACTTAGCTAAAGCACCGGCGCGTCGGATCGCCTCCTTGCCACTTTTGTTGTTGGGATAGAACTCTCGAATGTGTGGCATGGTCAAGAATTGCTGCTCGTAGCAGATGCGCAGCATAGCTCTGTCCCGGCTTTGGATTTGGATCACTTCTTCTCCCCCCATTTCACCCCAAGATTTAGTTGAAAACTTCCGCCCGCGATTACCTGGTTAGGGTCTGGTTTAGTTTTCCGTCCTGGGAACCGACCCCGCTCTCGTAACATCGTGGAGAGGGCGGGGTCGGTTCCCAGGACGCGGGATGGGTGCTCGGCAACCATCCCGAATTCATTGCAGAATCGCGGGCGGGCACGACACGTTGCTTGCCGATCCCAGGTGTGGGGATGGGTGTGGGAGAAGGAGTGAGTTGGAATCATTTGTTTTCTTCCGCCGGCGGACTTACGAGCGGCTTGCTTATGAGTTCAGCTGCTCGCTTGATGCGATATACTTTGTGCGGTTCATGAAGGGTGCCGTCTTCCGAGAGCGTATCGACCTCGTGGGCTTCCTCGATGACCACCGGCTGCAATCGGTGTTTCAAAAAATCGGGAAGATTACCCGTTTCGATCGGATTTTCGACACGGTAAAAGGATGAGCTCGACGCGGGTTTATCTCGCCCTTCCAGGGCTCCTATCTCCTCTCCCTTAAGCTCTTTGGGTTCAGTCAGGGCAGCGATCAGCCCTCCTGCCAAGGCACCTGAGAGGCCGAAGACCAGAGCGTTCATTCCTCGACTCTCTTGATTTGGTGAAAGGAGAGAACCCCCGGCGGCACCACCAAGAGCCCCAATTGCAGCCCCAGTTCCTAGGCGACTAGCGCCCCGGAGAGTTGCGCAACCACTGAGCTGGAGCATTAAGAAAATTGCGACTATTCGAAGCATCAAAACCGTACCTCCTCTTGCACCATGACGGAAACATTTGTTCCCGCTTCGACGATTAAAATAGGCTTTTCCTGAGTAGCTTCTTCGATCATCCGCTTAGATTGGTCGGCGGCAGTCTGAGCAACACCTTGGAGAACTGCATTTCTTCCCGTAGGCTGTGTTTGGCTAAAGCCAAACGGGCTAGCAGTTGTGGTTTGAGATCCGGCGGCTATCCCGGAGATGAAGCTTGCGGCCATACTTCCGGCGAGAGCTAGCGCCTTCCCGCTAACCACTTGGGCGGCGAGACCAAACGCTCCATCGGCATCAAGCGCCACCCCCTGCAGCGGAAATGCTTTTCCCGTTTGAAAGACAATCTTCTGAATTTCTATGGACACTCGGCCTTGAGTACCCGCTTGCTTAGCCAGACCAATTAACCTGAGGTCAGAGGCAAAACTTTGATCGTCTTTTAGAATGATAATGACAGGGGATCCATCTGCTCCGATAACCAAGCGATTCAGAATCGTTCCATAAAGTAGTTTTCCCACCTGAAGTCTGACGGGTAGCTCGGATAAATGGACACGGAATAGAGGAGATAACTTGTGCTTAGGGCTTTGCCCTGCTTCTCCAGGCGAAGTTTCTGCCTGGGAAGCTCCGAGTTCACGCAGAATCGCATCCGTTGACCTCTGGCTATTGTCTAGTTTCCTTAGCGCATGTTGATACTGAAAATCGGACATGGCCATTGCCGGGGTATTCAGGGAAATTTCTATGCAGACGAGCAAGCTCCAAAATTTCATTTATTTTTGACCTTTCAATTCAACTTGTAAGCTTCCTAAAGCGGGTGTCTCAGAGGAAAGGGAAACTAACGTTTTGACGGAGCCAGACGACGTCTCTAAAATTAGGTTAGTCTTACCAGTGCTAGACAACGGCTTGAGGAGGACTGCGCAGCCTACTTCTTTTGGCAGAGCCTCTAGCTGCACAATTTGTTCGTTACCGATGGAAGAAGTAAGCAATCTGCCTTCGCAGCGCACTTTGGTGATAAATCCAGAAAACAAGGTAATGTTCTCTGAGGCGTTGACACGAACAGGAAGCAGGCAAACCAGAGCGGCTACGGCAAGAGGGTTCTTCGTGGCTGCGATCCTAGCTATTTTAGTCGCTATACCGATGCCTTTTCTCGGAATGCTGCTCAAACCCTGTTGAGCGTTAAAGTCTCCCGAAAAAGCTCCGGTTAAGAAACGGTGGACCACCGTCGGAATCATGCACATCAACAGAATTGCCACGACTTCGATCGCTATCAGTTGGACGCCAAGTCCTTCAAAGTCGTCCAGATATCTTTTTGCGGCTACCCCAGAGATTCGCTCGATAAGAGTTAAAAATGGAATCCATAGACATAGTTCGACGGCGTAAATGCAAATGTTGATGAGCATTCGCGGAAATACCGGAAATACACCGCATGCTAACGGCGCGGTGAAGAGAAGTAGTTCCCAGAGAACAGCTTTTGCGCTTTTCAAGATGAAGCCAATCAAGAGAAAAACTAGCTCGATTGCTGCTTTGATCACCCCCCACACCCCCAGGATATGTCCGAGGAACTGATTACCGACTGAAAACTTCAAGCCGGACTCTTCGGAGGATTTTTTCAAGGCCTCACTTAAGAGTTCTTTCAGTCCAATTCCTGGAATTTCGCTAAGCTTGGTATTTAGCATCTCCGAAAGAGAATTCAGGCCAGCAGCTAAATCACGAAAAAAAACGAGCCCAAAAAAAGCGATGATCAGCCTTTCAAATGCCACGTCAAGTCCAAGGCGATTTCGCATACTCAGTAGGAGCGTGTATGCGAATGCACCGAGTAATAAGGTCTGACCTAGAGGGATTAATATGGAGGCAGTTGCAGGATCCTTCATTTTCTGACTCCTTTTCGATTTGTCTGACGAAATAGTTCACGCTCAAAATTACCCCGCCGGAGACGTTCGAGTTGCCGGCGTTGTTCAAGTTCGGTTTTCTGAAACTCAAGTTGGAGAGCTTGTAGTTGAACTATCTGGGCTAAGGTCTGAAGCTGGACGCCTTGAGACACCATCTGCGCGCTAGAGGCAGCGGCATTGATTTGATTTGCCCGCCCTGGAGATGCGGTTTGCGATTCTTGCGCGAGTTGTGAGCCTGTAGAAATCATTTCTTGGCCCATCTTGTATGTGGTGTCCCCTTGGAGAGAGCTCTTGGAAATAGCCTGCTCAGCCAAGTCGATCTTTGCGTCTATAACGGAGTCAATCAACGATTTGACGTCTTTGACTCTTGTGAGCAAGTCATTTAGATCAGAAATGGACTTCACTTCCTTTGGATCCAGTCCTTGTGAGCGCTCTAGAATGGACTGCAGGGTTCGTATTTGAGTTACCGTCTTTTCGATTCCAGAGTTGAGCTGAATCAGAAGATTCTGTTGGTCCTTCGCGACCCCGAGTTGTTCTGTAAGTCTTTCGATTTCCTGAATCTGCCCGGCTACTAGTTCAAATAATGGAGCCAACTCCTCTCCGAACAAGGCGGAAGCGCTTGGTACTTGGAAAAATAGGAAGGTTAAAAGGATTAGACCGCGCATTTTCGCACGTCCTTCCTTAAGTGAATAAGCTCCTCCCGAATATTGTCTGTCCGGAATAGATCGTATTCTTCTCGAGTTGGGTAGAGTCGCCCATATCTGGATAGAAATGGCGTTTTGATTAGAGATTCAGAGAATTCTCCTTTTCTTTGCTTTAAACGGCTCGCTAAGGCGAATTCTCGTTCATTGAGTGAAAGAACTCCTTGGTACTTGCTTAGGTCTTCTCCTTGGCGGAGTAAGACTCGAACGGGTGCATTCTGGCAGATGCTTTGACCGCTGGTATCGGAAAGGAAGTCGCCCAGGCTTTGAGTAATTGCTATGACCGCCCCGTTGAGTTTACGAAACTCACGGAACGCGCGTTGCACTAGTACTGGCTCATCACGCATGAAATTCCAGCATTCATCTAGAACTAGATAAAAAGGATGAAGGGTGTTCCGCGTTCGAAGGTATGTTTCTACCCTAGATAGAAGCAGGTGAATCGCCAACTTCTTTTCAGAAAGATCTAGATCGGACAGTTCTATCCCCGAGAACGTTTTGACATTGGACCATGTGGTAGGCAGCTGGCCGATCTGTTTTTCGAAATCCCCCAGCGTATTGGGTTCGTAATATGGAAATCCTAGATTGGTAATGACCCTACGAAAGCTTCGATTGTGATCGACGAACAGAACAGATATTTTTTCTCCACTTTCTATGAGTCGCTTCAGAATCAGGCCAGTGAAGAAGCTTTTCCCGCTTCCGGAGGCGCCGATCACTAGCCAGTGCAGAGCCTCTAATCGCGGATCTGTCGGAGAAAAATAGAGGGAATTTCCACGTGTGCTTCGGAGCAAGGCGGTTCCCCCCTCATTAGCATCCACTAGGTTAGGAATTAGGTCCGCAGCGGTTGTCAGTCGGACTAAGTGAGAGCGGTGTGAACGCTTTCGGATGCCTAAGGCTGAGATCAGCGCTAGGGTCTTGCTTGTTAGAGTTTTCTCCTGGTGGAAATATTCGGGATCAAGGTCCAGTCTTTCGGATGAAACTATGACCACCGTTATTTCAGTGATCCGCTCGTCACCTCTAGATAGGCCTTCTAAGACATGCGTAGCTTCTTGAAAGCTAATCTCCGAGTCGACATTAGAAATAGGGTCGGTTGAGGCTGAATTACTTCTTCGAGCAACTTCTATTTGCTTTTTTGCCGTCGCTTGATCGACTCCTTTAATGGAAACGATCAACTTGAATGTCTGAGCACACTTTGCATACATCCACAGCGTCCACATGGGATGCGTGTGAACTGGCAGACGAACCAGAGAGTAGGCGTAGTCCGAAGGTGACGCATAGTTATTTACCAAAGTCGAAAAATCAGTTTTTCGACACATAGGAAATTCACCTGAGCATACTATTTGTTTGGCGCTCATTCCTTGCAGGGTCTGAGTAAACTCGAAAACCCCGGATTGACCCGGTCTGAATCCCGACAAAGAATCGGCCAACTCTTCTTTCGCTCTGATCTGCTCCGATTGGTCTAACGTATCGGGAAAATGCAACTCAAGGGGTGAGGGAATGGCCTTCATCTTTCCGGTTGAGCCTTCAGATCTCCTCAGCCTTTCGATCCAGAAAATGGGAAGCTCTTCCCACCCTGGTTGAGCAAGCTTTGAAGTGATTCTGAGACCAACGTACCCTGCTATTCCAAGGGAGAGTGAAATCAGGTTTCCTGAGGGTATGCTCCCAAGGGCAATCGAAGATAGAAGCGTAACGAATGATAAAGCGCAGACTCCAAAAAACGGAACTCCAAGGACGAGGGGACGCCTTAATAAGTTGCGAGCCGTTGGCTCGTTATAATTTCTCATGCTTAGCGTACCTGTTGGCTGATTAAATTCCAGACGCCGGCTAAGCCAAGGAGGCAAGTTAAGGCGATGACCACTCTGAACGTTTCATTTTTGGCGTTTGGATCACCTTGGATATGGGCGAATATGTTTTTCCCTAAGTAGCCGAGCGCTAGGATGGGAAGAATTCGTCCGGTGAACACCGTCACTAAGTTCCGTAAGGATTGCTCTATGTCGGCCGCATGAGCGGAGTCCGGGGTAAAGATGCCCGCAGTTACCAGGGCCAATACTCCGAGGGTGTATGGCCCTGGATTTCGCATGAACTCGATTACTGTTTGGTCTTCGGATCGTCTTTCATGCTGCGCCCGGAAGAGTCCGTCCAGCTCTTCACTCAGGGCTTTCAAGTCGCAAAGCTCGCCTGGCGGAATGGAGTTGAGCCTAGTCTCTATCGCATCCAAGTGCGCTTCTTCGAGTGCGCGAAAGAGTTTGTGATTAAGGGGATTCCTGGTTTTTGGTCTTGGGAACACGAACACCTCCATATGGAAAACTCCAGTGAGTTTGCCGGGATATAAGTCCGTGCTTGTCGACAGTCCGATTTTCGGCTATGTATTGAGGCGTCAGCAATGACGGCTCATGCTTCCTCTGTTACAGCAGAGGGTCAACAAGCGTGGGCCTTTTTTATTTGTGACTAGTTAGTTAAGCTTTTGCGTGTCCTTTGGGACCGCCGCTGCCATCGCCCCCCGCAAATACTTGCGGTGAGCGTTTATTACCTTCGCCGCCTTTTTGTGGCCGGCCTCCGCCGTCTCCACCGCTTCCAGCGAATACCGTCGGAATCGCAAGTGCGGCTACGATGCACAGAACTACTAAGCGTCTCATCATTGCTTTCATACCAACCTAACCTCCCGTTGTGTTTGAGGCGGTAAGGGGTACTTATTTCTAACGATTTCGTCAAACGGTTATTTCGTTGAATTAACGATGTGGTCGTTATAAGAGCGCCTAAGGATTTCGAATTTATATGATTAATCGTCAAAGTGAAGTTGAAACCAGAATTCTTGGGGCTGCCATTGGTGAGCTTCGAAAAAATCTGAACGAACAGAATATTTCTCAAGCCGCCGTTGGCGAAGCTCTTGGATTGAAGCAATCCGCAGTGTCTAGCTTGCTGCGTGGGCAATCAAAGATTTCAGTGGAACAGCTTTTAAAAATTGCCAAGTTAGCTGGAATTCGGCCGCGGGATTTATTTAGCAAAGCTGAAACGGCGATGACCCAAAATATTCCCATGCCGTATGAAATCGAAGAGATGCTTTATAAGTCCGAGGCGCACGTGCTGGCATACTCTGCCGCTACTCGACCTGTCTCGATTTCGGACCTGGCTAAGGCAGGGATATCTGTGCAGAGCGCCAAGAAAGCGTTCGATGACCTTTGCTCGGTAGGGCTTTTAACTAAGAAGAAGGACCTCTATTTTCAAACCAATCCAAATCGGACCTATTCCTCTACGAGTAGAGTGCGCCGTACTCCGGTTCATCAACGAATCATGAACATGGCTTGGTCCTTAATTGATAAAAAACGTGAATCTCCCGACAAAGAAGATGCCTATAGAAAAGCGAGATTCAATTTTTACACAGTGGATAGGCTTACGGTTGCCCAAGTGAAAGAGCTCGATGCCATGTTATGGCGGGTTTACGAACGGGTCGACCAGTTCCAGCGAGACAACATGGCAAGCGGATATTCCTCGGATGAACCGATGAAGTTGTGGAATGTGCACTTGATGATGGGGACTCCGCTTGAAACTGATTGAGCATCTTAAAAATAGTTCGGTTGATCAGCGAATTTCGCAAGCACGCGCCTTAAGTGAGTTGGGAAACGCCCTCCGCTATTTAGTATTGCCGTTAGCGGTGTTTGCGGTGCGTAGTAGTGCTTCGGACTTGGTCATAGCTGAAATATTAGAAACTCTTGGCTTTATCTTAGCTGGGATCTTGGCCCCTCTGATTATTGATCGCTTACCGAAGTTGTTTTCTTTAGTGGCGTTTGACGTAGCCTCTTTGCTGGTTACTGTGCTTTTGGCATTGGGTATCTATCTAGACTCTCTTCCTGTTTTGTTTATTGGCTCTTTTCTGATGACCTTTACCGATACTTTTCATTCCAGCAGTCTAAGTGCTGTGACTGCCGACTTTTCTTCAGGAAGCGGAATTTCTATCGCAAAGGGATTTTCCTACCTTCAGTTTCTCATATTGCTTTCGGGCTTAATAGGAAGTGCAATCGCATCCGCCCTCGTTAACCGTACTCCACTATATGCATTGCTGATAATTGACGGAGTCACCTTCCTGATCGCGAGTGCTTGGATTTTCTCAATCGCGTCGAAGTATATTGCAAAAAATAGGGAAGTATCTGTTGCAAAGAGTAGTGCAAGCCTCTCGGCCCTTTTGCGTGATTGGCGAGAAGGGTATGTTTTTACGATCAGGAATCGTGAGGTTTATAGCCTTATATTTTCGCAAGCTATTGTTGGAGTTGCGCATGGTCTTATGTCTACCAGCACTATTAGTCATCATAAGACCGTGTTTCAGGTTAGCGATTCCAAAGTCGGTATTGCGCAGACGATGAATAAGGTTTTTGCATTTATAGGTGCCGCGGTTCGATTAAGATCCGTAGAAAGTCCCGAAGCAAGCATGCGTCTTGGCACTCGTATGATGACCCTTGGATACTTTTTGATGAGCATCTTTCCCTATTTCGGGTTTGTTATTGCTAATGGGTTGCAACAATTTGGGAACGCCTTGCTAAGTCCTACAAACCGAGCTTTGACGATGGAAAGCACTCCTACAGAGTTGCGAGGGCGTATAGCTGCGTTTAGAGGTCTGGCAATCGACATCGGAATCTTGCTAGGTAACTTGATGGCATTAGCTATTGTGGCGACCGTAGGCACTCGTTTTATTTTTTTATTAAGTGCATTGTTTACAGGGTGCACACTGCTTTTGATCGGCCATGGTAGCCAAGCAAAGCTGATCGTGCAGCCCGCTCGGAATTAAATCTTACGAAGTCAGAAGCAGGAAACATTTTTAAGGTAAATATAGTTATAAGAATATGGCACGAAGAACTTTTAAGACGGGCTTCACCACAAAATTTGGCTTAAGGCGCGAACGACCTGTCGATATTTCTCATTGGAAAGAAGTCGGTCTTGAGGCGGGAGGAGCACGAGAAAAGAAAATTCTTCAGCATCCGAAATCGAAGCATTTATTTCTAGTGAAGTTCCCAAAGTACGGTTCTTTCGAAATCGTCACCGAAGTATTTAATAGTATTTTGGCCGCCGAGCTTGGCATCAATCATGTCCAGTATTTTCCCATCTCCTACAACGGAAAAGCTGGGGTCGCCTGCCAGAGCTTCATCGATCCTGCGGCGGCTGAAAAAGGGCTCGAAGAATTATGGGAAATGAAGGAGCTTGTTTGTCGTTATTCACGTTTAGTGAGCACGGAAAAAAGATTTGGTAGAGATGCTGAAGTTCTAAAAGAGCATAACTTAGACTACATCAATTTGATTCTAGAGACGGAGTTCGGAAAAACGGTGATGCCGTTTTTTTTTGAGATGATTGGAATCGATGCTTTAATTGGGCATGGAGACAGGCATTGGTCTAATTATGGTGTGATTGTTTCCACGAAAAATAATCAGATTCAGGCAAAGTACGCACCCTTGTACGATACGGCGTCAGGATACCTAACGGAATATTCCGATACTCCGGAGGCTTCCGAGGCGGAGTTGCTTAAAAATGCTTTACAGACAGATTTAAGGAACGAGGACTGGTACAAGGTCAAAAAAAAGGGCCTATGCAAGATTACCCTTCCGGACGACATCAAAGCCAATCACTTTGACTTATTAGCTAGGGTAATTGCAATGGATAGCATGAAGCGCTATAAGGACTCGGCAGCAAAGGCCTTCCGTAATTTTGACGCTAAATTACCTAGGGCTATTTTGAGTAGATATTTCAAGGACTTAGATCCTTTGCGTGTTCAGGTGATCGAGACGATTTTGGTAAAACGACATCGTATTGGTTGTTCGGTGTTTTCAATCTAAAATGGTATTTGGAATGTTTTGGAAAAACAAAAATAAGAAAAATAGATCTGAGTCGGCAAACGAAGCCGATCTGCGGGCTAGCGGTCCGGTTCTGCGGATTACGGTTGGTGAGAAGCAGATTGCCTCTCTTTTTCACGATGGTGAAAGTTATTGTTTGCTGTATACGGCTGAATTTGCATCCAGCGGGCTTGCGCCATTTAATTCGAATGATTTCTCAAAGGGTAAGCTGCCAGAAGTAAATCATGTTTATAGAAGTAACGACCTCTGGCAGGTTTTCGCTTCTCGAATTCCTTCTGCGGAGAGAGGTGACTTTAAGGTACTTCTTTCGAGCCTCGGACTGACTGGAAGTGAGAATCCACTTATTATCTTGGGTAAAGTGGGTAAAGTGAGTATCTCGAAGCCATGGAAGCTAGTTCTGGTTGAGAACAAGAAGGTTTCTTAAGTTTTTGGCTAAGTTCTATCGGTAATAGTGGTTTAGGGCCAAGGCATCATAAATGCCTGTTTGAAAACACGATTGCCTAACCCCACGCAGAAGTTTTAAAATATAATTTTGCAAATTGAAGATAAAGCAGAGGAGGCGATTAAGTCGTCTCCTCTGCTTTATCTTCAGCTAACCAAATGGATGAGTTGAATTACTGCGATTATTATTTTGCAGATTAGTATCAAAGTCTTTGTTATCATACTGGTTCCATCAGCCTTTCTCTGTGTGGGACAGCTGTCTCAGCAGTTGTCCTTGGTCTTATTAAAAAACATATAATTTTAAGGGGTTACCAAACGAGGAACTTCTTTCGACTACATGTAGCGTCACACTATCTTATACCGTTGAAGCAGCCGGAAATGCTCGAAGTCGTGAAAATTTCTGAATTTTAATACTTTGCGGTTCAATTCCAACCTCAATGCGTTGTTTTCTGTGATGGCACTCTTCGGTGAAATAAAATTTCGACGTCACACAATTTATTAGCTACGCCAGCACTAATGGCTGATGTTGCGGATGCATTTGGCCAAGGCTGTGCCGCATGCAATGCAACGAAATGACCTTCATACAATCAGTTGTTAATTTTCTTATTTTTCAAAAAAAATAGTTTGTTTAAGTAAAAGCTCAAGCTGGCCTGCTTATTAATATTTGGCGGGCAATTGGCACGGCAAGTGTATCTAGAAATCATAATAATAGCGCACTGATAACCGTATTATAGCGCCCCACTTGTGGCCAAGTTGCTCGATAGGCACTTTTATAATATGGTTTTTCCGTGAAGCTAAAAAAGAAATTTATTTCTGTAGCTCTTCTCGCGCTTTTTAGTGCGACTTTTATCGCTGATATCTTGCCTAGCGCTCATTCTGTAAGCATTGATCAGTATGCAGCAGTAAATACTGAATTCGTAGTGAGTGATAGCAGTTTGGAATTGCATCAGAATTCACCTATGCATAGTGCTTCAAGTGAATGCGGCGATCCATGTCATGTAGGAACCTGTCACTTTGGCCATTGCGCTCATGTCGGTTTCGTTAGTGTCTGCGAGATCTCACCTCGACCTTTTTTGTCACAGTATGGCTTGCTAGATCTTGCCAAGCCATTTTCTCCATACCTTTCCGGCATTCAACGCCCTCCTCGAACTTCCGCAGCTTAGTTTCTCTCATTATTGCGAAGCAATAATGGTTTTTTAATGCGTCAGCCATTGAGCTGGCATTGTGGAATCTATTTAAAAATATTGGAGTATTTATGAAACTGTATCCTTTAGTTGTCATAGCGGTATGTCTTTTTATTTTGGGCACTTCCGCCTTTGCTGAAACGAAAGAAGGCCGATTCTCGGCCGAGCGTGTAACTAAATCGACTCAGAAAACAGTAAGGTGGCTAGGAGAGATTAAGGATGACTCAGGTCATACGGTAAACCACCGTCATGACTTGAAATTTGTAAGAACTGATACTGGCGACTCTTACAGCGTGGTCGATAGTCCGGCGATTGAAAAGCTTCACCATGAAACAGATAAAAATTATGTGGTTGAGGCCACGGGTGAAGTTACGCCTAAATTTCTTTTCTGGGGCGGTAATTTAATCATTACGAAATTTAAGGTAATTGCTGAATCGAGTCAGCCAATTCCTCTTAAGCCAGCGCCGAGACCAAGAACTGATTTTCACGCAGACAGAATCTAGAGGGTAAGAATGCAAAGTGGGCGTCACAAGCGCTCACTTTGCATCTGCTTATAAGCTGGGGACGGGAGAAACCATAAAATGAAAATGCACAAACCAGGCTGTCAATGTCAGCACCATCGATCCAAAGGCACTTTGCTAAAAAAGTATATAAACGCCAAATCAGGAAGACCAAAAACAATGCCGCAGCAGTTTGGCACGGAAATGCTGGCAGCCTTCCAGTTGCTCAATTCTACCGGTAACGCCTCGCAAATTTGGCGACACTTAGAGCGGGCTCATATTGTCTGTCAGAGTTCTGCTTGGAGGCATTTTGCGATTCATTCGATAATGCTTTGCTTTGCCTTTATGAGTCGAGATTGGAAGGAGTTTTTGGGGCAGGTTCCAAAGACGATATTAGCAGTTCCTCAGTCTCTCTTAGGCTTTACTGCTGCTGGAAATACAGGGCGTTCTAGCGTCGGGGCGTTTGAGAAAATGCCAGTTCCTCCCGATTTGGCGCATTTTGTTGCCAGGTAAAAATAAGCCTAGTTAACCTTTGAATTTGTCTCGGGGAATTATTGACACATTCGCACAAAATTACAGCGATGTTGTTTAGATTGATAAAAAAGTGCCGATATAATAGTATATTAAATTATGAGGCTAAAAAGGCGTCTAATATCATTCGCTCTACTCGCACTGTTCGGTGCGACCTTTTTAGCTGATCTTGTGCCAAGTAAGCATCCTGAGCATACCAGTCTGCATGTGGTAATGGAGCATGGGGTTCAAAGCCCAGAAGCTGATATCTCTACTCTAGGCTATGGCTTCTCTTCTAACGATGAAGCCAGCGATTGTGGTGATCCCTGTCACATGGGTACTTGCCATTTTGGTCACTGCGCACACGCCAGCTCTGCTAATGCTCAAGAAAGTTCTCCGAATCTTCCTCCAGCGCGACATGGTATTAGCGATGTCGCCGCTCCTTTATCGCCTTATCTCGCGGACGTTCGCCGTCCTCCTCGACAAATCCACGCCTAAATACTGGTTGTCTCTGCCTTATGGCAATGACTTAACTTGATTTGTGAGCTTTCACGCGCTCTGCGTGTACGAGTTTTCCACATTTCACAAACGCACGACCCCTGCTTTGAGGAGGTTCCATGAAGCTTATCTCGATTGGCATGTCACTTTTGTTTGCTGGCGTCAGTTATGCTGACGTACCTTGTAAAGAGCGAATCGAATCGTATCAAGACGTTATCGCCTGCGCCGAAACGCGTTCGCCAGAAATCCAAAGTGCTCAACTTGAGCTAGAGAAGGCGAAAGCGAGCGTCGGAGCGGCCGGACAGTGGAGAAATCCTGAATTTTCCGCGGAGAGAGCGCAAGGCCACCTGGGTGACGAGTATAGATCTGAGACCGGACTCAGTTTGGGTATCCCTATTGAGCTCGGAGGAAAGATTTCCGCACGAACTGCGGTCGCCGAGGGCAATGTCGGTGCTTCAGAGGCTAGGCTGTTCGAAGCGCGAGCCCGGGTGCGTGCGCAAACTCTTTTGAGACTCTACCGCTTGCGGCAGGCCTATCATGAGCAAGAAATCATAGATGAGGCGATTGGCACTTTTTCAAAATTAGTGGCTCAGTACTCCAAGCGGCCAAATCTCTCCCCTGAACAGCAAGTTTCGTCTTCCGTTTATCAGTTATCTAAAAGCGAATATATTTTAAAGCGTTCGGAGACCTCCGATGAAATCGCATCGCTTGACGCCTATTTCAAATTAAACCTTGGGTTTACTGCGGAGCAGTTAAAGAAGTATTTGCCGGCAAGCCCGAAGGCATGGCCGTCACTTCAATCGAGCAAAGCGATGGGTCTCTCGCCTAGGCAGCGGGTCCTGCAAGCCGAAGTAGATACTGCAAATGCCGAGTTGTCGTTGGCTAAAAGCGAAGCTTGGCCGACTCTGACAGTGGGACCGTCCGTAAAAATGCAGCTCGAGGCGGGGCAGTCCGCCAATTTATGGGGCGTGAACATGAGTCTCCCGCTCCCGTTGTTTAGCTTGAATGGCGGCGCTAAGGCCACGGCTACCGCTGGAGTCATGCTGAGCGAAGCGCGCTTGCAGGTGGGCGTACGCGATCAGGCCTTACGACGTGAGCAGCTAGTGAGACTTTATGACGATTCCGTCAAAGTATTGGGCGGTAGTTCCTCGCATGAAGAGATCGAAAAGCGTCATAGCGATGCTGAGCGCATGTTCGCTCGGGGCATTATTCCAAGTGCCCTCGTAATTGAAGCACATCGCACGTCATTGGATTTGGAGCGATCGAGACACGAGCGTGAATTGAAGACGCTGGAAGCACTCCTTGAGATTTACACCCTCGAAGGAACGATTTTGGAGACTAATTTATGAATCGATTTTTAGGTATGGTGTTTTTAATTTGCGCGGTCTTGGTTCTAGGTGCCCACGCAGCCGAAGAAAATGAAGAAGGCGGGAGCATTGGCCCCGACAAGGGAATCGTGGAGGCTAGTGAATCGAAAGGATTCAAGCTGTCGCCAGAAGCGCTTAAGAATTTTGATCTAAAGACTCAGAAGCTGAATGGAGACGGTCCATGGACGATATCGAAGTCGGCGATCGTTCACTCGGGAGAAGAAACAAACTTGTTTCGAGTACGGTCTGGATTCTTCAAGCGGATAGATTTTCAAGTCGTAAAGAAAGCCGACGCCAGTTTGACCGTTGATTCCGACGACCTGCGCGAGGGTGACGAAATCGTACTCGCCGGTACCGGTTTCTTGCGGGTTTCTGAGCTCGCCGCTTTTGGCGGCGTAGCCCATGGGCATTCTCACTAGGAAGTAACTCACAGGACGTAACTATGATTAACAAAATCATTCATTTTTCTGTCTACAATCGCGGCATCGTGCTGCTGCTGACGCTCGTGATGGCAGTCGCCGGCGCTATTTCTTTCCAAAGCCTGCCCATTGATGCGGTCCCTGACATTACCAATAACCAAGTTCAGGTAAATACGGTGATCGAAGGATTGGCCCCTGAAGAAATCGAGCGCACGATCACTTTCCCGGTAGAAAGCTCGATGCGCGGGATTGCGGGGGTAATGCAAGTTCGCTCGATCACCCGCTTTGGCCTCTCGCAGGTGACGGTTGTGTTCAAAGATGGCGTAGATATTTATCGAGCCAGGCAGATGGTCTCGGAAAGGCTGCAAGGAGTTCTACCGGAGCTTCCTAAAGGCGCCGAAGCTCGACTAGGACCGGTCTCGACGGGGCTGGGTGAGATTTACCAGTACACTTTGGACGTCAAGGCCCCGGCTACAGACCCGGGACGTCGGCTGCAACAGCTGATGGAAGTAAAGGCTATGCAGGATTGGTACATCAAGCCTCGATTGATGACCGTGGAAGGCGTGGCAGAAATCAATACGACGGGCGGATATGAGCGTCAGTACCATGTGCAGCCCAATATTCAAAAAATGGCTTCGTACGGCATCCATTTTGAAGAAATCGCCACGGCGCTCGAAAAGACCAACAAGAACGTCGGTGGCGGTTACATTTCTCAAACGACGGAGCAATTCCTCGTGCAAGGCGTCGGGCTTTTTAAATCAGCTTCCGATATCGAGAAGGTTCCGGTTAAGCAGCTCGATTCTTTCCGAGTCATCAAACTGGGCGAGATCGCGCAAGTGGGCCTGGGGAAAGAGCTGAGGACTGGTGCCGCGACGGTAAACGGCAATGAAACCGTGCTCGGCACGGTGATGATGCTCTTGGGTGAAAACAGCCGAACGGTTTCCATGCGGGTAAAGGAACGCGTAGCCGAGGTGTCTAAGACACTACCCGAAGGCTTTGTTTTAACCACGGTCTACAATCGTTCGGATCTTGTGAACGCGACGCTTGGCACCGTTGAGCATAATCTGGCGATGGGCGCGACTTTGGTGATCGTCGTTCTCTTTCTGCTGATCGGAAACGTGCGGGCGGCCATTATTACCGCGGTCACCATCCCGCTTTCCCTGTTGGCAACTTTTCTTGTGATGAAACCACTCGGTATCTCCGGCAATTTAATGAGCTTAGGTGCCCTAGACTTCGGCATCATCGTTGATGGTACGGTCATCTTAATCGACAACTGCGTACGGTACATTCATGACTTAACCAAGAAGTACGGTCGTAGCCTAACCCGTGAAGAAGTTCAAAAGGCAGTCTACGAGGCAGCGGTAGAGGTTCGAGTTGCCGCCGGTTTCGGGGAGTTGATCGTCGTGGTGGTGTTCTTGCCGATATTCGGTTTGGTGGGAATTGAAGGCAAGATGTTCACCCCGATGGCAGCTACTTTTGCGATCGCCGTGGCTTCGGCGCTCGTGCTTTCTTTCACGACGGCACCTGCTTTGGCTTCTTTGACGCTCGCAGGAAATGCTAAGGACTCTGAGCCTAGGGTCATGGGCTTGATTCGCCGCTGGTACCAGCCATTGCTGGAAAAGACTTTTCAATGGAAAGCGGCGACCTTGTCATTTGCGGCGATCGCGGTGGTACTGGGGGTCGTGCTTTTCGCTAAAAGAGGCGCAGAGTTTTTACCACAATTGAGTGAAGGGTCTTTCGCCTTTCACATGATTCGTCCCGTTAACATCAGTCTCGACCAGTCCATTGCCTTTCAGCTGAAGGCGGACAAAATCATCAAAGAGTTTGCCGAGGTCGATAACGTCTTTTCTAGAATCGGTACCTCTGAGGTCGCAACGGATCCTATGGGCGTGAATATCTCGGATACTTACATCATGCTGAAACCGCGCGGTGAGTGGCCTGCCACTGAGGGCAACCGGCACACCTACCAATCCCTGGTAAACGTCTTGGTGGCTCGATTGGAAAAAGAGTTGCCGGGTCAAAACTATTTGGCTTCGCAACCCATTCAGATGCGTTTCAACGAGCTTCTGGAAGGTACTCGAGCCGACGTTTCCGTGAAAGTTTTCGGGCCTGATTTACAGAAAAACATGGATATTGCGAAGCAGGTTCAGGCCATCGTCTCTAAGGTCCCCGGAGCTGGTGACGTAGAAGTAGACTTGGCGGGTACGAGTCCTGTGCTAAGGGTAGTGCCTAAGGCAGCGGAACTTACGCAGTCTGGCGCAACTACTTCAGACGTTCTGGACACGATTTCGATTGCGCTGGGTGGACAAGAGGCCGGTTACATCTACGATGGGGATCGTAAGTATCCGATTGTAGTCCGCCTAGCGGAAAAAGATCGCTCTGATTTAGATACGATCCGCACCCTGCCGGTTGGCCTAGGTGTCAATACAACTGTACCGCTATCTCGGGTTGCGACGGCTGAGTTTTCGGAGACCTTTGGTTCGATTAACCGTGAAGATTCCAATCGTCGCTCGGCGGTTCTCATTAACTTACGGGGACGAGATACGGAGAGCTTTGTAAACGAGGCTAAAGCAACCGTCGAGAGTACGGTAAAGGTCCCCCAAGGATATTATCTTCAGTGGGGCGGGAACTTTAAAAATCTCCAAGAAGCTCGCACTCGCTTGCTAGTACTCACGCCTATCTCGCTCGTCATCGTTCTTTTGATGATCTACGCGGCCTTCGGCAGCATCGGACAGACTATTCTGATTTTCTTATGTGTTCCGTTCGCGTTGGTCGGCGGCGTAATTAGTTTGGTCTTGAACGGCCTTCCGTTTAGCATCTCGGCCGGTGTGGGGTTCATTGCGCTTTCGGGGATTGCGGTTCTAAACGGGGTAGTCCTTGTGAACTACTTTAATCAATTGAAATTAGAGGGAAAAACAGGACGAGATCTAGTGGTTACTGGAACTCTCATTCGATTGCGCCCCGTCTTGATGACGGCCTTAGTGGCTATCTTCGGGTTTCTTCCGATGATGCTTTCTACGGGGATTGGCGCGGAAGTTCAGCGACCGCTCGCTTCAGTGGTGATCGGCGGGATCGTCTCGTCGACGGCCCTGACTTTGATTGTGCTGCCTGCGTTATTTTCGATTTTTGAGCATAAGTTTCGCGGAAAAGTTGCTCATTAAGTTGGTGTTAATGAATTTGTTCAATGCAGTAAGAAACTAGATAGGAGAAATAGGAATGTACAAACAATTATTAGCAGTCGTGGCTTTCAGCTTAGTGGGCTCAGCATGGAGTGGTGCTTCCGAAGATCACAAAATGGTGGAAGTCTGCAAAGCGGAATGCCCTTCAGCTAAAACTGAAGACGAAGCTCACAAATGTATGGATGGTGTGGCAAAGAAGAAAGCTGGAGACAAAAAGTTTAGAAAGTCTGACTGTTATGCCGCTTATCGTGAGCATGAGAAGCATGAAAAAGAAGACGGTCATAAGCACTGAGAACAGTAAGGTTAAAGGAAATTTTATGAAGTTAGGAATTGGAATGTTCGTATTTGTATTGTTCGGAGCTATCAATGGAGCCTGGGCGGTTCCGGAATTGAAAATTACTTCTCTTTCTAATGCTGCTCGAAGCACGATGCTTGAAGTGTGCGGCGAAGTAAAAGACAGCGACGCTTCCGGCAAGGCTTATTTGGTTCGCATTGAGCATGGCGATGCCAGCTATCAGAGCATGACGGGAATGGATGGAAAGTTTTGCACGGTAGTCAAACGTAGAACTTTCGACGGACAAGTTAAGGCCGACGTAGTCGCCCCATTGTCGTTGGGTTCCCTCTAAAACATGGATAGTTGTTGTAAACCTGTAGAGTCACCCAAAGCAAAAGCTGCCAAGCTTGTGCTTTGGGTGGCACTGGTTATTAATTTCGGGATGTTCCTAGTTGAAGGTGCTTTCGGATTTAAAGCTGCTTCTACGTCGCTCAAAGCAGATGCGAGCGACTTCTTAGGCGATTCGGCTAGTTATGTTATTACTCTCCTAGTTTTTGATAAGGGCGCCAAACCTAGGTGGTGGGCGGCTTTTATCAAGGCCGCTCTTATGTTCGCGATCGGTTTGGGCGTGCTAGGCGCGGCTTTTTACCGGGCATTTTATGGAATTATGCCCGAAGCTCCGACTATGGGGTGGGTGGGTCTTTCAGCTTTTCTAGCTAACTTAATCGTGGCTGCTTTACTGTATCGTTTTAGAAACCACGATATCAATATGGAATCGGCTTGGCTTTGCTCGTTTAACGATGTGGTTGGAAATATTGCGGTTGTGGCGGCGGCCGGCGGGGTCTGGTTTACGGTTAGCAGGTGGCCTGACCTTATTGTGGCGAGCATTATCTCTGGCCTGAATCTCTGGGGGAGTTTTAAGGTCGGGCGAAAGCTGATTCTGGAGCGAAAGCTTAGTTTGAGCGTGTCGCAATAAAAGGAATTAAAACTCGATT
>JBFWNL010000008.1:0-188807 GCA_050251055.1 Bacteriovoracia bacterium
CCGGCTGCGATACACCCGGCCTACAAAATAACTCATTGAATTCTAAGGAGTCCGCTCATGGCGAGAATTACGGTTGAGGACTGCCTCCGCAACGTCGGCAATATGTACGACTTGTTTTTGGTGGCAACTACGCGAGTCAGACAGCTTTACAAAGGTGCCGAACCCACCGTGAAGAGCAAGAACCGCGTGATCGTGACGGCGCTGCGAGAAATCGCCGCCGGAAAAGTAAACACGCCGCGGGCGCGCGCCACCGAAGAAGGCGGCACGACTTCGGGCACCATGCCTAACTAGTGGCGCCCAATTCATTCTACTTACGGAGCAATTAAAAGATGAGCCATTCCGTTATCTTCGAACTCGAACATAACCGTCAGCGTTTGAACTATTACCAACAGCAAAAGACCAAGCCCCAGGCTTCGTCGAAGGCTTTGGATAAGTGGATCGATATCTATTCGGAGCGCGTGAAGAAACTCGAGCGTCAAGCCACCAAGCTTAAGCTCGAGCTCCCGATCGCGTCGGCCGGCCGCTCGCCGGGCGCACACGCATCCCTTTCCTAAGGACTTTTTTAGCCGCGTCGGCTTTCTTCAGCCCTCGCGGCTTTTTTTCGTCCAGCGCTAGCTTAAATACCGATTCGACGTGATCCACGAAGTGAATGCGCATGCCTTCGAGCGCGTACTTCGGAACTTCCTCGAGATCTTTCCGGTTTAGTCGCGGCAGGATCACCTCGGTGATGCCAGCGCGCTTGGCCGCCAAGAGCTTTTCCTTAATGCCGCCCACCGGCAACACCTTGCCCGTGAGCGAAAGCTCGCCCGTCATGGCGAGCTTCTGCCGGCTCATGCGTCCGGTTAGCAACGAATACAGCGCCGTGGCCATCGAGATTCCCGCCGAAGGCCCGTCCTTCGGAATGGCGCCAGCGGGAATGTGCACGTGCACGTCACGCTCCTTGAAAAACTCGGGCTTCACCGCCTGCTCTTGCGCGTACTTCTTCTTCACGTAAGTCCAGGCGATGTTCGCGCTTTCGGTCATCACCTCGCCCATCTTACCGGTGAGCTTGAAGCCGCCGGTCCCAATCAGATCGGTGGCTTCGATGAAGAGAATGTCGCCACCGGCGGCCGTCCAAGCCAATCCCACGACTACGCCGGGCGAAATAATCCGCTCCGCGAGCTCGTTGAAAAAGCGCGGTGGACCGATCCAGTTTCGTAAATTCTCGGGCGTGATTGAAATAGCTTTAGGTTTCGACTTGATCCGCGCGGCGCGCTTCTTCTCACGCACGATATCGGCGGCCGCCTTACGCGCGATCTTCTCGACCAGCATCTGCAAACTACGCAAGCCGGGTTCGCGAGCGTAGTCCTTCATCATGATCGTCAACGCCGCGGTATGGAGCTTCAGCAGATTCTCGGGAATACCTGTCTCTTGGAGGATCTTCGGAATGACGTACCGATTGGCGATCAGCTCCTTTTCTTCGAGGGTGTAGCCCGCGATCTCGATCACCTCCATACGGTCGAGCAGCGGCGCCGGAATGGAAGCGGTCGTATTGGCGGTCGCGATGAAAAGCACGTCGGAAAGATCGAAAGGGATATCGAGATAATGGTCAAGAAACGACGCGTTTTGCTCGGGATCCAAAACCTCGAGCAACGCGCTCGCGGGATCGCCCTGGAAGCTCGCGCCTAGCTTATCGATTTCATCGAGCATGATCACAGGATTCTTGCTGCCCGCGCGCTTCATGGCGTTGACGATCTTCCCGGGCATCGCGCCGATATAAGTACGGCGATGCCCTTTGATCTCGGCCTCGTCGCGCATGCCTCCCAAAGAAAAACGGTAAAACTGGCGGCCCAGGGTACGAGCGATGGACTTACCCATCGAAGTCTTGCCGACGCCCGGAGGGCCTACCAGGCAAATAATGGAACCTTTTTTCTTGGTGGCTTCCGCGATTTCCGCGGCCGGCGCCGGCGGGGCGGTCTCGCTGGGTGGGCTGACCCCGTTACCCGTCAGAGGGCGCGCACTCTTGGCGGCGAGCTTCGCGGGTTTTTCCTTCGCGGTGTTTACCTGGCGGGCGGCCTCCGCCTCCTGGCGTAAGTTACGCACGGCCAGGAACTCAACGATACGGGCCTTCACCTTTTCCAGACCATAGTGATCTTCGTCCAAGATCTTCTCGGCGCGGTCAAGATCCAGCTGATCTTCCGTGTACACGCCCCACGGAAGCGCGCAGATCGTCTCGAGATAGGTGCGCGAAACATTGTACTCGGGGGACTGCTCGGACAGGGTTTCAAATTTCGCCAACTCTTCGAGCGCGATCTTCTTCACCGCTTCGGGCATCTTCGCGGCGTCGATCCGCTCGCGAAAAGTACGCGAGGACTTATCCTTTCCGTCCTCCTCCATACCCAGTTCTTTTTTTATAACTTTGAGCTGCTCCTTCAGGAAAAAATCCCGCTGCATGGAATTGATCTTGCCGTTGACGTCTTCCTGAATTTTCTTTTGCAGCTCGGCCACGTCTTGTTCCCGCCGCAGGTGCAGGAGCAGCTTCTCGAAACGTTCTTTCACCGGAATAGTTTGCAGGTAGTCTTGGGCATCCTCGCGCGACAGCGTCAGGGCAAACGCGACTAAATCCGCGACCGTGGCCGGCCCGGGCGCATTAAGCATGGCAAACTTCATCTCGTCCGTGAAAAACGGATTTACCTCCGACAACCGCTTCACATGACTAATGACGGTTCGGGTAAGCGCGTCGAGTTCGAGCGACTTTTCGGCGATATCGTCCAGGTACTCCGCCTCGACCACGATATGGGGACGATCCGATAGCACCTTCTTCGCGCGAAACCGCTTTACGCCGTGTAACAGCAAATTAACTGAACCATCGGGCATCTTTAGGCGTTTGAGGACCTTAACCACGACGCCCACGTCGTACAGGTTTTCCGAGCGGGTCGTGTTTTTCACCTCGCCATCGCGGGTCAGTATCAGCCCGATGAAACGCTGGCGGTTAATCGCTTCCTCGACGGTTTCAATGAAGCGCGGCCGTACCACAATCAGCGGCGCCATCAACGTCGGATAAATCACCGTGGAGTTAATGGGCAAGACGAAGAGATTCGGCGGCAACACCTGATCGGGGAGGACCAGGCTGCTATTGGCGTCTTTGGGCTCGGGGGACTCGGGAGACTCGGGAGACTCGGAAGACCCGCGGATGTTTTCAGTTTTGGTGTCAGTTTCGGCCAAAGGGGAGTTTCCTCTCAGCCTTCAATATGGGCCGCATATCCCGTTTGGCAAGGAATGGCCTGAAATTAATAAGCCGCCGAAATAATTGATGATTCGCTAGCTTTACCTACGGTTACTAGGTATTGGGGGCCGAGAGAATGGCCAGCTTAATCTTTTCGAGCATCTCGTTGGGCCGCGACGTGTCCACCTGCTCGGCGCCCGCCCAGCCTGTCGCCTGCCCGTTCTTATCGAGCAGCTCGATTTCCTCGGAGGTTTCCACAACCACGTCGGTACCCCCTAACACGCGAGCGGCCCTGATCTCGTACTTGATCCGGGTCTGCAGGTACTTCTTCTTCGGCAGGTTGTTCACCTTGAACTCGACGTATTTATCGCGGGATTCGCTGTAGATCCAATCCGTCGAGAGCCGGCGCTCGGCGAGCTTCTTCATCTCGACTGCGTTCACTTCCTCGGGATCGCGGTCGACCACCTTATATTTTGACAACGCCCGCTCAATTCCGGCCCAAACCTCGGGGAAGTCGTTTTCAAACGTCCAGCGCTCGCGCAGCTTCGCGTACTTCTGGCTCTGCACCTTCATCGCACTCGAACAAGCGGTACCCACCACCCCCAAGGACAACCCAAGGCTCAGCAAACTCAGCTGACAAGCCAACACTACCGAACGGCGCGCAATCACGTGCATAAATAGGGTTCCTTTAATCTTACCGGTTTTACTTCTTCTTCAGGTCGAGGATGACGCGGACGGGATTGGAAAGCTCGAACACTTCCACGGGCTGGCTCCCTTTCATGTTCATCACGAAGGTCCAGCGGTCTTTTTCCACGATAGGGAGGAGCTCGAGCTTTTCGACGAGCGAGCTCTTGCGGAAGTTCTTCACGACTTTTCGGGGACTGAAAGCCAGTTTGGGTTTACCAAAGAGGGTCACGACCAAACGCTTCATGTCCGGGGTGACCGAAACGGAATAATAAGGAGCGCGATTGATCGCTGCCGGCTCTCCGCTGCGGTTGCCCTCGAGATCCAGGACGATGCGCTCGTAATCGGGATTAGCGGCGTGGCGGATATCGAGCACGATCACGTCATCGATGGCGCGATCGCCTCCCACAATGGTGCCGTCCTTAATATAAGTATTGGTTTTGTTCGCCTCCGCCAAATGGACGCGATCCATCTTGAGCTGGGGTATGGAGGCGTCGGCCAGACCGGGCGCCACCAAGGACATCACCGAGGGAACGAGTAAAGCAAGGGTCGCGAACTTCACGTTTCTGGAGGTCATGTATTTAAAGTTAGCGGGGTAAGGGCGCCAAATCAAACCGAAACTAAGGTGTAAGTGGTCGACGGCGGGGCGCACGCAAATAGCGCCAGCTGGCGGCCATGGCGAAAAACGGGAAAAGCGCGCTCAGCGCCAAGAATATGCCGGTTCCCGCGTCAGGCGGTCCGCTACCGCCGTCCACGCGACGGATCATCCCACATCCACCTTCATCCCGCTGTCGTGGATCGCCGTCTGGGCTCGTGTAAGGCGGGAAGTTCTCGTCCATTCGGCATTTCGCATGCACGGGCGTGCCCGCCGACCCGGTGGTGGGCGAAACATTCAGCTGGAACGCCAGTACCAGGAAAGGTACCGAATCCACCGCGAGACTGCCGGCCGGATAGTAGGTCGAGGCGGGATTGGACAGGCGGCGCGCATGCAAGTAGTAGTCGCCCGTGGGCAGGTTAACCGCCGAGGTAATCGCATCGAAGTTCTGGTATCCCGATTCGCTCGAATAAGTAGGGTTCACCGACTGGGAGGACACCACCAGGCCCGCGGAGTCGAGGATCTCGAGATTTGCCCGCACGGACGAGTAGAGCGAGTAAGAAAGCCCCCGTACGGTGACCGATCCTGAAAATCCGCTCAGCCGGTAGTAAAGGTCGTTGCCGCCGTTGAAGCGATCGGCGATGGCAAAGCGCTCGGAGGCGGAACCGGAGGAAACTTCGGAGGCACTCCCCTGGGTGGTTCCGCCGACCGTCGAGGGAATCACCGCGCCGCCCGAAGTCCCGCATTGGAGCGTGAGCGTACCGGCGCCGATGTTCTGTCCCCAGCTCACGGAAACCGGAGCGAGCTCTTGCCCTCCCGAAAACAAGAAGCGCCTACCAAACCTGGCGCCACCACAGATACTGTGGTTGACCGAGGCGTAGTAAGGCGGCAGGGTCGAAGCGCCGGAATAGAATGGCTCCGCCATGAGGTGATAGGTGCCCGGCTCCAAGCCGGAGATCGTGTAATTCCCGGCGGGATCGGTCAGCGACGACGCGAGCGCGACGCCGCGATCATTAGAAATAGCCACGACCTGCACGCCGAAAATTCCCGTCCCGTTCTCGCGCACGATACGACCGTTGATGGAACCCATCGCCGGCGTGGCGGCGTTGCCGTAAAGCCGGCGCACGCCCGCCATATCGTCACAGCTCAGGTGCGCCTGGTCCGGCGCCTCCATGTAGAGCATCGTGGATTGCAGTCCCCCACTGTGGGAAAGACCATAAGCGTGCCCCAACTCGTGAGTCAGCACGTTTTCGAGATAAACCTGCGACCCTACGCCGCCCGAAACGCGGCCCGAGCCCGGACCTGAAGTGTCGCCCGTGCCGGCGGTGAACGTGTAATGCAAGTCGTTCAGCACGACGTCGGCCTCGAGGATTTCCGCGGTGTCGGGGTTGTACCACACCTGGGTGAGGCCGATGATGTTCGTGTTCACCAACTGCTGGCCGCCCTGCAAGGCGGAAGCGAAATAAACCGAAGACACGTTGTTATAGTTGCTGTTTGGGACGTAGATATCGGCGTCGTTGCCTTGCCAGTAATCGAACTGAATGACGCCGCCGGTGGCGGCTTGCCAGCGCCGCAGCCCCCGCACGACGGCCTGGAAAAAATAATCGGGGGACAAACCCACTCGATTGGCGGGATTGCCCGCCAGGTTCAGCTTCGGCACTCCCCAATGTACGGGTTGACCGGAGCCAGCGGCGGTAATGGTGTAAGCGTGAGTGGACGAAGTGAAGACCGAGGCGACCAGACCGAAGACCACGGCCAGCGGCGAAGCCGGCGGCAGCTTCAGCTTCATCCTTGAAGCGAAGTAAAATCTCATCCGCGTTGGGACTCCTCTCAGGCATCCATGCCGGTCCCAATAGAAATTCTATTTCTTTTTACGACGCAAATACAAGCTGAAGAAAATACCCGCCAAAAAACCGGCGACGATCCAAAGCACACGGCCGCTCCAGTCGCTTCCCCGCTTCGCTTTCGTCACGAAAACGGTTTCCTTCTCCGTGGGTTTCGCTCCGGCGGGCCGAGGAGGGCTAAGCGTTTGCAACGGACTGACTTTCGGCGCGGGCGTGGCCGCCGGCACAGCGACTGGGGTGGCCTGGTCCTGGACTAATTGGCGCAACTTTTCGATCGTCCAAATCCCCTGGTCCTGTCGATCGGATGAGTGATCTTCGTGGATCTCGCCGGGCTTTTCGGCCGTCAATATACCGACGGGCCCCAGCCCGGGTCCCGTGAGTCTCGGGACTCCGTCCGCCCCCTCTTCCAGGTCGTACTTCCCGAGGGCCATCGACCACACATCGTGCGAGCCGTCCGGATTTTCCTCTTCCATGAAGACCACGACGGACTGCCCACGCAGGAACTGCGCGGCGCCCGGCACCTGCATTCCCACCTTCTCCACTTCGCCGCCCAAATCGCGCACGACCACGGAATTTCCCGTGAGCTTCCCCTTCACGACTTCGTCGATCGCGATTTCAGTGTAAGTAAAAATCCGTCGCACGCCGTCCCGCCCGGATGCCCAACGTCCGTGCTGAGTACCCACTACTCCGCGCACGATGATGGAAGCGCTTTCCACCGACTTCGGAAACGGCGGCACGCTGAAGGTCGTCGCCCCGGCGAGGGGGAGAAAACCAACGAGAAATATCATCAATAAATACGATATCTTACCGCTACCGCGAGAGTGGCTCACCTCCCTAGGATACCCTTGAACTTCCAAAGTGGGAATGTTATCCCTCGGGACCTACACGATAAGGTGGGTCGTTAGCTCAGTTGGTAGAGCAGGTGACTCTTAATCACCGGGTCGGAGGTTCGAGCCCTCCACGACCCACCAGTTTTCAGACATCGCACAACAGTATCCCGCTCAGCATTTTCCTCTAAAAAGGCACGGCACCGGAGGGGGACGCGCTTGCGGGCCGCGAGGGAGCCCGGGCTGCAGCCGAGCCCTCAATCTATGAGCCAAAGATAGGGAGGGGCGCTAGGGCGTGATAGCTGCGGCACCACTCCACGAAAGCGTCGCACTCGAGCGCCTGGGCTAGACTGGCGGTTACCTGGAGTGGGTTGGCCGCCTGAGGGCGAGGCGGCCCGTAAGGAGTACTAGGGTCCCAGCCCAGCAGCGCCACTTCCCGGGAAGCGCCGTTCGACCGCAACGTCAGATCCCCGCAATTGCCACCGAGCACGTCGGGACCGATGAGGGTGCCCGCCGCGAGCGAACCGTCGGCGAAGCTGCCGTTGTTATGAGCGGCCCGACGTACGAAGCGATGAATATAAGTCCCGTCCGCCAACGACTCGCCACTCCCTCCGAGGCGAGGAATCCGCTGGGCGCGAGCATGGAAGATGCGCTGAGCCTCGGCGTACTCACGCTGCAGAACGTACAATGAATCGCCATAATTGGTGATGGAAATCTCCCGATGCCAATCCGTCGATGAGGTGGAGACCGAAACGAAGCCGGCCAGTCCGTTGGCGAGAAACAACTCACTCAGCCAAAAAAACAGGCGCGGGTTGTGTCCCTGGATGGCGACGGCGGTGGCGATTCCGTACTCGTCGTAGCCGCTCACGCCGTCGACCGACAAATCCCGTAGCGCTCCCCGTAACGACTCCTGGGTCAATCCGAAATACGCCTGTCCAATTCGGCTTAGCACCTCGGACAGGTCGCGGACGGCGTTCGTGGCCACGGCGTACTTCTGATTCAGATCTTCCCAGGCGGAAACGACGGCGCTCGCCTCCGTAGCGGAAAACGAGGTAGTGGCGGGCATGGGTTCGACGAAAAGACGGGCCTGGTTGAGCGTCTCCTCGGCGTTTCCTGGTACCAGGCGAAGCCGAGGGACGTCATAGGTGGCGGGTGAACCGGCGGGCGCGTAGAGCGAGCTTGCCAGGGCGCCGCCGGCCAGTAACTCGACCGCGGGGCTAAAGGCGAATCGACCGGAATGCCGATGCTGATAGCAATTCGCGAGGGCGGGAAATTTACGGTTGGTATTCCATCGCTCGTCGGTTTGCGGCGCATGACCGGTCATGCTCTCCGCCCCTTGAAAAACGGCGGTCCGGGCGAGGAGGTCCTCGGGCCAGCTCGCGCACGGGGACGCCAAACGCAGGACACGATTCCCGTAACTACGAATGACCGGCGTACCCGGCACCAGCCCGGGCGCGAGATCGTAATGGGAGGCGAAATACGGATCGCCTTCGAAGGTGCCGATGGGAGTTCCAAAAAAATCGGAAGGGTTCAATGCGTATCCGGGGACGGCCAGCGAGGCCGCGGATGGGAGATTTCCGAGATCCGCCGCGATGGAAATGCAAAGCGGAGGAAGCGCGTCGTCCGCGCCCGCGCGCTTGATCAATCGATCGAAAAAGTAAGGCCGCAGCCAGGGACTGAGCCCCGCGCCCAACGCAAGAAGGCTGGCGCGGGAAACGAAATCGCGGCGAGTGTACTTTTTTTCGGGCTTTCTCATGGCTTTCCTCGCAAATTAAATCAGTGAACGGTCATCGCTTCCAGACTGCCGAGCACGAACATGCAAGCCGTCACGCGCTTTTGCGTGGCGGCCTGCAGACGGGCTTCCAGCGCTTCCGTCTCCTCTTCCGTCGGATAGCGCGAAATCGCGGTGAGAAACAAATGGCGGGCGTCCACCCGCGCGGGGTCGGCATCGGGAAACAGTATCCGCGGATTTCCCGGTCCAGTCGCGATCTCCAGGCAGAAATCGCGGATCAATGCGCTGAGCAGCTTGGTGTGGGCGATCGTGAAGCCGCGGTCTTCGTTCACCTCGGCGGCGTAGTTGGAGCCTCCGTATAGGAACTGGGTCGGCCGACCGGCCGCGATCCGGTTGGCCACTCCGTCGGAGCCGGATCGGCCCCCCAGGGAGATCAGATGATTCGCGAAAGCGGAGGGATGAATGCGGGTGACGTTCGGCGCGAGCGAGAGATCATCCGTCCGCGGAGAAAGCGCAGGACCGTGCGCCGGGAAGGATCCCCGCACCTGCGCGCCTTCGTTTTTTTTCAATCCTGAACACCCGCTAATGCAGAAGAACAGGACCACGAGCCACCAGCGTTTCATGGGTCCAACCTCCGCCTGGGCTGCTCGAGAAATGCGTCGCTTCGCAAGAACTCGAGCAGGAACGGCCGTACTTTACGGTCTTTTTCGGAAAACTTTCGCGTCTGATGCGCCAGGACGGCTTCGGGAACGGCATCAAACAAACCCCGATTCCATGCGTAGTTCAGGAAATGCTTGGCGCTGGCGCGATCGAACCGCTCGGGCGTCTTCTCCATGATCGCGAGCCCCAAGTCGCGGAGATAGCGCACGGGGGTGCCATAGTACTCGAAGCGGTTCTCCAGATTCACCGCTTGCAGGTCCGTCAAACGTTTCATGTTCGGATCGAGAGCGAAGGGAAAGGTGTATTGCCGACCGTCCGAGTAATACTCCCAGAACGGCCTCACGTAGAGATTCATTTGCTGGTGGCAGCTCACGCAGTTGGGCTCGTCCGGGCTTTGCGGGTGGAAGTGGGTCGGCTGTTTGGCGGGATTAAAGTTCGGTCCGCGCGGAATGAATTGCGCGGCCAACGGCCGGGGCTCGCCATCAAATGGGAAGGACGAATCCAGCAAGTTTTCGAAAACGAAGCGCAGTTGACGAAAGTGATAGGCGCTTTGATACCGCTTGAGAATGTACTGGTTGGTGAGCACGCCGCTCATCGGCCGAACATCGCCAGGCGCCACCGCGCTCGTGGCGCGCGACTGGCACTCCGCGATGAGCTCGCGACGCACATAGGTGCGGTTGTCTTCCGCCAGCCCGATGCAGTAGTTCGCCGTAATGAGGTCCGAATACGCGAGGTCGTTGACCACTACATAAGATCCTAGCCAGGCGCCCCCGTTGGCAATGCGGTCGAAAACGGCGTCGCCTACGCCCAACAGATTTTGGTGGAGCCGCAGCATGGGCATTTTCAGGCACGTCGGCGTCAGATAGCTTTCCACGGCCCCCTCGTAGGCACGGCGCGCGGAGGCCGCGTCCGGGGCCTCGAGAATGGCCACTACGTGCTCCGTCGCGGGAGCCCGATCACAGAAATTGAAAGCCACGCCACGGAGCTTTCTCGCCAGATCGTCGTGGGTCAGCTCGGCGGGGGAATTCGACAAAGGGATCGACTCATCCGCGCTCGGGCAGCGTTCCGGATTCGCGCTCCAGGCTCGGATCGCCTGAAGCTCCGGAGAATTCGCGTCTAACCCGCAGCAGCGTCCATCGCCGTGAGCGGGATCCGCCGCGTTTTGCGCGATCTGGTCGGCTCGGCTCCGTGCAACCCCGTAAGCGGCTTCCACGGACGCATCGGCAAACGCCGGCAGAAGCGCGCCCGATCCGTGGCAGGTACTACACCGGGGAACGAGCGTGTTTTGCCAGATCGTTCGAAAGCCCGCTTCGCCGCAGGTGGCGGCGGGGGACGACTGGGCGGATGGACGGCGAGCCTCAAAGCGCAAGGCGGGCTCGTCCTTCGGAAAGACGCAGGCGCTTAAGACTAAAAGCGCGGTCACCGCCAGTGATGAAATCGAGGCCCCCCAAGACATCGCCTTTTTCTCCCTATGCATACCAGTTTATATTGTTGATCAAAACAAACAACTATTGTACGGCGACCGACACTCCCCTGAGAGAAATGGCGTATTCAGTTTGAATACAGGCCCATCGTTTATTCGAATTTCACAGAGTAATCGCGTCACTAAACTCGGGCGGACGTGCTCCCCCGCTCGATCCTGGCGGGGGCGGCGGACCGGCCATCGAGGGGCAAGGCGGTGGATCGTCGGGCACCGTACCGGATTCAAAGCTAGGGAGACCCCGACAAGCGGGCTGGCCGTTAACAATTCCCAGGAGATAACATCCCGCTGGGCATCCGTTCGGGAGCAGGTCTTGGGCCACGGCGGTCAGGGCTTGGCAAAGGGCTCCCCCTTGCGCGTCGAATCCCACGAGAACTTTTCCGGCCGGACAAGCCGCTGCGAGAGCGGGATCGATCAAGCATTGCGCGACGGTTTGGGTGCCCGTGTTTCGGGCCGGAATCGTCCAGGCGGGTTCGCGAATCCCACCCGCGGTTCTCACGCGAAGCTTTAACCGCAATACGCTGAATTCACCGCTCGACCAGATCTCCTCCAAGTTCACCGCGGTGATGTTGAGTCCGTTTCTTACCGCACCGGCGGTCAGGTTGAAGTCCGAGCCCAGCGGCAAACTCAAGGGAGCGGAGCCCGATCCGCCTCCGGAAGCATAGCTTTGATTCGCCACGAGCCCGTTGCAAAGCTGGGGATCGCTAACCGCATGGGACACGAGGCTCTTGAATTGGATAAACTCCAATTGATCCCGGTTGATTTTGGTTTGCCGGAAATAAGCGGAGTAACCGCCGATGGCGGCCAGAAGTACGATCGCGAGCAACCCAAGTCCGCTTAGGTTTTCTATCAATGTGAAGCCTCGGTTATTTCCCATAGGGATTCACCTTCCAAACGTCGTTTCCCCGCACCGGGTCTTGGTCCCCCCCGAAGATGTAGGCGTTGTAACCCACGGTACCGAACCCAAACGCGCTCCGCGGTACCGGGGGAATATTAGGATGGGCCAAATCGGGGCCGGGGTCTTGGTCCCGTCGCTTGAGCTGATACCCCGGCGAAGGCTTATCGGGGGAAAGCTCGTACACCCAGAGATCGCCTCGACGCACGACCGGGTCGGTGACGGGCGCCGGCTGCGGGAGCGCACCTTCGTGCTGATAGCTCGCCCCCCCGAAGATGAACAACTTGGTGCCGATCGAGACCATGCGCAAACTCGTGCGGGGGGCGGGCACGGTGACGCCAGGTGTGCCGCTGCCGTCGTGGATCCGCGTGAAGGAATATTTACCCGGGCCATCGGCGGTTTCGAACGACCACAGGTCGTTGAGATAAGCCCCATTTTTTCCGCCAAAAATATAAAGCCGGCTCCCGTTTGCGGCGAGACCGTGAAAGCTGCGGCCGGCGGGAAAATCGACGCCGGGTAACCCACCCGCGCTTCCATTATCCTGATCCTTTATGCGGGCAAACGCACCGGTCGCGACGTCGTAACTCCAAACGTCGTTTCCGTACGTGGTGGCTCCCCCCTCCCGGATCGAACCTCCGAAAATATACAACCGGCTCCCGATTGCCTGCAGAACCGTGTCGGACCGAAGGCCCGGACCGAAACCGGAACCATGGGCGTAGAGACGGGTCCACTTCACCGTCAACGTATCAAACTTCCAAAGATCGCCGAACCACGCCTGCGGAGAAGGACGGTAGCCGCCGTAGACGTATAGGTCAGTACCAATGGCGGCGACCCCGGCGGCGGACCTGCCCTCGGGAAAGTGAACTCCCGGGGTTCCGCCGCCGGAGCCGCCGTTCTCTCCGATCAGCTGTTGATAGGCATGGGTAACCACGTCGAATGACCAGACGTCGTTGCGACGAACCTGCGCGCTATCGGCGCCGCCGAATAAAATAAGCCGGTTGCCGATGCTAGGCAGGTAAGCCGCTTGCCGGGCGCGTGGAAACGCGATGTCGACCGGTCCGGTCGCGGTGGTTTCATAAATATTTTCGTACAGCGGACCAACGTTGAGCGGCCGGCAGTTCTCGGGCGAAGCCGGGGCGGCGACGAGATAGTGTCCGGCGGGACAGCTGCCCACGGAGCCAATCAGCGACTCATCGACGGGCGCACAGGTCCACTGGCCGTGGACGGTGCCACTCAAGGCAAAGCCCCCCGGGCAGTCCAGGTTCGGAACCGAGCTCGGCTCGGCTCCGATGCAGCGGGAAATTTTCTGGGTATCGGGGGAAATCTCCAAAAAAGCATTCACACCCAGACCGTGCGTGAAGGGAATCTCGGGTTCGATCTTCACCTCGAACCGGTGGTTTCCCACCGCTCCCCGGTTGTGGACCTTCATCCGGGTCAGGTCGGGGCCGAACCAGCTTTCGGGAATCGAATAAGACTGGACGGGTTGATGGACGTCGAAGCGCTGATCCCGGAGGATTCGCGTACAAGTGCCCGCGTTTCCGAAGCCCGCGAGCAACCGTTGCATCCCCTGCTGACTGGCCATCTTTTTTTCCACGGTCACGCGCTGGCGCTGGGATAGCGTCAGAAAATCTCCCAGGACGTAGATACTCGTGACGCCAACCAGGGCGGCTACCATCATTTCCAAAGTCGAAAATCCACTTCGATCCCTACTCAGATCGGCGCCGGAAAGTCTTCGCATACCGGTTCTCCCTCTGACGTAAAGCCACGAACGAACTGACGAGCCGTGCATACTCGGGTGAGGCCCGCCAGTTGGCTGGTTTCGATCGGCCGGCAAATCCCCTGTCCGGCCTGAATTCCCGCCAATATTTGGCCGGCGGGGCACTGAAAGTTAGTAAGATTCCCATTCGAGGCCGCCCGACACGAAAGCAGCTCGGTCCCCGTCGGCAACGTGTTGATGGTGGCGGTCAGCTTCACCTCGGACTTCGCCGAGGAGACTCCCTGTCCCTGCAGGGCTAGGATCAACGTGCCGAGCGCGGTGGCGTTTCCCGCGCCGGGAACCACGGAATCGATCCGGAAAGTGGCGGCTACCGGGGCTGGAATGAGCGCGACGTTGGGTTGAATCGCCTGCGGTACGCCGACATCCGTCGCGTCCCAGTGCACATTTTCGAGAAGTTTTTTACAGAATTCCGGGGTAGCCAGCAGGGCGCCCGCTTGATCCGTGGAATCGCGAAGCAGGTCCCGCAAGAAAATCGCCTGGCTCAGATGCGCCGAGTTGAGCAAGCCCGCCAACGAGCTTTCGAAGAGGATGATGGTCAACGCCATGGTCGCCAGCAAAGCGACGACCGAAAACCCTTGTTTGGAGCTTAAACTTACGTGCATCGAAATGGACCCCACTTGACGGTAGGATCGCATGCGTAGGCGTCGAAAAATCAGGGGTCAAATGGGACACCCCCGGTAAAACGGCGGGTTTTCGTAACCGGATTGAATACGGCTTAACGTCCTGGCCGCAGGATCGCCCTGAGATCGATGCCGTTGGAAGCGAAGAAGAGGTTCAGGAATTGGAACAGATCATCGATGGTAATCTGCTCGTCGTAGTTGAAGTCGGCGCTCGTCTCCTGCGCAAACCAGTGGTTGAGAAACACGAAGAGCGTGTCCACGGTGATGCGTCCCGTGCGGTTGACATCCCCGATGAAGACATCGAAGGGGATCTCAACTAATCCTTCGACGGGTCGCCCGCGTTCGTCACGGAGGCTGTCCAAAAATAGCGCGTACTTGCCGGCTTCCGTCAAGGGAGGGTCAAAAGTCAGGGTAGCGTTCATACCGGAGGGGTCGACATCCACCTCCGTGCGTACGCCACTAAGATCAATCTCACCGTTCGCGCCGTTTCCCACGACGGAAATCTCCGCCTGATCGGCATCCCCCTGGCGGATGGGGCGACTGAAGTACACGCGCACGGCCTCCACGCCCCGGGGCCGAATTTCCTCGAAAATCTGGTCCGCCGGCGTCGTACGATCGGCGATCACGCGCGCATCGAGGTTGCCGTTGGATCGAGTTTTAAGCGACTCCGCCAGAATGACTTCCGAATCGCCCGGCAGCCGCGGATCGGAACCCAGCCGATAGGCCTCGTTCTGCAACGACATCCCACAGGCCGAAAATAAAATGAAAAAAGAAAATGCCCCCAATGCGCGAACGTACACCATGCCCCGATACCCCCAAACGGGAGCGGACGAATTCCAACGTGAATAGGAATAAGAAAAAACCCCGAATACGCCCCCGAATAGAACCAGTTTATTGAAGCGGTGCGTTAAAGTCAAAACATTGAGTTAAGTTAATGTAATTACTGATTAAATATTTTAGACAAGACCCGGCTCGGCGCTTCCCAAGCGCGAGATCTGCCGTTATGCAAAGAGATTACGATGGTGGCTTGGTTGACCAAGCGGTGGGCGGATTTATCCATCGCCAAGAAACTCTATTTTGCGGTCGGAATCATGGCGGCTTTGATCGCCGCGGAGCTGATCACGCTGCGCTTTTCCATGCATACACTTACGGCGGTGCGCGCGTTCGTGGGGGGCGAAGGCCTTTGGTCCAAGGCCCAGAAAGACGCGCTCTACAGTCTGCAACGATACGTCAGCACACGTGACGAGGCGGACTATCAGGAGTTCCATTCCCAGCTACGTATTCCCGAAGGCGATCACATCGCTCGACTCGCGCTCGAAAAACCAACTCCGGATCTCGCCGAAGCACGGCGCGGATTTTTGCAGGGGCAGGTGCATGGCGATGACATCACTCCGATGATCGACCTGCTCCGGCGTTTTTATTGGGTTCACTACATCGACCATGCGGTGAAGCTCTGGGGACAGGGTGACGACCTTCTAACCGAGCTGCGCGCTTCCGCCGTGGCTTACCACGCCACGGTCTCCGGCGCGTCTCCCGATCCCGCGGAGACCCGCCGGCTACTGGACCAAATCCAATCCCTTAACCGTCGGCTTACCCAGGTCGAGACCGATTTCTCCAACACGCTCGCCGCCGGCTCGCGCTGGCTCGAGCGCATCCTGATGACGCTCCTGTTTTTCGCCGTATTGATTGTGGAGAGCATCGGAATCACGATTACCTACCTCACAAGCCGCAGTCTGGCCCGTGGACTGGCGGAGCTCAACGACGCCGCCCAGCGGATTGGCCGGGGCGACTTCGGGTTCCGCGTGGCCACGCGCTCCCGAGATGAATTAGGGCGGATGGGGCGGGCGATCAACGAAATGGGCGCGCAGCTGCAGGCTTCCTACACGGAGCTAGAAATGCGCGTGGAGGAGCGGACCGCGGAGTTGAAAGGGATGGCGGAAGAAAACGCCCGTCTCTACGCCGAAGCAAAGTCAGCGCTACAGAGCCGCGATGAGTTCTTATCCATTGCTTCGCACGAACTAAAGACCCCGCTCACCGCGCTTTCGCTACAGCTGCAAATGATGAAGAATAACTTGAACGCGCTACCCACCGAAGGCACCAACGCCGCGAGGGCGTTCGCCGAAGATCCTAAGCTACAGAAACACCTGACCGGAGCATTGAGCCAAGTACGAAACCTAAGCGATCTGATCGAAGAGCTAATGGACCTTACACGACTCCGGCTGGGTAAGTTCAATTTACGGCCGGAACTTTGTGATGTCGCGAAGATCGCCCGGGAAGTCGTGGAGCACTTTCGCGAAGCGGCCGCCAAGAAAGGCAGCACGCTCGCCCTGCAAGCTCCCGCGCCCGTGCTGGGGAATTACGACCCCACCCGCATCCTGCAGATTTTGAACAATCTCGTTTCAAACGCCATTAAGTACGGCCGGGGAAATCCGATTTGCCTGCGCGTGGAACGCGCCGCGGACGGCACCGCCCGGCTATCGGTATCGGATCACGGCGTGGGAATCACGCCGGAAGAGCAAGCACGAATTTTCGAACGTTTCGAACGGGGGCGATCCGGAGAGGGCGTGAGCGGCTTGGGATTGGGCCTGTACATCACTCGCCAGATCGTCGAGGCCCACGGCGGAACGATTGAAGTACAAAGCCGACCGGGCGACGGCTCCACTTTTACGGTGTCCCTGTCGGCTTAGAGCTTCTGCCGATGCGGAACTTTCTGTATTCTCGCCGAATACTCATTTCACAACCCGCGTCGGGCGTGGGACGGAAATAAATTACGCGTCACAACATTTCATCATAGAATAGAGATTCCCACATGAGTTTTACGATCGACGAAAACAACCGTCCGAACCAGGTAGGTTTTGGAGAAATGGAAGAAGCCAAGTCGGGCAGCGTGTACATGGAGGTTTGGACGAAGTCCGACGCCGCCAACACATGGAACACCCATTCGGGACTTGGAACGAAACAGTGAGAGGGAATAATACATGATAAAGTGGATACATCGGCTGGGTGTGAAAATCGTAATGACTGCAGTGCTAACGACTTCGGCTTTTGCCTCGCCAACCGTGCACCCCTTGGATTGGGATTGCCACTATAGCCAAACGAAGCCGCAAGGCACACTAGGCATCTCCTACTGCGTCGCTAAATGCGGATACTGGCAGAATGGGGTGTTTCACGAAGTGTACGAGTCGATTTCAATCGATTCGTTTTGTGGTGACCTTCTGATTTAACTGTGAGCTGGCACCTCGCCTGCGCGGCATCTCACCAAGCGCGCCAGCCCATTCCGCCGTGTGGCGCCGGGGCTACATACGGATGCGTCCCACCGCCGAAATAATAAGGGGAGTAGAATCCACCCGCCGTGGCCATCGAGGGATAATAAGTGAGCTGCCCAAGCATCGGCGGCATCGAGTAAGGCAGGAACGGGGTGCCATAAAACGGGCTGAAAGCCGCGCCGTAGCCTCGCGACGTCATGAACATCTGGCAGCGCGGAGTATTCATGGATAGGGTCCCGCAGCCGGAACCGCCCAAGCCGGCCGCGAAGCCGGGTTCCATCGATACGCCGCCCGAACCCACGATCGCCACCAAAATTCCCAAGATAAAACTCTTCACTTTAGGTGCTTTCACTTTCACTCTCCTTGCTCGCTCGCGCTCTCGATTGAGGAACATCGCAAGGGGTGTGCCGGAAGGAACTACGACCACGTCTCACACAGGTACCGGAAAGACCGCGTATTCATCCGGAATACACGTCGAAGCCAGAAAAAATACCGTCCCTATTTTTTTCGCCTGCCCAAGACTTCAACAGCGCGTGCTTCCGCGTATTCATCCGGAATACGAATCAGCTACTCACTCAGCTCCGACCAACGCGCGTAAAGGCGCTCCACTTCGCCTTGAGCCGCCGCCAAGTCCGCCATGACTCGATTGAGTCGGACGGAATCCGTGGCAACCTGCGAATCCGCGCACTCGGCCGTAAGCGCGGCCACCTTCGCCTCGGCTTGCCCGATCGCGGCCTCCATGCCGTCGAGCTCGCGCTGCTCCTTGAAGCTCAGTTTTTTCTTTTTCGCGCCCCCCGGTTGCGCGGACGGGACGTTTGCGGCCGTCCGCGACTCGGGGCCAGCGAGCCGCGCCGCCTGTCCATCGTGCCAAGCTTCCCATTGCCGCAATCCCTCGAAGGGCACGATGCACTTCGCGCCCTGCTCGTTCACGCCAAAGGCGAGAATTTGCTTGGCAACTTGATCGAGGAAATACCGATCATGGGTAACCAAGATCACGGCGCCGTTATACTCCTGCAGGACGTCTTGCAGGACATCCAACGTAGCCATATCCAGATCGTTGGTTGGCTCATCGAGAATCAATAGATTGGCCTCCGTGAGCATCAGCCTCGCGAGCAGTAGCCGGCTTTGCTCGCCTCCCGATAGCTTGCCCACGGCCATCTCCGCTTGCCCGGCCGTGAAGAGGAACCGATCGAGGTAACTGCGGACGTGAACACGAGTACCCCGGTAATCGACATGATCGCCATTGGGGCAGATCGTCTTCAGTACCGACGTCTGTGGGTCGAGACTTTCGCGATTCTGCTCGAAGTAAGAGACCGTCAACTGGTCCGAACGCGCGATGGTCCCTCCATCGGAATTTTCGGATCCAATGAGCATGCGAATGAGCGTCGACTTCCCACATCCATTGGGGCCGAGGAGGCCCACGCGGCTTTGGGGCGTGATCAAGAGGTCGATCTTCGGGACAATCACGCGGCCCCCATAGCTCTTGGCGATGCCTTGAGCATCGACCAGTTTCTTGGGATTGCGTTCCGCGCTTTGGAAATTCAGCCGCACCGACTGGGTCTGGTTCCGGTAGGCGAGCTCGTCAACCTCGTCCGAGAGCGTGCCATGCCGCTGGATGCGGGCCTGCTGCTTCGTGGTCCGCGCCTTCGCGCCCTGGCGTAACCACTCGGTTTCCCGTCGCAGCGTATTGCGGAGCCGGGTCTCCGTGCTCTGCTGGGAGGCCAGCAGCTGCTCCTTCGTCTCCAAATACTGGGCGTAGCCCCCGGGCACGCTCAAGATGCCGCCGGGATTGCGGCGATCGAGCTCCAGAATCCGATTGGAGATGCGCTGGAGGAACGCGCGATCGTGGGTGATCGTGAGGGTCGCGAAGCGCGCATTGGCCAACAGGTCTTCCAGCCAAAGAATACTTTCCACGTCCAGATGGTTGGTAGGCTCATCGAGCAGGAGCAGATCGGGCTGGCGCAATAGCTCACGCGCGAGCGCCACGCGCTTTTTCCAGCCTCCGGACAGCTTGGCAATGGGAGTTTCCGGGCTCACCCCGGCGGTTTCACCGGAAAGTGAAAGCTTGGCCATCACCTCCTGGGCCCGGGAGATATGCTCCCAGTCGTACGGATCGGCGCCTTCGTCGACGATGCCTTCCATAACCGATGTCTGTACCGTCGCGTCGGATTGGAACTGAGGTACCTGCTCCAGATAACCCACGCGCAGCCCTCTTTGGGTGGAGAGCGTCCCTTCATCCGGCGAAGTGCGGCCAGCCAAGATCTTCAGGAGCGTGCTCTTGCCCGCGCCGTTCGGGCCGATCAAGCCCACGCGCTCGCCCGTTTCGATGGAAAAGCTCAAGCCGTCGAACAAGGGCCGCGCCGAAAATGACTTCGTGATTTGGTGGGCATTAACCAGGATTGGCACTCGGGCTGACCTTACAACGATTTTAGACAGGCGTCGAAAATATATTTAGCCCCAAAGGCGCGGATCCAGGCATATGCTAGGAGCATGGAAACCGATGTCGATTGCCCTTTTTGCGGGGAGTCCTTCTCCGTCGTGGTGGACACCTCCGAAGATCACCAAAGTTACATCGAGGACTGCTATGTCTGCTGCCGCCCCATTCAATTCACCGTGATCTGCGAGGGGGGTGAGCTCGTTTCCATCGAGGCCGCGCGCGAGTGAAGCTACCGCGACCCACGAGACGAGTCTATTCACTGGTCTTTTTCGTGACGGGGAAAAACTGGAAATTGATTTGATACACCCGTTCGGCCTTCGCGTCCTGCGAACAAAAAGCCAGGAGGTCCTTGCGAAACTGCTGGATCAGGACTTTGGCTTTCGCCGCCGTTTCCTCGGAGATCGAGCAAGTGATCGACGAAACGTCGCGTAGCTCGCGCGGAATGACGTCGAACGACTCGGCCGCCAGGCGCATGGTGCTGCGATGGAACTCGGCCACCTGTTCGGACTTCACCTCGTCGCCGGTGGTGATGTTTTCGTCGATCTGCACGAGTTTTCCCTGATCATTCCGCTGGAGGAGGCCCATTTCGAGCAGGCGCTCAATCCCGCGAATGGCCTCGCTGGGCAATATCCGCGGGATCATGTGCTGAGCGATCCAGATCGGGTCCTCGCGGAATCCCGGATGCGTGACCATCTCGCGCAGGGGGATATAATACCAGGCCGTGTAATAGTTCAGCTGCTGCTCGGAGAGGGCCCGCACGCGGCGCTTGAGGCGGATCTTCCGCACCTTCTCCCGAATCTGGTCCCTGACCCCGTCGTTCTCCGTCTGCGACATCAAAACGAGATCGGAAAAAAAATCGGCTTGGATGCGGGTCATGCGCAGCGCCCGCAAAAACTGCTGTAAGCTCGCCTCGGTGAGATTGCGCTTCCCCTCGATCACCAGCTTCAGGAAGTTGGGCGACTTCAGGCCCGCGCGACGGGCAAAATTGCGGAAGGAGAAACCCGCCTCTACTTCCTTGCGATGAACGTAGAAATCGGCCAGGAATGCCCGGTAGTCGTCGTATTCAAATACGTTGGGAGCCGTTTTAGCGTTGGACAATACCCCATCCTTTATGTCGGCCGGACTCACTCACCCTCCGGTTTATACCAGATTCCAGGGGCATGGGGGCTGGGCTTAGGAAGGTGAGTGAGTCGACCCGTAAAAACAGCCTAACACCCCAGTATTTGCCCCGGGGATGTGTCCGTCCAGACACATCCGCCAAATCGCATCCTATTCGTATTCAACTCGAATACGTGTTCTCCCCAAACCCCTTGAGTCCACCTAGATAAAAACCGACTAATAACATATAATATTAAGAGAGCGAGGGGGCCAATTCATGCGTATCTCTTCATTTTCTAAAAGAAAGCTGATCTGCGCCAGTCTTTTATTGGCTTTGGCCGCGGCGGGCTTTTCGTGCAGCCCGCGCATCAACTCGGACAGCCAGCGCATCGGCACCGAAACCGGAAACCCCATCTTGCTCTCTCCTGAACAGCGGGCGAGCCAAATCGGCCAGATTCTAATTCAGGCCTGCCAGCTGCTGCAGTACGCGTTTGAAAACGAAACCGACGGCGGGGCGCTTTACGCGAGCTGCATCAACGGCAACCGCGACCTCGTAGGATATGCCCCTCGGTTAGGTCTCACGGGATTTCAGGAACTCACGCTCGTGGAACTCATCGACAGAGAACTGCGGGGAGAGATTTTCCCCATTAAGGACAATCCCGCCCTCTGCCGCGAGGACATCGCTAACATTCCTTGGAACGCGCCCGAATTGAGCTCCCTTTGCGATCCGGCGACCCAGGACTGTCCGGGCGCCCAAAAAGTACTCAGCATCAACGTCCGCCACTGCTCGCGCTCCATGGGCGGCGGAGATAAGCCCCAACCGCCCAACCCCCACGACGAGTCTGCCGCCGTCATCGGCATCGATTAATGAAGCAAACTGGGCCTTGCGTCACGCTCTGTCTTGCGCTCGCGCTGTCCGCCGCAGGGGGAGGTTGCACGGCCAAGTTTTCCCGGGCGGTCAAACGGCACGGCTATCTTTACTACGGCTCGAGTTTTCCCCAGGGGATCCTAGGCCACTTCCGCGTGGATTTAGATGCAGGCACGCTGAGCGAGGACACCAACGACATTCCCCTCCTCTACCAAGGCGCGGGCGTGCAGATCTCCCCCGGTATTTCCCCGCCTTTTTTTCCCACCAACGGTCTGGTTTGGCTGCCCAGCTCGCTTACCCAAAGTATCCTGGTCGCGCGCATCAACGCGGCCACGGGGGGACTCATCTACGCGGACCAAGGCTTCGCGGATGCGGCCGTCACTGCCCTGGCCGTGGATCCCAGCCATCGCTTCATGGTGGGTTTCAACACCGTCAGCACGCCGGTGAAGGCATTCAGCTTGGACGAAGCGGGTACTCCCGTCTTAATCAATTCTCAGTCGCTGGGCGGGAGTTTTCCCGTACGAGCCGCCTTTAGCTCCACGGGCAACTTCCTCTTTGTGGCGACCAATTCCTCGGGTATCGTCACGCTTCCGTTCAACACAAGCACGGGAAGCCTTTCCGCATTTACGTCCACCAGCCCTCTAGGAGGAGGAACGGCGATAAAAATCGAGGCACATCCCAGAGAACAGATTCTCATCGGCGCCTTCAACACCTCGCTGACCATCCAGTCCATGGCGATCAACGGCTCCACCGGCGCTCTCACGGGTGTGCAGTCGGAAAGCATCTCCGCGAATATTTCGGACTTCACCCTTCACCCCACCCTCGACAGTTTTTATGTCTTAAAGCAATCCTCTCCGGGAGAAATTCGCGCTTACTCCATAAACACCGCTACCGGCGCCTTTACGTATGCGTCGACGCAGGTGCTGAGTCAGGTGGATGTTTACCGATCGATGGAAATTAGCCGTGACGGGCGATTCCTGTATGCCGCCACGGATTCCGCCGTAGAAGTCTTTTCCGTTTCCGAAGATGGACTGGAACTTTCCGCCGTACAGACGCTTTCCGCTTCGGGGCGGAAAGATTTTCTCACCTTCGCGGCGGTATTGCAGGAACTATAAGTCGATTCTACGGCATTTCAGATAAATCCAAATACGTTATAAAGACAGATTAGGAGCTGGTGCCTTAGATATTCCTCATACTCATCGGGATCCCAGCCGCTCAAGACGTGAGCTGAACCATAGGCATAGGTTGAAAAACAACCCATCATTCTTTCATGCTGCGTCTTATCCGATGGCGGTTGGTCACCATCCCGCTGTCGCCGTTCCGCAGAAGAAGACAACGGCAAGGCGAGAAAAATGCAGGCCACCAAAAATACATTTTTAGATTTTCTAGTCATAGTTTTATCCATCTTTTGTTTTTTTATCGCTCGCATCCACTACATGGATCCTCGTTAGCGGAGATACTCCATCTCCACGGAAAGCTGGATGGCATCCCGATGCTGGCAGTCGCTGCTGTCGTCGTCGCCCGTGATCGCTAACATCAGGTCGACGCGGTTCCGGCTTCGAATGCGACTGCCCAAAGCCTGTCCGACGGGAACCGCTTCCGGATTCTCCAGGTTTAGAGAAAATGGCCCCACCCGCTCCGTGCGTGGAATCTCGCACCGGTAAGGCAGGATACAGTTCGTTACGGGGTCCGGCGCCTTCGCCTGCGATTCTCCCCCCCGAATCGTTTCCCAGGAGTAATCCCGTAATCCGTCGGCACCTTGGGGAAAAATGGAGACCGGCATCTTCAAACTGCTCGTCATCAGAACCGCGTTGTTTAGGGTGAGGATCAGGTGATCGTCGTATTTGAATTGAGTAGCCGTGCCGTAGATCCGCTTCACCCGGCACACCGTCCCCGCGGGCAATGGGCTTTGAATGAGCTGTTCGTGGCGCGCTTGGGTATGTCCTGAGCGTCGTCCCAGATTTCCGCCTTGGTTCCAATCGCAGTGAAGACTCCCGCGGGTTTCCGGCAAGGTCATCGTGACCGTCCTGACCTCGAAGGGCCCCGTATCGCATCGAGGCGGGGCAGGCGGCACGACCGGAGGCGGTGTGGTGGGCGGCCCCGTCGGACGAGCGACGGGATTTCTAAGATCCGAATAGGAAGCGGCGCAAACGGGTCGATTATCCACCACCCCGACCATCACCTCTCCCGCGACCGGGCACGTCGCTCCCGCCACCGAGATCGGTCCACAGACCGGCACGCCTCCGACTCCCAGGGAAATGACCGACTCGCCAGCCGGGCAGAGCGCTTCCGACCTTCCCATGAAGGAGCCGCAGCTCAATACCCGATCCAGGCCCGGCCGTTCCAGTTGCACGATGAATTGAAAACTTTCTGGACGAAGCGAATTGCCCCCCACTTCTCCGGACTGGGCCCGTTCAATGCTTAAATCTAGCCGGACCTGATAGATGTCTTCGCTAAAACGGTAAACCGGGGTCAGACCCAGGGATCGGATGAGAATTCGATCTTGTACAGACCCTTCCGAATAAACCGCGCCATCCCTACTGGCGAAAGAAATCGGAGAAGTCCCGTTCGCATTGAAGGGCTGCCCTGCGAGCGCGCTACTGCATCGCTCCTTATTGACCAGGTGATACATCATATTATTGATGAGTTCGGAGCGATCGTCCGTGGTCACCATTCCTTGCTCGGCGCGCTTGGAGAGGACCACCGCGCTGCCGATACCACCGGCCACGACCGCGGCTGCCGCGATAGCCGCCATGGTTTCAGCTAGATTCATAACGCTTCCCCTGGTGAGTCGGTTCGACCTTCATCCCGTTCGGCACGTAGCAGTCGTGCTGGGGATCGCTCGAAACCGAATTACAAAATGAAATCTTCACCGAAAGCTCGGTCGCCGGCTGATTCAACGCCTTCGGGAATCCGCCGCAGGACACGTCGCCGTTGAGATGGATGAGTTGATCATCCTTTGCCAAGCGGTAAGCGAACACCCATTCCGCGCCGGGGCGCGTGCCCGCCGGAAACTCCTCGCCGGTTCGGAGGCCCAACGGACGCAGAGGCAAGCTCCCTGGCGCGTAGGCATGGGCAAAACCGAAGTAAGGGCTTCCTCGGTAGTCCGAGTAAGGCGAATCTAAGTTTCTAGGGTTAATCGTACTTTCGAAGAGCTTTTCCCAGGTGTTTCCCGGTGGCAAATATCCGCCATGGGGAGAATAGGCGTTGGTGAGGTTAATCCGAAGATGCGACGCCCCTCCCAGTACCCATTCCAGCGCCGACGCATCGTTTGACTCCTGTCGGAAGGATTGGGATACAATCCGGGTTACCGCGATCACGCTGCGGGAAGGCACCGCGAAGACATCGGTAAACGACTCCTGCGGTGAGCTGCCCAGTTCTTTCTCCGTCCCATTGCCGGAAACGATCGGCACTCCGTTTTTCCATCGACAGGAGATCTCCCGACGGTAAGTGAAGGCGGACGCGGCGGCCACCGGAAGGGGGGCGCAGACCGCCGCGCCATTCTCGAAGCCAATGAGTCCATTTCCCTGACCACAGGAAAACGGAGGAATGTTAGTCCCGATCCGGCCATCGCATACGGGGCGCCCTTGCGAGTCGATTCCCGTAAATACTCCCGTTTCGCACGCGATCGGGGCTTGGATTTGACTCGCCGGGGTCCGGGTATCCAGGCATTGCCCGACGGTAAACTGAGTACCGTCCAGGATCCCTTGTAGTTGCACCGGCGTATCCGACAAAGTTTTCCTTTGCCCTTGGGATTTCACCCAGAGCTGCAGTCTCCCCCGCAGAGCCACCGGCACACTGTCATCGGCCGAAAGGGGCAGGGTACTCGCGGCGGTCGCGACCGTGGCTTCCACGGACATCCCGTCAAACTGAACATCCCCCCACAAGGGCGTACCGACGCGCCAGCGCACGCCGTTCGGGAAGAGAACCGTCTCTTGCCGAGCGCGGTAGATCGTGGCACCGACCGAAGACGACGACGCGCGCAGACTCAGATTTTTCACGAACTGCGAACAGGTAGCGCTGTTTTCCAAGAGGTACCCGTAGCGGACCTCTCCTTCCATGGCCTGCGAGCGCGTGCGGGCGGCGGCCGCCTGCTTCGCGCCCCATCCGCTCCACTGCAAAGTCGGCAATAGCACCGCCAGCACCATCAGGCCGCCCAATAGGACGGAAACCAACGACTCCCCACGGTTGCTCAAATTCATGGGCCTCCTCCGCAGGTGGTATGGAGCATGCGTTTTTCCATCATGGTGAGCTGATACTTCCCGGTTTCCCGGCCCAAGGACGACGCCGGTGCGTGCTCGATGGCATTCACCCATTCTGCCCTGGTCTCAAAGGCATCAACTATCCGAATGGCTCCCGATGAAAGCCTTTCGTAGGCGCGCAGGATTCTGCGATTTTCCGAGGCCGATTCATTCGGCCGCCAATCATTCAAAAGATCGAGGAGCCGGTTGTCTGATTTTTGATCCAAGACCGTCCAACTTCCGTCTGGCAAAGAGAATCCACCGGGAAAGGTGGTGATTTGCCGTCTTTGTTCCAACACTTTATTCCCCCAAGGGTACCCAATGCGCATGCAAGCCCGTCTTCCCTGAGAATCGGTCAGATTTCGGTTACTGGTCGCCGTCCAGATCGAACCCACCCAAAAATCACAGTGAGAACTGTAATCGCTTTGATTCAGCTGGTAGAGGCTACCCCCGGGTATCGCCTCCCAGATCTTATCTCGGCCGCCGCCGACTTGGATTTCCCTCTCCACTAGGACCGCCAGATGAACGACTTCCACCTCTCCACAAGCCGAGGGAGAGTATCCCTCCGGATATTCTCCCTCGACCGGACTAGTCGTCGCGGGAGCCACGCAACGAAAAGTGGAGTTAGCGCCGGGCGTGGAAACGGCGAACTGCCCGGCGGGGCAGCGCAAAGGCACGGTGGAGTTCGGAATGGTAGGAGGCCGACACAAGATCCTCCCCTCATCATTATATCCAACGCTGACCAATCCCGCTTCGCAGGTTTGCCCGAAGGGGGTGACCTGCCCGTCGCTCAGGGAGCATTTGGCGATACGGGTGCCGTCGGGCGTCGCCTCGAGGCGAATCGGAAACTCATAGTTCTGCTGCTTCACGCCCATGAGGTTTGCCATCCAGGAGCGGTCCGCCGGAACGCGTATCTTCCAATCCGGGGATCCTCCCGCCGGGGCGACTAAGAGTGGACGACCCACGCGGGCCTGAAGTTCGGGAATCAGCTGGGGTTGGGACGTGTTGAGGACCACGATGCGGCCCGCCCAGGGGATCGAAAAGCTCAAAGGAGCGTTAGGTGCCGTGCCCGCTGGCAGTCGCTGTCCGCCAATCAGGGAGGCGCAGCTCTGCGGATCGATCAGCTGAAGACGAATCGCGTCCTTCATCTGCTCGTCCGCCCAGGCCATTTTCACGCGAAATTCACGCTTCCGCATGAGCAAAAAGGTATCCGACTTCATAAAGAGCCCGGCGCTCACCACGCTAATCGCGGCCAAGGCGGCTAGCACCGTGGATCCGTGAATTTCGCCGTGTATACGGAACCCTCTGTCCACCGTAAATCCCCCTCTCTATCCAGGGTAGTGGAGAAGGGAGGAGCCCAAGGATGTGTCAACGCCGACACGCCGGGGTCCCCGGGCGAAAAGCGTATCCGGCGGGAATACACCGGGCCGATCCCCGATCGGCAGCAAAAACGGTGTCCATTCCATTACCTATCTGCTAGTCCTGCCTCCATGCGGCCCGAACCCGTCACGCCCTACGGCGTTCCCATCCTTGTGCGCAGACGCGTGAAGAACAGCTTGGTTTACCTCATCTTAATCACGCTGATCATGGCGGTTTCGATGGGCTTGTATCAGGGCGGTTTGCGGCTGGCGGAGCTAAAGGCCGAGCAAATCACGCTCAGTGAATTGCCCGGCGCGCTGCTACTTTCTTTCCTACGCATGCTCGCGTCTTACGGGCTCTGCTTAATCCTGGCCTTCGCCACGGGCTTGCTCGCGGCGACAAACCGCACGGCTGAGCGGGTGATCATCCCGCTACTCGACATTTTGCAATCGGTGCCAGTCGTGGGGTTTTTCCCCGCCGTCATCGCCGTCTTCATTGGATTCACCCAAGGTCATCGCCTCGGCGTGGAACTTGCGGCGATCTTCCTTATTCTGACCAGCCAAGCTTGGAATATCGCTTTCGCGGTTTACGAATCGGTGAAATCCATCCCGCAGGACAATCTAGACGCCGTTCGCAGCTTTGGCGTGAGCGGGCCGCACCGCTTCTGGCTGCTCTATGCGCCGGCTTGCGTGCCCCGCCTGATTTATAACAGCATTCTCTCGTGGTCGAACGGATGGTTCTTTCTCGTCGCCTGCGAAATCATCGCGGTGGGTTCTCTGAAATACCACTTACCGGGGATCGGTAGCTTTCTCGCGATGGCGGCCGAAAACGACCAAGTCGGGCTCATTCTTTGGGGACTCGCCGCGCTCACGGCGCTTATCTTAACGCTCGACTTCCTAGTGTGGCGTCCACTGTCTTACTGGGCCGATCGCTTCAAGCAGGACTATTCCGCCTCGGGCGCCGACACGGGCCTTTCTCGCTCCACCGCCTTCACGCGCAAACTCGTGAGCCAAGTGCGGCCGTTGAAGCAGCCGTTGAAAAAACTCCTGCGCGCGCTTTTTTTCCCGCTCACTTGGATCGTTTCGCAGATCGTAGCGCCTTTGCTTTGGGATTTACCCCGGGCCGTCGGACGCATCGCCCTGGCCGACCTTTCCCGCCGCTTTCCCGCGCCGGCGACCGCCTCGGAGCTCCCCGCGACGGCAGGACGGCGAAAGCTCGCGCGGGAAATCGCGTTTTGGGGATTGCTCGTGCTGGCGGGATTCTGGGCGGGAATGTCCATCGTGCAGTGGCTGCAGCCGCCCTACCCTCCGCTGATCTTCGATATTCCGTACGCGATCCTGGCCTCGACCGGACGTCTTTTGATCGCCGTGGCGCTGTCCATGCTCTGGGTGCTGCCGGTCGTGCTCTTCACCTGGAATCGCCCGCGGCTGCGCCAGTGGCTCACCACGATTTCGCAAGTGGGTGCGAGCCTGCCCGCGATTGCGCTCTTCCCTTTGATCGTCCTTTTTGCCGTACGCAAACTCGGCGGAGGCATGGAAGTGGCGAGCATCATTTTATTGTTAAGCGGGATGCAGTGGTACATCCTCTTCAATGGGTTAAGCGGCGCCGCGATTATCCCGGGCGACATCGCCGACGCCGCGCGATCCTTAGGCCTCACCCGTTGGCAAACCTGGCGCCGGCTCGTGCTCCCGGCGATCCGCCCCGCGCTCGTCACCGGCACCATCACCGCCTGGGGCGGAGGGTGGAACGCGCTCGTGGTTTCAGAATACCTCACGTTTAAAAATGAAGTGCTCCAGGTCAAAGGCCTGGGCGCACTTCTGAATTATTCCGTCTATCAACTGGGAGACGCCCGCTCGATCACGATTTGCATCGGCGCCATGGTGGGCTGGATTATCCTGATCAACACATTTTTCTGGCAGCCCGTTTACCGCCGGGCTATTGAACGCTTTAGGTTCGAGGCATAACGATGAGCGCGCGCGGGAAACCCATCTTCGAGTTAAAAGAGATCGGCATGCACTTCACGCTTCCCCAGGGGGAAGTGAAGGTGCTCGAAAATCTCTCTTTCACCGCGCACGAGGGCGAGTTCATTGCGGTCGTCGGCCCCAGCGGCGCCGGAAAGAGCACCCTGCTTCGCCTGCTGAATGGCTTAGTGCAGCCCAAGCAGGGACAGATCCTCTTTAACGGTAAAACTCAGTCGGGCATTAATTCGGACACGGCGATGGTTTTCCAAAACTTCGCGCTATTACCGTGGCTTACCGTCGCGCAAAACGTGGAGCTCGGCCTAGAAGCGCGTCAAATGGAGCCTGCATTGCGCCGCAAAAAAGCCTCTTTTTATATCGATAAAGTGGGGTTGGATGGGTATGAAGAGGCCTATCCACGGGAACTTTCCGGCGGGATGAAGCAGCGCGTGGGCTTGGCTCGCGCGTTAGCGGTCGAACCGTCGGTGCTTTTAATGGATGAGCCGTTCTCGTCCCTGGATGTGCTGACCTCGATCGCGCTGCGCGACGAGCTGGTCGACATCTGGGGTGACCACGACATCCCGGTAAACACGGTCATCATGGTGACCCATATTATCGAGGAAGCCATCGAGCTGGCGGACCGAATTTTGGTTCTGTCGCGCCGGCCGGGGCATATCGTGGGGGACATCCGAGTGGAACTGCCAAGACCTCGCGACAAGCGGGAGAAGGCATTCAGTGAGTACGTGGATCAAGTTTTCTCGCTGTTAGCGTGAAAGGTGGATATGAATCAGTCTGGCGATAAGCCTGGCGGGACCAGCCAATTAGTAATTCCCGAAGTAGAAATCGGGAAAGTCTTGGGTCTGATCGAAGTTTTAAAAATGAAGGATGGGCGAGCGGATATCTACAAGCTCGCCACCGAGCTCTCGATGGAGTTCGGCGACACCCTGGCCGTGGTTCGCGGCGCCGAGCTCCTGAAGCTCGTACACACGCCGGGCGGCGACGTCGTGCTCGAACCGCTGGGCGAAAAAGTCACCAAAGCGCGCATCAACCAGAAGAAAATCATCATTTCCGAGCAAATGCTGAAGCTCGATGTGTTCCAGCGCATTCGCGATTTCCTGAGGGAAAAAGAAGGGCACGAAGCCGCGCGCGAGGAAGTGCTCGAAAAACTGGCCGAGCTGCTTCCCAACGAGAACGCCGAAAACACGTTTGCCAACGTGGTGAACTGGGGTCGCTGGGCCGAGCTCTTCGGCTACAACGACGATAGTCAGAGTTTTTATCTCGATACGGGCGAAGCCAGCTAGTCGGAGCGCGGGTCGATGTGCGTTGCCCGCACAGGGTCGAAGATTCCGAGTTCGGTCCCTCCGCCCCTGATTACGGACGCCCCCTGCATGAGTCCGGCGACCGCGGTAAAAAAAGTATTTGGTCCACCGAGCGCACTTGCCGTTGGCCAGAGATAATCGCCCTCGGCTCGCTGTTTCTTTCTCAATTCTGAATGAATGACTACTCGCGACGAGTAAATATCTCCGCCTTTAGTTAAAAAATAGCGCCCGAGGTCTTGAACAAAATCTTCCCCTTTTGTACCAAGCCCCGTGAAACACGAGTTTAGTTTGATCTGACCACCGGCTGCCAAGGGAAAGCTTCCTCGGCGATCGAGGCGCTTCCGTATCTCCTCGCTCAACTTTATGTCGCCTCGACGCAAGTCGCCCGGAAGCCCATGGCTGACTACCTGCAAACCAAAGACTTCGCCTTCAACTTTTTCGACCGCTTGAAGCTTGGTCAAAAGATCCTCGAAGCTTGTCGCTTCTACGTAATGAGTTCGGGGTAGATGTTGATACTTATTTTCAAATTCCCACTTCGCCACGGTGGCGAGGTCCTCGGTAGGGGCCATGAAATTCACGAACACATAGGGACGTTTCCCGATCTGCTGCATAAAATCATTGGTTTCCCGATCAAACTCCACCTGATCGATGCTCAATTGACCGTTGATATAATTTAAAACCACGGCCCCGGCAATCACACCCCCCTTTTTTTGGACGAGCCGAAAAGGCACTTTCCATACGGATAGGACACCTTCCTGGTTGATCGCCTTTCCCACTTCGCTCACTACCCTGACAGGGCCCATCACGGGCAAAAAGATCAGATCAATTGCTCCCCGGTCTCGCAAAGTCATCGATCGGATCATCTGACTTCCGCTAAACCTCAGCTGCCGCAGAATCGCCGCGCGCACGGATTCGGTTTCAGCCCGGGCGGTGGCTTCATCCACTACCCGCAGCCAACACGAGCGATCGGCGTGGACCTCCGACGAAACGGCGATACCAAAGCAAATCAGGAAGGTGATAAACCTCATCCCTAGCCGGATCGGAAAAAAAAGACCCCCGCATGAAGTCGAGAAATTATTATTTGTATAGATGGCCCACTTTTCGCAGCCCCTATTTAATCAACTGTCAGCGCTTTGACGAATAAACGACTCAACGATTCCGGTTTTGCCGCCGAAGAGTCATTGGGTCAAATCGTAAAAGAGAGTGAGGCTCACTTGGAACTATTTCAGGCGTTCTACCAAAATTACTTCTTCGAAAGCATCGCGGCGACCGCGGCGATAGCGGCGGCGTTCGGATACTTCGGGGCGCCGATCTGGATGTGGGCCCTGCTCGGGGAAGCGACGCTGTATGGCGCGGGCGCCTCGCAAACTACGCAGGTCGGCTGGTGCGCGGTGGGCGCGTTACTCACGCTACGGCCAATCCGGCGCTACGTACTGAGCCTCCCGGTGCTGAAGGCCATGCAAGGCTTTGGCCTGGTACCCAAGATCTCGGACACGGAAAAAGCCGCGCTCGACGCCGGCGCCGTCTGGGTGGAAGCGGATTGCTTCTCCGGTAAGCCAAACTTCAAAAAAATGATGAACGAGGCGTACCCAAAGCTTACCGCCGAGGAACAAGCCTACATAGACGGCCCCATCGAAGAGCTCTGCAAGATGGTGAACGACTGGAAAATTTATCAAAATAAAGAGATCCCGAAAGAAATCTGGTCTTATATGCGGAAGATCCGCATCTTCGGCATGATCGTCCCCAAGAAATACGGCGGATTGGAATTCTCGGCGTTGGCTCACAGCGAAGTGATCATGAAGCTCGCCAGCCGTTCGATCCCCGTCACCATCACCGCGATGGTGCCGAACTCACTCGGCCCCGCCGAACTACTCAATCACTTCGGAACCGAAGAACAAAAAAACCACTACCTTCCCAAGCTTGCCACGGGCGAATTCCTGCCCTGCTTCGCATTGACCGAACAACGCGCCGGCTCGGACGCGGGATCGCTCGAATCCAATGGCGAGCTCTTCAAGAAAAACGGCGAACTCTGGATTCGTCTGAACTGGAACAAGCGCTGGATCACGCTCGCGGGCGTTTCCAACGTGATTGGCCTTGCCTTTGAACTTCGCGACCCTGAGAAGCTCGTGGGCCAAGACCTCATCATCGGCATCACCTGTGCGCTCATTCCTTCCACCACGCCCGGCGTGGTACTGGGGCGCCGGCATGATCCGCTGGGTGTGCCTTTTTACAACTGTCCGACGCAAGGCCAGAACGTGGAGGTTCCCGCCAGTTTCATCATCGGCGGCATGGCGAACGCCGGTAAAGGGTGGACGATGCTCATGGAAAGCTTGGGCGCGGGCCGGGGCGTATCCCTCCCGTCGCAAGCCGTCGGGGGCTCGAAGGTCGTCGCGCGCGTCACTAGCGCCCATACCTCGATTCGCCGCCAGTTTGGTATTCCGCTTTGCAAGCTCGAAGGCTTGGAAGAGCCGCTCGCCCGCATCGGCGCCAACACTTATATGTTGGATGCCATGCGCCGCTACACGGTGGGCGCGCTCGATAAGGGCATCAAGCCTTCCGTCGTAACCGCGATCGCGAAATTCGCCGGTACCGAAATGGGCCGGCGCGTGGTGAATGACGGGATGGACATCATGGCCGGAGCGGGTATTTCCCGGGGCCCCCGCAACGTCATCGCCAACATCTATCAGGCGACTCCCATCGGCATTACCGTCGAAGGCGCCAACATCCTTACCCGCACGATGATCATCTTCGGCCAAGGGTTGTTCCGTGCGCATCCGTGGGCGTACAAAGAAGTCAGCGCCATCGAAAAGGGCGATCTCAAGGCCTTTGATTACGCATTCTTCAGCCACATCGGCCACGTCGTGAACAACGTGTTCCGCGCGGTCGTGCTGAGCGTAACCCGCGGTTATTTCGTCATGACCCCGTTCAACGGCAGCCTGCGCCGTTACGCCCAGAAGTTTCATTGGGCCTCGGCGACGTTCGCCGTGCTCGCGGATATCGCGATGGGGACCTTGGGCGGCGAGCTCAAGAAGAAGGAAAAACTCACTGGTCGATTCGCCGACGTACTCTCCTGCTTCTACATGAGCGTGGCCGTCATGCGCCGTTTCGAAGCCGAAGGACGCAAGAAGGAAGACCTGCCGTTCGTGCAGTTCGCCCTCACCCAGTGCCTGAACGAAGTGCAACAAGCCTTGGACGGAATCTTCGCCAATATTCGCGTCCCTGGCGCGAGCTTCGTTTTCAACAAGCTTATTCGCACCTGGTTCCGCTTCAACGCGATCGCCGCTCCGGTCACCGACAAGCAAGGACATAAGGCCGCCGTCGCGCTCCTAAAAGAAGGCGGGGCCCGCGACCGTCTCTGCGAGGGCATCTTCTATCCGAAGGATGAAAACGAAGCGCTCGGCCGCCTGGAAAAAGCCTTTCACACCGTCAAGCGGGCCGAAGAAGTCGAACGCCGCATCTTGCAAGCCGTGGGCAAACGCCTCCTGCCGAAGAAGCGTATTTTCAAGTTGGTGGAGTTAGCCCACGAAAAAGGCATCATCAACACCGCCGAGATGGATCTGCTGAACGAGTCGGCCATGGCTCGCTGGAAGGCCTGCCAGGTGGATGACTTCTCGGAAGAAGCCTACCACGGCGTGGAAGGCTCGGATAACAAGCAATTCCGCGGAGAGTATGTCGGCCCGGCCGGCGCCCCGCAGTACTATAAGCCGAAGAAAACCGCCTAGAACTGCCGGCGATCCCGCGAAGCGAGCACCTCGCCCGTGTCGGCGCTAATGATCACTTGGCGCCCGTCGACGAACACTTGGTAGGCAATCTGGCCGAGATTGGATTGGGCCCAGAGGATTTTCTGTGGTTCGCTCACGCGAACCGCGGAGGCCCCCCCGATAGAGTTCAAGGCCGCGCGCCGAGCTTCGGCGGAGGCAAGCCTGGCCTGATTGGTCACCTGGAATCCGGGGATGTATGTGGAGTACAATCCTTTTAACTCTCCATCCGCGCCTAGATCAACGGTAACGTTTCCGAAGGGCTCGAGCGCCAACCCTTGGTAGATCTGCTTGAAAAAGACGCTCGCGGAATCGACGCGCACCCGAGCCGTAGGTTGCCCGAGCGGCGACTCGTCGCTCACCCCCATCAAAGACCGGGCGTCATCCAGAATTTCCCGCGCGCGTCGGATCGCGGCTTGAGGGTCGCGGACGTCATATGCCCTAGATCCTGCCACACCCGTCGCGCGTACGGAAACCAACCTTCCATCGGAGGTGAAACTCCCCTTCAGCGAGGCACCAAATCGATCACGAAAACGTTTCCATTCGGCTGGACTTGCGGGAGAAGCCTCGAGCGCGCTCGACACGGCGGACGGCGCGATAGCATCCCGCACGGCGCTTGGCTTCCCGTCGGTCGAACCCGGTAATGGGGACGACATCTGCGCGAAACTGCGAGGGGTCTCCTGATCCGACTGGGCGATAAAAAAACTAATAGCGAACACCGTCCCGATCCCTGCCAGACCCGCCACCACCCACTTTGTCTTCAATCAGTTCACCTTCGTGGTAAAGACCAACGTTTGCTCGGGCCCGTTCGTGGGCACGATCTTCACTTCAAAATCCACATCTTCGTTGGCGGTCACGGCGTCGTTCACCGAAACCCACACCGCCGTACGCGGAGAATCAGAATAGTAAGGGTTGGTCTTGAAATAAGAGTTTCCCACCCCAACGTGGGCATTGGCGTTTGCCGAACTCAATGCGCTGACGATTCCAGTACCGTTGGCTTTCAAGTATTGAATCTGAGCCTGGCTCGATGATTGCGCGCCTACGTTGAATCGTCCATCCAACACGGTCACTTTCGGGTTCAACGACTTCACCGTGATCTGCAATCCCCCCGCGGTGATGGCGCTCGTATTTTTAATATCGAACCAGATGGCGGCATACTCGCTCTTACTGAGCCTTCCGTTATTCGAAGCGGAGACGCCTTGCGGAATGACGCCGGAGGACTGGCCCAACATACGGGCCCAGATCCGTAGCCGCGTGGGCCCGTCTTCAATCTTCATCCCTGCGGTAACCCCATTCCCATCGCCGACCGCCGCCCAGCCATTCGGCAAGGGCGTTCCTCCGATCAATCCGCGGGCCATCAGGGCTTCCGATACCGCCGTCTGCGCGGGCGCGGTAAAGCCCATAGCCGAGGCGCGATTCACCAGCGCTTGGGCCAAACCCCGCATCGTCACGGGTGAGAGATTCACCGCACTGGGTTTCGGCAGGTCGGGGATCGTGCTCATGACCAACTCTAAGCTCAGCTTACGCGCGGCTTCCTCGCCGACTTGGGCGCGCAACCGATCAAAGACATCCCACAATGCGCCTTGCATGACGGTGGCCACATTGTGTATTTCTTCCTGGCCCGTGTTGGAAAGATGCGCTTCCTTTAGATAGTGCGGGCCTCGATAGTTATTCGGATATGGCCAACCCAAGCCATCCGGGTAATTGAAGCTGACGTGATTTTGGTCGGCGGAAAATCCCGCCGCTCCCAAATCGTAGCTCGCGCAATTGGGATAGGACGGATCATACGCCGGGCAAAGGTTCGCTCCGCGCACGCCAGAATACCCGGGCACGAAAGTTCCGAGCGCCCATCGGCTGAAAACCCGTTCATCCAGCCCAGGTGCCACGAGTGGCGCGAGATACGTCATCGCGCCGAAGTCGGAGATCGCCTCATTGATGGCGCCCGCCTCGTCGTAAAAGAAGTTATTGAAGTAAAATGTCGGCGAGTAGGCGTGCGCCGTGGTGGCGTGCTGCAATTCGTGGATCACCACGTTGGCGTCGTCCGCATAGGAAGCGCCGATCGTCTGCACGGAATCCCCCAGGCAAACGTAGTCCAGACTGGTGCCCGAGGCTGTGGTTTCGCGAGAGTAAAAAGCGTTGTCGTCATCCATGCAATGCGCGATGATGCGGACCGGGTCCACGGGCGCCAGCAATCCCAGCGTGTCCAGCAACGCCCGATACCCGTCGCCATAGTAATAAGTCATGGCTTGCTGAAACCCGCCATTCACGTGGGAAAAACGGAAATCATTCCTATCGCTATAAACCCCAAAACCTTCGTCGCATCCGTCGTTCGTCCGAATATCGACGTAAGCCCCTTCGAGCACGCCGTGGCCGCCGAGGTTTTGCAAGCTCGCGGGTTTACGATATTCGTCCAGACTGTAGGCGGCCGGAGAGATGCTGGTGTCGCCGGTTTGCGTGATGGGATCGGGCGCGAACACCATCGCTTGCCCTTCGGAGCCGCTGATCGCCTCCGCGGAGGGCTGCACGCAGCGGTTCGTGAGACTGTCGGATTTCTTCGCGCAGCCACTCGCGATCAACACGACCGCGCAAGCAAAGAAAACGGATCGGGATATCTTTCGAACGGGAGCCCCCATGCTCCCAAAATTCTAACTCGAAGCGCGGCCCCTGAAACTCGGCAAGTATTGCCGACCGCCGACGCATGCGTCGACAATTTGACGAATCCTAGTGTACGACGTCGAGACGCTCGCAATACTTTCGGAGCGCGGCGATTACCTTCTCCGAGTGCTCCCGCCCACGTGTCTCGAGCGTCAAAGCCACCTCGGTTTCGTCGATTTTGGTATAGGGCTCGTTGCGGTCATGGATCGCCTGCAAGATGCTCGCCCCCTGCTCGGCGATGATCTGGGTCACGCGGTTCAACGATCCGGGACGATCCGAGATGCCGATATTAAGTCGCACGCGCCTTCCCGTGCGGGTCAGGCCCCGGTCGATAATACGAGAAAGCAGGTTCACGTCGATATTGCCGCCACTCACCACGAGCACGACTTTTTTCCCGCGAATCTTCTTCTCGAGCTTACGAGCGACCGCGAGGGGTACCGCGCCGGAACCTTCCACGACGATCTTGGCCTTTTCAATCAGCATGAGCACGGCTTCGGCGATCTCTTCGTCGTCGGCGGTGAAGACCTGATCGATCACGTCCTCGAGCACGCCGCGCATCACGGGACTCGCACCCTTCACGGCGATCCCGTCGGCGAAGGTGGAGATCTGATCATACTTCACGGGTCGATGGGTCTTGAGCGACTGAACCAGGGCGGGCGCGCCGCTGGACTGGCAGCCGATGATTTTCACCCGCGGAGAAAGCGCTTTTAGCGCCGTCGCCACCCCCGCCATCATGCCTCCGCCACCCATCGAGCCGATCACGACGTCGACGTCGGGCAATTGATCGAGGATTTCGAGCCCCACCGTGCCCTGCCCAGCGATGATCGCGGTGTCTTCGTAGGCATGCACGAAGATCCTTCCCGATTTGCGCTGAATTTCCTTGGCCGCGGCGAACGCTTCTTCAAAACTATTGCCCTCGAGCCGAATCTCGGCGCCTAGCGCCTGCGTGTTCTGCACCTTCATGATCGAGGCCGTCTTCGGCATGACGATCAGGGCATTGACGCCGAAGTGCCGGGCCGCCCACGCCACGCCTTGGGCGTGATTACCGGCGCTGGAAGCGACCACGCCGGCCTTGCGCTCGGCCTTGCTCATCATCGAGAGTCGATTCAAAGCGCCGCGAATCTTGAACGAACCGATAGGCTGCGCGGTCTCGAGCTTCAAATAGATCTCGGCGCGGAAAAGCTCGGAGAGCCAGGGGTTATAAATCAACGGGGTCGGCTTCAGGATGTCCCGCAACAGCGAACGCGCGGACTGAATATCCCCTAGGCTAACCCGAAATGACTTTGCGGACATTATATGGCTCCTTCGGAAACGGGAATACTCCGGACCTCGGGATCCGCCCATTCAAACAATTCGGAAACACGTCCTTCTCCCTTGGGTCCCGGCTTGATCCAGGCAAAACACTTACGTCCCATGGGTTGGGTGCATTCCACATCCTTGTAGGCGGGCGACCAGGTACCGGTGTTGATAAGCTCGATATTCTTGATCAATACGTGCATTTCGTAATGCGTGTGGCCGTGGATCACTCGCTGCACCTGGGCAATACGGGAGCTGATCGGCACCCTCCCCATCATCACCTTCTGCACCTTCGTCACGCCGGACTCGATCGATCGCGCGTAAAAGATAAAAATCGGAAAAAGCAGCAGAAACGGCACCAAGAACCACCAAAAAGAAACCCGGGCGAACAAGTTAATGAATGAAAAAAACTGGAAACTCGCCAGGAAGATAATAGCCAGAAAAAACGCGCGATCGAGCCAGAGCTCGCGCAAGATACGCAGCGGGTTGAAGATGGCGGGGTGCACGTGCAGCGCGTTCAACGTGCGCACGATTTTGGGTTCCGTATTCGCGCGCTCGGCGATTTCTTCCACGCGGGCTTCGACCGTCAGGGGATCGCGCAACGCCGGCAGCAGGCCTTCGCGCACCGAGATCACGAGCGTCGCGCACGCGCTCCAAAACCAATCCCAAGGCAGGAGCGGCTGGGTGCGCATGACGTAAGTGTAAAAAAACACCGCGTACTCCCAGAGCGATGACTTGATGTAACTTGAATCCACGTGCGGATTCATTAGGCCCATGCCGTTGAGCATGAGCTTGCCCGCCAGATTCCCGAACGGCAGACGCACCACCACGGTGCGACCGATGCGAATGAGGGGATGGATGGGATTCGAGCACAAGCAATACGAATCGTATTGATTGCCGTGCTCGATCAGCGTGTCGCCGTTGCTAATGTAAAACCACTCGCAGAAACGCACGTTTTTCCGCAGCGGCTTAGGCAACTTCAGCATATCCAACACCTTCTGCTGGGCCGCCGGCCAATGCAATTCCATGTCGTGATTGCCGATCACGAAGACGACGCGGTTCCCACGCTGGATGAACTCGCTGATGGCCTCCGTCCAGATGTAATGGTCGGTAAGGATCACACCAATCTTGTAGACCGACTTCGCTTCCTGCGATTTCAACCCGCGCCGGCGCTCGAGCCAGTTCACCCGGAACGGGGGATGGTCGGGAATCGACATCACGGAATCAAAGTCAAAAATATCGCCGTTGAGCACGAGCTCGATCTGGCCCTCGATGCTGCCGCTCAAATGCTCGAGCAGGCGCTTGAACGTGCGGTCCGTGAAAAACTTCGGGCGCTTGTAGCGTTTCCAAAGCGAATTTCCGGGATGCGGAGGTTCCGCGTCCGCCAGATGCATGTCGCTCAGGACGATGGTGTGCGCGGCTTGTTTAAATTCGTTCTTCATGAATGAGTGGTCGGTGCGCGCGCTCGAAGTTAGGAAGTCGGCCTAAACGCCTACTTCTTCCCGAACGAAAGCACGTAATAGACTAACCCCCAACGATCCTCTTCCGCAATCGTAGGAAATCCGACCATCGCGGTGTTCTGGCCCTTAACCTTCAACCCTTCGGTGATGGTCTTGAAAATCTGCTCGGGCTTGGAACCCGCCTTGAAACCCTTGCGGTCGGCGTAATTTCTGGGCGGCGGATTCAAATATTGTCCCGCGGGCCCCTTGCCGTCGCCCTTGTCGCCATGACAAGTCACGCAGTAAGTCGCGTAGGCGGCCTTTCCTTTTGCCACGAGTTCGGGAGTTTCCTTGGGCACACTGGGGGATGCTTTTGGCGCAGCTTCCGCGGACAGGGCCAACGCGAAAATCCAGGCGGTAAAAATCATAACGGCTCCTTGAAAAGAATGGCGACCCCGGCAGGACTCGAACCTGCGGCCTAGTGCTTAGAAGGCACTTGCTCTATCCAGCTGAGCTACGGGGTCAGATTTAAATCAATTTACACCATGTTTCCATGATCTTAGGCAAGCCCCAATGGGCGTGTTACACTGGAGAAGGCATGGCCATGTACGAATACTACTGCGACGGCTGCAAACTGAAGTTCGAGCAGATCACCAGCTCGACCGATCCCGATCAGGGTAAGTGTCCGAAATGCCAAAAGAAAAACACCAAGAAATTAATCTCTAAATTCGCGGTCGCCGGACAAGGAGACCTGCGCGAGAGCATCATCCACGGATGCCACGACGTGGACGTTCCCCATTCGCACTCCGATCACGAATCCGACTAAGCGCAAATCACGCTCTGAAGCTAAGGGGTGCTAAGGATTCGACGCTTGCACCTTCCCGGTGCCCGTTGAGTTTTCGATCTTACCTTGGAAATTCACGCCCACCAGCGGACCCGCCTCCTTCAACTTCTGGGCGGTAACACTTCCAGAAGCCGTCGAGTTGCGAATCACTCCCGGAGCCGCCAGGTGCCCCACGAGCCCCCCCACTCGGCTACCGCCCACCACATTCCCATCCGCGGACGAATTTTCCACCACGGCCGGGTTCTGCGAAGGAGCCTCGGGATCCATCGTATCCGTTCCACAATAGCCCACCAAACCGCCCACCTGGGAAGTGCCCGTGACCTGCGCGGAGGCGCGGCCCTGGACGATCAGGCTAGTTCGCTCCCGCCCGCCCGAAGAAATCAGCGCTCCCACCAGCCCACCGACTCGGCGATTCCCTCGCACGGTACCTTCGGCTTTCGACGAGTAAATCGCTCCCCCTTCGAGATGCCCGACCAGGCCGCCCGCCTCGGTTAGGCGATTCGCTCTTTCGGGCACGTGCACCTTCGCTTGCGAAGACGAGTCGGAAATCACTCCTCCGAGGTTGCGGCCCACCAAACCTCCCACGGCGACATTGCCGATGATGCGGCTATTTTTCCCATTCACCGCGCAGCGGGTGATCTTGCCTAGATTAAACGCCGCGATTCCGCCGACAGGACGGCGATTATCGGCGGCGACGAAAAGATCGGTGAAAATCACATCTTTAATTTCGGCGTACTCCTCGAGCCGGATGATAAAGCCTGCGCCGTCGGTTTCGGGGTTCACCACGCGGATTTTCGAGATGGCAAAGCCCGCGCCGTCGAACGTACCCAGGAAGGAATCAATGGGCTTGAAATCCCCTTTCAGTTCGAGGCTCGTCGCCAGGCGAAAGGAAAGCTCGGAGTGGCGAGCGACGTTCGCCAGCTGGGCCTGGCTGCAGATGAGATAGGGATCCTGGGGAGTGCCATTACCGCCGCCAAAGGGCGCCTGGGTGGAATCACAAACGGGGCCGGGCTCGCCCGGCTCGGCGGGCGGAGAGTCTGAATCCTCCGGTGGAAGCGGCGGCAACGGGGAAGGCGCTTCCGGTTCCTGGGATCCCGTGGGAGTCGCCGCGGAATCCTGCTTGGATGATCCGCGACCCGCCGGTGGAAGCGGCTCACGCTTGGAATACCCACAAGCCCCGATCGAAACAAAGGCCAAATTCGCAAGGATACCCAAGAGCACCCAAGCCCGCGCGTTCTGTAATTGCTTTTTCATGCTTCCTATCCGCCCTCGATAAGTCTGGCGCACCGTATAATACAGATAAATAGGTGTCAACGCTCACGCAGGCGCTGGAATCTCGGGGGAAAATCGTATACGGAAACGAAAGCCTTGAAGTAAGATTCCGGTAAGTTTCCCGTCGCTCGCGTGGTGGAATGGCAGACACGCTGGTCTTAGGAACCAGTGCCGCAAGGCGTGGGGGTTCGAGTCCCTCCGCGAGCACCAACCTTAGTTTTGTTTTCAAAAAAAATACTCCGCTCATGGGGGGACGCCCATCCACGGGCTCGACCCTTCTTTCCCTTCCTGGACCGGGCCCCCCCATGAGCGGAGTATTTTTTTTGAAAACAAAACTAAGATTGGTGCTGGCTATAATAATGAAACGCGTAACGTTTCGTGCCTTGCGGAGGGACTCGAACGGCGGAAGGCGGGTCCCGTTTCTCGACACCTTCCCATGAACTCAGAGTCAATTTCCGACGTCAAACTTCTGACGATCGATGCTTATCCGAATTGCAGTCACAACCGATAAGCTTTACAGGTCCACCATGTATCACATCTTAGTTGTCGAAGACGGAGCCGACACACGGCTCCTCCTAAAGAAAGCGCTGAGCGGTATCGCCGCCGAGCTGCACTTCGCCGAAACCTTGGAAGCCGCGCGCGCGGAGCTCACACAGATACGCCCGCATCTGATTATCTTGGACATCGAGCTACCCGATGGCGATGGCCTGCAATTCTGCAGCGAACTGCAGGCGCAGGGAGATTTTACCGACGTCGCCTACCTATTTCTTACGGGACAAAAGTCCACGCCCCAGAAGGTGGCCGCATTCGCCATGGGCGCCGAGGACTTCATCGAAAAACCCTTCAATCCCGTGGAGCTCAAGGCACGCGTCGAAGCCCGTCTGCGCAAGCTCGCACAACGTCTGCGTGAGGAGCAAGTGCTCGTTCGCGGCGATCTTACCTTAAACGCCACTTCTCACCGCGCGTTTCTCAAGGGACCTAAAGGGGAAGAATCCATCGCGCTTACCCCGCGTGAATTCCGCCTGCTGTTTTACCTGGCCCGGCACGAAGACCACGTACTTACCCGTGATCAGATTTTAAGCGCCGTCTGGGGCGATGCCGCTCAGGTCTTCGACCGTACGGTCGATACCTACATTTCCAATCTGCGCCGAAAACTAAAAACGGCCTCGAGTTACCTCGAGGCCGTTCCTGGTACAGGATATCGATTCACCACTACCTAGGCAGCATTAGGTTAGAAGCGAATCGTGTCGGTCCGTCCGGCCATGCCGTCCGTTTTGTCTACAACCGTGTAAGTGAGCTGTCGATTCAAGGCGTCCCAGTGCATCTTGCAATACACTACATTGCCCACTTCCGAGATCAGGTTAAACTCGCTGATATCAACGTTCCAAACCTGGAAGCCCGTGGCGCCGATACCTTGGTCCGCGCTACCGTTCTTCTGGTGGCGGAAGGTCAGCCAGCCGCCGGTCTTTTCACCACTCGGGAAGAAAAGGTAGTCGTGGTGACAGGCGCTATAGGCCTTGGCGGGAATCATTTCGCCTACAGCGCCCATGATGAACTTAGCGTTGATGCCGTTCGTTCCATTCGCACCGTTCACGCCGTTACAAACTACATTCACCGACGACTTCGCGTCGCCGTTAATAATGCTGTAAACCACCCCACCGGCCGGACATTGCGCCGCGGTTGCCGCCGACATCTTGATCTGCGCACTTTGGCCGTTGACGCCATCCTTGCCATCGCGGCCGTCTTGACCGGCGATGCCGTTGCAGATCACCGCCTTCGAAGTGAGGGCTTCGTCCTTGTCTTGCACGCCATCGTTGTTTTTATCGATGAAGGTATAAACCAAGGTTCCGCCGGCCGGGCAGGCGGCCGCGGGCGCCGCCTGCACCAAAACGCCCGCGCCATAGCCCTGCGCGCCGTCTTTACCGGTTTGCCCGTTGACGCCGTTGCAGATATGCCGGTAGCTGATCACGGTCTCCGAGTTCTCCCACTTTTGATTCTTATTCGCGTCCAGGAACTGCACGATGGAAACCCCGCCGTTCACGCAGGCCGTCTCACTGGCATCCATCACGTCCGTCGCCACAGGAACGACTTCGTTCACGATCGCCGGGGTCGCGGTTCCGTCCCGCAGGCTTTCGACGCCGTTGCACCCGGAAACCGCGACCACTCCTCCCACAATCATCACCACCGCTAAGTTCCTCACAAAAACCTCCTGTACCTGGCTCTAGTTTCTCAACCCACCATGAACTGGCTGTGGAAAGGGTGTTTAAGAATCTTAATGACTTAAATTTATGTTTTTATTATGGTTTTACACGTGAACCAAGCTCGCTTTGATAAGTCGAAAATCGTGGCCAAGATCGTAAGCCAGCTCGAGGAAGAGGCCCGCGCCTTGGAAGCTTCGGCGCTCGCCGCCCACGCCGCCGCCACCCACGAGGAGAGCAAGTCGGAAGACAAGCACGACACCCGGGGGCTCGAGGCCTCCTACCTGGCCGGCGCGCAAGGTAACCGCGTGCTAGAGCTACGAAGATTGATCGCCGCCTACCGCACTTTTTCACCGGCGCCGTTTGACGTTCACGCACCCTTGGCGCCTGGAGCACTGGTCGAACTCGACGGCCAAGGTCGAAAGACCTATGTGCTGTTAGTGGAACACGGGGGAGGCATACGTATAGAGTACGATGCGGAAGGACGCCCAATCCTGGTCCAAACCCTCTCGATTCAATCTCCCCTGGGAGAAGCGGTGTTCAGCTCCCGATTGGGCGAAGACATTTCTCTCGAGGGTGACGGAAAGTCCCCTACCCGGGAGTATTCAATTACCGGCGTCTGGTAGAGCGCGCTAGGTACAACCGCGCGCCAGATACACGATGAACAGCACGGATGCCGGTACGCCGAGCAACCACGCAAAGATGTATCCGATGGCGCCTTGTTCGTTCAGTTTATACAGCTTCATTACCGCTTCCTTCCCGATAGGTGATGATGCGGATGCGACTCCTTGCGTAGCCACGGGGCGAATACCAATGCCGCCAGCAGCAAGGGTGCCCCGAAGATCAACGTCCAGGTCGTGATAAATCCGACTATATCCGCCGACGTGACCTGGGCCGATCCGGGTGGCCACGCCAACCGCGTCGCCGCGAGCTGGTAGACCAAACCTACCGCCGAGCCATACACGACGTGGCCTCCCAGGTGCGCCACCGCCACCGAAAGCCCCGCTTTCTGGAACTTAGGCAGCGGATGGTGTTCTGCCACGGCGATGATCAAGAGCAGAGCCACCACCATGCCGTGGACCACACCCATCATCGTCCCCATCATCCAGATCGCAGAGTAGGTAGCCGGCAAGGGCGCCGCGCGAAGAATCGCGTAATAAATGACGGAAAAGAAAATACCGCCTAAATAGAGGATAAAAAGCCCGATGCCGTAGGAGTTTTGAAGCTTGCGCGTCCAAAGACTGCCCAATGCCCGCACCATATCAGTCGGCGTCTTCGTTAGCTTGGATACCAAAACCATGAAGGCCATCATCAACGTGGTACCGAGCAGGCCGGCGAAAACGATTAGTATGATTTCCATAGATTTCTCCCATCATTATCCACGGCAATTAAGTGCAAGCTCCGAACCAAGTGGGAGAAGTGCGCGAACCGACGGTGGCGCCGTAGTCGCGGGCGTTTTTGTCATGACGAACGGGAAATATTGGCGAATTACGCTGCAGACGAGGGTTCGGAGTCGCCGGAAGGCTTACCGCCGTCCGAATCACGGGGCGGGGGCGAAGACTGCAACTCGTTTACCTTACGACGTAGCTTCACCACTTCTAGCTCGGACTGAGAGAGCGATCCTTGTAGCCGCTCCACTTCGCGCTTCTTGTCGACGGCGATGCGCATGGCCGCGTCGAGCTTGTTGCTCAGGTCCTTCGACTTGCCGACGTTCTGCGCGTTCTTCTTCTCCGCCTCCGTCAGCTTCTCCATCAGGTAGGAGTTGCGTTTCTTCGATTGCTCGATTTTCTTCTCGGTCTGCGTAACCTGATCTTGAAGCATGGCGTACTGCTCATGGGTAGGCCCCTGGTTACGCGCATCCCCGGCCGATTCCTTCAGTTCTTCGATTTTGGATTTCAGGTTCTTGTTCTCTTCCATGGCCGCGGTCAACTGCTGCTTGGTGAAGTTAAATTTCTTTTGGAAGTGTGCCTCGGTACCGGCGCCCTGGGCGGAGCTCTTCGCCCGCTCAAGGCTCATGGTGGTCTGCGTGAGCTGATCCTTGGCGCGCATCAAGGCGTTCGTCTTTTGCTTAATTAACTCGTCACGGCGACGCAGCTCTTCCTGCAACGAACGCTCGCGATTTTTGAATTCGAGCTCTTTCTGGCGCACGGACAAGCTGACTTTTTTGGCCATCTCCTTGAGCTGCGAGCGTTCCGCCACCACGTCGGCCACCAAGCCGTCGACCCACTTCTTGGCCTTAGGACTTTGCAATTCGCGCTTTAAGTCCTCGACTTCTTTCTGGGCTGCCGTGAGTTTGCGGCTGACTTCTCCCTGATCCAGCTCGGTCATGAGATGCTTGGCCAGCAGTTTGGGATCGCTATCCGGGCTGACGGGAGTTTCCGGCGCTTCCGCCACTGGCGGGAGGGTCGCTTCGGCCGCGGCCGTAAGCTCGGCCACTTCCGGGGAAGTCGCGGCTCCGTCGTCCGTGGTCGCAACCACCGTCGGCCCTGAAGTCGCCACCGCTTCGGTGGGCTCTTCTTTTCGCTTCTTAAATGGCCAAAGTTTTTTTAGGAATCCGCCTTCCGGTTTTCCTTCTGGCGCCGAGGGAGCCACGCGGGTCTCGGCCGAAGCCAGCTCTTCCTCAAGCGTAGCAATGCGTTGATTGAGGGCCATGATCTGATTGCGATAAAGTTGGGCCTGGGCTTCGGTCGAACCGCCAGCCGTAGCCTCTTCCCCTTGACCGCTGATTACGCGTTTTTCCTGGTTGGCTCCGAGGTCCTGCGCATCTCCCTTGACCACGGTTTTGAAATCGTCGTCGGCCTCCGGGGGAGCCCCCTTTACGGTAACAGACGCCTCGCCTTCGACCGAGGCGGCACCCTTTACGACCGTCTTGGCTTGGCCGCGGGAATCCAACGCATCGGCCAGGGCCGTATCCTCATCCAACAATACCTTTTCGAATGGCGCGATCGCGGTGGCCACTTGTTCCGGGGTAGGATCGCCGCCCTTCACGATCGTCTTTTCAGCGGCCTCCTGCGCCGGGCTCTTCGCCTTCACCAGGAGCTCGGAGAGCGGGGTTTCCTTCTTAGTGAATTTCATCGGATCTTCTTTGAGCAGGTCCGCGTAGTTCAAATCCCCCAGCTCTTCGTACACGCCCGCCTGCGGCGTCGTTTCAGGGTCTTGGTGGAAGATCTGGACATACACCCGTTCATCATCGGTTGCCTTGCGTCCTTCCGGCCAGTGCGGCACGGCGAGCAGGCTGACGAACTCCAGGCGCTTGAGACCTGGCTGGAAACGCACGACGAAGCGATCGGAGATATTTTTGAGATCCATCATCAGCGCTTCAAACGAGGATGCGGGCTTACCGGATTTGATCCGCTTTTCCAACGTCGCCGCGTCCAGCTTGATGGAGTCCGGCACGGTGAACGAGAGCCCAATGGCGAGTTTTTCGGAATCGATCCCACACTCGACGACCAAGGGTTCGTTAAGTTTCTTTCCGGAGTTCAGCTCGCTCTTTCCGTCGGCCACCTGCGGACGATAGCACTCGTAAACGATGTACATGAGGATCGATCGCAGGGCGAGCTCATCCACGCCCGCCTCGATCAGGCGCGCCGCCAACAAGTCGGATACTTTTCCGACCTGCTTGGGTGAATACAGGCTTTCGTAAAAGATGTGGCAACCCGTCTCCAGCAAGCCAGCGACGCCGAAGCTCTTCAGGGACCGTGGAGGGGTTTTGCCGAACTTATACATCGACGAAGCCTTTCTCGCCGAAGATCGACGGGGCTTCGAAGGCGGGGTCTAAGAGCTGCTCGCCCACGCGCTTGAACTTGTTTTCTAATTTTTGGCCGATACGGGTTGAAAAGCGGGTCAAGGCCGCGCTGGAGATAGATTCCGTCGGGGCATCCAACGGAATAGCCTCGTTCACGAGCTCGATGAGCTCTTCGACTTCGCCCCGCACGACGTTCGCCAGGCCTTTCGCCGTTTCACGGAACACGCGACGGCGGAGGTCATTCAAGAAATCCTGATCGCAATACCCCACGTGCAAAGCCAGAAAGACAGCGAGGCTCGAGCGAAAGATTCCCGCTTCGAAACGGCGTACGCTGTTTTCCCGGGCCATCATCATCTGTTCGCGCGCTATCGGGTCGCAAAGCTCGTCGACGAAAAAGGAGAGGAAAAATGGCTCGATCGCGAGATCTTTCGACCAGAGCGGGCCCGTGAGCTTCAGCATCGTGTCCGAAAGCTCGAACGGTGCCGGCGGCAGTGGAACCTGCGGGTAACTCACCTTGCCGCTCACGTACGTGTGGTCGCCCTTGGGCTGCGGGATCCAACCGAGTACGGCGCGCGCCCGCGTGGCCGCCTCGCGAAACGGCGCGATCGTGTCGACAAAATCCGTCACGTAGAAGCTTTCGTAAATTTGGAGACGCTCCAATTCTTCGGGCAAAAAGAAATCGAGCGGACCCTTGATCGAGATGAATTTCTGATTGAGGCGGAGATAAACGTAAACGGGGGACGGGACGAGGGCGTAGGGCTTCATGTCCCGAATGGGTAGACGACGCAACTGCATCGCGGCTTCATTTGGAAGCTTCCTACGGGAAAACTGCGTAGAGTTCCCCTCCTTTCCTTACTCCACTATTCGGCTAATTCTCTAGGGAAGTTAAAGACTTGAGAAAGAAGCGACGGAAAATCGCGGGCGCGGCGGGCGGTCTTCGTCAACGAAACGACGCTACACGGAATTAGCTGGGAATTTCGCTCCCAGATTCAAGAAAGCTTCAAGCAAGCCGTCAAAACATCGACACGAATCGGTGTCACGCTTCGGCGTAGTGACAAGAGACGACGTGCGGAACGTCACCCACCTGACGCAGCTCGGGCCGGTCCACCCGGCAGTTATCACGCGCGATCGGGCAGCGCGGGTTGAAATGGCATCCGCTCGGCGGCTGAATCGGAGACGGTACATCCCCGCGCAGGATGATCCGCTCGCGTTTGCGGTCGGGATCCGGCACCGGGATCGCCGAGAGCAGCGCCTTCGTATAGGGGTGCTTCGGATTCGCATACAGCTCGTCTGCGTCGGCGAGCTCGACGATCTTGCCAAGGTACATCACGGCGACCCGGGTGGAGATGTGCTCCACCACCTTCAGGTCGTGCGCGATGAAAAGATAGGTCAAGCCCAGATCCTTCTGCAGATCCTGCATCAGGTTGATGATTTGGGCCTGAATCGAGACATCCAAAGCCGAGACGGGCTCGTCGCAGACGATGAACTCCGGTTCGACGGCGAGTGCGCGCGCGATGCTGATGCGTTGGCGCTGCCCCCCCGAGAACTCGTGCGGATACCGGGTCAAGGCCTCACGGCGCAAGCCGCAAAGATCCAGCAGCTCGAGCACGCGTTTCTTGCGGTCGGAGCGAGTCGCGCACAGTCCGTGAATATCAAGCGGTTCGCCGATGATTTCCTGTACGGTCATGCGCGGATTCAACGACGCGTAAGGATCCTGGAAAATGATCTGCATGTGGCGCCGAAGCTTGCGCAGCTCGCCCACGCCCAAGCGCGTGACGTCCTGGCCCTTGAAGGTGACGGTTCCAGCGGTGGGCTCGATCAACCGCAGGATGCAACGACCGAGCGTGGACTTTCCGCAGCCGCTTTCCCCCACCAGACCCAGGGTCTCGCCTTTTTTTATCTCAAAGCTCACGTCGCTCACCGCCTGCACGGCCGCGACTTCGCGAGAAAGTATGCCCCCCTTAATGGGAAAGCGCTTCACGAGATTCCGTACGGACAGCAGGACTTCGCTCATCGCGCGCCTCCGGAGGCCGGTTTGCCATCCAATCGATCGATGTCGCGAATGCAACGAATGCAATGCGGGTGATCCCCACCCGCCGAGCCCGGCACCTGGCGCAACGTCGGCTCCACCGGCTTGCAGTCTTCAATGACGTACGCGCAGCGATCCTGAAAGCGGCACCCCTTGGGCAAATGCAGAAGATTCGGCACGATTCCCGGGATCGCCTCCAAACGCTTGCGCTTCTCGCCTCCCGCCTGGCCGGGGGCGGAATCCTCGAAACGTGGGATGCTGCCCAGCAAGCCCTTCGTATAAGGATGCCGGGGCGAGCGAAAAAGATCCTCAACCTTGCCTTCCTCGACCACGCGGCCGGCGTACATCACGAGCACGTCGTGCGCCATTTCCGCCACGACCCCCAGATCGTGCGTAATGAGAATTAGCCCCAGGCCGGTGCGCGCCTGCAAGTCCCGCAAGAGATCCAGAATCTGCGCCTGGATCGTCACGTCCAGCGCGGTCGTGGGCTCATCCGCGATCAGCACGTTGGGGTTACACGAAAGCGCCATGGCGATCATCACGCGCTGGCGCATGCCGCCCGAAAGCTGGTGCGGGTAATCGTCGATGCGTTTCTCGGGCGACGGAATGCCCACGAGCTTGAGCATCTCGACCGCCTTGTTCGCCACTTCCCCGCGCGATAGATCCTGGTGGAGCGCGATCGCCTCGCGCAGCTGGTTGCCGATCGTGAACACCGGATTCAGCGACGTCATGGGTTCCTGGAAGATCATGGATATTTCGTTGCCGCGGATGGCTCGCATATCGGCCAGGCTCAACTTCGTAAGATCTTTGCCTTGGTACCAGATCTCGCCGCTCACGATCTTACCCGGCGGGCTGGGGATGAGGCGCATGATCGAGAGGCTCGTCACGCTCTTGCCGCAGCCGCTTTCGCCCACGATGCCCAAGGTCTTACCCTTGTAAACTTTGAAGCTGACGTCGTCCACCGCGCGTACCACGCCGTCGTCGGTGAAAAAAGACGTGCAGAGATTCTTCACGTCCAAGATCACTTCGGGGTTGGCTTCGGATTTAGGGCCGTTCGCGGTCATCTCTGCTGGTATCCTACTTGAGTTTGGGGTCCAACGCATCCCGTAACGCGTCCCCGAAAATATTGAAAGCGAGCACCAGAAAGAACATGGCGATCGTCGCCCCCGAAAGTTGCCACCACACGCCCTGCGCCAGCTCCTGGCGGGCGTCGTCGATCATCACGCCCCAGCTAGGCTGCCCCTGCACGCCCAGCCCCAGGTAGGACAAGATCACTTCCGATTTGATCGCTGACTGGAACAGCAACGAGAAATAAATGATGATCTGGTGCGAGACGTTAGGCAGAATATGCTTAAAAATGCGGGAACGGTGGCTGGCGCCCAGGCTGGTCGCGGCCATCACGTATTCGCGGTGCTTATGCTTGATTACCTCGCCGCGAATCACGCGCGCGAGTCCCACCCAAGACGTAATACCCAACGACACGTAGATGGCGAACATACCTTTGCCCAAGGCAAAGGCCGTAGCCACGATCAGCATGATGCCTGGGATGGAGGCGAGCGTCGTATAAAACCAAACCACCAGATCGTCGATCCAGCCCCCGAAGTAACCCCCGATCGCGCCTAAAGTGACGCCAATGGGAATACTGATCAGGCAGGTGACTAAACCCACGCTCATCGCCACGCGCGCGCCGTGGATGACCTTCAGTAGGACGCTGCGGCCAAAGATATCGGTGCCCATCCAATGCAGGTAACTTTCGCCCGAGGGGGGGGCGTACCCCTTCATGATCGCCTGATCCCACTGGGCGCCGACAATTCCGAACTTGGCTAAAATCGCGATGACCGCATAAATGACAATGATCGCGAAACAAAGCATCGCGAACTTATCCCTCCGCAGCCGAAGGCTAGCATCCTTCCAAAGGCTACGGCCTTTCGGCGCGGCTACATTCGTAGTGACGGTAGCGGTCGCGGCCGTCATTTGAGGCTCACCCGCGGATCCACGACCGAATAAAGCATATCCGTGGCGATGTTACCGATGATGTTTAAAAGCGAGTAAATCGTGGTCATGGCCTTTAACACCGCGAAGTCGCTATTGTGCACGGCCTCGACCGTGATGCTCCCCAGTCCGGGGATACCGAAGTAATTCTCCAAAAGAAGCGTGCCCAGGATCAGGAACGGAATCTCGATCACGGTGAATGTGATGATCGGGATCATGCTGTTTTTCAGCACGTGCTTAAAGAATACCACGCGATCGGACACGCCCTTGGCACGCGCGGTCCGCACATAATCCTGGCTCGTTTCGTCCAGAATCGCCGTTCGAAAAAAGCGCACGTCGACACCAATGCCGATCATGACGTAAATAATCACCGGCAACGCGATGAACTGCAGGAAATCCGGAAAGTGCGGCTCATACCCCGAGATCGGAAACCAGCCTAGCTTGAAGGCGAAGTAATATTGTCCGAACAAAATGAACGCGAGCGACGAAATACTCATTCCCGCCACGCAAAGCACGATCCCCACCTTATCGATCCAACGGCCCCGGTAATACGAAACCAAAAGCGCGATGCTGATCGCGATCAGGATGTTAATCAAGAACGCCGGCACCGTCAGGCTTAACGAAGGGCCGATGCCGTTCCAAATCATGGTGCTGATTTCCTCCCGGCTGCGATAACTGCGGCCGTAGTCGAAAGTCACGATCTGCTTACAGTAATGCAGGAACTGCATGTACTTCGGCTGGTCAAAGCCCAACTCGTGGCGTAGCTCGGCGACCTTCTCGACCGTCGCGTATTTGCCGAGCATCGTATAGACCGGATCACCGCCCACCAGGTGAAAGAGCGTAAAAACGATCAAAGCGACGCCGAACACGATAGGGATCGTGTAAAGCAGACGTCGAAGCAAGTAGACGAGCATCGCGCGGAGTCCCGGTTAAGTTAGGTGCCTTGGGCCTTCTTACGCGCTTCCGCGTCGACCCGCAGGTACTTCACCGCCGTGTGATCGAACTGGTGCATCTTGTAATTCTTCAACCATCCGTAGTGCAAAGCGTACGTCCGACGGTGGGCGCCGAAAATCCAAGGGCAGTCCTCCACCAGGATCGCGACCATCTTCTTGTAGATGGCCGTGCGCTCGGGCGTATCCGCCAGCAGCAAAGCCTGGTCGTAAAGCTTGTCGTACTCGGGATTCGAGTAATTCGAATCGTTCGGGCCGGGCGACATGTTCTTGCTATAAAAAAGCTGCAGGAAGTTCTCGGCGTCTGGATAGTCGGCGCTCCAAGCGAAGCCGTACATCTGGCCCTTGCGGTTCTTGATCGCTTCGTTGAACTCTGGCCAGCTCATCGAGTTCACTTTGAGCTTCACGCCGATTTCGGCGAAGGCCTTCTGGGTGTATTCGGTGAATTGGCGCGCCGTCGTGCTGGAGGTCGTGTTGTACTCAATCGGCGGCAACCCCTTGCCTTCGGGGTAGCCGGCCTTAGCCAAGGTTTCCTTCGCCTTCGTCAGGTTGAATTGGCGGTACGGGTTCTTGAACTTTTCGTCGTAACCCGACAGGCCCGGCGGGATCGGCCCCTGGGCGGGGATCGCGCGGCCGTTATAAAAAATCTCGATCAACGGCTCGATATTGAGCGCGTAGCTCAAAGCTTGGCGCAGGAGCTTGTTCTTACCGAAGAGCGGGTCGGTCATATTGAAGCTTTCGTGAGTGACTTCCAGATCCACGTTTACCTGCAGCTTCATTCCCTTCGCCTTCAGCTCGTCCGTCAGATCCTTCGACGGGGTAATGGCCTGTGCGAAGCTGTCCTTGGGGATGCCGGAAACATCGACTTTACCGGCGAGGAAGTTCAGCCACATCGGCTGGCTTTCCACGTAGACGGTGGCCACGATCTTGTCGACGAACGGCAGGCGCTTGCCGGCATCATCCAGCAATCCCGCTTCCTTGTCGCCTGGCGCGCCTTCCGTGGGATAGGTGTTCACGCGGTACGTGGGGTTACGCTCCCAAACGAGCTTCGCGCCCAGATTCGACTGATTGCGAACCAAGCGGAACGGTCCGGTGCCCACCGGGTTGCGGATAAAATCGGCTCCGTACATCTCGACGGCTTCGCGCGGGACGACCATCGAGAACGGCATCGCGAGGTAATAAAGAAACTGGGTCGAGCGATTCTTCAGCTGAATCTGAAGCGTATAATTGTCGATCGCCTTCAAGCCTTCGATCGGCTTGTCGTAATCCGCCTTGCCCGCGGCCTTCGCGGCATCCGCCCATTCGTTCAAACCGACGATGCGGCCATCGAAAATCCACCAGCCTTCGGAGAGCTCCTTGGGGTCGGCAAGGCGCTTGAAGCTATATACGAAGTCATGCGCAGTGAGCTCGCGTCCCTTACCCTGCGTCGCCTTGAAGCAGGGATCGTCTTGGAAGAGCACCCCCTTACGGATCTTGAAGGTGATCGTCTTACCGTCCTTGCTAATCGTCGGTATCGCTTCGGCGAGGCTCGGCGACAGCTTATAGGGACGAATGAGATAATGAAAGTCGAGCAGGCTTTCGTACGCGTACCCCACCTGACGGCCGGCGTACAGATCGCTCGCGTGGGCGGGATCCAGGCCCTTGATCTTTTCAATGATCGCGACATTCAGGGTGTTCTCCCCCGCGTTGCCGGCACCGTCTCCCTTTTTTTGACAGCCGGTAGCCACGGCGAACGCCAGAAATGCGGTCATCAGAATAGTAAAATTGCGAGTCATGTTGGCCCCCGAAAAGTTGCCCCGTAAATTAAAATGAACCCGGCGATAGTAACCTGGAAGATAAAGAGAAACAAGGAACTGATGCATAGCGCCACAGAATATGACGCTTAGCTAAACCGATTCTTTCGCCGATCGAATCGCCTCAGGGCTGATGCGTGCGACTCCGCCACCGCGTCTTCACCTGGCCGAGCTCCGAGATCGCCTCCCACTGTAACGGGCTGCGCGTTTCCGGTTCCGGATTGAAAAACTCGAACTTCACCGCACGCCCGGTCGCGGTGTCTACCCACTCGAGCCGCTCCGGCCAAGCCTTACCAGCGTACTCCCGAAACCGGTAAACGAAACGCTCTCCTTCATATTCAGCGACGAGGCCATCCGCTCCGTCCGCTTCAAGCTTAGTCTTCGCGCCCGCGGGAGGGCATGGAACCCTGCCAATAAAAAGGTCGGTCGCCCAACGCAAAGGGATCCCCCCCCAGTGATCCTGGCCCCTGCGCGAGCGTTCTGGCTCCTTAGGGACGTTGAGCTCGAACACGTTCCCACGTACCCGGATATGCGCTTCCGTCCCTCCCAATAGGTTCGTCACTTCCATATCTAGCTGACCCGGCACCACGGCCTTGGCGGAAGCCGGAAATTTACCCGAGGCCTCCGGCGAACTGGCCTGAATCCAAAGCTGTCCCGAGGCACTTTTCAGCTGGCGACCCGGCTCGCAGGCACGCTCAAAAAGCAGCTGGGCGTTACCTTGTTCTTTCAGGGGAGTGTGGGCGCAGCCCGAGAGGAGAAGCAACCCGCAAGCAAACCCAGAGGAAGCGGTGAAAACACGGCGCATCCGCTCTCTTTCTCACGCGAATTCCCGGATGGCTAGCCGAGATTCCTCTCGGCGACAGTACCTATTAGTTGGCGGACGACGGCGCGGGGGCCGTTGGTACCACAACCGGAGTCTCCGTCACCGCAGTCTTACCCTGGGCCGGGGCGCGACCCGTACCACGGGGATCGAAGCCGTTGGCGCGCGCGATCTCCATCTTCACGGTGTCGATTTTGCCTTCGAGCTTGGCTTTCAACTCTTGGTCCGTCGTCATGCTGGCGGCGGTGCGGTACTGCTCGAGCCCCTTTTCGCGCAGATTCGCCTTCACGTAGGCGTCGCCTAGGTGATCCATGATCGTGGGTTCCTCGGGTTTGAGCTTCACGGCGCGCTCGAGCTCGACGATGGATTCCGTCACGCGTCCTTGCACGAATAAGTGCCAGCCCCAGCTGTCGACGATGTAGCCATTGTCGGGCTTCAACGCCAAAGCTTTCTTCAACAGCTTTTCCGCGTCGTTCATACGCCGGCCCTGTAGCGTCCACGTATAGCCGATGTAGTTGAGCGCGTCGGCGTTATCCGGGTTCTGGGTCAGGATCGTCTCCATATGGTAGAGGCTCTTCTCGATCTTGCCTTGGCGATCGTACAGGCTGCCCAGGTAATAGCGCATCTTTTCGTGCGTGGGGAATTTGTCCACACCGTCTTCGAGTACTTTCACCGCCGCTTCCAGCCGGTTTTCTTCTTCCTCGATACTCGCGATAAAAATGTGAAACGAGGCGATCTTCGGCGCTTTCTTGAGCGCGTCCTCGACGTAGCTGCGTGCATCGGAAACCTGATTGGCCTGCTTCATCAAGAAGGCCACGTGCAGGGTGGATTCTTCGTACAAAGTGGAAGCCGGCGGAATCTGTTTGAGTTCGGCGATGGCCTCCGAGAACTGCTTGCGCTCTTCGTAGATGCTACCCAGATAATAGTGAATGCGCTCGGAGTCGGGGTGCTTGGCGAGCACGGCCTTGAACGTGGCGATCGCCTTGTCGAATTGCTTAAGCTCCATCTGGACCAAACCCAGCTTCACCGAAGCGTTCAAGTTGTCGGGATCTCCCGCCTTCACGGCCTCCAGATACGGCACCGCTTCTTTGTACTTTTCTTCCTTTAGGAAGATCGTAGCGAGGCGATTCGCCGCACTGAGATCCTGCGCATCATCGTAGAGGTCCCGGTAAACCTTCATCGCCGCCGCGTTCATTTGTTTGGACTCATACAGCAAGCCCAACGCGAGCGCGGCTTGCGAAAAACCTTCCCGCAATTCGAGTGCCTTCTTAAAGGAAACCACGGCGGGCTTGAAATGATCCTGATGCTGCTCCGCAAGGCCGTTGTAGTACCAAACGGTGGCGGAATTCGGGTTGATCTTGAGGAATGCCTGGACCGCCTTGGAGGCTTCCTGAACGCGATCGTCCTCCATCAGCACCGAAGCCTTGTAGATCACCGCCTCCTCATGCTTCGGATCGTCCTTCAAAATGCGGTTATATTCCGCGAGTGCCAGATCATTTTGGCGCGCCGACGAATAAAGTCCCGCGAGCATCAGCCGCGCGTCAGTATATTTTGGATCGAGCTTCAACGCATTCTGACAAGACTCCATTGCGGGCGAAAGTAAGCCTTTTTTCACGTATTCTGCTGCAAGTCTTGCGTGCAGAAGCGCCGAGCCGGGATCGAACAGGATCGCCAATTTGTACTCTTCGATGGCGCGGTCGGTATTGCCTTCCTGGGAATATGCTTGGGCAAGGCCGAAGTGATGCTCGGCGTTGGTCGTCGTGTTACGCCAAGCCTGCTCGGTGTTTTTTCTCGCCTGAGCCATAACATCTCCCTCTTTTTGAGTGGGAGCAGGCTCCGGTGTGTTCGGTGTCGGCTGAATTGGTTTACTCGCACACGCAGCGGCAAGTATTGCAATCCCTGCAATATGAAGAATCGTAGCTTGAGATGCTTTAACCATCTGGAATCACTTCCTTCCAAACGACGCATCGACTTTCTCTAGAAAAAACTAAAATCGGTCTCAAAACTGGCATGAAAAAATAATGCGGGGTGTAGAATTCTTGACTTGCAACTAAAAAAATCACCAAAATCGGCTCTAGGACTTGATTTTCAGTCGATTTAAGAACATCAATTTATTCAATGCGTTATGTCTGTTTTTTAGGCGAAAAAAAGTTTGTCGCGGCAGGCTTGACTTTGGTGCAGCGAGTTGCTACCTAGCTATGTGAGCCGTTATGACACGTAGTGGCATACGCTGGTGGCGCGAGGCTTATGAGAGAGATGAGCGTCACATAACAACAGCGGCTGCTATGTAGGTCTAGGTTTACTAAGACTATGTGGGGGGGAATCCCACGGGCTGGTAGGCATAGTTTGGCTGAGGAGAGAGAGACAAATGAGACATCTGGGTGGCTGCTGCAAAAGTCTGTTCCCTTCTATCCGAATGAACGCTTATCGGTGTTTAACTCAGAACTAGGGGGAACTATGAAAGAACTAAAAATCATTAAGAGATACCAGAACCGTAAGCTGTACGACACGCATGAGTCCAGCTACGTGACCCTGGACGAAATCGCGAAGATGATCAAGAACGGCGAAGATCTCCGCGTTATCGATAACAAGACCAAGAACGACATCACCGCCTCGACGCTGACGCAGCTCTTGTACGAAAGCGAAAAGAAGGCCAAGACGCAGCCTTCGGTTGATCTCCTCAAGGAAATCATCCGCAGCGGCGACGGCTCGTTCTCGGGCTTCATTCAGACGCGCATGAGCTCTGAAATCGCCCGTTTTGATTCGAACACCGTGGGCGCCTCCGCCGCTCCCACGATGAATCAATAACGATTCGCGAATCCTGGAAAACTTCGAAAAAATCGCGCTTTTTTGACGATCTCGGGAGGGACCGTCAACGATTTGCCACGTTGTTTTTATCCTGAATGTGTTTACACTTATGGAAGCATGAGTAAGAAACAAAACATTCAGTTCCGGGGTAACAAGTTAAATCAAATCTTCGGAGCCGCCATGAGCTGCTTGCTTCTCGCAAGCCTAGTTCTGGCGGCTTCGCCGTTTTCGGCCCAAGCTTCAAGCTGGGCGCAGAAACCGGCTTGGGCGACGGGGAGCCCCTCCAGCGGCTCGAGCACGGCTCGACGGGCGCTTTCCCGCGAGGAGAACCTCGATATCTCCCCTTACTCTCCAGGCAGTCATAACCTGGCGCTCGACCTGGGACAGGTCTTCCTCATGGGCGATCTGGGGAACAAGTATAACGACAATATCGGCTTCCAGGCCCACTATACGTACGGCGTGAGCGATATGTTCGGCTTCGACACGAGCCTGGGCTATTCCAGTCACCGCGAGGGCGATCTGAGCATGACGAGCTTGCTCGCCGGCCTGCGCACGAACCTGAGCTGGTTTGACCGCATCATCCCCTACGTTGTCTTTGGTCTGGGTTTTTACCGCCCCAGCGAACGCATCGCTGGCACGAGCTCCTCGGTTTCGGCGTTCCTGTTCGGCCTGCACCTGGGCCCCGGCGTGGACCTGCAGCTCACCAAGAACCTATTTTTCGGCACCGCCCTCACCTTCCACGACATCTTCGGAACGACAACGACCGATTCCAAGGGCGTGGCGCATGAGCTAGGCGGCACGTATACGTCCTTTCTGCTCCATGCGGGCGTGACGTTCTAACCTCGTTTTTGAGCTTAAAATACAAAACGCCGCTAGCGTGCAAGCCCTAGCGGCGTTTGTGTTTTTACGAACGGATGCGCTCCAACAGCGCTTGTAGCTGCGCCTGCTTCACTTCGTAGTCTTTGGAACAGAAGTCACAGCGCACCATCGCTTTGCCGAGAGTATTAATGATGGAGGAGAGCTCCGCCGGACCGATGAGCATCAAAGCCCGCTCGACTCGCTCCTGGGAGCACTGGCACTCGAAGCGCAGCGGGCGGTCTTCTAAGAGCGTGAACGAATGGTTCTCAAAGATCTTCGAGAGAACCTTCACCGGATCTGAATTTTTTCCCAGCTCCTTCGCAAGCGAAGGAAAATGTTCCATCTTCGATTGAAGGGCCGAAACTTCCTGGGGCGAGGCATTCGGAAGCACCTGTACGATAAAGCCTGCCGCCGTCTTCACCTTCTTCTTTTCCACGTCCACCACAATGCCCACGGCGGATGGGATCTGCTCGCTCTGCAGCCAATAATAAGTGAGATCCTTGGCCAGATGCCCGGTCACGAGCGGCACCGTACCGATATAAGGCTGTTCCCTCTCGAGGCTCTTCGTGCGTAAAACCGAAAGCGATCCCTCGCCCCATGGGCCGCGGGACGGCCCGGCGGTGCTCTCGGGATCTTCACGCTCGATGACATAACCGCGCACGATCCCTTCGGGATAGGCGTCGACGAGTACCTGACGATAATGCCCAGAGCCCTGGATGTTGAGGTTGATCTTTTCGCCTTCCTTGCAGTTACTGGCGATGAAGAGCGCGCCCAGCACGGCTTCACCTAAACCCTTGGCGGCAATCCCCTCCAGGCCGTGCATATCGACGATTTCCTGCACGAGGTCTTTGGCGTGAATGGCGACCCCGCGAAAATTACCTTCGGTGGAAATGCACTTTACCCAGTGGGCTTCGCGGGACTTTGCGGCCGACTTCCGTGGCGCTGATTTCTGCTGGGTCTTGGGCTTCGCGGGTTTCTTACCGCCGGCTTTCTTCTTGGCCGGCGTCTTTGCTTTTCGTTGCGCGGGTTTCTTCGCCATGGATTGACTTGGACCTTCTCTCTAAGTGAACGGTTTTGCAAACATTCGATGCAGTATCTTTTCGATCAACTAAGGCAGGGGGTTTAAAAAAAACAAAAACCCCGGAAGGCTCGCGCCGACCGGGGTTTTGTTTCTCTACAGCTAGGTAGAGGCAGGAAAACATTGCAGAGCCGCTAGGAAGTTTAGCTAGGGCGTGAAACGCCACGCCCTTCGCTACGCATCCTGCTCCGCGACCCTACATTTAGTAGGGTCGGGTAAAAACGGCTCCTGCCGTTTTTTACATCATCCCGCCCATGCCGCCGTGGTCGTGACCACCGGCGCCCGGCATTCCGCCGGCTTCCTTCTTGGGCTTTTCCGCAATGAGGGTTTCGGTCGTGAGCATCAAGCTCGCCACCGAAGCCGCATTTTGGAGGGCGCAGCGGCCGACCTTAGCGGGGTCGATCACGCCAGCGTCCAGGAGATCTTCGTACGTTTCGGTCAACGCGTTGAAGCCGAAAGTCGCGCTCTTGTTGCCGAGCACAGTGTGGACCACTACCGAGCCTTCGCAGCCCGCGTTCGCCGAGATGAGACGAATCGGTTCTTCGAGGGCGCGGCGGATGATGCCCACGCCGGCTTGTTGTTCGTCGTTGAGCTTCTTGATGCCGTCGAGCACGGAGGCCGCGCGCAGGAGCGCGGTGCCGCCGCCAGGGACGATACCTTCTTCAACGGCGGCGCGAGTCGCATTCAGGGCGTCTTCCACGCGAGCCTTCTTTTCCTTCATTTCGACTTCGGTCGCGGCACCCACGTGAACGACGGCCACGCCGCCAACGAGCTTCGCGAGGCGCTCTTGGAGCTTTTCGCGGTCGTAATCGGAGGTGGTTTCCTTCACTTGGTTGCGCAGGGTTTCCACGCGAGCCTTCACGTCTTGCTTCTTGCCGGCGCCGTCGACGATCGTGGAGTTATCCTTGTCGATCGTGACCTTCTTGGCTTGGCCGAGGTCGGTGAGCTGGGCCGCTTCAAGCTTGTGGCCCATGTCTTCCGACAGGACGATGCCGCCCGTGAGGGTAGCGATGTCTTGGAGCATTTCCTTGCGGCGATCGCCGAAGCCCGGGGCTTTCACGGCGGCCACGTGGATGGTGCCACGGAGCTTGTTCACCACGAGGGTGGCCAAGGCTTCGCCTTCGACTTCTTCGGCGATGATCAAGAGCGGGCGGGAGCGCTGCACGACTTTTTCAAGCAGAGGCAACAGGTCCTTCATCGAGCTGATCTTCTTTTCGAAAATCAGGATGTAGGGGTTTTCCAGTTCGCAGACCATTTTTTCCGGATTCGTCACGAAATAAGGCGAGAGGTAGCCGCGATCGAATTGCATGCCTTCGACGACGTCGAGGGTGGTTTCCGCGGTCTTGCTTTCTTCCACGGTGATCACGCCTTCCTTGCCGACCTTTTCCATCGCTTCCGCGATGATCTTGCCGATTTCGGGATCGTTGTTTGCGGAAATAGTGCCGACTTGCGCCACTTCTTTTTGGTCCTTGATGGGCTTAGCGATGCGCTTGAGCTCCGCCACGACCGCTTCCACGGCCTTGTCGATTCCGCGCTTCACTTCCATCGGGTTGTGACCAGCGGCCACGATCTTGGCGCCTTCGCGATAGATCGCTTGGGCCAACACGGTAGCGGTGGTCGTGCCGTCGCCGGCGTCGTCGTTCGTCTTGGCGGCGACTTCGCGGACCATCTGGGCACCCATGTTTTCGAAATGATTTTCGAGTTCGATTTCCTTAGCCACGGTGACGCCGTCCTTCGTGACGTTCGGGGCGCCGAAAGAGCGCTCGATCACGACGTTGCGGCCCTTGGGGCCGAGGGTTACCTTCACCGCGTCCGCGAGCGTGTTCACGCCGTTGAGGATCGCGTTGCGAGCTTCCTGGGAAAATCTTAATTCTTTAGCTGCCATTTTATTTTTTCTCCTGATTTACTGATTGGAAAATTTTTTACTTCTTGGAGGAAATCACGCCCAAGATGTCGTCTTCACGCATCATGAGGAATTCTTCGCCTTCGATCTTGATCTCGGTACCGGAGTACTTGCCGAACAAGATGCGGTCGCCTTTTTTCACGTCGAGCGGACGGACTTTGCCGTCTTCGGTGACGCGGCCTTGGCCCACGGCGATGATTTCGCCTTGCGCCGGCTTTTCCTTAGCGGTGTCCGGGATGATGATCCCGCCCTTGGACTTCTCTTCTTCGCCAAAGCGGCGTACCAGTACGCGATCGTGTAAAGGTCTCACTTCCATCTCTCCTCCTTATGACTTGCTCCTGAGCAAATCGGTTATTCTATGCAGCTTGGGGGCGCAAGGCCCGGCCGAACTACGCCTGTGCTTAAATTGAGGCGCTAAACTAACGGCGAGAGTTCGAAAAATCCACCACGTTTAGCGCTTTTCATGAAGAAAAATGGGCCGTTATTGAACCCTGTCAAACGCAAGCCCATAATAAATTTGCTAATCTATTTTTATTAATGATTTCAATTGTTTATATAAAATTCAGGAACTAGGGCGGCCTTCCGGGTGAATGTTGATTTTGCGCACGAGAGCCAGTTGACTTAAGGCGTTAGCCCGTTTAAACCCGGCAGCTCAACAAGACATCGATTCAACAGCTCTGTTTTTGGGAGAGGGGTTCATGAAGATGCAGTTTATCGGGGGAAAGGCCGCCATCGGCCTGTTGTCGTTCACCATGGGGATACTGGGGTTTGGCGCCACACAAGCGTGGGCGGGTAATGCGGAAGTGTATTCCGCGTACGATAGCGCGCCGGAAGGCGATCTGGTCGCAACCCCTGAAAAACCCGTCATGATGGAAGTGACGTCCGAGGAAGCCGTGGTGGAAGCGGAACGCGCCGCCGCGAAGAATCAAACTCCCGAACAGGGCTTGCAAGTATTGAAGCACCGCTTGGCCCAGCTGGAGCGTGAAAACCGCACTCTGCGCAAACAGCTTCAACGGAAGGAAATCGCCAGCACCGGACTCGACGCCGTGGATCTCGCCCAGAAAAAAGGGACGTATGAGCCAGTCGCGTCAGACCAGACGCAACGAGTTTTGGCGCGCCTCGATACGGTGAAGCAAATCGTGATGAAGCACGGTCGCGCGTACGATTACCGCGTGCTCTCCGAGCAGGAGCTGAGCCAGATCCAAGCGCGGCTGAAGGCGAATTAAGCTAGCGGTTCACGAGCTTAACGGTTGTAATTTTCGGTGAGATCGCGTACCGATTAGTTCTCTTTCGACATTCACACGGCGGGTAGGTAGCTCAGTCGGTAGAGCAGCGCCCTGAAAAGGCGCGTGTCGGCGGTTCAATTCCGTCCCTACCCACCACTCTGTTTTTCCGATCAATAAATTCTCCACTTTTCATTCAATCATAAAAAAAGTCAGCACCGGTAGGGGACGCCCATCCATGGGCTTGACCCTTTTTTCCCTTCCTGGGCCGGGACACCCCTACCGGTGCTGACTTTTTTTATGATTGAATGAAAAGCTGAGAGATGGCGGCCGGGAAAACGGAGTGGTGGGTAGGTATATAAATGCCGTAGGGCAGGAGCCCGAGATCTTGGCCTAGAGGGCCGAAGCGCATTCCGTCCCTAAAATTGTGCAGGTAAACTAACCGAATAGCCCAGCTGTTCACAGAGGCCGACTACTTCGGGTAAGTCGGAAACCTGCATCGCATCTGGAGCCATCACCCCGTACTTAGCAGGCAGCCGGTCAATTGAGAAGGCTTACTTAGCGCCTTGGCCTTGGGGCCGATCAGGCAACGAATCGATTAACTCTCGCACCGACCGGACTTTCTCGCCTTCGATTTTCTTGGCGATCTCAGGGTACTTCTTGGCCAGGCGCTTCTCCAAACGATCCGCCGCCTCGATCAGGGAGAAATCTCCGACCGCGCGGCAGTCTTGAAAATGATCCTTCATCCGCAAATGAAAAGTCTCCACCGTGACCGGGGCTAGCTCATCGTCGTTCAGCGAGATTTCGTTCAGCGATTTAGCAAGGTACGCGCCGAGCCTTCCCCAATAGGCGGGGTTCAAATCGTCACGGAAGCTCAGCGTCTCGAGAGGGATGTCGTGCTTCTTTTGGACCGATTCGGCGGCGTCTTTTCCGTTAATCAAGAAGCTGCCGACCCCAGAAATTAACTGCGCGCCGGTATCCGCACGAACGAGCACTTCGTCCACCGAGTACTCCGCTTGAGTTTCCGCCTTTCCGTCCTTCACCAGGGGGATCTCCATCTTCAAAACTCGGGAATAGAAGTCGTACTCGGGGCCGCCCGCCCGAATCAATCCGCGGCCGGTGTGCTTGGGACTCGCCTGCGTAAACTTCGCCCGAAAAGCGCCTTGCGGGTTAAAAAGGTAATATCCCGGCAACGACGAATCCCGTAACATCAGGCCATCGCCTCGCCAGGGCGCCATACGGCCCAGCTCGCCACGGCCGCCGCCGATCGACCCCAACGACTGGAGGCATTTCTCAAACCGGGAAAGTTTACTGGAATCGTCCTCCGCGAACGCGGAGAGGGCAATGAACACCATTAAAAACAGGGCGGTCCGGACCTTCATAGAAAAACCTCGTTTGCCAGCCCCGGAACTTCTTCACTTAAACGCTAATGCAACGAAGATGCCGACCCATCTCGCTGATAAACGAAAGGAAGACATGGAGAACAAAAAAAGTGTAGAAAAATTAAACAATAGGCTTCGCTACAATCAGAGCTTAGTCCTCAACTGAGCGGTTACCAGTCCAGCCGCAATCGCCACCCCCTCGGGATTCCAGTGGGTGTCGTCTAGCTGATAGAGATGACGCTCGGGGCGGTCCCGACGAGCCGCGAGAAACGCCGACTGAAGGTCAACGACCACGATGCCACGCCGCTGGAGCTCGCGCGTAAGCCGCGGCAAGAAAGCGCGCGGGGCATTCGCCCCGAGAAAATCCCAATAAACCGTTTCCTTATTCGGCACCGGTAGGAACACGAACCTCGCACCCGTGGTCTCTACCCGGTCCCGGTACGCCAAGATCCGGGTCACCGCCGTTTCCAAAACCGCGTCCGTAGGATCGGCCAACCCACCGGTTCCTTGCAAGAAATACATGCCGTCGCGTGTGGGTTGCGGGGGGCGCTTAAACCGTGGCACCAGCCGCGAATCTAAAAAATTGAAAACCAGAGGCGAACGAACGCGATCGTAAAGCATGCGCCAAGGCAGCGGCACGGAGCAATCGCGGGCCGAGTAAGACGCGGACGTCAACTCAGGCAGGACCTCGACGTATCTTTCCATCTGCTCAAAAACCACGACGCGTGGACGCATCCCGTGCTTCGCTTGAAAATCAAAGTAGGGCCCCATATCCCCCGGAGCGTACGCGTAGACGCTTCGGCCCAGTTCGCGTTCCAGACGACTCGCGAGCGTATCTTTCTGCGTGAGGCTCGAGCCCGCCACGTTGCTGTCGCCCACGAGCACGACCTCCACCCGCGAGAGATCCTTCTCCGCGTTTCGGTAACCGTGCGAATCGGTGATCCACTCCACGTCCTTCTTTACGGCGCCGTCCGTATGGGCCGCCAAGTCGCCCACTTCGGTCATCCGCTGGCGCTGGTTCGGATAAAAAAAACCGACCTCGCAGCCATCCCGGTGGTGGAACACGAGCGCCTCCCACATCCGGAACGTAAAGAAATAAGGGGGAAGCAGAAAGAGTTCGGCGAGGGCGATGAGCACGATGGGGCTTGCCGCCATCGCGACCTTTCCAAAAAATCGAAAATGTTGACGCGCGTCCCGCATATGCCCCTAAAACTGAAAGTAAATGAACGGCGTCGCCTGCCGTACCCGAAACAACAGGCAAACCGCCACGAGCGACAGGTACACTCCCCAACGCACGTAAGCGGGCTGCCGAAGCAGGCGCAACCGGATGCTACCTCTCTCTTGCGCCCCTAAAACCGTGTTCAATACCACGAGCAAAAGCCCGCAGAAGGCCAAGAAAGCCGCGTTCTGCGCAAAGAGGGGCGGCCACTCCTCCCACCCTTGGAAAAATCCGCGCAGCACCGTCTTCGCGGCCTCAAAAGTCGGGGCCCGAAAGAACACCCACGTCAGGCAGATGAGCGCAAAGGTCACGGCCTGGCGCCAAGCCCCGAGCCATCGCGGAACCGCGGTCAAACCTAACCGGCGCGCCCCCGCTTCCCTCCACCGCTTCGTCATTTGGGAAACCACCAGAAACACGCCATTCAACCCGCCCCAGATCACGAAGTTCCAACTCGCTCCGTGCCAGAGCCCGCTCACCAAAAAAGTGATCATTAAGTTTGCGTACCAGCGCCTTCGGGACAGCCGGTTGCCGCCCAGGGGTAGGTAAACGTAATCGCGGAACCAAGTGGAAAGCGAGATGTGCCAACGGCGCCAGAATTCCGCGATGGATTGGGATGCGTAGGGATGGTTGAAGTTCTTCATCAGGCGAATGCCCATGACTTCGGACGCGCCGATGGCGATGTCCGAATACCCCGAGAAATCGCAATAAATCTGGAACGCAAAAAACACCGTCGCGAGCACCAGCACGGGCCCGCTAAAATCAGCTGGCTGGTCGTAAACGGGATTCACGAACATCGCCAAGCGATCGGCGATCACCACCTTCTTAAACAACCCCCAAGCCATAAGTTTGAGGCCACTGGCGACGCGCCCATAATCGAGGTCATGCCGTTCGCGGAACTGATGCAAGAGATTCTGGGGGCGTTCGATGGGACCCGCCACGAGCTGGGGATAATACATCACGTAAAGCGCGTAAATTCCGAAGTGGCGCTCGGCCCGCTGGGCGCCCCGGTAGACCTCGATCACGTAGCTCAGGCTCTGGAAGGTATGAAATGACAACCCGACGGGCAGGATGATCTCCAGCACCGAGATCGAATAGTTCCAGCCGATGGCGGCGGAGAGCGCGTTCATGTTCACGGCGAAAAAATTAAAATATTTGAAAACGAAGAGCACCAGGCAGGTGCTGATCACGCTCCCCCAAAGCCAGATGCGTTTGGCGGCCTGGGTGCGGCTCTCTTCGATCCAACGCCCGGCCCAGTAATCGATACCGATCGTGATGGCGAGCACCAGGATGTACGCGGGAACAAACCACATGTAGAACACGCAGCTCGCCGCGAGCAAAAGCGCCCAGCGGTAGGCGTGGGGCAACCAGAAATAAAGCAGGGTCACGAGCGGAAAAAAGACGAGGAAGCTTCCGGAATTGAAGAGCATCGTCTGGGCTTCCGCTTACGGAAGGGGTGACTAGGCTTCCTTCACCTTGGATTGATCGAGCAAGAACTGGATGGTCTTGTCTTCACGCACGCGGAAGGCGAGGTTCTCGCGCTTTTCGGCGTCTTTTTCGTAGAACTCGCGGACCTTTTCGGCTTCGACCTTCATGGCTTCGCCCATTTTCTTGTACTCGCTTTCCAGGTCGGCTTTTTCCGCCTGGATGTTTTCCTTGTTCGCGATGGCCTCGAGCAGTAGGCCTGCGCGGACCTGGCTTTCGGCCTTCTTCTTCACATTCTCCTGCTCGTGCGTGAGCGCATCGCGGATCATCTCGTCGCTGAAGCGCTGCTGCTGCAGGTTCTGCACGAACTCCTGCACGATCATGCGCGACTGGGCTTCGATGAGCTGCTGCGGGCATTCGAACGGATTTTTATCGATAAGGGTCTGGATGAGGTCCGAGCGCAGCTTGCGCTCGACGGTGTCCTGCCGGTTCTTCTCCACCGACTCGCGGGCTTTCTGCTTGAACGACGCTACGCTGTCGTGACCCATGGTCTTGACAAATTCGTCGGTCAGCTCGGGCAGTTTCTTTTCCTTGATATCGTTGATGGTGACCGTGAATTCGGCTTCCTTGTTGTTGAGCTTCGGCTCGGAATAATTATCGGGGAAACGCACGCGGAACTTTTTCGTCTCGCCACGTTTCATGCCTTCCATATTGTCTTCGAAACCCGGGATCAGCTCGCCCATGCCCATTTCAACTTGGCGCGCGCCCTTCATCCCCTCGTACGGCTCGACGCCCGTTTCGGTGACCAAGCCACCATCGAAGTTGAAATCGACGAAGTCGTGCTTCTTCACCTGGCGCGCGGCGATCTGCGCTTCCGTGCCCGCGAGCGGCACGATCTCGGCGCGTTGATCCAGGATGTTGTTGATCACGCCCTGCACGTCTTCTTCCGAAACGGCGGACTTCTCGCGCTTCAGCGCGAACCCTTTGTAATTCTTTACCTCGATTTCCGGCAAGATCTCGACCGTGGCGGTGAAGGTCAGGTCCTTGTCCTCGGTGAGGAGCGGACCAGTTTTTTCGGTCGTTTCGATCGACGGACGGCCAATGGGACGCAGCTTGTGCTCCTGCAAGGCCTTCGAATAGGACTCTTCCACCAGCGATTGAAAGAGCCGGGCCTTCACGTCGTCCCCATAGTACTGCTTGACCACATGCATTGGAACATGGCCCGGGCGAAAGCCCTTGAGCTTCGCGGTGCGGCCGACCTCACTCAGACCGGCCTGATACCGGGATGAAATCATGCCGGCAGGGACGGTGATCGTAAGCTTGCGGGTAACCTTGGAAGGAGATTCGATACGGCTGGTGTATTGCATAAGGCTTGAGGTTTTAGGTCAAAATGGGTCAAAACGCAACGTCGCGATACCACACTTTTTCCAGCCATAATCCCCTGGGTTGAGCGGTCGCCCCCACTAAAGAGCGGTCCTTTTTCTCGAGAATTTCGCGCATACAGGTGGCCGGTCGCTTTCCCTCCCCCACCTGCAAAAGGGTCCCCGCGATCCCCCTCACCATCTGCTTTAAAAACCCGCTTCCCACCAGAGTCAGGCGCACCATCCCGTAGCCCAGCGCCTGGGAGGCCTGCAGATCCGGGAACCCAATGGGCTCCGGGGCGACCCGGGCTTCGAAGATGGTACGGACGGTCGTCTTGACGTTGGCCCCCGCCGCCTGGAAAGGAACGAAGTCGTGCTCTCCCACCAAGGCGCCCACGGCCTCGTGCATGGCTTCCCAATCCAGGCGCTTGCGGATCCACCAGCTCGTACGCGCGACGTGCGGGAGTTCGCAGGGGCCTTGCTGGAAGTAAAACGAGTACTGCTTGCGCTCGGCCGAGAGCTGCGCATGAAAGTCCTCGGGCACTTCGCGGATCGCCAGCACGCGGATGGCGTCGGGCAAAAGCGAGTTCAAGCCGTTCTGGATGTTTTCGCGCTTCCAATCGTCGCGGGTCAGCCGAAAGTGGGCAACCTGCCCGCATGCATGGACGCCCGCGTCCGTGCGACCGCTCGCGACGCAGCTGATTTTCTCCTGGGTGATCTGGGAGAGCGCTTTCTCGATCGTCTCCTGCAGACTCGGATCGCCTTCGGCGGCGCTCCCCTTCTGGCGCTGCCAACCGCAATAGCGCGTGCCGAGATAGGAAAGGAGCAATGCGTACTTCATTTAATACTCGAAAGTCAGGCCGGCCAAGACGCCATAGTCATCGAAGCGGACGGCGCCCTTGATGGTCGTGAGCTTCGCATACTCGATATTCAAGTAATAATGTTTGATGCCAAAGCTGTCATACAGATTCCAAGTCATCTCGTCGCTGATGCGATCCAGCTGAATGGCGATCCCACCGCCGTAATAAAGCCCCAACGAATACCCCTTGTGCGACGGCTGTCCGTCGTTACGCTCCTCCAGAAAAGGCATGAACGTCGGCAAGACCATCACGTAAGGTCTAAGGATCCGTAAAAGATTGAAGCGGTAATTGAGCCCGATGGAAATCGGTAAGTGCACGAAAGCAAACACCGTGCGGGATTTGCTGCCAAACTGGGCGCCGGTTTTCTCGTTCGGCAAATCCACTTCGAACACCCCATTGCCACGGAATGCGGAAAAACCCACATTGGTCATCAACCCCAGGCTACCCAGCCACTCACTGTGAAACGGTTGCCACTCCCAAAAGAAAGAAAAGTTCGGGTGATAACCCTGCGAATTTGGGTAAACGGAGGTAAAGCTTTGGGCGACCGTCCCCGATTCGCCCGTGGCGTTGAAGCGCATGACGGCGCCCACGCGCAAGCCCGCGGCGAAGCGGATATCGCCCGGTCGCTTCAATTCAAGCTCGGACGTGCCATCCTTCACGCGCTCGATCGCTCCTTTTTCGGGCGTCGGGTCCAGCTGGCTCTTCGCTACTTCGGTATAAGAAGGGTCCGCGGGCTTCTGAAAATACTCGGGATCTTTTTCCTTCACGCTTTCAATGAAGCTCTTTTCGGCTTCGCCGGATGGCGGGTTCGCCTCGACGATCTCTTGGCGTTTTTGCTCGATAAACGTCCCGTCCGGCGGTGGCGGGTTGTCTTTCTCCCGCTCGGCAATTTCAGCCTTCACCTTGTCGATGAAAGGCTGCTTGCTCGGTTCATCTATCCCTTCGGACGCCGATTTCCCTGCGCAGGCCGCCAATACCGCCAAGCCAGCCAAACCAAGTCCATACGCCCCCCCCCGCCGTATCACGCGCTCGTCCCCCGCCGGCCGCGCGCCATCCCCACGAGCGACGCCATAAAGACCGCGAACATCAGCGCGATCCCGGCCCAAAGCACCAAGGGATTCAGCACTAACCACGCCATGACCTCGAAGGGAACGAGCATCAGCATCACCGGGAACCGAAACTTGGGATGGTCGACGAGCCACGTCGCCAACCGCGGCGAATGGTCGTAATACCAGCGCACGAACGCCCGCCCCGGGCGATGGCGAAGCAGGATACGGTCGCGAAACTCACGCAAGAGATCCACGGGCGCCGAACGCAGCTCTCGAAACGCGGCCGTGGCGATGAAGCACGCGTTCTGCGACATGAACCCTTGAACCGCCGATGTGCGCACCTGCGTGAAGGCGCACCCCGCCGCGCTCGTATCCGTATTGAAAGCGCCGATAATGCCAGCGTCATCGCGGGCGGCGATGTTCATAAAATAAGGGTGATCGGAGCTCGTGGTGGTGTTGGTGAAACCCGGCAAAGTCGTGCCCTGATTGGAAGCCACGGCCGCGTAGATTCCGTTATTGACATACCCCCCGGCCGTCATGTCCGGAGTGGAGCCTTCCTTCGCCACGATAAAGATCCCACCGGCGCCCGGTCCACCAGAAACGCCGGGCGATCCCGCGACGGCCAGCGGGTTGACCTGAATCGAGGAATCGCCGGGAAAATAAAATTCGCCGGGACTATTGCACTGCAGAGTCGGCGGTGTGCTCGAAAAAATGAGAGAAACGGTGTTCTTAGAGTCCGGAGATCCCGCCATATCCACGAACCCTTGCGCGTCCGGGGCACCCGCCACGAAATCCACGGTCAGGGTGGTGATCGCCGGAGAGTTCCCAGCGGGATTATCGACCTCGCCGCCCGCGGCCGTGCAGCCCTTCGCGTGAACATAGGTGCTCGACGTCGTGCTCGAACCCACCGCCAGACGGCAAATATCCCGCGGGTAAAGCGCGATGCGGACGGTCGTGCCGGACGTGGCGTAACGAGCCGAGTAATAATACAGGCCGGCGCCCACCTCACCCGAACAAGTCGTGCTCGTGCAGTTTTCTGGCGTGGCCGAGGGGCTTACGCCCGCCGCCGCGATCGGCACCCAAAGCTTGTCGGTGTTGTTTTCCGCCAATACTCGCACGCCGATAACGGAACTTGGTCCAAGCGAACTGGCCGAGGTGATCTCAAATACGACGAGCTGCTCGCGATTCGTGTTTCCCGCGCCCACCGAGGTGTCGTACGCGCGAAAGCCCGCCGCCGTATCGACAAAGCCGGGTGCGATAATTGGGGCATAGGCGTAGAACACCTTGTCGCCGGTGCCCAACGAATACGGCGTGACCGGCTTGACGGTAAGGGCTCCCGCGGTGGCCGGAAGAAACAGAAGCGGTAGACTAAATTTTACCCAAGAGCATCTCGGCGATCTGAATCCCATTCAGCGCGGCTCCCTTTCGTAGATTGTCCGAAACCACCCACATATTCAGGCCGTGCGGGACCGAATCGTCCCGCCGCAGCCGGCCTACGTACACCGCGTCTTGGTTGGCGCAATCGACGGCCATCGGATACTTCCCGCGCGCCGGCTCGTCGACCACCTTCAACCCGGAAAACTTCTCCATCGCCTGTCGCACTTCCGCGAGCTCAAACGGACGTTCGCATTCGACGTTCACGGTTTCCGCGTGGCTTTGCACGGTCGGCACCCGCACCGCGGTCGCCGTCACTTTGAGGCCCGGTAAACCCAAGATTTTACGGGTCTCGGCCATGATTTTCTGCTCTTCGCTCGTGTAGGCGTCTTCTTTAAACCCGCCGATCTGCGGGATGCAGTTGAAAGCGATCGAGTGCGCGAAAATCTTGGGCTTCACCGGGCGTCCCGCCAGATGGTCGGCGGTCTGCTCGAAAAGCTCGTCGATGGCCAGCGAACCCGCCCCCGAAACGCTCTGGTAACTCGACACCACGACGCGCTTAAGCCCCCAGCGATCGTGGATGGGTTTGAGCGCCACGACGAGCTGGACAGTGGAGCAGTTTGGCCCAGCCAAGATCCGCTGCTTCGGGTCCGCAGCGCCTTTCGCGAGGCGATCACTCAGGAGCTTCCCGTTCACCTCGGGCACGAGCAGGAAAACGTCAGGATCCATGCGATAGGTCGCGGAGTTATCGATCACCCACGCGCCATCTTCGGCCGCGCGGGGCACCCATTCTTTAGAAACTTCGTCGGAGGCGTCGAAAAAAGCGATCTGCACGCCTTGGAAACAACCGGGTTTCATGACCTGACAAACGAGGTCCCGCCCTTGAAAACGGACGGTCTTGCCGGCGGAACGGGGCGAAGAGAACGCTACTACCTCGGTCACGGGAAATTTTCGCTGTTCGAGAATTTTCAGCGCCTGTTGGCCGACGGCGCCCGTGGCGCCGACGATAGCTAATCTCATGATCGATCCTGCCGAACGGCCGTGGGTTTCGCCCGCAGGACTAGCGCCAAGTTCCAAGCCAGCGAAGAGAAGATATATCCGATCACGATCAGAAAAAGGCTCACTTCCGGTCTCACGGCGATGAGGATCATGCACATCACGCCGATCATTAAATAACCGAAGCTCGCGCGCGAACGCCAATTCAGCTCCTTGAACGAAGGAAAGCGAACCGTGCTGACCATCAGACTCGCCGACATCAATGCCAGCACGAGCGTGATCCACTGCACCGCTTGGTCATCGATCGCGTGACTGGCTTCGCCGTTCAACGACGGCCACCCAGTCGCGAAGTGGAAGATCACGAACGTGGCGATCACCGAGGCCGCCATCGGACTAGGCAAGCCTTGGAAATAGCCCTTGGGCACGACGTGCGTGCTCACGTTGAAACGCGCGAGCCGGAGCGCGCCGCAAGCGAGGAACAAAAACGCGGCCAGGTAGCCCAGACGACCGAACGGATTGAGCGACCACTGAAAGAGCAACATCGCGGGCGCCATCCCGAACGAGATGAGATCACAAAGGCTGTCGTACTGGACGCCGAAGGAACTGGTCGCCTTGGCCAGGCGGGCGATGCGGCCATCGAGCGAATCAAAAATCGTGGCCGCCAAGATGGACCAGGCGGCTAACGTGTAGTTTCCGGAAATCGAGGCGATCACCGAATAAAAACCGCAAAACATGTTCGCGGTCGTGACGATGTTGGGAACGATATAAATCTTTTTCATTTATCTAATGCCCGATAACTTCGGCAGGCTATCAATCTCCCGCGCCAAAAACAAGGCGGGCTTTCATGACCACACGCGTTTAAATGCGCGTTGGGCCTGGCGGGAGCGCGCCGGCACGGAGCTTCTGTTCCGCGCTCGATGCGCGCAGATAATTTGGATGAAGCTCGGAAAAACGCACGGCTTTTTTTTCCAAAAACTCCCGCCAAACCAGCGTACCCAGCTCAGCCGCCCGCACCGAATGAGAGGAAGCCTCCCGGGGCTCCCGACGCTCGCCGGGCAATCCTTCAAAGTAGCGGGGATACCGCAGCACCGCCTCTCCTACCGCGATCCAAGGTGCATCGCTTCCGCGTTGGGAGAGCACTTGCTCCAGATGAAGGCGCATTGCGGCGGGTTCCATGACCCGTTCTTTTGGACCACCGTTTCTCCATTGGGAAGCTTCGCCACCAGCAACGAAGAGCTCGCCCTTAGCCGCGTCCGTAGACGCGATGATGTAGGGCTCCCCGGTTTTTTCTGCAGCGGCCTCGGCGATCGGGATTCCGAGCGCGCGCAGACTCGAAAAGCCGACTACCGGTGCGTCCAGCCCCTGGGCCAGGGAACGCGCCGTGGTCACCCCGATACGTAAACCGGTAAAGCTGCCCGGTCCGCGCCCCACCGCGAGAAAATCCAGATCCCGAATCTTCCAACGCTGGTTCGTTAAAAGTTCATCAATCGCCCAAAGCAGCCGTTCGGAATGCACCGCCGTGGCGTCGAGCGTGAGCTCGGCCCGGCACTCTGGGCGCACGGCCTCCGGTTGAGCTTCAAAGAGCGCGACGCTGCCGACTTTAGAGGAAGTATCCCAAACGCAAAACCGCACGGGGTTAACCTAGAAATTCACGAACCGCAGAATGTCGTTCTTCATGACGATAATCATGAGGAGCAGGATGAGCGAGAGCCCCACCTGCTGCACGAACTCCATCTGCTTCACGGTGAGCGCCTTGCCGCGGATCCACTCCACACCCAAAAGCAGGATATGGCCGCCGTCCAAGACTGGCACCGGTAGGATGTTCAAAATCCCCAGGCCGACCGAAAGAATCGCCATCGTGGTGAGGAAAGCGACCAGGCCATGTTCAAGCGAATCGCCCGCGATCTTCGCGATCAGCAACGGACCGCCCAAAGTCTTCACCGAAACATCGCCCGTGAACATCTTGAGGATCGAAACCAAGTTGCGCCATGAGAATACAACCGTGCGCTCGACGCCCTTGTAAACCAGCGTGAAAGGGTTCAGGATCCGCTCGGCGACCGTTTTCATTTCGGCGTAAACCAGCATCGGCGCGATGCCGATCGTGTACTGCGTGATCTTGTTCAAGAGCGGGTCTTTTTCCTTGGTCTCGGTCGGCGTGAGCTTCGCGGTCATGAACTTGCCTTCACGCTCCCAAGTCACTTCCACCTGGCCTTTTTCTCCCATTTTTTGGATGGCTTGGCGCATGGAATAGAAGCTCCCGATCGCGTCTCCGCCCACGCGGGCGATCCGGTCGCCCTTTTGAATGCCGGCCTTCGAGGCAGGCGCATCGGCTAACGCCTTGTCGACAAAGAGTTCGGAAGAATGCAGGCCCCAGTCGGCGAGCGGAGCCATCTTACCGCCTTTGGCGGTCGCCACCGTCAGCTCCGCGCTCGCGACGGCTTCCTTCGCATCCTTATACTGGATACGGACCTTATCGCCCGCCCGAAGCGCCGCCGCGGCGGCTTCGACCTGTTCCCAGTTCGTGACCGCTTGCCCATTGAATTCCGTGATTTGATCACCCGTCTTGAGACCAGCCCGCCCGGCTGGCGATTGCGGGTCGGAGATGCCAATCTGGGTCGAACGCGCGACCGCGACCATACCGTCGATCTTGCCGACCTGGGTTTCCTCGCCGAACTCGCTGAAGCCGTTTTCGGTCGTGGGCGTCACTTTGAACTCCACCGCCTGCGCCTCGCCTGGGTGAAGCACCGTAAAACGCATTTCTTGGTTGGGGTGGTCGTTGATTTGGCTCACCACCTCGTGGAAAGTCTTCACCGGCTGCCCGTTGATCTGCTGGACTTCGTCGCCGCTACGGAAACCCATCGTCGCGGCCTCGGAACCGGGCTCCACGCGACCGATGACGCTCGCAAGCTGGGGTTCACCAATGGCGAGAATCGCCATGAAGACGAAAACCGCGAAGATAAAATTAAAGAGCGGACCGCCGAGAAAAATAAAGAACCGTTTCCAAGGAAGCTGCGCCTGCAACGAGCGGCGTTTGTCTTCCGGAGGTAGTTCCACGCCCGGTTCCTCGCCCAAGAGTTTCACGTATCCGCCGAGGGGAACCGCCGAGACGCGGAAATCCGTTTCGCCGTACTTGCGCGACCAAAGCTTGGGCCCGAAACCGATGGAGAAGACTTCGGCCTTCACGCCGAACAGCTTGGCGAACAAGAAGTGGCCCAGCTCGTGGACGACGACCAAAGGCGCTAAGATGACGATGAAACCTAACATGCTGAGCAAGGGATTCTCCTATCCGCCGGCGTTAGCGAAGCAGCTGGATGAGAGTATACATGGCGGGAAGGCTAAAAACCACACCGTCGAACCGATCGAGGAAACCGCCGTGACCCGGCAAAATTTTCCCCGAATCTTTTTTGTCAAAAGCTCGCTTGAGGAAACTTTCACAAAGATCGCCCACTTGGGAGACCACGCTCACGATCGCGGCAATAGCGACGACGAGGAAGGCCGGGATCGGGAAGTGAAAAACTCGGGTACAAATCAGCGCGACCAACATGCTCGCCAAAAGTCCGCCGAACGCGCCTTCGACCGTCTTCTTTGGACTGATTAGCGGGTAGAGCTTGTGCTTACCGAAGCGCTTGCCCACGAAGTAGGCCCCGGTGTCCCCCGCCCAATTCACGAATAAAAAAAGCAGCACCCAAGATTGGCCGAATCGATCCTGGCGAATCGCCGGCAGGAGCAGGGGCAGGTAGATCAGGTAAACGATGGCGAAAATGGAGTACATCAGCTCCTGGCAATGCGCGAGGAACGCGGAACCCTGGTAACGTTGCGCGGTGACCAGAAAATAAGTGAAGAGTGCGAGGAACGTAAAAAACAGCGAATTCATCCGCAGCGTGGGTGACATCCAACCCATGACGAATGCCAGCAGCGCGAGCGCCGCTAGCACCCAGAACTTCTGCTGCTTATCGGGCATGTTAAAAGTAATGTGGCTGAACTCGTAGAGCATGCCGAAGGAAAGCACGAGGGTGAGAAAAACCGTGCCGCCCACGCCACCGACGGTAACGAGCGCAATGAGCAGAGACGCGCCCAAGACGCCGGTAACGACCCGCAAACCCAGCTCACGGCTCATGCCGGCGAGCCCACCTGGGGGGTCACCACGGATCCGGGCGCCACGCCGGACGGAAGACTCGACGCCAGCGGCCGCACGTTTTGCACGCCGCCGAAACGGCGATCCCGCTGGCCGAACGCGGTCACGGCGGCGGCGAAGTGCTCGGGCGTGAAGTCAGGCCAGCACACGTCATCGAAGTAATATTCCGCGTACGCCGCCTGCCAGAGCAGGAAGTTACTGATACGCATCTCACCGCTCGTACGAATGACCAGATCCACTTCGGCTAAATCGCCCAAATCCGCAGTCCAGAGATACTTCCACATCAGGGCTTCCGACATCTCTTCCGGTCGACGACGGCCCTCCACGCAGTCCCGCGCGAAAAGCGCGGCTGCCCGCACGAGCTCGCTGCGGGCTCCGTAAGAAAGCATGAGATTGAGCTGCAAGCCGGTATTCTGGGATAAGCGCCGTTCCGCGTCTTGCACGAGCGCCCGCAGCTCGGGATTCAAACGATCGAGCTGGCCGCATACGCGCAGCCGGATGTTCTCGCGATCGAGCTCCTCGGTCTCGTCGAGGATGCTTTTCTTGAGCAGCTTCCAAAGCACCTGGAGTTCGGCGGCGGGGCGCGACCAGTTTTCCGTGGAAAACCCGAAGAGCGTGACCGCTTTCACGCCGAGACGGTCGGCCTCCTTCACCACGGCCTTCACCCTAGATGCGCCGCGTACGTGCCCGTAGGCGCGCGGATGGCCGCGACTTACGGCCCACCGACCGTTGCCATCCATAATGATCGCGACATGCTTCGGAGTTTGCATGCCTACACCGTCATGATTTCTTTTTCTTTGGCTTCAATCAGCTTGTCGACTTCGGCGATCTTCTCGTCCGTCTTCTTCTGGATGAGATCCATGCCCTTCTTGGCTTCGTCGGTGGAGACGGCCTTCGCCTTCTCCTGCTTCTTGAACTCTTCGTTGGCGTCGCGGCGGTGGTTACGGACGGCGATCTTGGCGTCTTCGCCGAGCTTTTTAACGACCTTCACCATCTCCTTGCGGCGCTCCTCCGTGGGGGAAGGCACCGGCAGACGGATCACCTTGCCGTCCGAGCGGGGGTTCAGGCCGATATTGGCGGCCAAAATAGCTTTTTCGATCGGCGCGATCATGGCCGGTTCCCACGGCACGATCTGCACTGTACGCGCGTCGGGCACGGTCACGTTCGCCACCTGGCTAATCGGAACGTTCGATCCGTAGTAATCGACGCTCACCGAATCCACCAGGGCGGTCGAAGCGCGGCCCGTGCGAACCTTTACCAGCTCCTTCTGGAGGCTCTGCACGCTCTTTTCCATGTCTTTGCCCATTCCATCTACGATTGCGTTAGTCACCTAAGGCTCCTCCTACTTAACCAATGTTCCGACGGACTCGCCCTGCACCACTCGCTGCAAGGCGCCCTTTTCGTGCAAGTTGAACACAATGATCGGCAAATCGTTGTCCATGCAAAGCGAGATCGCCGTCGAATCCATCACCTTTAGGCCCTTGGAGAGCACGTCGAGGTAAGTCAGCTCGGCGAACTTCTCGGCCTGGGGATTCTTCTGCGGATCTTCGCTGTAAATGGCGTCCACCTTCGTCGCCTTGAGCAGCACCTCGCAGCCGACTTCCATGGCGCGCAGGGCGGCCGTAGTGTCGGTCGTGAAGTACGGGTTGCCCGTGCCGGCGCCGAAGATCACGATGCGGCCCTTTTCGATGTGGCGCACGGCCTTACGGCGGATGTACGGCTCGGCGAGCTCGCGCATCTCGATCGCGGATTGCACGCGCGTGTCGACGCCTTCGCGCTCGAGCGTATCCTGCAACGCCAAGCAGTTGAGCACCGTCGCGAGCATCCCCATGTAATCGGCGGATGCGCGGTCCATCCCCTTCGTGGCGCCCTTGACGCCCCGGAAGATGTTGCCGCCGCCGATCACGATGGCGATCTCGACGCCCGTCTGGTGGATCTGCTTGATCTCGCGCGAGATCTCCTGCATCACGTCGGTATCGATGCCGTAGCCGCCTTCGCCGGCCAAGGCCTCGCCCGAGAGCTTCAGAAGCACCCGCTTAAAGGGCTTTCGCGCTGGTTTTGCCGGCGCCATTAGTTGGCTTCCGCGGCGCCTTCACCCAGGGCGAAGCGACAGAAGCGGCGGATCGTGATGTTCTCGCCCAAGGTCGCGATGGTTTCCTTCAGGAGTCCTTCGATCGTCTTATCCGGATCCTTGATGAAGGATTGGTTCATGAGGCAGTTTTCCTCGTAGAACTTCTTGATCTTGCCCTCGGCGATTTTTTCCAAAACCGCGGCCGGCTTGCCGGAGTCCTTCATCTGGGCGACGGCAATTTCCTTTTCCTTGCCGACGACATCCGCCGGCACTTCCGTCGACAGCACCCAGCGCGGGTTGGCCGCGGCGACGTGCATGCAGATATCCTTCACGAAATCCTGGAACTGCTGGGTGCGCGCCACGAAATCGGTTTCGCAGTTCACTTCCACCAGCACGCCGACCTTGCCGCCGCCGTGGATGTACGAAAGCACGGCGCCTTCTTTGGTCGCGCGTCCGGATTTCTTATCCGCGTTGGCGATGCCCTTTTTGCGCAGGTACTCGACCGCCTTGTCGAAGTCGCCCGACGTTTCCGCCAGCGCTTTCTTGCAGTCCATCATCCCGGCGCCGGTGCGCTCACGCAATTCTCTTACCGAATCAGCTGAAATCGTCATGAGATGCTCCTTATGCTACGCGATTACTTCTTCTTCTTGGCCGGAGCCTTGGCGGGCGCCGCAGCGTCCGTCGGGGCAGCGGCGGCTTCCGCGCCAGCCTCGGGGGCTTCGCCTTCGGTGGCTTCCGCCGCCGACATCGCTTCCAGATCGGCCTCGTCGATGCCCTTGAGGTCGATATCGCCTTCGAACTTCGAGACCTTCTTCTCCTGGTCCGAATCGTCCTGGTTGGCGTCCACCTGGTTGGCGCGCAGCTTTTCTTGGAAAACCTTATCGCCTTCGAGGCAGCTGTCGGCGATCAAGCGCGCGAACAAGCTCACGCTGCGGATCGCGTCGTCGTTGCCCGGGATGACGTAGTTCACTTCCGAAGGATCGCAGTTCGTGTCCACAACGGCCACGATCGGGATGCCCAACTTCTTGGCTTCCTTCACGGCGATGTGTTCCTTCATCGTATCGACGATGAACAGGGCGCCCGGGAGCTTCTTCATGTCTTGAATGCCGCCCAAGGACTTCTTCAGCTTATCGAGCTCGCGCTCGTAGCGGGACTGCTCCTTCTTCGAGGTGTGGGCCCATTCGGTGGATTCCTTGAGGGCCTCGATCTTCTTCATGCGATCGATGGAGGCCTTCACGGTTTGGTAATTCGTGAGCATGCCGCCCAACCAGCGGTTGGTGACGTAGCCCATGCCGGCGCGCTTGGCTTCGCTTTCAATCACGTCCTTGGCTTGCTTCTTCGTGCCGACAAAGAGCACGCGCTTGCCTTCGGAAGCGAGCTTCGAAACGAAGTCGCAAGCCGAACGGGTGTGTTCGACGGTCTTTTGGAGATCGATGATGTAGATCCCGTTACGAGCACCAAAGACGAAAGGCTTCATCTTGGGGTTCCAGTGATTGGTTTGGTGACCGAAGTGAACCCCGGCTTCCAGCAGTTCCCGCATAGTGACGGTTGGCATTGTTTTCTATTCTCCTGATGTGAATAGCGGAATCGCGAAACGCAAAGAAAGTGCGCTCAGAGAGCCCGCGGTTTATCCTCCACCCTCAAAACCGCCGGGGTCGATTCCGATCCCGAAGGCACCACGTTCATGACGAGGGTGTGTGTAGTTTTACTTCTGGAAAGCTTGTACCGTGCGGGGGGAAGCGCTTCAAGGGGATTCTCTGAGTAGCGTTGTAGGCCAATAGGGGGGCGTAGAAGTTGATCATTTCAATAAGAATACGTGTAAGTATTGATTATTGCTGATTCTACTGCGAAGCTAGTGCCAGTGAGAGTTGCCACCCTTCTCCTCCTTAGCCTCGGAGGCCTTGGACTTGCCACGTATCCGGGCTCCTTCGCCGATGAACCTACCCTGTCGGCGGCCACGTCCGTGTACGACCCCAGAAATCGGCTGGTACCAGAGCTCAAGCAAGCGCTCGAGGCCATTTCGATCGAGCAGCTGACCGCAGGCGGCCAACGCCTGATGCTCGCGGTGTTCGATCAAGCGGAGGGCGGATCGCCCGAGGACACGGCTCGCCGATACTTCGATCGATCGCGGCAAGTGGACGCGGGCCTGCTGGTGCACGGCTCGAAAGATCAACGCATTTTGGTGGCTCTCTTTTGGTCAGAAAAAGAAGTCGTCGTCGAAACTGGGCTCGGTTTGGACGCTCTAGTTAGCCGCGACACCCTCCAAGGGATCGCCGACGAGCAGCTCGCACCCCGACTTAAAGGAGGAGGGGTCGCCACCGGCATCATCCGCACCTACCTCGGTATCTTGCGCGCGATCGAAAGCCCGCTGGTGCCCAGTCAAAAGGCCGAGCAAATTTTCAACGCGTGGTCGATCGAGGGCGCCGCCGCACCCGCGCCGGTATCGTGGACCTGGCTTTTCGTGATCTTCGCGAGTTCGGGATTGGCGCTCGCCGTGATCGGCGTCCTGATTTCTTCGGTGGAATGGCACGTCTCGCACGAAGGCACGATCCGTATCAGCCCCGTGACCCGCTTCCTGTTTGACCTGCGGACGCGCCTAGCCGGCCGAAAGACCGCGGGGCCAGGCGATCTAGGAGGCTCCGTTGCTGACTGGTAAGTCGTCCAAGATCCAAACCGCGATCGAAGAGGCGCAGGCCCAGGCGCTAGGTGAGATCCGGGTGCACATCAGCTCACGGCGGTTTGAGCGGGATCCCCTGCGCTCGGCCCAAAACCTGTTTCGCATGCTTAAGCTCGATCGATCCGGCGCGCGTAACGGGGTTCTGATCTACGTGAATCAACGCCGGCGCAAGCTCGCCGTCGTGGCGGATTTTGTGTTCATGGAGGCGGTAGGCCCCCGCTACCTCGATGACCTCTGCACGCTTCTACGCAATGACCTGAACTGTACGCACATCGAGAATGCGCTCGCGATGGCGGTGCGTGTGCTGGGGATTACCCTGCAGAAGCACTTTCCGCGATTGGAAGCCTAAAAATCAAGTAGCTGCTCGGCGGGTTGATTCAAGCGCCACGACGGGGCCCGCGAATTCAAGGGTTCGCCCGCGATTACCTTCGCATAAAGCTTGAGGTAGCTTTCCACCATGACCGCGGAAGAAAACCGCGCTTCCGCGCGCGCCCGGATGCATTCCGGATCGAAAGCCTTCGGCGGTTCCAGCAGGGCACGGGAAAAATCCGCGAAGCGATCGCAAAGAATGCCGTTCTCGTCGTCAACGAGCTCGGGCAGGCTACCGTACCGGGAGCCGATTACCGGCAACCCCGTCGCGAAGGCCTCGACCATCGAGATCCCGAAGGGTTCGTGCCAGCGTACGGGATTCAGGAGCGCGTGCGCGTTTTGGAGCAGACGGTTTTTTCCGACCTGGTCCACCTGGCCGTGGGATTTCACGTAGCGCGACCATATCCAGGCCCGCCCGCCCGCGATATCGAGCCGTTTGCGGCTGGCGCGAGCGGCCCGCACGCAATCCCGCAAGTTTTTCACCTTCCAGCTGGCCTTGGCGAGAAACAAAAACCGCTCCCACCCGGTGCCCGGGCGAGGGTGAAACGGATATTCCGAAAAATCCACGCCATTGTAGACAAAGCACTCGGCGCCGTGATTTTCAGCATGCTTACGGGAGAGAAAAACCACGTTCGGGGGGAAGACCTCACCCGTCCGCCCGTTCCCGTGAATGGTGGCCAGCGTCGGCACGCCCAGATCCCGCGGCGGCGGGTAGGTCAGGTGAACCACGTCCACGCCCTTCGGCAACCGGGTCCACCACTCTCCGGTCGCGTCTTTCACGAAGCGCACGCCATCCCGCGAAAGATCGCTGCCGGCGGGCCCGATGAAAGTCACCTCGTGCCCCTGGCGTACGAGCTCTCGCATTGTCCATACGAGAATTCGCTCGGTACCGCCGTACTTCAAGGCGGGCAGGACGCGGGGATAATGGAATGTTACCTTCATTATACTGGTTACTTATTATTGGGTGACCGTCGGGGTGGCCACGACCCGGCTCCGTTTGCGACCCGGGTGACCGGAGCCGTTCCCCTGGGTATTTGCGGACTCGTTCTCTTCTCCCGGCGCCTCGCCATCGAGCCACGACTTTTTGTTCTCGAACCGGCTCAGTGCCAGATAAACGCAGGGAACCAAGTACAACGTGAAGATCGTCGAGACCAGCACCCCACCGATGACCGTGACGGCCATCGGGATACGGCTCTCCGCCCCGGGGCCGATGGCCAAGGCGGGAGGGATCGCGCCCGCGATGGTCGCAAAGGACGTCATTAAAATCGGCCGCAGCCGGATCGGGCAGGCCTGGAGCAGCGCCTTCACGACCGACTTCTCGCCGCGCTCGCGCACCTGGTTGGTGAAGTCCACGAGCAGGATCGAATTCTTCTTGGCGATCCCCATCAAAAGAATCAAGCCAATCATGCTGTAAATATTAATCGACTGCCCGCCCAGGTAAAGCGCGAAGAACGCGCCCGTGATGCTGAAAGGCAGCGCCACCAACACCGTCACCGGATCAATGAAGCTGTTGAATTGGGTCGCCAGCACCATATAGGCCACAAAAATTCCGAATACCAACGCGAAGATTAGGCTACCGAACGATTCTTGAAACGTCTGGGAGCTTCCGCTGAAGACCACGTGATATTGATCAGGCAACACGCGCTTGGCGATGCTCTGAATTTCATCGAGGGCTCGCTTCTGGGATTGTCCCTTGGCGAGGTTGGCGTAAACCGTGATCGATCGTTCGCGATTCACGCGTGCCACCGCCTGCACGGTGGGCTTCTTGTCGATCCGCACGAGATCGGAGAGCCGCACCAGCTCTCCCCGATTATTACGGACATAAAGTCCCCGGATGCGTTCTACTTGGTCGCGTTCGTCGTCCTGAAGCTTGATGCGGATATCGTAACGATGGCCGTCCTTTGGATACTGTCCAATTCGTTGGCCCCCGATCATGGCGTTGATCGTCTCGCCCACGGCCCGTAGCGGCACCCCACGTTCGGACGCCTTGATGCGGTCCGGAAAAATCTGAATCTCCGGCATCCCTACCTTATAGTCGGTATCGATATCCGTCACGAGACCGGTCTTCGAAAGTTCCTCGCGGATCGCGTTCGCGTGCTTAGCCAGCTCTTCCCAGTTCGGACCTTGCACGGTGAATTCCACCGGAAACCCGCGAGAGCTAGTTAATCCCCGCATATTGAAATCCTGTACGACCAGGCGAAATTCCTTGCTCTTGCCGAGCGTCTTACGCGCCAACGCCATCATGTCCTGCTGGGTCAGCTCACGCCCGAGCTCCGGATCGATCCCGCGCTGCCCGCGCGGCTTCATCGTGACGACCACGCGCGCCTGGTTGATGTCGCCGCTTTGGTTACCGCCGCCGGCCCCCACCGTGACGAAGTAACGGAACACTTCCGGACGGTTCTTCACGAACTCTTCCACGGTCTTGGCGCGCTCGTCGGTGAGCGATAGTGACGATCCGACCGGGGTTTGAATCACGATCGCGAAACGCCCTTGATCCTCGGCCGGAATGAACTCCTGACGAATTAATTTCAAGATGAAGAAGCTGCCCACGCAAACCGCGGTAGCCGCGCCGATCACCGCCCACTTGCGCCGAAGCGCCAACTCGAGCGTGCGTCCGTAGAAAGTCGCCGCCGCCGTCATCGCGGCTTCGAAAAACCGACCGAGCTTGGTCGCGCGCTGCTCGGCCACGTGTTCGGCGCCCAAGCTCGCCGCCCGCATGGGGCTTAAGGTAAGGGCTTCCAGTAGGGAAATCAACACCGCCGCCGTCATCGTTACGCCAAACTGGAAAAAGAACTTGCCGATGATGCCGCTCATGAAAGCCACCGGCAGAAAGATCGCGACGACCGAGACGCTAGCGGCGGCCGCGGCAAACGTGATTTCCTTTGCCCCATCCAGCGCCGCGCGGCCCCGGGACTTCCCCATCTCCCGGTGACGGGTAATATTCTCCAGCACCATGATGGCATCGTCGACGACGATTCCGATCGCCATGCTCAGCGCGAGCAAGGTGAAGGTATTCAGCGTGAACCCAAAAAAGTGCAGGACGCTAAACGCGCCAATGATGGAGGTGGGAATCGCGAGCAGGACGTTGAACGTGGAGGAGAACGACCCCAAGAACATCCAACATACGAGGCCGGTCATCAGGGCCGAAAGAAGCAGCGTGAAATTCAGCTCGCCCACCGCCTCTTCTACGTATTTTGAGGAATCGAAGTTGATCCCGACGCTCATGCCTTTCGGCAGGTCGGGCTGGATCTCGGCGAGCTTTGCGCGAACCGCGCGGGCCACCGCCACCGCGTTCGATCCCCGCTGCTTGACGATCCCGACGTTTAGGGAGGACTGGCCCATCGCGCGCGCCACCGTGCGCACGTCCTCGGTGCCTTCCTGAAGCGTGGCCACGTCGGCTAGCCGGATGGGATTGTAGTTCGGACCGCCGCCCCGCGTATTGAGCCGAAGCTGGCCAAACTGATCGGGTTCGGTCGCCTCTCCGTAAAAGCGCATGTTGTATTCGAAAACGCCTTCGTTCACCTGGCCCGTCGGCGGGTCGACGTGCTCGCGTCCGACGTTGTCGATCACGTCGTTCACCGCGAGTTGAAAACGCTTCAGATCCTTGTCCCGAATCCACACCCGCATATTAGGTTCGAGGTATCCGCCCATGCGCACCTCGCCGACGCCGGGCAAGGTGGCAAACTTGTTCTTGAGCGTATCGCGCACGTAAGTCATGAGCTCCTGGCGCGTGTAGCCTTCCGCCTGGACAGAAAAGAAAAGAATCGGCAGGTCATCCGGGTTGGTCTTGGTGATACTCGGAGGATCCATCTCCGAGGGGAGCTGCTTTTGCGCTTGCGCGATCTTCGCCTGAACATCTTGCAACGCGAGGTCGATGTTGCGGCTCAGATCGAATTCCACCTTCACGGTAGCCGAGCTGGACTTCGCCGACGAGCTGACGGACTTCACGCCCTCGATGCTCATCACCTTGTCTTCAATGACGTCGACCACGTCGAGCTCCATCACCTCCGGTGGCGCCCCCTCCATTTTCAGATTGATAGTAATGACGGGAAAGTCGACGTCGGGAAGCTGGCTCACCCCCAAACGGGTAAAGGCCAGACCGCCAAAGACGATCAAACCTAGCATCAACATCCAGGCAAAAACGGGGCGACGTATCGAGAGTTCGGCTAAAGTCATGAGTCTTCCTAGTGACTCAATATCCTAACCGTTTCCGGTCGGCAAATCACCGGGGGCCGCGGAATCACTCGGCAAAATCCGCCGGTTTCCCGGCGGTAACTCAGAGCTTGGCTTTACGGTCCTTCATGAATTCGAGGTACTCGAAGAGATGTTCGAGTTCCTCGGACTTCAAATTTTTGAAAGACGGCATTTTACTCCGGGCCCGAAAACTCGAGGCGTCGGCGATGAATTTCAGCAAGGTGCCGCGCGACCAGTACTCCGTCACGTTCTGAGGAACGTTCAGCTCGGGCCCCAGATCTCCACCCTGCAGATTGATCGAGTGGCAGCGCAGGCACTGATCCTTAAAAAGCGCGAAGCCCTTATACTCTTCCGAAGCCTTATCCTTCCCCACCGGATAGAGCTGATCATACTTCTGAGCGAAGTTAACCGCCTCGATCTTCACCATTTGATACGGCCACGGCACGGCTTCTCCGAGCGCCCTGCCTTCCTCCCAGACCAGGTAATAAGGCGCCGGCGAAACCATGGCTTTCCCTTGCTTCACCTTGCCAAATTTGAGCCGCGTACCGTGTTCTTGAAAAGCAACATAGCCTTTGTGTTTCTGAATTTTCTCGAAGGTGGTGTTGGGCGCATAGCCGTCTTTGGCGGTAAAGACGATTTCCTCGGTCGTGGCCTTCTCATCCCAACCCGCATGCTTCAGGAGATCCACGAGCGCGAAAGCGTCGAACTTTTTGGCCTTCCCGTAAACCGGATCGTCGATCTCTAGGGTTTTTACCGGAAGGTTTTTCTTGAGATCCACGAGCGAATACTTCGCGGACTTACCGGCGATCACCACCTCCAGCGTATTGGCGGAGGCGAGCGTAGAAAGGCACATACCTAAAACCAGCGGAAGGATTTTATTCATATGCCTATGAAGCTAAGGGGAAACGACGGGGATTACAACGAGGAAGGAGTATCGCGATATAAATGTAGGGCGAGCCCCCCGAACTTCTGGGCGCCCGCCCTACTTACTGCTTACTTCGACGTCCAGTTGAACTTACGGACCGAGCTTTCGATGTGGTTGACCGACTTCCGGAAATCTTCTTGGGTCATGATCGCCGTGCATTCGACATTGGCGCGGAAACCCAACCAGAAGGGCTCGGTGATGCGAGGAAGCTCATGACTGCCTTCGACGTTCACCACGCAGAAAAACGCGCGCTGGCCGTTCTTAATGCCGAAATAGAAGTTCTCGGGGCGAACTTCGGTCAGCAGGGTTTCCATCTTACGGTTCATTTCCTTGTCGGCGCAGAGCTGATTGCCGGCTTCATTTTCCAGGGTAGCGGTGATCAAAAAACGCATAACGATTCCTTTCGTTGCGCCGGGCCCTCACCGAAAACCCGCGATTTGCTGAGTTTTCCGAAATGGCACGGCGATGTTTGTTTTTGGTACCGTACGAGCGTAGGAGCGAGCGCGATTGAATACAATGCAAAACCGATGGCGCGGTTTGTTTATGCCGCGAGCCGGATCGGCGCGCAGAAAATCTTTTGACGAACGCCACGCGCCGACGGAGCGCGCATGGGCTATTTCTGCACCGCGGGCACCCACGCCGCCGTGCGCCCGCCAATCGTGTCGTGCACGATGCGATGCTTGCGGGAAGTTTGCGCGTCTTTTTCCTTTCCCCACCGATGATGAAAAAGCCAGGTCGATGGGTATCGATCGTAATCCGCGTCCACCGCGACGGACTTGCGGATGATCGCCAGCAGTTTCGTACGAAGCCGCGCGACTTCCGCGGGCTTCAGCTTCGCCGCCAAGCGATGCGGGGAAACTCCCGCCTGATAAAGGACTTCGTCGGCAATCCAATTCCCCACTCCGGCGAAGACGGCCTGATCGAGCAGCACGGACTTGATCGGCGCGCGTCGTTTGGCCAGCAGGGGCGTGAGTTCTCGCGCCGTCGGAAACGAAAGCAAAGGGTCAAAGCCCAGCTTCGATACTGGCGGCTCAGCCAGCGGGTCATCCGCCAGGCGTATCCGACCGAAACGCCGGGGATCGGTGATCGCGACGTGCGTACCGTCATCGAGCACGAGCCGCAGTCGGCAAAACGGCAGGAACTTCTGATCAAAATCGCCGTCGCGCTTGGGCTCGCTCCAAAGCTTCAGCCCGCCCCACGCCTTCGTGAACTTGCCGCCGCGCTTGTTTCGGATTTCTACGTTGCCCGTCATACCCAAGTGGAACACTGGCCAGGGTCTACGGTTAAGCTTCAACCAGAAGTACTTCCCCTTACGGCCCGCACCCAGGACGCGCGCGCCCTCGATGGCGCGGCGAAATTCCTCGGGGCTCGCTTGATCATAAACGATGCGGTCATCGGGATCGGGGAGCACGCGGGCCAACCGCTTTCCTTTTAACACGCGCTCCAGGCGACGACGGGACGTTTCGACTTCCGGTAGTTCGGGCATGAGGCGTGCTTACTTGAAACGACCTATAAACACAAACCAAAGCCGTCGGTTACCCCCCCAAGAATTGCTACCTTATGCGGTACTTTGCTAAGATGCGTCCCGTGTACACCGACCCTCTCGTGACCTGGACGGAAAAGGGGCTCTACTGTCCGTCGGGAAATTTTTACATCGATCCTCACCGCGCGGTGGACATCGCGGTCACCACGCATGCCCACAGCGACCATGCCCGACGCGGGAGTCGCCGTTATATCTGCGAGAAGTCGGGCGTGGGCTTGCTGCGTGCCCGCGTCGGGGAAAAAATCAACGTGCACGGCTTGGCTTATCAAGAGCGGCTGCGGATGGGCGATGTCGAGATGAGCCTCCATTCCGCCGGTCATATCCTAGGATCCGCGCAGGTGCGGATCCAGCGGGGAGAAGAAGTGTGGGTCGCCTCGGGCGACTACAAGCGGGATCCCGATCCGAGCTGCGAGCCATTTGAAGTCGTGAAGTGCGACACTTTCATCACGGAGGCCACCTTCGGAACGCCCCAGTACGTTTGGCCAAAAGAAGCGCGGCACGGTGAGGAAATCTTTCGGTGGTGGCAGGAACTGCAAGCCCGCGGAGCGAACGGCGTGCTCTTCGGCTACTCGCTCGGCAAAGCCCAGCGGATCTTGGCGGAGCTCGCCCCTTACGCGGAAAAACCCGTGCTCATTCACCCGACGATCCATGCTTTGGCGGAATGTTATCGGGCGGAAGGCCGGAAGCTAGCGCCCACGGCGGATCTTCCCAGCTCCGTTTCCACGAGCCTCGCGCGCGGAGAACCCTTCCGCGGGGAATTGATCTTGGCTCCGCCCGCCGTGCTGCAGGGACCCGACGCGCGGGCCTTTGGCGTTTACGAAACGGCATTCGCCTCGGGATGGATGCGCGAAGGAGGACGGGGGCACGGCCGCCGCTACGATCGCGGTTTCATCATGTCGGATCACGCGGACTGGAACGACTTAAATCAGACCATCACCGAGACGGGCGCCTGGCGAATCTTCGTACAACATCGTAACGGGGCGCTCGTTCGGCACCTGCGCGCCAAAGGCCTGGCCGCGCATTCCATCTCGGAGCTGACCCCCACCGGATTCGCGAGGATTTCTGCACCAAATCTCGAACTGTTTCAATAGTGAGTTATCTAAAAGTTAACTTATTCTGATTAGTGAATATATTTTAAATTTACTAAATAGACTCATAGCGTCATATTGCGTGCGGCAATCTTCGAAAAATTATCAAATCCCTCTGGAGGCACTATGAATCTGTTTTTTAAATCTATCCTATTCGTGACTGGCCTAGGCTTCGCCGCCTCGGCATCCGCGAGCATCGCCTACGAAGACCAAAAAAAAATCGCCATCGATCGATATGAAACCGCGTCGATCATGATGGGTCACGTCCTCAGTAAGGACAACACTACCCCGGGCGGAGTCTGCTGGCACTACGGCGAAGGGTCAGCGGGCGCCTTCCTGGGTACGGTTACCCAAGGCAGCTCGATCGCCGAGCGCTTCGTGGATATCGACGCGCGATCCAAAGCCCTTCTGGCGCAGGCGAAGGAGGGAAAAATCACTCCGGAAGCCGCCCAGGCCGAGAATGAAAAAATCGCCGCCGAAGCCAAGCAGCTGCAAACCCTCATGGACAAGATCTACGAATTTAAATTCGAACAAAAAGAAGCCAGAAACTACTGCTACGGCCGGGCGGAAGGATCGCTGGAAAAGGCGAAGACCGAAGCCGCTAAAAATCAGAAAGGCTTGGACGCCCTGGTGAAAACTCTCAACAAGCTCTAATTCTTGCCGGACCGGCCACGGAAGGCCGCGCTTCGGACAACTAGGCTTGCAGCCGCCGCCAAAGCTTCTCGAGCGTGCGTGTAAATTCCTTGCACTCGCTCTCGCTCAGATCGGAAAAAAGCTCGGCGACGCGCTCTTTATAAGCCGAGCAGCCCAGGGCGACTTCGCCACTGGCTTTGCTGGTAAGTTCTAATACCGTCGCCCGTCGATCCGATGGGTGCGCGCGACGCGCGACCAACCCGTCGCGCTCCAATGCGTCCACGAGCGCCGTGATATTCGTCGCCGTCACGCCTAGCTCTTCCTTCAAATCACTCATGATGCGCGGGCCACGTTCGTGCAAGGAGCTCAAGATGCGCAGCCGCTGCGTGGAAAGGCCTTTTTCCGTCATCAACGATTCCGACCAACGCTGGAAAGCGGGCGTAAAACTCCAAAGCAATTCCACGAGGCGCCGGCGCGGGGAGGCTGAGTTACAAGGATGCGTGTGGTCCGAAGTCGGTGCCTTGGCTTTCGTCGGGCTTGCTGGTTTCCCGCGGGAAACTACGGGTTCTTTAGTATTCCGCATACTTAGCCTTACTATAGCACGGTTTTCCTAAAAAAGTAAAATAATGAATAGTTCATATATTGACTATTTAATGGTTCAGCACTATTATTCATATATGAACTATCGGTCAAAATCTTCAAAACACCAGGGAGCCGTAGAAGTCGCCCAGGCCCTCTGGCAGTCCGCCGTGCTGCTGGGCCTGCTGTTTACGGGTGCCCTCCAGTACCTCAAGTAAGGACGACGAAGGAGCGTATATGAGTCAGATCGCAACGGATAAAAACTTTGAAACGGACGTGCTACAGGCCAGCGGCCTGAGCTTAGTCGATTTCTGGGCCGAATGGTGTGGCCCCTGCAAGGCGCTCGCCCCGACGATCGACCAGATCGCCCGGGAGCGCGCCGATTCGCTGCGGGTCTTCAAGCTCGACGTCGACGCCAACCCGGACACCGCGGTTCGCTACGGCATCCGCGGTATTCCCGCTTTGCTTCTATTTAAGAACGGAGTGGTGGTCGATCAGCTGGTCGGCGCCCATCCCAAAGCCACGATTGATCAAATCATCACCAAACATCAAGGAGCCTAAAACATGTCTACCCTTCTTCATTCCGAAATTCCATTCGGCCGCATTCAACTTCGCAATCGCGTGATCATGGCACCCATGACCCGTAGCCGCGCCGTCGGTAATGTGCCCAACGAAATAATGGCCCGCTACTATCGGCAACGCGCGGATGCGGGCCTCATCATCACCGAAGGCACTTCGCCGTCCCCGAACGGGCTGGGTTACGCCCGCATCCCGGGACTTTTCAACGCCGAACAGGTGAAAGGCTGGCGGCCCGTCACCGACGCCGTTCATCAAGCGGGCGGAAAAATTTTCGTGCAGCTGATGCACACCGGGCGTGCGTCCCATCCGGCGAACCTGCCCGCCGATGGACGCACGCTCGCCCCCTCCGCGATCGGCCTGACCGGCACGATCTACACCGATAGCCAAGGACCGCAACCCTATCCGGTGCCGAAAGCAATGACCGCCGACGAGGTCGAAGCCGCGATCGCCGAATTCGTGCATTCCAGCCGCCTGGCCATCGAAGCCGGTTTCGACGGGGTGGAGCTACACGGGGCGAACGGCTACCTCATCGATCAGTTTTTAAATTCCGCTTCCAACCACCGTACCGATCAATGGGGCGGCAGTATCGAAAACCGAATTCGTTTTCCCTTGGAGATCGCCCGGCGGGTAAGCGAAGCCATCGGGCCCGACCGCGTGGGGATCCGCATCTCTCCGTACGGCGTGTTCAACGATATGAAACCTGATGCCGAGATGGACGCGATGTACGAGCGTCTCACACGCGAGCTCAATCAGCTGGGGATTGTTTACATCCACGTAGTCGACCACAGCTCGATGGGCGCACCCGAGGTAAGTCCGACGTTGAAGCGCAAAATTCGCCAACAGTTTCGGGGACACTACATCCTTTCGGGTGGGTACGACGCGCAACGCGCCGAGGTCGATCTCGCGGAAAAGAAAGGAGACGTGGTCGCTTTCGGACGGCCTTTCATTAGCAACCCTGACCTGGTGGCAAAACTACGTGAGGGCAAGCCATTGGCCACCGCGGACCCCGGTACCTTCTATACCCCGGGTGAGAAGGGATACACGGACTACGCCTAGTCCACCTTTCCTGTGTATAGACCGGATTTGACCTTTCGCAGCAATAGCGTTAGGTTCGCGCCATGAAAACTTTATGCGTAATCTTGGTTTTGGCGATCTCCAACCTGGCTTCGGCCGCGGACCTACTGGACATTCAGTTCAAGGGGACCACGACGATCGGCACGGAGAAAGTCGATTGCACGGTGAAGACAATCCCGTACGAAGACCACGCCTATCTCGAGTACGAGAACGACAAGATTTTCGTCCCGGTCCGTTTTGATATCAAGGCCGGGTCTACCCAGAAGCGCGCCCTCGGCACCTTTAAAAAGTCCGTACCTGGCAGCGGCGGGTTTGGTAGCTACACTCCCGCCGAAAAGTCCAAAGGTGAAATCGTCATCACGCTGGAAAAAGACGATCGCTACCTCGCGAAGATCACGGCGGAAAACTGCGTAGAGCGGACTTTCCTCAACAAAGGTCTGGGAATTTTCAAGTGCCAGACCACGAAGCAAACCTGCACCCAACCTAAGTAAACGCAAAAATTAGGATTGTGGTATCCTAGTAAGCGGGCAATGGAGTCTGCCTTATAACCGCCATTCGGCTGATGACTCCTACTGAACCCCTATCCAGTAGGAGATTTTATGGATTTTTTGATCGTAGGCCTCGGCGGATTCATTGGCGCGATTATGCGCTACACCCTGTATCTCGTGGAACGAGCGCTCGGCGTGACTGCTTTTCCTTGGGGAACCCTGGCTATCAATTTGATCGGCTGCTTTGGCGCGGGAATGCTATTCGCGCTAGCGGAGCGGATGGTTCCGGTGCAACGGCCCTGGCTATTGTTCGGGGCCATGGGGATCATCGGCTCGTTCACGACCTTCTCTGCGTTTAGCGTCGAGTCGTTGCAACTCTTTCGAAGTGGGCATGCCGGCATGGCGCTCGCGAATATCTCGGCGAACGTGGTTTTGGGATTAGCATTGGTTTGGGGCGGGCACTGGGTTATCCAGGCTTAAGGGAACCCCCTCGAAGACGCCATCTAGCGGCCGATCTACGTCAGTCAAATTTCCGTCACCAAGTTTGAACCCTCAAACTCCTTAAAACCGCTACCGAAGAGACTACGTGAAGGTCTGCCTTAAACTATGGATTTTGGTGACTGGGCTCGTACCGCATGAATCCGGATATGCACTCTTGCAGGAAAAAGTGAGACGGGCGGACGGTAGAAACTTGGCCGAAGCCCTAAGCGCCACGGGGGCCAGTTGAGATGCGACTAGCCATCCTCATCGTTAGTACGATCTTCGCTGCCGCATCGACCGCGCAAGCCGACGGGCTATGGCGGAATTTCACCGAATGCCTCACCCGAGCCTTGACCCGGAGTACGGAAACATCCTTGAGAACGAAGGCCGATCGTAGTTTGGAAAACGGCGTAACCACAGCGATGAATCCAGCCCCTCCCGTGGCCGCGCCTCCCGTAAAATATATTGAGCCCGTATTTCCCGAACCAAAGTACGATCCAGCGCTTCGGGCTTGGGCGCGGGAGCTCAAGGATGCGGGAAACAGCATCCTGCCTAGAATACCACCCGAGAAATTAGAAGAAGTCCGTCCCGTTTACGTCCCGGCCGGAACCGCCAGCAGCACTCTTTTTTCCGCCACGTTAGACGGAAAAAAAGTTTTCATGAAAGCCTACACCAGCCACCGAATCGAGGAAGAGGCCAAGATGCTCATGATCGCTAACCGGATCGGGTTAGCGCCGAAGTTTCACGGCTTATCTACCGTGAGGGGAGAAACCGTGTTGGTAATCGACTACGTCGAAGGCTACATCCTCCGCAGCAATAAAATCCCAAATCTCCCGCCGCCCAGCTTCACCATTACCCGAGAAATGTTCGAAACGATGAAGGCCGACATCACCCATGCCGGCCAAGCGCTTTACGAAGCGGGAGTAACCGACACCCGTGACCTTCAGTTCATCCTGACCCCGGAAGGGCGTGCGGTGTTGGTGGATTTGGACTCATTTAAGCTGGGGGTACGGGAGCAGTGGCCCCAGGAGTCGGGGTCGGAGGATCCACGCAAGCGCGCGCACTACCTGATCCGACGGCTGTCCGAAGTGGTTGACTCGCCTTCCGACAGGTAGGGAGGATTGGCTTGATCACGGCTATCCTGGCCGTGCCCCTTCGGGTGTGCCTTCGGCACATCCAATTTTGGCCTCCATGGCCAAATTGTCCGGTTCCGCGCCTTAATCTCACACATCCTGCACTGATCTTCCCAACTTGTGTACGACTGTGAACACCGTTTCGAATAACAATCCTCTACACACTCCGTCCCTTGTCCGAATGCAAATAAATCGACAAGTGTAGATAAACTTTCCAAATTCACGGAAGCGCAAGCTTTGCACTACGTTAAGATAATGATTCCATTTAGGTTAAATCACTCAACCAGGCACATATTTTGAACATAGCTAGATCATGCGGTCCTTTCAATTCCTCTTGATCCTTGCTTGTTTAGCGACAACCGCGGAAGCCACGGAGCCCCCGCATGATAACACGGTCGAGAAACAGCCTGGCACCGAGGCTTGGAAGTCTGATGGCCTAACTCCAGTCCTAAAAGAAGGAGACCGCGTAGAAAGTGACGAACTTCTTTTAGTCACTCATGCTGCGCGGCCGTACTCGAATGGGGTCGAAAGCGAGGAGTTGAACCGACTGATCGAAAGCTTTCTCCAGAGGGGGCTTCCCGTGATCTATTTGGTAGGCACTCTTGATCCTGAATTCCTGAAAATGCAGTGGCCAAAGTTCAGGCCGACATATCTCTACGTTTCGTCGGGTGGCCAAATAAAGCTGCGTTTTAAATCTAAAAACATCCACATCGCTGGGGGATTTTTCGAGCTATGCGGATCAAACACGGTTCGCGATAGTTTGATCAGCACTGGCCGAGAAAATGACGAAAAGACGGGGCCGGCCCGAATCACTTACGAACCAGACTCCGTTTTCTTAAATACGCATGAACAAGTTCTCAAAAGGAAGCTAGATTCGATGTCGGATGAACAAATACTTCGCTATCTGTCGAAGGGCCTGTTTGCCGGCGGACGAATTGGAGACGAGTTTGGCTGTAAATTTGGATTAGGTCTAGCAACCTTCAATGAGTATACCTTCGAAATCTTGCGCGATGGCAATCCGATCGGAAGCTTCGGAACCGGCAGTCGCAAGGTGAGTTTGGACTTTCCAACCAAGTCCATCTCCGAGCGAATTGCAGCGCAAAACCTGAAGACAACCGAAGTGTCGTCGAACTCGGTTTGCCAGGCCAAACTAGATTCAGAGGTAGTGAATTTAGTCCAAATCGCCCTACTAAAAGCGGTCGCGGCGGCGAGCCAAAGCTCAGCCGCGCCTAAGAAACAAGAGTAACGTAATCAATTCCCGATTGAGACCGGCTGCTTTTCCGTTTCCAGGGATTGGCTTCCGCTCTCAGCGCTAAACGCGCTTCGGCTGCAGCCCGGCCTCAGGGCGGGCCCGCAAGCGGGCACCCCCGCCCTTCCGGCTTTCACCGCTCGGCCATCGTGGCCTCACTATCCCTATAGCAAGGTACGAAACGCTACGCGTTTCGGCATTATAAACCCACCATTTCTCAGCCACCGCCCGAGAACTTCTCGTCCAACATTCTCTTATAAAAAGACACAAGCCTCAGAGGGGGCATCCGCGGGCCACGAAGGCGCTGAGCGGTTGAGCCCATGGATGGGCGTCCCCATCTGAGGCTTGTGTCTTTTTATAAGAGAATGTTGGCTGGGAAATTGTGGTGCGGTGGCTGAGAAATGGTGGGAGCTATAGGGATTGAACCTATGACCTTGACCGTGTAAAGATCCTGCTCTACCGCTGAGCTAAGCTCCCACCTACTGCGAACAAACTGAAAAGGCGGCCCACCGGTGAAGCGAGCCGCCTTCGTATCTTTTGAGTACCGACGCTACTAGAGCGCCGTGGCCGCCGCCGTTTGCTGGCGTTCGGCGACCGGGAGACGACCCAGGTCGTCTTCATCCTGCATTTCATGGTGCTTGTACTTGGCTAGGCCCGTGCCGGCCGGGATCAAGCGACCCATGATGACGTTTTCTTTCAGGCCGCGAAGGTAATCCACGCGTCCGGAGAGCGCCGCTTCCGTGAGCACCTTCGTGGTTTCCTGGAAGGAAGCCGCGGAGATGAAGCTCTCGGTGCTGAGCGAGGCCTTGGTGATGCCCAAGAGGAGCGGTTCGGCCGTGGCCGGAGCGCCGCCTGCTTGCATCACGCGTTGGTTCTCGTCTTCGAATACGCGCTTGTCGACGTGCTCGCCGGCCAAGAACGTCGAATCGCCGATGTCGTTGATCTTCACCTTACGGAGCATACAACGGACGATGATCTCGATGTGCTTGTCGTTGATCTTCACGCCTTGCAACCGGTAGACTTCCTGAACTTCGTCCACCAGGTACTTGGACAACATCTTCTCGCCCATGACGGCTAGGATGTCGTGCGGGTTGACCGGACCGTCCATCAAAGGTTCGCCGGCCTTCACGAAGTCGCCTTCATTGACCGTCAAGTGGCGGCCCTTGCCGATGAGATATTCGCGGGGTTCGCCGGCTTCCGGGGTCACGATGAGCTTACGCTTGCCCTTCGTGTCCTTGCCGAAGCTGATGATGCCGTCGATCTGCGTGATGACCGCCGCGTCCTTAGGCTTACGCGCTTCGAAAAGCTCGGCCACGCGAGGGAGACCCCCGGTGATGTCCTTGGTCTTGGTTGTTTCACGGTGGATCTTACCCAAGATGTCGCCGGCGAAGATTTCGTCGCCGTCGCCGATCACCAGGTTGGCGCCCACGGGCAGCATGTAGATCGCATCGCGGTTCGAGGTCGGCAGCTTCAGCAGCGTGCCGTTCTTGTCCACGATCGTGATCTTCGGCCGCTTATCGGTAGCCTTGGTTTCCACGATCACCTTGTGCGAGAGACCGGTGACGGAGTCGAATTGCTCCTTCATGGTCACGCCTTCTTCGATGTCTTCGAACTTAATGCGCCCGGAGACTTCGGTCACGATCGGGGTCGAGAACGGATCCCATTCGGCGACGAGCTTGCCGCGTTCGACCTTGTCGCCGTCCTTCGCCAAGAGCTTGGCGCCGTACGGGAGCGGGTACTTCTCGCGCTCGCGACCATTCTGGTCGAGGACCGCGATTTCGCCGTTACGATTCATGACGATCAAGTGGCCTTGCTTGTTCAGCACCGTGTTCAGGCGCAGGAACTTCAACGTCCCCTTGGTCTTCACTTCGAGGTTCGACTGCTCGGCATTACGAGCGGCCGCGCCCCCGATGTGGAAGGTACGCATGGTGAGCTGCGTGCCCGGTTCGCCGATGGATTGCGCCGCGATGACGCCCACGGCTTCGCCGATGCTGGCGCTGCGTCCGCGAGCCAGGTCGCGCCCGTAGCACTTGATGCAGGTTCCAACCAAGGATTGGCAAGTGAGCACCGAGCGGATCCGGACCTTGTCGATGCCGGATTCTTCCACGCGCTTCACCATCTCTTCGGTGATCTCTTCGTTGGCGCGAATGAGCGTGTCATTACTGATCGGGTCAATCACGTCGTCCAAAGCCACGCGGCCCAAGATACGTCCGCCCATCGGTTCGATCACTTCGCCGCCTTCGATGAGGGCGGTCATGTAGATGCCGTCGAGCGTTCCGCAATCCGGCTCCATGACGATCACGTCCTGCGCGACGTCGACCAAGCGGCGGGTCAAGTAACCGGAGTTAGCGGTCTTGAGCGCGGTATCGGCCAAGCCTTTACGGGCACCGTGAGTCGACACGAAGTACTGGAGAACCGTGAGGCCCTCGCGGAAGTTCGCGACGATCGGGGTTTCGATGATTTCGCCGGACGGCTTCGCCATCAGGCCGCGCATCCCCGCCAACTGACGGATCTGGGCGTTCGAACCTCTGGCGCCAGAGTCGGCCATCATGAAGACGGAGTTGAAGGACGGTCCGACCACTTCCTTGGTCTGGCCCTTCCAGCCCGTCGGGGCGATGAACTTGTCGACCGACAGGTTCTTCATCATGACGCTGGCGATCTGCTCGGACGTTTGCGCCCAAATGTCGATGACCTTGTTGTAGCGCTCGCCTTCGGTGATCAAGCCTTCGACGTACTGGTTCTCGATTTCCTGCACCGACTTGTATGCCTGCTCGAGGAAGGATTCCTTCTCGGCGGGCTTCTTCATGTCGTGGATGGAGATCGAGATGCCGGCCTTCATGGCTTCGCGGAAGCCGGTCTGCATCAGGCGGTCGGCCAGGAGCACAGTTTCCTTGTTGCCGGTGAGGCGGTAGCAGGTATCGATCAGATCGGCCAAGTCCTTCTTACCCAAGACTTTGTTGTAATAGGTGAAGGGGATCGCCTTCGGCACGATCGTGGACAGCAAGGAGCGGCCCGCGGTCGTTTCAAAGCGTTTGCCATTGATGCGGCACTTGATCTTGGCTTGCAAATCCACCACGCCCGAGTCAAGCGCGAACTGCACTTCGTCGGGGCTGGCGAACAGCTTGCCTTCGCCGCGGGCGAACGGACGCTCGCGGGTCATGTAATAGATACCGAGCACGATGTCCTGCGACGGCACGATGATCGGCTTGCCGTGCGCGGGCGACAGGATGTTGTTCGTCGACATCATGAGCACGCGGGCTTCGATCTGAGCTTCGATCGAGAGCGGAACGTGCACGGCCATCTGGTCACCGTCGAAGTCGGCGTTGAACGCCGCGCAGACGAGCGGGTGGAGCTGAATGGCCTTGCCTTCGATGAGGACGGGTTCGAAAGCCTGGATCCCCAAGCGGTGCAGGGTCGGTGCGCGGTTGAGCATCACCGGGTGTTCCTTCACGACTTCTTCGAGGATGTCCCAAACTTCCTGACGTTGCTTCTCCACCATCTTCTTCGCGGACTTGATGGTGGTGACGTAACCGTACTCGGAGAGCTTGTTGTAAATGAACGGCTTGAACAGCTCGAGGGCCATGAGCTTCGGCAGACCGCATTGGTGCAAGCGAAGTTCAGGACCGACGACAATCACGGTACGACCGGAATAGTCGACGCGCTTACCGAGCAGGTTCTGACGGAAGCGGCCTTGCTTGCCCTTCAACATGTCGGAGAGCGAGCGCAGCGGGCGCTTGTTCGGGCCGGTGAAGACCTTGCCGCGGCGGCCGTTGTCGAACAACGCGTCTACGGCTTCTTGCAACATGCGCTTTTCGTTGCGAATGATGATTTCGGGAGCGTTGAGCTCCATCAGGCGCTTCAAGCGGTTGTTACGGTTGATCACGCGGCGATAGAGATCGTTCAGATCGGAAGTCGCGAAACGACCGCCATCGAGCGGAACGAGCGGGCGAAGCTCCGGTGGGATCACCGGGATCACCTCTAACATCATCCATTCCGGACGGTTCGTGCCGGAGGACTTGATCGATTCCACGACCTTCAAGCGCTTGCCGATCTTCGTGCGCTGGGCTTCCGAAGTGGTTTGCTTGAGCTCGCGGCGCAGCTGGCGCGAAAGGGTTTCGATGTCGACCTTCTTGAGCAGCTCGCGGATGGCTTCGCCGCCCATGGAGGCGGTGAAGGTCTTCGCTTCGCGGACGAGCTCGGTGTACTTATCTTCGGTGAGGACGGTGTTTTCGTCCACGCCGCTGTTACCCGGGTCGGTGACCACGTAAGCTTCGCAATAAAGGACCTTTTCCAGATCCTTCAGGGTCATGTTCATGATCGCGCCGATACGGGATGGGAGCGAGCGCAGGAACCAGATGTGGGCGACCGGCGAGGCCAATTCGATGTGGCCCAGACGCTCACGGCGAACCTTGGATTGAATGACTTCGACGCCGCACTTTTCGCAAACCACCCCGCGGTGCTTCATGCGCTTGTACTTGCCGCAGTTACATTCGTAGTCCTTCACGGGCCCGAAGATCTTGGCGCAGAACAAGCCGTCGCGCTCAGGCTTGAAGGTGCGGTAGTTGATGGTCTCGGGCTTCTTCACTTCGCCGTAGGACCACTCGCGGATCTTTTCCGGGCTCGCGAGCGAGATGCGGATACCCGTGAAGATTAGCGGATCTTTCGGCTTATCGAAAAAGTTTAGAAGGTCTTTCATGGTCTTCTTTTCTCCGGTTCTTTAAAAACTAAGGCAAAGCGCGACATGCTCCTTAGAGCATGTCGGCTTTGATGTCCTTTTCGTTGTCGCCTTCGATCAATTCGACGTTCAGGGCCAAGCTTTGCAGCTCCTTCACCAAGACGTTGAACGACTCCGGCAATCCGGGCTCGAGCAGGTGCTCGCCCTTGACGATCGCTTCGTACATGCGGTTACGGCCCGTGACGTCGTCGGACTTCACGGTCAGGAATTCCTGCAATCCGTAAGCGGCACCGTAAGCTTCGAGCGCCCACACTTCCATTTCCCCGAGTCGCTGACCGCCGAACTGGGCTTTGCCCCCGAGCGGCTGCTGCGTCACGAGGCTGTAAGGCCCGATGCTGCGCGCGTGGATCTTTTCTTCGACCAAGTGGTGGAGCTTGAGGATGTACATCACGCCCACCGTGACTTCTTCGGCGAAGGTGTCGCCGGTCACGCCGTCAAACAACGTGGTCTTACCCAGGTTGGGCAAGCCCGCGAGCTCCAGCATGCGGCCGATCTCTTCCTCGTTCGCGCCGTCAAACACCGGCGTTGCGAAATGGATGCCGTCCTTGAGGTGCGAGCACATCCGGCGCACTTCGGCGTCGGAGGCCTTCTCGAGGAACTTCTCCATGTCCGGATGCGAGTAGACGTCCTTGAGCAGCTTGCGCAGTTTCGGCATCTCTTCGCGCTCCACGTACTCGGTGATGCGATCGCCGATACCCTTGGCGGCCCAGCCGAGCGTGAGCTCGAGCAGCTGGCCGATGTTCATACGCGAAGGCACGCCCAGCGGGTTGAGCACCATATCCACCGGCCGACCGTCCGCCGTGTAAGGCATGTCTTCGGCGGGGAGAATACGGCTGATCACGCCCTTGTTACCGTGGCGTCCGGCCATCTTGTCGCCAACTTGCAGCTTGCGCTTGATCGCGATCTGCACCTTGACCATCTTGATGACGCCGGGGGCGAGCTCGTCGCCCTTCTTCAGCTTGTCGATCTTGTCCTTGAACATGTGCTTGACGCCTTCGATCTTCTCGCGCGCCATCTTCATGATCTGGGAGATTTCCTTTTCGACGTCGTCCTTCACCGGGATGAAGCCCAAGAGATCGAACGGGATCGCCTGGAGCATCTTGCGGTCGAGCTTCTCGCCTTTCTTGAGCAGCTCTTGCGAGCCGTCTTCGGAGAGGAGCTTACCGGTGGTCATTACACCGTCGAGGATCTTCGCGAGCTTATTGAAAGCCGAGAAGCGAATGGCGTCGGACTCGATCTTTTCGTCGCGGCGGATCTTGGCGATATGCTCTTCCAAGATCTGCTTCGTGCGCTCATCCTGCTCCGTGCCTTCGCGAGCGAAGACCTGGGCATTGATAACCGTACCGAACACGCCCGAAGGCACGCGGAGTGAGGTATCGCGAACATCGCCGGCTTTCTCGCCGAAGATCGCGCGCAACAGCTTCTCTTCGGGAGAGAGCTGGGTTTCGCCCTTCGGCGTCACCTTACCAACGAGCACGTCGCCGGGCTTCACTTCCGCGCCGATGCGGATGATGCCGCTTTCGTCGAGGTCTTTCAGCGCTTCTTCACCGACGTTCGGGATGTCGCGCGAAATTTCTTCCTTACCGAGCTTCGTATCGCGGGCCACGCATTCGAACTCTTCGATGTGGATCGAGGTGAATACGTCGTCCTTGATCACGCGTTCGGAGATCAGGATCGAGTCTTCGAAGTTGTAACCGCCCCACGGCATGAACGCCACGAGCACGTTCTGGCCGAGCGCCAGTTCACCGGCGTCGATGGACGGACCGTCCGCCAAGACGTCGCCTTGCTTCACCTTATCGCCGACCTTCACGACCGGACGCTGGTTCAAGCAGGTGTTCTGGTTGGAACGCTGGTACTTCGTCAGGTTGTAGATATCGACATCGGACCCGATCTCGTCGCCGCGGAAATTCGTGCGGCGGACAACGATCTTGAACCCGTCGACCATGATGACTTCGCCGTCGTGCTTGGCGATCGCGACGTGACCGGAGTCACGCGCCACGATGCGCTCCACGCCCGTGCCCACGAACGGGGCATGGCTGCGGAGAAGCGGCACGGCCTGTCTTTGCATGTTGGAACCCATGAGCGCGCGGTTAGCGTCGTCATGCTCCAGGAACGGGATCAGGGAGGCGGCGATGGATACGAGCTGGTTCGGCGACACGTCCATGAGTTCCACGTCGTCGGCGTTCACCAACGAGTAGTCCCCTTTGCGGCGCACGGAGATCAGATCGTCCGTCGGGAGCTTTCCGGTCTTCAACGCCTTCGGCAGGACTTGGGCGATGATCTTGTTCTCTTCTTCGGTTGCCGTGAAGTACTTGATATCGTCGGCGAGTTTCTTCGCTTCGATCGTACGATACGGGGTCTCGATGAAACCGAACTCGTTCACGCGGGCGTAAGCCGACAGCGACGCGATCAGACCGATGTTCGGTCCTTCGGGCGTTTCAATCGGGCACAGACGGCCGTAGTGGGTGTTGTGAACGTCGCGGACTTCGAAGCCGGCGCGCTCGCGGGTCAAACCACCGGGCCCGAGGGCCGAGAGGCGACGCTTGTGCGTGACTTCGGACAACGGGTTCGTCTGGTCCATGAACTGCGAGAGCTGGCTGGAGCCGAAGAATTCCTTCACGACGGCGGCCACCGGCTTCTGGTTGATCAAATCGTGCGGCATGAGCGTTTCCACTTCCTGGATGCTCATGCGTTCCTTGATCGCGCGTTCCATACGCACAAGACCGATACGGTACTGGTTTTCCACCAACTCGCCCACCGCGCGGACGCGGCGGTTGCCCAAGTGGTCGATGTCGTCGATCGTGCCGCGGCCGTTGTTGAGCTCGCAGAGATAGAACAACGTCGACATGATGTCGGCCTTGGTCAAAGTCGTGGTTTCCTCGGTGATCTTGTTTTCCGGGAACTTGTAATTGAGCTTCAAGCGGCCGACGCGCGAGAGGTCGTAGCGGTCGGGATTGAAGAACAGGTTCTCGAACAGGAGCTTGGAGGCTTCGATGGTCGGCGGATCGCCCGGGCGGAGGCGCTTGTAGATTTCGATCAGCGCTTCGTCGGGGTTGCCCACCTTATCGTTCACCAAGGTGTCGCGCACGAACGAGCCGTGCGTGAGGTTGTCGGTGAAGATGAGCTTCAGCTCGGTGATACCCTTGCTGATGATCGTGTTCAGGCGATCTTCCGAGATCTCGTCGCTGGCCTCGGCTAGGACTTCCCCGGTGCTCTCGTCGACGATATCCTCGGCGGCGATGCGGCCGACCACGGACTCGTGCGGAACTTCCATCTTCTTGATGCCGGCGTCTTCGATCTTCTTGATGACCGCGCGGGTGAACTTGCGGTTCTTCTTGACGATCAACTCGCCCGACTTCGGATCGACGATATCTTCCTCGGCGCGCTGGCCGGAGAGGATCTCGAGGTCGACTAACTTGAAGTAGCGGTTCTTCTTCGGGCCGCCCTTCGTGTCCACCTGGATGGTTTCCACGTCGTAGAAGTAATCGAGGATCTCACTGGGAGCCATGCCCATCGCGCGCAGGATGATCGTGGCCGGAAGCTTGCGCTTGCGGTCGATACGGGCGTGCACGATGTCCTTATGATCGAATTCGAAATCGAGCCAAGAACCGCGATGCGGGATGACGCGAGCCGAATAAAGGATCTTGCCGCTGGAGTGGGTCTTCCCCTGATCGTGGGTGAAAATAACCCCAGGCGAGCGGTGCAACTGGCTGACGATCACGCGCTCCGTGCCATTAATAATGAAGGAAGCGCTTTCGGTCATGAGCGGAATTTCGCCCATGTAGACTTCCTGCTCTTTAATGTCGCGAATGTTGCGCGTGCCGGCTTCCTCATCCACATCGTACACCACGAGACGGACCGTGATCTTCAGCGGAGCGGCGAAAGTCATTCCGCGCTGGCGGCACTCCAAGACGTCGTACTTGGGTTCTTCCAGCGTGTAGCTTTCGAATTCGAGCGAAGCCGTGCGGTCAAAGTCCTCGATCGGGAAAACGGACTTGAAGACACCCTGCAATCCAGTGTCGGTCCGTTTGTCCGGCGAAGTCTTCGCCTGCAAAAAGCGGTCGTACGAACTCTTCTGCAGCTCGATCAGGTTCGGGATCGCGAGCGGAGACGCGATATCCGAAAAATCTCTGCGAATTCTGCGGTTTTCCGAAATGACGGAAGCCATGCCTACTCCTCAGGTTTTAGGAAGCATAAATAGGAGAAACCCGCCTCGGCCAAAGGCCGAACCAGGTTAAATCCTATAAAGGTACACGTGCGCCCAGGGCGCAATTTTGATTAGCGATGGATCGAAGGCAAAGAGAAGGTCGAATCACTTAAGTTCGACCTTGGCTCCTGCGGCTTCGAGCGTCTTCTTCATCGTTTCAGCGTCGGCCTTGGCCACGCCTTCCTTCACGACTTTCGGAGCGCCTTCCACGAGGTCCTTGGCTTCCTTCAAGCCCAGGCCAGTGATGGTGCGGATTTCCTTGATGACGTTAATCTTGTTAGCGCCACCGTCGGTCAGCATGACCGTGAATTCCGTCTTCGCTTCCGCAGCCGGAGCGGCTCCGCCAGCAGCGGCGCCCGCGACGGCGACCGGAGCGGCAGCGGACACGCCGAACTTGGATTCCAAGTCCTTCACGAGCTGCGAGAGTTCGAGAACCGACATGTTCTCGATAAAGGAAACGACGTCTTCCTTAGAAATTGCAGTTGCCATGAGTCAAACCTCTTCTTAGATGCACAGCCTTCGTAGCTTTGGCGACGTCAAAGAATAATCAGTCACCGATTGTTCATCCCCGGTCGTCCTAACCGAAGATCATTAGATCAAAACCTAAACCTTTAACCCTGCTTCTTCTTCTCGAGCGCCACAAGGACGTTGAGCAAGCTACGCGGTACGGCGGCGAGCACGCACGCGAAGTTGGTGATCGGGGCATTCATCGTGCCCAGCATCTTGGCCAAAAGAACTTCACGGGACGGAAGGTTGGCGAGCTCTTGCACCTGGGCGACCGGAACGCGCTTACGCTCCATCCAGCTGTCTTTCAGGTTGAAAGCTTCGTTGTCCTTCGCGAAATCATTGATGACCTTCGCCGCCGCGGCCGGATCACCGAAAGCGAACGCGACCAGGGTCGGGCCCACCATCGAATCGAGCAGGGCGACGGTTTCCGCACCGAGCGCGTCGCCTTTAACGGCTTGGCGTGCGATGTTGTTCTTCAGCACCTGGACCTTGGCGTTCTTCTCGCGCAGCTTCTTGCGCAGATCGTCCGCCTGGGTAGCCTTCAAGCCTTTGTAATCGGCGAAGATGGCGACCTTGGATTTTTCCAGGTTGGTCTTAAAATTTTTGGCCCATTCGGCTTTTTCAGTAGAATTCATCTTTTAATCCCTCACGCCACCGTGAATGCGCCATCGGTGGTATCCACCTGAACGCCGGGGCTCATGGTGGTGCTCAAAGTGATCCGTTGCAGGTAAACGCCTTTGCTCGTCGGCGGCTTCGCGCGCACGATGACTTGCGCCAGGGCGCCGAAGTTGTCGCGCAGCTTGCTCGCGCCGAAGGACTTCTTGCCGATCGCCACGTGAATCAGGCCGGTCTTGTCCGTGCGGTATTCCACTTTACCTTTTTTCTGGTCTTCCACGGCGCGCGTGACGTCCATGGTGACGGTGCCGAGCTTCGGGTTCGGCATGAGGCCCTTGGGACCCAGGATCTTACCGACTTTGGAGACGGCCACCATTTGGTCCGGCGTCGCGATCAACTTGTCGAACTCGAGCCAGCCGCCCAAGATTTTTTCGATGAGGTCATCGCCGCCCACGACGTCGGCGCCAGCCTTCTCGGCTTCCTTGGCCTTGTCGCCCTTGGCGATCACGGCCACGCGGGCCGACTTACCCACGCCGTGCGGGAGCACGACCGCGCCGCGGATCATTTGTTCCGCGTGCTTGGGGTCAACGCCCAGCTTGAAGCAAACTTCGACGGTTTCGTCGAATTTCGCATAAGCTACTTTTTCCAGTAATCCGAAGGCCTGCTCAACGCCGTAGCGCTTGCCGACTTCGAGGAGAGCAGCGGCGTTCGAATACTTCTTGCCGCGGCCAGGGATGCTTCCCTTTTTCTTTTCTGCATTTGCCATTCAACACCTCTGTGGTTCATGCGTCAGTCGGTCACGCGTTTCGGCGGCCGCCCAACTCCCACGGTTTAGTTAAACTTTTAAAGCTCCGACTCGATGCCCGCGCTGCGAGCACTGCCCGCGATCGTGCGCATCGCCGCTTCGATCGAGCCCGCGTTCAAATCGGGCATCTTGACCTTAGCGATGTCTTCCAGCTGCTTTTTCGTAACTTTTCCGACCTTCTTCTTGTTCGGTTCGCCGCTACCCTTTTCAATTTTGAGCGCTTTGAACAGAAGCACCGCCGCCGGCGGCGTCTTCGTGTAGAACGTGAAGGAACGATCCGAATAAACGGTGATGATCACCGGGATCACGGTCCCCTTATGTTCCTGCGTCTTGGCGTTGAACGCCTTGCAGAACTCCATAATATTGATCCCGCGCTGACCGAGCGCCGGACCGACTGGAGGCGCGGGGTTAGCCATACCGCCAGGGATCTGTAATTTTACTTGACCAACTACTTTCTTAGCCATGAACCGCCCTTAGTAGCACAACGGATTAAACTTTTTCAACCTGAATAAAATCAAGCTCGATCGGGGTTGAGCGCCCGAAAATGCTGACCACCACTTTGACTTTGCCCTTATCTAGATTGACCTCTTCGATAATGCCACTGAAATTTGAGAACGGGCCGTCGACCACGCGCACGCTCTCGCCTTCCTGAAAGGAGATCCGAGGGCGGGGTTTGACCTGCCCTTCGGCAATCCGGTTGGTCATTTTCTGAACTTCCGACTCAGGTACTGGCACGGGCTTTACCTTGTCGCCCACGAAACCCGTAATACGGGGGGTTTCCTTCACGACGTGCCAGGTTTCGTTGTTCAGGATCATCTTCACCAGGATGTAGCCTGGGAAGAAGCGACGTTTAGTCGTCTTCTTCTGGCCCTTGACCAGCTCGATGACGTTTTCTTCCGGAACGATCACTTCTTCGAAAAACTGCTGAACTTTCAGGGATTTGATCCGGTCCTCGAGGGCCAGTTTCGCCTTATTCTCAAAACCAGAATAGGTGTGGACCACATACCAGCACATCTGGGAATCGGCCGCGGGGGTAGCGAGGTTTTCGCTGATCCGTGCCGCGCGGGTGGCGGCGGGTTTTTCGACCGCCAGCGATCCCATCGCATCTTCGCGAGAAGGTTCGGGGGTGGCCCCGGTTTCCTGATTTTCCTCGGAAGCTACGGGGTTTTCGCCTTCTTGATTCTCTACCACAACTACTCCTTATCCAATCCAGTTCTTGAGCTGGAACGAGCTCTTCACGATCCACGTCCAGAGGCTGTCCAATCCGCCTAAGATAACGCCCGAGATGATGACCATTATAATGACCACAACGGTCGCGCGGGAAGTATCGTTACTCGTAGGCCAGGTCACGCGGCTCAGCTCCTCCACCACTTCGTTCATGAACTGGTTAGCTTTATCGTTCGCGTACAAGATGAAAAAACAGAGGGCAGTGACCCCGACCCCCACTCCACGCAAGATGAGGTCGATGTTCTGCATCCGCGCTTCGAGGTCGTAGGTGCCGGCCACCATGGTGGCGAGCTGGAACACGACGTAGCCCAGCAGCGCCGCCGCCGTGAGGAAACTACCGTTGACCCATCGTTGCCTTTGATTTTCCATAAATCCTCTTTAGTGGCAGGCCAGGAGGGATTCGAACCCACAACCTACGGATTTGGAATCCGCCGCTCTAGCCATTCGAGCTACTGGCCTACTCGCTACTACTTACCTTCACGATGCATCGTGTGCTTACGGCAGAATTTGCAGAACTTCTTGAACTGCAGCTTATCGGTCGTCTTCTGCTTGTTCTTCGTCGTCTGATAATTCTTCTGCTTACACTCGGTGCAATCTAAACCTACTCCGACTCGCATACTTCACTTCCTTCTAATGTACTTTCAGGTGCTCGCTAAAATCGACATCCTGTCGTTTTTGGGTCCACTGGACCCACGCTGCACTCCAGAAAAATTTGCTCCTGCAAATTTTTACTCGATGATCTCGGACACGACGCCGGCGCCGACGGTCTTGCCGCCTTCGCGAATGGCGAAGCGCAGTTCCTTCTCCATCGCCACTGGCGTAATGAGATCCACCGTGATCGCGATGTTATCGCCCGGCATCACCATCTCCACGTTCGGCGGCAACTCCACGATGCCCGTCACGTCCGTCGTGCGGAAGAAGAACTGAGGACGGTAACCCTTGAAGAATGGAGTGTGGCGTCCGCCTTCTTCCTTCTTCAAGATATAAACCGAGCCCTTGAACTTCTTGTGCGGCTTCACCGATCCCGGCTTCGCCAACACTTGTCCGCGCTCGACTTCTTCCTTCTTCGTGCCGCGGAGCAAAGCGCCCAGGTTGTCCCCGGCTTCGCCGTAATCAAGCAACTTGCGGAACATTTCGATGCCCGTCACCGTCGTCTTCGTCGTCGGACGCAGACCGATGATTTCCACTTCCTCGCCCACCTTAATCGTTCCGCGTTCCACGCGGCCCGTGACCACCGTACCGCGGCCCGAGATGGAGAACACGTCTTCCACCGGCATCAAAAACGGCTTGTCCTTATCGCGCTGAGGCTGGGGAACGTAAGCGTCCACCGATTCCATCAGCTGCACGATCGCCTTTTCGCCCAGGTCGCCCTGGTCGCCAGCCAGACCCTTCGTCGCCGAACCCTTGATGATCGGGATCTTGTCGCCCGGGAATTCGTACTTCGAGAGAAGCTCGCGAACTTCCATCTCCACCAGGTCCAAAAGCTCCTTGTCGTCGACCATGTCGCACTTGTTGAGGAATACAACAATGGCCGGAACACCGACCTGGCGGGCGAGCAGGATGTGCTCGCGCGTCTGCGGCATCGGACCGTCAGCGGCCGAAACCACCAAGATCGCGCCGTCCATTTGGGCGGCGCCCGTGATCATGTTCTTCACGTAGTCGGCGTGCCCAGGGCAGTCGACGTGCGCGTAGTGGCGCTTGTCCGTTTCGTATTCCACGTGCGAGGTGTTGATCGTGATCCCGCGCTCTTTTTCTTCCGGCGCGTTGTCGATCTGGTCGTACGCACGTGCCTGCGCGTAACCCTTCTTCGCCAGCACCGTCGTGATCGCCGCCGTCAACGTCGTCTTGCCGTGGTCGACGTGACCGATCGTCCCGATGTTGCAGTGGGGTTTCTTTCTATCAAATTTCTCTTTTGCCATTCTTCGTTCTCCTAAAAAACTTTACTGGGTGAGACGCCCGGAACATCCGAACGCCTCACCGAAATCATGGAGCTCCCGACGGGACTTGAACCCGTGACCTCACCCTTACCAAGGGTGTGCTCTACCAACTGAGCTACAGGAGCACCTAGTTCAACACCTTTTCAGACGTTGAACTGGAGCGGGAGACGGGACTCGAACCCGCGACCCTCAGCTTGGAAGGCTGATGCTCTAGCCAACTGAGCTACTCCCGCAAACTGCTCTCACTCCACAAATCCGAAAACCAAAACTTTCACGGCACGCTCCACGCAAAAGTGTGGTGGAGAGGGAAGGGTTCGAACCTTCGAAGGCGTGAGCCGCCAGATTTACAGTCTGGTCCCTTTGACCGCTCGGGAACCTCTCCGTCTCACAAACATTTTGCGCAACAATAAGTGGAGCTGGAGAAGGGACTTGAACCCATAACCTGCTGATTACAAATCAGCTGCTCTACCAATTGAGCTACTCCAGCAACCGAAATTTCTGGATAGACAAGCCCACCAGCGTCGTACCGAATTGCGCAATTTTGCCGTTGCCGGCAAATTTCCATCCTTTAGTGGAAAAGTCAATGAGTTTGAGGGCTTTCCGGGGGAAAAGCGGCTTGAAAACTCCGGCTGAACTCCCTCGGAAAAGTGGAATTAACCGGGAATCTAGGTTGCTTATAGCAAATACTCGCGCTAGCGATGAGAAATATGAAAAAACAACTTACAGTATTTACAGTTCTTTTTGGTTTAACCGCCGCCGTTTTCGCCTCCGGAAACGCCCTCGCCGCTGAGAAAAAGGGGTCCTCGACCACCTCTTCGATGGAGTCCTTCCGCAGCAGCAGCAGCGCCCCCTGGGGACTAGGTCTCACGACTACCTTAAACGGCATGTCCGGCATCAGCGGCTGGATCCCGTTTGGTGAAGGGATGCAAGGCCTGCAGCTGGGTTTCGGCATCCAGACCACGTCTCCTTTCACTTTTGCTCTGGGCGCGGCTTATAAGTCCACCCTGGCCGGAACTCGTCAAACAGGCTTCCACATCGGCGGCGGTATCGCCCTCGGCACCGGCGGAAACGGACTGGGCGGCACGCAATTCAATATCGGCATTTCCGGCATCTTGGGCGTTCACTACTCCCCGGTGGAAGCGTTCCAAATGAGCTTCGACGCCGGTCCCACCGTCACCATCGCCGGCGGTTCGGCTAGCTTCGGAATGGGCGCCCTGTCCACCCTGGCTGGCTTCACCGTGATGTATATGTTCTATTAACTTCAAACTCTTTAAATAAATATTAACAATCAAGGCCCTTGGTATTTTAAGTATTTAAAATCCAAGGGCTTTTTCATATCTTCCGTTCCTTGAAGTCTTCAAGGCCCTTTGACATAATTAAACCATAACAGTCGGTCTTTGAACTTTTAAGGAGTCTCTATGAAACGCGGTACGTTTGTGGTGAGAGCTTCTCTCTTATTTATTATGGCCCTCTCGAGCATGTCCTGCTTGAAGGGAGCGAACACGACCCGGGCGGCGACCCTGGCGAACATGATCGCGCGCAATTCGGCGGCGGATGACGGTGGCGATAAGCCAGCCGATCCGATCGTAGAAGAAGATAAATCCCTCGTGGCCTCCCTTGAAGAAGAGGAAGAAGAAAAAGCAGTCGAGCTGGCGTCGGAAGCCTGGGAAGACACCGCGGGCTGCGAAGCTACGGGAAAAAATCAAAGCGTCCTGATGGCGATGAATTTCGCCAGCGACGGCAGCATGGAGTTAGTGTCGAATGCATATAGCGACGAAGTTTGCGGCGCGATCGCCAAACAGGTGACCGCCACGGGTACGTGGGGCGTCGTGAAAGAAGACGATAGCCTGCGCACGATCAAGCTGGATACGGGCGAAGCGGCCCTTTATCAAGTCGTGGCGGATAAGTTCGGCGACTTCACCCTCGTCCTGATCAGCGGCGACGACCACGAATTGCTCTTGGGCGAATACCTGCTCACCAAGGCCGTGGACGAAGAAGACGCCATGGACGACGCCAAGGATGATGGCGGCGACGACGGCGCCCTCGAATCCAAGAAGTAAGCGCCTCCGTTCATTACCACACCAGTTAAACGGCAGACATGATTCGCCCTGGTTTGCGCAGACGAGCGCGCGGACCGGGGCGAAATCATTTTTCCCATCACAAATGAATCGCGTAGCCACCGGTGAACTGCCACTCGGCCTGATGCAGGCTCGGAAAGCTGCGGAACACCACCGTGACGCCGAAGTCGGCGGAATTCTTCTCGGCCACGCGCAAGGAAGTACCTAACCCGAAGTAAGGATCGATCTGCGTCGGGCTGTACGAAGTGGAAACGCTGGTGCCGACGGTCGTGACGGTCTTTACCTTGCTGATCTGCCCGCCGCCGCGCAGGCTCGCGGAGAACACACTGCCCATCTGATAAGTGCCTTTGAGCCCCAGCTTGATCTTTTCCGCGGTGTCGCTGACGGTTTCGCCGCTCGCGGGAAACGTTTCGGTACCCGCGCCATGGGTGTACTCAAGCTCGAGCGAAAGGAAGCTGTAAGTGGCCGCCGCGTTCACCCCGTACGTGAGGCGATTGTAGGTGTGCGGGGTCGGGGTATCCTTGTACACGCGGTCATAGCCGATGATGGGCTTGACCGTGTACTGGACGCCGCCGAACTCGGCGGCGGACGCGAACGGCCCGGTCGCCGCCAGAAAACCGACGGCGCCAAGACCTCCGAACGCGATTAAACGGCGAAGAATGCGCATACTTCGCTTTTCGGTCATGGCGGGGCGAACCTTGAAATGAGGATGCCCGCGGCGACCGAGACGTTGAGCGAGGTCACCTCACCCGCATCGGCCGAAGCGGGCGGGATGGCGCAGATCTCGTCGCAGTTTTTCTCGACCTGCTTGCGCATGCCGCTCTCTTCGTTGCCGAGCACAAGCAGCCACGCGCGGTCGCGCGCCACCTGATCGTAGCGAGCCTTGGCGTGCTCGCTAGTGCCCAGGATCCAAAGGCCCGCCTCCTTCGCTTTCTCCAGGCAGCGGTTCAGATTCGTTTCAATACAAAAGGGGACGTTTTCCACGCCACCGCAGGCGGTGTCGTACACTACCGGGCCTAACGTCGCCGCGCGGTCGCGGGTCATCATGATGCCCTTCACGCCGAAGAACGCGGCCGTGCGGAAGATCGCGCCGACGTTGTGCGGATCAAGTAACCCGTCGAAGGCAAGCCAAAGGCCCTGATTCGGGTCCACATTGGCGAGTAGCTCTTCGAGCGCGACGGGTTCGCGGTCTTTCACGAGCGCTTCGGAGAGTGCGGTGCGGCCGTCTTTGGCGCCGGCTCCGCCGCCGCGCTGGTCTCGCGGGTCCCGACGTCCGCCCGCATTCTGCCCTGCCGGTCCACCGGAAACCGTGCGCACGTTCACACGCTTCTGCTGTGCCAGTTCGCGCACCTGCTGCCAGGCTTCGCTCACGCCCGCGGCCGGAATGCGCACTTCTACGACGTCTTGTGGGCGGGAAACGAGCGCGGCCATCACGCTATGCGGATTCTTGAGGGTCAGCGCCATCAGCCGCTCAGCTCTTTCAAAATCGCTTCGGTCGCCGCGCGCGGATCCGCGGCCTGCGTGATGGGCCGACCCACCACGATCGCGCCGGCCCCAAGCTGCGCGGCTTGCTTCGGCGTCATCGTACGCCCTTGGTCTTGGGCCGCGGTACCGGCGGGGCGGATGCCCGGCACGACGGTGTAGAGGCCGGCGAACTCTTCCCGCAAGGCTTCGAGCTCATGCGAGGAACAGACGATCCCGTCCACTCCCCAGGCCTTCGCCTGCCGGACCATGTTCTTCACCGACTCGCCGATCACATAAGGCTTCGCCGAAACGGTGGACATCGCCTGCGACCAGCGATCTTCATCGAAAGACGTCAGCACGGTCACCCCTAGAATTTTCGGACGCGCCGCCGAGCGCGCGCCGTCAGCCGGAGCAAGCTCACGTACGGTGGCCTGGACCATTTCGGGACCGCCCGCGACGTGCAGGGTGAACATCTCGGCGCCCATGCGCGCGACCTGCGCGGCGGACTTGGCTACCGTGTTCGGAATGTCGTGGAACTTCAGGTCAACGAAAACGCGCTGACGAAGCGAGACGAGCTTGCGTACGAGCTCCGAGCCGCCGGACTGGAATAGCTCGAGCCCGACCTTGTAAACGACGGGCAGCCCCTTGAGCTTTTCGACCAGGGCAAATGCCTCGGCGGCCGTGGCGAAATCCAGCGCCACAATCAACTCGGTCTGCGTGGCGTTCTTTTCGGACATGCGGCCCCCTCTTAGTAAGACTTCGCGAAAATGGTCCGTACGCAGTTCGTGGTCTTGCCCGTGAAGATGCACGGCTCTTTTTCCACGATCGGCTTATGGTTTTCATCCAGCATAATGCAGCGAACGGTGGCCTTGGTCTCTTCCTTCACCTTGGCTTCGGCCGCGGCGTCCTGCGACCAGGAGCAGATGAGGAATCCGCCCGGGGTTTCGATCTTTTCCTTGAACTCCGCATAAGAGCCCACGCGGAAGGTGTTCTCGTCGCGGAACTTCCGCGCCCGCTCTAAAAGATCTTTCTGCATCGCGCCCAGTTCACGCGCGACGGTGGAGGCCAGCTCGCCCAGCGGGATGAAGTTCTTCACGCCCAGATCCCGGCGGGTCATCACGACCTGGTTCTTCTCTAAATCACGCGGACCCACTTCAATGCGCACGGGCACGCCGACCAATTCGTACTCGAAGAACTTCCAGCCCGGCTTTTTGGTTTCGTCTTTATCCACTTCCACCATCACGTCGTACGGAAGGCCGGCCGACTTGCCCGCGGCGCGGATTTCGGCGGCGAGCTTGTCCGCCACCTCGTACACTCTCCCTTTGGCCGATTCATCGCCGCCGTAAATCGGCACGATCACCGCGTGCAGAGGCGCGAGCCGAGGCGGCACGACGAAGCCCTTGTCGTCGGAGTGGGTCATGATCACGCCGCCCACGAGGCGCGTGGACACGCCCCAGCTGGTTTGGTGCACGTGCTTTTGCTTGCTGTCGCTGTCCAAGAACTGCGTATCGAACGCCTTGGCGAAATTGCTCGCTAAATTATGGGACGTACCCGCCTGGAGCGCCTTCTTGTCCTGCATCATGGCCTCGATACAGTACGTGCGCAGGGCGCCCGCGAACTTCTCCGCCTCGGACTTAAGGCCTGGAATCACGGGAATGGCGAGCACATTCTCGGCGAACTCGGTGTAAACCTTCAGCATCTGAATCGTCATCGCCTCGGCTTCTTCCGCCGTCGCGTGGCAAGTGTGGCCTTCCTGCCAAAGGAATTCGGTGGTGCGCAAAAAGAGGCGCGTGCGCATTTCCCAACGCACGACGTTCGCCCACTGGTTTATCAGCAGAGGCAGATCGCGATACGACTGGATCCACTTGGCGAACATGCTGTTAATGATGGTTTCGGAAGTGGGACGCACGACGAGTTTTTCTTCGAGTGCCTTGCCGCCGGCAATACCCACGACCGCGAGCTGGGGCGCGAAACCTTCGACGTGCTCGGCCTCTTTCTTCAGAAAGCTCTCCGGGATGAACATCGGGAAATAGGCGTTCTTCACGCCGCACGCCTTGATCCGGGCATCTAGCTCGCGCTGGATGCGCTCCCACACCGCGTACCCATTGGGGCGAATGACCATGCACCCCTTCACGGGGCTATAGTCGGCCAGCTTCGCCTGGATGACGATATCCTGGTACCACTCGGAAAAGTCCTTACTACGCGGGGTGATTTTTTCGGCCATAAGTCCTCACAACCTAATCGCGAGGGGTCGCTGCCGCAAGGAGACAAATCGCTTGCGGGGCATTTTGGGGTACGGCATGTAGAAGGAGGGTCCCAAGAGACAGTCACGGAGTAAACCAACGGTTGGAAAACCAGATTAAATCAATCGGACAAACCGTGAGCGAACACCGCAAGCGCCGGCGCGAGCGAATCGCCATTCTCTTGCTGGCCGTGCTCTTCTTTCTCCTGACCATCGCGGAATTCCGCCTGACCCGGGTGTCGAGCACGCTCCCCTTCGTGAACTCGATCTTTTTCTTCGGTCTCCTGAACATTAACATCGTGCTTTTGATCGCCCTCTTCTGGCTGATCTTCCGCAACATCGGAAAGCTTTTTTTGGAGCGCCGAAGCCGCGTCTTGGGCGCCCGCCTGAAGACGAAACTCGTGGTCGCGTTCCTGGCGTTCTCCATCACGCCGACGTTGATCCTGTTCGTGATCTCGTCTTTTTACATCAACTCGAGTTTCGATAAGTGGTTCTCGATCAAGATTCAAAATACGTTGCAAGCCTCGCTCGAGATCACCGGTACCTACTACCGTAACGCCGAGCGGACCACCAAGCACTTCGCTGAACACCTGGCCAACCAGCTCTCGAAGCATCCGGCGGCCGAAGAGTCCATTAACCCCATCACCGCGGAAGCGATCCCGAAGTGGGTGGGTAAGTTTCTCGAGGATCAGCGCGAGCTGCTCGCGCTGAATGCGGTGGAATTTTACGGCGATCCGTTCGACGAACGCTTCCTCTCGCAAGAGGGCTCTTCCGCGGAAACGATCAATCACTACCCCCGCCTTTCCTTGGATATCTTGGATAAGGCGTTCGGTGGCGAGGTCACGACCGTCACCCAACGCATCGGCACGGGAGATTTGATCCGCTGCCTGATGCCGGTGCGGATCGATAAACGCGGGCCCGTCGTCGGCGTGGTGGTCGTGGACGCCTACATCCCCATCAGCCTCGTGAATAAGGTCGGCGAGATCGCCGGCGTATTCGAGGATTACAAAGGGACGAACCCGCTGAAATATCCCATCAAGACGGCCTATTTCGTGATTCTGGTCATGATCACGCTCGTGCTGATCTTCGTCGCGGTGTGGATCGGGCTCTACCTCGCGCGCGAGCTGACCGTGCCGGTCGAGCGCCTGGTGCGCGGCGCCCAGCAGGTCGGCTCGGGCAATTTGGACGTTTCCATCGAGGCGGCGGGGCAGGACGAGATCGCCGTGCTGGTCGATTCGTTCAACAAAATGACGCGCGACCTGAAGGACAATCGCGCCCGGCTCACCCAGGCCAGCGTCGATCTGGAAGCCCGCAAGATCCAGCTGGAAGCCGTGCTCGCGAACATCGGCACTGGCGTCATCGTGGTCGGCCGCGACGGCGTCATTACGACGTTCAACCGCGCGGCGGCGCAGCTTTTGGAAATCGCGCCGGATCGCATGCTGCACGCGCGGTACGACCAGGCCTTAAGCGGCGAAACCGTACCGCTCGTGGAGCTCATCGAACGCGCCTTCAAGGCCTTCCAAAGCAACAAGGACGTTCCCGCCGAAATCACCCACTGGAACTTCAAGGCGCCCGACAACGTGCGCGCGCTGGCCGGCATCGCCACGCCGCTCAGGGACGCGGAAGCGCACTGGGGCGTGGTCGTCGTGATCGACGACATGAGCCACCTGATCAAAGCCCAGCGTGAAGTCGCGTGGCGCGAAGTCGCCCGCCGCATCGCCCACGAGATCAAGAATCCGCTCACGCCCATCAAACTCTCCGCCCAGCGCCTGCAGCGCCGCCTCGGACACTACCGCGGCAAGGAAGGCGAAGTACTGAAAGAATGCACCGAGACCATCGTGAAACACACGGACGAGCTCAAGGAAATGGTGAACGAGTTTTCCAACTTCGCCCGATTCCCGGAAATCACGCCGGCTCCGAACGACATTGCCAAGGCGATCCGCGAAACGCTCACCCTTTTCAAGCAGGCCCATCCGCAGATCTCGATGACGTTTGAACCCGACACGCGCATGCCCACCTTCGAGTTCGACCGCGAACAAATCAAACGCGTGGTGATGAACCTGCTCGACAACGCCATCTCCGCCTTGAACGCCGTCCACACCGCGAAGCTAAAAGAGATCCGCATCCAAACCCACTACAATGAAGCCTTACAGATGGCCGTGGTGTCGGTCGAAGACAATGGCCCGGGCATGGAAGAGGACGTGCGCTCGCGCGTTTTCGAGCCCTATTTTTCCACCAAGCAGGACGGCACGGGACTGGGCTTGGCCATCGCCAAACGCATCGTAAACGACCATGACGGGTTTATCCGCGTGGAATCGACGCCCGGCAAGGGCACCCGCTTCTGGATCGAGCTGCCGACTGCCCTGCGCCGCGACTTTTCCGGGGCCGAATCGCCTGAAACCGTGCTAAACAAATCCTCAGGCAAGGCAAGCCGAGGAGCCGCAAAATGAGCGCCCGTACCGTCCTGGTCATCGACGACGAAGTTTCCATCCAGGCCTCCCTCAAAGGAGCCCTTACCGACGAAGGCTACAAAGTCCTCACCGCGTCCTCCGCGATGGAGGGCATCGAACTCATGCGGGCGGAAAATCCCGACGTCATCCTGCTCGACATCTGGATGACGGAAATGGACGGCATCACCGCGCTCAAGACCATCCGGGAGGAACGTCCCGACCAGGTCGTGATCATGATGTCGGGGCATGGCACGATCGAAACCGCGGTGAAAGCCACGAAGCTCGGCGCTTACGACTTCGCCGAAAAGCCCCTGTCGCTCGAGCGCATTCTCGTATTGATCAAGAACGCGGGCCAGGCGCACGACCTTTTGCGCGAGAATCGCGCGTTGAAAAAACAAGTCAGCAAGCACAAAACCCTCCTCGGCGTGAGCCCGGCCATGAAGACCCTGCAGGGGCTGATCGCGCGCGTCGGCCCCACCACCGGTTCGGTGCTGATCACCGGCGAAAACGGCACCGGCAAGGAGCTGGTCGCCCACAGCCTGCACGCGGCCTCTCCGCGCGCCGCCAAGTCCTTCGTCGAGGTGAACTGCGCCGCCATCCCGGAAGACCTGATTGAGAGCGAACTTTTCGGCCACGAAAAGGGCGCGTTTACCGGCGCGACGCAGTTGCGGCGCGGGAAATTCGACATGGCCCACAACGGGACCCTGTTTTTGGACGAGATCGGCGACATGTCGCTCAAGACCCAAGCGAAGGTCCTGCGGATCCTGCAAGAGCAGAAGTTCGAGCGCGTCGGCGGATCGCAAACCATTTCCGTGGACGTGCGTATCGTCGCCGCCACCAACAAAGACATCAAGGCCGAGATCCAAGGCGGGCGTTTCCGCGAGGACCTGTTCTACCGCCTGAACGTCATTCCCTTCCACGTGCAGCCCCTACGCGAGCGGCGGGAGGACATTCCGATCCTGGCCGAACACTTCCTCTCCGAGTTCAGCTCGGCGCACGGAAAGTCTAACCGCGCCCTTACGCCGGAGGGGCATAACGTGCTCACGAACTATCCGTGGCCCGGAAACGTACGCGAGCTCAAGAATCTCATCGAGCGCTTGATCATCCTCACCACGGAAGCCGAGGACGGACAGCCTATCACCGCCGCCCACTTGCTCTCGCACCTAAAGGATGAAGCGGCCGACGCCGCCGTGGCCCAACTGCCCGGCAGCGCGGCCACCGACGTCTCACGCGCGGGCCGTAACCTCAAGGACGCGCGCCAGGAGTTCGAAAAGGAATTCATCATCCGTACGCTCGAGGCACACGACTGGAACATCTCCAAGACCGCATCGATCCTGGGCATCGAGCGTAGCCATCTGCACCGAAAAATCAAATCTTACGGAATTGACGTAAAATAAGCGCGAAGCGCCGGATTAATCACCCGTACGCAGCAGCGCCGCGAACGCCTGTAGTTGCGCCCGGGTATCCAGAAACGGCTCGTGCCAACGGACATCCTTGCCCACCAGCGGCCTTTCGAGCTCGAACTCCGTCGCCAGCTGCGCGAGCGCCTCGGCCTGCCGCAAACGTTCCAGCTTCGGAACTCCCGCCGAAGCCAGCAGCACGTCCGCCGCCCCCCCGTACACGTGCGCGGCCACGGTCTGCATATCCCCAAAGGCGGCCGTGGTCTTGAGATCGGGATCGTGTTCGCGGCGATACCGCAGCACCCTCACCATGCGCGCGGCAAGCGTCGCACCGGGCGTACGGATCGCCGCCACCAGGTCTGCTCCGGCGGCCTCGCGTACGTCCTGCGGAGCGGGCTGTTCGCCCGAGTCCCGCAACAGAAGCCCGTAAATTTTCTTTAAGACGTCCGTCTTGGCCCACTCCGAAAGATCCTTCCGCCAATGCTCCTCGGCCGCCTGTCGGATCCGTTCGCGTTCGAGCGCCTCGTCGATCTCGTCGAGCCACCCCGAAGCCACCACATCGTAGGCCCCCATCTCCCGCCACTCGCGCAGATACGGAGCGCGTTCCAGATCCCCGAGGAAAGCCACTATTTCCTCCCGGAACTTTTTAATCTCCTTAAAATCACGAGTCTCGAAGCGATGGCTCATCACGCGGAAATACCCGTGCAGCACGAGCACCGTGAGCAGATCTTGGTCGTCGCCCAGATAATAGTAGGGGCTGAAATAATGCTTTTTATCAAACGGATCCCGGAGCGCGCGCAGCAGTTTCCGCATTTCCGCCAAGGTCATATCGGTGCGAAAACTTCCCACCTTCGTCTGGATGAACGCCGGCCAGTTGCGAGGATTTTCCCCGTACGCGGTCTTCTTGCTTTGCTTCCAGGCCTTCAAGATATCGTCGGCGCTTTCGGTACCGACCACAGGTTGGGGAGCCGGGCGCAACAGGTGGCGCGGATTGGCGGGAACGGCCGATTTCGCCGGCAAGGCCCCGGTCCAGGCCGGGGGGTTTAGGATCGCCGTGCAAAGCGCCAGATCGTCCGCGTCCTTTGCTTGCGCGGAATACGGCGAAGCGCAGGCCTTCGCGGCGGCCTCGCAGCTGGGGACGCCTACGGCGAACGCGGGGCGATTGGCCACGCACCGAAGCAGCAGACGATCCACCAACGCGGGATCCGTCGAGGTACGAAAAAGCTGGTAGGCCCGGGCTTCCGGACTGAGCGCGCCCAAGCCGATCACGAGCGCCAAGATCGCGATCATGGCGACGCCCCTGCAACTGGCGCATCACTCACGTCTTTTTGGTATGCCTCTGCTCCAAGCTGCTGCAGGGAAAAATAAAAATCCAGATCCACCGCGACCCGGCTTTCTTCATAGGCGAGATAGAGCTCTTTCACCAAGGCGTAAGGTCGCGGACAGTCGCGGATCACCGAGAGGATCCGGCGATAGGGCTCGACGGGGTCGGCGCTCACGAGCCAATGATCGGACTCAACGAATGCTCCCAACCGGGAACGCGCCGGCGCCTGACGCTGCCACGACGAACGCCGCTTCACGCTCAGGATTGCTTCTTCCAAAAGCCGCAAGGGCCGCAAGGCCAAACGCAACGAGTCCGTCCGGCAACCGCGGGCTTGCGTCTCAATCTGCTGCCAAGCCCGTTCCGCGCTGTCCAACACGAAAAGCGCCAAGAAGTCCTTTACGTCCGGATCCCCGAAAAACGCGCGGGGCCCTCCCATGGACTTGAAATCCGTCGCGAGCGCCTCAAAGACACGCATGCGCGCGGCCGCGCTCACCTGGGGCGGGACGAGCCTCTCGATCTCGCCCAAAGTTTTCCCGGCTTCCCCAGCCGGCGACATGCCCGAACCGGAAAGCGACTTCACGAGCACGCGATAAAGCTCCGCTTGCTGAGGACGACCCAGGGTTTCGAAGGCTTCGCGGAACATGCGGATCCAGCGCACGGTGAGTTCTTGGTGCATGCGGGAGATTCGTTCGCTCGGAAAGACCTTGCGCTCGCTCGGATCGTACTGCTCGTACCGCCCGTGCCCGCCACCACCGATGGAGATACTGAGGCCCGTACTCTCCTGGTATCCGCCCGGCGTCCAGAGCTTGTAACCGAACAGCGTTTTTTCGTAGCGATAACCGCCATCAAAGCGGACCTTCGCGAGGAACTCCTTACGCAAGTCAGATTCCTTACGCACGCTCTCCCGCAACAGGCTACCGACTTGCTTCATCACGTCGGGACAAACGGCCATGCCTTCGACCAGCACCGAGGACTGGTAAAGCTCGTCTCCGTAAAACTGCACCAGGTGGTCCACGTATCCGTCGCCCGAGGAGACCTGAGGCCAGGTCATGCCGCGAGGACTAAAGAATCCGTGCGGCCCGGGTACCGCCAGATTCTGTGGGCAAACATGCGTGCGCACGCACTCCGGCCGGCGGGGATCGTAGGGACAAAACGAACTGGGCTTGCGATCGGATTTTTTCTTTTTGACCGGCTCTTCCTTGAACACCGGATCCGGCCAGCGGGTGAGCACGTGGCCAACGGATTTGTAGTTGTGCGGCTCCACCTGCATCTGGCCCAGGTACTGTTCGTAGACCTGGGTGTGCGTCGGCACCGCTTTCGAAAAGAAGGTCATCGGCGTGGCGAACACGGCGCTCACCGCGCCCACCACGTACTCCGTGCCCCGAACTACCACGGCGGGAAGCTCCTGCTGGATGGACTTCAGGATCGCGACCGCTTCTCCAGCGTCGTTCACGAGGGGACTGCCCGAGTTTCCGGGACGCGCGGTGCATCCGGACAGGATCCAATTCACACCCTCTTCATCAATTGCGGAGCAGGCTTCGAGGTCGATCGTGGGCGCGTAACCGACGCGGGCCTCGGCCAAATAACGCGGATCGAAGGTCGACGAAATTTTCCAAGGATGCTTTGGCAGCGCGCCTGCCGTGGCGATCGCGATCGGATCCACGCCTCGGATCGCGACCGGCTCTTCGAGGCGCAGCAAGGCCAGATCCTCCGTCGCGGACTCCAGCAAGATTTGGGGAGCCAAGAAAGTCTGCAGCTCACGCGGACGAACCCCTTCCGGAGGAGGATTGCCCGAAGCATCGAGCCCCGGATCCCGCACCAGCACGCGAATACGCAACGACTGCTGGGGGGCGTGGGAAACGCAGTGTTGGTTCGTCAGCACGAGCTGACGCCCCACCAGGAACCCCGTGCAAGCACCGGCTTCCACGGTCTGATCCGACTCCCGCTTTTCGACGATGAGGCTTACGGTCGCTCGCTGGGCTTTCACCACGCCCTCGGGGAGTCGCGCGCGTCCGTCGGACGCGGACGTAACGTTAGCCGAAACGGCTATGAGCGTGAAAAGCCAGAGGGTCACCCGAACCATAACGCATAGCGTTAGCACATTCCTCGGCCCTAGACAATTGGGTCTAACGCATTAATAATTCAGGCTTTAGTTACATTTCCGGGAGCCGCGGCTGCTGCTCCACCGGAGAAAGCTCTTCGATTTCAACACTTTGCTGGGCGCTCTCGAGCTCTTTAAAGCGGCGTGCGCTCACCAGCACGCGCGATTCGAGCGACGCCATGGCCTTGTTGTAAGACTCGACCGCACTGCCTAGGCCCTTACCTACCTTCGAGAAGTGGCTCGCAAGATCCGAAATACGCTTATACAACTCGCGCCCCAGCTCGCTGATCGCCTGCGCGTTTTTCGCCACGCTTTCCTGCCGCCACCCGTAAGAGACCGCGCGCAGGAGCGCAATCAAGGTAGTCGGCGTGGCTAGGATCACGCGTTGGTCGACGCCCGCTTCGATCAAGGCCGGATCTTCTTGTAAGGCCGCGCTGAAAAAAGTCTCGCCGGGTAAAAACAAAACCACGAACTCGGGGGCGGGCTGAAACTGATCCCAGTAGTTTTTACGGCTAAGCTGGGTCATGTGCGTGCGGATCTGCTGCGCGTGCTGGCGAATTTTCTCCTTGCGGGTCTCGTCGTCCGGCGCCTCCATCGATTCAAGATACGCCGAAAGCGGCGCCTTGGCGTCGACCACGATGGTCTTCTCCCCGGGCAACCGCACGACGAGATCGGGACGCAGGCGCCCGCCATTGTCGGTCAGGGCGCTTTCCTGCTCGAAGAAATCGCAATGATCGAGCATGCCGGCCATTTCGACCACGCGCTTGAGCTGGATTTCTCCCCAACGGCCGCGCACGTTCGGCGCCCGCAACGCGCGCACGAGATTTCCGGTTTCGCTGCGCAGTTCCTTCTGAGTATCGAGCAGCGAACGCAGCTGCTGGTCGAGCGTGGCGTAGGCCCCGACTCGCGCCTTTTCAAGTTCTCCGATCTTGCCGTCGACCTTCTCCAACGATTCGCGCATGGGCTTGATCAGCGAGTCGATCGCCTGGTGGCGCTTGTCGAGGTCGCCCTTGGCCGCCTGCTGATACTGCTCGAGCGAGGTGCGCGCGAGCTCCAAGAAAGATTGGTTGTTGTGCCGAAGCGCTTCCGCGGAGAGCGCCTTGAAGCTGTCGGACAGGCGATTCTGGGCGTCCGTAATGGCGGCGATTTTCTCGCTCGCGGAACGACGCTCCTGGGTGAGCGACGTTTCCAGCTGCGCTTCTTTCGTCTTCAGATCGGTGAGCTGCCCAAGCAGAACACGCTCGCGGCGGGAGAGGTAAATGAATGCGCCCAGCGCGCCCAACAAAACCCCGACCAGAAAAAGCAGTATCCCCATCATTTCGACGCACATTAACCGCAGGGCGCGGGAGAAGTCAAACGGGCGAAAAACAGGCTTTTTCGCCAAATTCGGGGAAGGGGGAGATCAGCGACGGAAAGCGAGATCGCGATAATAACGCAGGAGATCAGCCAACCGGGCAGGTCGGGCGGCACTGCCCTCGCGAACGGTGGCTGGCAGCAGGCTATAGGGATCGGATCGATCGGTGAAGGACGCGACCTTGGCTCCCTGCTGAACAAACTTCTTCTCGTTCAATCGCCAGTACTCCTCGTACTCGTACCAGGGAATCGTGGGTTTGAGGTGATGCACCAGATGCAGGTTTTGATTGAACATGATGAATTGCAACCAGCGCGGGACATACAGGTTGCGCGTGTTGCCGATGCGCGAGGTATCCTGCGCCGGGTGATGCGGCCAGGAGGTATTGGCGAAGGCCAGCAGGCCGATCCCGACGAGGTTCGGCAGGATCCAGCCCAGCAGGCAGGCTTGCGAAAACTCCGTGAACAAACCCAAGCCAATGATGATGCTGGGCCCGACCGTGGACGAAATCATCGTCAGCGCATTCCAGAATCCGCCGGTCCCGTAGTGTTTGAATCCGTACCAGTAATAATAAAAGATAAGCAGGAACGAACGGGTCCACCGCGCCGAAAGCTTTTCGGAAGCCGTGAAATGATCCGGGTCCATCTCCGGGTGGTTCGTGTAGGCGTGGTGAGTGATGTGCAGGCGCTTGAAAAAAATCGGGCTATTGAGAAAAACCGGCCAGGTCCCCCACAAAATAAGGTCGTTCAGCCAGCGGGTGCGGCTCGCCACGCGGTGCACGCCATCATGCAGGGGCGTGAACATCGCGAAGATCAGTACGACCTGCACGCAGAAAATAGCGCCGGCCAGGTACCACGGCAGCGGACGAAACCAAACCAACAAGAAGATGTTGAGGTAAAACCAAATGGAAACGACGAGAAAAATAATCAGGGTCGGATTGATCGCGCGGTCTTGGCTCGTTGAGCGGCCGGGCGTTGAAGTCGGAAGCACTCCCTTACCTCCAGAAAAGCGCGCTTAAATTTATAGCCGCGCTGCATATAGATTAAAAGAGATGCGCCCGCCAATGCAAGTGTTATTAATGAGGAATGCGCAAAACCCAGTCTCGTTGGGCCGTACCTACCGGATTATTGGCGTCTTTTTTTCTCGCGGGCTTTCTCACTGCGTGCGGGAGCTTGCATAAGCGGGCGAAGGAATACATGGAGGCGGGCGCCCATCTGGAAGCGGCCCGGACCTACGAGGAGATTCTAAAGAAAGACCCCCAGGACCCCGAAGCTAAGCTTGGCCTAACCGAAGCCCGCTCCCGCTTGATCGACAGCCGCCTCATCGACATCCGGCGCGCGCGAACCTCGGGCAACCCGGAGCAAGGGCTGGATCATTTAATGGCGCTCCTGAACGATCAGGCGAAGTGGGGGTTGAACGCCCACGCGGCGGCGACCCTGACCCAGGAAGAAGAGACGGAATTTGGCGCGAACCTCGTGGCCAAAAAGGTAACGTCCGCCAACCAGGCGAATCACCCCCTGCGCGCATCCTCCCTACTTCTCCGCTACCGGCCCCTCTTCCAAGACAAACGCGCCTCCCGTCACGACGCCTTGAACGCCGAGACCGAGCGGGTCGGGCAAAAGCACTGCAAGAAACTGCAGGCGATGGATCTCAAGAAAGCGCCTTACTTCGCCGAGTTTGTCATTAAGTATTGCGCCTACTTCAAGGAAGAGTCCGCGCAACTCGCCGACCGCATCGGCCATCGTGCGGCCGATCTCGTGAATGACGTAACCGTCACCGTAAAGATCAAGGATTTGCCGAACGAAAGCACGCCAAAATTCACGGAGAACTTCCGCGACGCCCTCAAGCGCACCGCCTGGTACGACGCCGAAGGCAAGCAGACGATCGCGCTCACGGTAGACGGCACGCTTGAGTTCTCGCGCCAACAGGTGCCGGTGAATCTCGTCCACCAATACAAGGAAGACGAACCCTACGTCGAGGTCATTGACGTGCAAAAAATCCGGCAAGTCCCTTACGAAACGACCGAGTCACGCATCAATCCCACCACTCGAGCCATCGAGGTGGTGCCCGTTACGAAGTATAGGCAAGAGACTTATATCGAAAAGCAATCCGTCACGCGCACCCGGGAGGTGCTGAAAACCTACCCTTACGGCGCTTGGAAGCACATGCAACATCTCAAGCTCGCCCTCACGGGCGCGAGTACCGTCGCGGGACGGGCCGTGAACTTCTCGCTCACCGAGGAGCTAAATCAAAACAGCTTCCAGCACGACCTGGACCTGCCCGCGATTGGGCTGAAACCGGCGAAACTCACGCTCACCGACGAAGGGGCCTGGATCGACGAGCAGGCGAAGCGTGCGTCCGGGCTCTTCGAGGGCAAACTGGCGGAACTCTGGAAGGACCTTTACTGTTCGGGCAGCGAGAAACTTTCACTGGTAGCGTCCGGCGAGCAGGTGCACCGCTGCTTGCGCGAGCAGTCGGGCGACGCGCCCGAATTCGCGCAGGGCTGGTATCAGAAGCAACTCGATATGGACATGAAAGAGGCGATGTCCCTCATCGGCCTCAAGCGCTGAGCCGTCGCGGCGAGCTTAGAGCGTGGGTGGCCCCGCCGTCGGCGAACTATTCAGGAAATAAGAAACCCCGAGCGTGAGCGTATTCGTCCAGTTCGCACGGTCGGCGATGAATTGCCCCACGGCGAAGCCACTGGCCGCGGACTTGGCGACGATCGCTTCCTTGTAGTACATGGTCCGGAAATCCAGGCGCAGCGTGAGCGACTGCGAGAGATAGATCTGCTGCCCGATCCCCAGGAAAGGCGTCACGTAGCGCCCGGTTTCGGTCTTCGTCAGCCCCAAGCCGCCTTGAAGGTGTAGATCAAAGTAAATGATCGATTTCCCCACGAAGCTCAGCTTCCCGTACATGATGCTCCCGCGGCCTTCTACGCCGAAGAAATAATACGGACGATTCGTATTCGTGGTGAACCCCACTTCGCTCTCGAACGTTTGCAAGGCGCGCGAAGAGCTGACGAAGTGCTTCCACCCCAGGAGGTGGGCCGAGAAATACTCGCTGAAGTGATACCCCGCTTCGCCCCCTACCCCACTCATGCTCAAAAACGGATCCGAGCTGATCGTGGCGTAAAACAAACCCGTCTCCACGCGGCCCTGCTTCGAGTAAAGACGGTTCTGCACGACCCCGATCTCGGTCTCGGAGCCCTTGGCCCAGTACTTTTCCTTGATCTTGTTGACGTCCACCGCTTCGGCCGAGGGAAGATCCATCGGCGCCGGGCTGGCGGAGGGCTTGGGTTTATCGGCGGCTCCCGCCGTACCCGGGTTCACTCCCGCTACCACCACCATCGCCAGTACCAGTATAAGGATAGGCGCCAAAACCCCGCTTTTATCAGCCCCGAAAACCCGACTCAAAAACCTGGTTGTACCTTGCATAGGCCGTTGATTCTATTAGTTAAAACACTCAGAACCTAGGGAATTCCGCCCCGGGCTTTATTCTTAACTTGAATTAACAATATTAAACATGTTAAACTATTTAATATGCGGACGATAAGCCTGAAATCCTCTCGCTACGGCATCCTTTCGATGGCGCTCGTGCTCTTCGGCTGCGAAACCGAACAATTCTTCGCCGAACTCCCCTCCAGCACCCCCCGTGACCCCAACACCGTGGTTTGCGATCCCTTGGGCCCCGGCAGCAGCCCCCTTTCGAACGGGCACGGAATGAAGGCAAGCCTGCGCTACCTATCCGACAGCATGCCTCAGTACCAATACGTGGCTGAGCACCTCGAGCACGGCATCCTGGTCGAAGGGGTGGACATCTACTTCAACAACCTCTTCGTCCCCACGCGCATGTTCGACTCGGGCTTCGAGACCCTGGCGGGCGGCGTCCTAAAAAACAATCACGATGACACGCTGTTTGAGTGGTTTTCCTTGAACATCAACAGCTACCTGCGACTGCGTATGGAAGACGCCCCAGGAAACTACGAGTTCGCGCTGCTGGCCGATGACGGCGCCGTCCTATCGGGCGACTTCGGCCTCGGTTACGAGCAGCTCGTCGTGAACGATGGCACGCACCCCACCCGCATGGGTTGCGGCGCGCATCCCGTGGCACTGGATCACAACTCGAACATCCCCATCACGATCGATTACTTCCAAGGCCCGCGCTACCACATTGCGCTCACGATGCTGTGGCGCCGGCACCAGCCGAACGCCACCGAACCCCTTTGCGGCGCGAGCGGTAACAGCCTCTTTTTCGATCCGGCTCAATCCATCAACGGCAACTACGCCCCTCAAGCCGCGTATAACGCGCTCCTGAGCCGCGGCTGGACGCCCGTGCCGGCGGAAAACCTTTATTTAGGCGAGGACTCAAATCCTTGCCTCTAATGGCCGATAAGATCTGGGGTGTGAATATATGAAAAAAGAGAGACCTCGCACGAATCGCTTTCGGCTCCTGATTTTTCCCCGCTTCCAACTTGTGCTGGTGGGCACCAATCTCGCCATCATGTTTGGCGTCTCGCTGCTGACTTGGCTGAGCGTGAACCACGCTTTCACGGGCCTCATGCCCGCCGCCGGCCTCGACAGCATGGAAACGGAGTTTTACCAAAAGTTCATCGACTACCAGACGACGACCATGCAGCTGCGCCTCTTCGTGGCGCTGGGCCTGGGTATCGTCGTATCATCCATCGTCACTCTCCTCATTTCCCACCGCTTCTCCGGGCCGCTCGTCCGGTTGCGCGGTTACTTCCAATCCATCGCTGACGGGCATCACCCCATTCCCCGCCTGGAGTTTCGTCATGGCGACTTCTTGGACGATATTCCTCCGGTAGTGAATGACGCGATCGACACGATCCAAAAGCGCGGCACCTCCTATACGAATGGCCACGCCACCAGCCGACACAAAACGGTCGCGTAATCTTCACGAAAATATCCGGTTCTGGCTCTCTCCGTCGTGAGCGGGGGCATGCTAATGTAGGCTCATGCGCGGTCGCGGCGCTTCTGAAAACATTCCCAATCGCTTTGAAAAAATCGCCGTCTCCCTGGATCCAGAATCCGTCGTGGATCCCTCGAGCGAGTCCAGTGATTCCGGGTCCAAGCGGCCCGTGCGTACGCAATTCCTGAAAGATCACTCGCGCACCATCCTTTCCACGAACGACAGCCCCGATATTGGCTTCAACGCGAGCGTCAACCCCTACCGCGGCTGCGAGCATGGCTGCGCGTACTGCTACGCCCGTCCCACCCACGAGTACCTGGGTTTTTCGGCCGGACTTGATTTCGAGAGCAAGATCGTCGTGAAGGAAAACGCGGCCGCGCTCCTACGGGAAAAACTGATGTCGAAATCGTGGCGACCCCAGGCCGTCGCCTTTAGCGGTGTCACCGACTGCTATCAGCCCATCGAGCGCAAGCTACGCCTGACCCGCTCGTGCCTAGAAGTTTTGGCCGAATTCCGAAACCCGTTCCTGATCATCACGAAAAATCACCTCATTACGCGTGACATTGACCTCATCGCCGACATGGCCCGCGACCAGGCGGCGGCGGTTTTCATTACGATTACGAGCTTGAATCCCGAGCTCACCGCGATTCTGGAGCCGCGGACCGCGCGCCCGGCATTACGGTTGGATGCCGTACGAAAGCTCTCCGAGGCAGGGATTCCGGTGGGAGTGCTCATGGCGCCGATCATTCCCGCAATTAATGACGAAGAGATCCCGCAGGTCTTGGCGGCCGCGCGCGACGCGGGCGCGATCACGGCGGGCTTTACCCCGCTGCGCCTCCCCGGCGCCGTGCTGCCGATTTTTACCGACTGGCTCGCCCGGCACTATCCCGATCGTCGGGACAAAGTACTGAACCGGATCCGTTCCATTCGTGAGGGGCAACTCAACGATCCGAATTTTGGCTCGCGCATGCGGGGCAGCGGGCCGTTCGCGGAACAGATCCGGTCCATTTTCAAAGTGCACGCCCGCCGCTTGGGCTTGGACCGCGGATTTTCTCCGCTGTCGACGGCGCAGTTTCGCCGCCCCGGCGAGCAGATGCGACTTTTATAGTAAGGGGTTACGGGTTCACGCTGCCGCGGCACTTATCGAGCTCCGCGCGCAGGGCTTTCACTTCTTTCTCGAGCTCGACCCCGCGGCGCATGTAACCCATGACGGTCTCAGTGGGATAGGCGTAATAAATTTCGAGGGATTCCCAGTTCTCGCCGCCGATCTGCCGGCGACGGGCTAATTCGTACTTTACCTGCTCGAGCGACTTGCCTTGGGTGAGGTCCGTAAAGATGCCTTTCACTTCCCGCGCGAAGACGCGATCAATGCGCATGCCTTCGATCGTGAGCAGTGGGTTCGGCGCGCCGTTGACGACCCCGAATTTTTTTAGGAAGCTCGCCACCGCCGTGCGGGCGCCCTCGATCAGCTCAAGCCCAATTTCCGAATCGCTTTGCTGATTATGATTGTAGCTTTGCGTCACCGTCGTCACGACGATGCCTTGATGGATGAGGTCAAACTTGTATTGAGACATCCGATCGTTGCCCGGCATCGGGGCCGTGCGGATATCGCTCACCGTATAGGCTGGCTCCAGAAAGCTGACATCGGCTTGGGCGAAGGTGCCCACCAATAGGCCGGCGAGACCGGCAAAACCTGTGACTAAACTTCCAAATAAACGCTGCTTCATTTTCATGCTCCTTTTTCTTGCCCGTAGTTACTGATCCAGGCCCAAAAAATAAGACTAAAGCAGTCGATTATATAGTTACATCCCGTTACATCTGAGTAACATATTGATTAATAAGGTATTTTTAGCGGACTACGAGCTGAGAAACCGCAGTAGCAACCCCGGTGGCAATCAGGGAGGCGTACTTGAGGTCCAGTCGCCCATCCACGACATCGCATTTGCGGTGATAGCAAACATCCCCATCGCCACCGAAGAAGTTCTCCGAAAGCACCACGGCCGGGATCTTAGCATTCCAAAACGACGCGTGATCGCTGCGATCCGTGCAAGCCTTCACCCGGGTCAGCGGCAGCTCACGCCCCTGGATCGACTCCATGATCGCTTTGGTGAGGAAAACCGATTCGCCGCGATCGCAATCAATCAAATGAAATTTTCCGTCCCGGCGCGAATTGTACGCCATCATCTCCATGTGCACGGCGCCGACGACTTGCGCGGGCTCTTTCAAATCCGCCACGTAGTTTCGCGAACCCACCAAACCCGTCTCTTCTAGATCAAAGGCCACGAAGCGAAGCGTATGCTTCAACTCTAGGTCCTTCAGCGCTTGGGCGATCAAGAGCGCCGCGATCGTACCCGATCCATCGTCGTCGGCTCCCGCATTCCCTACCGAATCCATGTGCGATGACACGATTAAGACTTTTCCGCTCGTCCCCTTGCGTTCGGCCACGACGTTCGCGCCCTTGGCGAAAACATGTAGTTCCGCCTTAAAACCCAGCTTTTCGTATTCCTGCATCAGCCACTTGCGCGCAAGTTCCCGGCCCGCGGCCGTCGATCGCTCCGCGATGCGAACGGTCTGGTCACCCACCGTCGTGTCGCGCGCGCCCGTTAGCTCTTCCAGCTTCACGCGAAAATCTTCCGCATCAATTTGAATGGCACTAAGCAGCGTGGGCGCGAGATCAAGCGTGCCGGGTTTAGCATAAACGCGGCGATCAATCGAAATCGTGCGGTAGGCGTCCCGGTCGGCTTTCCAATCCCGATGGGAATGCGGAGCCGCGTTCGCGGCGCCCCCCGAACCCAAGCCCGCTAGGAGCAAAATTCCGCCGAAAACCGTGGTACTGAATAAACGCGTCTGCATCACAAATCCCCCTCATTCCCCAGGCCACATCCTAGGCCAAGGGCCCGGGAGTTGGCAACTCGCCCTGCGACAAAGCGGGAACTAGACGCGCTTTAGCTTTAACAACGTGATTTCCGAGGGAACTCCCGTACGGACCGGGGGGCCCCAGTAGCCCGTACCGGGGTTCACGTAGAGCCACATCTTGTCTTTATGCTTGTAGAGCCCCTGCAGGTACGGGTGGAAATGCTTGATGATTTGATTGAGCGGAAAGAACTGCCCCGCGTGCGTATGCCCCGAAATCTGCAGATCAAAGCCCGCGTTAAAAGCCTCGTAACAGCTCCGTGGCTGGTGCGCGAGTAGGAGCTTGAACGCATCCCGGGGGGCGTCGCCCATCGCCGCAACGGGGTCGCTCGTGTGCACGCTGATCATTTGCTGGGCGGAAAAATCCCGCACGCCCGCGACGACGAGCTTCGCCTTTCCCACGTCGATCACGCGATGCTCGTTATCGAGCACGTCGTAGCCCAGGCGCCGGAGTTCGGCTGACCACTCCAACACGCCCGAAAAATATTCGTGGTTTCCGCTGCAGAAAAACTTGCCGTAACGCCCCTCGAGTTCACCAAAAGGGGCGACATCATGCGATAGCTGAACCACCGGACCGTCCACCAGATCGCCGGTGAGCGCCACGAGGTCGGGCTCCGCCTCTTGCGCGATATCGACGATTCGCTCGACAAAACCGCGATCAATCGTGGGTCCCACGTGCACGTCGCTGATCTGCACGATCCGAAAGCCGTCGAGGTCAGGATGCAAGCCAAAGACCGGCACGTCGACCTCCACGAGGTTCGGCCGCTTCACCGCCTCGCGCACTCCCCAAGCCGTGCCCAAGCCCGCCGCCGCAAGAATCCCCGCGCGGCTTGAACGCAATAGAAACGCGCGCCGGGTGGGATCGAGCGTCTGCTTGCGCACGCGCAAGGCAAAATATCCTAGCCAGCCCACGAGGTCCGTCACCAGCAGATAAATCAGAACCGCCGCCATGAATCCCATGATGATGTAGGTGCCCCATTGCAGGACCATCAGGATGGGATTGCGAATGGGCAGCACGCCCGTGCGCAAAAGCGCCGGCCCCGCGATCAAGCCCGCAAAGGCCGTCACGATTACCGCCGTCGCCAGCTTCGCCCACCACCCCCGCCAACCCAGGGAGCGAACCATCCGCCGATGGAGGTAGAAACCCATCCCCACCCCAAAGAGCGAAATAATTGAAATAAAAAGGATAAACCGGGTATTCACCCCCGTTTTATACCCCTGAGAGCCCTTGCACTGCCAGGGGTTTTCCGGTAATCATGGGGCTTCGTTAAAAGGTGGACCCGTAGCTCAGTTGGATTAGAGCGCCACACTACGGATGTGGAGGTCATAGGTTCGAACCCTGTCGGGTCCGCCATTTCTAAAGTTCCTGTCTTCATTCAAATTCTACAAATAAGTAACTAAGCCCCTGAGACATCACTACGCGTGCGTAAGCGCACTTTAGAAATGGCGGAGAATACAAAAGGCAAAACGCGAAGCGTTTTGTACCTTACGACAGGGTTCGAAAGGCGGAAGCCGCCGGGTGCCCGCTTGCGGGCGGCGGCTGAGCCCGGCCTGCAGCCGAAGCGCGAGGAGCGCTGAGAGCGGAAGGCGAACCCTGTCGGGTCCGCCATTTCTAAAGTTCCTGTCTTCATTCAAATTCTACAAATAAGTAACTAAGCCCCTGAGACATCACTACGCGTGCGTAAGCGCACTTTAGAAATGGCGGAGAATACAAAAGGCAAAACGCGAAGCGTTTTGTACCTTACGACAGGGTCGATAAATTGGCAGGTGAGCCAAACATTACCGGGTCCTCACCAAGCGCAGGCCCTGGATGCCACCTTGGTGGCACTCAGGCACTAACGCTCCCCGGCTAGCTGACCTCAGGTCACGAGCAACGCTAAGCCAACTTCCCCCGCGGTACACACGTTCTTTGCCGGAGGAAGGCCCCAGAGGGTTGTGGGTGGTGCCCGCGAGCTGCGTATCGCTCAACCCATAGTTCACGTCGTAAAAATCTTGCACCCACTGGTGTACGTTTCCATGCATATCTATCAGTCCAAAGCCATTCCTTTTTCCACGATGTAATTCGACCTCATGGGTAATCCGTCCAGAGTTTTCAGAAAACCAAGCGACCTCTTTGAGCTTCGTATAAGCGTCGTCATCCTCACCAAAAAAAAAGCTCCCTGGATTCCCTCCACGTGCGGCCCATTCCCATTCCGCTTCAGTGGGCAAACGGTATGTAAAGCCATCGTTCGATTTTTTATTGAGATTTCGAATGAATGCCTGGGCCCCATCCCAAGAAACACTGTCAACTGGGTTGTTAGGGCAGATCTTAAGAACGGGATCAAAAGTATCTGGGCAAAAAGCTTCACCATCGTGGATCGCTCGCACCGTCTCTAATAATCCCGTCCCCCTCATCACACTGTACCATTGTCGCTGAGTAACGGGGGTAACGCCCATTTCGAAACCATCAACCCTCACCCAGTGCCTCTTTTCGTTTCGATACCGACCGGGCTCCGAATCCGGACTTCCCATTTGAAAGGTCCCACCTGGAATCGGAACAAATTCCAGGTCGAGATCGCTTGGCATTTCACGTTGAATCATATCTACTATTTTTCGATAAACATCCGAAAAAAAGGCTCGGGGGACCGCGTGCGCGTTGACTCTTGACACAAAAGCCTGAAGCTCTGGATAAATGCTCGCTATTTGAATCAAATCTGGAAGGCTAATTCCAAACTCTGCGGCCGCACGCTTGAGATCCACATCGTTTTCAAAACGATCCGTCAAATAGCGAATGGGCTCAGGATCACCGGAACCCGTACGCTTCACGCCCGCGTTTTTCATCGCCTCAATAAAACGACGCGAGTCCTCGGTAAACGCGGCCTGGAGCGCGTCATTTCCACGGTAGGTCGAAAAAATCTCGTCCAAGTCCTCCTGTCTAAAGAGGCTAGTGTTTTTGTCCACATACGCCCGCACTTGATCCGAGCGCCTCTGGATACCTTGGTTGTGGCAGGAGATACAAGAAATCCCGTTCACAATGACGGCATTCCTCCGCGAAGCATCCTGAACAATCGGAGTCGGAGCTTCATCTATGCGTTGATGGTCCGAAGTCACAAGCATGTAGGCTTGAAGACCATTGGGGAGATTCCAGATAATTTCGCCTCCGGCATGCTTAAACTGTCCGGCACCGTCGCCGGGCCCAAGCGGTCGCGAGAACAAATCCGACGCGCCGGTACTTTCTTTAAAGTCGTAAGACTTCCAATACGCGCCATCTCTGATCTTATGGCGCTCGATCATGCGATTATTTTGCGAAACACCCGAGTCTGTGAAGGCCGCCCGTAGGACGCGCCTCGATTTGATATCTCTGTCGACATCGATCCCAACCAAATCACGTTCAAGCGCCGTATCCGTATCGGGGATATTTAAGAACTGATAATAAAGAGGCGGCCTGGCTGCGGCAAATGCAAACCAATCACCCCTCGTGTAGAAAAGTCCGGTTCCAGTTTGAATTTGAATAAAGCTGACAGCGGAATCAAAAGCGTAACCGTAACTCAAATAAGGACTGCTGCCCGCTACCCGATCCCAGACTTGCGCACTCCATCCCAACGCGCCAATATCCACGCGGTAGACCAGGCGATTGGCATCAATAGCCTGAAGTGGGAAAAGGCTTTCTTGGGAGCTTAGTGAGTTAACCAGCTTTGTGAGAGCATCCCTAAATATATCAAGATCATCAGCTGAATCACCGGCCGCCGGCAGGTGGGCAAGCGACAGGTAACGAATGTCCCTGCGTTTACGTTCCGGCAACCGCTCTAAGTCCCTTGCGATGGCCCCGAAAAGATAAGAATAAGACGCCGTACCTGCGTCTTGCAGCACCCGTCCCTTTTCTTCTCCCGCCGTCGACGGGGCACCCGCCTTGATCCAAGCCAAAACGGTGTCCTTTTCTTTTTGGGTAAGTTTTCGGATTCCGGTCGCCGCAAGCTCATCTTTCGAGAGCTGTCGGACTTTTGGCATTTCATCGCTTTCGATGCGCTGATAAAGCGAGGATTGGGCAGGGTCACTTAGATTGATGAAATCTGGGTTGCTCCTAAGTTTTTCAAAATCCAAAACAGAATCGAATCCGCCACGCACTTTTTTTCCCGGCTCTCCGTGACAGTAAAAACAATTGGCCTTAAAAATCGATTGAACCGAGCGCGCGAGCCTTTCCGCATCGGCATCTTGCGGTAATAGATTGGATGCCCACGTCGGCACCGCGACAACGGACACAGAAACGGTCAAAGCAAAAAAGGTAAACGCGGAAAATAGCTTGGAGCGCATAAAACAACCTCCCCCCGCCAGATGCGGTTTTTTGCAGAATGTTTTAAGCGCGATGAATTATTTAGTAGCAAGCTTTAATCATAGGACAACTGGCTCACCGGTTTACTCAAAAAGCATGTGAAATCAACAAGTCAGCACCTATCCCCCCCCAAAAAAAATCCACACGCATTCCTACGTGAAATCCGCTATTCCCTAGGTCATGCGAACCCGCACCCTGGGAAAATCCGACCTCCAAATCGCTCCCCTCGCCTTGGGCGGAAACGTCTTCGGTTGGACCATCGATGAAGCCATGTCTTTTCGCCTCCTCGATCAATTCGTGGACGCGGGCTTCAACCTCATCGACACCGCCGACATCTACTCCATGTGGGTGCCAGGAAACCAAGGCGGCGAATCGGAAACCATCCTTGGACGCTGGCTACGCCAGAGCGGCAAACGGGACCGCGTCGTCCTCGCCACCAAGGTCGGCATGAAAATGGGCGACGGCAGGAAAGGGCTGCGCAAGGCGAGAATCTTCGAAGCCGTCGAGGAATCCTTGCGGCGCCTTCAGGTCGAGACCATCGACCTCTACCAATCCCACTTGGATGATCCGGAAACTCCCGTCACGGAGACCCTGGAGGCGTTTGACCAGCTGATCAAGCAAGGGAAGGTGCGGGCCATCGGCGCCTCCCAGATCACCCCGGCGCGCCTACGCGAATCGCTGGAAACCAGCCGCCGCGAAAATCTAGCGAGCTACGTGAGCTTGCAGCCACTTTACAACCTCTACGACCGCCACCCCTTCGAGACCGACTTTGCCCCGATCTGCGAGCAATACGGAATGGGCGTCATCAATTTCTACTCGCTCGCCGCGGGTTTTCTCAGCGGGAAGTACCGCGCCGAGGCCGATCTCACGAAGAGCGTGCGCGGGAATATCCGCATCAAAGAATCGTACTTCAACGAAAAGGGGCATCGAATCATTCGCGCCATGGATCAGGTCGCCGATCGCCTCCAGGCTCCCCACGCCGCCATCGCGCTGGCGTGGCTCCGGACAAAGCCCCTGATCACCGCCCCCATCGCCAGCGCCACCCGCCCAGAGCAGATGAACGCGTTAATCCAGGGCGCGGAACTTCAGTTGGATCCGCAGTCCCTGCGGGAACTAAACGAGGCGACGGAAAACTGAAGGCTACTCCGCTTGAAACGTGGAGCTGAGCGTATCAAAGCGAGCATCCACGCCGTGGAACTGGACACCCAACCCATCCGGCCGTGCCGGATCGTACTGGATCACAATATATTGAGCCGCAATGTCATCGTTCAGGCTCCAATAATTCTTAAGGATGTTTTTGCGCCAGCTGCAATCCCACCCCTGGAAGCACTTAAAAAGCCGGTCTGCGGATTTACTCCGAATTTCCGCCAACTCTTCCCGACTCGTGGCGGACCAGACGCCGTCGATGGTGTGATTGAAGCCCATCTTATTGGCGCGTTGATACTGGAAATTAGGATGATGAGCCCACACCAAAAATTCCGTGGCGCCGTTTGCGGCTGTGCGCATGCCAATCTGGGCAATCACCTGCTTGTCGACGAAACGACCGATTGAACCCCATTGCGACGAATGCCTATAGGCACTACGGTAATCGAAATATTGGAAATCACCCCAGAAACTAAACTGAAACTCTTCCTTGGAGTTTACCGAATAGACATTATTCGGCTCTTCCACGGGAAACGGTTTATATTCGATCGTGCTCGTTCTCGCCCAGCTCCGATTGGAGAGCGCCGTCAGCAAATCCTTGCCCGCGGCCGTCAAGTCTTGGAAGCCAGAGGGACGAATAAAGCGCGCGCCTTCCTTAATCTTGCTGGCGTCTTTACAGGTGAGGTCGATCACCCCAGTTTCCGATCCCGGCGTCGCCACGGCCGTCACGTCTTTAAACAACATAAAGCAACGATCGTGATCGTAGCCCCAAGGGCGGCCATCCCGGGTCAGCAAGAACACGAACTCGCTTCCCTTGAGCTTCATTTGGTAGGGCCCGCCGTAAATTCCTGGATCGGGTAAACCAGGATCCGAAAGGCCGATTTCCGAAAGTCGTAGCTCGTCGATGCTCGTGATCGTCAGCTTCTTTAGTTCGCGCAGGTCTTCGGTAGTCGGGGCGTCTTCCACGGCTTTTCTCCAAACCACGATCTTTCCGTCGGCTAGCTTCCAAGGCCAATCCAGCAAGCCATTGATCGCCCGCCGATAAGTTGGGGAATCCGAAATATAGATCGCCGTTTGCTTCGCTGCCGCCACCATGCTCGAGGAAACTCCCCCGGCCTGCGTGCTAGCGACGCCGCAGAGTGAAAGGGAAACCACCACCACTAATCTGACTACTGACTTCATTCGGAACTCCTTTTGGTGAAAAGGCTTATAGCTAAGTCGCTCTCCACGCTCAATCTTATTCTCCGATACTGACAATCTGTTATATGGAATTAATATTTAACTTAATGTTTTTATTGTATTAATCAGTAAAAACTCACGGAGCACTTTGTTTCGGATACTAGGAGTTTTACGGAGCAGGGCGCTCTTTTGGTTTGACCCGACCGCCGCGACCGGCTAAAAACCGCTTCGATGTTTGAGCAGGAAGACTATCGATATATTTTAAAATCGGAGCTGGAGAACCGCTGCCGTAAGAATCCTCGATACTCGTTGCGTTCGTTTGCTCGTGATCTAGGACTGAGCTCGGCGCGCCTGAGCGAGATATTGAATCGAAAAGCAGGCTTGTCCGGAGAGAAAGCACGCGTCGTCGCGAAATCCCTCGGGCTCAACGCGGAAGAGACCGACTTCTTCTATAATCTCGTCGAGGCGGCCCACGCCCGAAGCCGGATCAAACGCGAGCTTGCCCAAGCCCGACTGCTGAAGTACCAGAAAAATCCTTATCAAAACCTGGAAGTGGATCACTTCCGCGCCGTCTCTGACTGGTACCATCTGGCACTCTTGGAGCTCATGACGATCAAAGGATTTCGAAACGATTTGAAATGGATCGCCCGCTCCCTAGACATTCAGGAAACGGAAGCCAAGCTCGCGATCGAACGCCTAGAGCGCCTGGAGCTGATTCAGCGCAAGGGGAGATCCTGGGCGCCGACCGACGGCTTCTCCACCACTTCGAGCGCCGTACCGTCTGAAATGATCCGAAAATTTCATCGGCAGATCTTGCAGAAGGCGCTCACTGCGATCGACATGCAATCTATGGAAAGACGCGACCTCGGCGCCATCGTGATGTCCGTGAAGCGCGCCGACTTGCCGCGCATGAAGGCAAAGATCCGGGAGTTCCGGCGCGCCTTGAATCTGGAGTTTGGCGAGGCGGTGGATAAGGACCGTGTTTATTGTTTTTCCACTCAGCTTTTCGAGTTAACGCAAATGGATCGGGAGTAAACGTAATGTTGTTGAGCCTAATGATGGGATTGATCATGAACACCGGCTGGATGGCCGAGATGGCTAACGCCAGCGGGCGCGAGGTCGGCAACGGCGGGGACGCCTATTCCCAAGAATTCATCAGTCTAGGGGGCAGCCTGGCGGCTCGATGGCACGAGCTGGGATTCACCGAGGCCCTCCCCGTTAAGCAGGAAGCCTTCCAAAGCGCTACCGAAAAAGTTCGCGTGATATCCACGGAAGAGAAACTAATTCTTCGAGGTGAAGAGGTCGACGCCATTAATTATCCACTCTGCAAGGAGGGAGAAACTCCTGAAACGCACCCGTGCGGAAAAATCAGGCTGAATCGATCGCGCTGGGACGCCCTGAAGGACCGGCGCCACCGTAAAGTCGCCTTGGTGCTTCACGAATACCTCGGCACCCTCGGCACGGACGAGACGCGCTTCGACGACTACTACGAAGCCAGCGGACCGCTGTTGGCGAGGCTAAAGAAACTACTGGCGGAAAAACCGCTGGTCGAAGTGAATTTCTCGTGCCGAATCGAAAGATGGGACGTCAAAACCAAGGGCACGGTCGTGGCGGCCACGCTCGATACCTACCATGCGCCTTCCGCCGCGGAAATCAAGTTGGGCACCGGTAAGGTCTTTCCGGCGTACTTTCTTTCGATCGCGAAGGTGGGAAGTGACTTTCTCGCTTCCGTGCAGATTGACCGACTGGAATACCGAATCTATAAGCGACGGGACATCGGGAGCCCCCTCGAGGGAGAAACCCTGACCGGTGGGTATATTCCGTTCACCGTGAACGGAAAAAATTCGATCCGGGCACTCAATGACCCAGAGCTACAGCTCACTTGCTACCGAACTTTGGATCAAGTGAATCCGCCCCCGGAACTCTAACGGTCTCCCGGAGACTGCGCCAAGTGCCCCATCTTGCCGCTGCGATAATCCGCGAGCGCTTGGCGGATCTCCCCTTCCGTGTTCATCACGAAGGGTCCGTACCCGACGATCGGTTCATTTAATGGCTCGCCCGCCAAAAAAAGAATTTTCGCGTCTTCCGTCGCCTCGATCATAAAGCCACTTCCTTCGCGCTCAAACACCGCGAGATCGGATTTCTCTACCACCTGGGCGCCAACCTTCACCGCGCCATCTAGCACCAGGAAAGCCGCCGTCCAGCCGGACTTGGCGCTCGCCTCGAACGCCGCGCCTTTCTTTAAACGCACATCCCAGACATCCATCGGGGAAAAAGTCCGCGCCGGACCCCGGGCATCATTATACTGTCCCGCGATCACGCGCACCTGGCCCCGACCGTCGGCGAGTTCTGCCGTCGGAATCGTGTCCGCCGTGATGCCCTGATAGCCAGGTTTCGTCATTTTATCTTTCTTCGGCAAATTCACCCAAAGCTGCACCATCTCGAAAGGCCCTCCCCGCTTCGCGTACTCGCGGCCGTGAAACTCTTCGTGCACCAAGCCCGCGCCCGCCGTCATCCATTGCACGTCGCCCGGACCGATCTTGCCGCCGGCGCCCGTGGAATCGCGATGCTCGACCTCGCCTTCGTAAACGATCGTGACCGTTTCAAATCCACGGTGCGGATGCTCGCCCACGCCTAATCGACGTTCGGTGGGCGGGAAGTTTTCCGGCTCCGCGTAGTCGAGTAAAAGAAAGGGGGACATCTCTTGCGCGATGTCGTTGTAGTTAAATACACCGCGCACATGGAATCCATCGCCCACCCAGTGCTTGTCTTTGCCGCGCTTAATAAAGGAGATTTTTTTCATATCCACTAAGATGGGCGCGGAGCGCTATTTGTCAATTACCCCAGAAAAGCGAGGGTTTTTTGGGGTTTGAGAGGTATGACGCAACTCCGACGTAAGTTAGCAAGTCGCGTAAATATTCACATTGCGTCAGCCACCTGAGTCACAAAAAAACAAATCTGCGTACAGAAAAAAGTTTCCTTCTTTCTAACTTTCTCTATCATCCATGCCTTCGTTACACGTAAGTAGCGAAAGCTATCCGGGGGGAAGCATGAAAAAAGCAGGATTCATTTACGTCGCCATTTCGTCGTTCGCTATCGCGCACGCCGCCTACGCTCACACGCAGGAACACGAATCGTTCCTGCCCGAAAACACGCTCGGCGTTGACGAACCGTTCAACTTCCTGAGCAACATGCCTACCGCGCAGTTCAACGAAATCATCGACATCACGGTCAATCGCTGGAAACCACTCGCTACGGCGTACGGTGGCCAGGTTAACGTCGACTATAAATGGGATAGCACCGAAGTGAACGCATATGCCGGTCGTTCCAGCAGCACCTGGACGGTGCAGTTCCACGGCGGACTTGCCCGCCGCGCCGAGATCACCCCGGACGGGTTTCAGCTCGTGGTTTGCCACGAACTCGGTCACCTCTTCGGGGGCGCCCCGTTCAAGAACACCCTGAACTACATGACCTCCGAAGGTCAGGCCGACTACTTCGCCACTTTCGTTTGCTTGCGCGAAATGTGGAAAAACGAGAGTGCGAAGAATGCCGAGGCCCGCGAACAGTTAAAAGCCGAAGAAGTTGCGGCGTGTGATCAACGTTGGGAGCAGGAAAACGATCGCCACCTTTGTTACCGCACCCTGGCCGCCTCGAATTCCGTGGCGCTTCTGTTCTCGGTACTCGAGGGCCGCGGAGTCCCGTCCGTGCTCACGCCCAGCACCAGTGTGACGGACGTGACGCAAATGCAACACCCTCCGGCTCAGTGCCGCCTCGACACTTACTTCAACGCCTCGACTTGCCCCATGGGTTACGACATCCGCAAGATTCCTGGCTACAAAGAGCCAAGTGCCGCCATGCAAGCCAAAGCGATGCAGGAAACATCCTGCATGGCGGATTCGGACGTACACGCGTACGCCGCCCGGCCGCGTTGCTGGTTTGCAAAATAGCGAGAAATCGCCCAATTACCCGGTTACGGGCGTACTTGGTGTTTAAAGAAAATACCGTCGTCACCGAAGGCTGAGGCTAAGAACTCGGACGTCGTGACTACGTCCGCGATGTGCTCCGACTCTTTCAGGAAGCTGACCGCCAATTCATCGGTGTATTCACCGGTGTAATCAAAGCCGGCGCGCTGCGCGGGCAACGCGTGAATTTCATAGACGGTCGTGCCCACGGGGATCTTGGCGAAGTCATCGCGCACGTCATGATCGTCGGAGGAAAACTTCAGGTCCCGTCCAGGGACAAAGAAAAGCTGGCGAGGAGCCACGACCGCGGCTGCCTGTTTCCCGTGCGCGTCTACCAACGCCATGTCCGATGCGAGCAGCTCCTCCGGATACTTGCTGACGGACGAAAAGATCCGGTGCACGAGCTTTTGGCCAAAAGATCCGCCCACCGGGACGATATTGGACATCGGATGCGCGAAGAAATTGAAATCTTTGCCTTGGCCATCCAGTGAAACCAGCGCCGAGATATTTGCCGACGGCGTGCCATCGCGCAGGACTTTTAGGGCGAGCCCCGGCGCCACCGGCTTATCACCGGCGGGTCGGTAGGTGAGCGAAAGCCGCAGTAGCGCGCATTCCGCGCCCTGGAACACGCCGGTGTACTTCAAATGGGCGGGATCGCGCGGCACGATCTTCACCTGAGCCATCGCGCCCCGGCGGTGCAGGTATTTCACCCACCCTTCGGGGGCATAGTCGGAGAAGCGATCGCGCTTATTGGAGATCTTCTGCCGCCACATACTGTAAACCTGGGGGAGGCCGAGCTTCCCGTACTCTGGCAATTTCGCGTGCACGGTAGAGGTAACGTTATCCCACAAGGTCTTCTGCTTTTCGCAGGCGCTCAAGGACTCGTAATTAGGCGCGATGCTCGCCGTCGTGCGCGTATAAGCAGGATCGGATTCCGATCCCGCGAACGCGTACGCCAGGCTCGCGCCCACCGCCGCCAACAATGCCAACGAAGCCACCTTCTTGCCCGCAATGGTCATACCGTCTGGTCTCGCAACTAGGGCTTCCAAGGATTGAAAGCGGTTTCCAACCCTTGTACGTGCTTTTTGAGTTCCGGCATGTGGCGCACGATCACGCGTTCGAGGAAGCCCTCGGCGTCGATCCACTCGATGCCCGACTCGGTGTAGTACTCCGGACGGTAGTTGTCCGTATAGAAGCGGTCGGCCATCAGGCGGCGCGAGGCCATCACGATGAAGATCTGGAACATCGTTTCGCCGAAACCGAAGTTCTGCGGACGAACTTCCTCGCTGAGCGTACCGACGAGCAGGTCGATCATCTCGACGTTGTCGTTGCCGTTCTCGTCCTTGCCGTAGACTTCGTAAAATTTGGCCAAGATCGCTTCCTGGCGCGCGTCCGCGGCCTTGCCGCCCGGGAAGAAGTCGGCGTACTTGGTGATCGGCTTCAGATTGATGCCGCGGCGGAACTGATTGTAGCGCGGAACACCGCGCTCGCGGTCGCGCATGATATCCACCATGCCCAGATCCATGATGCCGTGGCCGGGGATCGGCAGCTCCTGCATGAACTTAGGGAAATTGTTCAGCACGAGCTGACCCGGATGCTGGGTACCGAAGGAATAGAAGAGATCCTTCAGGTCATGGCTAGCCATGATGCCGTAGCTCTTATCGTTACGCGTGTCTAGGAAAGCCACCTTCTCGATCGAATCCGGCTTTCCGGCGTGCTTGAATTCCAGCGCTTCCGGCAATAGCGAGTGCAGCCGGTAAACCGAGGTAAACTCCTCGGTGATGCTGAAGGGCACGCCATAGTCGTTGCGCTTGTCGCCGACCACGCCGCCGATCAGGTAACCCGAGCTCGTGCCGCGAATCCAATCCGCGCGGTTGAGATAAGGAATCCGGCGCAGGGCCTTCGTCCAAGAGTTCGGGTTGATCAAGCCATACCAGTTGGCGTACATGGCGCGTTTAAGCGTGTCGTTCGCCAGGATCGCCGGCGTCCATTCCACGGTGTGAATCTTTGCCATGACGGCGGCGTTGATCAGGCGCGCGACCTGGAAGACCTGCTCATCAATGCCGCGGGCACTGAGCACGAGCTTCTGGCTTCCGTTCTTCCATTGATACTTTCCGTTGCCCAACGCGGTGACGTGCTTTTTCCAAAGCATTTCCGCGATGGCGTTATGCTCCTTCACGAACAGGTGGTGGAGCATGCTGAGGCCCACCCACCAGTTGTCGCGGAAGCCCGTCACTTCGTGGCCACGGTTTTGCTTGTTGTTCGCGGCGTTCAGTTCCTGGTCGTAAGGCAGGAGCTCACGGCCATTCTGGACCACGGTCTTCATCTTGCCTTCGGACATCGCGCGCACGGAAAGCTGCTCGCGCAGGTTGCTGCCGTAGATCTGCGAGCCATCCCACCAGTGCGTGACGTCGTTCAGCGTCGTCTTGCCGAACTCGCGCTTGTACTGGGTGGAATCGGCGGTGTTTTCCTTGGTGCGCTCGACGAGGGAAGCGTCACCGGCACCGGGGACCTGGTAAGCGTTCTTATCCATGTTGCGGCCGTGCGTAAGCCAGTCGTGGTTCATGAACTGGATCCAACTCGCTGCGAGCATGTTGAGGAACGGCACGGGCTTGAACTCGCCACGGGTGAAGAACTTCTTAGACACTTCCGAAGGATTCGGCGTCATGAGGTTCGCGGCTGCGTTCTGGTCGATGAAGCTCGGAGGAACGTTGCGGCCGAAAGCCACGCCAGCGGCGCCCGCCAGGGGACGAGTCAGATCGGTGCAAGTGCCATCCGCGCTGCGAAAGCGGGGATTATTGGCAGAACAATCCGTTATCTTATATCCGGCGTAGCCGGAGTAATCGACGTGCGGGTCGTGCAGGTTGTTATTCAGCAACCCGTCTCGGATCTGCTTGAGCACCATCAGGCCGCCCACGGTTCCTTTGCTCGACCAGGTGGTCCAAGGTGTTTCTTCTTCGGCGGCGGCCATCGGCGCGCGCGCCGGCGCCGACCAAACTTGGCCGACTTGGGCCAACTGTAGGCATTGCACCACAACTAACGTCAACGAGATCGACGGTTTCTTCAACATATGGGTAGGCTCCTAGCGAGATTTACCGGATTTTTATTTATTTCTTTTCGTTTTCTTTTGGCTCTTCTTTGGCCAGATCCTTTTCGTGGCGTTCGTAATAGAAACCCACGTCTTTCGGATCGCTCGGGTTGATGAGCATCAACTCGTTCGTGGTGGCCTTCGGCTTCCAGTTCACGATATCGACGAAGAACGCGATCTTCGCTTCGAGCTTTGCGGTGTTGGCTTCGTCAGCTTCCACGGCCTTCATCACGAAGAGGCCCGGAACGGATTCCGAAAGCGCGAACGTTCCCTTGGCGCCTTCCCAATTGAAGACGACCTGGCCATTTGCGAACGTTTCCGTGTTGTAGCTCTTGTTCAACAGGTAATCGAGCCCGGACGAACGCGTAGTGCCCAGGAATTTGCCCACGACGTAGTTTTCCCAGGTGGAGTTCCAGTTGCCTTTGAAATGGATCGTTTCGACGGCTTCTTTCTTACCCTTCTCGCGACGGGTGAGCGTGGCGCCCTTGATCTGATCGGGCTTCTTCAAGGTCAAGACATCGTAAACCACGTCGGTCTTCGGCACGATCGCGCCGCCGGCCACCGTGAGGGGGCGCAATACGTAGGTGTAGTCGTTGCCTTTGTCCATCTGGTAGGCGTGCATGCGGTACACCCATTTGGTGATCGCGCTGCGCTTCTTATCGGAAAAAATATCGGTGATCACCGTGTCGGTGAACGGGAGGACTTCGTACTCGGCCAGCACGGCGTAGTAACGATCGGCCTTGTTCGGGTCCTTTTTAATGAGCAAGGTCATGCTGTACGTGGACAGCGGCCCAAATTTGAAAAGCGAGCTATCGCCGCGGAATGAACCTTCCGGCAGGTCCGCCAGCGCCGAAGCAGGAACCAAGGCGGAAACCATGGCGATTAAACTTAAAACTTTGAACGCTTTGAACATAAAACTCCAATCGTTAGGCGCCCCGAATACTTGTCTTTTATGGTCGAAATGTAAGTACACTATTACGACGCGTTGCGCAATACAGAGTTAAAACGACCTCTCGCGAGCACAATGTATTGATATTATAAGATTTTATTACTATCGGTGCCGATTGGCCCAGCTGCTGTTAGGAAAACTGCGAATACCCCATAGCGGTTGGACTACCAACTTCGGCCGAAGTTTTTTAGAAAACAGCGAATCATATGACGGCCACATTTGAGCGGTCTTCCAAACGCGAAAACACATGCCCGCCGCCGAGTCGCAAGCACCCGGAAGAACGACCTCCGGAGGGCCGATCGAGAAAAGCAGCTGATTCCTAATGACCGTGGAAAACGGGCATCCATTCGCCCAGGTGATTTCCAATAATGAAAACTCAGCCCGGCGTTCTGCTTCTACGCGGGTCAAATGCGACACTGTCTGGTGCTCTCCTCACTGCTTATAGAAATGGAAGAAGCCGTCACCGCCCACTTCCTTGCGTCCAAAGTATGAAAGGAAATCGAATCTACTCTCGTCGGGCTCAACGGGGAGCAATAAATGAACGGGTTGGCTCAAAACGAAAATGGCAGCATTCTGCTTTGGGCAAGCATCGCCGGGAGCGTGCTCGTGAGTGGCCTGTTTTGGGGACAATCTCAGTTAGGTTGGATGCAAAAAGGCGCAGCTCGAATGAAAGAACAAGCAGCCTTGCAAAAACTAAAGCGCGAAATCGAGATGGCCTTGGCCCAGCCAACTTCTTGCGCCCACGCTCTCAAGAATCAGGCCGTAGCCACCGCCGCAGGCGAACAGCGGGCCGCAAATATCGCACTCGACGGAGGCCGGCGGCTTTCTCCAGGATTCGCCGATGGGGGAATACGCGTCGCCGACGCCCAACTCGAAACCCTCCAAGAAACCCGTCCGGGAGAATTTCAAACGGCGCTGGTCATTGAATTAAACAAGAACCGATTGTTACCGGGTGCGCCCACTGGGCGGATGAGTTTTTTTATTACTTTGAAACCGAATTCACTGGGAACCGGAGTCGAGCAATGCCAACTGGGAAGTCCACGGGAAATACGCCGAGATGAAAATTGTCCCGAAGGACGCTACCTCGCAGGTCTGCAAACCGACCTCTCACCGGTTTGCGCGCCGGTCGACTTAACGGCCTTGGAATCTCAGTTCCAATGCCGTGAAAATGAATTTCTGACGGGAGTACAGGGCGGTATTGCCCAATGCCAACCCCTCCCTCTACCCGATCCGACGGCGTCGCCAGCCCCTAGCCCCAGCCCTTCCGCGACGCCGTCGGATCACCCCAATCCTTTGTCCGCCTGCTCAGCCACTCCCTGGTACAAGCAGTTTGTTATCCTCTACGAGGACCAAAAGCCGGACGGGAGTTGGAAAATCAATATGGAGCTCAGCGCTTGGCCACGCGGTTATCAGGCCCGCTCGGACCGAGGTTATATGTTGGGCGAACTGGGTACTTGGGATCTTGACTGTGGTGGGAACTGCCCATCCCACGCGGCGGCGATGCTCTATTCAGTACACGGATACTCAGCACCTCAGATGGATGAAGTAGCGCCGATTGTCCAAATCAACTACGGAGATGCCGGCCCAATTCCCTTCCGTATCCACCCTGTACTTCGGCGGGGGTGCCCATTTGGACCGGGGGACATCTCTCCCAACACTACGGCATTTCGTCCAGGCCAGAACGATCCTTGCTCAGGATTCGACATTTACTTTGCTCGCCAGTTCGGCAATTTCTCCGACCGCGGGTGGGAGCAAGTGCCCGGTCCCTACACGATCTGGAGTTTTCCCGGGATTCTTGCCCTCTGCCAGCAAAACCAAGGCCCAGCGTGCTCCTATCTGAACAATCCCCCGCCCGGGAAACGCGTGCGCATCTTCTGGAAAAAGTTCCAATGGGAGGATTGCCAGCCATGAATCAAGCGGGATTCACGCTCGTCGAAACCACGGTGGCCGGTACGGTGCTCGCCCTGCTGTTGACGGTGACCCTCAATGGACAGAGCCAAATCGCGCAATCGGCAGCGCGGCTTGATCACGGCCGCGGAAAAATGGATTCGGCTTTCAAGAACTGGCAGTTAATGTTCGACCCCGAGCTATGTACCCGCTTGCTAGCGGGCCAACCCATCCGACCCGATCCGGGAACGGCGGTGACGGTCACCGGCAGCTTGGAATCGGTGATAGATTTGCGCGCCGGTGCGCAATTCTCGGAAGATCAGCAGCTCGCCCGCGCGGAACTTCGCACCGACGCATTAGCCCACGAAGGCGACGAGCTTTCCACCTACCGGGCACGCTTGAACCTGATCGGTTCGGCCGAGCAACGCTTAGAATCAGTCCCGCTTTTTGTCGAAGCCGGTACCGAAGATAGGCGAATCCGCCGCTGTGGAATCTATATCGAAGATACCAACCCTTTACAGGGAGAAGCCTGTGCTTCAGCTGCGGAAGTGATCGTAGGATTTAACTCCGACGGTCAGATCGTCTGTCGGCCCGCGACCGCAGAAGCCCTACCCCTCATTACATGTCCTGCGGACCACTACTTAGTTCGCATCGAAAACGGCGAACCCACCTGCCGGCCTATGCCACAGGCGGCAGCCGCTGACCCTTGGATTGCCACATTCAACTTTGAGCTGAGTTGCCGCTGGCGTGACGGTGTCCCAGTAGTCCGTGGCGCTGGTCCTCGCCAAAGCTCGATAACGGGGGGCTGGCAGCAAGGATCCTACTCGAATCGCCCAGGCAATGACCCTGGATGGGAAACCCCGCCAATCGAATTTCCGCCTGCCGCGAGATTCCTGGTGGGCGAGATCGCGATGGAAGCCCCAAATTTGCAAATTACTCAAGACCCCCAGACCCAAAACTACTCGTATCCCAATGACCGCCCTTGGCGTATCGGCTATAACCCCACCGATTTATCGTTGATTCTCGAAGTACGTAGCGCCAATGGCACTTCGGGATGGGGATCCATATTCGATGGAAAGTTTTACGGGCTTTCCAGTAGTCCGTTGGGCCCGCACGCCAACTACTTCCAAGACATGAACTCGTTTTATGGCCTTGGCAAGTTTGGAGACTATAAGATGTTGGGTGCAGAACCCACGCGCGTCGCCCACACTCCATTCACCTACTATCTTTCCACGCAAGATCAGGTATTGCGCATTAACGCGCAAGCACCCTGTTACGGCGACCCGACCGATACCACCCAACCCCCCAGTCGGGTCTCCGTACGGGTGCAATTCTGCCGTGGTCTCTCTCATGACCCGCAAAGCAAATGTTACCCGCAAGGACGTCAAATACCGACCCCGCCTGAGGGTTCTTATGCCGACTAAACGGAGCTCTGGATACACATTGGTGGAAATGATGGTGGGCGTGGCCGTACTTGGAATCGCTTCCGCCGGCATTTCGACGATATTGGTACGACAAAATGGATTCTCAAGTTGGATCGGAAAGAAATCTGGACAGCTCGGCTTCTTGCACCAGCTCCAGTACGACCTTCTTTCGCAGGATCGCTGTACGTTCGCGCTGATGGGGCAACCGCTTCCCCCCGTGGGCACCGCCGAAATCGAATTTGAGTCTCGGAGCAACGCCGTCTACCGCCGCGGCTGGCGTGAATCGGGTGTCACCTTAGAATCTTTCACTATCGAGCGTGGCCCCCGCATCCGCCAAAGCTCGTCGGGAGATTACTACATGTCGCGACTTCGCATTCGCACGTCAATGGCCGGCGATGCCGGCCAAGCCGACAAAAAAAATCGCGACCAAACTTTTCAGGTAGTCGTACAAAAGGAAGCGGGCGCCGATCGGGTGCTCAGCTGCGGATACGGCACCTCGGAAGACCCGGTGATCTGCCCCACCGGAAAATTTCTCGCTGGCTTCGCGATGGACGGGGCGCCTATCTGCCGACCGGCCGATTTGAACGTAACGCTCAATTGTCCGCCGGGAAAATACTTGGCGGGATTCAACGCGAACTACCCCATTTGCTATCCGTTGCCGGGCCAAGGGGTGGTGGACCGCAACCCGACGAACCGGCCTCAACCGCCTCCGCCCGTCCGCGTCGACGGGGGATGGGGACCATGGGGAGCGTGCCTAAACGGATCCCAAACCCGCGTATGCAACCAGCCCCCGCCGGCGAATGGCGGCGCGGACTGTAGCGGTGCCGCAACTCGCAGCTGCGTGGCCGGGGGACCATCGCTGGACCCCATGGAATACACCGTTCCGGGAACTTACACTTACACGGTGCCGGCCGGCATTACGGCGCAAGTACGGATCGTCGTGGTTGGAGCCGGGGCCAGCGGAAACGGTGGAGACAAAAAAGACGGCAAAGGAGGGAAAGCCGGCAACTTGATGACCGAAACCCGCACAGTTCAAGGGCCTGCTACTTACACGGTGGTGGTCGGTCAAGGAGGCATGATGTCTCGATCCGGTCCCGATAACGGTTACTACGGAAATCCGGGTACCGAATCGAAGTTCGACGGCCTAACGGCAACTGGTGGCGTGGTGGTCCGAAACGGCACTGACACCTCCCAGGGCGGCAAGGATCATTGCGCGGTAGGAAACATCGCCGCCTTAGGCCAAGACAGCCCCCTCGGCTCGGGAGGAGGTCTCTCGTGCGTATGTCACTACGCCTGCGGAAATAGTGGGAGTGCGCCGAACGAAATCGACAACTATGCGCCCGTCTACGACCCCGAACGGATGCATCACTACCGGGGTTGCGTGCGCGACGGATTCATATCCGAACACCGGGGCGACACCATGCACGGCTGCCCCGGTACGCGACCGGGTGCAGGCGGTGGCGGCGGCAGCAACGGCAATCGCGGCGGCGCTGGCGCGCATGGCTACGTTGGAATTTTCCCAATTTGACCCGCCCAATGCGTTCGGCGACAATGAGCGACGTGCTAAATTCCCGCCAAATCTTCCTGCGAGTCGCGTTCGTGGGTACCCTCTGCGCAGTCGGATCCGCCTCCGCGTCGGCGGCGGGACCCGACCCGAAGCTGCTCGAGGCCCTCCGCCACACCGCCGAGGGAGATCAGACGCGGGCGATTCAAATTCTCGTGCCGCTCGCGGCGAAAGCCCCCGACGACTTCACCCTGCAGCTCGCCCTGGCGAACGCTTACTTCGGGGATCGTAACTTTAGGCAGGCACTCGAGACTTACAAACGCATCGCCGAGCGCACACCCGCCACCAATCCCCTCAACGGACTAGCGCACCTGAATCTAGCCAAGTCTTACCGCATGCTCGGCGTACTGGATTTGGCCATCGAAGAATGCAAACTCCTGCGTGAGCGCCCACTGCCCGACGCCATTCAAAACGCCGTCATCGACGAGCGGCGCGCGCTCGCCGATGAACTCAATCAAAAATCCTTCGCGGCCTATGAATCCGCCCAGTACGGTAGCGCGTTGGGGGATCTCCGAAAATCCCTGGCTACGCACGAGACCTCGGAGGCATTTTTGCTCGCAGGGATGACCTTGCTCAAACAGGCGCGCGTTTACGAAGCGCGCGCGTACTTCAAGCAAGTACTGGCTCGCCCGGACGAGGCGAACCTGCATGACCGGGCGTTGGATTACCTCAACAAGATCCGTCAGGGGGTTTGGGAAGAGTCCGACCCTTTCCGCCTGCGCCTTTCCGTGGGCACGGGTTGGAACACCAACGCCACGAGCGAAGGCGATTCGCTGGCGAATGTTTCCCGGCCCACCGCCGACTTCCTACTAGACGCCGGGGCACTGGTGTTTCGGAATCCTATTCACAAATTTTCTTTAAACTACCTCGCTTCCTGGAACGAAATCATTGGCGTGCCGAACCTGCGCGTGATTTCTAACTCCATTTACGCCGATTGGACGCTGCGATTTGGGCCAGCGCGACTGGGCTTGGTACCCCAATATGTACATCAAATCGTGGGTGCTTCTCCGCTTCTGCATCGCCCGGGCGGCGAAGCCCGGCTGCAATTTCGCTTCGGCGATTGGGACGCAGGAGCGGAAGTATATTTAGGAAAAAGCGTCGGGCTTGGCGGCGCGGATTATCTCACCGGCCTTACCCAAACCCGAACGGTTTACACAAGCTATTCCGACAGCTTTTTCTTTCTTCGCCCCTTCGTCATGCAGATTATCGATGATAGCGGCAGTTATTCGTTTGTCACCTACCCCTGCTCGTTCGCCGCCGGAGTTTCGGCGAGCCTCCCCTACGGCTACACCGCATGGGGCGGTGGAATCAAAGCGGGTTGGTTTCCGGAGACCGACACACGACTCTTCTTTCAGTACCGGCACCTAACGAAGACCTTCGACGGCTTCTTTGTTCCGGGCAACCTGGTGCGCGAGGATGGCGAAAACTTACTAGCGATCCAGGCCGAGCACGAGCTGGACCCCACGTGGACGCTCTACGGATCGCTAGCCACGGTGATCAACGGCTCTACCCTGGGTTCCGGCACCGCCATCGATAAAAACTATGGCCAGGTGGTACTTGGGTTAGGTGTGCAGATAAATCTTTTAAGATATTGATTTTAATAGATAATTAATTCAGTAAGGAAAACCCCTACCCCAGCGTCTAGCATAGGATAAGGGCGGGCAAAAGGTGAACTCCAACGACGATACCGATCGTTTCCTACGGGAAGCCATTGGCGAAAAAGTGAAAGCAAGCGCGACCGGCGGCCCCGTTCCGTCGCCCTATTTAAAAACGCGCGTGCTGGCGCGAATCGCAGAAACCGAGCGCGCGCGCCGAACCTCGGGCGCGTGGCGAAGATTGGCGCTGGCCACCTCCACGGCCGCGGTGCTGGCGGTCTCGTGGCTTTCCTACCAAACCTTAAAGCCAAAGCCGGACTTCGTGGCCAACGTCGAACAGGTCGTGATCATCCGCGTGGCGGTCGAAGACCTACAACACCAACCCATCGCAAAAGCGCGGATCGAGCTCGACGAAGGCGTACAATTTTATTCCGAAGGCATGCCGGCCGTGGAAACCCAGCGCTTCCTGCAACTCGCGTGGAACGCAGAGTTGATCGGCAGCCATCTGCCGATCGTGGTCACGGCCAAGAAATCGGGCGCGCGCCAGGTCCACGTTCGCTTTTTCGACGAGGCAGGTACCCAGCTTGCGGAAAAAACTATTCGGGTCCAATTCAAGAAGGGATGATGAGAATGGATCGCACCAAATGGCTTTGGCCCATGATGATTGTCGCCAGCTCACTTTCAACGATGGCGCTCACCTTCGGACAAGATATCTACTCACAGCTGGTACTGAAGACGGGACCCGCATCGGTTTCAGCTTCGGGAGAAACCACGGCTAAGTCGACCAAAGCGACCCAAGCCGCCCGCGATGCCGCCGCCGGCACCTTAGCGAGCGTGGCCCGCGCCGAACGTACGCGCGCGCTACAGGACCGAATTCGCACGCAGAGCGCCCAGGAGCTGACCACGGCCACGTTGGCGGCACGGCAATCCGAGCGCCAGCAAGCGCGCCTGGAACAGACGGAGCGCAGTCCGGGCCGCCAGAGCGTGGAAGCGATTTCAAACCGTCGGCGCTAAGGCACCGGGGGTAAGGGGGAGCATGAAGGGCACGGAAGAAAAAAGACGAGTCGTGGATCCGCCACTAATGGCCGCCATCGCCGCCGCCCGCCAAGGGGATCAGTCCGCCTTTGGTGAGGTGATCGAGCTTTCGCAAACGCGGCTCTTTCGTTTCCTCGTCTATCTTTGCGGCAAACCCGACCTCGCCCAGGACCTGGCGCAAGAGACGTACGTCAAGCTTTGGAACAATCTCAAGAAGCTAAAGGAGCCGGAAAAGTTCTGGAGCTGGCTATTTAAAATGGCGAAAAATCTTTTCATCGACCATGTGCGCGCCGCTAAGAACTCCGATAGCTACACCCCGATCGAAGAAGCCGATCACCTACTCACCGATCTTTCGGCTGGGCAGCGCGACGTGACCCTCGAAATTCAAACCGTGCTCGCGCAGCTGAAACCTGAGGAACGCTCCTTGATCCTGCTCATTTACTTCGAGGAGCACACCTGCGCCGAAGTAGCCGATATTCTGGGAATCAGCGAGAATGCGGTATGGACTCGGCTGCACCGCGTACGGCAGGAGTTCGAGTCTAAATATTCAAAGTCACAGCTAATTAAAAATCAGGAAAGGATCAGCAAGCGTCCCACGTCTGGCTCCATGGGAGGAGATTAGGGATAACGGCATGAAGGAATAATCATGGATCTGCAGAAGATAGACACGGAAGCATATTTCAAGCGTGAATTCTCGGCGCTGTTCGCGCAAGGGCGCGCCATTGCCTTTTCGCCGCCTCCCTACCTCAAAGCCCGAGTGATGGCGCGATTGCCGGAGCAGACAATCCAGGCTACCGCCCTACGCTGGAAGTGGATCACCGCGTTCAGTAGCGCTACGGCGCTCCTAGCCATGCTCTGGATTAGCTTCACCCAACGAGCACCACGGGCGGACTTCGTTGCCCAGCTCGGGGATGTGGTCACCGTGCGGGTAGCCGTCAACGAGCTGGAACACCTCTCCATCCAGCGTGCGCGCGTGGAGCTGGAAGGCGATTTACGTTTCTACTCCCAGTCGCTGCCCGAGATCGAAGCTCGACGTTTTTTGGAACTCGCGTGGAATTCCCAAATGATTGGCTCGCATTTACCGATCTTGGTGAGCGCGGCTTCGACCGGCAGCAAGCGCGTGACTATTCGTTTCTATGATGAAAAAGGCCAGGAAGTGGCCCTGAAAACCTTGGACGTCGAGTTCAAGAAAGCGGTGATATAGATGAAAAATTTATTATTGATGGTGTTTCTGCTCCTTGGTTTAGGCGCTACGATCACACGCGCGGACAGCTTTGAAGCTGCAAAAAAGGGCCAAGTCAAAGGCGACGACGCCGAAAAATTCGACCAAGTACTGCAGCAGCTCGTCCTCACAGGAAACCCCGGCACCGGTGCACGCCCGACGGCAACACCTAACCCGGCCAAGCCTGGGAAACCCGACAGTGCCGTGGCCAGCGCGCGCGACAAGAAAGCTCCGGCGGATCCGCGCGCGGCGGCGGCGTTAGCTAACCGCGCTCCGAAACCGGGTACTGCCCCTGGAACCGGGACCGTGAATACGCCCGGCGCGATTCCGGCGCGAAAGAAATAGGCTCAACACAAGCCCAAAAACGCTTTGGCTTATTTGGAAGTGGGATAGTACCCGGGCTGGCTGAAGAATGGGCCGTTAAACGGGGCGCTCACCGAAGCGAACGGCGTCGGGTTGATTTCCGTGAGGGAAGACAAAATCTCGTAGGTCCGAAGCGCCAAATCCGCCGCCGACGTGTTTTGGGTGATTAGCCAACGTCCATCCGAGGAAATCGCCCGGAGCTCTCCCACCGCATAACAGTTGGCCTGGGTCAGGGTGCCGGCTTCTTCGTCCAAGCGATAAAAGCAAGGGTTCGTGCCGGTGACGGAAACCCGGTGGTCCAAAGGCGAAGTGAAGAGCGGAGTCGTGTTAAAATTCACGTTCGTGGTTCCCGTAAATGTTCCCGTCGATACCGCTTGAAACGTGCAGCCATTACTGCAGTAACGATAACTCGTGACCTCAATTCCAGCGGGAAAGGTGGCCAGCTTATAGTGCAGCATGTGCTGAGCGTCCGCCGAAAAATCCACCTGTAAATTGCCGAAAGCGCCTCCCGCGGTCAGTGACAAAACCGGATTCGGATCGAAAGCATCGGTGACCCAAAGTTTATAGAGGGTGGTCGAACCCGCGTTCGGCCCAATCGAGGCGAACAAGGATCCCCCATCCCCAATGGAAGGGGGCACCAGGCGGGTGGTCGTACGACCGGTGTTTTCGGCTAACCGAGTGAGCGCCCCACTCGATGTATTCAGCCGAAAAACAAATTCTCGAGCGCCTCCGACGATCACCAATCCGCTTTCCCCGGAAGCCGACAAAGAAGTATCCACCCCGATCCCCGGCGGGACGAATAGATCTTTTCCGTCTACTTCCGAAATCGCCGCGCCGTTGACGCCAATCTCCCAAGCCACCAGTCGGCTCGGAACCGAACCCACCGTCGCACCTTCACAAACGGTGAGCACGAATCGGCCAGCCGTGGTCACTGCGCGCACCGTACAACCGCTGATATCAAACGGAGACCCAGAAAGGGCGGTGAGCGCGCCCGTGGAGAGCTGCAAACGGTAGATCGCGACTCGATCCAACCCCCCCGGCGATACCCCCGTATGAGCACCCGCCGCAACCAGATCGCCCCCTTGAACGGGACGACGGAACTGGGCGCAGGCGCTAAACGCCAGAATCGAACCTAAAATTAAACATGGTAGGCGGAAAAGCCTCACGTCGGTACGATAGCACCGGCCGCCGGGCCGAAGAACCGGAAAATCAAGGAACGACTTCAAGAATGCCGTGCTGAATGAGCGGAAACGCGGGCGTCTCCAGGAAGATCGGATCGTACTCGAACTGCAGCTCGCCCACGGCAAAGAGCGAGACTTCGGCGACTACGACCCCCTTAAAGGGCCCATAGTAACGGCTATGCACCTGCGGCGCGTTCAGAAGTACGTGCTCATACCCAATGTTGACGCGGGTACGAGTCGTCCCGGCGGGGTCAACATAGGTAACGTAACTGTAACTCTGTCCGGGGGTAGCCGCGTCCACCAGATCGGCGCCAAGGCGCTGCGCTTCGGCCAGTACTGACTGCGACTTTTCCAAGATCGTGCCCGGGCCGCGCGTCGGCGCCATGTGGGCGTAGGGGTAACTGACTAACCGATTCTCCAGGCTTGCGTAATCAAACCCCATGACGATCGCCTTGGCGCTCGTGATCTGCAGGTTCGAACCGTCGTTTTGGTATTGGATTTTTCCCTGGATGAATACCGTATCCGACGCGTAAATGCGGCAGCCGCCCGGACCGCTGGCGAGGAGCAAATCGCGCAAAAAGAGCGTGCCTTTAATGATCAGATCGCCTTCACAATAAAACACGGATCCCGTTTGGTTACGGTAGTAGGCGTTCGTTCCGGAGCCCACGAGCTCAAGACCCGCCAGCCCCGTGGTCCAGTCTGGCCGAAAAGCATAGGCCTGATCGGCGGGGCTAGATCCCACCGCGGGATCGAGGGCCAGGATCTGAGCGCGCGTAGGCGCGCCGATGTAAAGCGCACTGACTTCCAAAAGCGGAGGAAGGCCATCCAAGGGAGACACCACGCGCGACATCGCTGGTCGAAGCTGGTGCCCCCAGGCGCCGTAAGTAGGTGCGTAGTAGTCGTTGGACATGAAGCTCATTAATGAAAGCGGGGCCACGGTGGGCTCGCCCGGCTTGGTCATCGACTGCAGCACAAGCGGATCGGAAATCGTGGCACGAGGGATCACGACGCTGCCTTCGATCTTGCTCACGTAGGAAGGTAGGCTTCCGGGATACGCGGGTTTGGTTCCGTCGGCGGGGGTCCAACCGTGATACGGATTTCCATAGTAGTCAGAACCCAAGCCGTACTGATGGGCGCCCATGAACCAGGGATCGCCGTACCCGAAATCGGTGATAACGTTCGCTTTCACATCGGCGTGACACATCAAGCAGGAAATGCCGCGTACCGCGAGCACGGGCCGCAGACGGCGCAGGACTTCGTCTACCGGGCCGGTAACCGAAACGCCCGGGGGGGAATTCTGGGGAAAACTCACGACGGGAATGCCGGCCGTGCAGCCAGTTGCCAGGGCCAACAAAAGACACGCGCCCACGATTTTATGCGACTTCAAAGTTGCCTCCTCACACTCTCAAGGAGGAAGGATTGCAAGACCAAAGCCGATTAAAACCGAATCCCGGGGAGCGCAGAGAACATTATAGCGTGCGAAAAACACGACCCTCTGCCAGATGCTTGAATAGCTGTCTAAAAGTTCGACAGTTCCTGCGGGCTCGGGAGAAGCTGCTTAGAGCGTCGTGCGGAATTTCCTCAAACCCACCGTAAGGGTAGCGGCTCCGATCAGCGCCAAGGGTATCAAGTGATGAAAAAAGAAAGTCAGGCTTCCCGCTTTCAGCAAGATGTTCCGTAGCAGCGCCACGAAGTGGGTCAACGGATTGAGCTGGGCCAAAGCGTAGATGGGGCCGGGCATGTTCTCCAACGGAAACATCAGACCCGATAGCAATACCGATGGAAACAAAAACAGGAATCCCCCCAACATTGCCTGTTGCTGGTTACGCGCAAAGGTCGAAATCACTAGCCCAATGGAAACCGTCGTCGCGATGAAGACGAATCCAGCCACCGCGAACAGAAGCAAGGGCCCTCGAAACGGAACCCCGAATCCGAAGACGGCCACCATGAGGACAAGCGGCAACTGCACCGTGCCTAGGGTCAAGAAAGGGAGGGTTTTTCCCACGACGATTTCCCACGGCTTCACGGGCGCGGAGATCAGCGTTTCTAGCGTGCCCACCTCGCGCTCACGCGCGAGCGACATGCTGGTGAGTAGGATCGTTACGATACAAACGAGCATGCACATCACCCCGGGAACCATGTAGACGCTGGTTTCGAGGGTTGGATTATAGAGCACACGCACATCGAAGCGGATCGGAGGCGGACGAGAGCCCGCGGATTGATCGGCCTCTACTCGGCGAATGATCGACAGCAGGTAGTTCTCCGCCGCCTGCGCGCGAATGACATTCTGCGCATTCACTAACAGCTGGATATCGGGGTTTCCCTTTGCACGGACCAAAACCACGTCGGCTTGGCCACGCTGAATCCAATCATAGGGCTCGGTACCAGTGATAGCGGCGGGGCGAAACCAGCCCGAAGCGATGCTTTCGTCGTAGATTCTACGCATTTCGGCATCGTAAGGGGCGTGGAGGCTGGCTAGACGTACGTTTTTCACTTCGTTCGAGATGGCGACGCCGAAGAGCGTCAGCTGCATGATCGGGGCTACGAATAAAACGATGCGCATGCGTGGATCACGCAACGTTTGGCGTAGTTCCTTTCGAAGAAATCCAACCAAGGTGGGATTGATCTTCATGGCTCCACATCCTTCTTAAATCGGCGGACGGAAAGCGCAATGAGGACCGTGGCGATGACGGCGAGCGCAAAGAAGGGACCGCGCAGGGTCCAAAGCGACGACCCCTGCAAAAAACTATCGCGCGCAATCGTCATGAACCACCGCGCGGGCAAGATCATCGTGAAGTACTGAAAGAAAGTCGGCATGCTTTCCACCGGAAAAATGAACCCGGATAAGAGCTGCGACGGCAACAACCCCGTGAGCATGGCGAATTGCATGGCGAGTGTCTGCTTGCGGGTCGCGACTGAAATCAACAGCCCTTGCGCGAGATAAGTCACCAAAAATAAGATTACGCCCAAGAGGAAAACCAGGTGATTCCCTTGAAAAGGCACGCCAAACACCCAGCGGGCCATGAAGTAGACGATCGTAACCGCGGCCAATCCAAGCGCCGCATACGGGCTGAGCTTTCCCAGGATGACCTCGAGCGGCCGCACCGGCGTGGACAGCAGCAGCTCCATTGACCCGTTTTCCCACTCGCGAGCGACGGTCAACGCCGTGAGCAGGATCGACAGGATCGACATCACCACGACCACTAGGCCCGGCACCACGAACCAGCGGGAAGAAAGCTCCGGATTATAGAGAAAACGGGTATGCACCGGAATCGCGGGGGCGGCCCCTTCGACTCCGGCGACCGCTGCTCCCACCATTCTTTGGGCGGAACGCCGCTGGATTTCGCGAAGGTATCCCGTCACCGAGCCCACGACGGTGCCGTCGGCGCCGTCGATCAACACCTGGACGTCCGCCCCCCTTCCCGAGATCACATCGCGCTCGAACTGGGGCGGAATCACGATCAAGGCTCGTGCGTCTTCCGCTTCCACGGCGCGCAGTCCGGCGTCGGGCGTTTCAACCGCCGCCATGCGAAAGTAGTCAGAGCTACCGAAGGTTTCCACCACCGCTCGCGACCCCTGGGTGCGATCGCTATCCAGGTAGGCCGTCGGAATACGAGTGAGGTTGAACTCAATGGCGAAGCCGAAAATCAGTACCACGAGCATAGGTAAAATCGTGCTCAGTGCGATGGTGAACGGATCGCGCGCAATGTGGGCGATTTCCTTGCGCGCGATGGCGGCCGCACGGCTCCAACGAAAACCCTCGGCGCTCATCGTTGGCTTCCTTCCACCAAGCGGATAAATACGTCCTCCAACGTCGGCCGAATCTCGCGAACCAGGAAGTCCCGGCCCAACTCACGCTTGATCCCGCCCCCGTCAACTTCGGCGGATAGCTCGGCATGGAAGCGCATGCCGTAGGGCTGGAAGAGCGTAAAACGGGGATCGTTCTTGAGACGCCGTGCTACCTCCCGGGCGGAGTCGGACTGCGGATCGAGTTGCAACAGGCCCCGGGGAAACACCTGGAGCTTCAACGCTTCCGGCCGATCTAGCGCGATGAGTTCGCCCGATCGCATGAGCGCGATCCGACCGCATTGCTCCGCTTCGTCCATGTAGTGGGTCGTGACGAAAACCGTTCGCCCCTGGTTGGCTAACTCGCGGATCAGCTCCCAGAAGCGCGCGCGATAGGCGGGCGTGACGCCGGCCGTAGGCTCATCGAGGAAGACTACCTCGGGGTCGTGAATGAGCGAAGCCACGAGGGAAACCTGCTGCTTGATCCCGCCCGGCAGATCGCGAACTAGAGTGTCGAATCCGGATTGGAAATCGATGAACTTCAAAAGCTCGGTGCGCCGCTGATTGAATTCGGCGGTATCGAGCTTGCGCAGCCGAGCGGTGAACGCGAGATTTTCTTCCACGGTCAGATCATCGTAGAGCGTGAATTTTTGGGACATATATCCGACCTTGCTCTTGAGCCGCAGTCCCCCATCGGAGAATCCCTCGCCCGCGACTTCCACCCGTCCCGCGCTGGGCACGAGTAGTCCACACAAAACCCGGATGGTCGTCGTCTTCCCGGCTCCGTTCGCGCCCAAAAACCCGAAGATCTCTCCCGGGGCGACCTCGAAGCTCACGTGCTTCACCGCGTAGAACTCTCCGAAGCGAACGGAGAGATCGTTTACCTTAACCGCCGTTTTCACGGGACCTCCGCAAAAAATACTCATCGAACGAGCTCACCCCAGCCTCTTCGAGGAGTTGCTTGGGTTCCCCACTCGCCAGGGAACGACCGGCGTTTACGAGGTGAACGCGTGCGCAGCGCTCGGCCTCGTCCATGTAGGCGGTAGCGACCAAGATCAGCATCCCTTGCCCGGATAACTCGTACAAAAGCTCCCAAAACTCGCGTCGACTGATCGGGTCGACGCCGTTGGTAGGCTCGTCCAATAGGAGTACCGACGGCGACGCGAGTAGCGCGCACATGAGGCCGAGCTTTTTATACATCCCGCCGGAAAGCTTGCCCGCCGGCCGATCGACGAATTTTCCCAGGCGCGTGATCTCCAGCAGGCGCTCGCGCTTTCGGGCAAATTCGGCGTCATCCAGGCGATAGAGGGACCGAAAAAAATCCAAGTGCTCGCCGATGGAGAGATCCGGATACAAGCTCTGCTGTTGGGGCATGTAGGCGATCCGGGCGCGGACATCATCGAAGGCGAGCGCACGGCCATCTTCACGATACGCTACGGTGCCCGCGTCGGCCCGTAATAGACCCACCAGGTGACGAAACAGCGTAGTTTTCCCGGCACCCTCCGGGCCGATCACTCCGTGCATGAGCCCCGCATCAAATCGCAGATTCAGTCCGCGCAACGCGTCCGTTTTCCCCAAGCGCTTGCGGAGGTCAGTCACCTCCAGTTCGATCAAGCTAGGCGTGTGAGACGGGACCGATGACATCATTCGGGTAAGGTGACTTCGATGGTCATGCCGGGCTTCAACGCGTCGTCGGTGTTTTCGAAAGCGACCTTCACCCCGAAGACCAGGCGCGTTCGTTCGGCTTGGGTTTGTACGTTCTTGGGCGTGAACTCCGCCTCATCGTTGATCTTGCGAATAATCCCGCGAAAGTCACGTTCCAGCTCGGGGATCCTTCCCACAACGGTCACGCCCGTCTTTAACCGCGACATCACGGCTTGTGGCACATAGATATAGGTCCAGACGTCACGGAGGTCCGCCACGCTCAAGAGTTTCGCGCCGGGGTTCACCCACTCGCCGGGATCCATGAAGCGATTTAACACCGTTCCATCCACCGGCGATGCGACCTCGCACCAACTCAGCCGCGCGTCCGATTCCTGCTTGCGGCTACTGAGCTGGTCAAACGCTTCTTGAGAAAGACTGCCGGTAGCCCTTAGCTTGCGGCCACGCTCGAAGTTCTCAGTGGCGAGCCGGCCAGCGATACGAACCTCTTCGCAAGCCAAGGTGGCAAGCTTCTGGCCCTTTTTCACGGCTTCGCCCTCTTCCACGTTGATTTCGGAAACGACGGTGGCTACCCGCGCGGGTAGATCGATGCGCGTCGCCTCGATCGTCCCCGCGTAACGAAACGCTGGCTTCCAAAGCCATCGGCTTCCCGCCCAGGCCAGCACGGCGACGAGGGCGAGCGGGATGAGAATCAGACGCGGATCGCGTTTCTTCATGGGGACTCCTTAGCCAGGTATTCCAGTTGGTAAATTTGCATCAACGTCTGCGCGTCGATTCGCGCGCCTTGCACTTGCGCCTCCAGCCACTTCAGGTTGGCCGACTGCACATCCAGCAAGTTCACCCGGCCGGCGCGGTAAGATTGTTCGCTGAGTTGGACGAGCGACTCGCTAAGCCGGACATTTTTTCCCGCGCTTTCGCGTTGCTGCTTCAAATGCTCGAGACGATTCTCCGCTTTTTCCCAGTCCCGTTCGAGATCAGACTGGGCCTGGTCGCGGCGGAATCGCCAACCTAACGCTTCGGCGCGTTTTTGGTCGGCCGCGGAACCCGCACGACCCCAATCCAAAAGGGCCCAGCTCAACGAGATGCCCACGGAGTTCTGATGAATTCGCTCGAGGTTTGGCCCATTCGGATAATCGAGGCTAGTGCGGGCCTGCAGCTGAATGAGTGGCCACCGGCCAGCGCCCACGCCGTCGGCGGCGAGCTCCGCCGTTTCCGCGAGGTAGTGCTGCGCGCGCAGTTGCGGATGTTCGACGCCAAAGGACGTCAACTTCCGGTTGGACTGCGCCACGGCTTCGGCCTCCAGGGCATCCAGCTTCACCTCGACGCCGCCGAACGGCCCTACCCAAGCGCGCAGCTCGGTAAAAGCCGTATCCAGCTCGCTCTTGCCCTGGGCTTCGCGCAGCTCGAAGCTCGACACCTCGCGCTCGGCATTCAGTAAGTCGATGCGGCTCGCGCTGCCCGCGCGGTAGCGCGCGGAGATATCCGCATACTGCCGGCGTGCGAACTGGAGCGATTGTTCCACCAGCTCCACCTCTCGCTGCGCGAGTTGCGCTTGAACGTAAGCCTGACGGGTGGCGAGCAGGACCTGTCGCTCGGCGGCGGCATGGTCCTGCTCCTTGGCCTGACGGAGCGATTCAAAGCTGCGGTACAAGTTGCGTCCGCTCCCTTGGTCAAAAAGTGTATAAGTCAAAGTCGGCCCGATGCTGTAATTCTTGTGATCTCCTAGCGGCGTGGAGCCCGCACCGGTGCGGATCTCCGGCACGATACTGTTATAGCGATAACTCGCGTCGAGGCTGAGCTTGGGGAAAAGCGTGGCGTACTGGCTGTCGGACTGCCCTACGGCGGCGGCCACATCTTGAGCGACGGCCTGCAAGCGGGGCGAGCGGGTCCTTGCCCGAGTTTCGGCCTCCTTGCGGGTCAGCGCGACGGGAGCTTCGCGGGTTTCCGCTGGGCTCAGAGGGGAAAAAAAAGACATCATTACGATTAGTCCAATCATGGTCGCAGTCCTCGCATGATGAAATCGACGCGTTTTTCGAAAATGTCCTGAGCGTAGGAATCGGTTTTCAGAAACGGCTTGAGGAACGCCGGCTTTAACCGCTCGAGCGTGCCGCTGATGAGCGCGGCCGAACCGATATTGGAGAGGCAAAGCATCGCCACTTGAAACGCGCTCAGATCCTTCCGAATTGCGCCTTCTTTCAACGCGTCCTGAATTGCGTTCAGCATCAGCTTTCCGTGCCGAGGGACGTTCTTAGCCACGAACTGCAGCACCAGGCGGTTGCCGGAAAGGACTTCTTTAATGAGGAGCGACACCAGCTCCCGATGCTCGCACACATAGGTGGCCAAAACCTCGAGCAAACGACGCAAGCGTTCGTGCGAGGACCGCTCGGCGCTCTCGCGATGGGCTTCCTCCTCCAGGCGGGCGAAGAATTCTTCGTAGCACTCCTGCAGGACAAGACGAATGAACTCATCCTTCGTCTTGAAGTGGTAGTGAAACATGCCCAGATTCACGCCGGCGGCCTCGGCCACCTGGCGGAGGCTGACTTCGCGAATCCCGTGTTTCACTAGCATTTTTCGGCCCGCCTCCAGCAGGCGGCGGTCGGTATGAGTAGACGGGCGGGGCATGAGATAACTATACGATCGTATAATTATACGTTCAACTAATTATTTTTATATAATAATTACATATAGTTAATTATTACACAAAATCCCTTAACTAGGATCCCCACGCCCGCGCCTCCGCGAGCGCATCGCGAATGTCGCTGTCCGTACCTTGGCCAAAATCACGGGGAATCTCCCCTACGACCACGTCCCGAAGGTTCGCGTTGAGCTGGGCGCGCAACCGTCCCAAAAACTGGGGCTCGGCGATAAGCACGAGCTCGTTAAACCGCTTCTCATCGAGCCCGATTTGCAGGAAGCGCGTGACCTGCCTGGCGAACTGGCGCGCCACCTCGTCAAACCGCGCTTTGCGGTCCCCGACCGCGTGATGGATCGTTGTACTCGCGCTGGCAAAGCCACGCCCGACGTCATCAGAGTTAAGCTCACGTGCGCTTCTCAACCCTCGTGGGTTTACCAGGCGATCAACGAAATGAAATCCCCGGCCCTCTCCCTCGGCGAAAAAAACCGCTTCTCCCCGGTTCGCCATCACGTACCAGCGAACCGCAACCGGCGCGAAGTATCGGGGGACCACGATTTTTCCCATATGGCTAAGCCGCCTTCTCCGCCGCTCCGGATTTTCCAATGCTGATTTGCCGCGACTTCGGCGCTTCCGCTTTCGGCACCGTTACACTCAGCACGCCATTGAGAAATTCGGCCGATATCTGCTCCGCCTTCACCGAAGATGGAAGCGTGAACGACCGTTCGAAGGAACCGTATAAAATCTCGGAACGAAATTGCGGACTCCGCATGTCTCCTCTGCGTTCTCCACTAACGGTAAGCACGTTGTCTCGCACCTCCACCTTGACTTCGGATTGCTTTACTCCCGGCAGATCGAAGTTAATTCGATAAGCTTTTTCAGTCTCTTCGACTTCTGCGGAAGGAGAAAAAAAAACTCCGGGAGAATCGTTGAACGCACGATCTATTTGGCGCTGCATACGGGTCAGCTCCCGTAGAGGCCCACCGTTGAGAAAATCCCGGCTAAAAAATGTCGGTAAATTATCCATAAGCATCTTTCCTTTCGCTGATAAGAAAAGCAATTCGAGTGCCAGACGTACCGATCCGTGCACGCCGTTCACCGGAGAAGATGTGTCGATTTGACCCACCGCTTAGCCGGCGGTGGTATCGCCACCCAAGAGAGTAAGGATTTCGCCGGTGATATAGTTGGAATCCGCGCCGGATGCGAAAAAAACGTAGGCCGGTGCGACTTCCTCCGGCTGGGCGGGCCGCCCATAGGGCGTATCTGCGCCGAACTCTTGGATTTCCTTCGGCGTGCGATCGGCGGGATTCAGCGGCGTCCAAACCGGGCCGGGGGCTACGCAATTCACGCGAATTCCACGCTGTACCATGTTTTTTGCCAGCGACTTTGTGAAGGCGTGGATCGCGCCCTTGGTGGCCGAATAATCCAAAAGCGCCCCGCTTCCTTCCAGGCCCGTGATTGAACCCGTGTTAATAATCACCGCCCCCGGATTCAGGTGCGGGCTGGCCGCCTTCACCATGTGGAAGTAACCGTGGATATTCGTGCGGAAAGTGTGATCCCATTCGGAAACGCTCAGCTCGTCAACATCCTGGTGATGTTGCTGATAAGCGGCGTTATTCACTAAAATATCCAGCCGACTGAAGTGCTCCACGACGTGCGCGACCGCACGCTCGCAAAACTCATAACGGGTAACATCGCCCGGAAGCAGTAACGCCTCACGGCCCTCTCCTTCAATCAGGCGTTGAGTCTCCAGGGCATCGGATTTTTCCGAGGGCAAGTAGACAAGGGCGAGGTCCGCTCCTTCACGAGCGTAAATGAGCGCGACGGCACGGCCAATACCGGAATCACCGCCTGTGATAAGCGCGACCTTGTCCTTTAGTTTCCCGGCCGGCCGGTAAGTCTCTGCATAAAAACGCGGACGAGGATTCAACTTCGACTCAAGACCTGGTTTGGCAAGCTTTTGCGCGGGAAAAGGGGGATGATTCGGCATGGATCGATTCATGACCTAAGGATTTAGCAGCATTCGTGCCGGAGGCGCTTCGGCATCGATATTGCAAAATTTTTTAGAAAATGCAGAACACGCCAAAACATGTCCACGGTAGCGCAATCCTCGTGGGCTCCGCCATCGGTCTCGCTCTCCACCTTGCGTTTGCCACCTTGGGCGCCGCCCTCGGATTTTTCGTCCTCGATTTGGTACGCGGCGAAACACCCTCGCCCGCCCTGATTGTCATCGCTGCGGTCTTCGCCGTTTTGTCCTTGAGCTTGTCATTTTTTGTCGCGGCTTATGTCACCGTGCGTCTCTCTCGGGTGAGTGCGCCTTTCGACGCCCGGATGCACGGGCTAGCCTGCTGGGCCGTGATTCTTCTCGTGGCGGGGCTCGCCTTTTCTCGTGGGGCATCTGCGATCGGCGGCTTACTCGCGACCGCGGGATTGGGAGCGGGATCCGTGGTGACCGTCGGCAGCGTGCTGAAGGAAATCAACGATCTCAAGCCACGCATCGTGACCGACCTCAAGGTGTTCCAAGGAAAAGCGGTGACGACATTCGAAACGGGGCCTATAGGCGCCGTGGGCGAAAAAGTGGTCGATAGCGTCAAGCAGGACGTAAACGAACTCGCCACCCAATCCGCCGACAAGCTTAATCGCGCCCTCATGATCGCCAGTTGGCTAATCGCCTGCGTAATCCTGCTGGGTGGGTTTGCCGCGGTTTACGGAGGGCATCGCGCCGCCCTCCGCGGCCCCGTGAGCGAAGTACGATCCCTCGTCGACCGAGGCAAGCTTCCGCCAAGAAAACAATTGTGAATTCGCCTGGGCCGCGTATTCTTTTTCCATGACAAAAAAAATGCGCACTGGCCTCGCCTTCGCGATCCTATCGACGTCGGTCTTCACCACCGCCCCTACTCTGGCTCGAGCGGCGGATCAGGTGGTCGTCGGCGCGTACATCAACGACATCCCCAACGTGGACGTAAAGACCCATACCTTCGCGCTGGATTTGTATGTCTGGTTCCGCTGGAAGAAGAAGCACCTCAATCCGGCAAAATCTATCGAGTTCCTGAACCCGTACGAGCTTTGGGCGATGACGCGGACGCAGGACTACGAGGAGCCCATCCTCCTGCCCACGGGCGAGTACTACCAGGTTGTGCGCTTCCAAGGCAGGTTCAGCCAGAAGATGCATCTGAGGAACTACCCCTTCGACCGGCAAACCCTGAGCGTGGCGTTCGAAGACACCGCCGGCGAATCCGCCCAGCTCGCCTACCGCGCCGACGAGAAACCTATCAGCATGAATCCGCAGGTCGAGCTTCCAGGATATAAACTTGGCGAACCGAAGCTGACGGTGTCCACCGCAAGTTATCCCACCGACTTCGGGGATCCGCGCAGCCGCTCGGATAACGCATTTTCTCGACTTAAGATTGAGATCCCCATTCATCACCCCACCTTTACTTACCTGATCAAGCTTTTGCTTCCCGTGCTTTGCGTGATTTTCTGCGCGGCTCTGATGTTCCTCCTGAATCCGACCTATGTCGATTCGCGCGTCGGCATCGGAATTACTTCGCTCTTAACGGTCGTTGCGCTCCAGATCACCCTCAACGAGGATCTGCCGGAGATCGATTACCTGGTGCTGATGGATAAGATCTACTTGGGCGCGTACATCTTCATCATTGCCAGCCTCGCGATCGTGGTGAAGACGACCTGGACCCTGGAAAAAGGGAAAGTCCAGCGAGCGATCCAGCTCGATCGCCTGGGGCTAATCACGTTAACGAGCGGTTTCTTCGTATTTCTCGCGGTGATATTGATTTCCGCCGCGGTTTAACCCTTCGGACTATAAAGGGCGACCGCTTTCAGCTTGCGAGCGGCGTGGTCGACGATTGGATCGATCGGCGCGTGAAGCGCCTTGCCCTTCAATCCGCTTCTTTCGGGCACGTATCTGCGGACATACTCCCCTTCGGGGTCGAACTTCTCGCTTTGTAAGGTCGGATTGAAGATACGAAAGTAAGGCTGAGGATCACAACCGGTGGAGGCGGCCCACTGCCAGCCTCCGTTGTTGGCGGCCAAATCCCCGTCCAATAACTGCTCCATGAAATAACGTTCACCCCACCGCCAGTCGACCAGCAGGTCCTTGGTGAGGAAAGAAGCCACGATCATCCGCACGCGGTTATGCATAAAGCCCGTTTGCTTCAGCTCCCGCATGCCCGCGTCAACGATCGGGTAACCCGTTTTTCCCTCCTTCCAAGCCTCAAATAAATCCTTCCGGTTTTCCCAGCCGAGATCTTTATACTTCGAAAGGAAGGCCTCATTCTCGACCCGCGGAGCGTGATAAAGAATGTGGTAGTAAAATTCCCGCCACGCGAGTTCCTTCAGGTACTGAACCGGGCCGCTCACTTTCTTTGGATTTTCGGGACGTAATCCCAGGGTGGCGATCACCTGCGCGGCGGTAAGCGAGCCATTCTTCAGGAAAATACTCAAGCGAGACGTCCCGGGCATCGCCGGGAAGTCCCGGTTCTCCTGATAGGACGCCAGGCGATCTTTAAACCCGTCGAGTTGGGCGAGCGCCGCGCGGCTTCCCGCTTCCGGGATTGGGACGGTGACATGCCGAGCGTTTTTTTCCGTGAAAGCGGCCAGTTGATCGGAAAATTCTCCGCCTGACCCCAATACCTCGGCCCACTTTAAACTAAATATAGGCTTGGCACCGGGGCCACGGGTTGATCTCCGCAGCATCTTCAAGCCTTCGGACTGGGCCTCGATTCGCGCTTGGATCGCCGGGGTCTTTAGCAAATCGAACCACCGCCGCGCGAAAGGTGAGTAAATTTGGTAAAAATCCCCCGGCTTATCGCGAGTCAGATCGGCCGGCTCGATCAGGAGATGATCCCGCTCCGTGTGCACGCCCACGCCGAACTCTTGCTCTAAATCCGCCTGCACCTGAGCGTCGCGCGCGCGCGCAAATGGTTCGTAATCCCGGTTAAAGGTGATGGAGGCGGGCTTCCCCAGCGGCGATTTTTCCAGCGCCCGAATCAAAGCTGCGAATCCTTCGCGCGGCGGCCGATCAAGTACAAGCAAATCCCCGCCCACTTCCCGCAAGTCTTCCCGCAAGGAGGCCAACGTTTTCAGGAAAAAAGCAAACCGATTATGGGAGAAATCAGGACGCGCTAAAAAGCTGGAATCGAAGAAAAAAACGCTCAACACCCGTCCCTGATGCCGCTGCCAATTGGCTCGCAACGCGGGATTGCCCGCGACCCGTAAATCGCGGCGAAACCAATGGACACCGAAAGGAGTCACCATAACTTAGGTTCCTTTTAAGTCTTCCGACGCCGGCCGCGAAGCCGGAAAAGACACGAGAACGCCGACCCCCAGCAAAAGCGCGGCGGCGAGGTAAGGCGCTCCCAAGGGGCGTAGGCCCTCTGGTCTCGCCACGGCCGCCAAGATTTGCGTGAAAAAAAGAGGGCCCGCCATACCGGTAATCCCGCGCAAGCTACTCAACGCGCCCTGCAACTGGCCCTGCTCGGTCGGTCCAATTTTTCGCGTCATCAAGGCTTGCATGGCGGGACCCGCGATCCCCCAAAGCGCCGTGAACAAAATTCCCGTCATGAACACCCCGGAAGTTTCCGCCATGCCAAAGAGCCCGAAACCAATCACTCCCAGCGAAAGTCCCAATATCAAGGATGTTCGTTCCCCAAATTTCTTTACGGCTTTGCCGACGAGAACGGCGGAAACCAGCGTAGAACAGATTCCCACGGCCGCTAGCGAAAATCCCACCATCTTCTCGTCCCAGTGATAACGGAAGTGGGTGTAGAGCACGAAGATACTAGGCAAGGACTCGTGGGCCAGGCTGGAGAGAAAAGCGATGGCGCCCAACCCCAACAGGCCCGCGCGGGATCGCAGCAGCCGAATGGAACCGATGGGGTTGGCGGTTCGCCATGAAAACGGCGCCCGCTTCTCGGGCGGCAAAGATTCCGGCAGGATGAAATAACCATAGGCGGCGTTCGCGAGGCTGAGCCCGGAAGCCACCCAGAACGGAAGCCGCAGATCCACCGCGCCGAGCATGCCGCCGATGGCCGGCCCCACTACGAAACCTAAGCCAAAAGCCGCGCCGAGCATCCCAAACTGCGCCGCGCGCTTCTCGGGCGGGGAAACGTCGGCGATGTAGGCGCTAGCGGCCGAAAAGCTTGCCGCGGTGATACCCGAAATCACGCGCCCTACGAAAAGCCACCCCACGGTGGGCGCGAGCGCCATCAAAAGATAATCCAAGCCCAACCCGAAGTTGGAAAGCAACACGACCGGCCGCCGGCCAAAGTGATCCGAAAGCGCGCCCACGACGGGCGAAAAGATAAATTGCATCAGGGCCCAGGCAAATCCGAAAACGCCGGTGATCGCGGCGGCCTTGGCGATGTCGCCGCCTTCGAACTCCACGACAAGCTTCGGCAGCACCGGAACCATGATCCCCAGCGCCAACATATCCAGCGCGACGGTAATAAAGATGAAAATGAAAGCGGCTCTTCCGGTTTTGGATGGCAAGCGAAGTTCCTATCGTTTTTTCCTAAAGTAGCAGGAATTCGGCGGGTCGCCAGCCTTAAAACGTTACGGCTAACGGGAATCCAGGAGAAGCTTCGGACCGAGCTTCCCTTTGGGCGGCTGCACTAAGCTACGCTTGCTGGATTGGGGACCGCCGGCCCCACCCGGGGGGGCGGGACGTCCACGTCTATACTTCCGCAATATCTCGGCGTGACCCTTCTTGTGCGGTTGCAGCAGCGCCTGCTGCAGCTTGCGGTCTTCCCAAGTTTTCGGCACGAAGAGCGCTTTCTTGCTCATGGGGTCGATACCCGTCCAGTACATCGCGGTCGCCAGGGTCATCGGCGTCGGGATGAACGCCTGCACCTGCTGCAGGTTCCAGCCCTTTTCCTTCAGGTAGCCGTGCACCTTTTCCATCTGCGCATGCGTCGTACCAGGGAATCCGCTGATGAAGTACGGAACCACGTATTGCTCCTTGCCGATCTCGTCGGAGACTTCCTTGAAGTAACTCACGAACTGGTCGAAGTTCTTCAGGCCCGGCTTCTTCATCAGGTGCAAAACATCGTCGTCCAAGTGCTCAGGCGCGACCTTCAAGTGACCCCCCACGTGGTGCGTGATGAGCTCGCGCATATAAGTTTGACCGGCCTTCTGATCAGCGAGTGAAATATCGTAGCGCAGACCCGAGGCGATGTGAATTTTGCGGATGCCGGGGATCTTGCGCGCTTTGCGCAGCAATTCGACCTGAGGCGTGTGGTCCGTGTGCAAGTGCGGGCAGACTTTGGGATGCACGCATGAGAGCTTGCGGCATTTGCTTTGAATATCGGTGCTTTTGCAGCGCAGCTGGTACATATTCGCGGTTGGACCGCCGATATCGCTGACGATTCCCTTGAATCCCGGCACCTGATTCAAGCCTTCGACTTCTTTCAACACACTGCCTTCGGAGCGCGACTGCACGATGCGGCCCTGGTGCAGGGTGATCGCGCAGAACGAGCAACCCCCAAAACACCCGCGGGTGGACGCCACGGAAAAACGAATCATGTCGGCCGCGGGGATCCGTTCGCGGTAGCTGGGGTGCTGCTCCTTCGTGAAAGGCAGCTCATAAATGGAGTCCATTTCCGGCGTCGAAAGCGGAAGGGCCGGCGGGTTGATCACCACGGCCTTGCCGCCATGGTACTGAATCAGGCGCTTACCATTATAAGGGCTGGCCTCGTATTCGATGAAATAAGCTGCTTTGGCGAACTTTTTCTTGTCGTCGCGGACTTCCTCGAAAGACGGGATGGTGAGCCGGCCCTCTAGATTGCGCGCGTGATCCTTCGTCGTGAGAAACGCAATTCCACGCTGGGTCTTGAGCTCCGCCAGGGCCGCTTGGGTTTCCGGCTGCTGGAGACTGAGCGGACCACCCACGGCTTCTGCGGCCTTCTTAAACTCTGCGACCATCACGGACGTCGTTCGTTCGCCCATGCCAAAGACCACGAGATCGGACTTGAGCTCCGTCAGCACGGAAGGACGAATGCGGTTTTGCCAAAAATCGTAGTGCGCGAGGCGCCGGAGACTCACTTCCACCCCACCCGCGATGATCGGGGTTTCGGGGAAGGCCTGGCGCGCGAGATCGGAGTAGACGATGGTCGCGTAATCGGGCCGTTTACCGCCCTTGCCGCCCTCCGAATACATGTCATCGGAACGCACCTTCTTGTTGGCGGTGTAATTATTGATCATGCTATCGACGGTGCCCGAAGACACGCCGACGAAAAGTCGGGGTCGCCCTAAACGTTGGATGTCTTCCAAATTGTGCCAGCGCGGTTGGGATACGATGCCCACCCGCAAGCCCAAGCGCTCGAGCCAGCGGCCTAAGCAGGGAATCCCGAAGGTCGGGTGGTCGACGTAGGCGTCGCCGTTGATCAAAAGGACGTCGAGCTCTTCCCAGCCACGTGCTTGCATTTCTTCGCGCGTCGTGGGTAAGAAACGGCGGCAGGCTTCGCGATAAACGGACGCGTTGTCGACTCGGAGGTTTTGCGCGGGCGTGCCGATAGTGGATGCAGGTCGAGTCGACATAAGTGCGCTAACTTACAGTGTTTATGGCAATGCGTCAAATTGAAATCCAGTGGCGGTTCCAGTGAAAATATGCCAGCTTTTTCATATGCAAAGGTCCGGGTCGACAATCCCCTTTCCTCTCCTGGTGTCGCTAACGCTGCTACTGACGGCGTGCGGGAATACGACCGCGCTCAACTGCTCGGTTCGTAAATCCGCCGACGATTCCTACGACGCGGCTTCGGCGGTGAGCCTCAATATCGGCAGCGGAGATGAGGTCGCTCAATCGTTTCAAGTGCGTAGCACGGCGATCGCCGAGAACCACACCACGCTCACCGTGAGCAGTGTCGAGCTGATGTTGGAGCCGATCGGCGAGGTCTCCGGTAACTTGTTTTTTTCCATTCAAACCGATAGCGGCGGAGCGCCGTCGGGGACCGAACTCAGTGCGAACGCGAACGCCACGGTTAGCATCACGACGAACCTTACTCGCGGCGCCGAGTTCTATACCTTCACCCTCCAAACCGCGACCGAACTTAGTCCGAACGTGACGTACTGGCTGCGCCTAAAAGCGATCTACCCCGTGAGCACCACGCAGTACGTGAAATGGTATGCCGATCCGGCCGCCGACGTATACGACGCGAGCAACGAGGGGTATTCGATGAAATCCAATGGCGCTAGCCCTCCCGTTTTCACGAGCCTGGGCGGAGATTTAGATTTTCTCTTCCGCATCGGGTGCACGGCGGTCACGTCGTCGTGAAAAAAACCCTGGCCTGGTCGGCGCTCCTGCTATCATCCATCACCGGCTGTGGTGAAACGCTGACCGGAGTCCAATCTCCCCAAACCGGCTGCTCGGCGAACGCCGTGCTGATCTTAGTCGGCGACGGATTCGTACAAAATTTCTGCGGCTGCCAGGAGGCCTCCGGCACCCTCGCCACCTCCGGGCAAAACCTCACCTGTACCTTCGCCGTGGGTAAAACGGTGATCTTCCAGTACCAGCCCGGCCGCTTGCATCACCAAATCATCCCCGTGGGCACGCCCGCCATCATCGACGGCCCCGTCTACGACCCAAATGCGAGCGTACCCATCCGCAGCTTCAGTCACGTGCCAGCGGCCGCTGGCACTTATCGCTTTCAGGATTCCTTCAACACCGCCGTCTCCGGTCAGCTCGTCGTCCAGTAAGCCCACCCAGAATTAATCTAAAGCCCGTTTCACCCTTTCCCATTTTCCTGAGGTCACCGGCCGCCGGCCTTCCATGACCTCTCCTCTCTTTTCCTTCCTTGGTCGAGGAGCGGCGGTGACCTCAGGAAAATGGGAAAGGGTGAAATGGTGTTTATCGTGATTGTAGGTAGGCTTACTGGGTAATAGCTGCCCGGCAGAAGAGTTCCGTTAAAAGCGCCCCCGAAACGTCGATAGGTCCATTGAACCGTTCGTAATCCAGGAGGGAAGCACATGACGGCACATTCCAAGAAAATCGATAAGATCCGCGAAAAGATGGCCAAAAATCAGGAAGCGGCCGAGAAGGAAGCCGACGTGCTTTACCAACGTATGGGTGACCGCTGGTACGCGTTCTCCATCGTGGACGACGAAGTTTTCATGGGCGAAGTGCCCGAAGACGCCATTCACCTGGCGAAATCCGAAGCCAAGAACTGATGACCGCGCGGAAGTTTAAAGCCGCATCCCCCGCGACCCCTGGCCGCCCCGCCTCCCGCGGGGCGGGCGTACCCGACATCACCGCCGTCAAATTGCTGCGCGACCAGATCGCCGACCAGATCGCGACCGACCCCAAGAAGGCAGCCAGGATCTTGACGCATTGGTTAAAGTCGGCATCTCACGTTAAAAATACGCGGAAAAAAGCCGCGTAACGCTCACTTTCACTTCCCGTGTGCTACACTCGTGGTCGGACCTACCGGTCCCACGAAGGGGATGATCCGTACATGAAGTACCTCACGCAACTCTCTGGCAAATTCTCGGTAATGTTCTTAGCGCTCCTCGCGCTCAGCCTCGGTGCTTTGGCCGACGACACGACGGGTACCGACGAAACCACCGGCGCGCCCGACCCGGAAACGGTGGCCCTGACCGATGAGATCGACCGATCCCCCGCCGTCCTCGACTGGCCCGTGGATCAGCCGTCAGGCGAAAACGCGCAAGTCTACGAAGACTTCGAAAAGCGCCTAGAGCTCAGCGCCCACGAAACCGAAAACTGAAATCCGCTGATCGATTATAAGTAAAAATGCGTAACGCCGCCCTTATCTTTATGGGCGTTTTCTGAGTACATATGCAGGAACTTCACGAACTGCTTATAGGCTTCGTAAGTCGTGAGGCTTTGATCCACTACGCAGCCATAGCGTACATAGCGGATACCCTCTTCGATATACGGGCGTGAGTTCGCGACTTTGATGTGCAGAGGCAGGTAAGTGTCCTGGCTGAAGTACATGCGGATCGGAATCTCTTTCGAATCGGTCGGCCAGGGATCCTTGCTATCAAAAGGAGTCACGAACGAAAGCCCTTCTTCGCTGACGTCGACGATCTCCATTTGGCGTACGCCGCCTTCGGCGCCGGTGACGCAATAGACGCCGAGCAGCTGTTTGAAGAAGAGGCGCTCGGTTTTGCGGCGCTTTTCCTCGAGCTTCTTGGCGCGAACTTCCTCGAAATCGATCACTTGTTCAGCGGGCTTCTTGGCGTCAGTCCTTTGAGGCATATACGAGAGATCCTCCAAAAGACTTTTCGGCTTCGGGCCGGCCCGGCTGAACAGGTAAATTCTACCCCCGTCCCAAACGGACGAGCCCGGCACGGGCGCGGAATCATCGCCGTGGCGCCAAAGTTTTGACGAAAAAAAGCGAACTAGAACTCGACGCGCACGGCGACGTCGTTGATCACGTCGAGCGTCTTCAGGAAGGAAAGCAAGGCTTGGCAGCCCGGGTCTTTCGGGTCGTGGAACTCGGCGCCCACCCGGCGCACAGAGTTCTTCTCCACTAAACGAGCCACCTTTACCGGCAGGGGAATGTATAACGACTGATTCAAATAGACTTGGATGTCCAGCGTCTCGCCAGACTCGATCGCGGAGCCGTCCATGCCCTCGCCTTCCATGTCGAAATCGAAGCCGATGCCGACCTCACTCAAGTCATGGATCGGCAGACGATGGATGCCTTTCTTGGGGACTACGACGAAGAGAGAGAACGTATCCAGAACCGGCCGGCGTTCGAATCGCCGACGCTCGGAGCCGCTGTAATCTTTCTTACCGGATTTCTTTTTCGTCATAGTGCTTTCCTTTGCGGCATCCCGTTCGGGGTAAGGGGCAGATTTTCCGTCTGTTGCAGCTCCTGCCCGGCTTTCGCGACGGCCTCTTCCGCCCGCTTACGCGTCTCGTCTAAGCGCCCAGTGAAAGTTTTACCATCAACTTTGGAATTAAAAAAGGAATGTTGCAGGTTATGCAGCTCCAGGAACGCATCCCCGGCGGCCTTGATGGCCAGGTACAGGCCCGTGTGGAACCGCTCGTTTTCCAGCATTTCCGGCGTGTACTTGGCGAAAAGCTGCGCGTGCATCGCCGCCCACTTATTATGGGATTGGACCCACTTAGCGGGCGCCGGGGACCCCGGCCGAAGCCGGCTGAAGGACTGGAAGAGCCGGTTCGTGTCCTTTAGCAAACCGTTGAAAGTCAGATAAAGCATGCGCAGCTCGGTAAGCTCGCCCTTGGACTTCTTCAGGAGCTCGTCGTGGTATTTCTTGAGCCGCACGTCGTAGTTGTGATCGAGCTCCCCTCCCAGACTCAGGGCCCGGTGAAAGACCACCTTCTTGCCCGCGAGCGCTGTAGCGAGCTCGGCGGGGGCGCCCGGGATGGAAGGTACCGCCGCTACCGGCACGTTGGCCAATGCCTGCTGGACGGTCTCCAGTTGATTGCGCGCATCAAAAACGACCACGTGGTACTTCCCTTTCGGCATGGGATCGCGGTCCTTCAGACGGAAGGGGCGGGTCTTGCCGATATGGCCCACGAGCACGACCTCGCGCTTTTCCAACACCTGATAGTAATTCAGAAGCGTGTCCGGAACGCCCCAAACCCAGAATTCGAACTTCGTGCCTTCGGGCAGGCTAGAGCCGAGATAAAAAACCGGCGAAACGGGATCCCCCGTCGCTTGCGCCACCTCCAAGCTATAAGTGCCCGGGGTCACCGGCGCGACGGCGGCCTTACGAATAGCCTCCTTGCCTTCGCCACTCAGGTCTTCGATCTTCGCGACCGGAGAAACCAGGTTCGCCACCCACGGGATCTTCTCGCCTACCCGGTTCAGCCATGGCCGCGCGGCCTCGATGCCCTTTTCCACGTAGGGCGTCGCGAGCTGCTTGGCCGATTGCCAACTCGACTGCACCTGCGGGTGTTGCAGCACCGGATCGATGTAAGGTTTGAGCGGGCCCGTTTGGTAAAAATAAACCGTACAAAACACCCCGCAGAGAAAGAGAATGCGGAGCACGCGCCGGCGGCGTTGCTTACGCCGGACCATGCGCAGGTGCAAATCTTCGTCGGTCGGAAACACACTGCGCAGTGGGCGGAATCCGCTCTTCACCGCGACGCTCGAGCTGTTGATGGTTTGGGAGTCGACTTCTTGCACGTCGACCACCAGCGGATTGCGACCCTGATTGTCGTCGACGACCGCCGGTACGGGATCATCGGCGGGAACCTCCAGGGCCGGGGCGTCGTCGAGCGCCATGCCTTCCGAAGCGTCCAAAGTTTGGGTCTTTTCCAACCCGCCGATGGGAGCGATGTCCGGCGCTCCCCCTGTACGCAGACCGCTCATGGCCGAGCGAAATGCGTCCACCTCATTCATCATTACCCAATCCGCCATGCCTTCGCACCAAACGTACTGCTGGGAAGACGCGCTTCCCTGGGACACGCGGCTTAGGACTTCATCGACGGTAAACGGCCCCTCGTGGTGATCCACGAGATAGATGAACCATTTTTTTTCCTGAGTGGTAGCCATTTATAGGAAATTCCGTATAAAATCAGTCTAAGTGAAATGAAGCGCACAAGCAATTGGTCTCTCATCGGAATTCCCGACCAGCAGGGCGTCCTCCACGTCGGCGGACGAGCGGGAACGGTCTACGGTCCTGAGGCTTTCAGGCGGGTATTTAGACGCATGCAGGGACGCGCACGCGTACAGGAATCCCTAACGGAAGACGCCACGCTAGATCCGGTGACCGGCGACATCGACGCGAATCATCGCCTCGCCATCTCGCTTGTTTCCACGACCCACGCCAAAACGGGAATTTCCGTGGTGGTCGGTGGCGGCCACGACCACGGCTACACCCACCTCGCCGGCGTGGCGAAGGCGCACCCAAAGCAAATCCTCGGATGCATCAATCTCGATGCACATCTAGACGTCCGTAAGCCCGATCCCAAGATCAGCAGTGGCTCCCCTTTCTTTCTCGCCTTGGAGAGCGGCGTGATCGCGCCGGAAAACTTCGTTGAGTTCGGCATTCAATCCCATTGCAACGCGCCCGCCCTTTGGGAGTACGCGGAAAAGAAGAAGATCCGCGTCGTACCCATGAGCACGCTTCGGCACGGAAAGGCGATCTCAGCGTTCTCGGCCGAACTGGAGAGCCTGAAAAAGAAATGCGACGTGATCGTGGTAAGCCTCGATCTCGATGCCATTTCCCAAGCATACGCTCCTGGCGTGTCCGCGCCCCAAGCCGAAGGCTTCACGGCGAGCGAAGCATTGGGGTTTTGCGAGATCGCGGGGCGCGAGGCGAAAGTGGCGTCGCTCGGGATCTTTGAGCTCAACCCCGAACACGACGACGACGACAAGACCGCGCGCTTAGCCGCGACCTGTGCATTCCATTTTATTGAAGAAAAAATAAGCTAATCGTTGTTCAAGACACGAAGCGATTGAGCTTTTTGACTTTATCGACGTGCTCGTTGAGCGCGCCCGTCGCCTTCACGAGATGCTCCTGCATCCCACCGCGGAACTGCAGCACCTTGCCCGTACGGCGCCTTGCTTCGTCCATCGCCTGCGCCGCAGGCTGGAGCTGTTCCGCCGCTTGCTGCAACGATTGACGGGTTTGCGCCATCTCATCGAGCAACGCCCGGATGTGCGTCTGAATCGGAGCGGGCAACGCCCGAGCTCCCTTGGCAAAGCGTTCGCTCGTGGCGATGGTTCTGGCTAACGCGATCTGCGTCCGTTCAAGCTCCGCTTCCACGGCCAGGAGGGAAGACGCCATCCGCTCCAAGGTTTCTTGAGTTTCGATCGAAGCCACGATCAGCTGCTTGCAATCCCCCACCACGTCGCGGATACACACACCCAGGTCTTTTATTCCCCGGCGCGCGTTTTCCACCCACTCGACTAGCTCCTTGCGACGAACCGCGCGGGAAACGCGCTGGTAACGCAGCCCCATCCAAAAACACAGGAAGAAAAAGCAGGCGAGCGTGGTGACGGCAACCGACTCGCGGAGGCGATCGCGCAACCCGAAGGCACCGCGATACGCGCGCGCGATCTGCACGCGCACGCCATAGTTGCTGCCTTCCTCACCGACCGTGCGAACGAAATCAAAGTAGCCGCCTTCCGCGTTCCACTCGAATTTTTCGCCTTGAGTCTTCGCGCCAAAATCGTTCGGGAGTTCGACTGGGAAAACCTTGAGCGCGCGGGTTACGCCGGCGGGCGTGCGCTCAGGCCAGAATAATTTTCCGATCGCCCAATATACCGGCGTCGCTTCGCCTTGCTCCTGGGCGTATTTCGCCAGCGAAGTGACTTCGAAATAAGTCGTGCGCGCGAGTGCGAGCGCGTCCTCGGCCTGATTTTTATAGCTGACTTGCGAACTAAAGTAATACAACACTCCCGTCAGCACACCGGCCGCGCAGAACGCGAGGAGGCCTTCCTCGAAGTGGGTTCGCTTCATCCATTTGAGCACGCCGTACAGACTCATCCGTCTTTCTTTTCGTCGCCTTGCGGGGTATTCCTGAGGCCTCAAGAGGATCCTATGAAATATATTCTGGCGGTAGATCAGGGCACGACTGGCACGAAGACCCTGGTGGTCGACGAACAACTGAATATCGTTGCGGAAACCACGGTCGACTTTCAGCAGCATTTTCCCCAACCGGGTTGGGTGGAACACGACTTGAACCAAATCTGGGAGACTGTCGTGATGGGCATCAGCGCGGTCACCCGAAAAATTGACGCCCGTCAAATTGCTGCCATCGGCATCACCAACCAGCGCGAAACCCTGTGTTTCTGGGAGCGTGAAACGGTGAAGCCGCTTGCACACGCCATCGTTTGGCAGGACCGCCGAACCCACGAAATGTGCGAGCAAATGCGCGCCAAGGGCACGGAGCCCTTCTTCCAAGAGAGTACGGGACTCCTGCTCGACCCTTACTTTTCCGGAACCAAAGCCGCCTGGGCGCTGAAGCACTGGGACGCGGTAGCCGCCGCGCGAAAAGCGGGATCGCTTGCCGCGGGTACCGTCGATAGCTTCCTCATCGCCAAGCTCACGGACGGCGCTTCGCATGTGACCGAGCCCTCCAACGCCTCGCGCACGCTTTGTTTCCACCTGACGAAACACCAGTGGGACGCAGATCTGGCCGCCGCGCTCGGCGTGCCCACCGAGATCTGGCCGGAGGTGAAACCCTCCACCGGTAAATTCGGTTTCACCAAAGACGTACCCGGCCTGCCCGATGGCATTCCAATCACGGGCGTACTGGGCGACCAGCAAGCCGCGCTACTGGGGCAGGCGTGCACGACCGAAGGTAGCGCGAAGTGCACCTACGGCACGGGCGCGTTCATGCTCTTGAATACCGGCGCGAAACCCGCGAAAAGCCGACATCGCATGCTCAGCACCGTCGCCTGGGCCTTCAGTGACACGAACTACACTTACGCGCTCGAGGGCAGCGCCTTCATCGCCGGGGCGGCGGTGCAATGGGTACGCGACGGCCTGAAGCTCATTCGCGCCTCGTCCGAGATCGAACCCCTGGCCGCAAGCGTTCCGTCTTCCGACGGCGTAGTCTTCGTCCCCGCACTCACGGGCCTAGGGGCCCCGCACTGGGACGCGCAGGCCACGGGCATGCTCACGGGGCTCACCCGCGGCAGCACCTCCGCGCACATCGCGCGCTCAGTGCTCGAAGGCGTGGCATTTCAAATCGCCGATATCTTGAGCGCGATGGAAAAAGACTTGGGTAAGCCGTTACGTGCGCTGAATGTAGACGGCGGCGCCTGTGCGAATAATTTAATGATGCAGTTCCAATCCGACATCTTAAACGTGGAACTCGCGCGCCCGAAGTTTTTGGGCACGACGAGCCTGGGTGCGGTTTTCGCGGCGGGCCTGGGCGTGGGGCTATGGACCAGCCTCGACGACATCGCTAAAACCTGGAAAGAGGACCGGCGCTTCAAGCCACAGATGGACGCGGCCACGCGCACCGCCGCGCTCAAGCGCTGGCAATCGGCCGTGGGACGCGTCACCTATAGAACGCAGACATAGCGACGGCGCAAGCTACCGGCGTTACTTACGATTCGCGAATTTCTTGATTTTACCGGATTCAAGATCCCGCATCATCCTCTCCCAACGATCGCGCTGAGCGATGAAACGAGCATGCAGGCTTTGGTAGGAAAATCTCAGCATCGAAGTCGTCTTCGGAAGGTGCTCGAGCGCGACCATGAGCTCTTCCAGCTGGCGACGACGCACCCAGGGAGGCATTTTTTCCACTCCCGCGACGTACATATTATAAAGATGCTGAACCTGATTCATCATCTCTTCCGCGCGGTTCATGTAGGTCTGCAGACGCTTGTTGGCCTCGTTGCCAGGCCCTCGGTTCCCTTTCAGCTCGGCTTCCAGGTCATCAATGAGGGGCGAGGTGTTGGAATTTTTTTTAATTAGTGCCATAACTCTTGCATCTTATCGGCAAGGGGTTGGCGAATATGAAGGTCAAAACATTCTATAGCTGCCAAAGTTGTGGATATTCCTCGGCTAAATGGCTAGGACGCTGTGCTGGGTGCGGTGAATGGAACACCCTGGTGGAAGAACGCACGGGCGGGGCGGTCGACGCCAAGGAAATGGCCGGGACGCTTTCGGCCATGCGTGAGGAGTTTCGCGCGGTCGGACGGAAAGCGGACACCCGTGGAGGCCTGGGAGCCTCCTCCCACGGTGCCGAACCCTGGGTACCATTATATAGCGAAGGAACCGAGACGGAGGCCCACGCTCAGGCGCGCATCGCCACGGGCCTAGGGGAGCTAGATCGAGTGCTGGGCGGAGGGCTCGTGCCGGGTAGCTTCGTCTTGCTGGGAGGGGATCCGGGCATCGGCAAGAGCACGTTGCTCTTACAAATGGCCAAGGGCATCGGGGCGAAAGTTTTGTACGTGAGCGGCGAGGAATCCATCGAGCAAATCCGCGGTCGCGCCCATCGCCTGGGCGTCTCTAAATCGCAGCGGATTTTCCTCGCGGCCGAAACCCAGCTCGAAAAGGCCTTTGCTTCCGTGAAGGAGCTCGAGCCCGACGTGCTGATCATGGATTCGCTGCAGACCTTTGCCAGCGCATATCTGGAAAGCGCGCCCGGTAGCGTTAGCCAGGTGCGGGAGATCGCCGCGCGCTTGATGACCTTAGCCAAGACCGCGAATATTTCCGTTTGGCTCGTGGGACATGTTACCAAGGACGGCAGCATCGCCGGTCCGAAGGTGGTCGAGCACATGGTCGATACCGTGCTGTATTTCGAAGGCGACGAAGGACAGAACTATCGGTTGATTCGGGCCGTGAAAAACCGCTTCGGCAGCGCACGTGAGCTGGGTGTATTCGAGATGGATGGCGAGGGATTGCGCGAGGTGACGAACCCGTCTTCGTTGTTCCTAAGCGAACGTCGCGATCCCGTCGCCGGCACCGCCATCACCGCTTGCCTGGAAGGGACGCGCCCGTTACTCGTAGAGCTACAGGCGCTGGTCTCCCAAAGCATACTCGCGCTACCGCGCCGTACATCCGTGGGACTCGAGGGCAATCGCTTGAGCTTGCTCTCTGCCATTTTGGAGCGCCACATGAAACTTTCGCTCGCGGACAAGGACCTCTTCTTTAATGTGGCGGGAGGACTGCGCCTCGACGAGCCGGCGTGCGACCTCGCCGCCGCGGCCGCGATCTGGTCGAGCCTTACGGAAAAAGCGCTGCCTTCTGGCTGGGTTTGGATCGGCGAGGTCGGTCTTACCGGCGAAGTTCGCCGCGTGTCCCAACCCGAGTTAAGGGTGACGGAAGCGATGAAGCTGGGCTTTAAGGCCGCCGTGATTCCCGAAGCCAATCTCGAGCGCTGCGCGAAGATCGCAACGGCGGGCGGGATGAAGCTGCTTCCGATTCAGCATGTGGATGAGCTGCGGAAGATCATCCCCGCTAAACCACTCTAGCGATCGTGCACCCTGCTTACCCAGTTTCCGCTTACTGAAATTTGACGCATCAAGTCATATTTAGTACCAGGTGGGTCATGAGATCTTTTACCTTTATATTTCTGGCCTCCTTTCTGACCTTAAACGCATCGGCGGATACGATTCGACTGAGTCCCGGCTCCTCGATCGAAGTCGAAGCGAGCCAAACGACGAAAGTGATTTGTGAAGGCAGCGGCCCACCCCCGCTTACAAAGCTATGCACTTGTCGAGAAGGAGGGGGACCCCTCAGCTGGGCTGTGCAATTGAACTACATCACTACGGCCGGAGAGTATGGCGCGTCTTTCTACCTAACCTCCACCCGTTCCGAGATGACGTACGACAAGTGCATGCAGACGATTGATACCCTCAAGGCCTGTCAATAGCGTCCGCGAGTTATTTACTAATGGCGCCAGGATTGGTCTTCAATCGCCTCCGGTTTGTAATATCACCGCTTTTCGGATAGAGTTTTTTCGGGCGAGCTAAAATCAATCGAAATCAAAGGGCTAAATGGGCACGCCAGTAAACTCGCTCGTTATTTTCTCTATCCTCGCTTCTGTTACCCTTACCTCCGCGTGCTCAGCCGTATTTCAGGCACCTACGCGCTCAAAATACTATCTCGTTTCCTTGCGATCCAATTCGGTCGATATCCGACTCCTCACGGACGAGGGGGGAGAACCCATCGCTGTACAAAACGATGGCTTGCTTGGGATCGCCGCCCAATCCGCCGCGATCGATCCCCTGGGAAAATTCTTGTGGCTGTGCAATGACTCCACCATCACCACCTATCCTTTTTCGGGCGCCACCGGCCAGGTAGGGGAATCCACCGGTTCCATCACTTTGGCGGGTAGCACGGGCACTTGCAAGCTGACGATGCACCCGAGCGGGCGATATCTCATCGCCGCCATCAGTACTAATTCGCGAACCGTTTCCCTTTCCATCGATCCCGCCACGGGGGCTCTGCGGGACGTCGAAACCCGGCTACTGAGCGGGGGCACCATCGCTTACATGCACAGTAGTGGCCTCCACGCGATTTTGAGCGGAATTACTTTGAGGATAATCGAGTTCGACCCCGCCAATGGTCTATTCGGCGGCAGTACGAATATCTCGCTCGGAGGGTTGACCCAGCTCACGGCCTACCGCGAAAGCCCCAGTCACGATCACCTGGTGATCATTAACAACGGCAGCCTCATGCTGATTGGAATCAACCCCGCCTCGGGAGAAATATCCGATACGAGCTCCCTCGCCACCGTTAGCTCGCTATCCAACGGTTTCGTTGGATTCGCCGATACCCACTTAGCGCATCACCCGTTCTTGCCTTGGGTGGCGTTTTTAAATAATGCCGACGGCACGATTCGGCTTTATTCCTACGAAGGCGGCGACCACTTCAGCCTTCTCCAATCGATCGCCGCTTCCGGACAACACTGCTTCGCCTTTCAGTTTCATCCCACCGGGAATACCTTCTATTGCTCGAATGGCGCTTATCTGAGGACTTACTCGCTTTCCATGGACGGAACCGCTACGGCCGTTTCGTCGATAACCGCATCGGGTTGGGTGTCACTCAATTCCTTCCAGCTCTTTAAGGTACGCGCACCGCTGAACTAGACTTAGGCGTCATCAATCGAAGATGATATCGATCGGGCACCTCGATCAGCCCGAGGTGGTGCCTACCCCAATAACTTGCGCAACCCCGCCTCGTCGATCACGGCGACGCCCAGGGCTTGCGCCTTATCGAGCTTGCTGCCGGCCTCGGCGCCGGCCACGACGTAGTCGGTCTTCTTGGATACCCCGGAGGAAACCTTGCCGCCTTCGTCTTCGATCAGCTGGGTGGCGTCGCTGCGCGAAAGCGTGGGCAACGTGCCAGTGAGTACGAACGTCTTACCCACGAATTTTCCGTCTTTGCGGGACTTCTTGGGCGCGAGCGGCTCCACGAGCTTCAAGAGCTCGCGCACTTCGGCGCGATTCTCTTTATCGGCGGCGTACTCCAGCACGCTTTTTGACATTTCCGCGCCGATCTCATGGATGGCTTCGAGATCAGCGGCGGAAGCTTCGAGAACCTTCTGCAGATCACCAAAGTGACTGGCCAGAGTTTTGGCGGACTTCTCGCCAATGTGGCGAATACCCAAACCAAAGATCAATCGATAGAGCTCGGGCTTACGCACGGCCTGAATGGCGTCATAGAGGTTTTGACTCGACTTCTCCGCGAACCCCTCGAGCTTGAGAAAATCGGAAGTTTTTAGCCTGAATACGTCGGCGTAAGTTTTCACCAGACCGGTTTCAACGAGCTGGTCACAAATTTTTTCGCCCATGCCTTCAACATTCAGCGCGTCCTTCATCACGAAGTGACGGATGCGTTCCTTCAGCTGCGCCACGCATTTTCGGTTGGGGCACCGAGTGACCGCCTCGCCTTCGGGACGTACCACTTTAGCGCCGCAAACGGGGCACTCCTTAGGGAGGGTAAATTTTTTCTCCTTCCCGGTCCGGGCATCCACGATAACCTGCACGACCTCGGGAATCACGTCGCCTGCCCGCTGAATCAACACGCGATCGCCAATGCGCACGTCCTTACGGTCAATCTCGTCCTGATTATGCAAGGTCGCCCGACGGATCATGGCGCCGCCCAGATTCACCGGCTTTACAATCGCCACCGGCGTCAGCGCGCCGGTACGCCCCACCTGCACGATGATATCTTCCACGGTGGTGCTTTCCTGGCGCGGAGGATACTTGAAGGCGACCATCCCGCGCGGAGCGCGCGAAATATAGCCCGCTTTCTCCACGTCCGAAATGCGATTGAGCTTTACCACGATGCCATCGATTTCAAACGGCAGCCGCTCGCGCTCTTTTTCAATCTCGTCGTAAAATGCCAACACCTCGTGGGGGCCCTTACACACGCGGCGCCACTTCCCCACCGCGAAGCCCCAGTCCGTCAAGGTTTGTTCGTATTCGTCTAAAGTTTCGAACCTTGTCCCTTCGAGCGCCCCAAACGCGTACCAAAAAACCTTAAGCGGACGCGAGGCGGTAATGGTGTGGTCGAGCTGCCGAAGCGACCCCGCGGCGGCGTTACGGGGGTTGGCGAATACTTTCAATCCCTTTTTTTCCTGCTCCTCGTTCAGCTTCTTGAAATCGGCGATCGGCAAAAGGGCTTCGCCCCGGATCTCGATCAGCCGGGGAGGCTTCTTGGTCTTGAGCCGCAGTGGAACCGAGCGGATGGTTTTCACGTTACGGGTAATGTCTTCGCCCGTCTCCCCGTCTCCTCGCGTGGCCGCGCGCACAAGTAAACCATCTTCATAAACGGCGCTCAATGAGAGTCCGTCGAACTTCAGCTCCACGTGGTAAGGTAAAATCTTCTCGGCGGGCACATCCAGAAAACGGTGCACGCGTTCATCGAATTCCAGAAAATCCTCGCGCGCAAGCGCGTTCGACAACGAAAGCATCGGCACCAGATGCTTCACCTTGCCGAAATCGTCGGCGGCCTCGCCGCTCACCCGCTGGGTGGGCGAATCCTGCTCGACATATTGAGGGTTCGCCTTCTCCAGACCTTGTAGCTCGCGGAACGCGCGGTCGTACTCCGCGTCCGAAACCAGCGGCGCGTCGAGCACGTAATAATGATGGTCATACTTCTGGAGGAGGGCGACAAGCTCGGTCATGCGAGCCCGCGCGTCGGACTTGGCCATGCCCTGCACCTTAATGAATCTTTAGAAGTAATACAAGAGCGAGGGAGAGAACGAAACTGCGCGTTGGGACAGCGAGGCGTTGGCGAAATCGCCGCCCTTCGCCCAGATCTCGAAGCCGGCGCGGAGGATCATGCGCGACTCCAGGCGATAGTAACCCCCCAGGAAAAACGAGAAATCGGTCGACCCGCTGGAACTACCGGAGATCTGCGGAGTCTCGCTCAAGGACTTGAAGAGCCCCACATCGAATTCCAGCAAGGCGCCGAAGTTGCCGCGCAGGGGCAGCTCTCCGCCTAAGCCCAGGTAAAGCCCGGATACGCCCGTCGGCGTGGTGGTGCTCGTGGCCGGAAGGCTGAAGCCCATGCTGTGATAGCCGATCTTGGCAAACCCCTTGGGTCCGAACATATCGCCACGGACGAAGTAGGTGTAGCCGAAGGCGAGGTCAAAGAGCGTCATGGTGCTGCTGCCTGTGGCGCCCACCGCTCCACTCACCGAATCGGTCTCCGAATAGCTGAAGAAGCCGTAACCGAACGCTAACCGCGCGAAGTAGTAGTTACGCGTTAACCAG
>JBFWNL010000009.1:0-139343 GCA_050251055.1 Bacteriovoracia bacterium
CGCACGACGGTGATCATCGCCATCGGCCAGGTGGACGCCAGCGGGTGACGCGCCGGCTTTTCGTGCTCATCGCAGAACTGCTGAACGTATACGATTCGATCGGCGCCGACTTCGCGATTGTCCGCCCGACCATGCATCTTCCCCCCGTTGAAGCTCATCCCATAGAAAATACTACCACCCACATGGATGTCTGCGCGGAAAAGCTCCATTTCCGAACCTGCCGGTCCCATCCACTTCGATAAGTGCTTAGGGTTCGTCCACATCTCGCGTACCGTGGCGATCGGCGCCTCGAACGTGCGATTAATGACGAACTGTTCCTTACCGGAGAGCTCCTTCGTCAAGAATTCGCCCAGACGGTCCCAGGTGGAATTTCCGTTCGCCTTCTTGATGAACTTTTTCGTCTCCTCGGCCGCTTCTGGCGTCGGCAGCTCAAAGCTCATCTCGAGACGGGTCTTGCCTTTGAGGTCGATAAAATTCGCCGTCACGCGAAAGAGCGGTGCGCGCTCATCATTCCCGCCGTGGTCATAGACCATGCGCGCGTAAGGCTCCACTTCCAGGTACTTTGTCTTGTTGATGTAATCCGTGCCATCCGGCCCGTGCATCGTATAGTGCCACGTCCCGCCCGTCCGCAGATCCTTGCTATGGGTCGTAAGGGTAAATCCACGCGGGCCCCACCACTGACCTACCTGCTTAGGGTCATGCCAGGCGTCCCAAACGATTTTTACCGGAGCGTCGTAGACCCGAATGATCTCAATCTTGTTTGACTTACTTTTTACGGCCATACTTCTTTCCCTTCTTTTTACTGCTAGCGTGATTACGTGTAATGGTTTCCAGATAGGCTCCCAAACGGTCCAAACTTTCTTCCCAAAACTGGCGATAATGCTCCATCCAATCGGAGACGTCTTTCAGCTTTTCACCATTGAGTTTGCACGGACGCCACTGGGCGTCTTTGGACTTCGTGATGAGGCCCGCCCGCTCGAGCACTTTCAGGTGCTTAGTGACGGCGGGCAGACTCATGTCATTTAGAAAAGGCTTGGCCAGATCAGACACGTTCGCTTCGCCTTTGGAAAGGCGCGCAAGGATCGCCCGACGGGTCGGATCGGCAAGCGCGGCGAAGGTTTGGCTCAGGGTATCCATTTGTAATTAACTTATCGTTTAATTAACCAATAAGTTAAATATAAAGAAGGCGCCGCCTTTTGTCAATGGCCGAATACATCGGAAGAGATGCATAAAAGCAAAACGGGCCGATCCCGCAAGGAATCGGCCCGTTCTCGGTAATACCCAGGGATACCCCGGTTGAAGTGTTTACATATCAAAGCGGTCGAGCGTCATCACCTTGTTCCACGCGCTGGCGAAGTCACGCAAGAACTTGGCCTTGCCGTCTTCGGCCGCGTAAACCTCGGCGATCGCCCGCAGCTCGGAGTGGGAACCAAAGATCAGATCGACCGGGGTGGCCGTCCACTTCACGGCCCCCGACGCGCGATCCACCCCTTCGTACAGACCGGCTTGCTTTTCCGACTTCTGCCATTTCGTCGACATATCGAGCAGATTCACGAAGAAGTCGTTACTCAGCGTACCCGGACGAGAGGTCAGCACCCCGTGCTTCGATTGACCCGAGTTGGCGTCGAGCGCGCGCAAGCCGCCCAAGAGCACCGTCATCTCCGGCACGCTCAAGGTCAGCAGATTGGCTCGATCCACCATCATCTCGGCCGGCGACAGGGAGTTGCCTTCGCCGTAGTAGTTGCGGAAAGCGTCGGCTTTAGGCTCGAGCACCGCGAACGAACCCGCGTCCGTCTGCTCCGCCGTGGCGTCCGTGCGTCCTGGCTTGAAGGGCACACTGAGCGAACCCCCCGCGGCTTTCGCGGCCTGCTCGACGGCGGCAACACCACCGAGGACGATCAGATCCGCCAGCGAGACTTTCGCTCCACCCGCCCGGTTGAAGTCCTTCTGAATCCCTTCCAGGCGGCCCACGACCTTGGCCACTTCTTCCGGATTATTCACGGGCCAATCCTTCTGCGGAGCCAGACGCAAACGAGCGCCATTGGCGCCACCCCGCATGTCGGTACCCCGGAAAGAGGCGGCGGCGGCCCAAGCCGTGCGCACGAGCTCCGGAACCGTCAGTCCCGAACCCAAGACTTTCTTCTTGAGGCTCGCGATCTCGGCCGCCCCGATGAGCCTACCGCTCACGGGAGGCACCGGGTCCTGCCAAATCAATGCTTCTTTTGGCACTTCCTTGCCCAGGTAACGCGAACGCGGCCCCATGTCCCGATGGGTGAGCTTGAACCACGCCTTCGCGAAGGCCAGTTCGAACTCCTTGGGGTTGTCCTTGAAGCGCTTGGCGATCTTTTGGTACTCGGGATCAAACTTCAGTGCCAAGTCGGTGGTGAACATGATCGGTGCGTGACGCTTCGTCGGGTCGTGCGCGTCGGGAACCAACGTCGCGGCCGCCCCGCCCTTGGGGACCCACTGCGTGGCGCCCGCCGGACTTTTGGTCTTCTCCCACTCAAAGTTGAAGAGATGCTCCAGGTACTGGTGCGTCCATTGCGTCGGCGAAACCGACCAAGCGCCTTCGAGACCGCTGGTAATCGCATCGCCCCCGCTACCGGTTCCGCACTTGCTCTTCCAGCCGAAGCCCTGCTCTTCCAGACCCGCCCCGGCCGGTTCCACGCCCACGCACTTCGAGGGATCTTTCTTGCCATGGGCTTTGCCGAAGGTATGACCACCGGCGATCAATGCCACGGTTTCCTCGTCATTCATGGCCATGCGCCCGAAAGTTTCGCGAATATCTTTCCCCGCCGCGATCGGATCCGCATTGCCGTTCGGTCCTTCCGGATTCACGTAGATGAGGCCCATCTGCACCGCGCCCAAGGGCTTGGCGAGCTTGCGATCTCCTGAATAGCGCTCGTCGGCGAGCCACTTCTTTTCGGGCCCCCAATAGACGATATCCGCTTCCCAATCGTCGGTGCGGCCACCGGCGAAACCAAACGTTTTGAAGCCCATCGATTCGAGCGCGACATTCCCCGCGAGCACCATCAGATCGGCCCAAGAGATGCGGCTGCCGTACTTTTTCTTCACGGGCCAAAGCAGGCGACGCGCCTTATCGAGGTTCGCGTTATCCGGCCAGCTATTCAACGGCTCAAAGCGCTGCTGGCCTCCGCCTGCCCCACCTCGACCATCCAGGGTGCGGTACGTACCGGCGCTGTGCCAAGCCATGCGGATAAAGAAAGGTCCGTAGTGTCCCCAGTCGGCCGGCCACCACGCCTGGGAAGTTTTCATCACCTGCTCGATGTCTTTCTTAACGGCCTTCACATCTAGCTTTTTGAACTCCGCGGAGTACTTGTAACGATTGCCCATCGGATTGGATTCCGCTCCATGCTGACGCAACGGCGAAAGATCGAGGCGCTCCGGCCACCAAAATTGATTCGACATAGTTTGGCGACTGTCCGCCGCATGGGCAAGCTGGCCAAACGCCACGACTCCCAGCGCGATCACAAAAGGCTTTAGATTCGACACGAATACCCCCTACTTGAGTTATTTGGTTGTTCGATGATTTGAATTTACCGGGAGATGGTAACGACCTTGGCGAATAGATTGAAATCGATAATTTCTAATACGAAATAGATTTTATCTATACTAGGGTGTGAGGATGCCGAAGCTGAATTTCACTCTCACCCAAATCGAATATGTGCTGTCCGTAGAGAAGTACGGGCAGTTCGCCCGGGCCGCGAAAGCCTGCTTCATCACCCAGCCCACCCTCAGCATGCAGGTCCAGCGGCTCGAGGAAAATCTGGGCTTCGTTCTTTTTGATCGTGCGAAAAAGCCCGTGCGAGCGACCGATCGGGCCCGTCCCGTACTCGCCCAGATGAAACTCATCCTCCACGAAGTACGAAAACTTGAAGAGCAGATTCATGGCCGCGTCCGGGGCCCTCTGTCGGGAGAGCTCACGGTGGCCGTCATTCCCACGCTCGCGCCTTCCCTCCTACCTCGACTTCTCCCCCGGCTTCGTCGACGCCTGCCGAACTTGGACCTCGACCTACGTGAAATGCAGACCCCGGATATCATCCAAGCCCTGAATCGTGACGAAATCGATCTCGCGATCGTGGCGCTTTCCTTGGGTTCACCACAGATCTCGGAGCGTCCTTTGTTTTGGGAGCCCCTTTCCGTCGTTTGCGGCAAAGAGCATCCGCTTCGACGCTTCCGACGAATCAAACCCCAAAACCTTTCTCCTGAGGATATCTGGTTGCTCGAGGAGGGGCACTGCCTACGTACCCAGATGCTGGATCTTTGCGGGATGAAAGGGCGCCGGGATGCCGGGAGCAATTTCCGATTGGAAAGCGGAAGCCTGGAGACGCTCAAAAATCTGGTGGATACCGTGGGCGGTTACACGCTGGCTCCCTACCTGGCGACCGAAGACTTCCGGAATCGCGGCAGCATCATTCCGTTTGAGCATCCCATGCCCGCCCGCGAGATCGGCCTGGCGATGCGCCGAAAACACTTGAAGGCCGAACTCGTGCAAGCCTTCGAAGCCCAGCTCCTACAATGTCTGCCGCCCTATTTGCGTCAGCTACGCAAACAGGATTTGGACGTGCTTCCTATCGACTGACCGCGGTACAGGCTTGTGCCCCGCTTGTGCTATTCGAAGACAAGCCCGGAAAGCCGTTTGGCGTACTCGCGCACGTCCAACGGCCACTCTGCGATCTGCGCCCGGAATTTTTTCCGGTCCTTCGCATAGAGCGCCCGCAGGGCTTCTTCGTAACCCGGCAGGTCTCCGGCGATCGCGGCCATGAATTTGTATGTACGCTCCTGGGCGTTCCGCAAAGCCTCGCGACCGTGCGAATGCCTCTTGGCGTCCTCTACCAATCGACGCAACGTCGCGGAAGCGCCGCCCGGCTGAGCCGAGAGCCACTCCCAATGACGGGGAAGCAGCGAAATCTCGCGGGAAACGACGCCGAGCCGTGGACGGCCCGGACCACTCGCAGCGGCCGGAGGGGCTTCCTTGGTTAAGTAGACCTGCAAGCGCTGCAACGTTTCTTTTTCCGTCCCCTGAAGATCAAAGTCCATCTGCTTACCCGTGAGATCGCTGAAAACAAGCACCGACGCCGATGCGTGCGCTTTCAAATGCCGCCGCACGCTTAGGACCACCGCTTCCAGGGGCCCCTCGGCGAGTCGTCGATGGCCGTCAAAAGCCGTGTAAAGCTGCGGAAGTTGGTTTTCCATAGGTCACCTCGGATTTGATATTACCCGGGTATAATTGAAATGTCAATATCACCCGGGTAATATAGCCCTAGCTTGCTGAGCTGCGGTGCTTTCGTCAGAATGAAGACGGAGCCGATGCCATGAACCACCTCATACCATCCGACGTGGAGCTACTGGAAACCTTCCGCCCCCTGGTTCCCCATCTCGCGACGCAAGACCCTAAAAGACCACAGCTCCCTGATTCCGTTCGAGCACCCGATCCCCGCCCGCGAGGTCGGCCTGGCGATGCGCCGAAAGTATCTGAAAGCCGATCTCGTCCATGCCTTCGAAAAACCGCTACATAAGATGCCTGCCGCCCTATTTGCGCCAGCTCAAGAAAAAGGACTTGGACCTATTGCCGATCGCCTAATGCCGACCCCCAGCGCCGGTTCGGGCTGAAACATTTTGCGCATACCTTCTGGCACGAGGATGAGTCAAATCTGATCGAACGTAGGCCTCGTTTCGCCGCTTTCTCCTCTCACTCCGCGGCGGGCCTGGCATTCGGGTTGCACCTAAGCGGGAAACAAAAAAGGAGACGAAAATGACCAAACGTAGCGCTAGCGTGGTTTGGACAGGAGACATGAAAACGGGCAAGGGTACGATTTCAACGGAAAGTCGCGCGTTGCGAAGCACGCCTTATTCGTTTCAAACCCGGTTCGAGACCCAAAGCGGCACGAATCCAGAAGAACTGATCGCCGCCGCCCATGCAAGCTGCTTCTCCATGGCGGTGGCGTTCGAGCTGGGGAAGCGTGGACTCAAGGCCGAATCCATCGAGGCACAAGCTGAAGTGAGCCTAGCGAAGGAAGCCGACGGGGTTCGCGTGACGGGCAGCCACCTAGCCGTCTCCGTTCAAGTGCCGGGCGCAGAGGATGCGCAGGTGGACAAAGCCCTGGACACCGCGAAGCGGAATTGCCCGATTTCTAAGCTCTTGAACGTACCCATCACCCTAGAAAAAAAGGGGGGCACGTCGCCTCCCCTCCAAGCCACTGCCTAAGGGGCTCACAGGCGGGGGTTCAATTTCGATTAGCTGAATCGATGGCCGTTCGGTGGCGATCCACCCAATACGGCCATGCGAAGAGCGCAAGGCTCACCGGCCCGAAAAGCGCGATCGCCTGTTCGCTCGGAGGCGGGGGACCGAAGATGTTTCCAAAGTAAATCAACAGCATCGTCGCTACGAAAGACGCCAAACCCCACTTGCCGATTCGATTTCGCGCCTGGGTCACCCGTGCATATATCGCGACGCCAACGGCGAATAACACGAGTTCGACCGCGAGCGTGGCCGGGACTGAATACCAGAGGCCTAAGCCGTATTTGGGCTGACCCGCGCCCGGGAAAATCGGCAGGTCGGGGCGGTGGCTGAAAAAGTCCAGAAACCAATGGCTCAGCACCCCGAAGGCGAGCACCGTAGCGCCCCGCCAGTAACGCGTGAATCCGAAATAAACCGCTCCGAAGAGCAGCGCCCATCCCACGCTCGCCAGGAGGCTGTGGCTGAGGGGATAGCTTACAAAATCAAGAGGCGTTACCGCCGTATTGCCCGGATCAATGCGAACCTGCTCCCAACCCAGGAGCAGAAAGAACGGCCAGAGCACGTCGACGAAGCCCACGGAGAGTAACAAGGTACCGAGCGACGTACGGGGAGCAACTTTTTTGGCGGCGAATCCGAGGGCGAAGTGTCCAATGAACATTCGTTTCCCCTAGCCCCGGGCGATCCGCTTAGCCACGAGCAAAAGGCGCGGGCTTTGGTGCCGATCCGACGTCGAGGGGACGAGCTGGTACTCAACGATTTCCCAACCAAAACGCGGCAAGGTTGCCAAAATCTCCCGATCGTCCCGCGGGCGATTCGAGGAAAACCGCTCCGGAATCCCGAAATCGATGACGTTATTGATAAACAGGTAGGCGTTGGTATTCGACACGTGATGCAGCGTGGTCAGGAAGCGATGAAAATCCAAGTAATTCAGCACCTGTGAAACTACGACGGCATTAAACCGTTTCGGTAGTCGCTCGAGCAGTTGGGCAGTGGGCCCTGATAAATCAAATTGAACGAAGCGCACGGGTGGGAGCGCGACGGCGAATCGGTCTTGCAATACCCGTAAGGCGGTTCCATCGCCGTCCACGAAAGTGATCTCGGCCGCAGGAAAGCGCGTGGGCGCTAAAATCGGATTCAAATACGGGCCGAACTCCACGCAAGGACCGCGCATTTGGGCATCATACTTTTCAATCAGGGGGTAAAGGCTCGCGCCACCCTCGGCCATGCGTACTTGCGCCGCGGCGTCGAAGTGTACATTTTCAAACTGCATCGCTAAACCCGCAATCCATGGAGCCTTGCCATAGGGTCCAAAGATAAAGGTCACCGGTAAAGTTGTCCACCGCTACAAGCATTCGGTCGCCGGAAAGCGCCAGAAAGCCCGTTTGACCTGCCGATCGGGACTTTGATCGTCAGGATGGCTCAAGACAGCGATGATGGAGGCCTGGGAGGAAAATCCATTGAATAAACAAGCGGCGACTATTGCTATATTGATCATGACCCTGAACCCCACTGGCTGGGCAAGCACCGGCGGGGGCGGCAGCATGCCGGGCCCGGACGACGACAACTGCCAGTCGGTAGACAGCATCGAGCTGATACTATTCGAAGGGGCGAACTTCTCGACCGAAACCACGGCTCGGACCCCTACCCTCGTGCCGTCCTTGGCCAGCCTACTCGAGCACTGTGCCCCCCCCCACGGATCAAGAGAATATCGAACACCACCGAAACTGGATTCGGCAAATCGACGGCGAACTGGCCGACCTCTATGAAGAAGACGCCTGGCTCCGAGACGCGCTCAAGAAGGCTTACGATGACTATAATAAATGCGTAGCGAAGTGGAGAGAGCAAAACCCCGGCACCACTTGCTTCAATCCCCCGTGCGATTCCGAGAAAGAAGACATCGAATTCCTAAAGCGTATGCTCGCCTCCAATGCCCATGAAGAGGCATTGCTGCTCGAGCGGCGTGCCCAACACCAAGCTGAACTGGATGCGCTACTAACCGGCTGCCCCATCGTCCCCGAGAATTGAGTGCACCCAACGGCGCGGGGGATCCGTAACCCTTCGGTGAACGGGTTCCCCGCGTGTCGATCCGATTGCCATCCTTGGATGCCATGCGGTAAGCTCGCGCCCGATGAGCGTGAAACAGAAAACCAAACGGAAGAAACCGACCCGGCTAACAACAAAATCGAAGTCAAAGGTCGCGTCGAAATCAAAAATGGACGCAAGGCTCAAGCGTGACGGGTATCACCTCCCGGTGCGATCTGAACAGGAGCAGATAGCGAACCTGTCGGAAGACCTGCAAGAAGCTTGGCTCGCGCTGCGTTCACGACTACTGAGCCAGGGGGACCAGGAAATGCGAACCTCGCATCGCTCGATCATGTTCGCCCGCAAAACTTGCTATGCTTTTGTGCGCCCAAAGAAAGCGTTTCTCGAATTGAATTTTTTCCTGCCTCGCGCCTTGCGGTCGGAATTCATCAAGAAAATCAATTCGGTTTCCAAGACGAAGTGGGTCCATGTGATGCACCTTACGCACTCGGACCAGGTGGAAACCCCCCTGACCGATTGGATCCGCGAAGCGTTCGAGCATTCCGGGCCTTGACATATATACCCCATAGGGGTACCATGTACCAATGAACAACCCCCACCGTAAACCTAAAGCCCCCCCACCGACGGATCATTCGGAAGACTTAGTTCGGCTACGCCGCATTCGGGGTCAAATCGAGGGCGTGGAGCGCATGGTCGGAGACGGCCGCTACTGCATTGATATCCTCAACCAAATGCGGGCGATCATGGCCGCCCTACGCTCGACCGAAGCCCTTATCCTGGAACGCCACGCCCGGCACTGCATTAAAGACGCGATCGACGCCGGAGACCCTCGTCGCACCGACGAAAAAATCAATGAACTACTGACGCTTTACCAAAAGCGCTAAGGAGCACGCATGACTCACCAAATGTTTAACGTAGACGGAATGACCTGTGAAAGCTGCGTGAAGAAAATCACGGAGAACCTCCGGCAGGATTCCCGCATAGAAAATCTTCACGTTACCCTGGACCCGCCGCGTATTCACTTTGACTCGAAAGTAAAATACGACGCCGGCACCATAAACCAGAGGCTGGCCTCCCTGGGAAAGTATTCCGTTTCGGAAAATGGCCACACAATGCAGACGAAGGAGTCCACATCCGCCTGGGTCTTAAAGTATATGCCTTTGATTTTGCTGTTTGGCCTCTGCGCGGGAATCCCAGCCCTGAACCTAGCACTCGGCCGCTCGGACTGGGATCATTGGATGTACCAGTTCATGGGCGCGACCCTGATCGCGCTTTCGTATTTCAAGTTCTTGGATCCTCCCAAATTCGCCGAAGCGTTCGCGACCTACGACCCCATCGCCAGAAAACTATACCCTTACGGGTACGTCTACCCGTTCTTCGAACTCGGGGCGGGAATCGGCTTGCTCTTAGCGGTCGAGGTGAAAGCTTTGTCGATTTTAGTGGTGTTATTTTTGCTGCCCACCACGATAGGCGTGATCCAGGCTTTGAGGCAAAAGCGCAAGTTCCAGTGCGCCTGCCTTGGAACCGCATTTAATCTTCCGCTCACGAAGGTGACCATCGTGGAAAATATGCTCATGATGGCGATGTCCGTGATGATCGTCCTTTAGGGGCCGGCTCGCTTGGGGGCAATCAAAGCGCCGACCTCGTTTAAAAAGCAGTCGATATCGAACGGCTTCTGGAGAAAACGCACCGATTCAAAACGAAAGGCACCACCTTTATGGTCCAGCTGCCTAACGAACCGCTCTTACATTAAAGCGAGCTCCCCAGCGAAGAAGCGTGAGCATTTTTAATTAACAAAAAAATAGAAATTAATATCGAATCTATATATTAAATATCTGTTATTATTATTATTTATTAGATTTAATAGTATAATAATAAACAAAATTACAGTTTTTACTTTATTAATAACACATTGCGTCGCATTCTCTACCAGAGGGGAAAATAATGAAAACTTATTGGATCGCGTTACTTCTGGGTGCTCTTCCTTACTCGTCCCTGGCCGCCCCTCACTGCAATAGCGTTGACCTGACACCGGGAATTGTGGTCCCGATGCCTTCCGGTGGCGGCATCGATTTCGGTGAAGTCGACGGAATCATCAACAACCTGCAGTGCTTTATCGATAACGTGTTTCCATGCACCGTTTACCAAAATCGATGCGAGGATGCGATCGGCGCGTGGCAAAGCATTCATCAACAAATCTCTGCGGCCCAGGCGCAGTTGGCGGCGCTCCAGGGGCAACTGGGCTCTTTGCTAACGGCGTTGCGAAACTGCCGGGCATCCAATGGATTCTCAAATCTAGAAGACAGTGATCCCTGCCTGGATCTCACTCATCAGGTGGGCGACGTAATGAGAAGGATCGGCCAACTCATTCACAACGTGATTCCGGGTTTGCAATCACAGCTCCCGGGCGCGGCCGACGCGGCCTATACGGCCTGCGTGGACAATCGCCCCGCGGAGTGCGAAGAGATCGCCCTACCCTTGGACTAATCCTTTTTCCGGGGTAATTCAGACTATCGGGAAGCAAGCCTCCATCGGCACCCAATCACAGGTTTCCCCACCATGCATCCCCAAAAACCCCGCAGAGACGCAGACGGCGGAAACAGCTCCCGTTGGGAATAATAATATAATTTCAGATACTTATAAAAATTTTTCGCCGCTTTTCTTGACAATTTCCGAGCCGAACCTATTTAAAAATAGTAGGCAGTATTTGGTTTAAAAATTCCAATTCTTCGACCTGCTTAGGAGGTCAGAAACTTAACTCGAAGGAAAGGAGAACTCACGCATGTCAACAGGAGTCATGAGTCGCACATTTCAGGTAACCTATCCTGCGGCAATCTTTACGGCTGCCCTAGCCAGCGCCGGAATGGGAATGATCCCGGCCCAGGGCGGAAACCCAGGGTATATTTTGTTTCCCGAGCACAACCCCGAGCAGACTAATCACACGCTGGCGTCAACCGACGCCATGATCTGCTCAGATCAATCCGACCACTTCCCGTCAACAAATTCGCCCCGGGCTTGCACCGACAAAAACGATTGGCCATGGCGGGTGAATAAAGACGAACCTCAATCGGAGTACAAGCCCAATCCGACTTCAAGCCGACTCAACTAAACATTTTTGTTTGGAGGAATAGCTATGGAGCTGATCGGAAAAGACGGTACAGAGACACGCAAAGTAAACAGGAAGTCAAAACTCGCGTACCGATTCTGCAACATCTGCAAAGACGAATTCAAACCAAAAACTATATTTGATCGTTATTGCCTGACCTGCAGGAAAGAGAGCGAGCTTTTAAAGTTCATCTCGAGTTTTCCAGAAGCAGACGAAACGATCTTAGAGAAGGTCCCGGCCTAATCATGGACGAGAAAGGAGAGAGCCACATTATGGACGACAAAAACAAAAGAATACAGATTATCGGAACGAAGGCGACCAGGTCGTTTCAACGTTTTATCGAGCGGCAGGTAGAAAAATGGATCAGTCGCAATCAGACATCTTTGCCCCCCCCAAGACCTTCAAACTATCGTGTAACCGTGGAGCGTGAGGATGAGCATCCATACTACCACTGTGATATCGAGGTTCGGATCGCCAATAAGTACTGGCGCGGATTTGAAGGCGGTCGCAATATCCAAGAGGCTTTGGCCCATGCGCTCAGGCACATGAAGCTAACTTCTGAAATTTCGCCAGAGCCAATCGAAATTTTTTCCTAGTCCATGCAGGCGACCATTAAATAGTTCATTTAAAGGAGGCTTCCATGATTCAAATAGCGCCCGATTTCAATTTCTTTGACTTCGAACCAAATGAAGACCTAAGAAAAAAAGCGAATCTTGCGACTCAACGACTCCTTGACTTAGCTCCCTACGGATCAATTGTAGTCGCCGCGCTAAAAAAGAAGGGTGAGCTTTATAAATGCTCGATCGATATCTATTCAAGCAACGGTCCTTTTAGGACCAGCGCAGCCCATGAAGATCCGAAGGTATCTTTAGAAAGTGCCGCCAGATCGATTTCCAAGAAACTGGATCACTGGAAAGGACTACGCCATTTATCGGGTCGTCTCAAAAGGCTGAACCCACTTCCCTCTTCCGCCTGACTTGACAAAGCCAATGGCGTGATAATTTTATTTTGCATAAGAGGCAGGCAATCCCTAACAAAAGGAGGAATCAAACCATGAATACAAGCATGCCATTCATCTGGAACCGCGGATTGGATCCTCTTGGTGAAATTCGCCGCGAAATGGACCGATTCTTCGACCGCTTCTGGATAACGCCCAACTCCAAAACATGGCGAACGTCCGAATCAGAGTGGGTTCCACCTTGCGATGTCGAAGAAGACAAAGGCCATTATCTCCTGACTCTGGATATGCCAGGAGTCCAGAGGGATCAAATTAAGTTAGAAGTCGTTAATCAACAGCTCACCATCTCTGGAGAGCGGCGACAGGAGAAGAAGAGCAAGTCCGAAGACATTTGGTACTCCGAACGTCGTCTCGGGAGGTTTCAGCGCACATTCGCCCTCCCAGCTGGAGTAGATGTGGACAAGGTTGAAGCCAATTACCAAGACGGCACCCTAAGGGTTTGCATACCTAAAACGGAATCGGCAAAACCGCGCCAGATTAAGATCAGCAATGGATCTAGTACGGGTTTCTTCGGAAGGCTGATCGGTCAGCACTCGACGAAGGGAAAGGAGGAACGACATTCATCTAGCGACTTTGAGAACGAAAAAGCGGCTTCGTGAATAGCATAGGTTCCGACCCAAATTGAGTTCCGAGGGATCGAGCCTCGGACGGCATTTCGGCGAAGCCCCTGCTTTCTCTTCATAGAGATCAGGGGCTTTTTATTTTATTGGCTCTTTCGGGTGGCCCGGTAGAAGGGAGCGGGATATGCCGAAGAAGAGGTACACGCCGGAGGAGATCATCATGCATCTCCGGACGGTTGAAATTGAAAAGGCCAAGGGAATCACACTTGAAGAGGCGGCCCGCAAAGTCGGTGTCACGCCGCAGACGATCACGCGCTGGAAGGCGGAGTTCGGAGGTGACCATCCCCCTTCTTCCAAGCCAATCGTAAGCTCGAAAATATAGCTCTAAGCAAATTTGGAATTGGGCAATTCCAAGTAGATTTCGTGAGGAGGGGTTCTAGCGGACATCGCTAGACCACCTGTCTAGAGTGACTAGATCTCACCCGGTTTCCTGGCTAGGCACTCTAGACGTCTATCAAACTCGCTTTTAAGATCCAGTGACTCGGGTGCCTAGACACCATTTTTCCAATTTTTGACAAAGCCGGGCTCCACTAAGACCAGAGTAAGACCAAGCTAAGACCAAATTCGTAACGGACGGCAATTTTCGGTAACGTTCGAAAAAATCGATTTAGATAAGCCCAAGAAACCTTTGGCTTTTGACTTTCGTGATTTGTGAATGTTGTGGCCAAAAAGCCTGAAAAAATTGGCGTCCCCATAACGTCCTTTTGAGATCAGTGACTTGAGTCCGCAATAAAGCGGCTTGCAGCACGGATCCGAAGGAGGGACGAACGATGAACCAGACCGCCTGGCTCAACGCCAAAGCCTATGTACCACAGGTTTCCATTCCAGAGGTGCCATTTTACAAGTTCCTGGAGTGTCTTGAGCGCTCCAAGCAATGGAGCGAGAGGGACGTTTTACGCCGCCTTTGCATCCCCCGAACGACCTACCGGAGCTGGAGGGATGGCACGTCCGAGCCCAGTAAACGTATCTATTGGGTTAAGCTTTCAAACACATTTGGAGTGCCCATTGAGGCACTCATCCGGGCCGATCTCTCAAAGCTTCCAGGATTTGCAAGGATGACCCAATGAGTCAAAGAAAGCCCTGCTGTGAAGACTTTAATCATACGGCCGTTATCTACCAAGACGAAACGAGGCCGCTGAGAAATAGGCTTATCACTTTGTCGGAGCTGATGATCTTTGCCGACCGAGGTGCGGCATTTGACACAGAAACCATCGTTGGGATTGGCGAGATACTGAGAGAGATCTGGGAAAGACATTCGGTAATTGACCACATCCTCTTTGGCGCGCCTCTTCCGGAGTGCTTCTTAACTGAAGACCTGCGCGCGTTCTCAAAAAAACTATGCCGGTAATTTCACTCGATGTTTTCGATTCAACGGAAAACATCCATTAGCAACTAACAAGGAGTTTTTATGTACAACATTTTGATTCGATTGATGGTGATTGCAGCTTTAAGCAAATTTGGCATTTCACTTTTTGACTTTGAGAACTGCAACTACACTCAGTGTCTCAAGACAATCGAAACCAAGTCGCGGGAGGTTCTAAGCATCAGTTGGAAACCGATTTCTGTATTTCCCGAGGAGGCGCGCCGGTTTCGCTAGGCGACTGCGGTGTGCCACAAAGTCTGCAGAAAAATCTGAGCGTGTTAGGAAGCAGTTACCCTAAGTTGTAGCTCTTTTTTTGATTACATAGTTCGTAAAATTTCACTCAACTTTTCGCCCCAAACGAACAGGAAATAGCTCCGCAGAAAAATTGGACTGCCCCAAGCCCATCAATGCGGGAGAATGGGTCAAACTTCCATTTGTAATTTGCTTAGCAAGTTCTTTCGACTCGAAAGTCTGTGCTTCACTGCTTCTTTCACTTAAGTCGGAGGCTAAGTGCAAAGTATAAGTTTTCACACAGTTCTCTGACACTAAATGAATCTTTCCTTCAGATATATCGGGACGAACATTTTGAAAAACACAGCCGGCAGCAAAACCGTCTTTCCAGGTGGTGATGTGTGCATTGAGGTGAAGGTTGCTGAGCTCAAAGGAAAGTTCTTCGATCGTTCGAGGACGCTGCGAGCTAGGAAATGCGGGCAGACTAGGCGTAAAAGTGGCCCTTATCGAAAACACGCTTCCGCTCAACCCTTCGAACGTGCCCTCGAATACCCCGGATACCGAGTTCAGAAAACGCCGTCGAATTTCTAAATCGGTCTCCATGGCCACGGCCTTCTGCCGCAGGTTTTCGTTTATCGCTTCTTGCTCCTGCTCGCTTTCAAGCTTTGCTTTTTCTTGAAGTCGCTCGTTGCCTTGACCACCACAACCTGAAAGGCCGATTGCAACGCAAATCAATAGAAATGGACCGAATGTATAGCGAAAAAACTGACTCATAATACTCTCCTCCTCAATAAGACCCCCTTTTAAGGCGTCTTATTGACTAACTTCCTTGGAATTGGCCGCCTCATACTGCTCGTTCACTTCCCAGCATTTGCTTTTCTTAAAGCTCTTATTGAGACGTCCAAGTTTCTCAGCGCACTTATGCGCGTCTTCATCCGTCTTCGCGGTGGGGCAATCTTTTTTGCAAGTTTCTACGAGCTTGAAATCTTTCTTCTGCTCTTCTGCGAAGGCTCCCGAGATTCCAAGGCTTAAACCTAAAGCAACCAGTGCAAATGTTTTCATAACTTTCTCCTTTATTATTTCTATGTGTTTTGACCGACCTAAAACTTCTGTTTGTTTCATTTGTTAGACACCTCTCTCCACGAGGATTGGGCCCATTTAATTGCGGGATCTGGGAGATCTCCGAGTGAGGTCCAAACGTTTAGTAGTAATGAAAGCGCAGTTCGCTCCACTTGGAATCGAGAACGAAGCCCTTCAATTCTCTGTCGATAGGCTTCGATTACGTGGGCGGGACCGAGTAACCCTCGGGCGTACTGAGACTCCACCGAATCGATATAGTGCTCGAAGGATTCACGCGCGGAGCGATCAAGAATTCGTTCTCTAAGCGCTCGGTAAGAATCTGATTTCTCCTGAATCAAAAGCTGTTCTTGAGTGTGCTTCGCTTCCAGTGTGATCCGAGATGCTTCAATCAAACGATGAGTGGCTCGTTTTAGTGGCCCGCGAGCATCCCAGATGGGGAGCGAAATAGAAACGCCTAGGCCGTAGGCTTGAGAGTGTATGGGACCCTCACCTGAAAAACGAATGGTTGGACCTAGCTTCAAATCAGGCCACGCCTCCGCTGAGGCAGATTCATACTCAGCGAAAGCAAGCTCATTAAGGGCATTTAACCTACGTAGAGTGGGGTTTTTTGTCGGAACTGAATTTAGTAAGTCCTTTGATATTTCTGGCCAGTCGGCCACGGTAATTCGCGCAAGCGCAGCCCAATCTACTTTAACTCCCGGAAGATCGGTTGCGAGAGTGGCGAGAAGGATTTTCTGCTCAGACAAGAGCGAGGCTTGAGTGTCTTCTAGCGTTTCAAAATTTGACTGAAAGAGCTGAAGCGTCGAGCGTTGCTCAACCGACAACACGGATCGGCGCCGAAGGGTCGAGAGCATTCTTTGATAAGCATTAATTGCGGAGTTTACGGCCGCAAGTTCTTCGCGAAGTTGAGCTGCTTGTAGAAGTTCCCCTAAGGCGTCGCTGAGCTCTTCACCGATCTGTGCATCTCGATCCGCAGTGGCCTTATTCTCTCTCGCCTCCGCGGCAGCAATTCTTGCACCCCGTTTTCCACCGAGTTCAAAAGTTTGCAGTAAGCCGATCTGATGTTCGTACTGGACGTCACCTAAAGTTTTCCCAAAAAGATGTTCACTCTCAATCTCTGGGTTTATCCACCGACCTGACTGTTGCTTTAAATCGGTGGCACTTTCGGCTTCCGCGCGAGCACTGATGATTTCTGGTTTACGTTGCAACACGCATTGGAGAAATTCCGCTGGCGTTCTCACCGATTCACAAGCGTGAGCCGCTGAACAAAACGCACCTAGTCCGAGTAAACCGAAAATAAGTTTATGAAAAAAAGGCGCGCTCAATCTGCCGAAAAACATGACTTGATACATAGGCATAGTTGCGCTAAAACGCAAGTATGTATCTAGTTCAAATAGGTCCGACGGACGTTTTTCAGGCTTTGTCTGATCCAGTGCGGCTCCGAATCATTCGGGTCCTTGCGGATCCAAAAATCAAAGAGGCTTGCTCTTGTGATCTGGCCGAGGCCTTAAATGAGCCTGAATATGCCATTTCAAGACAACTTAAGGTGCTAAGGGCCACGGGTCTACTTACGGCAGAAAAGGAGGGTCGATGGATTTATCACAAAATCCAAGTCGATCATCCGGATTTGCGGCGGCTGATTTCAGTCATTTCCGAGTTTTCTGATGCTGACGGGCAGTGCAAGGCCGACCGAAAACAGCTTCAGCGTTTAATTGATGCCCGCTCCGGTGGCCGATGTGTTGGGCAGAAGCAGAAAAGTTCTATTCGAGAAACGGGATAAAGGAAGAGATTGCGAAAAATGTCTTACAGGAATTATCGTGCAGTTTTTGCTGTTCTAGTTGGTTTTCATGCAGCCTCGGCAACTGTCGTTTTTGCTTCTGATGAAGCGAAGAAAAGCCAGAGTTCAAACTCTAAGGCCATAGAAGGTGCGGAACTTGAAAAAGGATTCCGTTTGCGTGCGCAGGCTGCTGAATCATTAGGCGTTCGCTTCACGCTTGTAGGCGCTAGTCAGCTTGTCGCTGAGCCCGGTGGAATTGTGCGCTTCCAGGATTTTACCGCAGTCTATCGGCGACGCGATGGTTGGGTTCGAATGGTCGAAATCGAGGGAGCTGAATCGGCAGACGGTAAGATTCATTTTTCGTCCAAAGATTTTAGTGCAGGCGACGAAATTGCGATTCAAGGCGCCCCCGCTCTTCGTGTCATCGATATGGATCTTTGGGGCCCCAAAGCAGATGCCTGTGGTGACTGACAGTGTGCGGTTTGAATAGGCTTCTATGATTACTCGGATTATTCGATTTTCCGTCTTTCGCCCGATCTGGGTCTTAGTGATCACCCTAATTCTAGCGTTCGTGGGCTGGTGGAGCTTTACCCACATGTCCATCGATGCCGTACCTGATATCACCAACACTCAGGTTCAGGTTTTTGCGGAAGCCACGGGACTTGCGCCTGAAGAAGTCGAGCGCTCAGTCACATTTCCACTAGAGAATGCACTCGCAGGCGTCGCAGGTGTGGTGCAAATTCGGTCTCTGACTCGGTTTGGCCTCGTAGTAGTGACCGTTGTTTTTGAAGACGGTGCAGACATTTATCGGGCGAGGCAACTCGTAGGCGAAAGACTTCAGCTTGTTCAGGGAGAGCTGCCGGAGCAGACTCGTCCAATCCTGGGGCCGATCTCCACTGGCCTTGGCGAGATTTTCTTTTATAGCATCGAAGCCGACAAAGTGAGTGAAGGAGCGGAGCGGAAAGCTCAGCTCATGGAACTTCGTTCACTCCAAGAGTATATCGTTAAACCCAGACTCCTAACGGTTCGTGGGGTGGCTGAAGTGAATACCATTGGAGGGTATGAGCGTCAGTATCACATCAAGCCTAACCCGGAGCAGATGAAGAGATTCGGGCTCGGATTTTCGCAAATCGTAGAAGCCTTAAAGGTCACCAATAAGAACGTTGGTGGCGGATACGTCCAGCAATCGAGCGAGCAGTTTTTAGTCCAAGGAAATGGACTCCTTCTGACGGAAGATCACATCCTAGATACCCCGATAAAAGTTCTCGACTCTTTGCGGACGCTTCGAATCCGTGACGTTGCTCAAGTGGAGGTGGATTCAGATTTGAGGACCGGCGCAGCCGTTGTGCGTGGCGAAGAGGCTGTGCTCGGCATGGTGATGATGCTCATGGGGGAAAATAGTCGCGATGTCGCCCTCCGTGTGGGAGAGCGCTTAAGTGAAATCAAGGATAGCCTGCCTAAAGGATATCGACTCGAAACCGTTTACGACCGAGCACATCTCGTCAATCAAACGTTAGGTACGGTTGAGCACAACCTTCTAACGGGAGCGGCCCTCGTTATCATTGTACTATGCCTTCTACTGGGCAATCTCCGGGCCGCGGTCATTACCGCCGTTGTCATTCCACTCACCTTGCTTCTGACGTTCATCGTGATGAAGCGTATGAATATTTCTGGGAATCTAGTGAGCTTGGGTGCCCTTGATTTTGGCATCATCGTCGACGGTGCAGTCATCATTTTAGATCATTGCATTCGAAAACTTCGGGGTGCTCGGGAGAAGTTGGGGCGAGCGCTTTCCCTCTCTGAAAGACGAGAGCAAATCGCTGAAGCGGCCATTGAAATTCGCTCAACCGCCGGATTTGGTGAGCTAATAGTTGTCGTGGTTTTCTTGCCGGTTTTGGCTCTTACAGGCATTGAAGGCAAAATGTTTCGTCCGATGGCGTCGACCTTTGCCATCGCCGTAGCTTCTGCGCTCGTTTTGTCCTTCACCACGGTGCCTGCTCTAGCGAGCTTGTTGCTCAAAGCCGGGGACCGCGAATCAGATCCGTTCTTAATGCGTTGGATTGAAGGAAAATTCTCTCGACTCTTCACCCCACTGATTAAACGCCCTCGCGCTGTGCTTACAGTTGCCATTGCGTGCACGCTGCTGGGAGCGTTCTTATTTTCTTGGCTCGGTGGTGAGTTTTTACCGAGAATGGATGAGGCATCGCGTACGATTCAATTCGTCCGTCCGGTTAATATTAGTCTTGATAAGTCGCTTGAATGGGACCGTAGAGCGCAGAAAATTATTGGAAGTTTCCCTCAAGTAGAGCTCGTCTTTAGCCGGCTAGGCACCCCGGAACTGGCGACTGACCCGATGGGAGTCAATCTTTCGGACAACTTTGTAATTTTTAAGGATCGAGACAAATGGCCCAAAGAAGCTGGTAATCCTCGTACATGGCTCCAGCTCACTCAGCAGATGGTAGATCGGCTTGAGTCTGAGCTCCCCGGACAAAGAGTTGTAGTGAGTCAGCCGATTCAAATGCGGTTCAATGAATTGCTTGAAGGAAGCAGGGCCGATGTTTCCGTAAAGCTTTTTGGTGACGATATGGACCAGCTCGTTGAGACGGGCGAAAAGATCGTTGAAGTGCTCAAAAAAGTGCCTGGCGCAGGTGACGTGGAGCTGGAACTCAGGGGCGCATCTCCCATGCTTAGGGTTACTCCTAGCGATGATTTTCTCAGCGGTCTTGGCATTCCTAAACAGGAAATCTTAGAAACAGTAAATATAGCGATGGGAGGAGAAGAAGTCGGATTTCTCTACGACGGAGTAAGGCGTTATCCCATTGTGGTGCGCCTGGATGAGCGCCTGCGTTCAAATCTTAGCGTGATCCGAGACCTGCCGGTTGAAGTGGCCAGCGGCACCACACTTCCGCTTTCGAAAGTGGCTTCAGTCCAGTTCGATGAGGTATTTAGTACGATTAACCGAGAGCAAGCAAAACGTCGGCTCAACGTTCTAGTGAACCCACGAGGTCGCGACACTGAGTCTTTTGTCTTAGACGCACAAAAAGCAATTCGGGAATCCGTTAAAATCCCTGCCGGTCTGTACGTTGAGTGGGGTGGAAATTTCAAAAATCTCATAGAAGCGAGACAGAGACTGTTGATCCTAACCCCGCTTGCAGTCATCTTGGTGCTAGCGATGATCTTTTTTGCCTTCCGTAGCATCCCGCAAACGATTCTCGTTTTCTCTTGTGCGCCACTGGCGCTCATAGGTGGTGTGATTAACCTAAAGCTCCGGGGCCTACCCTTTAGTATTTCCGCTGGCGTTGGATTTATCGCTCTAATGGGCATAGCAGTGCTAAATGGCGTCGTGCTCGTGAATTGCTTAAACGACTTGAGACGAAATGGCCTAACGGGGGTTGCGTTAGTAAAGAGTGGCGTGCTTCAGCGCCTCAGGCCCGTATTGATGACGGCAATGGTCGCGGCATTTGGGTTTTTACCCATGATGCTCTCCAGTGGAGTGGGCGCTGAAGTGCAAAAACCTCTCGCGACCGTCGTTATCGGAGGAATTGTCAGCTCTACTTTTCTAACTCTTGTAACCCTTCCCGCCATTTATCTTTTATTTGAACGATGGATGGCGCCCTCAAAAAGCGCTCCGAGTTTAGGACACTAGAAGAGGGATGAGTTAATGCTGTTAAAGAGTCGTTTCTCTACGCCTGAAGTAGATTGCCCGTCGGAGGAACAAGCAATCCGAATTGCGCTCCGGGAAAGAACGGATATCCGTAAGATCTCAATTGATTTCACACGGAAAGAAGTTTCCATCATTCATGATGATAGAGCAGATGGGCAGGAACAAATCCGTGGAGCGATTCCCTTTCGGGCAGTTCTCTTAGAGTCCAAACCTGTTGACCCGCAGGATGCACTCGAATTGGAAAAATCAGACGATGCTTCAGGGGAACGCAAGGTGCTTCTGTGGCTTTTGGGTTTGAATTTTGGGATGTTTCTTGTTGAAGTTTCAATCGGAGTTAAAGCGCAGTCGTCAGGCCTAGTTGCAGATGGCCTTGATATGCTGGCCGATTCATTAGTCTATTTTCTCAGCTTATTGTCGGTAAGTTTGGGGCTTTCGGGTCGTGTGAGGGCAACACGACTAAGTGCAGCCCTTCAAGGGTCATTAGGCGTTCTGGCCCTTGGCCAGGCAGTATGGCGCTTTATCTTCGGCAGCGACCCCGAACCTGCATGGATGACTAGTATTTCGGCACTTGCGCTCGTAGTGAACGTGACTTGTCTTCTACTCATTTCTCGCTTCCGTACTGGCAGAATGCATATGCAAGCGAGTTGGATTTTTTCAACCAATGACGTCATTGCCAATCTAGCGGTGATCATCGCAGGCCTACTCGTAGCTTGGAGCGGATCTCACTATCCGGACCTATTTGTAGGTGTAGGTATTTGTGTCTTGGTATTGACTGGCGCAATTAAAATTAATCGGCTTGCACGGTCCACGATAGAATAGGCTATTTGATCCGGAAATGGACGGGCATCGGGTATCGCAGCGCTCGCTAATTTTGGTATCTCACTTTTTGAACTCGAGAATTGCGCTTCGGTTCAATACCTAAAGTCGATCGAATCTAAGTCCCGAGAAGTCTTAAGCATCCAATGGAAACCGATTTCAATCTTTCCAGAAGAGGCGGCTCGATTTCGTTAAAGAAGAGCAAGTACGTCAGTGTATGCCTGCAGCAAAATTCTGAGGGTGAGGTACTCCGCTACTTCCCTCGTGGCTCTAAGGAACTAACACCGGCGGCCTCAGCGATTTCGATCTGGGTGAGGTAGAAATCCTTACGGAACTCTAGATTTCGGAGTTTTGCGTCAAAAAGCCGCTCAGCTGCTGATGCTACGTCAGGCGAGTTCTTAACGCCCTTTTTATACTCCGCTAACGTGATCGTATAATACTTGTTTGCGCGTTCAATATTGTTTTCCTCAATATTGAGGCGCTCTTCAATTGACCTCAAGCCTGAAAGTGCGTTTTCGATTTGAACTTTGATCTCTTGACGAACTCTGCCCGCAGAAAGTTCATTCTTTGCAATTTCACTTGCCTGAGCTTGCCTAGCATAGACTGTATCTAACCCGGAAAAAATCGGAATTGAGACCTTCAGCATCACGACTGAGTTGTTGTAGTTGTTAAAAATCCGCTCCTCGCCCGCTAGTTTCCCGTACTTTCCCTCAACATCAATCCTAGGAAGATAGCCCCCAAAAAGCGACCTATACTGAAGGCTCGATACAGCAATATTTTTTTCTGACTCCTTAAGGTCGATGCGTTCTTCAAGAGCGAGCTTTATAAGGCGTTCATCGCTTTGAGTAAACCGTTCGCGGCGAAGGTGCCCACCCACGCGAATGATCGGCCCGTCGTCCCTACCAAGTAGCCGCCTGAGCTCTCTTTCCTTAGCTGTTTCTTCTCGCCTCAATAAATTGATGTCTGAATTCAGAGTAGCTTCTCGAAGCTCAAACTCCAATACGTCGGCCTGAGAGGTGAATCCGGCAGACTTCTTTCTCAATGCTAACTCGTTTTGAGCCTTGTTAGCCTTCAGTGCCTCCTCTTTAACTGCAATTCCCTCCTGCAAATATAAGAGCTCGTAATACTTTCTCGAAATTTCTCGCTCGATTTGAGATTTCGTTTTTTCCAATTTCAGCTTTTGGAATTTTTCTTCCTCACTACGAATACTGACTTGGGCTTGATCCTTTCCACCATTGTAGAGATTAATCCGAGCCGCCCCATACCCAAACGAGCCACTTGAACTTTCATTGTCAAACTTTCCGTTTTGATATCCGCCTTCAACAGCAATTTCCGGAAAATACGGGGAAATTGCCTGCTTTCTAGAGGCGGTGCTTGCTTCATACTCCTTCTCTACCTCTTTGATCTCGATGTTGTTTTTGAATGCCTCCTCAATCAAGCTGGAGAGAGTCACATTGCCGGCATTCGGATGATCCGCAAGAGCAGGCGACGCTGCCAACGCGGAAATTCCAATCACCATTAAGGTTTGCAATGTTTTTAATGTTCCCATAACTCTCTCCGTCCTCTTTTAGCCCTGTGGCTCAACTTGGAACTTCAATTTCTCTTTTTTTCCTCTGTAGGTCACAACGAGATCTAGGCTGTAGCGATAAGCGCCTTTCGCATCGACTTTGGCCGTAAAATGATCATCGCCTTGAGTGAATTTGACGGACTCGGCCTTAGGCTTTTTTGGAAAAGTCACTGAGCCTGAGAGTGTGATTTCCTTTAAAGGAATTGGAGTGGAATCGTGGGTTAGAGGATAGACTTTAACTCCTCCCGGCTCATTCACGAGTTCCATATACAATTGATCCGTTCCCTTCACGACTCCGCCGTGAGGAGCTGCCACTGCTCCGGGGGTTTTGTCATGGCCCTCATGGGCAATGCTCAATTGAGAAAAACTAGCTGTTACTGCGATAACTGCTAAAAGTCGTTTCATCTTATTTCTCCTTCTTAGTTAGTGTTGAGTTGGTTCCAAATGCACTTCACTTTGATTCAGTGTGTTTTCAGCCGAGCGTCTTCCGAAATGGAAAAAGACAGTAGGTGTGACAAACATATCGAGTAACGTAGAGCTTAATAAACCCCCTACAATCACAACTGCAACCGGATGAAGAATCTCTTTTCCGGGCTCGCCACCTGCAAAAACAAGAGGAAGCAAACCCAGCACGGCCGTCAACGCGGTCATCAATACAGGAATGAGCCTCTCGAGAGATCCGCGAATCACCATTTCACGGCTAAACTTCTCCCCTTCGAATTTCATAAGATGCAGGTAATGGGAGATCATCATAATTCCGTTGCGGCTTGCGATCCCACAAAGCGTGATAAATGCGACGAGGGTTGCAACAGAAAAGATCCTGTCAGATAGGTAGATAGCGACTAGGCTACCGATAAGAGCCATCGGGATATTGAGCATGATCTGAACGGCAATGAACCCCGACTTGAAATGTCCATAAAGAATAAGGAAAATTCCGATCAACGATAAAATCCCAAGCATCAGGATCAAGCGGGAGGCGGCCTGCTGGCTCTCGAATTGCCCGCCATATTGTAGGAAATACCCATCTGGAAGTTTAACTTTGTCTCCGATCTTGGATCGTACTTCCTTGATTAAGCTATCTAAGTCTCGACCTTGAGAGTTTGCCGACACGACAATGCGTCTTTGAGCATTCTCGCGATTAATAATGTTGGGCCCCGTGGATTCGAACACATCAGCAACTTTGTCTAAAGTTACGCGTGTGCCGTCGGGCATAATTTTGAGCGTTGTCTTTTTCATTAACTCTAGATTTGATCGAGATTGATCATCGAACCGCATAAAGACGTTAAAAATGCGCTGATTATCCAACACTTGAGCCACTACTTCGCCGTTCAGCGCCATTTCAAGTGAATCGGCTAATTCCCCAAGCACAATTCCGTATTGGGCTGCCTCTTCTCTGAGGAGCTGAATTTTTACTTGAGGAATCAAAACCTGTTGCTCGATCTGAAGATCTACAAGACCTTCAGTTCCATCCAGGCTCTTAAAGATCTCTGCGGCCTTGGCTCTTAACACGCCAAGATCTGGTCCAAAGACTTTGATGGCGATTTGCGCCCTCACGCCTGAAAGCAAATGATCTAGCCGATGTGAGATTGGCTGCCCCACATTCACAAAGATACCGGATACGGTTTCGAGCTTCTTTCTGATCTCTTCCAGGACGACTTTACGAGAGCGACCTCCTTCTTTGAAGTCAACATCGATTTCACTGTAGTGAACCCCTTCAGCGTGCTCATCGAGCTCTGCACGTCCCGTTCGTCGTGCCACAGACTTTACTTCGGGTACTTCCAGCAACAATTTTTCGACCGAATTGCCGATTTTGTTCGATTCTTCGAGAGAGATCCCGGGCTGAGCGATTGTATTTATAGTTGCGGTTCCCTCGTTGAATTGAGGCAAGAACTCCTTTCCCATCGCGGGGATCAAAAGCAAAGATCCCGCTAGAAGTGCCCCACTGACGCCAAGAACCAATTTTGGATGATCAAGAGATTTTTCAAGAACTCTCCGATCGATGCGCTTTAGCCAAGAAGCAAGGCGGCCGTCTTCGTGTTCCTTGAGTTTTCCTTTACCCAAAAGATATGAACAAAGAACCGGCGTAACCGTGAGTGAAACAACAAGAGAGGCGATCAAGGAAACGATATAGGCAATGCCAAGCGGAATGAACAATCGGCCCTCAATACCGCTCAAATAGAAAAGTGGAACAAACACAAGCACCACAATGATGGTGGCAAAAACGATCGAGTTTCTCACCTCGGAGGAGGCGTTATAGACTACCTGGAGGGTAGAAAGCGGATTCGCTAGTTTCTTGTTTTCCCTGAGCCGCCTGAAAACATTCTCAACATCGACAATCGCGTCATCCACCAGCTCACCAATTGCCACGGCGACACCACCCAGGGTCATGGTGTTCACGCTGATTCCAAAAAATTTTAGGATAATTGCTGTTGAAATGAGAGAAAGCGGAATCGCGGTGAGCGTAATGGCGGTGGTCCGAAGATTTACCAAGAACAAAAATAACACGATAAAGACGAGGATTGTTCCATCGCGTAATGCCTCTTTGACGTTATCTATCGCGGCATCAATGAAATGGGCTTGCTTGAAGAGTTCCCTTTCAAGTTTAACTCCGGTGGGAAACGTCTTTTCTAGTTCGCTGAGAGCACTGTCTACTTTTTGAGTCAGTTCGATCGTATTTGTGCCGGGCTGTTTTTGAATGCTCAATATTACGGACGGTTTTCCATTTACGCTTCCGTCGCCCCGTTTTATCTGGGCACCCGTTTTTACCTCTGCAATATCCTTGATGAGTACCGCATTTCCAAGATGCAAGCCGACCACCGAGTTCAGAATGTCCTCTTCGGATTTCACCTGTCCGATGTTTCGAATTAGAAACTCTTTCCTATCTAAATCGATGTATCCACCCGTGGTATTACGACTAATCTTTGAAAGAGATTTTTCGATATCGTCGAGCGAAAGGCGGTATTTTTGGATTTTCTCTGCCGATAGTAGGATCTGAAATTGCCTGACCCCACCGCCAATGGAAATTACTTGAGCTACTCCGGGAACGCTCAGCAAACGTGGCCGTATGTTCCAATCCGCGATCGTCCGAAGCTCAAGGGGGGAGATCTCCGCATTTTCAGACGATAATCCCACAAGCTGTATTTCGCCCATGATCGAAGCGATTGGCCCCATGACAGGCGTAACACCTTCGGGGAGCTTCTCTTTCGCAAGTGAGAGTTTCTCAGCAACAAGCTGACGATTGCGATAGATGTCTGTGTCCCAGCCAAACTCTACATAGACCACCGACAAACCGATTCCAGTGGACGACCGCACTCGCTCCACCCCAGGCAGACCGTTGAGAACGGTTTCAAGTGGAAGCGTGACTAGTGTTTCAACTTCCTCGGGCGCCATGCCCGGTGCCTCGGTCATGATGTTCACGGTCGGCCGGTTTAGATCGGGGAAAACATCAACCGGCATGTCTTTAACTACAAACAACCCATAAGCGGTGAGCAGAATAGCGCCCGACAGGACAAGCAATCGATGAGTAAGCGAAAACCGGATGATGTAATCTAACATTTGAGCCCCTTATTCGCCCTTCCGCTGCTAGTGAGTTACCAACTTGAGAGGAAATGCATACTTTGCAGGGCCGCCAACCGCTCCGTCTCGCCGAGCAATAAGTGAGACTTCTTTTGCTGAGCTCAGCGATTTACCTTTAGGGAGACTGCACACGAAATGGGTATCACTCGGCTTACATGATGCCGCCGCAGTTTCACCCTTCAGCTGGATAGTGGCGTCGAGCGAAGAATTTTTGATCGTTGGGTTTTGCCAGTGAATATCTAAGAGATAGACCTTAAACGTCTGATCGCTCGCCTGAACGAGTTCTGTGTGGAAGGCTCCCGGCATTCGAATATAACCCCCATTCGGGCCGTATTTGTCCTCCCCGTGGCCAAAAGCAGTGGCTGAAGTTTGGAGCATCAATGCCCAAATGAATGCCGATTTAAGAGAAAAACTGGTCATATTTCACGTCCTCCTAATGATGGGTACGTTTGAATGGCTTATCTTGTGACAACCCATCCTTAATAAAGTTTTGTTACTTTGAGCCTCAGCGCATTTCCGATGACAGATACGGAGCTCAAGCTCATGGCAGCGCTAGCCACCATAGGGCTCAAGAGCAGGCCGAATACCGGGAAGAGGACGCCAGCCGCCAGTGGCACTCCGAGCGCGTTATAGACAAAAGCGAAGAACAGATTTTGGCGAATGTTCTTCATCGTGGCGTGGCTTAAATTTCTCGCTCGAACCACTCCCCGAAGATCGCCTCGGACAAGCGTGATTCCCGCACTTTCGATTGCGACATCAGTTCCAGTACCCATCGCAATTCCTACTTCGGCTTGCGCAAGAGCGGGAGCGTCGTTCACACCATCTCCAGCCATGGCAACTTTCAGCCCCTGAGATTGAAGTTTCTCGATCACTTCTCTTTTCTGGTGAGGAAGAACTCCGGCATGGATCTCATCGATGCCGAGTTTTGAGCCCACGGCTTTTGCCGTATCGAGGTGATCGCCGGTAAGCATCACGAGCCGGAGCCCCATTTGCCTGAGACGCTCGATAGCCTCTTTGGCGCCTTCTTTGATCGGATCGGCCACTCCTAAAACGCCTGCCGGCTGATGGTCGATCGCAACAAAGACGGCTGTCTGTCCATCCACCCGTAGCGCATTAGCTTGTTTCGTAAGCTCACTTGCGTCGATGCCATGAGCTTCAAGCAGTTTTTGGTTACCAACAAAAACTTTTTTTCCAGCGACTTTCCCGAGGGCTCCTTGACCCGTTACGGATTCAAAATTCGTAGCCGGGAAAAAAGAAGAGATGCCGCGTTTTTTTGCTCCATGAATGATTGCGGATGCAAGCGGATGTTCGCTTCCGGCCTCAAGACTAGCAGCGAGAGTGAGTACTTCATTTTCCTGAAAACTACTAGTTGCCGTAAAAGATACGAGCTCAGGCTTGCCCGCTGTTAGGGTACCCGTCTTATCGAGCACCAGCGTGTCCACTTTTTCAAGTCGTTCGAGCGCTTCGGCGTTTCGGATTAAAACCCCGGACTGAGCACCGCGCCCCGTGCCCACCATTACGGACATGGGGGTCGCAAGGCCTAAAGCGCACGGACAAGCAATAATGAGAACCGAAACAGCGTTCACTAAGGCATACGCATAAGCCGGTTCGGGCCCAAAAAAAGCCCAGATTACGGCAGAGACAATGGCCGTTAGGACGACAGCAGGTACAAAATAAGAAGACACTCGATCCGCTAAGCTTTGAATGGGAGCGCGACTTCGCTGGGCCTCATTCACCATCTTTACGATTTGCGCAAGCAGCGTATCTTTTCCAACGCTCTTCGCCTCCAAGATGAAAGTGCCGGTTTGATTCGTCGTTCCTGCTGAAACCGAGTTACCCTCGGTTTTCTCCACCGGAATCGATTCGCCAGTAAGCATGGATTCATCAACAGAACTCTTGCCTGAAAGCACAACGCCATCGACAGGAATCTGCTCGCCAGGACGTACACGAATCTGATCACCCAAGAGAACGTGATTTAGATCCACGTCTTCTTCGGTGCCACTTTTCCTGATCACTCGCGCGGTTTTAGGAGCAAGTTTAAGAAGGGATTTGATGGCGGAACTCGTTTGTCCTCGCGCTTTAAGCTCTAGGACTTGACCAAGAAGTACGAGTGTGACGATTACGGCCGCGGCTTCAAAATAGACACCGACGTGCCCTCCGTGACTACGAAACGCCTCGGGAAAAATCCCGGGAGAAATTGTAGCAAGTACACTGTATAAAAACGCGACTCCCGTTCCTAACGCGATCAGTGTAAACATGTTGAGGTTGCGCGTCTTAAACGAGAACCATCCACGATGGAAAAACGGGTAGCCCGCCCAAAGAACAACGGGCGAAGCTAGGGCAAGTTGAAACCAATTCATAAAGCTTCCGGTGAACCAGCTTTGTGCACCAAAAAGCATTTCACTCATCGCAAGTGCCAAAAGCGGGAGCGTAAATACAATTGACCATTTTAGGCGGCGGCTGAAATCCAAGAGTTCCGGATTCGGGTGATCTTCCTCCGAAGAAACTTCTAAAGGCTCGAGCGCCATTCCGCAAATGGGACAAGCTCCTGGCCCCACTTGCTTGATTTCGGGATGCATCGGACAAGTATAGAGCGCGCCTTCTACAGCCTTTGGCGTGTGGGCACCTTCATCTTTCTTAAGGAAATGCGCCGGGTCTTTCTTGAACTTTTCTAAGCAATGCCGGGAGCAAAAATAATAAGTCTCTCCGCCAAAGACGAAAGAACCAGCCGATTCGTTAGGATCTACGTCCATTCCGCAGACGGGATCTTTAGGTAACTGAAGCTGGGCCGTAGGCTTTGAATGAGCTTGATGACCGGTGTGCGAGCAGCAAGATGAATTCACAAAAACTCCTTAAAATCTAAAGCGACGTTCTTCGAGACAAGAGCTCTGAAAGCTCCGCAATTTTTGCCTCAATTTGTTTCTTATCCTTTGTCAGCATGGCCGTGCGTACGCAGTGCTGCAAATGACTCTCAAAGATAGAAACTTCAATGTTTTGACCATCCCCCTTCTTCCAAGCCAGTTCGAAGCTCAAAAGTCGGGTTTATTTAAGCACTCTGTTTAACTAGATTCTGTCGCCTTTCGTATTCAGTAGGCGTCAGTCCATTCAAACTCGAATGCGGTCTTATTGTTTCATACTCTCTCTTCCACTGCGAAATGAAAAGTCTAGCGTGCTCCAAGTTCTCAAATAAATTTTGATCCAAACACTCCTCCCGAAATCTTCCGTTAAAGCTTTCAATGAACCCGTTCTGGTGAGGCTTGCCGGGCTCGATAAAATGCAACCGCACGTGATTCTTCGATGCCCAAACGTGCAACGCCTTTGATCGAAATTCCGGCCCGTTATCCACGATGATCGTCGCGGGTTTTCTGCCGTCGCGCCGAAACCCCTCGAGAATTTTCACGAGGTGATGCGCTCGAATCGAGTGATCCGCATGGATTGCGGGCGGTCGGCGGCTAGCGATATCCAGCACCGTCAGAATCTTCAGCTTCTGATCATTCGCCAGCGAGTCATGGATAAAATCCATCGCCCAAACATCGTCTCGCCTCATCGCTTGCGGGAGCGCCAGCCTCAGCTGCCGATACTTCTTTCTAGATTTCTTTTTCCGTAAAGAAAGCCCTTCTTGGCCATAAATCCGCTCCACTCGCTTGTGATTGATTAGTACGGGGGCCCATTCGGTCTTGATCATGTCGTGAAACATCGGACACCCATAAACCGGATAACGTGCGGCTAACTCCCTCAGCCGGATGCGCAGCTTCTCATTGCGATCGGGCTTAGCTTCGTACCACCAAGTGAACCGATTCAGTCCGAAGTACCGACAGGCCTGTCTGTGCGCGAGTTGGAATTTTCCGATCGCGGCAATTGCCAAACGCTTGCGCTCAGCAGGCCTAACTACTTTTTTCCGAGCGCGTCCTTCAATACCAGGATATTGAGCGACTGGTCCGCGACCAACGCCTTGAGTCTCGCATTCTCTTGTTCGAGCTGCTTGAGCCGCTTGGCATCGTCCACGCTCATCCCACGAAACTTCTTGCGCCACTTATAAAACGTGTAACTCGATACCTTGTGATCCCGGCAAATGTCCGCCACGCTCTTGCCTTGATTGGCCTCATTTAAAATCGCGACGATTTGCTCCTCGCTAAATCTTCCCTTTTTCATGCTCAACTCCACCCTTCTGCCACCTGTTCTTGTGGCGCGTTATACCCGGGCTTCTTGAGCTTTTAAATGGCTAGGTTTTTGGGGGGATGGTCAGTTGGTGTCACGAAAAACTTTGAACTCAGGCCCGATATACTCGTTCACTTTCCCAAAAGTAGTAATCGGAAACCCATCACTGTTGGCGTCGAGATTGAAAAAACAAAGAAAATAAGACGCCGGTTGTTTCATAAACTCCGCAAACTTGTGAAGACGACTCAGCTTTCCGGCGTAATTTATCTCTGCGCTTCAGACACTATCGCCGATGCCGTAGCTAGTACGTTTAGAGAAGTAAAGCCTAATGCAATACGAATTCGGCATTACGATAGTTTGTTTCTCCTGTTCGGAGAAATCACTCCTCCTGTCAAAGACACTCTTCCAAAGTTGTTCAACGTTGAGATGGAAAAAGTATCCATTGAAGACTGGTTACGCTTTTTGTCTCCATCTCAAACAACTCCACATGAACCGAGCTCCATACAGGGACCTTCGTGATGACGAAGGTCATTTTGTTTGGGGACCAAATTCGAAAAACCGAAGTTTACGAATCATTTTAACAAGTAAGACCACCCGCCCGCCGCACTTAACGCCCTTCTACGCTTCGTGACTACTCCCCACCTACATTCTGTGAATGTTGCATTACATGCACCGGTTGAGAGTAGTCACGAAGACAGGGCTATGCGGCGGGCGGGTGGAGGGAGAATTAATTTGGGAAGAAATCAAAACCTAAAAACAGAAGGCAAAGGCTCAGAAATCAAAATCCAAAGCGAATCAAAACTCAAATTGATCAAGACCGAAGTTCGTCAAAAACTGGATGCTGATCCCACATTGCTTCATAACGAATGGATGGACGCGTTCGAAGTAGCTACCTATATGGGAATTTCTTATGGCTCTGTTCGAAATATGACCTACCGAAGAGAGATTCCCTTCTATCGACTTGGGCGAAGGCTCAGATTCAAAACAGAAGAGATTCGCCAGCACCTCAGCATGTCGAAAGTGGGAATCAAGGAGTGGGGTCCATGCCGATAAAGCCAATTCGTAAAGATGGAATGGTTGCAGGCTACGAAGTAACCGTGTCCGAAAATATCGGTCGAAAACGATTCCAAAAAAAGCGTCGATACAACTGCAGTCTCCCTGAGGCCAGAAAGCGGGAACTGGATTTGCTGGACGAGGTTAGACGGGACGCCAAAGAAGTAGGCGTGCCGACTTTCTGGGATTGGATTGAACGATGGCTTGAGACTGCTGCGCTGACACGCAAGAAATCTACTGTTGACGCCTATCGGAGTACTCTGAACACGCACGTTCCCCATGATCTGTGTCAGAAGCCAATTACGCGAATTTCGACGTCAGACATTCAGGGGATTGTTTTCAATCAAAAGGCAGAGATCACTCCCAAAACCCGCGAGAACCTTTTGCAGTGCCTGAAGGTCATACTCAAGCACGCAATGTACGATCATCTCATTCCGTTCAATCCTGCAGATGGAGTAAAAATTTCAGTCCCGGAAACAAAGCTCCAAGCGTGGACGATCAAGGAGATAAACCAGTTTCTTGAAGAAGCTTCTCGACGGCGGCATCCCTGGTATCCCATTTGGGTGACAGCAGTTCTTTCAGGGATGCGAAGTGGTGAGTTGTACGCTTTGGAATGGGTCAATGTTGATTTCGAGAATCGACGAATCTACGTAGTGGCCAATTGGACGCTCAAAGATGGATTGCACGAGACTAAGAATCGTCGGAATCGCGTCGTTCCGATGAATAGCCAGCTATTCAAGTTTCTAGCTGAACTCAAACTAAAACGAGGTTCTGAGAAGAACGTCCTTCCGCATTTCGATGAGTGGACAAAGGGGATGCAGGCCGCAGTTTTGCGCCGATTCGCAAAACAAATCGGACTCAGGCAGATCAATTTCCATGCACTCAGAGCGAGCTTCATCACGATTTGCATGCTTCAAAGCGTATCTACGGTAAAGGTCCAAGCTATTGTCGGCCACCAACGGCTAGACACAACGATGCGCTACATCAGAATTATCGGTGCAGATTTGGATGACGCTACTGAGAACATCGGCATCAACATCCCTATACCAAGCCAAACTGGCAACGTGGTCCTCTTTGCTCCAAGGCAAGGTTAATGACAATGGCAGGTATTGACATGTACCCTATTTTGACGTACATTGGGAGGTGACGATGCTTACTGACGTAAGATCGTCTAAACGAGCACGAAAGAGCCTAAGCAAAGCGCCATTGCACGTTGTTCAGGCTTTCGGTGCTTGGTTAAGGACCGTAAGAGAGGTCGGCCTAGCAGAAGCTCAAAAAATTCCCGGCTATCACGATGAGCCATTGCAGGGAAAACTCAAGGGGTTGAGGTCATTCCGATTGTCTCTAGGCTACCGAGGATTTTATAGGATCGTAAAAGGAAGCGTTCAATTTGTACTAGTGGAGGAAGTGAATAAACATGACTACAAAAAGATCGAAAGGCTCTTCGGAGGATGAGTTCATTGAAGGTCTGCTTGGCGGCCCGCTTACTTTTGGAATGGCCGTTGAAGCACTCCGCCTCCGTGATGAACTCTCGCAAGTTACCTTTGCAAAAAAGCTTGGAATATCTCGACAGTACCTTTGTGATGTTGAAAAAGGACGGAGACTCGTCAGCCCTGAGCAGGCCGCAAGGTTTGCAAAAGCATTTGGGCACCCACCAAGCGTCCTTGTTCAGTTAGCACTTCAAGACTCAGTAAGAGCGAGTGGACTAAAGCTCAAAGTAACTGTCGAGAATGCCGCCTAGCGAAAGTATTACTTCTGCCTTGTAAGCTCCTGTTGTCGCCTACGGAAGTCGAATAAGATCCCGACGACTTCCTCCAGAATCTGAGAGTATTCTTTGTCTGAGACACAATGGAAGAATGTTTTAAATTCAGTTGGATTCCACTTTTTTGAGGGAGGTCTCTTCCTTGGTTTTCCATCTTTTCGGTAGCCAAAAGGTGCATCTTCATTAGCTTCGACCATGTTTATCAGTAGCCTCCTTTGCTGTTTTTAACGGATATCTCGCGCCATGGCATGCATGATCTTTGGCCATTTCGAATGCTTGCGCCAATGTAATTCCACGATTGCGCAATTGATTGAGTATCGTCGTGGTTCCCCAGCTGAGCTCTCCAGAAGGTCGAACCGTCTTTTCGAGAAGCATCTTTGAGATGTGCCCATGCTTTCGATAGGCCTTCCGGAACTCATTGATGCAGAGATTCAGATCGAAGTTTTTGCCCAGCGCATTTTGCTTCGTCTTCTGCACTCTTTTGCCCATTTCGAGAGTCGCGTGCCTGCCGGCTTCAGAGCCTGACATAAGGGCTAAAATCCAACCTCGGATAAGCTCCTCTTCTTTGAAGCTAGTTGCATCGTCAACGCTTCCAAGTACTGCCAATTGCTCCTGGCGTTCTTCCTGCGCAACTTTGCGCATAAGGTAGTAGTAGGTTGTGTTCTTCCATTTCACTCGTTTTAGAAACACGGTAGTCCTCCTCGTAGGACAGCATCTTTTCACGCGTCCTAAGCAGAACCCTAATGATTGACGAGGTTTGGACAGGGACTTTGTACTGAGTTTCAAATGTCCCGTCCTAAACGTGTAGTTCGGAGTTGCAGCACAAATGCAGCACGCGCGTGTGACAAGCCGTGATTTCGAATGACAACGAAAAGTCATGACGAAATCACTACCTGTGATTCTAAATACTTAGAGAAGCTCGGGTTTTTGGAAATCGACTAGAGATTCGATTTCCATTTGACTTTTAATTGGCGTCCCCACACGGATTCGAACCGTGGTTACCGCCGTGAAAAGGCGGTGTCCTAGGCCTCTAGACGATGGGGACGCACACCGGACCAATTGGATTGGTTTAGAGATTCCCAGCAATACCCGCAAGGTGGAGGGAATTCAAGGGGGAGCTGGGGGCGCGGGTGAAAAAACCCCGAGTCCATTGTTAGACTATTTATGTCGGATTAAACCCGTCCTTTACCCTTCGGCTGATTTTACTGATCCCTGGCTTATTTCGAAGGAATGCAATGATCCCAAATTTTTCCGGGTCTTCCGGGATTTTTCTCGGGATAATCGATCCATCATGAACCAGAAAGAATCCGCGACCCAGTTCCTCGAAAGGGTGGCCGCCGGCCAAGTGAGCGAAGCTTACGAACGTTTCATCTCTCCTGACTTCATCCACCATAACCCCTACTTCAAAGGAGATCGCGAGTCGCTGATGCTCGCGATGCAAACCGCCCATCGGATGAACCCGCAAAAGCAAATCCAGATCAAGCACGTTTACGAGGATGGAAATACGGTCATCACGCATTCGCACGTTCGCCAGCGTCCTGAAGACCCTGGCGCGGCGGTGGTCCATGTTTTCAAATTTCGCGACGCCAAGATCGCCGAACTCTGGGATGTGGGCCAGCCGCTCGCGGTCGACTCGCCCAACGCGAACGGACCGTTTTAGCGCGCCCGCTTCGCTGCCAGCCACGTGTAAAACTCGCGGCAAAACTCAAGGTGGACATCCGGGATTTGTATCCCTATCCTAGGCCGTTCCAAACAAAAGGAGAGCCCATGAAGCCCACCCCCCGCATGAGAACGTGTCTTTGGTTCAACGACCAGGCCGAAGAAGCCGCGAAATTTTACTGTTCCTTGTTTAAGAACTCCAAATTTGGCGAAGTGGTGCGCTACCCTGAAAAAGTAGCCCAGCATGTGAAGGCAAAACCGGGTAGCGTGATGACGGTGACGTTTGAGCTGGAAGGTCACGCGATCCTGGGCCTCAACGGGGGCCCTCTCTTCCACCACACGCCTTCGCTTTCTTACTTCGTTTGGTGCGAAACAGAAGCGGAAATCAGCGAGCTGTGGAAAAAGCTACACGAAGGCGGTAAAGCGCGCATGGGTCTGGACAAGTATCCCTGGGCCGAACGTTACGGCTGGACGACCGATCGTTTCGGGGTCGAATGGCAGCTCATGCTGAAGCAAAACCCCGTGAAGCTCGCGCCCGCGTTTCTTTTTGTCGACGAGCTTTTCGGCAAAGGCGAAGCGGCGATTTCCTTTTACCGCTCTATCTTCAAGGAATCAAAGCTCGACTTCATGGCAAAGGATGAAAAAACGAATACCGTCATGCACGCCGTCTTCTCCCTCAATGGTCAGACCTTCGTGCTGATGGAAGGCCAGGGCCAGCACGGGTACACGTTCTCGACGGCATTTTCCATCGTTGCTCACTGCGACACCCAGGCTGAAATCGACCACTACTGGACGAAGCTGACCGCGGACGGCGGCCGCTCCAGCCAATGCGGGTGGCTGGAAGACCGATACGGCGTCTCCTGGCAGATCGTGCCTTCGCAGCTCGACGAATGGATGCGCGAGCCAAAGAAGGCCGCGCAGGTCATGGACGTCGTCATGCAGATGCAGAAGCTCGACCTACAAAAGATGCAGCAAGCTTACGAGCAAGGCTAACCGCCGCGTTTGCTTTTCGACCGCTGCGCGGCTTCCTTGCTTCGTTTCTTCCAAAGCTTGCGCTGCTCGGATGCAAGGGCCTTGTCCTGCTTACGCATTTCGAAACGCACCTCGGCCGCGAGCTTCAGATAGCTCGCCCACCGATCTTCCCCAAGCTCCCCGTTCGCGCGCGCCGATTTCACCGCGCAGTCGGGTTCGGTGTCGTGCTGACAGTCGTTGAACCGGCACGACTGCGCCCACTCCTCAATGTCCGCAAACTGGGCGCTCACCCCTTCTTCGTGGTCGGCCAGCTGCAGTTCCCGCATCCCCGGCGTATCGATCACGAGCCCACCGAATCGACTGACATAGAGCGCGCGGGAAGTCGTGGTGTGCCGCCCACGCGCGTCGTCCTCGCGAATGGCCTGCGTCCGAATGCGATCGTCGTCGATAAGATAGTTCACGAGCGTGGATTTTCCCACTCCCGACGAACCCACGACCACGGCGGTCTTACCCACCTCGAGATAAGCCGCGAAGAATTCCGCCTGCGCGAAATTCGCTTGCGACAGAGCGTGCACATCCACGCCGGGGAAGGTGCGTTGCGCGTCCCACACCGCCGCCTCCACGTCTCCCGTGTCCGCACAAAGGTCCGCTTTGGTAAGGAGGATCACGGGCGTGCAGCCCGACTCCCACGCCATCACGAGGTAACGCTCGAGCCGCCGATGATTCAGGTCTTCATTCAACGACGTGGTAATGAAGATCGTGTCGACGTTCGCCGCCAAAATCTGCATACCGCCCGCCGTACCCGCTTGCTTGCGTTGAATCACGGTCTTGCGAGGATAGACGCCATGAATTACCCCACGGTCGTGCGGATTGGGGGTATCCACCAACACCCAATCGCCCACCGCGGGATAACTTTCCCGCCCGTCGGCGTTGAATTGCATTTTTCCGCTCACACAAGCCCAACGCATGTCGGTCTCCGAGAATTGAACGCGATACAGTCCGCGCTCTTCGCAAATGACTCGGGCCGGCCTCCAAGCGGGCGAAAGCAGTCCGAGGTTTTGGCTTTCAAAGAAGCCATCCCAGCCTAAAAAGTGCATGAGATCTCCCTAATTGAGTTTTACAGATTCAGGTTCGTAGGATTGAACTCAAGGAGATCGGTCGCGGTCGAAGTTGCGAGTTATTGCGAACGGAGGCCTTGAGTGGTGTGAGTGACAAACATCTTGTGGCCTCCTTCTGGTTTGAAACGCTCCGCATAATTGCGGGTATGGAGATAGATTAGATGACGCGCGCGCTTTCGTCAATGGGCTCGAAATGGCTTAGAAATCGGAGGCATTTCGAGCCCAGACCCGAACGCTGCCCTTACACTGGGAAAAATCCCGAATCATTTTCGCTACCGTGACTGGTCCACATCCTGCTTAAGTCGCCCCCCAAGAGGGGAATGTTTATGAAAAATTCAAAATGGATCGTGGGACTCGCTGCCGTGGGGATATTCGTTTTCTCGGGCGCGGCAATGGCAAAACCAAAACTCAGCTTGCCGGAAATTCAACGGCGCGCGGCTACCTACCATCTGCAAAAAGCCGAGCAGGCGGAGCTCAGCGCGGTGGGTTTGCTGGATGTAGAAATTACGAGCGGAGATGAAGAAGAAAACGACCGCTGTCGTCCCTCTCGATCTCCATCGCCCGCGTGCATGGACTACGTGGCGGGCTCCTTCCCCACCACGGACGATCGGTTGGAAGCGGCCCGGATTTGTGCCGGCACCCGTGACTTGGTTTGCGCGGAGTACGTCGCGGGCGCCTTTCCTACGAAAGAGACGCGTATCGGGGCCGTGCAAGTTTGCCGGGGGAACCAGGGGATTGCTTGCGCCGAATTCGTCTCCGGATCATTCCCAACGAGCGGCACGCGTAAGCAAGCCGTCGAGGCCTGCCGCTGGGCGGATGTGGAATGCGTAAAAGCGGTAGCGGGAAGCTTCCCCACCTCGGATACGCGCTTAGCCGCCGCGCGGGCCTGTGGCGGTCGCTAGCGGCTGACCCGCGTGCCTTAAGCCAATCGGCTACGATGCTCTTGGTAAATGCAGTTTCCGGAAATGACCTCGAGGCCAAGCTCGCGCGCACGTGCTTCGGCCTCGGGGTTCTCGGCCCCGGGCTGCAGCCAGAACACCACCGGTTTTAGCGGGGCCACCTCTTCCACGAGCGCCGGGATGGCATCCGGCGAACGAAAGACGTCGACGATCTCCAGCGGCTGCGCCTCTTTTAAAGTTGCCACAATCCGAAGACCTGGAATTTTAGGTAACCCAGGATTGACCCCCACCACTTCATATCCTTTTTCCTGAAGATAGCGGGCGATCCAGTGGCTGGGGCGCTCGGGGTTAGCACTGATGCCGACGACCGCCACTCGACGATGATCACGGAGCAGTTTTTCGATATCCATCCCTCGAACTTAGCACAAAAAACCCGGTTTCAAGGTTTCTTGAGAGAGCGCCTATTTCCGCGGGAATGGGCGCATTTTTACCCCGCAAGTCACGAATGACACAGGTCCAGACTCCATTTGTAAACGGACCAAAATCTCTGGTTGAACATTAAAAAAGACGCATCGCGCATACTGAATCCAAGCAAGACAGGAGAACCCATGCTCGACCCGATCGTAAGCAAAATTCTAATCGGCGCCTTCATAGCCCTGTCGTTCTCCGGCTGCATGAAGCTGAGCGTGGAAACGGGTCAATTGAACAACTTCCGTTCGGAAATGACCATCAGCGTGGATTCATTGCAAACCTTGCCGCGGGCGAATTGGCTGCGCGATCAGCTCAGCCGAGTTTATGTGAGCGGAAAAACGGTGGAAGTCAAAGGCAGCTGCTCCCGTGGGGTCCGCACCGTGCAGGCAATCCACGGCGGAAAAAAAATCGGGACCGACGCGACTTGCCTCGGTAACGGAACCTATCTTTGGCGCGCCGAGCTGGCCGATGGAGAATACGAAATTACATTTCAGCCCAAAGCCAGCGGCGACAGCTTGGGCGTAGGCAACTCGGTTCAAGAAGTGGTCGTGATCGATACCGTGCCACCGCCCCCCCCGGTCATCCTAACCAATGACGGAAATCCCGTGGCGATGATGAGTTCCAGCTTGCAACTCGAAGGAGAATTTTTCGCTGACGGTATCCGGGTGCAAGCCCTCGATGGCGGGAAGGTCGAAATGAACGCGGGCCTCACCCGCTTCTACTACGACGTCAAGCTGGCCGCCGGGGAAACCGCCGAGCTTGCCTTCGCGGCGGTCGACTTCGCGGGAAACCGATCGGAATACACGCGAATCCAGGTTTCCCACTTTGGCGTGCTCGACCTTTCGGTGATAGCACCAGTCGGAGTCGGCACCTGGCTGCACAATCTAACGGTCGGAAATTGGAAGAGTCTGATCTAGGGGCTTTATAGAGAAAATTGCTAAATGATCTATTTAACGGTGCGACGCCGACGCGTGGGGCTTGGCTTCTCGTCGAGTGGATTGTCGAAAAAATCCACGAGCCCCGTCTCGAGGCAGTACTCCGCGCCCACGATCGTGAGCTTGTCTTCGCGGACCAACTCCTCGAGAAACCGGCTGCCATGACGAAGATGATCCGTCGAAGCCATGACGTTAGCGCGCACGGCATCCCGCCAGACCTGATCGCGCTTGCGCGAACGTTTTCCGCGGGCCGCCAAGCGCTCGATGTGTGGACGGATCCGGCCCACGATGGCCTGAATATTCTCCGCCGGCACGGTTTCACGCCCGGAAATGGACTCCAACGTGGCGTGAATGGCCCAACACTCGGTGTGCCCCATGACGATCACGAGCTGGGCCTGGGTGGTTGCCGCCGCGAACTCGACACTACCGACCTGGGAAGGCGCGACAATGTTTCCGGCCACGCGGATGACGAACAAATCTCCTAAGCCTTGGTCAAACAAGATCTCGGCGGGTGCGCGGGAGTCGGAGCAAGAAAGAATAATCGCAAACGGTCCTCGCGGTTTGGCCATCAGCCAACTCGCGTCGGTTTTCTCGGGTAACTTACCGGCCCGGCGTTTGCGCACGAAGCGTTTATTACCTTGCATGAGTCGTAGCAAAGCTTGTCGTGCAGGAATGGGCTTCATGTTCTTGGGCATACGCCAGGCACTATGGCACAGTTTGCCCGGAGAAACCAGCGCTCCGCGAATCTTAAATAACGATATAGTCTAAAAGGTTTTCTCGAACCGAATGAAGATACCGACCGGTAGCTCCCGGTCGGAGGCGGGCATGCGATCGGCGCCGTCGCGAATGAGATCTACCGAGAGCCCAGCTTGGAAGCGACAGTTCCCTCCCGCCTCGTAACGAAGACCGGCGTAGAGAGTATTGATATAATCGTCTTTTCCGAAATATTGATGGCTCCCAACGTATCCCGCCATCTGACTGGAAATATTTTCAAATCGATGGGCTAGCTGAATTCCGAGTTCCTTGGCTCCCCCATACGGATCGCCGAGCGACATGGCTTTGCCTAAGGTAATGTCCAAAGTCGTATGTTCCCGCTCGAAAGAGAGAATCAGTTGAGGCGTAACGCCTCCTAGGCCTTCCGAATCCGATTTTCCGGACCGGGCTCCCCAACCACGAATGATGTCCGTCATTGTATATTTGGCCCGAGCGTCGAGCGGGAAAGATCCCGGTGCCCCCTGGAATCCGGCCGATTCTTCCATCCCATCTTCCTCAGTGATGCCGAGACCGCCGCCAGCGTGGGTGGCCCGGAGTTTAAATCCGGCGACCGGCGAAATCGAAAATCCTCCACCCCCCGACACACCTAAAGCGTCTTCCGCAAAGCGATCGGAGCGCTCCTGCGCCCGCTCCGTCGAGAACCGGGACCAATCTAGGCGAGCCCCCTGGGGATCGTAGTCGGCTAGCTTAAATTCATACTTTCCAGAATCGCTCAATGCCCCGTTCACCAGCACCTCGGTCAACGCCTGCGAAAAAGTGCGGCCGCGCTCTGCCACGGTAACTAAATCGAGCAAGTCGCCACGGTCGTTCTCCAGGCACGCCGCAAAATCGAGCTTTAGCTCGAACGGCTTCGTAAGATCGAGGGATACGGGTTTAGACAAACAGGTAATTTCGCGATCCAGGGCGAAGTCATCCGAGAGCCGACATTGATGCTCCCGAAAAAATGGCGTCAGGGTAAATCTTAGCACTGCGTCGTCTAAAACTTCTTGGACGATCGCGCGCGCGGACTCTGGAGTAACGGCGCATGCCTTGGCTGACTCGGTCCCTTTTTCCGGGGGCGCCTGCGCGGAGGCAGAGCCCGGGCCCAGAATCAAAGCAATGATCAGCATCCACGTCATAAACCCTGTAATTGCAAGGGGCTTGCCGAAGAAAACGGCGCTATTCTCCGCCCAGGCGAACCCTGGGGAGCAGGTCGTTTTCAGCTGACCAAAGTTTGGTCAGCCCGACGCCCCTAAGCTACGTGTTTGTTTTTAGAGCGGGGAATTCGGGAAACCGGGGCGTCTCCGCTGAGGGAAACCCGGTTGCGGCCCTGTCGCTTCGACTCGTACACACCTTCGTCGGCAGCCTGTAGTACCTGCTTCCAATTCCCGCCGTGTTCGGGAAAACTCGCGACGCCCAAGCTGATGGTCACCCGCCCCAGCGGCTGTTTTTCGCCGCTTGGGAACACGTGCCCCGCGATCGCCGCGCGCAGGGTCTCGGCGAGTTGGCGCGCCGCCCGCGCGTCGGTGCCGGGGCAAAGCACCACGAACTCCTCACCTCCGTAACGCGCACAGAGGTCCGTCTTGCGGGTGCGATCGCGAAGAATGTGCGCCACGCTCTTCAATACTTCATCCCCCGCGGGATGCCCCTGCGTGTCGTTATAATGTTTGAAGTGGTCGACATCACAGAAAATCACCGCATACTTGCCATCGTAACGGGCCGAGCGCTCGTGCTCGCGCTCGAGTTCGCGCATGAAATGGCGAAAATTACTCACTTGGGTCATCTCGTCAGTGATGGAAACCGCTTCTAGCTTGCGATTCATCTCCTCAAGCTCCTGCCGGGCCAATCGCATTTCGGTGACGTCCTTGGCGATGACCTGCAAGACCTCGTCGTAGTCGGCCAACCGCAAACCGCAGACCGAAAGCTCGAAAATCATGCCATTGCCCATTTCACAATCAAACGGGGTTTCTGCCCGTTTGGCGCGCGCCCCCCGCGCGAGATGGCGCTTAGCCGCATCCTGCGAAGAGGGGTGTACCCAATTCAGGAACTGGTCTCCTTCCAAGCGATCCGGCGCCGCGCCCAACAGCTGTTGTACCGACGGATTGCATTCCAGTATCGTCAGGCCCTTCGGATCCAAAAAAAAGATCGCGTCACGCGTCCGAAGGAAGAGGTCCGAGTAGGTGGCGATTTCCGATAGCCGTCCCCCGACCAGCCGGCCGCCGGAATGGGAATGCGCCAAATCAACCTTCGCCGTTTTCTTTCCGGAGGACATACCCCCTTATCGACAGGTTCCCGTTCGGAAATAACCGCCACCCGGAAAATCCCTACCGTCAAAGTTCACGCAAGGTGGGTCGTTTGAGACCCTCCCATTTTAATTTTCCCTCCCCCGCCGTCAGTCCGCTCCCGGCCCCGGGTTAGCTACCTGGGGGATACTTTCATGCAGCCTAAGCTCGATAAACAAGGCCTGACCTTGCTCGAAGTCATGGTGTCGGCCGCCATCGGCGGATTCGTGCTCTATGCTCTATCCTCTGGCGTAGTCTATAGCCTGCAAGCCCAGAACACGGTTGCCTTGAAGAACGAAGCGTTGAGCTTCGACGCGCTTGCCCGCCTCTTGTTGCTCTCCCCGGAAAACTGTCGTTTGGTGCTCGGGGCGGGCGCGAATGGCGAACCGCGGTTCGGCCCCACCGATCTACCGGCTGCCGGAGCGGCCGAAAACACCCACTTTACGATTCCGCGGCTGACCCTGGGTCGACAGACTTTGGAAACCGGCAGCTCCTACGGACGATTGAAAGTCCGCTCAATGGCGTTGGAGATTCAACCGCCGTTGCGCCCAAACGAGTACCTGGCCAGTCTCCAGGTGAAATTCGAGCGCAACTCGAACCAATTCGGACTCGCCTCGGAAACCGCTCTACCGCTCCTCCTGAAACTTCGCCCCGATTCCGCAAGCTCGGTCATTGACTCCTGCTACGGCGCGGGCGGCGGTGACGCAGGAGATGATCCGTTCCAACCGGCCACGGCCTGCGGAGCCCTGGGCGGCCGCTGGCTAGCGGGGCAATACATGGTAAACCCACGCTGCAATCTGACGGCCGACGTAAGGTTGCGCGAAGACGAAGGCCCAGACGGAATTTACGAACTGAACGGGCGCAGCACCCGAAACGGCGAACGCGTGACCGAGTGCTACTACCAGAAACCCAGCGAAGCGATCGTGCGGACCTATGCGTGCCGAGGTCTGACGAATAATCGCCAGGGTCCTCGCTGCGTATTCAAGACCGATATCAAGAAATGGGTCATCCAGAATTTTTCCTCCGACGGGGTACCCGGCATCGTTAAAGAAACCTGCACCAAAGGAGTGCTTTACACGCTCAACACCGGAAGCGCGATGATCTTGGAACATGACGAAAATCTCGATGTCGCGTACGGCCGCCCGCTATACCCCGACCAACGTATCGATCGGCTAGGGATCGTTAACCGTTGCCAATACATATCGGATGGGGACTTCTGGAAACCCTGCGGAAATCCCACCGATCCGCAACGGGCGATCGCCGGCGACAAGGAAGCTTGTATCTTTGTCACGAAAGTGAAGCTCACTGGCGACAACACCTTAGCGCGCGTCCGAGACTACAATGAGGCCTGCGCCGCGGCTCGCGCGGCGAATCCGCCGAACCAGCCGGGAACCACGCCCGGAAACGGGGGGGGCGCGACGGCGCTTCGCGTTCCGGTCGGCGGCGGAAACTCCGGGGGCTCGTATGGAGGGACAGGGAGCGGCGCCACCCTTCCTGGTCAGTCCGACCCCGGGACAAACTCACCCGCCGATGATCAGTACGGAATGCCGTTCAGTGGAAGCTCGGCCTGCGAACTCATTGATCCTAACCAGTACACCGGATGGGTAAACGTCACTTCCCTCCGCAAATTCGCGGCTTCCGGATCGGCGACGAATCCCCTGGCGAAAATCACCGAAGCGACCGGATTTCCCTGCTTCCAAGTGGAAGTAAACCCGGCCATGCCGACCTTGGAAGGCATTGGCGCGATCTCCAACATGGGCCCCGACGAGGACCTTCGGCTGAATCCCACGAAAGTCGCCCAGTGTTTTCACGCCGCCCGTGACGCCAGCGATGCCGGCGAAAATCGAGACGCGCGCATCGCGTGCGACAATAGCGCGGTGGATTTAACGGGAGACCCCAGTGACCCGGACTACGCGGGCCCCGTGCTCAACAAGGGCGCCTGCTGGTACGTGCGGAACACGAAAGTTGCCGGCTATAGCCCCAGCCAAGCCTATACAGGGTGGTTGCAACTCACGAAGGATCTGCCGGAAAACAAGTTCAAGCACAAGTTGGTTGGAGGGGTATGGGCGCTGGAGCCAGTCGACAATGCGAAGATCAACGGGATTCCTTGCCGTTCTTACGTCGCGGGGGACGTCCGCGCGGGCGTGCGTAAGCACGAATAGCTTGAAACAGCAGAATCGAATACCTATATTGCAAGGATGAAGACCCAGCTCACTTTGGTGATCGGCGATAAAAATCTTTCCTCCTGGTCGATGCGCCCCTGGCTTGCCCTCAAAGCCTCCGGTCTCCCCTTCCGCGAAGTCAGGATCGCTCTCGATACGCCGAAAACAAGAGCACGAATCGCCCACCACTCCCCTTCCGGAAAGGTACCGGTGCTTCAAATCCGTGGCGCCGGCCGACCGTCACTGCATGTCTGGGACTCGCTCGCGATTTGCGAAACCATCGCCGAGCTCGCCCCCCGGGTAAATCTATGGCCGAGCAATCCCTTGGCGCGCGCCCGCGCCCGCGCCTACGCCGCGGAGATGCACTCCGGCTTCAGCTCCCTCCGTACCCAGCTTTCTATGGACATCAAGCTGCGGATGAAGGTCAAACACCTCCTTCCCCAAACGGTGGCAGACATACGACGGGTCCACGCGATCTGGAAGGAAGCTCTCGGGCGGAGCGACGGTCCGTTTTTGTTCGGAGAGTTCGGAATCGTCGACGCTTTCTATGCGCCCGTGGTGATGCGTTTTGTTTCGTATGGAATCGAAACGCGAGACAAAACTATCGTACGCTATATGGAGGACATTCAAACTCAACCGTTTGTTAAAGCGTGGGTAAAGTCAGCGAGGCGGGAGAACCCACGTTACGCACTCTTTTAGTGTTTGACCGACTGCGACATCGTTGCTACCTCTCGCGACGTCCGAACTTTCAAACGGGAGGCATGAGATGAAAAAACTGTTTTTACTTGGACTATTCGCCGGTGTGATCGGCGGCGGGGCGGCATACGCGGATGTGACTTCCCCCAAGGCCGTGCTGAATTGCCGTATTCATTCCCAATACTTGAAGATCACTAAAACTTTTCGGGTGGACCTCGCCGCGAAGACCATCTTGGGGAACTCGGTCGAAAACGGGCGCCGGGTGATCTCCTGGTCGCTTTCTGAATGTGAAGACAACTCTGAGTTGAGCTTCGATGAGACGGAATTTAGCGAGCTAGTTCAAGGCAAAGCGAAGTCGGTTTGGGCAGAAATCACTCATGCCGAGCCAGACTTCGAACTGAAGGGCAACGCTAAGTGCTCCTTAGCTAAAAAGTAATTCGAATTCGACGGAGGGAAAAACCTTCGTCTCTTCGACACCCCTTGCCCAGCGCGTAAGATCTCTAATTCATTGCGCAAATGTTACGGTTTCGTAACTTCTTTGGCGTCACATTTCGGGCTCTATCCGCCGAAAAGAGCTTTATGAAGCCCCTTTGGTTTCGGCTGATCAGGCCATCTCCCCTCGTCATCCGCGATGAAGAGCGCAGGCGCGCGCGGTTGCTGAGCGCCTTAATCCTGGGCTACATCCTGGTCTTGATCCCCCTCTTTTCGTGGTTGGCGTATCTGGCTTCGCTCCACCGAGGTGCCGGCTGGACCGGGGTCGTGATGCTCGGCACCGCCATCGTCGTATACTCAGGCGCCTATGGCTTTTCCCGCACCCGCTACTTTCGTGCCGCCGGCATCTTCTTCGTCAGTTACATGAACTTCGCCACTTTTCTTTCCCTGGTTTGGATCGACGAAGGCCCGCATGTTCCCTTGATGGCGATGCCCTACTTCGCCATCTCTTTTTTCGTCCTCAGTCTCTTCAGTCGGCCACGCTGGCTCGCGTTGAACTTCGCATGGGTAACGCTTCTGATCGCCGTGTCGATCTACACGAGCCGTGCGCTGGATTTCGAATTCGGCGTCTTGGGTTTTTTCTTCAATGCATGCGTTTTTCTCGTGACCTGGCTCGGAGTGACGATACGGGATGCGGATCTCCGACAGATTGACTCCGAACGTCTGCGATACTTCCAATCATCGAAGCTCGCGTCGCTCGGAGAAATGGCGGCGGGGATCGCGCATGAGATCAATAATCCGTTGGCCATCATCAAGGCCCATTCGTCGAAGCTGCAGAGCGCGGGCATTCCACCGGACGCGCTGGCCTCCGCCCAGAAGATCGACGTCATCTCCGATCGTATCGCTAAGATCATTCAAGGAATGCGCGGACTGACAAGAAACTCCGATCGCGACCAGCTGGAATTGATCCAGCTGCGCACGGTTTGGGAAGACGTCCTAGCCGTTTCGCGCGAACGCTTGGCGCGAGCCGGCATCAATCTCATCGTCGGAGAAATCCCCGACTGTACCGTGCGGGGCCGCCCATCCCAGATTGGGCAGGTGTTATTAAATCTGCTCAATAACGCTTACGACGCTCAGGAAGGACAAACCGACAAGTGGATCCGCGTCGAAGGTCAGGCCACGGGCGAACGGCTCACGGTCTCCGTCACCGACAGTGGCAAAGGGATCCCGCTGCCGGTCAGGCAACGTATTATGGAGCCCTTCTTCACGACCAAACCCCCCGGCAAAGGCACCGGCCTCGGCCTGAGTATTTCGCGAAAAATTATCGAGGACCACGGCGGACTCTTACGTTACGATGACACGTCACCCAACACTCGTTTCGTGATCGAGCTACGACTCGCACGCCGACAAGCGGCGTGAGAAGCTAAGTAGACATACGGGTGACGGAATCTTCCGACGGTCGCAGGACAAAATACAAACCCGCGATCACCGCCAAGATAATGCCCGCTACCAGGAACTCGGATCCGCGGCCTTGGCTCAGAATGGCGAGACAGACCACTAAACCCAGGGCCGGCACCGCGGCCGGAACTTCGAAGCGGCCTTTCAAGGGATCCCGACGCTGCAGGACGATCAGACTGAGATTGACCACGGAAAAGCAAAGCAACAAGAGTAAGCTCGTCGCCTTGGCGAGAACGGCGACATCGCCGCTCAAAGCGAGAATCAGCAAAATCACCAGCAACACACCAATCGCCCGGTGCGGAGTCGCGCGCTTTGGATGGAGCGTCCCCAGAAAACGCGGCAGCAGCCCTTGGCCCGCCATACCGTAAAGCAGCCGGGAGCCCATGACGAAGTTCAACAGCGCCGTATTAGAAACGGCGAGCATCGAAACGAAACTGTAAACCGGCGTGGGAAAACCGGGTGACGCGCGCTTCACGACGTCGACGAGCGGTTGCGATGAGGCCGCGAGCTCGGGCGCAGGCACCACCGACACGGCAATCACGCTGATCAACATATAAATAATCGAAGAGAACGCGACCGCCATGACCAGCGCCTTGGGCAGGGTACGGGGCGCGTCCTTCACCTCTTCGCTGACATTCAAGATATCCTCGAAGCCAATAAAGGAATAAAACGTCAGCACGGCGCCGCCCAGGAGCAACGAAGCCGTGATCGTGCCCTCGGGATTGGCGGTCGTCACCGCATCGAGGTAGTTCACCTGGCCAATGTAGCTCGCGCCCAAGAGAATAATCACCAATAGACCGGCGATCTCAATACCTGCAAGTACGCTGTTGACCCAAATCGTCTCGCGAATGCCGCGAAAAATCACCACCGCGAGTACTAACGCGAATCCTACGATCACTACCGGCGCCGTAAACGAGGAAAAAAGCCCAGTAAAATAACCGGCGAACACCCGACAAGCGGCGGCCATCGAGGTCAAGCCCGAAGCGAGCACCGCTAGGCCTACGGCATAAGCGAGGAAACTGTTGCCAAATGCCCGATGGGCGATAAACGACGCGCCTCCCGCATGCGCGTATCGCGAACCCAACGACGCATAGGAGAGCCCCGTGAACGCCGCGGCGATCATGCTAACAAAAAAAGCCATCCAAACGGCGTTACCAACTTGACCAGCGGCCTTACCCACCAAGCCATAAATTCCGGCGCCGAGGATATCGCCCATGCCGTAAAGAACGAGGGGCCATAGGGTGATGTGCTGCTTTAACACCGTTTTGGTCATACCCGCTCGGTATTGAAGAAACCGTCATCTGGCAACGACTATTCATTGGTCTACGTGGACAATTTTGTTAGGTTAGCGGAATGAATATTCTCGAACAATTTTTCAGCGACGCCAAAAATCTCCAAAAATCCGTAGCGGCTGCCATTGCCATTTTTATCTGCGTCATCATCGGCGCGGCCGGGACCTTCGTCATCCCACCCGGACATCGCGGCGTGTTAGTCACGATGGGGAAGGTCTCTCCTGCTTTCGCCCCGGAAGGATTTGGCGTTAAGGCGCCCTTCGTGACGACCGTCATGCCCATTTCGGTTCGCCAGCAGACGAAGACCACGCAAGCGGATTGCTACTCGTCCGATTTGCAGCAAATTAGCATCGAGCTGAAAGTTCTTTACCGGATCTCCGAGAACATGGTCGTGAAAATTTTCCAGGACTACGCCGGCGATCCTTTCGACAGCCTAGTTTCCCCGCGCGTGGCCGAAGCCTTGAAGGAAGTGACGGCCCTCCAAAGCGCCGAGCAAGTTGTGAAGAAGCGCGAGGAAATCAAGACGCGAGCCTTGGCCGCGGCGCGGACCAAGGTCGGCAGCCTCTTGGTGATCGAAGACATCGTCATTCAAAACGTCGCGCTCTCCAAAGAGCTTGAATCCGCGATCGAGGCGAAAATGGTTCAAGAACAGGAAGCCGCGAAAGCCAAGTTCATCCAGCAGAAAGCCGAAGTAGAAGCGAACACTGCGATCATCCGCGCCAAGGGCGAAGCGGAAGCGATCCGTGTGCGGGGGCGCGCGCTCCAAGACAGCCCTGGTTTGGTGCAGCTGCAAATCGTGGAAAAATGGAACGGCATCTCCCCTTTGGTCGTGGGTAGTGGCGGAGGCGGCGCGAATATCCTGCTCCCGCTCGGTAACGTCAATCCCAAAGCCCCGAAATGAAGCAACAGCTCCGAGGGATTGTCCAAGTCGTCGCCCTTTGTTTTTTCGCCTATTTTCTGGTGCGCCTCTTTCCGCTGGTCATCCGCCTCGTCGAAGCCTCCGCCATGGGAATACGGCAGCTATGGTGGGCCGTACTGATCGTCGCTTTGGGCGGCTGGCTCATCTGGGTGTTTCGGAGCCGAAATTCCGGCTAAACCGCCATTTTGCGAATCACGCCAGCGAGCACGCCTTCGATCCGGAAGTCCGATTCCACCATTGACTCCACGACAATGGGTTTGAACGCCGGGTTCGCGGGGTGTAGTTCCACCCGATCGCGCATCCGGTAGAAACGTTTGATCGTGGCTTCGTTGCCGATGAGGGCAACCACGGTTTGACCATTCTGGGCGTCGGCTTGCTTTTTGATCACGGCGAAGTCTCCATCCAATATGCCGTCCTCGATCATGGAACTGCCCGACACCTTCAGGACGAAGTGTTCACCCTGCCTGAGCATCGATGCGGGAACCTCGATTGATTCCGGAGTTTCTATTGCTTCAATGGGACGCCCGGCGGCGACCCGGCCTAAAAGTGGGATGGGAACCGTCCCGCTCCCGTCACGGCTATCGTGCCTGATGGAGGAGCCCTGCCTGGCCGCGGGGTGTGTGGTGGAGGGTGGTGTTTTCAGAAGCTGGATGCCCCTGCGGGCGTTCCAGGATTTCTGTAGAGCGCCTTGGCGCTCCAAGCGGACCAGGTAGTTCTGGACGGTTCCCAAAGATTGAAAGCCAAAGTGCTGGGCGATTTCGTGCTGCGAAGGCGCGTATCCCTTCTCCGCCCTGAACTGTTCGATGAACTCGAGCACCTTCAGTTGTTTGGGCGTCAGCACTGCATCTGCCATACAAATACAATATGCGTAAGTTATGCGTAAGTCAATTTTAATTCAAATCCGATTGTTTTGATTGGTTATTGAGGCTATTATGGAAAGGCTGAGGGATTTGGGAGGGGTTGGTTAGGACCAACCCGATGTTCGATTTCAGTTCTTGGCAAAAATTGGCGGAAGCACCCGCCACCTGGGTAATGGGCGGCTTATTGCTCACTCAAGGCCCCCACTTCATCGAAATCACGCAAAAAACAATCACCCGCTTCGAGCTGAGCGAGATCAGTAAGATGGTCACGCTCGACGAGGCGGTCGGAGAGTCTCCCCAACCTAGGAACTTCCGCGCTTACCTGCGCAATCATTTGCGCGTGCGAGACGCTAGCCGGACCGATCCATCCAAGGATGTCTGGGGAACCCCTTACCTCATGGTCGTCCGCCAGGAGGAAGAAGGCGTGACCACCCACGTAACCAGCGCAGGTCCCGATCAGCTCTTCGGCACGCAAGACGATCTCAAGGCCTGGATCCATCCCCCTGCGTTTTCAGCAGCGCGCGCGCGGACCCTGGCCGCCACCCAGTATAGTGGTTACAACGCATACATGCCCGCGTCGTGGACGGCCGCGCCGCCCGTGCCGAAGCTTCCGACGAAAGTCGCCTTGAAGCGACACCACGCAAAAAAGAAGCAGAAGTCGCTGGTCCGCCGAAGCACCCGGAGTTAAGCTTTCATGACATGAAATCGGCGCTCTACCTCTCCCTGGCCGCCTTGCTCGCGGTAAACTCGGTCATGGCCGAAGAGAACGAGTTCATGCCGGACCTGGGGGTCGACGAGACCCCGGAGACTCCGGCGCCATCCCCCACCGCCGCCCCAGCCGGCGCACCGGCCGCCCCCACGCAAGAAACGGTTGAAGTAAAGTTCATCCGTCCGCTAGACGGGGACCGCTTTCTCTTCGAACTAATCGAGGACTTGGAAATTCACGCGGGAGAAAAGGCGACCCTGAAAGACGGGCCTGAATGGGTGGCCGAGATCAGAGTAATGAAGATTTCCCAGGAGGACTTCACGATGGAAGTCCAAGTGCTCAAGGAGCTTGAGCACTACGAACCGTTTGTTCCCGAGGATTTGTTCACGGCTTATTTTAGTGCGACCGTTTCGGCGCCCACCGCGCCCCCCGCGTCGCCGACGCCGTCCGTGAAAAAAACGCCGAAACGTCCGCCGCCGCCGCGCGTGCTCCGCACGAAGCGATCGATCCCGGTAGCGGATCCCGAGCTCATGCGCGACCCGCGCGAACGCCCCGAGCGCGCGGAACGCGGCTCACGCCTTTTCGCCAACAGCAGTAACCGTACGCGCAACCGCTGGGGCGCGGACCTCACGGTGCTGGACCCGGTCGCGGCCCTGGCCGGCCTGCGCATCAACTACACCCCCTTCGACTTCATGCGGGTGGGCGCCGGGTACGGCATGATGCCCACGGGTGCGGTGACCGTGCATTCATTTTCGGCGGGCTTTCAGTTCCTGGTCCCCTCGTTTAGCGTTAGCCCATTTCTCGAGGCCGATTTCAACTATTCGATCGCGAGCTTTTCCGGCGCGGTGAACGCGACCGACACGAACGCGGTTTTATTTGGGCTAGGCGCCGCCACCCGTTCCGCCAACGCAAGCTACTTCACGTTCCCCTTCGGCGTGGACTGGCAGGCGGCCGGCGGATTCCACCTGCAAGCGGGGCTCTTGATCTCGTCTTTCAACACTTTGGGCACCCAGACCGATACGCGATTCTTCGGACGGCTGGGCTGGTACTGGGGCGGCGGTACCCGGGGCCGGCGCGGTATGTTTGATTTCTAGGCGATCGCCAAACAGTTACGACCTTGACCCTTGGCCTGGTAAAGGGCTCGGTCAGCAGACGCAAGCACCTCGGAAGCCGAGACCTGAGTGCGCCTCTTTGCCGCCAGCCCGATGCTGATGGTGATCTTTACCTTGCGATGCACGCGGGATTTACCGCGGTCTTTCGCCGTGGTCTTGGCGCGCACCAGGGAAGACGAGCGGATACCAAACGGCCGCTCACTCATGCGCCGCCGTACGTCGTCAAGCTTTCTGGCAATCTCGGCGGATTTGGCTTCGGGAAAAAGAAGGCAGAATTCCTCGCCACCGAAACGATAGACGCGGATCTCGAGATGCTGACGCAGGAACGAAGCCACGAAGCGCAGCACGTTGTCCCCCTCTTCATGGCCGTAGGTGTCGTTGAATTCCTTAAAGCGGTCCACGTCGATCATCGCAATCGCGTAATTTCCGCCCTTTAACTTGGGCAACGCCTCGTTGAGGGCGCGGCGGTTCAAGACCTGGGTAAGATCGTCGTAGTAAATACGCTGCCAAAGAACCTTCGTCGCGCCATAAAGTAGGACCAGTCCCATAAAGTTGAACGGCAAAGCGATGTGCAGCGACGCCGCGGGTGAATTCATCGAATCGAAGTGATTGAGTGCCCATCCGAGTGGCAACAGGCTCAGCGCTAATCCTTGCAGGAACGTGGCGGCGCTTCTTTCCTTCACGACCCGCACCAGCGACACGAACAGGATAACAGGAATAAGTACCACGAAATGCAAGAGCCAAACCCGGCTCAGCCAAGGTGCCACGTCCGAGGGACGCCAATTTAAAAGCACATTGGCGTAAGGAAAGGCGCCCCGATAGAGGGCCACGGTACCCAGAGCCACCGCGCCTAAGCTCACGAGCATACCCACGCGCCGGAGCACGCCGCCCCTTTCTTGAAATAAAAAAAGCACGAACCATGACCCCACGGTCCACGTCCCGACGAACTCTGCCACGCGCGCGGGTGGGCCTAGGCGATCTAGCCACTCCGGGGAAATTCCGAAGCTACGCGCAAGCAAGGCGTAACCCGTCGCCCAGACCAGAACCGCGAGCGTCATCCGCCACTGACCCATGCGTAAAGCCAACGCCGCGGTTAGTAAAAACCAAAAATAAGGAAGGTAAAACCAAAGACTATCGAGGCCAGGGTTGCCCATGAAAAATCCGGCCGCCGCTGGAACGTATACCAGGGCGATGGGAAAGAGGCTGAGCAGCAGAAGTAGACCGGTCTCCCACCAGGATTTACGCATCTTAATGATTATAGGGCGAGTTACTCAAGAATCAACACCGCACGCACGGGTCCTGCGTCAAACCCTTTTAACTTGAGGGGAAAAGCACTGAGCACGTAATTGCGGTCGAAATCACGAACCCCGGAGAGGTCCAGCCCCTCCAATACGGACTGATCATTGCGAAAGAGTGCCTGATGACTCTCTAAGTGCTTCGAGTCGGCGGGGTCGATGGAAGGCGTGTCGATCCCCACCAGCACGACCCCTTTTTGATGAAGCTCGTCGACGAGTTCGGGAGAAAGCGAGTTGAAATCGGTTCGCCAATTCTGCGGATCGGGGAACGAGCCCGTTCGAAAGAGCACACGCGGGGCGCGGATCGGCGTTTTCACATCTTTCGGGAGAATACGAGCTCCGGGACCGCACTTCACCTCGACGACCTGGCAAGCCCCGTAATAGTAATGAAGCGAGCGTTGATCGATCCCCTGCCCGTTTGCATGGTAGTGAATCGGAGCGTCAGCGTGCGCACCGATGTGGCCCGTTGCTTTCAGCGTGGTCAAATGCAGGTGCGCGCCCCGGTGGATGTCGAGCAAGACCTCGCGCGAGAGCGGCGTATCGCCTGGAAACACCGCGGTCGCTTCCGAGACGAGCGGAGAAATATCGATGAATTGCCAGTGCTCCCGTTTCACCCGACTACCCGTTTCTCACGCGGGCCACGACCTTAAACTCCACCGCGATCGGCGTCGGCAGGCTCCCCACTTCGATGGTGGTGCGCGTCGCTTGGATCTTGGCGAAGTACTCCGCATAGATCTTATTGTAGGTCGGGAAATCTTGTTTCATGTTCGTCAGGTAGGCCTGCACATCGATAATGTCGTCAAGTGAACTCCCCGCGGCCTCAAGCACCGCCTTCACGTTGCGGATCACCGAATGAGTCTGCACGGCCACGTCATAGCTCACAATATTTCCCTGGCCGTCGAGCTCGACGCCGGGGATCTTTTTCGTGCCTGGTTCGCGCGGTCCCACGCCGGAAAGGAAGATGAAATCGCCTTCACGGCGGGCATGCGGATAAGCACCGACCGGCTCGGCGGCCGAAGTGGCGTTGATCACCTGGGAATCCGACCGGCTTGAAGACGCGGATGCGGGCTGGGCATCGCCGGACCGGGGCGCGGTCTCATTGGCTCCCGCCACGTCGGGCGCCTCTTCCGGCGGCATCGCCTTGCGGGGTTCGATCGCGCGCGTGGGCGTCAGCTGCACCACCGCTGCTCCCGTACCCCAAACCGGACCGTAGCCGAACACCTTGCCCGTGAAGTCGTTGCTTTCACCGCAAAGACCGCTCAACCACCAGATGCCCTTGAATGCCATGTCGCCATTGGCTTCACGCGCGAACTCACGCGCCACTTGCGAGACGTCCTCCAGGCGACCTTCCCCCAGCAGTTCACAAATCTTACGGTTCCACTCGTCGTCTTTTTCGGATGAAATACGATCCTGCTTCGGATCGATATCTTGGATATGAAAGCGATTCGAGAGCGACGAAACCAGCACGACGACCGCGCGTTTGCCCGCCTGCTTGAGGGCGTGCGCGGCGGCGCGGCCAAGCTCCAGCGTCTCGTCCTTCTCGGCATACATATTACAAGAAACCATCGCGGCCGGGATGCGGTTCGCCGGATTCAGGAACTTCTGGGCGACGATGGTCCCCGTATCAATGGGAAATCCGCGGTAATTGACCGGCGCGGCGTTATGGCCGAGCTTGCGGACCTCGTCGGCGTAAATCTTCGCAAACTCGGCGTCGACCTTGAATTGATACGGGAGCGATCCGTACTCGTACCAGTTTTGGTCGACGAGCTCCCACTCGGGCGCCGGATCGGCCTGAAAGAGGTAGCCGATCACGGAAAGCCATTGGGTGGAATAAAAGAGGATCAGGTCGGCGTCGCTCTTATCGATCTCCTCTTTGAGCTTCAGATAGGCCGCGCGCAGCTCCGCCCACGCGGGTGACTTTTCCGCCGCCAGGTAAATGTGGGGTAGCCCAGGCACGATCAAAGCCTGCTCGATCACTCCGCCCACCTTCCCACTCACTTTCCCGGTCTTAGGCGCGCTCATGGTTCCACTCCACCACCGCGTTGCCAGTACCGATCACCGAACCGTAGCCGTGCACTTCCGCCGGATACGTCGGGATATCCAGGGCCGAAAGCATCCAAGCGAGCGCGCCAGCCTTGATCTCGGCGCTCGCCATGTCCATGAATTCGGGCAGGATCGCCAAGAGCTCCTTGCACTTCCCTTCCTTCATGAGTTTTAGCACCTTCATGTCCCACAGGTATTGACCGTGGTGATAGACGTGCTCGTGGCTCATGTCCTCCGGGATCTCCGGTTCTTTAACGAAGTGGCGATGCGAGAGCGAGTTCGACGCAAGCAGCACCGCGCGCTTGCCCGAAGCCTCAATCGCCTCGCGCGTGGCTTGGCCCAAGATCATCATCTGCTCTTGGCCGACTTCGTTGGAGAAATAATAAGGGGAGTTGTTCGACGAAATACTCACGATCGGGATGTCCCACGCAGGATTCATCAAATGCAGCGTCGTGATCGTCCCATAGTCGATGCGGAACTTGGGATTGCGCATGACTTTCGTCGTGAGCCCGAGAGTCTTGGCTCGGTCCGCGATGGCGAGGCTCAGATCCACGTCAACCTTAAGATCGTAATTGTAGCGAAAGAGATTTGGAAAGATCGGGTCGACCGAGAGCCCTTTGAAATGAGGCAACCCCAGCACGTGGTGACCGACGATGGTCATCCAATGCGGCGAGTGCACGAGCAGGACGTCGGGTTTTTTGGCGAGCACGCTTTTACGGCAACGCTCGTAGGCCCAACGCAAGACTTCCCAGCCACATTCGGACTTGGGCTCGTTCTGCGGAGGGTTTTCACCGTACACCAGGTGCGGAGGATGCGGGGCCAGCACCCCGGCGACGATCTTACCTTTGGCCATGGGAATTCCTCAGAGCTTCACGCATATCGTTTTGAGTTCCGTATAAAAATCCAATGAGTGCTCGCCGCCCTCGCGGCCGACGCCCGAAGCCTTCACTCCGCCGAAGGGCACGCGCAGGTCGCGCAGCATCCACGTATTCACCCAGATCGTACCCGCGTGCACCGCGCGCGCGACGCGGTGAGCGCGCTTGAGATCCGACGTCCACACGCTGCCCGAAAGCCCATACTGGGTATTATTCGCGAGCGCGATGGCTTCTTCTTCCGTATCGAACGGAGTGATCGTCACGACGGGACCGAAGATTTCTTCCTGCATGACGCGGCACTTGGCCGGCAAGCCAATGATAACCGTGGGATTGACGAAGTAACCTTTCGCGAGCGCGCCCGCGAACTTCGGGGCCCCGCCCCCACAGATGATTTCGCCGCCCTCCTGGCGCGCGAGTTGGATATACGAAATAACCTTGTCCCGATGGGCGGCGCTCACCAGCGGTCCCACCATCGTCTTATCGTCGGCAGGGTCGCCTACGCGCAGCGCTTGCGCCTGCTTCACGAACTCGTCGAGGAAGTTTTTGTAGATCTTACGCTGTACGAAAATCCGGGAGTTACAGAGGCAGATCTCGCCTTGATTCTGGAAGCTCGAGCGAATCGTCGTCGGCACGCACTCCGCCAGGTTCGCGTCTTCAAAAATCAGCGCCGCGTTCTTACCGCCGAGCTCGAGACTCACCTTCTTCTGGCCCGGCGCCGCCGCCTGCGTGATCGCCGTACCCGTCGCGGTCCCGCCCGTAAACGAAATCAAAGGTACGTCCGGATGCGTGGTGAGTGGCGTGCCCGCGCGCAAGCCCAGCCCGAAAACGATGTTCGCCACTCCGGGCGGCAGACCCGCTTCGTTATACACCTCCCCCATGAGAGAGGCCGTCAGCGGCGTAAGCTCCGAGGGTTTGCTCACGACGGTGTTTCCCACGGCAATCGCGGGCGCGACCTTCCAGCTGTAAAGCAAAAGCGGTAAATTCCACGGGGAGATCAGCGCTGCGACTCCCATCGGGTCCCGCACGGTATAGTTCAGCGCCGTACGGTCCATGTCCATCACGCGCTCCTCGTGATGCAGGATCGCGCCGGCGAAAAAACGGAAATTCGCCACCGCGCGCGGAACCTCGACCGTACGTGCGAGCCAAATCGGCTTACCCTGATCCAGGCTCTCCGCCCGGGCAAACTCCTCCAGCCTCCGTTCGATCCCGTCCGCGATGCGATTCATAATGAGCGCACGCTCCGCTGCCGGAGTTTCCGACCACGCCGGGAAGGCGACCTTCGCGGCGGCCACCGCCGCATGCACATCCGTGGAGTCGGAGTCGGGAATCTGCGCGTAAACCTCGCCCGTGGCTGGGTTAAAGCCGTCGAGGTAGCGGCCAGCCTTTGGTTCGACGTACTCGCCATTGATGAAATTCGCGAGCTTCTTCACATGCCTCCCACGGGAGTGCGCGCACCCGCCCCGAAAGTTCCGCCCATGAAATCGGCCGGATTAAATTCCCACTTGTCGCGATCCGGATCCCAGCTATCCCACGCCTGGATGGAGTGCATTCGATCGCGCAGATGCGGCGGGAGCGTTTCGGCCACGACGAACGGCTTCTGACGCTCAAGCGGATAAGGATTACGGAAGTTGAAACCCAGCACTCCGAGCGTCCAGCGCGCCAGGTACCAGCTCGCGCGTGAATCCCAGCCGTGCGCGACCTTGATCACGATCCCTAGGCCCTTTGGGTAATCCGGATGAATCACGGCCAAGCCGAGCAAGCCATCTGCGCCTTCCTTTGCCAAAACCTTCCCGCCGCAGGACTTCAAGATCGTCGAATCCAGACGATTGAACCCGCCGATGAGGTCGGGATACTCCATCATGGAATCCCAGATCCAGTCTTCTTCACGCGTAGTGGCTAAGTGGGCGTACAGGCGGGCGAGTTCGGTCACCGTCATCGAAGCGGTGGGTAGCCCGCAGCCATCTTTAGAAACGACCCGCGGTTCCCAGCGGGCGCCCAAAACCGTGCGTACGATGCGCAGATAATCCTGGAAAAATTCGTGGTGCGGCCAAACGTAGCCCACGCGCGACCACCCCTTCAGCTTACAGCCACGCAGAATCGCCGCGTGTTCGCCCGAGCACGGGTGATACCAGCGGCGCGGGCGGCGGCGCTGCTTGCCGAACTGCATGAGCGGGAGCGCGAACGGGGTTTGCATCATCCCCAGCTCCCCTTCCGTCAAAATCGAGGTCACCGTGCGCGTGTGCTCCGTGTCGCCGTTATGGGAAGACACCGAGATCGCCTTCTGCGGGCCGGTGAGCACCGGCGCAAGCTCCTGGGCGAAGACCTTCATCATGAAGGGTTTCATCATGGAGCGGCCGTAGCAAAGGACGTCGCCGCCATAGGAATAAATTACCTGATCGCCCGAAACCCACGAGATCGACCCGTGAATCGTGCACTCCGGCACGCCATTGCGGCGGTAATCGACGAGCGGCACCCAGCTGTTCGCGCCGATCGCATCGGAGTCCAAGATGGCTTGGGCGGAGTCGGAGGCCTTGCCGTTGCCCAGCTTCGTCATCATTACGCCTGACCCCGGACCGACACTTCGGCGGCAATCTGCTCCTGAAACACGCGCATCCGATGCAAAATCTGCGCGTTGTCGTGATTATTGAAATCGAACCAGAGCATGACCCGATCACCGGGGTTGAAGCGCGCGCGCATTTGCTCGATGATCGTGCGCGGGTTGCCCGCCAAAGCATTGCCCACCGCGCTCTTCACGCGGGCCGGATCGAGCGTGCCTTCCATCGCGCGCCAGTAGTTTTCGATCGCCCGTTGCGCTTCGTTCAAGGCGCGCGCATTCTGCTCGGCCTCCGAAACCCCCGGGTCGTCGTTGATGAACACCAGCACCGTGCGCGGCATGTGCGCGCGCGTCCACTTCCCGCCCGCGGGGTGAAAAGCGGCTTGCATGCGCTGATGCGTAGCTTCGATTTCGTGCGCCGGCGTAATCGAGAGGTTAAAAACCCCGCAAGGCAAAATGCGATTGGCTTGAATCTGCGTCTGCGCGTCGTGGGTGCCGAGCACCAGCTTCAGACGCTCCATTGGCGCCTCGCGCGGGATCACGCCCACCTTTTCAAACGTCCAGAACGGCGGGACGGGAATCTCTGCCATCGAAGCGCCCATACCCGACCCATGCGCGGCCTGCACCTTCGCCCAATCTTCGTCGGCACGGAAATCCGCCCGGCGTAAAACTTTGGCCGTCACATCCTCGGAGCTGAAAACCTCACCTTTTAAAAAACGCAGGAAGATCTCGGTCGCTTCTTGAAAGAGCTTATTGCGCACCACCGGCCAGGCCGCGCGCTCCAAGGCCGAGCGTGGGAGAATGCCATAAGGCGCGTTCGAAAACGGGAAGCGCCCGGCCGCGAAGCCCAGATGCAGCTCGCGTTTTTCGGCGGGATCCAGCCCATGGTAAGTCATGAACGTTCGCACGGCCTCGGCGTGCGCGATCGGCCCGCCGTTACAAAGGATGTTGCGGATCGCGGAGCCGACGTGGATCCGCTTCGTGATGCCGAAAACTTTGTGCGCGAGTTGCAAAATATCGGTGTTGAGGCCGATCTCGCCCTTGAACTGGGGAATCACCGGCGCACGATTTTCTTTTTGTACTTCGCAAGAAAGGTGCGTTTCCGCGACCCAAGCGGTACCGTAACCCAACTCGTCGGCGAGGCGAACCTGGTCGAAGAAATTACGGAACATGACTGCTTCCGACGGCATGTATCCGTCAACGTCGGTCTGGCAGATAGAGAAGAAAACGTCGAATTGCATGCGAATTCGACTAGTTATGTCACAAACCGGGTCGATGACAACCCCTTAATGCAGGGGCGCCCGCCTCGGGTATGTGCCGGGGTTTATTGGGCTTTACTTCAAAAGGCGTCCGCCCCGGAGCTCTTCCGCGTGCGCGCGCTCGATGCGTTCGACAAGCTCCCCCAAGTATTTGCGCTCTTGCCGACTCAACCCCTTGCCTCTGTCTTCGATCAGCGTGCGGAGCTGCTGTTCAAGAGCCTTCCACTGGCGCTGATCGGCGCTGATCTTGTGGGTTAAGTCACGATAGTGATGGGTGCGACTCGCGATCGAGCCGACCGCCGCTTCGATCTGCATCGTACAAATATCCAATGTCAGAAGATGGCCGGCTTTATAAACTTTCTCTTTTAACGGCTCCGGCGCGTCTTCGATTATGGTTAGCTTGCTGATTTCAGCCTCGGTGCGTCCTTCCTTTTTCCATTCCGCGATTTTCGCGACCAGATCGTCCACGATACGAAGCGTGAGGTAAAGCGAATCCAAAACTTCCCGCAACTGCGCGCCAACCGCATCCAGCTCGTCGTGGCTCAGGAGACGCGTGAGGTCGGCGCAATACTTGGTTTCCAGGTTGGCGAGCGCCGAGGCGAGCGCGTCGAATTTCGCGCGCTCATCCGCCTCAAATCTCGGATGGGCCTGCATCACCCGATTCAGCTCGTCAAAGTCAGCTCGGAACGATGCGAGCGGACCGCAGACCCGCACCGTGGCGGAGGGCCGAAGACGGTCCTCGATGAGGCTACGTAGCCCCCCCGAAAAAAAATCCGGATTATCTAAGCTCTCGGGTGCATCGTCGGGGTCCACGAGCATGATGACCGCGGTAATGACGTAGAGATTGAAATCAGGCAGCCAGCTTTCATAAGCAAGCTGCACGTGCCGAAGCGCTTCGTGCACGAGCAAGCCGGCACGGCTACGCTCTCCCAATTGGTTCCAAATCGGGAGTGCGAAACGGGCGCCCACGCGCGTGTCATAAATCGCGGTGTTGGCAACCTGGGCCTCGGGCCAGCGCTGCTGAAGCTCCGTGAAAACCTCGCGATCAAACCATGGCCAGGCTTGAGAGACCGAAGGTGCGGCCGCCAATACGGCACTCAAGGGCGCAGAAGCCGATCGCGTGCCCGGCAGAACTTCTACGGCATACGGCGTATACAACCAATCCATCCCCTTGAGCGCGTCGGCGATCATTCCCATCAGCACGGGCGAGTGCTTACGCCACAGCTCGAGTCGCTCGCTGGCTCGTTTGTACTCGGGCAACTCCGCGACATTCGGAATGCGATCATATCCCAAACGTTTTGCCATGAGCGAGCTCGCCAAGGGAGCGCCTGCTGGCTCTTGAAAGTCCGGATCGTAGAGCGCGAAATCCATCAGCACGGGATGTGGCTGCAGAAGTACATTACCGCCGCCGCTGCTCCAACCGCCGCCACTCGTGCGACCTTTTTCTTGAATGCCGGTACCGTCGGGCTTGGCTTCTACCACCGGCTTCACGGGAATGAGCTGAGGATCAATCTTCTTGGGCCAAAGTTTAGGTAAAAGTCGCGAACGCAGGTCCGTGCGAGCCGGCGCGGAGGAACCCGGGAGCTCGGGCAGAACTACGGTCGGTCCCCCCGAGGGGGACTTCGGCGAACCCGCAGGTTCCGGCGGATCGGCGCGCGCGGTCAGCAGCCCTAAGCCGAGAAAGCCGACAGAAAAAACAAATAACGGACGGGCCCAACGTCCGAAACGTTTCCAAAAATTCATATCGGGCGGCATCTTCTATTATTTGATCTAATTAGTCAACCGATAGTGATCAACTCAAATTATCAATATAATGATATAAATTCAATGAGTTAAACCCACTTAAAGAGATCGAAATTGAGCTGAAAGGTGTGCTCGGGCTCGGTTCCCTTCACCTTCCGCTCTGTAGCCTTTAAGAACTCCAGGAAGGCGGCATGCACCTGATTGCGGGTTTTCATGTCGGAAGAAAACACGACGGAGAAACTATAACTTTGTTCGTCGGTCTCGACTGCTTGTAGGCGCTGGAGACTGAGCAGCCGCAGCTGATTCCTCCACGCCGGATAGACGGGCGACTCTTTCACTAAATGGATTTCCTTCTGGATCGCTCGCCAGCTCGCGCCCTTCTTTTCCGCAAGCCCCATCTTCTCTAACTTCATGACCGTGGCGCGCACGCGGGCCAATGGACGCTCCAGATCCGTGGCTAACTTCACTAGGTCGTCTTGATAACGCTTAATCGTCAGGCAGATATGGATGATCTGATGAAGCGGATCCAGGTAATATTCGCCGAGCGCGTCCGTCGCCAAACGAACGGGGGTCGCTTCCAGATGCTCATGGCTTTCACGATGTTGAGCTTGAATTGCCTGAATGCGGACACGCAACTGATCACGCCGGACTTTCAGCCCCGTCCGGGCGAACTCGAGCAGGAGCGAGAAATACTCGCGCTCATTCTCATCCAGTTCCATGAAATCTGCGGCTAGGTAGAGCTGATCGGAGTTGAGCTCGGCCTTTCCTTTGATCACGCGCGATAGATAGGTCTTCTGGATCCGGCAGGCGGCCGCGAGATTCTGGAACGAATACTTGCGATCGAGCGCCTTTCGCTCAATCACGAAAGCCTCGATCACTTCCCGATAGCTCACATAGCTAAAAATATTCACGTTTTTCCCAATATAAACTATTAGTTTACTTATTATAATTAATTATTTAATAATTAATACACCAATCAAACGCATTGCGTTAAGCCTCCTGACGGAATCGATAAACACTGTCACTGAACTGGAGGCTTGAATGAAAACCGTAAATTGGATCCTGATCCTATCCGCCCTTACTCTCTCGGCGAGTGCCGCCCGGGCGGATCACCGCTACGATAAATGGAAGGGCGTCGCCGAAGACATCGTCCTGGTAACGAACAACATGCTGCAAGGCGTGAAGAACGGCATTGAACCCGGTAAGATGTGCTACTACACCGGCCAACTCCATGACCGTCTCAAGGCGCTCTGGTGGCAAGCCGAGTACGCCCGCGACGCTGAGGAAATTTTCGTGCTCTCGAAACTCGTCGGTGCGAAATTCCCCGCCGACAGCATGCCCGGCTACATGGCGGCCAGCGTCCGCGAACAACGCAAAGCCCTTTGGGACTTGTTGCTCGAGCAAGAAAACGCCGTCGCGCTGAACCGCGAAGTCTACAAGCAGGTCGCCGGACAAAGGAAGCTCGAAGAGCAATCCAAAGCCGTTTCTGATTTAGCCGACAAGGTCGCCAAAACCACCTGCGTGGTTGGTCCCGACGCTGAAGACAAGGAACCGGCGTTGACCGTCTTACTGGAGGTCACTCAGAAGAATTCAGAGTTCTACCAAGCCATCAAAGCCGCTTCGAAAACCAAGCTTTGATCGCAAGTGACGTGGAGCGGGAAGCGCGAACGTTAGCTACGGACACGCTTCCCGCTTGACGCCCCGGCCTTTCGGGGCAAGATTGGGCGCATGACCGTCCCCGCCCCAGAAAACCTCGCCCATCTGGCCGCCGCGCTCTACCGCGCCCGGCGCGAACGCAAACCCTGTCCGCCGCTCACGCAAACGGCGCCCGGCCTCACGTTAGCCGATGCGTACCGGATTTCAGAAATCAATCACTTCGAACGCCTCAAAGAGCCCGGCGTGAAGCCCGTCGGCAAAAAAATTGGTCTGACTTCGAAGGCGGTGCAAAAACAACTCAGCGTTTACGAGCCCGACTACGGATACCTTACGAGCGATATGCTCGTCATGGACGGCGCCACCGCCCCAATCGGTGAACTCATCCAACCGCGCGCCGAAGGCGAAGTCGCGTTCGTGCTCAAAACCGATCTCATCGGCCCCGGGATCACGTCGCAGCAGGTAGCCGCCGCCATCGATCACGCGGTCGTGTGCATCGAAATCATCGATTCACGCGTCGCCGACTGGAAGATCAAGATCCAGGACACCATCGCCGATAACGCCTCTTCGGCGATGTTCGTACTGGGTGCGCGGAAGATACCGGTGAAAGACATCGATCTGCGCCTGGCCGGGATGACCCTTTGGAAGAACGGCGAGGTCGAATCCAGTGGCTGCGGCGCTGCTTGCCTAAACCACCCGTTCAATGCGGTGGCGTGGCTCGCCAACGCCATGGCCAAGCACGCGGTCCCGCTACGCGCGGGCGACATCTTGCTCTCGGGCGCCTATGGACCCGTCGTGCCCGTCAAAGCCGGGGATCAGGTCGAAGTGGAAATCAAGGGTCTGGGGAGAGTTTCATGTCGGTTTCAATGAATTTAGACGGGCTGGCCGAGCGCCTGGACCAGGCGTACGTGCAGAATCGCGATCTGCCTCGCCTCACGCTGGAACATCCCGCGCTCACGGTCGACGACGGCTACGCGATCCAAAAGAAAGTCGTGCAATACCGCCTGAATCGCGGCGACGTGACCTTCGGCATGAAGATGGGCCTTACTTCCAAGGCCAAGATGAGTCAGATGGGCGTGCAGTTTCCGATCGTGGGCGTGCTGACCGACCGCATGCGCGTGCTCCCCGGCGATGGCCTGGAGTTCAAGAAACTGATTCACCCCCGCGTGGAGCCGGAGGTGGCGTTCGTGCTTAAACTGCCGATCCGGCGTGCGCTTTCCAGGGCCGAAGCCTTCGCCCACTGCGCCTACGTCTGCGCGGCGATCGAGATCATCGATTCGCGTTACCTGAATTTCGATTTCCGCCTACCGGATGTGCTGGCGGACAACTGCTCGGCCGCGCACTTCGTGCTCGGGCCCCTGGTGGCCCCCGAGGCCCTCAACGACGGCACGCCTGAGTTTGGCTTGGGAAATCTGGGCATGATCCTGCAGATCGACGGGGAAGGCGTGCAGTTCGGATCTTCGAACGCGATCATGGGCCACCCGCTGGAGTCGCTCGTCGAACTTTCCCGCATGTGCGAGGCACGCGGGATCGAAGTGCCCGCCGGCCAAGTGATCCTGGCGGGATCTTCCACCGCGGCCGTCGCCGTGGAGCGCGGCAGCCGCGTCGAGGTCGAGGTTCAAAAGCTCGGCCGCGTCGCCGTGGATTTCCGCTAATCCAAATCGCTTAGTTAAAATCCCGTCCCAGCTTTTCCAGCCGGCGGCGGTAGCTGAAATGCTCCACCTCGTGGATGTGGCGTGAACTCGAAAGGTACCGGATCCCACGACCGAGTTCGAGGGCATGCTCCCCGCCCTGAACGCGCTTGGCGCGCGCGAACTTCTTGGCGTGGGCAGCGGCCGGGGGCACGATACTGGCTCCTTGAGCTTCTCGTCGAGCCTTCGCATAGCGCACGTACGCCTGGGCTTGGCAGTCGAGCAAACCCCAAACCCCGCTATCCGGCTGGATGAGCCCGATGATCGCCAGGTCATCGTACTCGGGGTGGAAAACGTGGAGGTGAAAGCGCGGAAAGCCCTCCCGCCGGTTCAACAACTCGTCCGACAAATAGGGAACCGTGACGTGATATCCGGTGGCATACACGACGAGGTCGATTTCTTCCCGGGTGCCGTCTTGAAAAACCACGGTCCGGCCGGCAAACTCGCGCACGTTAGGCTTGGCGTGCAGATCCCCGTGGCCGAGATAGTAGAAAATCTGGGAATTAATGATGGGGTGGCTTTCGAAGAGTCGGTGATCCGGCTTGGGGAGGCCGAACTTTTGCGGGTCTCCCTGCACCATTTTCAAGAGTATATTATTAAAAAAACGGCGAACCACCAGCGGCACGCGCAGCCGAAGCGAGATCTCGCCCAACTGATCGGCGGGCACGCCAAAGGCGTACTTCGGAATATAGTGATACCCCCGCCGCACGCTGTGGAAGGCCGCGGTTGCGTGCTGGGCGGCCTCGACCGCGATATCGCAACCGGAATTGCCCGCCCCGATCACCAGCACGCGCTTTCCGCGCAGGAGATCCGGAGTTTTATACTGGGCCGAGTGCAGACTTTCCCCTGCGAACGACCCAGGATAGTTTGGGAGTTTTGGGTCCCAGTTGAAACCGCTCGCGACGATTAACCCTGAGTAACGACTTTCGCGAGTTTCGCCGGTGGCGAGATCGCGCGTGACCACCCGCCAGTCCCAGGCGGCTTCACGATGAGCGCTCGCCACTTCGGTTCGAAAGCGGATCTTCGAGCCCAGACGATTTTTGTCGGCGTAAGCCCGTAGATAGGCGAGCGCCTGCCGATGATTGGGATAATCCGGATACTCTTTGGGCATAGGAAAATCCGTGTACTCGGTCAGGGGCTTTGACGAGATCATGTGCACGGACTGATAGACCGTGCTGCGGGTATTACCGATGTTCCAAACGCCGCCGAGATCGGACTCACGCTCGAAAATATCGCAATCCCAGCCATGCTCGAGTAGATTTTTCGCCGCGGCCAGGCCCGAAGGGCCGGCGCCGACCACGCAATACTTCATTCGTCCCCGGTTTTAGGCTAGCATGGGCCAATGGCCAAGGAGATTTTCATATTCCGGCATGGCGAAACGGATTGGAACCGCGAAGAGCGATTCCAAGGACATACGGATATACCCCTGAATGACACCGGAAGGGCGCAGGCGCTACGGCTGATCGGACCCCTGCGGCAACGGGGAATCGAAGCCATCTTGAGTAGTGACCTGAGCCGCGCCCGAGAAACTGCGGAAATCGTTGCCCAGGCTTTGGGGATCCCCGTACATGTTCATGCCGGATTACGGGAAGCCCACCTAGGCGTCGCCCAAGGGTTGACTCGCCAGGAAATCGAACGCCAGCTGGGCCGGGAAATCGCCGACCGTTGGCGCTCCAACCAAGTCACCGACGCCGACGTCAGCTACCCCGGCGGCGAAGCGGCGGCCGTCGTGCTCTCCCGCTCACGGGACGCGATCCGGGAGTTTGCGCGCACCCACCCCTGCCAGCGGTTTGGCGTCGCGAGCCATGGCGGGGTCATTCGGCGACTCATGCATTCGTTGCTGAATGCCCCCGGTGCCCACGTTCCCATTCCCAACGGAATCCTCTATCCGCTCTATTGGCATTCCAATGCCGATCAGCTGACGCCGGCGCCCTACACCAGCTGGCGACGCCCCTGAAACCCGTAAAGATAGGTAGATTTTAGCGAGACTCGGCGGCGCCGATCCCGATGGTCACCCAGCCCGCGACGGGGTACGATTGTCCATGATAACTCACGGTCGCGCTGCCCGCGTTCACGGTCGCCGCCAAGTTCCCCGAAGCATCGGCGCTGAACTCAACCATCTCCCCCCCAAATCCGCCGGGCAGGCTAATTGAGTCGGCTCGCACCACTTCGCCCGTATCGGGGTTCAAGAATACAAAGTAAACGTCACCGCCCGCATTCGACTCGTCAAAATCGACCGAAGCGATGGTCGAGGTAGGATTGCGGATCGACATGTCACCTTGAAAAGTGCTCCCTACGAATAGGCGGCCGTCTCCCGTCCATTTCAGGGTGGGAACATTTCCTCCCTGATCCGTAAACACCCGACTGAACACCACCGCGCCGTTCCCATTAAAGCGAACCAAGCCCAGCTCACCGGTTGCGCCCGCCGCCCAGCCTCCCACTACGCCAGCGAGCGCCGTTTCGTCGAAGATCTGGACATTGCCGAAGCCGGTTGTCGTGACGTATACCCCGCCTTCCCCATCGAGAAGCAAATTGTAGTTATAGTTAGCACCCGTGGTACCCAAAGAGCGTGCGAAAGTGAGCGCACCCGCCGGTGAAATTTTTGCCAAGAACACGTCGTAGTTTCCTATGTGATTCAAGTTGCCGACGGTGACGCCAGCCGTGTTCTTGATCGTTCCGGCCGCGCTAAAGATACCTCCCGCGTATGCATTTCCTTCGCTGTCGACCTTGACGTTTTGGCAACCGTCCAAACCAGCGCTCGCAAAACCCACCTGGTAGCCGATGGCTCCGACCGCAGTCAGCTTTAGCAAGTACCCGTCCGAAAATCCCGCCGAGGCCGCGAAAGTATAAAGCGAGGCTCCGCTCACGCCATCGACAATTGAGGGTGTGCCCGTGCGGGCGCCACAGTAGTAAGCGTTTCCGGCCGAGTCGAGGGCCATACTACTGACCGGCGTCGATATGTCGGTGTTGATGTTTCGCGCCCACTGCAAAGTTCCGTGAGCGTCGACCTTCAGGATCGTGGTTTCCGCGCCAAGGCCTTGGGATACCAGCGTCTCGACTAACCCCCCGTCATCGCTGATCGTTGGTGGTCCAGTATGACGTAGCGTGAGCCAAAAATTTCCGGAAGCGTCTATCTTGTAGTTCGCGATGTCGTCATGTCCGCCCGACTGAAACGCGCGCGAGTAAGTCAGGTCTCCATCCGCATTGAACCTGGCCCAATAGAAGTCGTTGTTGGCCGTTTGAGGAATCGTCGAGATCTCGACATGATTGCCGCTCGCGTCTATGGCTAGGAGCGAGAGGGCTCCCGCACCCGCCGCTCCCAGAAAGACCTCGCCTTCTGGTCCCACCTCAAAATAAGGACCAACTATACTACCGCCGGTATCCATGACCCGAGCCAAGAGAAATTCTCCGGCGGAAGAAAACTTCAGGAGGACAATCCCCGCTCCGGAGTTCGGAATAACCGTTACCACCGGGGCGGACGGCGCCGTGGGGTCGAAAACCTCAAAACGGGCCTGGGTGTAACCGACTACCCACACGTCTCCCGACGACGTCGGTTGAATGAATAGGATATCTTGGCTGTCTCCCCCGTGCAGGCCGCGCACCCAAAGCAGATTTCCGAATCGATCGTACTTCGCCAGTGCCGTATCCGAGGTATTACCGGTATCCGCGTTCGCAATCGTCGAAATGGTCCCCGAAGCAACAGAAAATTGTAAATCGCTCGACCAGTACTTGAAGGCCTGAAACACATTTCCCTCGTGGTCAGTGACCGACTTCAAGTTGGATTCTTCGGGCACGCCCGCCACCGATCGCACCCAATCCGGGCGTGTGCCCTGCACATCGACCGTGGCCGATGCTTCCGCCGTCTGCCCACCCGCGGCGGTGACGATCACCCGATACGAACCGTGGTCGCTAAACCGGGCCTTGGTCACCGTGTATTGGCTAGAATTGGCGCCAGCGATCGCTTGGCCGTCCAGATACCACTGATAGGTTAAATTCTTTCCGAGAGCCTCCACGGACAATGACACTTCGTCGAGATACTCTCGCACCGTCGCATCCGTCGGCGCCGTCACGATCACGGGAGTGCTGGAAGCAGCCGGATTAAAAAGCGCCGTGCGCAAGCAACCGGTCAGCGAGACCGCCATCCCGAAAATAAGGATGATGCGTCGATAAAACACGAGAATTCAAAACCTCCACTTACGTTCCGCCGAGTCGAAATTAACTGTAACTTAAGGATATCACGCCGCTAACCCCTTTCGGAATGTGTCACCAGGACCCCAGTCCTGCTGCCAAAGTATGAATTCCATTCAGATAAATAGGCCACCCCGCGTAGGCTCAGTAAACGCGGGTGCACTTAAAACCTAGCTTACGCGCCGGGAGGGTCGCTCCCCTGATCGTTTTGCGGAATACTGGAACCAAGCCACAGGGGGGCACCATGAAAAAAAATTTCAAACTTCGTTTCACTACTTACACGCTTGCTCTGATTGTCATCGCCGCCGGACTAACGCCCAACGCGGACGCCACCGTCCGTCAATGCAAGTGCGCTTGCAAAGGCGAACACGGACGAGCCACCTACCTGATTGACGTCCCGGACGACGCCAACGCCGTGAAGGTCTGTCAAAACCTAGTTGCGCGCACCTGCAAACTCGACCTCACGGATGAAATCGGCACCTTTACTAGCTGCAGCGTGATCTCCGCCGCGCGCGAGATTTTTGAAGGTGATTTGGGAATTGAATCGTCAATCGACGCTTCCGCCGCCGATTTTGAGGCTTACGAAAAAAATTGATTTGGTCCCCGCGGGCGCGCTCGGCCCCGACGCGCCCGCATTTTTTTAAATACCGGCAAAGCTCGTTTGGCCGGAGATTTTTTCCTTAATAAACAGAAACGACTTGCGGTGAATGGGCAGAACGCCCCGTTCATTCACGGCAAGTTTATGCTTCGGCGTCGGATAACCCTTGTGCTTGGCGAGGCCATAGCCCGGATAAATCCCATCGAACTCCGTCATCAGCCGATCGCGCCAGACTTTCGCCAAGATTGAAGCGCAAGCAATACTGAGCGACTTCGCGTCGCCCTTTACGATCGCCGTGCAACGCCCGTGGAGTTGCTTCGGCGGCGCATTGCCGTCGACGAGCACATGCTCCGGCTGTACTGACATCGTCTGTACCGCGCGGAACATTGCGAGTCTCGCGGCGTGGTAGATATTGATCTGGTCGATTTCTTCCACGCTGGCCATCGCGATCGCGTGGGAACGCACCCAGCCTTGAATCAAGGGCGCTAGTTCCTCGCGCTTTTCCTCACTGAGTTGCTTGCTATCGGTGACTTCGCGTAGCCAAGGATGAGCATCGTAGTCCACCGTGGAGGGCAGAACCACCGCGCCGGCCACGACCGGGCCCGCAATGCACCCCAAGCCCACTTCGTCCACGCCCGCGACAATGCGCGAGGGAAAGCCCGCCGCCTGCTCGTAAGCGAGCGTCGGTCCTTCCCCCTCTGGAGCCTTTTTCATCATCTAAAAAGAGTTGAATGGTTAAACTTAGGCCTTGGCCGAAGCTTTAGCGGCGGCCGCAGCCTTGGCCTTCGCCGTGGCGGCGCCCGCTTCAGCTTCCGTCTCTTCGCGGTCGATCTTCGCAGCCTTGCCTTCGAGCCCACGGAGGTAATAGAGCTTCGCGCGGCGAACCTTACCGGCTTGCACGACGTCCACGCTGGCTACGGTCGGCGAGTGATCCATGAACACGCGCTCGACGCCCACGCCGTGGGACATCTTGCGGACGGTGAAGGACTTATAGCCCGCGTTGCGACGGCCGATACAAACGCCTTCGTACGCTTGGATACGCTCTTTTTCGCCTTCTTTAATGCGGACGTTCACGCGGACGGTGTCGCCCGGCTTAAAGGGGGCAAGCTTCTTTTCCACCGATTTCGTGACGGAATTCACGACATCCATGAGGCCCGGGCCACGGGCGTTGCGGGATTTAGCGGCTTTTTTTGCCTTAACGAGTTTCTGAGTCATGTCTAACTCCTGGTAACGAGGTTTACTTACATTCCTGCTTAGCCAAAACCGCGCGTGAGCCAAAACCAAAACGGCGCGCGGTGGTTACAGTCCGAACAGCCGATCGAGAATGCACGCGACGGCGGATCGAACGGAGAGGTGGTTATACCCCTCGGGCGAGTTGCCTTCCGGCCCGTATATCGGAGCTAAGATCCGATGCACCTCGGGATAGAAGACTTCCGAAACTCCCCAGCCCGTACCAAAAACCACTGCGGCGGGTTTGGTACGATTGGGGTCCGCCAACTCTTTACGCATTTGCGCGTAGCTGACGTTGTTCGGAAACGCGCTGGCGTCGGTGAGAATCACTTCGGGATCCTCCCCGCATTCAGCGCGAATGGCGGCTTTTACCTCGTCGAAATTGCGGACCAACCGGGCCAGGGAAACCGCCTCCACGCGGTCCGGATGGTATCGTTTCGATTCTTCCGATCGCCAGTGACTCAGGATGCGACCGATCAGCTCGTGCTGATCGTCGATCGGCGTCACCAGAAAGTATCCGCGCGCGCCATAGGTGCGAGCGGTCCTTGAGATATCGTGCACGTCCATGTTGGTCACCGCAGTGGTCACCAACTCTCCCCGGCGATTTCGAATCGGGTAGTGGAGTAGTACGACGTAAACCGGAGCTTTCACAACGAATCGAAAGACTTAGCATTCATGGGGGGGTAGAGCAATGGCGTTAATCGTATTGAGAGCCTATTGTAAGCGATTGATATTATTAAATTTATATTAGCAGATTGGATCCAGTAAAGATTGACTAATTAAGTATGTTTTTATATACCCGCCCCGAGCCAAAAGGAACGTCCCGCATGAACTCCACCTTCCCGCCCATCCCAACGCTGATACTCGCCACCACGCTGGGCTTCGCCCCCGTGGTTTCGGCGCAGGCGTTCGAAATTTTCGCGGAGCCCTCCTCCCGCACTTTCGCGCTGGCACATTGCCGGCCAGGCCACCCCTCCGCAGAAAATCCGGCTTGCGTGCTCTTTAGAAAAGCGTGCCTGTCGGCCGGCTCCACCCGGGCCGCGGACGACCTGGACCGCGAGATTTGCACGGCTATTGCCGTCAACGCCACCACGCCTACTTCCGAAGCCGACGCCAACATCGACTACGCGCAATCATTCTTAAATCGATACGTGGACTCCAAAGCTAAAGCCGGTGCGTCGGCCCTGGCCACGATCTCGGGAGTACCGAACGGGCAGCTCGCGGAACGCGCCGTCGCCGTAGATCCAATTGGCATCGACCAAGCCATCGAAGGGTGGCGCAAACTTTGTCTCGGCGATGAAAACCCGGCCCTAGGGCTTTGGAGCCACTACGCGCGGGAAACCGCCGATAACCTATCTCCGCAACTCTCATTCAAAGACTACGAGCGACTCCTCCAGGGTTTGTACGTGAAACTTCCCAAAGAAAAACCGGGATGGGAGCGTCACTGGGATAACATCATCTACACGGATCCCAGCAGTCGGGAACGACTCGGGCAAATCATGCTAGACGCGGCGGCCCGAGAAAACCATGGCTACCTGCTGGCTCGGTATCTGAAAAACCTGGAATCACGCCTTGCGGAGCTCACCGAAACGCATGCGGCTAAATTCTTGCGAGACTTGGCGGATGTTGAAGCACACTTGGAGAAAAATCGCCCGGACCTGTGGCCCCACGGTCAACCGAGCGTAGCCTTCCTAATAATCCGGTACCGGGGAATCGCCGATGTGATCCAATCCCAAGGTCAAGCCATGCTCAAACTCTTCCCGAACGAAGATGATCGCAAGATCTTGGCGGCCGCACGCCAGATGGACGCCGCTCCGATCTCGGGCGAGCTGGTGCGGGATCGCGTGCGAATCAACCCAACGCTCTTTCGGCAGCTGGTTTTGAGCGCGACCGAATCACGGCCGCCCCGGGCGCAGTGGAGAGAAACTTTTTTAGCGCGGCAGCAAGTCATCTACGCGAACGCCTACGTGGCACGTATGGAGGTACTGGCGCAGTCACCGGCAATGCCCGCGGGCGAGAAATACGAGGCCCTCGTGGAGCTCGACGCCGTGGCCAAGTTCTTCGACCTGACACGTCCTCAATCGGGCGATCGGGTACGGTGGTTCATTCCCTTTAATGACGCCGCCGCCATTCGACGGGTACTTTGCCAAGTGGCGGACTCCGCCACCGACGAAGAAAAATAGCGCAAAAATTTCCTCAGGAAGCTCAGCGCAAACGGCGGCGTTCCCAGAGATCCGGCCGCTTGCGTTGGGTGCGCTCCTCGCGCTGCAGCTGCCGCCAGCTTGCGATCTTGCCGTGATCGCCGCTCGTTAAAACTTCGGGCACCGAACGCGAAAGAAAATCGGCGGGCCGAGTAAACTGGGGATACTTCAATAAATCGTCTTCAAATGTTTCTTCGCTAAGTGAACGGGCGTTGCCCACCACTCCGGGCTGCACGCGCGTGACCGCATCGGCCAAGGCCATCGCGGGAATCTCGCCCCCGGTGAGCACGAAATCACCCACCGATATTTCTTCATCCACGCACTCTTCGATGAAGCGTTCATCCAGCCCTTCGTAATGTCCGCACACCACCACCAGCCGCGGCAGGCGTGCGAGCTCTTTCACGCGGGCTTGGGTCAGCGGCTTGCCCTGCGGGCTCATGAGAATCGTGTGGCAAGGTTTGGCCGGCCGCCCGAGATTCGGGACCAGGATCTCCCCCGTGGCTTCGTTCACTTCGTCGAACGCCGGCTCGAACCGGTGCACCACCGACTGCCAAGCCCGATGCAGGACGTCAGCGCGCAGGATCATGCCCTCGCCACCGCCGTAGGGCGTGTCGTCCACGGTGCGGTGCTTATCGAGCGAGAAGTCGCGAATTTGCACGGCTTCGAAGCTCACCAGGTTTTTTTCACGGGCTTTGCCGAGCAGGCTATGCTCGAAGAACGGCGGAAAGATCTCCGGAAAAAGCGTCAAAAAAAAGAATTGCAGGGGCGCGTCGGCGTTCGGGGAACTATTCGACGATTTCGAGGACGGTGCGTTTCTTGAGTTTGGTGGATGCGCCATTGAGAATCGTTCTGACCGCCCGTGCCGTCCGTCCCTGCTTACCGATGATCTTGCCTAGATCTTCTTTGGCGACTTTTAACTCGATTACGGTTGTGTTCTCGCCGGCGATCTCGTTCACTTCCACTTGGTCGGGAACGTCCACCAGCATCTGCGCCATGTATTTAATGAGCTTGGACAGCTCGCCCAATTCTTGAGACATCGCGTTGCTCCTTCAAGCTTCCACTGCTACGGCCAACTCAGCACGCTCCACGAAAGTGTGGAGGGGGCAAACTACGTTCGAGTACTCAAGAATTATTTTGCAAGAGTTTTAACTAGTTGTCCAACGGTTTCTGAAACCTGAGCGCCCTTCGCCTTCCAACGCTCAAACGCCCTCATATCGATCTTGAGCTTGGCTTCGGCCTTGTCAGCTTTCGGAAAATACTGACCGAGCTTCTCAAGATACTCGCCTTCGCGCTTCTTCATCTTGTCGATGGCGACCACGAGGTAGTTCGGCTTTTTCTTGGCGCCCTGGCGGGACAAACGGATCACAACGGACATGAGATACCTTTCAAAAAAATGATTGAACTCGACTACTTAGCAATCAGCCGGGAGGCCGTCAACAAAAAGGTATCCGAGCGTTTCCCTGTGCCGCGCCCTGCCACAAAAAACACCTGGATGCCTTTATATCCTTATTTTGAAAGGGATTTTCGGATGGCCTCGAGGAGCAACGCTCGCTCGGGGTCAGGAGACTTCCAGCCGGGCTTCATGAGGCGCCCCCCAGCCCCCGGAGGGATCTCGTGCGTGGGATTCTCCATCCCGGTCAGGAGCAACGCGGGGATCTTGCGCGTAACCAGCTCCTTGAGAAAATCCAGACTGGATTCCCCGGGGAGTACTTCATCCAAAAGCACCAAATCCGGCCTACGACGCTCGAGTTCCATGCGCGCCTCCCAAATATTTGCCGCCATCGACTGCACGACGACTTCGCCGCTCTCCTCCAAGACCAGCTTTAGAAACTGGCGCATGGAATCGATGTCTTCGACGATCATCAACTTATGCTTGCGTACGGGAGACGATACCGGAATCCCGGCCGAAGACGCACTCGATATTTTTTTGACAGCCGTGGTGGACCGGCGGACGCGCTTGGATTTTGACGGGGGCCGACTCCGCGCGACCTTCTCATTTCTCATAGGCTTCGCGCCAACCTTGGCCTGCTTCTTCGCCTTGCTTCGCTTCTTTTTCGCCGCCGCCATCGTTCCCGCCGTGATGCCTAGAAGTTAAGTTATTCCGATATTTTACCGAACCAAAGGGTGAGTATGGCTGCGCATCCGCACTTCCTTTGGACCGATCTCTTTCGCCGGCAAAAGTCCGAGCAAAGCTCCCTCATCGAGGCGCTTAAAGACAACGTTCTCTTCAGCACCTTAAACGCCCGGGAGCTCTCTTATCTCGCGCGCATGGTTTACGAGAGAGTGTATCAGCAGGACGAGAACATCTTCCACCAAAATGATCGTGGCTTCGGAATGTACCTCATTGTGAAGGGACGCGTGGCGATCAAAACCATGCGCCATGATGGCGAAGTACTCGTTACCACGCTGGGCAAAGGCAGTTTCTTCGGTGAACTCTCGCTGGTGGATCCAGAAAACATCCGCACCGCCACCGCCGCCGCTTCCGAGCGCACCGTGCTGGCCGGGTTCTTCAAACCCGACCTCTTGGAAATCCTGGAGCGCAAACCGGCGATGGGCGTGAAGATCCTCCACCAGCTTTCGACCGTGCTCGGTCGCCGCCTGCTCGAAACCACCGAAAAGATCACGCTGCTGACCCAGGCGCGCGGAATCGAGAAGGTCCATGGTCAAGTCTTCTGATTTCCAGCTGCGCCGAGATATCATCAAGCTGCTCTGCGTGTTCGGGGTCCTGGCCGGAATCGCCGGAATTTTCCTCGTTACGCCCGCGCTTTCCTCGCCCACGCTGATTTCCATCATTCTCACGATGCTGCTCTCGCCGCTCGTTACGTCGCTCCAACGCCGGGGATTCAGTCGCTCGCTCGCGATCGGGCTGATCTTCCTCGTCGCCACGGTGCTTTTCGGCATTGCCAGCATCAAAGCCACGCGATCCATCGGCGCCCAGTGGGAATCGTTCCAACAAAAAGCCCCGGAGTACTTCGATCTCACCGTGATCCGCCTGAAAACCTTCGAGCAGGGCTGGAAAGCGAAACTTCCGTTCCTAGAGGGTTTTCACGCAACCGACACCCTCATTGGCTGGGGCGAAAAGAACGGGGCGTGGTTTCTAAGTCACGGAGCCGACTTTCTGAGTTGGATTTTCCTCGTACCCATCCTGACCTTCTTCCTGTTGAAGGATGGATATGCGCTCCGCAAGTGGCTGATTGATCTTGTGCCTAATCGCTTCTTCGAGTCTTCGTTCATGATCAGCAGCCAGGTTTTCGAATGCCTTTCAGACTATATCCGCGCCAAGCTAATCGAGGCATTTCTGGTGGGCGCGATGGTGACCGTGGGACTGATGGCGGTGAAAGCTCCCTACCCCGTCGTGTTCGGCGTGATTGCCGGTGTGACGAACATCATTCCCTATCTGGGACCGTTCCTGGGCGCAATTCCGGGGGTGCTCGTCATGACCTTCGATGCGAGCCAGGCCGAACTGATCTGGCCGGTCGTGATGGTTTACTTGGTTGCGAACATCATCGATACGGTGCTGATATTCCCAGTAATCGTCGCGAAGCTCGTGGATCTGCACCCCTTGCTGCTTTTAGCGGCGGTGATCGTGGGTCAGCATTACTACGGACTCGTGGGCATGCTCATCAGCGTCCCGGTGGCCACCGTCTTGAAGGTAATGCTGCAGGAAATTTACTTTGTCGTCTATGAACGCTCCAAGCAGCGCGTGAACTCCCTGGCCGGGGATGCGGACGAGTCCGCCGCGGCCTAAAGCTCGCTACCGATCCAGGTCTGCCAGTCGGTGAAAAAAGCCGGATTCCCCGAAACCCCGCCTACGTTCGGATGCCCGCCAAGCGGTCCCAGCGGCGTTACGATGAGCTGGGAGGCCGGCGGATTGGCTGGATTAGTTTTCATCCGGGTGAGCAGGCACTTCGTCTGATCCGGAGTGGTCGTATTTGCGCCCAGGTTGAAAGCGCCTACACCTTGACCGGTGCCGGTGTGACAGCTAAAGCAATTCGTCCTCAGCGGCGGGAATACGTTCGCGGAGAAGCCCGCGAAATTCTTACAGCCTTGGGCCGCCTCAATCACCACGAAGGCAAAACCCACGGTATCAACGCCCGGGCCTTGGGCCTGTGCGACGTTGAGCATGAGTGTGCTCACGTTCTGGGTCGTGGGCGGCATCACCGTGGTGTCCACTGTCGTGTAGGTAGACGCGCTGAAAATTTCGAGATTATTGATGACTGGAATGAAATCAGCCACGCGTACGCCGTTCGTCGCCCCACCCGGGAAAGTGATGCGTGGGTTGCGGAAAAGATAGGCGTTAGTGGGATTGCTCGTGCCGGGCACATTCGGCCGACTCACTTCGATGGTAAAGGTGTATCCCGCTAGCTGCGGGCTGACTTCGGAAAGGTTCCAGGCCGGCAGCACCTGGAAGGTCGCGTTTAGACCCGCGGGAATCTGTTTCTGGGAAAGCCGGATACGGGAACTCGGCGCCGGGGCACCCCCGTCGCAAGCTCCCTGAACCACGCATTCTCCGTCTTCCCACCAGTGAGTAACCGCGTCCTGCATTTGCTGGCGACGCGCGGGGGTACCACAAAGCTCTACGCTGCCACAGTGATTATCCCCGGATTTTACGACGATCTTGGAACCCGGGATGTTCCCGAAGTTAACGATGCTGCTCGAGAGCACGACGCTGTAAGCCTGTTCCGCGCTCGCCACCGCGAACTGAGGTGACTGGATGGTACCGTGGCACTGGGAACAGTTGGCGGTGATGATGGGGAATACGGATGTCTTGAAAGCTCCGAGACTGTCGCCACTGCGGGAGACTCGGCTGGCCAGCACGGCGTCCTTCTGCTTGAAGAGCGAACAACCGGAGGCAGCGAAACCCACCGTTAGCATCAACAGGCTAATTAATCCCTGAATACGCATCCGCTCTACTATCCCCTTCCCCTGCCGAACTACCGTCCTAAATGATACCCGATCCGCGGCTATCCGCGCGCGAAAACCACGCCTTTACCCAAGTCAGTGCCGTTGAGAATCGGCGTGCGGCCCGCCGGCAATTTGGCGACGTACTCGTCCGGAGCCCGGCGATTGAACGACAACCAATTGGCGACTAGGAGCTCGCAAGCCCCGCCCGGGTTACCCGAAAAGGTGGCGTAGTTGTTGAGCACGCCGCCATTGTCGGCGTTGAGCACGCCGACTTGCGGCTTGGAAACGACCGGACGATTGACCGGATCGTAGGCGAAAAGCGAAACCGCGCCAGCCTCCCCGCGGTCGGAAGCCCAGCCGAAGAAGCTCACGCCGCCTGAGTTGGGCTGACTGCCCGCATCTACGGTACCGTTCGAGGAGACCGAACCATCGGAGATCAAGCCGATCATCAGCGGCTTGCCCGCGCGAGCTGCCGCCTCCAGCGCCTTGCGGATCACGAGCGCCGTCTTGCGGTTGCGTGTCGTACCGGCGTTGCGGTTGTTGTTGTGATAATCGAAGCCGCCCAATTCGGCGGTCGCAAATCCAGCATAGCCACTGAGCAGGAGGTGCACGAGCGTAGCGACCCGCGCTTCTTCGTTATCGCCCAGGTTGAAAGCGCCGGCCGTGACGGCGCCGTCGACGATCGAATTACCCGTCGGGTTCGGCGAGGCCGCACCACCGCCTAGCTCCGCGCCGCCTTTGTATCCGCAGTACACCAGATCCTGCACTTGCTTAGGCAAAGACTGGGCGCTGTAGTTGCGCACTTGGCTGTCGGTCATGCTGGCGATACCGCGCAACACCCGGCTCACGAGGTTGTTATCGTTATTCAGCCGCGTACGCAGCTGTCCCAAACTGATGAGCGCTCCTGCGTCGTTCGGTGAACTCACACGCACAGAGGTAAAGGCCGCATCGGCAAATAAACTGACGGAGTTACCACCGGACGGGCTACCTTGGGTACCCACGACCTTGGCAATGATGCCGTTGGCCCCGCAACGACCCATGGTCGTGCCGGGATTAAAGGGATTGTTGCTTTGATCGTCCCCGCTTTGCACGGCGATGATGGTGCTATTCACCTTGGCCTTCACGTTAGCCGGCATCGCGGCGAACTCCTGCGAAAAAGGCAGGCCTTGAATATAACGAATCCCGATACTGTTATCGAGCAATCCGGTAGGGTCGCCATTCGTACCAAGGCTTCCGTACCCGCCCGCGTTGAGGGGTTGATCGCCCGAAGTAAGCGCAACGGTTTCGTGGATCATGGCCATGCCGCCGGAGCAATCGATCAAGAGAAAGGGGACGTTTGGCGAAGCCGCCAAGGGAGGGCACGCGACGTCCGCGCGGGCGCGGGCGGCGAGGGCCATGCCCAACACCGACGGAGCCATCGCCATGCCGACGCCGCTGATGAGGCCGTGACCCAAGAAGTCGCGGCGGGTAACCAGCTTAGGATGGCCTTCCGGCAATACGATCTTTTTTCCTTTATTATCTTCCATAACTCTCTCTATCCTTCCCCTAAATACGAAACGAAAAAATTAGTTCAAAACCGTCGACTTCGCCGAAGCGAGCACGGCCGTGCAAAGCGCCACGTTCAAGCCCTGGCCGTTCGCTCCCCCCGCCTTCAAATCCGAGTGCAGGGAACGCAGGACTTCCACCTGCTCCGCCGCCGGCGACGGTTCGAGCAGAAATTTCTGAAGGAGCGCCGTGATCACGCCATCCCGAGCCGCGTCCGGAAAGCTGGTGTTAGTCGTGCCCGGAAAGTAATCCAGGCGATTGGCGGCGCCATTCAGGATGTCGCAGAAACGCGAAGCCAGACGCGCTTGCGCCACCGTTACCGTGGCCGAAAGCGTTCGCGGATCGTTCACGGAGGTCATCAGGTTGTTGCGCACGCTATTGTATTCGTTGTTGGCCGGGCCGGCGGTCGAAGTGTCGATGCCGGTGAGCACGCCCATGGTCTTGTAAGTCTGCACGAAATCACGGGATCCCGTACCCAAGATCAGACTATTGATATCGAATTCACTCGGCCGGGCGTAGTTGACCAGGTCTTTCTTAGGGGTCAAGGAACACGCCGTAGCCAGAAGCAGCATCGAAGCGAGGGAAACTTTTTGCATCATATAATTCGTCTTCATGGGCTACTCCTTTACTGCATCATGCACTGAGGAAGGATGGACGCGTCCTCAATGAGTTCCCGTAAGTTATAGTTGTCCGCTTCGAAGCTGGTCGCGAGCTGGACGATGGTTCCGGACTCATCTCCGCTTGGTTCACGCAAGCAAACCAGGCGAAACGCGCGCTTGGCCATGCATTTTGAAAAAGCTTCCGTCTTCTGGAGCGCTTCCCCCAACGCGCGCACGCCGTTGCCGCCCGAAGTAGCCGGGCCGCGCCAGCCGAGACCTACGTTGTTATTCTCATCCCAGTAGTTGAGCCAGGAGTTGTTCGATGTTTGGAACCCGGAAGGATAAACGCCGCCGTTTTGGTTCATCTTGTTCTGGACGCCGCCTTGGGTGATCTGATCCGAGAAGTTGAAGAAAGCCCAAGCGCCGGACATCGCATCCAAGCCTTTGTGACAGCCGCTGCACTGAGTTTGATAGATCGTGTGATCTCCCGTAGGATACCGGCTCACGTCGCGCCGCACGCGATCATCGCTGATGTTAGTATCAGCAACTTCGGGAATGTCCTTACAAAGGAAGTCTATGAACGCGAACCGGGTGGCGCGCCGGTTGGTGCCGGCGCTCAAGAATGCAGATCCGAAAGCGCGGGTGGTGAGCAAACCGGCCGTGTCCGTGATCTGTGGCTGCGCCGCACTTTGCGCGACCATCTCGAGGGTTGCCGACGCGCGCAGGTCCAGTCCGCCGGCGGCCGTGGTCAAACGGCCTTCCAGCTGTTGATAGTGGTTATTGCTATTCACCGCGTAGGCCGCGACGCCGGTGAGGCCCGCTACCCCACGGTAAAGGCGGTCGACCGAGAGCGATTGGTCAAACGGGAAGTCGTCCCGGACCATGCCGACGAACGTGGCCACGAAGTCGTTCATATCCACGTAGGAGTTGATGTCTACGTTGGTCAGCGGCTTCGCCATGCGCGGAAGGTTGAGATTGTAGAAGTAAAAACTATCGTTCGCCGGCAAGGTCGCGATCTGAGCCGCGCCCTTCAGGTTGCCGACATCGATCAAGTTTTTCATCTGGATGATAGTCGATTCGCTGGGCACGACGCCCGTCAAACGACTAAAAAGAAGAATCGCTTTTTCACGAGATCCACCCTGGGCCGTCGCTGCCGAAAGAAGCACGGCGCTCCCGAGTACGATACCACCGAAAATACCACCACTAATCTTCACTCTGCCTCCTCAGCTCTCACCGGCGTGCATTGCCGTTACCGGTTTCTCTCTAAAACCGGCGTGAGACGATCCGTTCTCTTGAGCTGACCCCTAGTACCTATTGCAGAGTCTAAACAGAGCAAGCGTGGTGCCAAAGCGGAGTCCTTTGATTTCAACTCCTTGGCTGCCTCGCGCGCTGTCGATTTTCTAGGAAGTTGTTTGGGTATTAGACGACCGTCTAGAAGTTCGAAATGTGTCCCCGGAAACGCAGGTCATTTCTCTCATGTTTTCAAGGAAAAGCCGGGCAGAAGCAGGTAAACCCGCGGGGCCCAGACGTTACCCTACGACCGACACGTCGTTTAGGAGCGCGAACTCGGGGCCGTAGTAGCCCACGCCGTGCGGACGATCGTTCGCCATAAAAGTAGAAAACTCCGCGCTCTTCACGCACCGATTGGAAAGCCGCACGTTCGAAAAGTTTTCGAAGATCGATCCAGCTAACGAACCGCCTTTCAGGTACGTCACCGTACCCGCCACGTTATCGAACAGGCGAGCAAGACGAATCTCGCTGCCGAACGTACCGGTGGTCGGATTGGTGAAAAGGGCCGAGAACTGGAGAATCTCGAGCACCTTGGGGGCGGCCTTCGTCAGCTCTTCGTAGGTGGACTTACCCGGTTCAATGACCACGCTCCCGCGCGTAGTCGTGGGCCGAATCTTGAGGTAATCCGAGTACTGCTTGTCGGCGATGGTCGTGATGATCCTATTTTCGCGGACCAGCTCAAGCGGACGCTGTTCTACCCCCTGGTCGGAGATCGAGGTGGATCCCGCCGCGAGCTCGAACTGCGGATCCAGCTTCAACGTGAGCAAGTCGCCCTTCGCGTCCGGAATAAGCGCGTCACCCGGCTTTTTGAAGGGCAGACCTAAATAGGAGCTCGTCGCCGAAAGATACGGGATGTAATCGTTGCAGAGCGAAAGCAACACGTCCGCGCCGACGATCACCGGATAACTGCCGGTCTCGGGCTTTGCCACCTCGATCGTGCGTTCGGCCAGCATGGCCGTTTCATCGAAGAGCTTTTCAATGGAAAGGTCGTTCAAACCCACCGACCAAACGCGCGTGTTGAACTCGTCGGAAACCTTCTCGGCTCCGCTTCCCTTTTCAGCCGAGAACGCCGCTTCAGAATAAATGCGCGAAGAACTTTGGCGACGCACGAGCCCGTTGCTCAGATGCAACTCGCGATCGTGCACGGAAAGGAAGAGCTCAGCGGAGTTGAAGATAGCCCGACGCTTGGCGGAGGCGAAGCGCACAACATCACGGGTCAAGTCATTCACGACCCGATTCAGGTCTTCGGACATCCGGGGGTCCGCCGTGCGTACCTCGGGCAACTTTTGCGGGACCTCTGCGGGCAAATCCCACGCTTCCATATCGGTTTGCTGGGCGGCCGCCACGGCTGAATCGAGCTGGGGCCCGAGCGGCAAGAGCGGAAATAGGTTTTTAGCAATCTCGCCCTGGCGTCCCGGTTTTGGGAGCTTCACGAACAAGCGCACGGAGATGCTCTGCGATTCCGTGTCACGGTCTTGATCCACCGCCACGTGCCCGTCTTTCTCGGCCAGGAAGTATCGCTCTCGGCGATGGACATTCTCCTGGGTCACGACCCAAGCCTTCAGCTCGGGACGGCGGCTCAGCTCCGATTTCAACTGCGCGAGCGTCCACTTCATCCGAGCACGACCTGGTCCATGAGCATGTAAGGCCCGCCCGATCCGGCGAATACGAGCTCTTTGTGGTATTTGCCGCAGCCGCCGGCATCATTATAAGGGAAGCGTGCTTGGTCCGGGCCCGCGCGCTCGGCTTCGATCTTCGACTTGCCTAGGATGGAGTTCAGCACTTCGGGCGTATAACCCGTCATTTGAATCTCCCCTCCCGTCGGCCCCTTGAAGAAACGACCGGTAAGCTTGCCGCCTTTTACTTCCTTCACGTAGGCCATGCCGACTTGGATACCCATGCCCTTGGGGTCTTCCATGCCGCCGGCCGGTCGCACGGCCAAGAAGCCATCTTCGATTTGCGCGAGCAGCTGCCCGTAAGTTTCCTCACCGGGGCTGAAATAGGTATTGGTCTGACGCGTATAAACGCCGCTCGCCCAGCTCTCGCGCTTGCCATTGGCCGTGCGCGGGACGCCCAAACGTACGGCCGAAGTCAGGTTCGTCATCGGCGGCTTGAGTTTACCCGATTCGAGCAGAACCTGTTCCTGCGCGAACCAGCCTTCCTCGTCGAAGAAGTAACTACCCCAGGCGGCGTATTTCTGATCGCCGTTCTCGTACATCGCGGGGTTATTCAAAATCGTGGCGTGCCGGTTTCCCACCAGCTCGCCTGAATGATAGAGATCCCACGCCTTGCTGCGACCGCGGACGCACGTATCGCCTTCTTGCGAATGCCCAAACGCCTCGTGCGCGAGCACGCCGGATATACAAGGCGCGAAAAGCACGCGGTACTTACCCGGCTTCAGGCGCTCGGCGTGCTTCAGCCCATGTAGGTCACGGAGGACGTTCTCTAACTCCACCTCGGGTACTTCGATCACTTCGCGACCGCCGAGACCTCCGACGTAGAAGTAGCTACGTTCTCCCCCCGAGCGTAAGGTCACGTTCGCGGCGAAACGGTACAACGTTTGGGAAAGGTTCACTTCGCGATCGATGAAGACCGTTTCTTCGAGATGGAACCGCTCCAAAGCGGAGCCGTAGGTGATGTCCTCGGCCTTAAGACCGAAACGCGGCGCCAACTCCTGGCAACGCGCGAGCAGCTGTTTCAACCGCGCCAAGCGGGCCTCGCCCGCGACGGCGTCCGGCGCGACGTCGAAGCGAATTCCGAAATGCACGGGAGTGGAAGCCTTCACGTCGGCGGGGACCTGCACGCGAATCTCTTCCTCGAGAGGAAGGGCAAGGCGTTCGCGCCAGCTCGCGGGCCGATAGGGACGCCGCGGAAGTCCGCGGTAAGTCTCGTCCCCTTGGGCCGCGCGCACGCGCGCGACCAGCTCATCGACGGCCTTGCGAAGCGCCGGGGCCTCGAGTTCGTCGGTGGCCTTTTCGTACATCGTGACGCCGTCGAAAATCCGCAGCACTACGCCCATCGTGACGTTTTCGCTGACGTTGGTTTTCTTCAAATCGGCTTGAAAATAATTTGACGATTTGCATTCAAAATAGACGGAGCCGTACCAGTCGGGAGCAGCTTCTAGAGCCGAGACCAGGGGCGTTAAAGTCTCCCGAATTTTGACGGTTTCCGGGGAAAGCGGGGCGCGTTTAGTCTGCGAAGTCATAGACTAATGGAGGTAGCCCAAATCCCCGCGAATATCAAAAGCAGACTTTTGACGCCCTTAGCAGACTGCTTTAGTCCGCTTAGATCAAGGTGTTGGCAGATTCCGTCGAGAAGAAAGGTATGGAACGGTCCATTTCCCTCATTGCTTTCGCGGGGATGCTCACGGCGTGGGGCATGAGCGGCTGTGCGAAGCCGGGCGATGAAGATCTCTTGCGGCTCACTCGGCGCTCAAGCCATCTCTACCTGGTAAGTGGCGCCTGCTACGGCGGAACCGCGTCCGTCGCGAGCGGATCATCCACCGTCGCCCGCTACAGCATGTTTACCGGTACTTTCCAAGACGTGGTCTGGGACTACGCAACAGAGTCCCCGGGCGACGTTCCCGTCGGCATCGCCGAGCTCAACGAAGACGAGCTGCTGGTCACTGTTCATAGCTCCTGGGGCAACCGCATCGATCGCGTGGCAAAAGACGGCAGCTCGGCCACGCCGTGGCTAGCCAATGCGGCGTACTTGACCGGAGATTTTCACGCGTTCAGCTTAATGGCCGACGGATCGCCGATTCTCACCCGGGGAAACGTCGGTGGCGTCGTGGAAAAGCTGACGACGGCCGGCGCTCGACTCGCGCCCACCGGACTAAGCAACAAGGCGTTCGTCGAAGGCCCCGTCGGCGCCGGCGGCTGCGGAGCCACGACCACGCTTTCGCGCGTGACGGGCGCGGTCGCGCTGGATGACGGCAAGCTCATTCTGACCAACGCCGGAAATTCGCCGAACAACCGCTTGTTGATGGTTTCCGCCACGGGTTACGGCGCGAGCGCGAACTGCCTGGCCGCGACCCAAGTCGGGGCGTCCGCGAGCTCAAACCCCACGGCCTTGCTCCTTCACTCGAGCGGAAAAGTCGTGGTTGCCTCCGCCGGCACCCTGGGCGCGAACAACTATCTCCACACCTACGACGTCGATCCGGCTTCGCCCGCTTTCACGCAAGGCACGCGTGCATACCAAGACCCCGCGGTAGTGAATGGCGTGACGGCGCTGGCGGAAAGCCCCGTCTCCGGCGAGATTCTGGTAGCCAACGGCCAGCAAGATCTCAACACGATCGAAAAGTTTTCCTTTGACCCCACCACGCGCACCGCGACCCGCGTAGGCGCTCAGCCCTTCATTCCCGCCAGCGTCTTCACCCGCTGCGTGAGTGGGATGATCGTCGGCTATTGAAAACCCCGCGCGCTACTCGGTTTCTTTCGTCTCTTCTTTCACCGGTAGAATCATCCCGGCTAGGTCTATCCGGATATCGCACAAGGTGACGAGCGGGCGATAAACGCTGATACCGCCCCCGCGGCTCCGACGGGCCACGCGCTTTTTGAAACATTGCACATGGGTACCTCGGTAAGAGGGATGCCCCCAATTTCCGGGATACTCCACGCCGTGCTTGGCAAGATGCTCATACAGGAACGTGGCCACATCCCCCTTGAGCTGCAGGAAAAAATCAGGGTCGGCGGCGTTCGGCGAGCAAACCACGCCTTGGAACCGGATCTCCCGTTTCGGGTCGGTTAAGTCGCCGCGCATGCGAACATCATCGCGCTTCAGCAGGGTCGGAGCGCCCTGACGATCCAGAATCATCATCGCATAGGGCCGTGGGCCGTACTGGGTTTCCAAATCCGTCCACACGAGATTCGCCATCTCACCTAGCTGCAGTCCTTCCTTGAAGGATTTAGCGCCGCCCCAGCCCAGCTCGATGCGGATCGCACTTTGCTCGGAATCTTCCCAGTAAATCGCCGCCTCGGTGGCGATTCCTTCGCGACCCGCTTCCGCGGACGTGGCCCGCACGCCCATCCCGGCACTCAAAGCCAAGCAAGCCATCACCACATTTAATAAGAGAGATTTTTTCATCGGCTACCCCTACGACTCATCCAGACCGAAGTCAGTCGGGGCTACCTAGCAATTTCATTGCGCCGAGTCAACACCCGCGGCCGTCACCGCAAGGACTAGCGCCATGCATTACTTTTGTTCCGTCTTCGGAAAACGCCCGTAGATGACGTTACCGGCGGAATCCACCGTGGCCTGTTCAGGCGCCTGAATACGCTTGCGGATTTCTTGCGAAAGTTCCGCCATCGTTTCGGCCACGGCGACGAACGCTTCTTGAGACACGTTGATCACGCTAGGGCCAAAGCTCAGATGCACTACTCCGCACCCACAAGCACGAACATAGAATTGATCTGTATTCGTCATTACGCATGGACCACCGTGATTGCTCATGAGAAACACTCCTTAAATGTAGCTTTACAAGCAGCACCAAAGATGAGAATGATTCTCATTATTAATGAAAGCCGTTTCGAGGTCAAGGATATTCCTCCGGGTTGTCTTGGCTGACGGCGAGTTTATAAAGAAGAGGAGCCTATGAATTATCTGCCTACTCTAATGATGGCTTTCGCCGCCGTCGTTTCCGTCAACCATGCAAACGCGGCCGACACGCAACTCGAACGCGGCCTGAGCGCCCTCAAGAGCATGACCGGCTGTTACCTCGTGGACTACAGCTACACCGAAACCGAGTCCCTCAAGGAAGGTTACGAGCGCGACAAACGTGTTTACGACGTCAATCAGGACAAGTCGGTAAAGGAATGGGTCTTCGCCGATAGGGTTTCCGACACCCGTGTGCGCATGCAGCACGTGCTGTTCGCGACCGACCTGAACGGAAAAATTTTCGACGGCGCGTTTCTGCGCCACACCGGCGAAGACTGGGAATACGATGCACCTTTCTTATATGATTACCAAGGCCCGCTCGTTTGGAACGTGAAGGACCTTAAGGAAAGCAAAGGTAAATGGACCCGCCGCGTGACGAACCTCGACGACGGCCTACGTTACCAGTGCGCCGCCGCCTGGGAAATGGGCACGGCGTACCCGGAGTGGACATGCGACGGTTACGCGCCCATTCCCGGCCGCGAAACCCGCGACATGGGCCGCAAAGACTACAACACGCTTCAACGCTCCACCCGCATCGTCGCTTATGGCACGAACTGGCTCGAGCGCCAGGCCAACACGAAGATCATCCACGGCAAGGACAACTCCCGCACGCCGCTCGCCAAAGAACTGGGGAAGAACTGGTACGTTCGCCTGCCTGACTCCGAATGCGCGCCGGCCGTGAAATTCATCGAACCGCAGCTTCCCTTCTGGACGCTCGTGCGCGAAACCTGGGATGAAGTATTCACCGGAGATCGCCCATTCATCGAAAAGGTGCCACAAGCCGCGCCCCCTCGCTTCATCCGCGTGATGGAACTCGAGGAAGAATACGCAGCGAAGGACCTGAAAAACCCCGACGTGCGCAAAGCCGCGCGGGCGGAGCTGCTGAAGATCATCGCCGATTACCGTAGCAACTGAGGCAGCGGCTGCATGCGGTCGCCCAGCACGGCTGCCGTGAAGGTCCCTGTACGCGGGCTGACATAGTTGGGGTCGATTCCTGAACGGAAAACGTTGTTGCCGTTCGCGTCCACTGGGATCACTAGATTCGCGTAGCCGTTCGCTACGCCGCCGGGGTTGGCATAGTCTTCCGGCGCCAGGCCCATCGCCCGCATCACGCTCACCCACCAGCGCTGCAGCGGCAGCCCCGGGAAGGAACGAGCCCAACTGACGTCCGCCTCATTTTCCACCACGTGGTTATCGAGGTTGCGAAAGTCGTGGTATTGGCCCGTGTTCAGGCGACCACCGGCGCTGCCAAAGGACATGAGGAAAGCTTCGCGCTGAAGGTGGGTCGTAGGCCCCGCCTCGTTTTGATAGACCACGAGCGATTGATCAAGTAGCGAGCCTCCCGCACCCGACGGCATGCTGTCGAGGGTCTGCAGCAAGGGTTTGAGCAGATACTCGAACACTCGCCGCTGACTCCGCACGTAGATGCGTTGACGTTCGGGATTCGTGTGGGCATGAGCGATGTGGTTATGGAAATCGGAAGAACCGATTTCCGAATTCGTGCTCATCGTGTCAGGGATGCCGATCGTGGCGATGCGGGTCGCCCCGCAGCTGAGGGCGATCGTGATGATCTCGATCATGTGCTGCCAATAAAGCGCCGTGTAGGTCGGATCATAGTACGCTTCGTTCGGATCGTAGTTGACGCGCTGATAGCGGGAGCGCGGCATGGGCTGACACGTGAAGGTCGTTGGCGCCAGGCGGCGCTGCAGGTCCGTAAGGAGCGAAACGAACTGGTCGATGCGGTTACGATCTTGGCCGCTCATGCGCGCCGCGGGACCATACGCGCTGCGGGTTACCCGCCGATAATCCTCGAGCACCCGGTCGATCAAGAAAGTCCGGTTCGGCGCGGCTTGCCCCGAGGTATCCGGAAAGAGCGCATCAAACAGCTCGTTCGGCCAGTAATACTGCCCGGCGCGGGTGGAGGGGTTGGCCGGCGCGAAGGACATACTCCAACGTCCCAACCCTACCGTCCGTAGCCGAGGATTTTGCGGATAGAATCCAGGCGCGGCGGCGATCGTGTGGTCGAGCGACTGCACAAACGGGCCGATACCCGGCATGCGATTGGGCTCTCCGTTCGTGTAGGTCTGGTTGCCCAAGAACTGTCCCACCGAGTGCTCCGGGTTAAACAGCTGGTCCACGCCGCGATACATATTCATGCGCGTGAGATAAGGATTCATGAAACTGCCCAACATCCGCGATAGGCGCGCCTGGCCCGCGTCGGGGTCCGCCTCCGGATTTCCGAGGGGGCTATTATCCACGGTTTTCAGATTGTTCAGCTCACCTTTGCGCACGTAATAGTTCGGATAGAGGAGACTCTCGGAAATGCCCCCGATCGCTCCGCGCGTGTACTGGGTGGCCACCGCGTTGGGATAAAAATTCACGGGATGGAAACCGCCGTGCCCCTGCGCGGTGTAAATGAGTGCACGGGGAGGGCCGTCCGCTGCCTCCGCTCGAGTCAGGAGCGAGGGTAGAAACGGGAGGGCTAGGGTCGCCCCGCCCACTCCCTGCAAAAAATGCCGCCGAGAAAGCTTCGTTTGCTTCATATTAAGGAGCCCCACCTTTTCGAAGTTTGAAGTGCGGATGCGTGGCGATCGCCCGCATCACCGACTTGATGTCGCGCTGGCCGCCCTGGGTCGCCTGTTGAAACATCTGCTGTACCATGCAGGCATCCCCGCCCGTCAGGTCTTCCGACTTGCGGAAGCTGTAGCGAAACCACTGACGCGAGAAGCACGCCTCGCCCTTGAGCGAATCGGCGATCATCCGTGAAAGCGTGACCCCATCCATTGAGGTTCGACTATCCTGGCTGAAGATCAGTGGAATCGTGGCCGAGTCCACTGTCGCCCGGCGCAGCTCCATCCCCGCTTGCCCACTTGTATCCGAGTAATAAACTATTTCCTGCTCCCGGTCGCGTCCGAAAGAATCGTAATTCTCCAGTGCAAATCCGAGCGGGTTGATCTGCGTCGTGTGACAGCCGGCGCAAGCGGTACCAGGAATCTGCGTAATCGCCTCGACGTACTGACGGGTGGTTTGATCCGGCGTGATCATCGCGGTCGCCGGAGTATTGTTATCCGCGGGCGGAAGCAGCGTATCGCAAAGAATGCGACGGCGAATGTCAGCGCCTCGGATAATTGGCCGGGTCTTGGCCGAACCCGTGAACGAGGTCTGCGCACGCGTAAGGATGCCCGCGCGAGTGCCGGCGGGGAACCTAACGAGGTTGGTCGGCGACCCACCCCACGGAGCGACGTTATAGATCGCCGAGGCGAGGTTTCCGGCGCGGGCGAACGAGGCATCCGAAAGCAGGAGGTCGCGATAAGTGCCTTGGTTCGCGAAGTAGTGGCCGGTCAGACTGTACATCTCGTCGATCATCTCCTGGCGAACGGACGCCATGTTAATGCCGCTCACCTGCAGGGTCGCAATGAAGGATTGAGTGGAGGGAAGATTGTTGATTGCCGGGGTATCTTCCAACTTCAGCCATTCATTAAAGAATGTACGCACGCCAGTCACGGTCTTCGCGGAGCCGACCACCCGATCCAGCTGGGCGGCAAAGCCCGCGGTGGTCAAAAGGCTGCCGTCCGCCGCCGCGGCGAAAAGCGCGGAATCCGGCATGCTCTGCCAGAACGTGTACGAGAGACGCGCAGCGATCTCGTAACCCGTCAACGGATAGAGATAGCTCGTTCCCGCCTGAGCGTTGGCGCCATTTTCGAAGTGATGCAGGAAATAGGGTGTCGTCAGCATTACGACGAGCGTATTGCGAAACCCACCATTGCTCGCGTCGTTGAAGATGCCTTGCAGGTAACTAAGATCATCTGGCTCAAGCAGCGGCCGACGATACGTAAGGCGGCCCACCTCGCGCAAGAAGGCGTCCCGGCAAGTCGCGGAAACCGGGATCGTCGTGGCGCAGGCGCCGCCGATCTTTTGGAGCTTGGCGGCGGTGTTTGTGAGTTCGGTCGCGATGATCTCCGCCGCTTCGAAATACTTATCCACGTGGAGCGCGGTCAAGGACTCATCCATGCCGGCCATGGTCGAATGCGCATCTTTGGGGATAGATCCGATCGGCGCTCCCGCGGCGTTCATGGCGGCCGCTATCTCCGTCTCGGTATAGGCTTTCGTCCGCATGAGATCTTGGAGCGAGTTCACGTATTCCACTTTCTTCAGTCGCTTGAGTACGCTCACCGACGGCTCCGCCGTAGCGTTACAAGAAAACCCTTGGTGCGTCGGGAAATCCCCCATATCTGGGCTCGCAGTCATGCCGTTGATCCAATTACTGAGCTTCGCCGCCTCCACCTCATTGAAGGTGCCCAGCGCGGGCGGCATATTCGCGGCTCCGGAAGTGCCGACAAAGCGCGTGCGCTGCACGAGGCGCGAGCCCGCGGCGTTGCCCGCTACCACGAGGCCAGAAGCGACAAACTCCGCCTCGGTCGCGTAGTCCAGACGCGCGGAAGGCACACTGCCCGCGGGATTGTGACAACTCGTGCAGTACGTCTGCAAAACCATGCGGGCCGCCTCGAACCGATCCACCGGCAGCGTGATCGTGACGTTCACGGTGGCGGTAGCGGTCAATCCACCCGAATCGCGAATCGTATACTGGAAAGAGTCCGCCCCGCTCGCGGACGCGCCCGCCGTGTAAGTAACGGTCGAAGCGCTGATCACGGTCGTGCCCTTGGTGGCGCCCGTGGCGCTCACCACCTGAATGGCTTGACCGTCCGGGTCGGAGTCATTTGTCAGCACGTTCACGGTAACACTCTGCCCCTGCTCCACGGCCGTGGCGTCATTCAGGGCGATCGGCGCGCGATTGGGCGGGAGGGTCACCACGACCGAGACCGTCGCCGTCGCGGTTAACCCTAGCGGATCACGCACGGTGTAGGTGAAGGCGTCCGTGCTCGCGAAGTTCCCGCTCGGCGTGTAGACGATATTCATGCCGGAGATCGAGATCGTGCCGCGACTAGGGTTCGTTGCCGAGCTGATCGTCAGCGAATCGCCGTCGGGATCCGAGTCGTTCGCCAACACCTGGACAGAAACGCTTTGGCCGTACACCACCGTCGAAGCGTCGTTCTGGGCGACGGGCGGCCGATTCGGATTCGCGGAAATATTTACCGTCACCGTACCCGTAGCGGTACCGCCGCGGCCGTCGGAGGCCACATACGTGAACGTGGTGCTGACATTGGGAGTGGCGGGCGCCAGGTAGCTCACTTGCGAGCCCGAAATCGCCGCCGTACCCCGGCCTGGCGCGGTGATACTCATTAACGTCAGGGCGTCGCCGTCAGGATCCGAGTCGTTCGCCAATACGGAAATCAGGATGGCTTGCGAGGGCAGCACGGTGACCGTGTCATTTACCGCGACGGGGGCGCGATTAGGTAGCGGAAGAATGGAAACTGTGACCGAAGACGTGGCGATTTCTCCGCGGCCGTCGGAAATCGTGTAGCCGAATACGTCTTCTACATTGGCGAGACTGCCGGCCACGTAGCGAATCTGGCCATCAAGAATCTCCGTGGTGCCGTAAGTGGCCTCCCCCACATTCAAGATGGTCAGGGCATCGCCATCCGGGTCGGAGTCGTTCGCCAACACGGGAATCACCAAAGTCGCGCCAACGATGACCGAAGCCGTGTCCGGCCGGGCCAGCGGAGCCGCGTCCTCCGGGGCCGCCTGCTGCGCTTGGCCTGGACGACGCGCTTCCGAGTAAAGCTTGGGCTGAAAAAAACAGCCCGAGGCGCTAAGTGCGAATATTCCCAAAGCGATTCTGAATGAAAGCATCGTCTTCACGTTCGAACCTCATCGAGTTACATGCGTAGATTCGATATGCATCCAGTCGTGAAGGAACGTACGGTAGACGCGGACTGCCTGCTCACTTAGGATAATCCCGGCCGGCCCCGCCCCTCCACGATCCCGCGCCGCCTTAACCACTTCGTGTTTCCCCGTGTTGACGCGGTTTGGGGTGCTTACGACACACTACCTCGAGAGGAATTCGCCTTTACAAGGTCTCATAATAATGAGAACGCTTCTCATTATGACAAAACGAAGACAACAGATCGCTTGGGCACCCTATATTGGGCTCCTCGTGATGTCCTTCATCGGTTTCGGAATACCTAGCTTGGCGCACGAAGGCGGACACGGCGTGAAGGTCCCCGGCCAAGGCCCGCACGGCGGCAAAATGTCCGCGGTGATATCAGCGGCCGATTCCGAAAAGGGTTCCGCCGCCCCGACCCAAGGCGTGGCCGAGTGGAAACAGCAGGGTCCAGAGATCGAAGTTCACCTCTGGGATAAGTCACCGATGGCGGGCAAACCCGCCGCCGTGAGCGTTCCGGTGGCGGATGGCGCGAAGTCCGAGTTAAAGTGGATCGTGCTTTACGGAAACCACGGAGAAAAAAAACCGGCACGCAAGCCGTTAGTGGTGAAGTCGGAACTTGTCGCGACTGCCGCGACCTTTAAGCACGCGTTCACCCCCGAAGAGCTAACGGGCGCCCAGACGATCGAAGTGATCTTGCCGGCCTTCGGCTCGATCACCCAAAAGCACGTTTTCGAAATGAGTTTAGGCATCCCCAAAGGATCGAGAAAGTGAAAGGAAAAATAAAAATGAACCCACTGAAAGCTCTCTCCTCATCTTTATGTTTGGCCGCGGTTTTGACGTTTTCGAGCGCCGCTTACGCGCATGACGAACACAAGGCCGGCACCATTACCGGCGCTGGCATCCAGCTTTTTGAACGCGACCACGGCTTCGCCGGCCACGTCCTGGATCGCCCCGTCTTCGGCGCGTTCGAGCACGAACCCTTCGGCGCGAAGGTGCAAATCCGCAAAGGCGAGAAAATCATCGCCCTGGAACTCGTCTCCAACGACAGCCAATATGCGGGCGTTTTGAGCGAAGTCCGGGAAGACGAAAAGACCGGCGGCAAGCTCACCGTGGAAACCAAGGTTGAGTTCGTCAAGGTAAAGAAAACCGGCGAAGCCGAGGGCATGATCACGCTGAAGCTCGACGGCGCCGAAGTCACCGTGCAAGTCACTGGTAAAACCTTCGCCAATGGCCACTTCCAAGCCCCGAGCTTCAAGACCACGCTGAACGGCAAGGAAGTCTCCTTCGCTTTCACCGGCGAAGCGTGCTTCGGCTACTCATCGAACCTCTCCATGATGATCCTGGGCGCCTACGCCCACCTGCAGAAGTAATTTAGGTCCATATAAAACGGCGAAGGCCGCGACTGAGAACTCAGTCGCGGCCTTCGTGCTTCTAACCCCACCTTATACTAGGTAAATCTGCTTAATCTTATTGCTTCAAATCGGAGAGCTCCTGGCTCTTATAGAGAAGTTGTTGGGCCTCTACGAATTTGCCGGCCATCACGGCCTCGACGGCTTCCTGAGAGTAGCCTTGCTCCATTAGGAAGGCGGCCATGTTCTGGACGGCTTCGGCTTCCGCTTCGCTGCCATCTAAAATCATTCCACGGGGGCCGCCACCATGCCCGGTTCCTTCCGCACCAAACGCAGACACGGAAAGCATCAAGAAACCCAGGGCTAAAAATGAGGACACGTACTTCATTCAATCCTGCCTTGTTTGAGTTTCTTAAATTTTAACGAGTATTTGACTATTTTTATATGTTAATAAATCATGACCTTTCAAAAAAAAATCATTTAATTTCAATTAGTTAAAAACAGAGAATGTTAATAGTTAAATATTATGAACGATTTTATAGTGAGTATTGCGACCTCGGCCAATCGGCGCGATCAGCCTCATTGAAACTAATGAACGCAACTCACGCTTGCATAGCGTCGGGCTGACTTTGAGTGCCTGTTCGATGGTGGCCCGGTGAATCCGTCCGTTGTTTTCCAAATACTTGATGATCCAATCCTGCCGCTCCGTCAGCACGCTGGGACCGTCGGCAAAATTCGTAGCGATGCCATACCTCACGTCGGCATTGACCGAGTATTTATGCCCATGACTTTCCACAACGGAGTAACCGGAGATCGACTTCATCAGCGAACGAACGCGTTTTACTGATGTGTAAATACGGGCATCGTGTACGAGTGGGTTGTACTTTTCGTGCCAAACATGAAGAGCAAGCTCTTCCTTTGAAAAAGCCTCCTGCGGATGCCGCAATAAAAACTGAAGCAAATTATAAATAATCGGCTTTGCTCCCAGCGGGACCGTTTTATCTCCCGAAGACGCGGTTCTATCTTCTTCTCTAAGCAATAACTCGTATTCTCGACTCTTAACCTTTTGATCCAGTTCACTACGGTTATAAATAAAGTTCTTGCCTCGAGAGTAGACTTGAACCTTTTCCGGATTCTTCAATCCCAGCAGGGCATAAAGTGCGTCATAGTATTTCTGATCCTGCTCAGTGGGCTCGATTCCGAATGTGACAAATTCCGGAAAATAAACCCTCGACACTTTTCGGACGAGGTAACTCAGCTTGCTTCCGTCAGGAATTTTCGCGAGCCAGGCTTTTGCCTGGGTATTTGATTGCCGGCGCAAAGCCACGGCCGCCAAACCGATCCAGTAAAGGTTTAGATCCTCCACAAAGAAGACCCTTTCCATGAGAGCGCGATTCGACAGCAGCCGTCGCTCTGCGGCGTCGACCCTGCCCAAAGCCAAGTCGATTAACGCCAAAAAACAAGTCGATCGAATCTGCCAGACGAAGTAGGATCGCCGCGACGCATTCTCGTTACAATGGATCAAGCTAGCTTCCGCTTGTTTTAACTGTCCTCCTAGAATTTCCCATACGCCACGAAAGAACCGATACTGAATAGAAATGTAGCCCGCTTGAGACACCCCGGGCCACGCCGGCAACTGCTTTAGCAGTTCCCCAATTTTAGGGCGCATCGAGAATCGGTAATACGCCTCCAAAGCCATCAAACCCACGGTCGGCCGTTCAAAAAGGCTTAACTGGTCTAAAACTTCGGGGGCTACGGCCTTATCGAGGAGCTTAAAATCCCCTAAAAACAAAGCCTCGGCGATATTGATAAGGGCTACCGAAAAAGCCCGTCTAGAGGGAGAGTTCTGAATTTCGGATACCAAGAGCCTCTTACGGGCTAGCTCCAAAGCCAAACCGTAGTCTGACATGCGAAAGTAACAACTAATTACGTTCTGCATGGAAAGGTCTTCAGGGGTTGTAATCATCGGATACTGAATGCCTTCCACCTGGTGAGAGACCTGGTCCTTCGCCTCCGTCAAAAGCCCTTGATTGAAATAGTCGTTGCTTCGGTAAATACGGCAATAAGCCAAGAATCCTCTATACGAATGCCTTTGGCACTCCGTCTCCGCCGCCTGCACCTCCTTGCGAAATTCATCTAGATTTCCGACGAAAAACAATGCGTTCACGAGGTTCAGCCTGGCCTTCACCACGTCATAGTGCTTCCCTGCGAGCGAATAGTTCGCCAAGGATTCCTGGAAGTCGCTTACACTCTCGAAGGTTCGCCCGGCACGAAACTTTGAATACCCTTCCCCGAAAAGAATATCGGCATTCAGCAAAGCCCGCTCGGGGTCATTGCCGGGAATCAGCCTCCTGGCCTCATTAAAACAATCCAGCGCTTTTTCTGCGTCAAAAACTGAATAAACCAATCCTCGCTCAGTAAATACTCGAGCGAGATACATCCCCCCATCCCCAAGGCCGGCGGCTCCTTCCTCAAGGTCAGATAATACTTTGAGCGAAGAATCTGAGTCCCCACGCCGATCAAGACTCCTCGCCAAAAATAAGTCCAACTCAAATCTAGAAGCATCCTCCCAGTTTACGATTCTACCTTTCAAATCCGAACACTCTTCCACGATCTCGGCATAAGCTCCCGCCGCGTACATCAACCTCAACCGAATCAACGCACTCTCCGGCGCCAAATGCCCCCGCAGCGCCGCGCTTAACTCCAAGCAAACCACCGATTCGCCTTGCGCCACCATCGTCGGCGCGATTTTCGAGAAAAGCGCCGCGGCTTCCGGAATTTTTCCGAGCTTGATCATTTGCCAAAGCTTCTCTTTTAATCCAGCCTCGCCACCGCCCACATCGGACAGGATCTCCTCGCGCAACGTTTTTTCTTGTCCGCCTTCGATCCGGCGCAACGTCCACGCCAAAAAATCCGGCGCGATCTCCAGGCGCCCCCCTGCTTTACGAACTAAGTCATGTGCATTCAGGGATCGAAATACATCGGAAGTAAGCAGGGCCGCGAGACTCGAGGCGAATTCCTGCTCAAAACGCACGAGACCGATCCGACGCACGTCTTGCCAGGCTCCGCGATCCCAACGCGCGGTAATCTTCTCGAACGCGCGCTCGCGCACATTTACAAGCACGTCATTCAACTCACCCACGGTCAGCACCTTCCCTTCGAGGGAAGAGGCCGCAAGCGCCATTTTGATTTGTTGCGGATTGCCCTGCGTCTGGGTGAGTAACGCCCCCGCGAGCACGCGGGCGTCGGCGCCGAGCGCGCCCTGGCTCGCGTTCACGAGCTGCTCGATCTGCGCTACGTTCAATCCCAAGTGCCGGTAAGTGAAAAGGTCGAATAGCACGTTGAGCTCGAGATTGGGCACCGACTTCGCGGTGGCGATTAATCGCGCGGAACGCAGTCGCGAATGCAAGAACTCAACGAACACTTCCCAGTCGCGCACCTGATCGATGTCATCAATAAAGACCACGGCCCGGTTACGCTCAAGGTGCTCAATGACGGCGTCTTGCAACCGCGTGAGCTCCGTCAGCTTCTGCCACCCCCGCAGAGACACCGCCTCTGCCAAGCGGCGAAACATGGCGGCGGGTTCGGGCTGATCGGAAACCGAGAGCTGAACACGCGGACCGGCTCCGAGCGACGCCGAACCCGGAGCCTCCAAAATCTGCCTCAGTAAGACGGACTTACCCGAGCCACTAGGCCCATAAAGAAGGGCGATTCGACGGCTTTCCCAGCCTCGATTTATGGTTTCGATGACTTCGGTGAGTACTATCTGCATTTTAAATGGTTCTAATCGGACACATTTATAAAAACTCTATTTTATATCTATTTGTAATTACTAAATAAATAATAGCACAGCACAGCATTAAAAATCAAAAAATATAAAATAATTAATAATATTATATATTTATAAATTATATCATTGTCATTTCAAGTCAGTTCAAAAATGACACACCCCAGCGTATTTACTCCTTGCAGCGAATGACGCTGTTTTTTGGAGGTTCAAATGCAAGTGGTCGATATCAAGCAATCCGAAGCCCTCACCCTGCCCCGCCGGGCCGAAAAGACCGGAGTACGATTCGAGCAGGTGCAAGATCCCGAACGCCGTGACCAGTGCTATCGCCTACGTTACGACGTTTTCGTGGAAGAGCAGGGACTCACCACCAGCGCCAACTCAACCTTTCGGATCCTGGCCGACGAGCTAGATGAAAGCGCGGTCTTACTGGGCGCTTTCGATGGCGACGAAGCGGTGGCCACGAGCCGTATCAACTATACTGACCACGAACGCTCGCCTTACCGTGCCCTGTACGACTTGGACGAGCAGGAGGCCGCGCTCCCGGGACGCGTTTCGGTGATCTCGAAGTTAGTGATTGCCACTAGCCACCGCCATAGCTCCGTGTTCCTCCGCTTCTGCCGCTACATGTATCGGCAACAGCTGGAACGAAATATCGCCCACTGCTTCGTGGGCTGCGCTCCCGCGCTCGCAGGCCTCTACGCAAAGCTGGGCTTCCGTCCTTACAAAGCCGCCATCGACGTCGAAGGCTTCGGACCCATCCAGCCCATGCTCCTCGACGTTTTCAACGAGGCGTACCTGAATGAAATTCGCTCTCCCCTGCTCCCCATCTTGAAAGTTCTCAAAAACACCGGTTCGGTAACGAAAGGAAATGAAAATGAGTAAGCTAGAAATCATCAAGTCGGAATGGCAGAAGGCCATGCAAGAAATGTCCGCGAGCCCAGGCTTCCGGAAACTATTGAATGGCGAAATGACAATCGAGCATTATCAGGCAATCCTGCGCCAGATCTTCCATCAGGTACGCGAACACCCCCAAGCGCTCGCTCTCATGACGGTAAACTTGCGGGGCCGCCAACGCCAGATGGTAAAAGGTTTGCTTCGGCATTCGCTTTCGGAAGTGGGACATGACCAGCTCGCGCTCAATGACTTGAAGGCGATGGGCGTCGACACCTTCCGCATCCCCTTCGAGCGGCCGCTACCGTCAACTTCGGCGATCTTGGGCTTTATGTACTACCTGCTCGAGCATCAAAACCCGCTAAGCTTCCTAGGTTACCTTTTTCACCTGGAATTCATGCCCACTTCGGCGGGCGAACTCTACGCCCAGGCACTCGCACGCGCGGGCGTAAAGCCAAATCAAATGACGTTCCTGAACGACCATGCCGAGGTAGACGTGCATCACAATAAGCTCATGGCCCAGTACGTGGATGAGTTGGTACTCACCGAAGACGACTTAGAATCGGTGATCTACGCCGCGAAAGCCACCGCCCAGCTGTATGGCCGCATGATCACCGAAGCCATGGAGTCGGTGGACCAAGCCACTAGTTATGGACTTTCTCGGGCCGAGCTCGTCGGGCACCCCGTGAGCCACCCCGTAACTCAGCCGGTCGCCGCCGTCGGCACGGCTTAGGCCGCGCGTTTGCGACGAGACCGCACCATCAGCGGCAATGAAGACACGCGCTTGGACCAGATCAGCTCGTTGAGATTGCCCGCCACCCGATCGTCCGGGCAAATGGCCAGCGCTTCCTCGAAATGACGGGCGGCCTGCTTGGGCCGCCCCGCCTCGAGAGCGGCAATGCCCGCCTCGAAAACCCGACGGGAACGGCTTAGGCGCTCCTGCAGGAACGGCCCTTCGGCCGCGTAAGCGTGATAAAACGATACGGGCTCGGACTTCCCCTTGAGCACGGCATGGCCGAGCCACCGGATGTTGGCGCGCGACTCTTCGCCTAGTTCCCGATAGGTCTCCTCACTGAGCAAGATCGTCGCGCCCATCTGCTTGGTCAGGCCCTCGAGCCGAGAGGCGGTATTCACGCAGTCGGAGATAACGGTGCCTCGCATCTGCTGCACGTTCCCGATCGTGCCCAGGATCACCCTCCCGGTGTTCAGGCCCAGGCCGATGCGAATCGTTTCGTATCCCGATTGGGCTCGGTGCTGATTGTAGACATCGAGCTGCTGGGACATCTCGACGGCGGCTCGCATGGCATCCTGCGCGGAACCAGGGAAGATCGCGATGATGCCGTCGCCGATGAAGTTGTCGATGAATCCGCCGTGCTTGCGAATGATCGGGGAAACCCGGCCCAAGTAGGAGTTTAGGAAATTGAATGTTTCCTGGGGGCTCAATCCTTCCGAAATTCGCGTAAAATCCCGCACGTCGGAAAAAAGCACGGTCATGCGCCGTTCGATGAAATCACCCAGCTGGATGTCCAAGATGCTCTGCTTGTTGAGCAGCTTCAATAGCTCCCAGGGTACGAAGCGGCTGTAAGAATCGGCGAGCTTGACGGACTTTTCCTTGGCCGCGAACACCTCGTGATACCGACGATCCATGCGCGAAAGCGCGTCCAGGCTTTGCTTCACGCTGCGCTTAAGACGCAGATGCCGCGCCCAGAAATTCATCGATATGCCCGCGAACGCGAACACTCCGGCGCTTAGCACCGAGAGCAGCCAAGAACCCGACTGGCGGTAAGCGAACCACGCCGCCAAGCCCGCCAGCGGCGGCACCAGTAAAAACGAGGCCGTTTGCCAATAGGGCGCGTGCGACTCGAACTGGATACGCATGCGGTAGCTAGCTCCGCGGGTTTCATCCTCCGTTAGGTCCGAATCGATTCGCGCGGGGGCCAAATTCTGGATCGTGGGCAGCGCCGTGTAGTAGCCAATGGTGTTTTCCAGCGCATATTGAAGCGCGCGCTTCGCGGTCTCACGATCAATCGATCCCGCCATCTGCGGATTCACCTGGAAGCGCAGTTCGATGTGATTGCGGCCGAAGCTCAGCACGGAAACCTCGGTCACTTTGCTGAACATAGCGGTGAAAACCGGGATCTGCTTATAAATACTCTTCAGCGGGATGACGTACTTCACGAGGAGATACAGTGAGCGCCCCACTAACTCTTCGGAGATCGAAACTTCTCCCGCGCGGTAGGTAAAATCGCGCAGCTTCGTTTCCTGAATACAAAGCTCGGTGAAACGTACGGCGAAACCCGCCGACACCCAGTTCTCGCCGTTCTCGATGTACTCCAAAGGAAGTCCGGCGCGGCGGCAGAGCGCTGCCAGATCGATCTCGGGACAATTACGCTGGAGGTAATAGAGGTACCCCCGAAAGATCTTCGTGCTGTAGTGCTGCTGGGTAAGGTCCAGCTCGGATTCCATCGCTTATCTGATCGGATTAAACCCGCGCGGGATCAACCTATCAAATTTTTGACGTTGTCCTGGCGCCAAATCCTCAGAGCACATAAACTATGCGCATGGGACTTCCCGCTACCCGCCTCCCGCCAGTCGTGGCCGCCATAATGGCCTTGATCTTGACGCCCCTGGCGAACGCCCACCCCGTTGCTTATCCAGGCGCTATCGGCGTCATGACCTGGAATCAATCCTATCTCGCCGATCATTGGCTTACCTATAGCTTCAGCCACCGGTTCGCCGTAGCTGCACGCTACATGCGCATGACCATGCGAGATGGAGAATTCCGCGGCTACCTCGCCCAGGCAGATTGGCTTTTACAGCGCTGGAACGGCGAGAATCTACAGGCCAATGTCTATCTCTTCGCCGGCGGCGGAGGAATGCACTTCGACGGTCGAAATGGAGCCTGGGGCCTGACCGGCTTGGAGATAGACGCCGAAAGCCGCAGCCTCTTTGGCTTGGCGAAATATGAAGGAGGATTTCCTTCGCATGGGCAGCAGTTTCACCATGGCGAATTTTGCGTTGGAGTCGCCCCGTACGAGGCTGAATTCGACGAACTCGCCGCGTGGTTCATGCTTCACTTTCAGTACCACCCGCTGCTCGTCCGCAACTATGCCCTCACCCCGATGGCGCGTTTCTATTACAAGAATGTGCTTTGGGAGACGGGAGTAAGTTTCGATGGGGATTGGATGCTAAACCTCATGTTTCATTTTTAGCCGTCATAAGTATTTGATATTACTTAATTTAAAAAAGAACCCACCTTAACCATTTACCACGCAAAGCATCATACAATAAAGGGAACGGGGGCTTTCTGAACTATCTGCGTTTCCTTTCCATCGCATTTTTAGTGGTCCAAGGCGCGTGCGCGCGGGGATCGCAAAGCATCGAAGCTTCGGGGGGAGGTTCTTCCTCGGGCAACCCGATTACCCCGGTGCAGATTCGTTTGAATCGCCTGCCCACGGTCAACGTTTCTACCGTCGTCGGCATTTCTGAAATCTACTTCATTAAACCCAATGGCGACGCCGTGCTCGCTTATCAAGCGACCGAGTTCTCGGGGCTGTTGGCCTGGAACGAGGAATTCAATCCGCTGCCGCTCGCGGCGGCGCCCGCCGGCAGTTATATCGGCCTCCACATCGTGAACCACGCAACCACGATCGTGAACCAGCACGGCGAAAACTTCACCACGGAAGATCCTTACACAATCCGGTTTGACGGGGTGTTTGAAGTACCGAACGCCCAAGAGGCCCGCATGGGACCGCTCGAGATATCCAACTCGTCGTTTTTCACGCGCGCCAGCCGCATGCGTGACGTGAACGCCTTTGGCTACGTGTATTCCGCGATCGGAAAAATTCAAGCCCACCCCCTGGAAGGGAAAGACGGCGTGACCGAAGCGGTGAACGTGGTGGAGATCGTTCCGCTTCAGCCCCTGACCCCACCCGGCGGCCCCTAAGCCAAAATCAAGCTTCTTCGGCATGGGCGGTGGGAAACGCCGCCATGGTTACGTGGTAGACCGCGTTGCGGGAAGGATTCGCTTGGCTCAGCTCGCGAATCTTCTGCATGGTTTCCTCGAATAAAACCGTCACTTTTTGGTAGGTATCGGCGTCCATACCGATAGTGAAGCCGGAAACGTGGCGTTTCTCGCGCTCCACCCGGTGGAGCGAATCAGCACCCAACGCTAGCATCGCGATGTGAAACTCTGTGAGCGCTACCCGGTAGACATTACCCTCGCACTGGATGTGCTTATCCCCCGTCGAAACCCGGCCCTGCTTATCCACCACTTCAATGAAGCCATGCTCTTTTAGAAACCGAATCGCCTTTTTGATCTCGGCTAGCGGCACCGTGCGGACGAGCCGCCGGCTAATCCACTCGGCATCGAGCTTAAAGTGCTCAAGCTCCGCCATTTCGCGAATCGTGACGTAAAACCACCGGCTGAAGTAGCGAGAAACCTCAAATTCCTTAGGATTCATGCGCCGGTACGTACGGAAGTTCTGGATGGCATGAAAGCCTTCGGATCTTTCCTGCAAGTCCTTCGATTGCCCCATGGCGCGCAACGAGCGGAAGAAACTCGCTTCGGATGGAGAAAGATCCAAATGCGGAAGGACTTTTTCCAAAGCCTTTTCCGTGAGCGGACGCTTACGCAATAAGACCTGGGGAAAGAAGGCGCTCGAAAAGCCCGCCCGACGGGCGAACGCCCGGACGGTGAATCGCCCTTTAGCGGCTTTCTTGTAGGCGAACCAGTCCTTCAAAAAGGCAATGGGATCGTGGTAGCTGCGTATATCGGGTTTCACATCTAAAATGCTAACAAAATATCAGTCAAAATTCAATATACGGTCAGCAGTACTATGTTACCTAATTGTAATAATTAATTATTTATAAAATATAATCAAAATCTGCTAACAAAATATATAACATTATTTGACTTACACCGTCGGAAATCGTATGCTGTTTACAAGGGGGCAGCAAAACGGGTTGGGGCAAAGCGGTTCGCTTGTGGCGACGCCATTCGGGGTAAAATGCCAAAACCCACTACTCCCTAAAATCTTGGTTCGGGGCGCTCACGTTGTCATTCGTAGTGAACGCGTTTTTTCGACACCCGTGTCTGGCCCATTATCCCTGCGGCCGCGTCGAAAAGGCGAGTCTGAATTCCATTTCGGGGCGAATTCGGGCGACAACGTGAGCGTGTGGCACTCCTCACGCGCGTTCCGCGACGACCAGAGTCTTACGCAAAAACTTACCCAAAGCACTGCCTTCCGGTAAATGCTGGTGAATCAAAGCCCATGCCTCGTCATCCGAAAACGCTCCCGAAGCTTCCCACAAATCCTCGTATAGATGCCGAGTCGCGCCGACCGCGAGCGAAGGAAACGCGCCGTCATCCACCTCCCCAAAAGCCACGATCGAAAGACGGGTGAAGAGCTCCTTAACGCCCTTGCTATAGGCGCTTTCGTTAAACTTCCCTTGCAGATCGGTCATGCGCTTGAGCTCCTTGGTGGAAAGCGGCGAATCACTCTCCAAGGCTTCCAATATCCGGCGAGCGGTTAGGGAGTAACGGCTCCCCCCGGGTGGAATCCCGGCGTCCTGGCGCCGATACACGGCCAATAGCGCGGTGAAAAGCGGGCGAGAAAAGAACGTAGCGCGGCCCTGATACCACTTCACGTAGACAACCTGCCGACAGTCGCTTAAGCGCTTCATGAGATGCCACATGTCCGCAACGCGGTTATCGCCGCTCTCATCCCATTCCCAGCGCATGGGCGTGCGTGGAGAGAATTCATACCAAAGCGAGCGCGGCTCACGCTTATTGTTCACGGGAAACACGAGCAACACTCCGGCTCGATTGATCTTGCTGATGGCGCTGCGCTGGTTCATCCGTCTCTTGGTGTATCACGAGAAAGCCGGACGGCAATCTTGCGGTTGGCGCGAGATTGGGATTCCTCGGTTGGATAGCGGGCGGCTCGTTTTAAAGTGCACGGGCGATTTTGCTTCGCGCATCCTGCGCTACGCAAGATCGCTAAGGAAGGTCGCGCCTCCAGCGCTCCTCACCGCATGAACCATTTTTCTTCTCAATTTTATCTTAAAAAAAGACGCCGACCCGGGAGGGGGCATCCGCGGGCCACGAGGGCGCTGAGCGGTTGAGCGCATGGAAGCGCGTCCCCCTCACGGGTCGGCGTCTTTTTTTAAGATAAAATTGAGAAGAAAAATGGTTCGGGCGATTGGGGTTGAACCAACGACCCCCACCGTGTCAAGGTGGTGCTCTGCCACTGAGCTACGCCCGAACATTAAATGATTGGCCTAAAGGATATAGCCTTTCCGCCTTGCTTCCGTCAATACCGGGGTTTAATCTCGTAAAACGATGAAAAAGCCGCCAAAAACCCCCGATTCTCCGCCGGCGTTTCCCTACGAGCCCATTCGCGAAATCGCCCCGGACCTGTTCTGCGTGGACGGGGATTGGCGTAACGCTTTCCGTCGCCGAATGACGATCATGCGACTCAAATCCCGCGAACTCATCGTCCATAGTGCGATCCATCTCCGCGACGAGGACTACCGCGCACTCGACAAGCTAGGCGAAGTCTCTACCATCGTGGTGCCGAACAAGTTCCATTGCAGCGAGGCCTTCCTTTATGCGGAACGCTATCCGACCGCGAACGTCCTCGTTTCCCCCGCGGCCGTAAAGGCCATCCAAGGCCGTTGCCGCGTCGACGGCCTGCTGCCCACCGACTGGCCCGCGCGCGCAAAGGAAGAGGTCGAATGCCTGTCCGTACAAGGCACGCGCTTATTGGAGGAAACGGTTTTTTTCCACCGCGCTTCGAAGAGCCTCGTGACCACCGACCTGGTTTTCAATCTGCAATTCGAAATGCGGGGCCTTGGAAAAATTTTCGGGAAGTGGAATCGGATTTACAAGCGGTTTGGACCGAGCAATATCTTTCGACTCGTGTTTACAAAAGACCCCGAGATGGTGCAGGAATCCGTGAACCGCATCTTGCGCTGGGACTTCGACCGCGTAATCATGAACCACGGGCAAATCCTGGAAAAAGGCGGGCGCGAAGCGCTCCAGCGCGGTTTTGCCGAAATATTCCCTAAAAAATAGAGTTTTCTGCGCTCCCATAGACGGCTTCCGTCGCGCGCGTAATAACCTGCCCCGCTTCATCAAATAGTGCGGACGCAGGGGGCTCGGAAAACACGAAGTCCGCCGAGGCGCAAAGCCCGCAGGGATTGATCCCAAAAAAACTCTCCGGCGTACGAAAGAAGTTGATGGCTAGCCCATGCAACAACCAGCCGTCCACGATTTGCACGCCTACCGACGCGAGTTTCCCACGCGCGGTCCACACGCCCGTTTGCGTGCCGCCGCGAATCTCGGCCGGACAATCAAACTGCCGAGCCGCCCGAACGCCGATCTCCAGTAAGCCTTCCACCGCTTTACGCACCCCACGCGAATCCCCCACCAAACGCGCCAAGGGAAAGACGGGGAAAAGCACCCATTGACCCGGTCCATGGTAGGTCGCAAGCCCCCCGCGATCAGTCGTCAGGACTTCTACTCCTCGAGACGCGAAATCATCGGGTGAGGCCAACAGCTGATCGGCCCCCGCGCGACGTCCCAGGGTAATGACGGGAGAAACTTCGGAGAGCAGGAATCGGCCCTCGCCTGCGCGCATCAGCTCACGCTGACGCTCATCCTTGCGAGCGTAAGTCCAAGGAGCCGCTTTCGAATGGCGGCGGACCTCCCAGGCGGATTTCCCATGGATTTCCATGGGCGAGCCATACCACATCCCCTACATGTCCGGGCATGTCGGCTGACGGAGGTCAAAAATCCGACTATATTGCACTGCGTTACGAATCAGCACTCGGGCTAAACCCTTAAGTCATTCATATTACGACTTAATTTAGGATCAGGAGATCGAATCATATGAAGCGAATCATTTTCACTGTTTTAGCCATGGCGTCCACCAGCTGGGCAATGGCGGACCAACTCACCCCCCAGCAACAGATCGACACGGTCGCGGGAGACCTCGAAGCCCTCATCATGCAACAACGGGTGACCTTCCCCCAAGGCGCCGCCGACCAGTTGGTCTACATGCAGGCGCTCCTGACCCTCAAAAACGTTTCCAAAGAACTCGCCGCCGCCCCGGCTCCGGCAGCGGACCCCAACCAACCCGATAAGATGGACAAACTCGTGGAAGAGCTCGTCGAACTCCAGGGCCACGTCTCCGCTTTCTTGGGCGAAAAGAACACCTTCGGCTACGTGCTGAAAAAAGATCCCTCGCAGATCAAGATCAATGGCGCGGCTATCATTGGCGGCGTCGGCAGTAAGGTCGGCGGCGTGCTGGGCGGGATCCTGGGAGGCAGCGTAAAGATCGATACCTCGAAGGAGATCGTGAGCAAGTTCCAGGAATATCGCGGCAAGTACCTCGCCAAGCTGGCGCAGATCGCCGGTTTGGACAAAACCGACGACCGCGCCCGCGCGCAAGTAGCCTGGCCGCGCTCATTCAAAGTGATCTACCCGGGCGGTGATGGCTTCGGAAAGGAATTCTGGTCCCAACCGGAATGCATCAAGCTCTTCAACGATTACGACCTCTGCCGTTAAAAAAGGAGAAGAAATCATGCAAAAATCAAAACACTTTCTAGCCGGTCTGATTGTGTTGGCGAGCGTCAGTCTCGCGGGATCGGCGGCGGCGACTGCCGACGAAGGCAAAAAAACGCATCCGAAGTTGAACAAATCGGAAGTGAATAAGTGCGTGAAGGCGCTCAGCAAGAAGTTCCTCGTCGGCCACTACGAAGGCTGGGACTCGATGTATAAGGATCGCTTCACCACCTATTGCGAAAGCAACGGATTTCGTCTGCCCGCTTACTTGGAATGCAACAACCGGATCGCCGAAAAGCTAAAGACGGCGCTTCCGGATACGATTCCGGCGTTCTGCCGGCACGCCCGTGAGCGCAATGCGGCGGCATACTTGGAATACCAAGATTGCATCATCGATCTGTATCCGATCAGTGGTTTCGGTGCCTTCGCCCGGAGTCACTGTGTGGACAACTCGAGCGTTGAGGCGCGTAACTGCGTGAAGAACGCGCCCAAGGACGAAAATGCCCCGCGCATTTTCGAGCCGGTGGGTGAACCCGACGCGAATGGCAACCCGCCCACTTCCGGCGCCGCAGACCCCACCTTCCGCAAGGCTGAACAGGCCAAACAGGCGATGGATGACTGCGCCAAGAAGTTCCCCAAGCAGGTTCGCGCGGATGACGACGAGTCCTTGAACTGGTATCCGCTCCCTCACGAGAAATAGGTTGTCTCAACGAAGCCCCGCGGCGTACGTCACCTGGACGTCGCGGGGCCAATCTTTAAAAATCGGTTTTCTTTTCCGGGAAGATACGAGGGCCGGCGATCGTGTAGATTCGGTCCGGCGCTAGATAAGCGTCGATTCGATAGCCCCCCGTGCGGCTGAGCAACACGTGAAAATGCTCGGACGTGAAGTACCGCAAGCCGTGCGCAACGAGCTTTTCCTCCGGCATGCCTTGGGCTTTGACCGTGCCGGAAACGGATAATGTGCCGTCGTCTTGCCGCTTATACTCCACCAACACTTCCAAACCGATTCTATCCGCACGTAGCGAAGTGGTTCCATCACTTTCGGTGTGCTCGACCGAGATGTCGTCCTTGGTCTGAGCGAACGGGTCCGCCATCGCGCCGAGACCTCGGACTAATGCCATGGAAGTCACCCCTTTTCCATTTTCATGGTAGCCCGGGAGCTTGTAATCCAAGCCGGGCGGTAGGGGTTCGTCGGGATGGCTTAGCCAAAATTTCCCGTCCTTTTCGAAAACACCGCGCAGTAATTCGGGTTTGGCCAAACTTTGACGAATCGAAGGCGAAGCCGGCTCAAACTCATTCCACCCGTAACCGTTGCGCTCACGCAGCGAAAGCCAGCGTTTTCCGTCAACCAAGATTCCCGTCACGGGCAACGCACGCTTTCCCGGACGCATCGCCCCCGGGCCTCCGTCACCCAGGCTACCACCACCGTCGCCTAAACTACCGCCGCCATCTCCTAAACTTCCTCCGGCCGGGATCTTAAGTTCGCGCAGATGTACCGCCCCGGAAGCGACATAAAGAGTCCCCTGCCGATCGCGACGCACCGGCTCCTGATCGATGGATTCTTTACATTTGAAGATGTCCTGAATCAGGCGAAAAATTTTCGGGCCCGGCAGCGCGGCGATCTGCCGGCCGTAGGCATCCACCGCTAGCACCATACCGATCAATCGGTCGTTTTCACGGTAGAAGTGCGCTGACATCGCCATATTGGAATTTTGATCGACATTGCCCCACGGGTCCGGCCAGGCAATCACCGCCGATCCCGATTGCCCACGCCAACCCCGGCCAAAAACCAGCAATAGGCGCCCCGTTTCGTCGTGACCGGCGATGCCGGTCTCGTAAGAGGCGACCGCCATGGTTACCATGTGATGCGTTTTGATTTTCCAATCCGCCGGCACATCGGGGGATTCAATGCGAAGCTGGGTTTTCTGGCGCGTACTGACGGCATCGATATCGTAGCCTTCTACCACGTGAAACTTCGTGGCGATCGGTAAACACGGCGTATTGGCCACGGCGGACGAAAACAGAGAAAAATCCGCCAACCCACTCGTATCTTCGAGCCGCAGCTCTAAGCCATCTTCGGTCACTATCTGGTTTTTTCCGTCGGAAACGTGCGCCGGAGTAATCCACCACGACCGATTGGGCGGGGGTTTGCGCCAGAGTCGCCGTGCCTCGCGATCTTCTTCGTAATATTTCTTATCCAAGCACACGTGCACGGCGGTGCCGATGCGCCGGCCGCCGACTTTATCTAAGAGCACGCTCGTATAGCGCGCGCCACCCACTTCGGTAAGCCCCACTTGGGAAGAGTCGCTATTTCGGGTCAACTCCTGAAAAAACGACGGCGGCTCCTCGGCGCGCACGCGAATCCAATCGCCCATCGCCCAGGCGAGCAAGATTCCACCGACGGTGATCCACCGGCTCGAGTTCACGCGATTTCCCCCGTTTCGCGGCGGCGCAGGTCGTAGCGAAGTACGATCGACCCGTCACCGGGTAACTGCCACGGGCAGGGTAATCCCCGCGCCGTAAACTTCGCCTCGGAGCGCTTGAGGAGCTTTTGGAGACGCCCGTCGTGAAGTCTCGCGACATAGCGACTACGGGTCAATTTTTCGTGCAGATAAGACTTCTGGAACGAATCGCCACGTCGGCCTCCCAACAGACGCAGCAAAGCCAAAGTGATGGGCTGCCGCCGCAAACTCAGGGAAACGGACTCCGGATGTCCAGGCGTCTGAAACACAACCTCATTTTCCTCCAGGGAAAACGCAGAGGCGGATGTCACCTGCAAAGGGAACAAACGACGCTCTAGCCGTTGGCGCCAAGGAGACTCGACTCCCCCCAGCCGATCGGCATCGATCGCCGGCATCAACGGGGAACGAAACCCCACCGCGGCTAACTGCGGATTCAGCTCATCCCGCCAAATCCGCCGCGCGTAGTCGACGTCTTCATCGATCGCGATCAGCGCCGTCAGATAAGTGAAATACAAACGGAAACGCCAGGGCAAGGATTCCACTCGGACGCGAGGACGATCAGAATCACCCCAGAGACGGCGGCAGAGAGTAGCGATGGCCCTTCGGCCCGGGTCGCGCTGAACGTCGTCCGAGCGGAAATACTCGTGCAGCCATCGCGCATGAGCTAGAGCCGCAGGATCGTAGATAAAGAGAAATTCCGTGCAAAGCTTGGCGATATCGAAGCGATCGGGCGCGGCCACGTGCACGGGTGGCCCCTCCACGCTCCAGCGCCGGGCAAGGCTCGAATCTCCGTCGCCATCGAGGAACTCGAGGCAGAGGTCCACCCGAGGCAGAAAGCCGGGAGGGATGCGGTCTCGAACTCCCCGCAGGTACTCGGGGTTGCCCAGATCCCAGCGGATCCAAGCTTCGTTCATCTGGCTGAGACCTCGGCGGTAACCGGCCGCACGCGTATCGGCGGCGATACTTTGAAAGAGATCCGCGGCCACGAAGAGCTTGCCCAGTTCGGCCTGGGCAAATGCATAGGCGAATTTGGCGTCATTGCCCAACATCGCGGCGACCGAAGGATCCCCGTGATTTTGGCTCAGTTCCCAGCCAATTTGGGCGGTCTGGGCGGCTTCCACGAACTTGCCTTGGGCTCGCTCCACGCGGGCCTGGGCGAGTAAGGCCCGCAGCTCCGTCTCCGGGTCGAACACGGGAGGACTCTCATCCGCCGCCGCGCGGACTTCACGGATCATCCGGCAAGCGTCCTCTTCACGCCCCAAGAATGCGTACGCGCGCGCCAGGGCCGCTTTTTCCCGCAGGCCGCGATGCAGGCGAGGCTCGAGCACGCGCACGACGGACGCAAAATCCCCTTCCCGTTCGTATTGCCGGTAGTCGGGTGTTAAAAAATTCGACAATCCATCGCGCGGATTCGCCACTTGAGACATTCGACGCGGGCTATAGCAAGCGATGTACCGCGGGGAGGCTAGGGGGCGGGCGGGCGATTAATACAGGCGGACGACGTCGCCTTCTTGGAACTGGCCGCCGGTGTGGATGTTCGCCACGGCTGCGTCCTCGCCGATGAAATCAACGACTTCTAGCGTGCCTTTTAATTGGCCTTGCGAGCGGCCCAGATAAGCACCGGTTTCGGGATCGTAAACGTCATCGCCCTTGGTGAGAACCTTTAGGATATCTCCCCCGACCAAGCCCGAAACGCGGCCCGAGTTGAGGTAAACCTTCTGCCCCGTGATTTTGGCGATGGCACCCTGCCAGGTCATTTTTTCGATGCCGCGGATCACGTCGTTGGTGAACTGCTTCATCGCCTCGCGGATGGCGAGCTTGATGAGTTCGGCGCGGTACTCGGGCGTCTGCATGTCGCTGCCTTCCATCGTCACAACGGCGTTATTGGAAGACTCCCCCGCATGGGCCGAAGCCATCATTTCACGGCCGGCGGCCACGTCAAACATCTTGATCTCGACGTCGGCGGCGGCGAGCGATTGTTTCTGGCGGAACAAACCCACCTCGTCGCCGCGTTGCCGGAAAAGCACGCGCTTGATGCGACCAATAACCAGCACGGCCACGCCCATGCGACGACCTTCCTGAATCAACTGGGCGACGCGCACCTTATCTCCCTGGATGAAGTCCGAAGTCTCGAGCTGCGTGCGCAGGTCTTGGGGCAAGATCAGGCGCTCGGTTTGGTGGAGCTCGCGCCGAAGCTCATCGGCCGCGAAAGTGCCTAACTCCTTGTAGTCGGTGGGCGTGTCGTTCCAAAAATTAAACACCACGATGCGCTTCTTGGGCTGTCCCAGCTGGGCCAGACGCTGCGTGGGCGGCTGCGGGGCTTCGTCCGCGCGATTGTAATAACTCACCGGCTCGTCGACCACCTCCTGCTTGCGCGCGTATTCCTGGGAGCGCGCGCAACCGGTCGCCATTAAAATCAAAAACGCCATTCCGATCGACTTTTTCATCACCTAATCCTCACGCTGAAGGCAAAATCCCCCGAGCTGGAATCGAGCACGGATACGGTCGAAGCCGCGCTTCCCGGCAACGTCAGGCGTGAAATCACCCCGCGCAGGTCGGCGACCGGCATCGAAGTCTTAATCTCCATCACCACCTGGCCACGCGATACCTTTTTTTCAAAAAAGGAAGACCCGTTGGGGAGCTGCTGGCCCAGCATTTCTTTAAAGGCCGCCAAATGCTTGTAAGACTTCAACTCCGCGATTTCGAAGTAAAGCGCCTGCGTACCCCCTGTGGTTTCCGGAGCCGTCGCCACATCGGTCGTCGCGCCCCCCATCAGATTCTGCTGGGTATCGCCAATCGCCGTGGAAAGGCCCGTTTCGGGAATCACCTGGGGAGAGGCCGCCGTCTTCGGCCGGGCGGCGGGCCTCACTCGCTTTCCCTCGGTACCCAGGGTCGGGACAGGGACCTTCTGGCCGGGGGCACCACTCTCCGCGGCCGCAGCCTCGTCGGACGGCGGCGCCTCATCCGAATAATCAGCTTCGCTGGACGACGGGGGTTCCGCGTACGCGACGATGGCGATCAATATCAGGAGACATAACCCGGCGTGGATAGTCGATAGAACAGCCCTGTTCATCTCCATCATCTTAACCGGAAAAAACCAGAATGGCTACTCGCGGAGGCTGACGACGGAGGCGCCGAAGATCTTATTGACGGCCGCGACCATGGCCGGCGAGGTGGCGACTTTCAGGTCTCCCGGCAAATCCAGCCGGGTGCGGAATTTCCGACCGGACGACTCGCCGGCGAATTCGATGGCGACCGGACACTTGCCCCGGTGCTCGATGAGGTGTTTTTTCAATTCGCGCAGCTGCTCGACGCTGATACCGGTGGAGTTAAGGCTCACGATCACGCGCGAGAACTTGCCCTGCTGGTTATCGTTGAGGACTTCGGAGGCCTTCTCGATCGCTTTCGCCAGAATCTTGACGGTGCCATCGCGATACTCGAGCTCGCCAGTAATGATCACGGGCTCGGCCTCGCCCAAGGCCAGCTTCAGCTTATCGGCCAAACTCGCGTAGGCATCGGGAAAGAAGATGATCTCAACCTTCCCTTTTAGGTCTTCGAGCTGGGCAAACGCCATGCGGGTGCCCTTCTTCGTGGTGATCTCCTTGCTCTCGGTCATAAGACCCGCAATACGGATTTCCTTCCGCTGTGGCCGCTGAAAACCGCCCTTCCCGAAAGTCGGCGTGGAGGCCGGGGCCTGCGGCTGCAAGGCCTTTTGCTCGCCCCAGGCCTGAAGCTTCTCGGTGCTCCAACCCAGCCACTCCTCGCAAATGGTTTGCCAGTGATCCATCGGGTGGCCGGACACGTAGAAGCCGACGACCTGCTTTTCGTTCAAAAGCTTCTTAGCGAGCGGCCAGTCGGGCTCTTGTTTGAAGATGAGCGAAGTAGGCTGCACGAGCTTGATATCTTCGGCGTTGAAGGAGTCAAAGAGCGAGGACTGCCCCAGCTCACGCTCCGCCTGCTCGTCGGCCGCCGTCTCCAGCAGCCCTTCCAGAGATGAAAAGAGGCTCGCGCGATTGACCGGGCTGATGCGATCGAGCGCGCCCGAAAGCGTCAATGCTTCCAGAACCTTCTTGTTGACCTTACGGACTTCCACGCGTTTGCAGAAATCGGCCACGTCTTTAAAATCTTTTGTCGTGCGCGCGTTAAGGATGGAGTCAACGGCGATGCCGCCCACGCCCTTGATGGCTTCCAAACCAAAGCGGATCGCTTTTATCGGTTTGCCCGTGCCGCGCAGAGCCTTGGGATACTCATCGTGATCGGGCGTGAGCACTTCCACGCTGAAATGCTTTTTCGAGCGGTTCACGTCCGGCGGCAGGATCGGAATCTGGTGCGCGCGCGCGTCGGAGATGTACTTCGTGATCTTGTCCGTGCTGTTGAGTTCGGTTGTCATCAGCGCGGCCATGAATTCCGCGGGATAGTACGTTTTCAGGTACGCCGTCTGGTACGTCAGGACCGCGTAGGCGGCCGAGTGGGACTTGTTAAAGCCGTATTCGGCGAACTTCGCCATCAAGTCGAAGATCGTTTCGGCCTTCTTTTGGTCGAACTTACGCTCAATCGCGCCCTTAACGAACATGTCGCGATGCTTGGCCATCTCGTCGGCCTTCTTCTTGCCCATCGCGCGACGGAGCATATCGGCTTGCCCTAGCGAGTAGCCCGCCATCTCGCGGGCGATCTGCATCACCTGTTCTTGATACAGGATCACCCCGTACGTATCTTTTAAGATGGGCGCGAGTTCCGGCACTTCATAGACGATTTGCTTGCGCCCGTGCTTGCAGTCGATGAAGTCATCCACCATGCCCGACCCCAGCGGGCCCGGGCGGAAGAGCGCGTTGATCGCGGTGAGATCTTCGACCGAGTTGGGCTGCAGCCGGGCGCAAAGGTCCTTCATGCCCGAGCTTTCGACCTGGAACACGCCGTCGGTATCGGCCGCGGAAATCAGCTCGTATACTTTGGGGTCCCGGTAATTAATCCGCTCGAGCCTTACTTCCACGGCCGGCTCCGCCGGAGCCGAAACTTCGCGTACCAGCCGAATCGCATTGTCGATCACGGTCAGGGTCTTGAGTCCCAAGAAGTCGAACTTCACCAGACCGATCTTTTCGGCAAAATCTTTATCGAACTGACAGACGGGCGCGCCTTCCGAGCCCATATACAGCGGGCAATAGCTGACGACCGGCTTTTCGGTGATGATCACGCCGGCGGCGTGCACGCCCGCGTTGCGCGATAAGCCTTCGAGCGCCAACGCGTACTCCATGACTTTAGCGAGCTTGGCGTCCGCGTTCATGCGATCGCGCAGCAGCGGTTCCTTTTCAATGGCATCGGTGAGCTTGATATTCAGCTCGTCCGGCAGAAGCTTCGTGATCTGGTCGGATTCTGCGAAAGTCAATCCCAGCACACGCGCGACGTCCTTGATGACCGCGCGGGCCTGCAGCTTACCGAACGTGATGATCTGGCAAACGTTCTGGGCGCCGTACTTGCGATTCACGTAATCGATGACTTCCCCGCGGCGGTCCTGGCAGAAGTCGACGTCGAAGTCGGGCAAGCTGATACGCTCGGGATTGATGAACCGCTCGAAAAGCAGGTTGAACTCGATGGGATCGATATCCGTGATGAAAAGCGAATAAGCGACGAGCGAGCCCGCGCCCGATCCGCGGCCCGGCCCCACCGGAATCTGGTTCTTTTTTGCGTAACCAATGAAATCCGCGACGATGAGGAAGTAACCGGCGAATCCCGTGCGCTGGATCATCTCGACTTCGTCTTTGAGTCGCTTGCGGTAAATCTTCTCTTTTTCGGCCCAATCGGTGGCTTTTTTCTTCTCGAGAAACTGCGGCTCCAACAGCCGTGCTTCCAAACCCTTCAGGGACTCCTCGGCGAAGTACTTGCCGATGTCGAAGGCCTTGTCTTCCGCACTGCCCGGCACGATCCCATCGGGACGGAAACTGGGCAGGTGGTAAATCGGCCGACCTTCGGCATCTTTAAACTTGAACTTGAGATCGCACTTCTCGGCGATCTCCAGCGACGCTTCGCAAACGCCAGGAAAACGCTCAAAACGCGCGTGCATCTCGGCCGCGCTCTTCACGTGGTACTCACTCGGCACCAGGCTTTTCGGCCGATCGAAGTCGAGGTTGCGCCCATTCATGATGCACTGAAGGACCTCGTGCGCTTCGGCGTCCTCGGGATTCAGGTAGTGGCAATCGTTCGTGGCGACGCAGGCGATGCCGAACTTCTTACCGAAGTGATAAAGGATGTCGTTCGTCTGCGTCTGCTCAGGCAACCCGTTGTCTTGCAGTTCGAGATAAAAATCCGCGCCGAAACGCTGCTTGAACCACTTGACGATTTTTTCTGCGCCCTCTTCGTCCCCCTGCAGGATCTTGTAAGCGAGCTCCCCGCGTAGGCAGCCCGAGAGCACGACCAAGCCGTCGCCGAACTGATCGAGCAGCTTTTGACTGACGAGCGGAAGCGGCGCCTTCTGCCCCTTTTTGGGCGGAGGCATGTCCGTGTACGCATGCGTAACGAGTTGGCAAAGATTTTGGTATCCCGCCTGATCCTTGCAAAGCAGCACGAGGTGGTGGAATCGCGGCTTCAAGCGGTCCGCTGGCGAAAGCGCGGCCGCTTCTCCCCCGAAATGGCCTTCGGCATGATAGAGAACTTCGCAACCAATGATGGCCTTGATGCCGTATTCTTTGGCGGTGAAATAGAAATCGATCGCGCCGAAGAGGTTATTCGTGTCGGTAATGGCGACCGCCGGCATGCCGAGCGATTTCACTTTTTCGAATAGTGGCTTTACGCGAATTGCGCCCTGGAGCAGGCTATACTGCGTGTGCATGTGCAGGTGCACGAAACCGGGGCCAGGTGTGGCCGGTGCAGTATGAGCTGAAGATTCCTTAGGCTTTTCCATTTATTGGCGTGCGGTTCCCGTGAATGCTTGCCCTGCTTCTATGAAACCCGACTCGGAATGTCTATACGAAGCGCGCAATTTGACACGAGGCAACACAAACTTGTAAGCTGGGGTGAAAATCTAGTCTTTGGAACCCGAAACAATCGCCATATGCGGCGCATGAAGGAGGCCGATATGCCGCTTCTGGCCGGCAATCTGACCCCATTCGTAGACTAAGTACTTTTCGCCAGGGAGCGGCACGGCGTCTCCCTCGGGGATGTAAACCACGATCTGCTTGCCTTTTTGGATCTCCACGCCCACGCCCTGTAGGCAGTACATCCAGGTGAAATCGTCGGCGCGGGTCAACGCGGGATTCGTCACCGTGCCCTGAAAGGCGGGCTTCTGTTTTTCCAGCACTCGCCTCGCCTTCCGGTATTGGATGCCCAGTTGGTCCATCGCGAAGAAAAAATAGGCCAGCACCCACAACAGGGGGGACAGGGCTAGCGCCGAGGTTTTGGCTAAGTCCTCCCAATGCTGCACGCAGGTACGCTTCTGAAAGTCGTTCACGGCTCCGCCAAAGATACAGACGGCGGGGGGCAGAAAAACGAGTTTCAGAAAACGCCCATAGGTTTGCGCGACTTTCATGGGCGGAGAAACCCGCACGGGTTCCGCCGGCACGAGCGAGGGAATCGCTTCGTCACGTTTCGTTTCTCGGATGACTTGGAAGGCGGGAAGGTCGGCGAGGAACCCCACGAGAAAAACACCGACGAGGGCGGCGGCGACGCCATTTTTCCAGCGCCGCCGCGCCAATTCAAGTTTGGGGATTCTGCGGAAAGGAAGATTCGACAATCAGAACCAGTCGAAGAACCAGCCCAGGCTCATGTAGGGCAAGCCACCCAGGCCTGCCTGAAGTCCTTTGATGTAGCCCAAGCCGAAGTTCAAGCCGTACTCGGTTTGCCAATCAATCCCGAAGCTCACGCTCATCGTGTTACCCGAGGCCGAAAAACCGCCGATATCCAGCCCGCTCGTGTTTCCGGTCAAAGTCAATGTCGCGATGCTGTACCCAAATCCCACCACCGGCGTAAAATTCCACCCCGGCACCATCGCCTTCACGCCAAATCCGATGGTTTTGAGCGAAATACTGGCGTTGCCACTCGTGGTGCTCGCCATGCCGTAGCCGGCGTGGAAGCGGAAAACGTCGATAACGTTATAGCCCAAGTTAAAACCGTAAAGCGCTGGGAACGGCTCGCCCAACAGGCTGGCGTAAATGCCGAAGCGCTTGGAGTTACGCGCGCTGCCCCCCAGGGATTCGGCCGGAATCTCCACGGGCGGAACCGAAGCCGGCGTGGCCACGACGGGCGCTTCCGGAGCCGACGGCGTCGCCGGTGCTTCCGTGGTTGTGGGTTTGGTGATGCGTGAAGACTTCGCCTTCTTTTCCGCGGCGCTAACCGAGATCGCGGCCCCCATGGCGAACAGCACAACTAAAACTCGAAGAAACTTGGTCATACCCTTATCCCCCTGATTTTTAATGAAGAGAGTATGATTATTGGCGGGTTTAACAACCGCGTCAACGGGAAACCCGCCCGCGCCGGCAGGGTCACTCCCACTCGATCGTAGCGGGCGGCTTTGAGGAAACGTCGTAAACCACACGGTTCACGCCGACGACCTCGTTGCAAACGCGCGAGGAAACCTCCGCCAAAAATTTCGGCGGAAACGGATACCAGTCGGCCGTCATCCCATCGACCGACGTGACGGCACGTAGCGCCACGACGTGATCATGCGTCCGACCGTCGCCTTGCACGCCCACGGAGCGAATGGGGAGAAAGACCGCGAAGGCCTGCCAGATCTCGTCATAGAGCCCCGCCTCCTCGATCGCACGAATGAAGATCTCGTCCACCTTCTGAAGCAAGTCCACGCGCTCGGGGGTGATGTCGCCCACGATCCGCACGGCCAAGCCCGGGCCCGGAAAGGGGTGACGCTTCAAAAATTTCGTCGGCACGCCCAAATGGGCGCCGAGCTTACGGACTTCATCCTTAAACAGATCCCGCAGCGGCTCGATGAGCTTGAATTTGAGATCCTTCGGCAACCCGCCCACGTTATGATGCGACTTAATGGTGGTCGCGAAGTGGCTCGCGCCCTGTCCCGTAGACCCCGGCGCGGGGCTGGATTCGATCACGTCCGGATAAAGCGTGCCCTGCACAAGAAATGCGGGTGTCCGGCCCAAGCGCTTGCCGACGGCGGCGGCCGACTCGTCGAAAACCGAAATGAATTCGGCGCCGATGATCTTTCGCTTCTGTTCGGGATCGGTCACGCCCTTGAGCTTCCCCAAGAAGCGCGCGCGCGCGTCGACGCACTCCACGGGTAGATGCAAATTTTCGCGAAACATCGTCATCACGCGTTCGCGCTCCTGAAACCGCAGCAAGCCGTGGTCGACGAAAACGCAATGCAGGCGATCACCTAAGACTTTATGCACGAGCGCAGCCGCGACGGCCGAATCCACGCCACCCGAAAGCGCGCAGATCGCGTGTTCTTCGGGCCCCACCTGGGCCGTGATGCGCTCGACGTGCTCCTCAGCGATGGCGCCCATCTTCCAGTTGGCGGGCACGCCACCGAAGTCCACGAGGAAACGCTTCAAGATCTCCAAGCCCCCCTGGGTATGGGTGACCTCGGGATGGAACTGCAATCCCAGGATCTTGCGCGACACGTTTTCCACCGCGGCAATCGCACCGGCGGCGCTGCGGGCCGTGACCACGAAACCCTCCGGCAAGAGGTCCGACTCATCGCCGTGGCTCATCCAGGCCTCAAAACGCGGATCGATGAGAATTTCCGAGTGCTCGACGCGGCTCACGCCCATGCGGCCGTACTCGCGCCGGTTCGCGCGCTTCACCGTGCCTCCGCCTTCTTGCACGATGAGCTGCAGCCCGTAGCAGATGCCGAGCGTGGGGAGTTTAGTCGCTTTCTGAAACTCGAGAAATCCGACCGGCAACTTCGGCGCTCCCGGATCGTAGACTGAGTTCGGTCCTCCCGACAAGATGAGTGCCTTGGGCGCGATCTGCTCGATGCGCGAAAGCGGCGTACTCGCGGGCAGGATCGTCGAGAAGATGCCAATCTCACGAATCTTGCGCGCGATGAGCTGCGTGTACTGGGAGCCGTAGTCCAATATGAGAACGGTAGCTTGGGAGGCACTACTCATGATTGCAACCGGTAGTTAGGGGCTTCCTTGGTGACGATCACGTCGTGGGGATGGCTTTCGGCCAGACCGCTATTGGAAATGCGCACGAACTGCGCGATCTCTTGGAGACTCGCGATGCTGTTCGTTCCGCAATACCCCATGCCCGCGCGCAAACCGCCCAGGAGCTGGTGGATATTGAATGAGAGGCTGCCGCGATATGGCACGCGCCCTTCGATTCCCTCCGGCACGAGCTTGCCGACCTCGTCCACTTCCGATTGGAAGTAGCGGTCTTTCGAACTCTGCGCTTTCGACATGGCGCCCATACTGCCCATGCCCCGATAAACTTTGTAGGAACGGCCCTGGTACAAGACCACCTCGCCCGGCGCCTCATCGGTACCGGCAAAGAGCGAGCCCAGCATCACAGAATCGGCGCCCGCCGCGATAGCCTTCGTGATATCGCCGCTGAAACGAATGCCGCCGTCGGCGATCAGCGGAATGCCCTTCGGTTTCGTGGCCCGCGCCGCTTCCGAAATCGCGTAAAGCTGGGGCACGCCGATCCCGGCGATGATGCGCGTCGTGCAGATCGACCCCGGCCCAATGCCGACCTTCACCCCGTCGGCGCCGGCTTCTACTAACGCCTTGGCCGCTTCAAATGTCGCGACGTTCCCGGCCACGACCTCCACTTTTGCGCCTAATTTTTTCTTCAACTCCGCCACCGCATCGATCACGCGCCGGGAATGCCCGTGCGCACTATCGACGAAAAGCACGTCCGCGCCCGCATCAGCCAAGGCCGTCGCCCGCTCGAGTCCCTCGGCCGCCACCCCGACGGCGGCGCCGACGATCAAGCGACCGTAGCTGTCTTTATTTGCCGACGGATAGGTCCGTTGTTTTTCGATGTCCTTAATGGTGATGAGGCCCTTGAGATAGCCATTCCGGTCGACGACCGGTAGCTTCTCCACGCGGGCGTCCTTTAGAATCTGCTTCGCTTTTTCCAGCGTCGTGCCTTCGGGGGCCGTGGTGAGGGGCGGCTTCGTCATCCGCGCTTCCACCAGTTGCTCCATATTCTCTTCAAACCGCAGATCCCGGTTCGTGATCATGCCCACGAGCTTCAACCCGCCGGCTTCCTTCATCGTCACCGGCACCCCGGAGATCTTAAAGGTGCGCATCATCTCCATCACCTTCGCGATCTTCTCTTTCGGTCCGACGGTGATGGGGTCGAGGATCATTCCCCACTCGCTCTTTTTCACCTTCTCGACTTCGAAGGCCTGGTCCTTGATGGTCAGATTCTTATGAATGACGCCGATGCCGCCTTCCTGGGCAAGCGTGATCGCCGTCTTGCTTTCAGTGACGGTGTCCATCGCGGCGGAGAGCAGCGGAATATTCAGCTTAATTTTCTTCGTCAACCGCGTCTGCAGCTGGACTTCGGAGGGCAGGATATCGGAACTTCCGGGCAACAGTAAAACGTCGTCAAAAGTCAGGGCTTCGCCGATCACTTTCATGTTTGCTCATCCTCCTTCAAAGGGTTCTTCGACAAACGGGTCTTCCAAATCCTGCTCGCGGTTACCCAATAGCACCGGACCGCGGACATAACTTTTATAAGCCTGCGAGTCGCGTACGTAGTTGTCCGCGCTGCGCTTCAGGAATTCGCGCTCATCCGACGTAAGCTCGCGCGTGGCCTTCGCCGGCGATCCTAGGATCAGGCTACCGGGCGGGAACTTCTTTCCCTTGGGCACGAGGGCCCCGGCGGCGACGATGCTATCGTCGCCGATCTCGACATCATCCATCACGATCGCCCCCATCCCAATCAGCACGCGATGGCCAATCCGGCAGCCGTGTAGGAGCGCGCGGTGACCCACCGTCACGTCGTCGCCGATAACGGTGGCGCTGACCTGACGGGTCACGTGGATGGTCGAGGAATCCTGAATGTTGGTGCGGGCGCCAATGCGGATGGAGTTCACGTCTCCGCGCACGACGCATTGAAACCAGATACTGGAATTTTCTCCGATCTCCACCTCGCCGATAATGTCCGCGGAAGGCGCCACGAAAGCCGTTTCGTGGATCCGGGGCCACTTATCGTGATGAGGAATGATCATTCCGGAATCTCCAGTGCGAGCTCACCGTAGAGGGCCAGGCTCGTAGCCTCGGTAATCTTCACGTTCACGAGCTGACCGTTCAGGGCGCGCGTCATTTGATCCGGTGTCCGACCGAGGACTTGCCCTGGAGACGCGATAAAGTTCACGATCCGATTGCAGGTCGTGCGGCCCGTGAAAACGCGGGCGGCGGTCGCCGAGTTCATGGACGGGTGCGCCGATCCCGAATCGCCGGGCACGCCCAAGCTGCTGGCTTCGCTGATGGCCGCCTTCGCGGCTTCCCGCTCGGCCATGAGTTGGTTTTTCGCCTCGCCTTCGACCAGCACTTCCATCGTCTGGCCGACCTTCGCGGCGTAACGCTTGGCGGAGATCCCGAGCTGGTAATCCAGCAGATAATTCAGCCGATCGGCCTTCACTTTCTTCGGAACGTCGTCTTCCATCTTCGCCGCCTTGGTTCCAGGGCGCGGGGAATAGGCGAACGCGAAAATCATGTCGTACTGGATCGCGTCGAGCAGCTTTATGGTTTCTTGGAATTCTTCGTCCGTTTCCGTGGGGAATCCGACGATGAGATCCGTCGAAATGCCGACCAGCGGATTGAGTTCCTTCAAGCGACGCATTTGGGCGATGTAGTCTTCGATTTTGTGGTGCCGGGACATTTTCTGCAAGACCCGATTGCTACCGCTTTGGACCGGCAGGTGTAAATGTTGCGCAAGCTTCGCCACCCCACCCTGGTCGGCCGGAGCGTAGCACTCGATTAACTGATCACTGAAGTCCAGTGGATGGCTCGACGTGAAGCGAATACGCTTAAGCTTCGCGCAACGCGGATCGGAATCGAGCGCGCGCAGCAGCTGCGGGAAGTTCTCCTCGCCCTCGCGCGGACCAACCTTGCCGATGCGGTTGCTGAGTTCGCGCGGCTCGCGGGCATAAGCATTCGGATTGCCCTTTCCGAAGGAGTTCACATTCTGACCAAGCAACGTCACTTCCGTCACGCCCTTTTCCACGAGCGCCGCCACGTCGTCGACCACTTCGTCGATGGTGCGCGATTTCTCACGGCCCCGCGTAAAAGGTACAATGCAGTAGCTGCAGTACTTGTCGCAGCCCTTCATAATATTGACGAATGCTTGGGCCTTCTCGCCTACGACTTTCGTGCGCGTCGAATACTTCATCGACTTGTCGAAGTCGGCGAATACCGCGTGGCGCTTCCCGTGATCGACTTGATGGAGGATTTCCGGCAGCTCGTCGATCGCATCCGGGCCAAACACGAAGTCGAGATAAGGCGCGCGGTTGAAAAGCTGGTCTTTGGTAAGCTGCCCCACGCAGCCACCCAACCCGATGAGCGGGCCGCGGCCGTTGTTCTTTAAGATTTGGAATCGCCCGAGGGCGGACACCGCCTTGTGTACGGCCTTCTCACGCACGCTACAGCCGTTGACGAGGATTACGTCGGCGCGATCGGCGCTCGGAGCGGGGGTCATGCCCGTTTCCGAGAGCAGCGCTTCCATTCGCTCCGTGTCGGCGACGTTCATCTGGCAACCAAAGGTTTGGATGAAGTATTTGCGCCCCGCGGGTGGCGTTTGCTGAGTTACTTCCATAGGTTGCACCTTGGGATACCATAGAATCCGAACAAACCCTTATTTAAAATTTAATAGTAATTTCAGATAGATAAAGTATCCTGAGACTTGTGGCAAACGTCCTTTACCACTTCCCTGCCCGGGCCGGGCACGGAGCCCAGAAAGTCCCCCACCTGCTCTTCGGAGGAATCACGTGCTTTCTCCTCGCCATCGCTTGGATCAGCGCGCAATTTCGGCCGATCGCCGTCCCGCTCGGCACCGTCCTACCCGTATGGCTGACCTTCTGGCTTAGGGGGAGCCCCCGGTGGACGCGCTATCAAATTCGACCGGACGGGTTATTTGTGGGTCGCTACTTCTACCGCACGCTGATCCCCTACGGCGAGATTCGGAGTGTGGACATCCAATCGGGGCCGGAAGTTTTGGCCGAACTCCGAGCGAAGACCCCGTCCGAATCACCTTCTCCGCTTCAGCTGCGGCGAGCCTTGAACGCGACGTTACGTTACTCGTCCGTTCCCCAAAGTTATCGCCATGCGCACTCGCGTGTTACCGGACTCCACCTCGCCGGGGATTTCGTAAAGTTGGAGCTCATGAACGGCAAAACGCTTCACCTCAGTCCGCTGGATTGCGATGGCCTGATGGGCCAGGTGCGAGAGATGATGACGACGGTGGGATAAGATTGAATAAGGGGCGAGACAACTTGGACTTCCAGCGTATCCGCGATTTCCCAACCATTGCCGAACGGGGGAACTTGGGCTACTCAAGGAATATGGCACCGAAGGGAAAAGCCCCCCTCTTAAAACTCTGCTACACTGCCCTGGCCGCGGTCAGTTTCGCGGTGGGGGCCTCTTCGGTCGTCACCGGACAATGGGAAACCATGCTCTATGCGGGCGGATTCCTGCTCGTGCTGTCGCTCCTCGCCCTAGGCCAAGCCGCCCTTCAAGGCTGCCGCAAATTCTTCGCGCGCGGCTCGACGTGATTCCCGTGCCTTCTCGCCTCCGCCTCGCCTTGATCGCATTCACGCTCCACGCACCAGGATTGATCCACTTCGCGAAGTACCGCCTCCGCCGCCAGACGCGCGCGCTTAACCTGGTGTTTCTAGGGGCTACACTTTTCGCGATGAGTTTTGTGGCGCCGGAGGAAGGCGGAGCCGGCATCTTGCGGGTCTGGCTAATTGGGCATTTCGCCTGGAGCGTCTTTTTGGCGGTGCTGGTTTATCGGGGAATAGGCGGCGTACCCGGCGCTAAAGCTTAACCTGTAGCCCCAGCTCGATCACGTGATCGGGTGGGACGTGAAAGAACGCGGTCGCCGACTGCGCATTGCGGGACATGAGCGTGAAGAGCTTCTTGCGCCAGCGCCACATATTGGTTTGCCCCGGAATGAGCTTCACGGGCCCGGGCTTGCCCAAGATGATCGTTTCGCGCCCCAGGAAGAAGCTCACGTCGTCCCAGCGAATTTTCAACTCCGTGAACTCGCAACGTTTCAGAATCTCGAGCACGCTCGGGTTCTGCATGTAACCGTAACGCGCGACCAACTGGAAAAGACCGTGGCCCAGATTGGTCAACCGGCAGTGTTCTTCGGAAGGCACCGAGGGCACGTGTTCGTTGAGGATCGTGAGGAAAACCACCTGCTCGTGCAACGCTTTGTTGTGTTTCAGATGGTGCAGCAGGATCCCGGGCGCGATATTCCAGTTCGGCGTCATGAAGATGGCCGTGCCCTTCACGCGCGCGGGCGCCTCTTTCTTCACCTTGTCTATGAGCTCCCGAATCGGCATCGATTTGGCGAGCAACGTCGTGTAAAGCATCGTGCGGCCCTTCCGCCAGGTCGACATCAGCACGAAGAAAAAGACCCCCACGCCGATCGGCAACGCGCCGCCATGCATGATCTTCGCGAGATTCGCGCCCAGGAAAGAGAGATCGATCAAAAGAAAACCGCCCGTCGCGGCGAACGCCGCTAACCACGACCATTCCCAAATCCAACGCGACACCGCGAAAAAGAGTAACGACGTGATGACCATGGTTCCCGTCACCGCGATCCCGTAAGCACCGACCAACCGGTCGGAGCTCTGGAAATAGAGGGTGATGGCGATGCAGGAGATCGCCAAAAATTGGTTGATCTTCGGAATGTAGATCTGGCCTTCGGTCGAAGCTGAAGTGTGCACGACTTTAAATCGCGGCAAAAATCCCAGCGCGGTCAGCTGGTGCGTCAGCGAGAAAACGCCCGAGATCAACGCCTGCGAAGCGATCACGGCCGCCATCGTCGCCAGGATCACCATCGGATAAAGCAGCATGCTGGGTACCATGCCGAAGAAGGGGTTCTTGATGATTTCCTCGCCTTTGGTAAGCAGCGCCGCGCCTTGGCCGAAATAGTTCAATAACAGCGCGGGAAACACCACGCGGTACCAAGCCATACGGATGGGTTTCTCCCCGAAGTGGCCCATGTCGGCGTAAAGCGCCTCGCCGCCCGTGATGCAAAGGACGACGACTCCCAGCGAAAGAAAGCCGTGGAATCCATTGTCGCGAAAGAACCGGATTGCTTCCCATGGATTAATGGCACGCAGGATGTCGGGCTTCTGCAAAATCCAGTAAAGGCCCAACAGACCAATCGCCGTAAACCAGCTTAAGATGACCGGCCCAAACACCGCGCCTACCTTAGCCGTGCCGAAGCGCTGGGGAAGAAAAAGCATGATAAGAACGGCCACCGTGATCGGAACGACGAACGGGGCGAACATCGGCGTGGCGGTCTGAAGCCCTTCCACCGCGCCCAATACGGAAATAACGGGCGTGATCATGCTATCGCCAAAGAGAAGCGACGCTCCGAATAAGCCACACAAGATGAAGTAGTAGATGTGCTTGTGCTCGGCGGAAGAGCGCATCTTGAAGATCAAAAGCGCCATGAGCGCGGTGACCCCACCTTCGCCCTCGTTGTGCACACGCATGAATACGGTCAAGTACTTCACTACAATGACGAGGGTGAGCGACCAGAAGAAAAGCGAAAGGATACCGAGCACGTTGTGCTCGGTCAGCACCAGCGCGCTGTGCCCGTAAAAACATTCTCGCACGGCATAGAGCGGAGACGTACCGATGTCTCCATACACCACGCCCAAGGCCGCCATCGCCAAAGGCAGCATCTTTCCGGTTTTGGCAGAATGCGGTTTCCGATCGGTTTTCATTGGCTTATGATGGCAGAATACCATGCTTTTCTTGACCTTCCTTGGTCTTTTTGTGGGCGCTTTCGGCACGATGATCGGCACCGGGGGGGGCTTTATCCTCATGCCGATCTTTCTATTGCTGTACCCGGGGGAAAGTCCGACCCGCCTGACCGCCCTTTCCTTGGCGGTCGTCTGCTTAAATGCGATTTCCGGTACCTGGGCTTACCACCGGAAGCAGGCCGTGCATTTTCCGTCGGGCCTGGTCTTCGGCGCGGCCGCCATCCCTGGGTCACTCTTGGGCACGTTCGTCGTGGCGCGCGTTTCCAGCGCCGACTTTCAAAGCATCTTCGGCGTGTTCATGGTGATCGCCGCCGTCTATCTATTTCGCAAAACTTTCGACGGGATCAAACGGCCCCACGTTTTCGACCCTGCCCAAGTCCGCGCCTTTCGACCCAACCTGCAGAAAGGCTCGGCGCTCGGATCGCTCGTCGGGTTCGCGTCGAGTACGCTCGGCATCGGTGGCGGAATCATCCTCGTGCCCGCGATGGTGCACGCCCTGAAGTATCCGGTGATGCTCGCCGCCGGTACATCGCAGCTGTTTTTGATCTCATCGAGCTTGGTGGCGTGCCTATCGAACTTTTTTCGAGGATCGCTCGATGGCCAGCTCGACAAGGTGATCCCGCTCGGATTCGGCGCGATCGTCGGCGCCCAAGCCGGCGCGCATCTGGCCCGCCGAGTTTCCAGTAATTGGCTGCTCAGGTTGCTCGCGATTGCGGTGGCCGCCGCTGGCCTTCGTCTGTCGTTTTTTTAACGCCCTAAGCACGGGGAGGCCGTTGCACGACCTGGGACCCGAAGATCAGGTCGTGCAGCGCACGTTTGTCCCCACGTACTCCGGCCATGATGTACCCGATCATCAGTGGAATCGCCGAAACGAGCTTGCCCAACGTATCGCGTAAGCCGGCGCGGAAGAAATCCAGATTTTGCCCCGTCTTCGTGTCCACGACCACCATGTCGAAGATCATTTTGCCGGGAGTAGCGCCACGCGCACTGTAGAAGTACCCGTGGTAAAGAAATCCCACGCCCAAGCCCACGAGATAACTCGCGCCTTGGAACATCCAATAGCCGGCCGATCCTCGCGGTCCCGCCACCTCCGCTCCCTGCAACACTCCCTTCAGGAGCGATTCCGCTCCTACGATCATGCCTAGCACGAGGAGAAACGGCGCCTGGATCGCGGTGGTGATCAAGCCGTCGATCGCGGCGGCCACAAAGCGTTTCCAAAATCCAACTGGCATTTTCATCCCCTTTCAAAGCGCTGCGCGCGCAAAATCTTCCGGCGTATTCAAATTCTGCAGAACTCTTTGATCTTCAACCCGTACCCGACGCACCGATTCGCGCGGAAGCGCGCGTAAAAAGACATCCAACCGTGAGCCGTCGGCCGCGGTGCCCACGCCCAAGGTCCCCCGGAGAAGAACGGGGTGCCCTCCCTGGGTCACCCCATCGGTCTGCTCGCAGTAGGGCGCGGTTACGAGGGTCGCTTCCCCATCCATCGCCCCGGCAAGCTTCCGCCAAACTTCCGGGTGAGGGCAGGGTACGTCAACGGGAAGCACAAACGCGGCGTCGAGCGACCCGGCCACGGCCCAAGCCGCTTTCAGCGTCGAAAACGGACCGTGCTCGGGTCGCGGGTTGATCGCCACCCGAAGCCGTAAACCCTCGGCGTCGATCCAGTTCTCCATGGCGGTCCGCCAATCAGGAAAGCGCTCGAAATACTGCTCCGAACCAAAACCGAGTCCCAGCACGGCGTGCGTGACGCCAGCCGTCCGTAAGGCGCGAAGCTGATGGAGGATCCATGGTTCACCCCTCCGCTCAAAGAGCCCCTTTAAGACTCCGAGCCGTGAAGCCCGCCCTCCGGCGAGCAAGATGCAGGTCGTGGTCTTCATGACCCGGAATGCTCCCCGGCTACTCCGTGGTACTTTTGCAAGAGCTCCGCCGCCAACGAAATCGCCACTTCGGAGGGGGATTTTCCGCCCGTCGGCAAGCCCAGGGGACACTTGACACGGTTGATGCGTTCGCCCGAAATTCCTTTGGCTTCCATCCGCTGCTGGAATCGGGACCACTTGGCCTCGCTTCCGATCAATCCAATGTATTTCGCGGGAAGCTCCGACACCTTTTCGATGATCGCCTGATCGGTGTCGTGCCGATAAGTCATCACCGCGACGTAGGTACGATCGGCATCCCAGATCGCCTCGCGCACGAACTCGTCCCATTCACATTCATGGCGAATCACCGCGTCCGAAAGCACGGGAGATTGCACCCAGGTTTCGCGATCGTCGATGACGTGCACCAAAAACGGCGTGCCTTCCAAGATCCGGCAAACCGCCTGGGCGACGTGTCCGGCCCCGAACAGGTAAAGGCGCGGGCCGTGATTCATCGGTTCGAAAAAAAGGTCCATGGTTCCACCGCAGCATTGGCCGGTTTTGGCTCCGAGTGGATAACGTTCTACTTTGGCCTGACCATTGGCGATGACCGTCTGCGCGTCTTGAATCGCCTGGTGCTCGAGATTACCGCCGCCGATCGTGCCCCAGATCGATCGGTCCGCCCGCACGAGCATCTTAGCGCCGGGTTCGCGGGGACCGGACCCGCTCACGGCCGTCACGGTCACGACCGCGAAGGGCTGGCCTTTCGCACGCAGCCTAATGAGTTCTCCGGCCCAATCCGTCACGCGCGGCCCTTTCCGCCCACTCGCTCTAAGAACTCCCGCAGCAGATTTCCCGAAACCTTCAAACGGTAGGCACGCGTGGATCGAATATCGTCGATGGGGCCAATCTCCCGTTCCAGCGCGGAAACGGCAGATTCCACCAACGCCGGCGTCAGCTTCTGCCCGCGCAGCACAGACTCCGAGTGGCGCAGGCGGAGGGTCACCGGTCCCACGCTACCCACGACGATACGAACATCGGAAAGGGAGCCGGCGGGAACCGGGGATTTCCCACCTTTTGTAAGCGGCGCCGCCCAGGCCGCCATCACGACCTTGGAGATCGCCTGCGCCTTACGGGTCCCGACTTTGCGGTAATAATGATGGCCTTTCCAGCGTCCGCGCGGCAGGCGGATCGCGGCGAGCAATTCGTCCGGGCGCCGGGCCGTCTGCTTATAAGCCAAGAAAAACTCGGAGATCGGCACCGTGCGGGTACCGTCGCGCGACGCGAGCACCAGCTCCGCGTCGTAAGCCAGGAGCGCGGGGGGCGAATCGGCGGCAGGCGAAGCATTGATGATGTTCCCGCCCAGGGTACCGCGATTTTGAATTGCCCAAGCCCCGGTTTCTCGCGCCGCTTCGACCAACATCGGAAACTCGCGCGCCAGCACCGCGTGCTCACGAATCTCGGTGAAGGTGGTGAGCGCACCCAGCTCGATCCAGTTGATGGAAGTGCGAATCCCTTTCAGTTCGCGCAAGCCCAACAAGTTGAGATAACGCCCCGGCGGCAGCTGGCCCGTCTCGAAAACTACCATGAGGTCGGTACCCCCGGCGAACGGGGTGAGGCTCTCGCTTGCGCCCGCAGCTTCGCCTAGAAGGGTAAGCGCCTCGGGAAGTTTGCGCGGGCTGAGCATCTCGTAGTGCGGGACGTAGGCTCTCATCGCATCCTCACTTCGGGTGCCCCGAACTCGTGGGCTTCTGCCCGCACGCCTTGCGGACGGCGTCGAAAATTTTCATGTAACCGGTACAACGACAAAGATTGCCCGATAGCCCCTCTTGAATGTCTTCGGTTTTCGGCCGCTTATTCCCCTGCAGGAGATTCGCCGTGGCCAAGATCATGCCGGGCGTGCAGATGCCGCACTGGGCGCCTCCGCACTCCACGAAAGCCTTCTGCACCCGCGAGAGCTCGCGCTTTCCCGCCACCCCCTCGATCGTGGTGATCGTCGCGCCTTCTACCTGGGCCACCGGCACGAGGCAGCTATTGACCAAACGCCCGTCCAGCATCACCGAGCAGGCGCCGCACTCGCCTTCGCCGCAGCCTTCTTTAGTACCCGTGAGCTTCAACTCTTCGCGAAGCACGTCGAGCAGGCGGGCCATCGGATAGGCCGTGAAAGAACGACGCTTGCCATTCACCTTGGCGCGGATGGAGACCATTTTGGAGATTTTTCGAATCTCAGCCATGCCGCGCGCCTCCCGCGTTTTCCAATCCCTTCATTAAATCCTCCGGCAGCAATGGAATATGATTGGCCGCCGTCCCCTGCGCGCTCCCCAGCGCGGCGTAAACGGCGTTGCCGATCGCGGGCGCGGGCCCATCCATCGGCAGCTCGCCAATCCCCTTGGCCCCACCCGGGCCGAACGGCGAAGGAAGCTCGGCAAAGTGCACGCGAATCGGTGGCAAGTCCATGGACGTGGGCATGATGTAATTCGTCATCTTATTGTTTGCCATCCGTCCATCTTTCCAAACGACCTTTTCGTAGATCGCGTACCCGATGCCTTGGGCGACCCCGCCTTCGATCTGGCCCGCGGCCAACACGGGGTGGATGACTTTGCCCACTTCCTGCGAAGCCACGAAATCCTGGAGGCGGATTTCGTAAGTGCGCGTGTCGATCGCCACGTCGGCCACGTACACGCCCCACGCGTATGTCGCATAGGCCTCGCCTTGGTACTTCTGATCGTCCCAGAACACGCCCGCCGGCTGCTTGTATTGGGCTTCGGCGCGAAGCGCCCCGCGCGACTTTACGAAGCGAGACACCGCCTGTTTGAATTTCGTACGGCTGAACTTCTCGGGCAGCGCTTTTTCGGCGATCAGCCGATCGCGTAAATTCAAAGCCGCCGTCTCGACGAGCTTTCCCACGACCATGGCCGTACGCGAAGCCACCGTCGGGCCGCTATTGGGCACGAACTTCGTATCCGGCTGGGCGACCTCGACATCCTCGAACGCGAGCCCCAACACGCGCGCGACGATCTGTGAAAAAATCGTCTTCGTACCTTGGCCGATTTCGGTACTGCTAGCGAGCACGCGGACTTTGCCATCCTTCGTGCCTTCCACCGCGACGACGGAAGCGAGATAACGCTCCCCCGAACCGGTAAAGCCCGCCCCATGCATAAAGGTCGCGAAACCCACTCCCCGCTTGATGGGCGAGCGCGGGTTTTCACGCGCATAGCGCTTCTGCTTTTCGTGGTACCCAGCGAGCTTGAGCGCGCCGTCCAAGAGCTTGTCGAGCTGAATCGGCTCGCGAATGACCTGGCCCGTGGCCGTCGTCATGCCTTCCTTTAGAAAATTCTTCTTTCGTAGCTCCACCGGACTCATCCCGAGCTTGGCGGCCACGTGATCCAGGTGCCGCTCCATCGCGAAGATGCTTTGGGGCGCGCCGAATCCACGAAACGCCCCGTGCGGAGGCGTGTTCGTCGCGAGCGCGCGGCTGCTCACCCGCACATTTGGGCAGGCATATGGCCCCGGCGCGTGGATCGTGCCACGCGAAAGCACCACCGGAGAAAGTGTGAGATAAGCCCCGCCATCTAAGTCAAACTGGATGTCGATCGCCTGTAATTTTCCGTCCGGGGTCACGGCGGTGCGGATCTTCGAGCGCGACGGGTGCCGCTTGGTCGTGGCCACCATGTCTTCCGAGCGGTCGTAAATCATCTTTACGGGACGTCCGGACTTCCAAGCCAGTAAGGCCGCGTGTCCGGCCAGCATGGAAGGATACTCTTCCTTGCCGCCGAAACCACCGCCGGTCTCGGCCTGAATCACGCGAAGTTTTTCTTCGGGAAGCGGAAAGAGCTCTTTTAGCGCTTTGTGTACATAGTACGGGCATTGCAGGGAGCCCCATACGCACACCCCGTCTTCCGGGTTGGCGGTCGCGATCACGCCATTGTTTTCGATGTAAAGCTGCTCCTGCGCGCCCGTGGAATACTCGCCTTCCAGCACCACGAGACCATCCGCCTTTTTCCACACGGAATCGACGTCACCTTTTTCAATCAGGAAGGACTTGAACAGATTGTCTTGGCCCCAGATCACGGCCGCGGGATCCCCACCCGACCTTCCCGTGCCGGCGAGGTATCCCTTGATCGCTCGATCCAGGTCCAATACGGCGGGTTCGGGCGCGTACTCGATACGGACGTGCTGCCGTGCGCGCTCGGCGAGGTATTTATCAGGATGGGCGAGCAGTACTACCGGCTCTTCGCAATGGCTGGTAAAGCCATCGGCTAAGTAAGGCTGGTCCATTTGAATCAAAGCGACGTGATTTTTGCCGGGAACGTCCTTTGCCGTGACGATGGTGAATTCCGACCAAGGAATGTCGCCCTCGTAATGGATTCGGAGAATTTTTCCGCGCGGGATGGAGCTGCGCACGGTCACGCCGTGGAGCATACCCGCCAAGTGCATATCGTCGATGTACACGGCCGCGCCCGTGACCTTCTCGGGTCCTTCTTTGCGCTTCACCGCGTAATTGAACGACGCGCCCGCCTTAACCGTCGGCTTGGACTTCGCTTTGGCCATGGACATTCAGGCTTATCCCAGAGCCCCGCCCAAGAAAAGCGGGAAGGCGCCCCACTCGCTATGCCAAACAGGGGTTGATTCGGCGCGGGGTTCCGGTAGCGTAGCTGCATGGCCACCTCCCCGATCACCATTGAATACGAGGACTTCTCGGCTTCCATGCGAAGCTGGCGGGTGAGCTCGGTGGATCAGACCGGGGGAGCGGACCACATCGTTCAGCTCCACGCCATGCCCGTCACCGGGATGAACCCTCAAGTCGAGCTGGACGGCGAAACCGTGGCCGTCAAGTGGGAGCCGGTGCAAGGGGTACCCGTCGAGAAAGTCGAGTGCGCCCGCCTCGAGGTCGATGGGCAAGCGATCTATTGTTATGCCTGCACCGCACTCAGCGGTTATCTGATTTTCGGCACCCGCCACTATCATCTTTCCACCGAGGCCGGCAAAAGCGACTGGAAAGTCCGCGAAGACCCGGGCCACGTCTGGGCTTACCGCCGACTACTGAACTTCGTCGCCGTGGTGGTCGCCGCCACCGGATTGCTCAACTTCCTGCCTCATCGCAGCACGGCGGTCGTCACGCCCTCCACGAAGGACCAAGTCATGCTGGGCGCCCTGACCCTGGGCGCGCTCGCGCTGCTCTATCATCATTACAAGCAGTGGCGCGAGGCTCAGCGCGAAGGCATCGGCTGGAAACGGTGGCTGGCCCGACGGGCGGCCGCACGAAAGTAAAAGCGCCCGAACCCAGATCCCGCTACCGCGAATATTCGATCGCGAGCAGCAGCATCGAAAGCGCGGCAATGCCCCACATCACCGAATGCACTTCCTTACGCCGCCCCGCGAGGGCGTAGAGCGCGACGTGCGAAATAAACCCCCAGAGAATCCCCTGGGTGATGCTGAACGTGAGCGGGATGAGGATCACGGTTAGGAATGCCGGCACCGCGTCTTCAAGCTTCTGTAACTTCAAATCCGCGACACTGCGGAACATCAGCGCGCCCACGAGCACCAGCACCGGCGCGGTGGCATAAGCCGGCACCATTTGGACGATCGGCCCGATGAAAAAACAGGGCAAGAAGCAAAGCGCCGTCACGACCGCCGTGCGACCCGTGCGGCCGCCGACTTCGGTCCCGGCCGAGCTTTCGATATAGGCCGTTCCAGAAGAAGTACCCGCGATGCCCGCGCCTAAAGTAGCGAAGGCGTCAACGACCAGGCCCTCTTTTAAATTCTTGGGATCGCCTTTTTCGTCGAGCAACCCCGAAGCTTGCGAAACGCCGATGAAAGTGGATATCGAATCGAAGAGATCCGTGAACAAAATCACGATGATCGTGGGCACGAGCACCCACTGGAGCGCACCGAGCGCGTCGAATTTGAAAAAGACGCTCGAAAAATCGGGCGCACTCACGAGCTGTTCCGGAGGCTTCACGTAACCCAAGATCAACGAGACGACGGTAACCCCCACCATTCCCGCCAGGAACGCGAAGGGACTTTTCCTGCGCAAGAGCACGATCATCACGCCGAAGCTTAAGATCATGAAGGCCGTGCGATGGTCCCAGGGTCCCAGTTTCACGAAGGTCACCGGATCCGCGACAATGAAGCCGCCACTCTTAAGCCCAATAAAAGTCAGAAAGAGCCCGATCCCCGCCGCGCAGGCATGGCGCAGCCCGTGCGGAATGGCGCGCGCGATGGTCACACGCACCGGTGTGACCGAAATCAGCAGGAACAAAATCCCGGCCCAGAAAACCATGCCAAGGGCGATCGGCCACGGGACCTGCTGCCCCAAGATCACCGTGAAGGTGAAGTAGGCGTTGATCCCCATGCCCGGGGCAACCGCGAACGGAAGATCCGCGTACAGCCCCATCATGAGCGTCATCAGAAAACAAATCAGCACCGTCGCGGTCATCACCCCCGAGAACGGCATGCCGGTACCGGCCGTGGAAAGAATCCCGGGGTTCACGACCACAATGTAAGACATGGTTAAAAAAGTAGTGATGCCGGCCACCACTTCGGTCTTCAAGCTAGGCGCGCCCGCGCGAGATTTTGCCATCTATTTCTCCCCTTGCCTCTCAGGATACTGGAGGCAAGAAGCGAACTCAATCGCTCAGACTTACATAGCTTTGCGATTTGCCCACCCATATAAAGTCACCGATTTGACGAAACCCCGCTCTAGATCAGTAAAACGGGAAATTACGCACCCCACCTAGGCCAATCGCGACCCGCCTCTCAGTTTTTCCTCCCCTTTACCGATAGTTAGCAGTAGATGGTATACTCAAATCACCGCATGAAGCAGCGAAGCATGATCACCCTCAGCGTTCTCACCGTTTTCAGCCTAGGTTACTCACCGGTAGCCTCCGCCGAAGCGGTGCAAGCCACGCCCAAGCAGTACGACTGCGCGGAGGCGAAGTGGACTCACGACCCTTCACTCGAGGACGGGATTTTCATCAGCTCGCTTGGCGCCGACTGCACGATCGAAAAATCGCCCGAAGCCAAGCCGACCATCACGAACCTCGTCACTTATATTCGCGAATTGATCCAAACCACCCGCACGGTCCACGACGCGCCGACGGAGGAAGTCGTCAACGGCATGCAATCGCTGAAGTTCGACACCACGTCGATCGTGAAGGATGACGGCTCGCCGATCGAAATCCGTGAAGTGGTCACCCTTTCCTGGAACGCCCAGGGCCTGACTTACTCCACGACCTCGAAGGACGTGAAAGCCTCGGGCATGGCGGGTTACCTGAAGAAGGTCGATTTCCTGGCCGAAGTCCGCGCCGCCGCCGAGATCGGCAAGTTCAAGGTGCGCATGACCAACGCCGTGACCGTCGAGCGTCCTTGGTACGCTTTCGCGCCGATCTTCTTTGCCATCGCCAAGGGCGTGGCCCGCGATAAGTTCGATATCGCTCGGGACAAGATCCTGCCCGACCTCGTCAGCCACCTGTAAAAGCCTCGTTTTTCCCCCGAAATCCTATTGCCGTCTTCTTAGCAGCGGCGTTAGACTGTTCGCCATGTCCGAACTTTTAGGCAATCAAGGCAAGAATAAGAGCGAAATCGAATCTTTGGAAGTGGCGGAGGAATCGCGCGAGACGGAGTGGCAATCGCCTAGCTTCGTGGCCGATCTCTTCATGGGCAAGGTGCAAACCGACGCCTTCCTCCCCTACCCATTGCAAGAACCGGAAGACAAGAAAATCGGCGACGAATTCTTGCGGAAGTTCGATGCCTATCTCAGTAAAAACCTCGACGGAGACCAGGTCGATCGCGAAGGCAAGATTCCGGACGAAGTCATGAAGGGGCTAGCCGAGCTGGGCGCCTTTGGCTTCAAGATCCCGAAAGAATATGGCGGCCTGGGTTTTTCCCAAACGAATTACAACCGTGCGCTCGCCACGGTGGGCGGTTACTGCGGATCGACGGCGGCGACTCTCTCCGCCCACCAAAGCATCGGCGTGCCCCAACCGCTGAAGCTCTTCGGCACGCCTGAGCAAAAGAAAAAATATCTGCCCCGGTTCGCCAAGGGCGCCGTATCCGCGTTCGCCCTCACCGAACCCGAAGTGGGTTCCGACCCGGCGAAGATGTCGACGACGGCCACCCCGACCGAAGACGGCAATCACTACATTATCAACGGACAAAAACTTTGGTGCACCAACAGCGTCATCGCCGACGTGATCGTCGTCATGGCCCAGACGCCGCCCAAGATCGTCGATGGCCCCAAGGGCAAGCGCGAGAAGAAGCAAATCACGGCTTTCATCGTCGAGACCAATACTCCCGGCTTCGAAGTCCTGCACCGCTGCCGCTTCATGGGCCTCTCCGGCATCCAGAACGGGCTTATCCAATTCAAAAACGTGAAGGTCCCGAAGGAAAACATCATCTGGGGCTTGGGCAAGGGACTGCGCCTGGCCCTTATCACCCTCAACACGGGCCGCCTGAGTTTGCCCGCCGTTTGCATCGGCGGCGCGCGCAAGGGGCTCGAAGAAGCGCGCAAGTGGGCGAACGAGCGCGTACAGTGGGGCGTGAACATCGGCAAGCATGAATCTGCCGCGGCGAAAGTCGCCCAGGTAAGCGCCGACACCTTCGCGATGGAAGCCATCACCTGGGCCGCGGCCGCCTGGGCCGACAACGGAAAGCGCGACATCCGACTGGAAGCCGCGATGGCGAAGATTTTCTGCAGCGTCCGCTCCGACCTGCTCGTCGATGAAGTCATCCAACTCAAGGGGGGGCGCGGTTACGAAAATCAATCCTCGCTGCAGGCGCGCGGCGAGCGGCCGGTTCCGCTCGAGCGCATGTACCGCGACTCGCGCATCAACCAGATCGTGGAAGGCACTTCCGAAATCCTGAGCCTCTTCATCGCGCGCGAGGCGCTCGACAAGCATCTGCGCATCGCGGGCGACGTACTCAATCCCACGCTGCCGTTCGGGCGCCGGGCCGCTGCGTTCCTACGCTCCGCCGCCTTCTATTCCTGGTGGTATCCAGCCCAGTGGATCAGCCTCGCGATTTGGCCTCGGTTCGCGGGCCTGGGTAAGCTCGGTTGCCACATGCGCTTCGTGGCCTGCGCTTCGAAAAAACTTGCGCGTACGACGTTCCACCAGATGGTCTTGAACGGCCCCAAGCTCGAGCGCCGACAGATGCAGCTCATTCGCTTAGTGGAAATCGCGACCGACCTCTTCGCCATGGCCGCCGTCATCGGACGCGCCCACACGAAGCAGTCGGCGGACGCGAAAACCTACGGAAACGTCGACGATGTCGCCGACTACTTCTGCCGGATGGCCCGGGTACGGATCCGCCAGAACTTCCGCGCCGTGCGCTGCAACCCGGACAAGCAGATGCGTCGCTTGGCCGACCAGGTGCTCAAGGGCCAAAGCGTGTGGCAGGAAAATCATCTCGAGATCTAAGCCAAGGAAAGTCGGGCGACTCACTATTCCCGCGGCGCCAAACGTTTGGCGCCGTACGCATGAAACACACCTTTTGCTCACGCTTCCCCCGCGTTGTTCCCGATAAGGAAACGTGGAGTTTCATAACATCGGACAGCGCATCACGCCGATTTTCATCGTTAGCTTAA
>JBFWNL010000010.1:0-129832 GCA_050251055.1 Bacteriovoracia bacterium
ACCCCACCCCCGCACCGCACGAGAACTACGCATTGAGTCGCCGGGAATTGAGGCCTGGCAACCGCGCCTAGGCGTTTTGCCCTGGAAAATATGTCAATCATCCCCTCTCGGTGCTAAGGTCAAGCCCCCCTCATGAGTGATATTTTTCAGGCGGTCATTCACCACTATCCCGATCTCTTTTTCCGATTGGACTACGATGGGACTTACCTGGACTACCAAGGAGGCCCCGAAGGAAACCGGCTCCTGCTGAAGACGCCGGGAGAGTTCCTCGGTAAGCGTGTTTCCGAGGTGCTCCCGCCGGACCTGGCGGGCCAGGTGATGCGGGCGCTCGAGAGCCTTCGCCACGGAGCCCAGGCCGTCGAGTTTGAATACACGCTACCCCAAGACGGGCAGACCCAGGCCTACGCGGCGAAACTCATGGCGCTCTCCGAGCGGGAAGTTCTTTGCGTCTGCCGCGATATTACCCGCCGGAAAAAAACTGAAGCCGAGCACGTATTCATGACCCAGGTGAGCAAACTGGTCGGCGCGCAGGGGGATCTGGGCGAGCTGCTCCACCGCATCGCCCGCGAGTTCGCACCTCGCTTCGGCGATCATTGCGTCATCACGCTGGTCAATGCCGACCGCCGCGTCGCCCGCGTCGAGGCTTATAGCCCGTACGAAAAAACGCAGGCGTTGCTCAGCATCGCCGCGGCGAAGTATCTTTGGAACGGTACGAATGTCACCGTGGACGCCGTTTTCGCTCAGGATGGCCCCGTCCTGGTCTCGGAGATGGGCGTGACGGAGACACGCGATCTCGCGGTGGACGACGAAGGGCTGAAACTTCTCGCCAAGATCGCGCTTCGCTCCCTCATCTCCTTCCCTTTGCGCTCGCGTGACCGCGTCATCGGCGTGATCAATCTTGGCATGATCGAATCGAATCGACGTTTCTTCGCCGAAGATGTCGAGGTGATGGAACGGCTCGCGCTCTTCGTGTCGCTCGTGGTGACCGACTGGCAGAATCGCCATGCCGCGGAGCTCGCCTCCCTCCGCCGCGATGAGCTGGCTTACCAGATCCAAGAACTTCACGAGCCGGTAGCGACGATCGACAAACAGCTCGGGGTGCTACTGAAGTCGTGGCCGCTCCAAGGCCGCGAATCCGCGCCACTCAAGAAAGCGTTGAAGTCCATCCAAGGCGCGAGCGAACAACTGATGGCGAGCCTCCAGGAAATGAATGCCGAGAACTTCTCCGCCGAACTTCATGCGGAACCCAAGCGGGTGGAAGACGTCATTCAGCAAGCCCGCAGCGCCATTCCCGGAAGAGTAACCACGGAAGTCACCATGCCCAACACCCTCGTGCTCTGTGATGAACCCCGCCTAGCGCAAGCGATCTCCCAACTCGCGCGCGCGACCGCCCTACGCGTGGGCAAGTCCGCGAGTATCCATCTCAGCGCAGAAGTGAGCGAAGGCTCACCCCGATTCACGGTAACCTCCGACGAATGGGGAACGAGCAAACGGTCGCTGGAGTCCACCCAAGCCGCCGAGCAAGCGCAAAAAATCATCGAGGCGCATGGCGGCCGGCTCTGGAGTGAAAGTAACCCGCCACCACCCGCCGTGGGGGGAGCCGATGTTTCGGAACGCCGGCAAAAACCCGTATACCGCTTCACTTTGCCGGAGTTTCGGCCCTCTTAAGCATGCACGCGGAACCCATCGCCCGCCAGCTGCACGCCCAAGGCTACGCGATCGCCCCGGACTTCTTGCCCGGGCCCACCTGGCGGGACTTACATCAAGAATTCGGCACCTGGCTGAGCCAAGGAAAATTCCGCCCCGCCGGGATCGGCAAGGGCCCTGAACGTCAGATCCAGACGGACATTCGCGGCGACCGCATCTGCTGGTGGGAGAGCGCGACGCCCACCGATGCGCAACGGGAAACGCGGACTAAGCTAGACGAGCTGCGCACGCATCTGAATCACGCGCTTTTTCTCGGCCTGCACGAGTTCGAAGGGCACTACGCGATCTATCCGCCGGGAGCCGGCTACCAAAAGCACCGGGACGCCTTTCGCGACGACGATGCGCGCACGCTTTCGCTGGTCCTTTACCTAAACCCGGATTGGCGTCCAGGCGACGGCGGCGAACTCGCGCTCTATCCTGGCTCTCCCGCTAGTACGGTGATCGTGGAGCCGCGCGCCGGTACCCTCGCGTGCTTTTTAAGCCGTGAGATCACGCACGAGGTGCGGCCAGCACGTACGGAACGCCGCAGCTTCGCCGGCTGGTGGAAACAGTCCCGCCCTATTTGAGGAGCCCCTGAATCAGGTCACGCGAAACCCTCGTCGCGGCCGCTTTGGCATCGGCGGGGGAAAAACCGCACGTAGTCTGCAGGCGCCCGCCCATCAAGAGCACGGAAAGACCGTGCGAAGCCGACCAAAGCGACATCGAGATCTCGTTCACCTGCCGATCACGCAGCAACCCCGCCTCGGCACATTCCTTCACTAAGTCGTTCAACACGTTGAACCCCTTCTGCGCGCTCATTAGCACGTGGGGGAATTCGAGGAAATTGCCGACGTCGTACTGAAACATGATTTGATAAAGAATGGGGTGCGCGAGCGCGAACTCGACGTAGGCGGAAAAAAGCGCGGAGAGTCGCCGCAATGGCTGATTCGCCGGCTTCGCCGAAGCACTGGCCAAACTGGCGTGGAACTTCACGAAACCTTCGCCCGCGATTTCGGCCAGGATCGCGTTCTTGCTGGAAAAGTGGCGGTATGCCGCCGCCGGGACGACGCCGGCGACGTCGCAGATATCTTTAATTCCAAAATTCACCGACTGGCGTTCGTTCATGAGCTGAACGGCTGCCGCCATCAGCGTGTTTCGCAGATCGCCGTGATGATAGGCTCGCTTCTTTTTCGGCATGGAATCACCAGTTTAGCAGAATCAAGGCAAATGCCAATTTTAATGTGTACAACATTCACATTTTATGTGAATATTATTCACATAAGGAGCCTCTGGCATATGAAGCTGAAACAACATGTATCCACTTTAACCCTAATCGCGGCCCTCGCGGCTGGCGCCCTCCCCCTCACTCCGGCCTTCGCCGGCGACGACGGGGACTGCGAAGAATGCGGACACCACCAGAAGCACTGGCGGAACTGGTCCTTTACCCTTTCGCCCCTCTACCAGAGGAATACCCGCACCAGCCTCAATGCGGCCTACGCCGCCAACGGCTTCGCGGCGCCTACCCAAGACCTCTTCGGACTCAGTTTCCAAGCGGTCCGTAACTACGAATCGGGCGTGAAGCTTGGCTTCGAGTTCCAAGGCGTTGGCACGGGCCAAACCGTGGGCGCGAACGAGGCGATGTATAACTCCGGTGCGTTCGGCGTTTACGTCGGCTACGAGTTCGCGCGCCTGGGTAACACTTCATTCACGATCGGTAGCGGGTTGGGCTGGTCCGGCTCCACCGTGCAAATGTTCAGTGGTGGTCAAGACGGGCGATACACCGAGTACGGCTTCTACGCGAACCCGGCTTTAGCGATCGACCAGCAGGTCTCCGACCGCGTGAAGATAGGGGTTTCGGGCGGATACTTCGCCGCCATCAGCCAAGGCTCCGAAACCCGGGGGGACACGCTTGCCCTAAGCGATATCTCGCCGCGGGGACTAGAAATCCAAGTGAATTTTACTTTCGGTAAATTCGGCGAAGACGCTAAGTCGGCCGAGAAGAAGACGTCGGAAGAAAAGAAATAACAGAGAAGTAAACCCGCCAAGAGCGGAGCCTACATCTCCTTCAGACGGTGGGTGATCAGGCCGTGAGTAGGATCGTAGGGGGAGACAGCGACCGTCACGTTGTCTCCCACCAATACACGAATTTTGAATTTCTTGAGCCGGCCCGAGAGTCTTGCCATGACGGTGGCCCCATTACCCAATTGAACGACATAGTTCCCGCCGCCCGTGACGTCGGAAATCTTGCCGTTTATCTGGATAAGGTCCTCTCTCGACATAACCCGCCCATAGAGAAAGAAGTTGGATTAGTAACGACCGCGTCCGCCGCCGCCACCACCGAAGCCGCCGCGTCCACCGCGACCGCCACCGCCGCCGCCGAAGCCGCCGCGTCCACCGCCGCCTTCACGGGGCGCCATGGGACGAGCTTCGTTCACCGTCATCGCGCGGCCTTCGTAGTCAGCGCCATTGAACTTAGCGATCGCGTCTTGAGCTTCCGCGTCCGTGGACATTTCCACGAAGCCGAAGCCCTTGCTGCGACCGGTTTCACGATCCATGATGATTTTAGCCGATTCCACGGTTCCGCATTGAGCGAAAGTGTTCGCGAGCACGTCATCGGTCGCGGTGAAAGGCAGATTTCCAACGTAAAGTTTTTTTCCCATATAACCTCCAAATGGCCGGGGCCGCTAACAACGAGGATATGGGACACTATGTCCGCAGACTCTGTAGTGGCTAAACTGCCTTGCACCTTAGCAAAAGGATTGCCTTTCGGGTACCTCGAATTTCCAAGATCTAGATAATTCTAGACTAAAATAATCATATAATATTCTGCCCTAACTACGGGGAGAATTCACCGCCGCGGCTGGATCTTTTCGGCTTTTGATCACCGAATAGAGGATCGCCGCCCCTAAGCAGATGAGGATCACGATCAGGGACCAACCGGGGGAAATTTTATAAATATCGGTCAGACAGAGCTTGATCCCGACAAAGCTCAGGACGGTTGCCAGCCCGTAACGTAAATAAGCAAACAACGACATCAGGCCTGCCAACGCGAAGTAGAGCGAACGCAAGCCCAAGATCGCGAAAATATTCGAAGTATATACGATGAACGGATCGCTTGAGATGGCCAAAATAGCGGGAATGGAGTCCGCCGCGAAAACCAGGTCCGTTACCTCGACAATAATGAGCACCATCAAAAGCGGCGTACCCAGGCGACGCCCGTTTTGAATCGTGATGAACTTGCCACCGTCGTATCGATCGCTAAAACGAAACCATCGGGTGGCGAACTTCACGATCCATCGCTCGCGCGGATCGGTCTCGCCGGCATCCCCCCCGAAGGCGAGCTTAATGCCGGTAACCAGGAGAAACGCGCCAAAGATATAGACGATCCAGTGAAACTGCTTCAATAAGGCGATCCCGCCGAAAATGAATATCGCCCGCATGACCAGCGCGCCCAATATCCCCCAGAACAACACGCGGTGCTGGAGCTTAGACGGCACGGCGAAGGCCGAGAAGATCGTCAAGAACACGAAGAGATTGTCGACACTCAGCGACCATTCAATCACGTAGCCGGTGAGGAAAGTGATGGCGGCGTCCTTGCCCCGAAAAAACCAGATGCCGCCGTTAAACAGCAGCGCGAGCGAAAACCAAACCGCGCTCCAGCTCAAAGCCTCCTTAAACTTGATCTCGTGCGCCTTCTTGTGAAAAACCCCCAAATCGAGAGCCAGCGCGGCGAAGAGAAAGAGGTGAAAGCCGATCCAGGGCCAATAGTTTTGCAGCATCTTTAAAAATTCCCTGGATTCAATCCTACGTGAAGGTGCGGCTGGCGCCCATTCCCAATTTGCGATCGGGTTCTTTGCTTTAAACGAATGCTCGGCCTCACAGCGAAAATCCCTGCATCAGCTTGGCCGCCACCGGATTTTCGTGTTTACGATGAGCGGAAATAAGCCAAACTTCTTCGTAAACCCCCCTTAGCCGGCCGATGCGTTCGAGCTTTCCTTCCTTCTCCAAGGCGTCGATCGCGGTTTCGGAAAACGGCGCCAGCCCCAGGCCATTCAGCGCCATCAGCCGCTGCAAACTCGTATCTTGGGTTTCCGCCGCCGGCGCGATCTGGATTCCTTGCAATTTGAAGTAGTGGTTCAGGTCGTGGCGAAGACGGCTATGGGCGGTAGGCAACACGAATGGCTTGCCGTTAAGGGATTTGGGAAACCCCCGGCGCAGCTCCACATATTGGCGGGCGCCGAAAACCGAAACGGGTGATTTGGCCACCGATTTCGAATAAACCTGTTCGCGGTCGGACGCGGGCGGCGGAAAATTCGAGAGAATCAAGTCCAGCCGGTGCGTGTAAAGCTCGCGGAAAAGCTCATCCCCCTTCCCTTCCAAAATGGAAACCGTGCAGGGGCCAATTCGGTACGCCGCCTTCGCTAACGAGAGAATCACGCTCTTCGGTACGCTATCGAGCGCGCCAATCTGCAGGTGGGTCTTGTTGTCCACGGTCTTGTCCTTCATGACCTCCAAAAGCTCGTCACCGAGGCGAAAAATCTCGTTGGCGTAATCGAGCGCAGCCAAGCCGGCCTCCGTTAGCACCATTTTGCGGTTACGCCGCTCAAACAAAGCTACACCCAGGGTCTCTTCCAGTTGTCGAAGCTGCGTGCTCAAGGTGGGCTGGCCCAACCTCAATTTCGCGGCGGCCCGGGCAATGCCGCCCTCGTTGGCGATCGCCCGAAAATAAAAGAGGTGGTGGTAATTCAGCCAAGTCATTGATCATTCTCTTTTTTAGAATAATTAAATCGCATTTATCGTATTTTAATAACCGAAGGTCAAGCCTATGCTATGTAGAGTCCTGTAGGAGGCTATTTTATGGCTTGGTTAAAGCGCATCGGTTTGTTTATCGCGGTGAACCTGTTGGTGATGGTGACCATCTCCGTCATCCTCAACGTGCTGGGGGTCGGTAATTACATCACCCGGTACGGCCTGGATTACTCCTCGCTGATGGTGTTCTGCCTGGTTTGGGGTATGGGCGGCGCCTTCATCTCGCTCGCGCTTTCCCGCGTCATGGCCAAGTGGATGATGGGGGTGCGGATCATTCCGGCCGATACCCGCGACCCGACCCTAAGCGAGCTGGTCGAAACCGTGCATGAGCTGGCCCGCGCGGCCCGTCTCCCTGCCATGCCCCAAGTCGGCATCTACGATTCCCCCGAGGTGAATGCTTTCGCCACCGGGCCTAGCAAATCCCGCTCGCTCGTGGCCGTTTCCACCGGCCTCTTGCAACGCATGCGCAAAGGCGAGGTCCACGGCGTGCTTGGCCACGAAGTGGCCCACATCGCCAACGGCGATATGGTGACCATGACCCTGATTCAAGGCATCGTGAACGCGTTCGTGATGTTCTTGGCCCGCGTGATCGCATTCGCGCTTACGATGAGTGGCCGCGACCGCGACAGCGAGGAAAGCTCGGTCGGTAGCCCCATGGCTTACTACGCAGTGCAGTTCGTGCTCGAAATCGTGTTCATGATCCTCGGTTCGATCGTCGTGGCGTGGTTCTCGCGCTTACGCGAGTACCGAGCCGACGCGGGCGGTGCCCGCCTGGCAGGCCGCGAGAACATGGTGCAGGCGCTCCAAGCCCTGCAACGCACGTTCGAAGGCGTCGACCCCTCCGCGCAACCTGCGATCCAGGCGCTTAAGATCTCGAGCCGGCCGGGCGGAATCATGCGGCTGTTCTCTACGCACCCGGCTCTCTCGGACCGCATCGCGCGCTTGCAAAACGCCGTCTAATTCTTAGGATATCTTTTTCCCTTCGATGCTCGGACGCTCAACGTCCGAGCATCGACATCAAATCCGCCTTCGTCCAGTTGTATTCCCGCTTCAGCTCGGAGAACTTGCGACGCGCCTCCAAGTAGCGTTGGGAAGCACTGAGTACGTCCGGCGAGTTCTTCAACCCACGCTGGTACTCCGAAAGCGTACCGTGCAAATACTTCTGCGACTGCTCGACATTGCGCTCAGTTCCGTGCACCAGATCGTGCGTCAATTTCAGCTGCGCCCGGGCGTTTTCGAAATCCACCCGCGCACCGACGTAGGCTTGATTCGCGCGAAGCCGGAATGCTTCCGCACGCCGGCGGTCAGCGCGGGCGGTCGCCCCCTGGGCTAGTCCGTCAAACAGTGTGAAAGTCAGCTTGGCTCCAAACACCGTTTCGAAGCGGTCAGCCTGGCTTGGATACTCGCGTTCTCGAAACGTATATAATGAGTAGTGCGCATACACGTCCAGTTCGGGCGCCCACCACCGCCCGGCCTGGGCGCCCTGCAGATCGAAGATTCGCTCCTGCAACGAATCGCCCTGGGAACTCAGGTCCGCTTCCGGCGTCAATCCCTCGGGAAGCCAACCCTCGCCGTGCTCGTGCGGGGGCTCAACGACTTGCAATCTCTCCTCGACAGGGACCCCCAAAGCGACGCCAAGCTTCCGCTCGGCCGACTTTTGCTGCAACTCCAGCCGCGCGAGTTCCTGCTCGAGCTGGGTCTGGTAGATCTCGAATTCGTAACGATCGGTCTCGGCGCCCATCCCCGCGCCGACCCGGCGCTTGGCGGCGGCAAGATTTTTTGCGTTCTGCTCGATCGCGTCTTTCACGAGTCGAATGGACTCCTGCAAGTAGATCAGATCCCAATAATCACGGCGGACCAATCGTAACTCGGTTCGCAGTTTTCGCTGGGCATCGACTTTAGCCAACTCGGACTTCTCGCCGCGAAGCTGATGCTCCAGGGCATCTCGCCCGCCACGAAACAAGTTCAAGCTCGCGCCCAGCGACGCCGTGGGCTGGCTTTGGAAGTCATAAGGGCCCGTCCGGAAGTTTTCCCAGCCCAGCTCGGCGCCGACGCGGGGAAGGAAAGAGCGCAGCAAGTGTCCCGTTTCGACATCCGCAGCTTCCGCTTCCCGCAGGGCTCCCGCCACTTGGCCGTTCTGCTCGGGCAGCCAACGGGCGAGATCCTCGTAGCGCACCTCCCGGCCCTCGGCCGAAACCGTCGCCAGTCCCCCCACCATCGCCATGAACCATCCCGTGAATTTAGTCATCAGTGAATATTGTCCACCCCGAAGTCGATCAACGTCGAGGTCGGGCCTTCCTTGAGCGTCACATGCAAATCATACCGATGCACCTTGGAAATGCCAGGGAGCGGAGCCACGAAATAATCCGCCTCCCGTTTGAAGATCACGGTGCGGTCTTTCTTTTCCTTGGGAAACCGGATTTTTGCTTCGAGCGTTTCGGTTTTAAGGGGCGCCAGCTTCAGTCCTTTGTCGTAGACATAAATCTTAGCCACTTCCCCTTTCAGCAATAGCTCACTCTTATAAGGAGGCGCATCCCGTAAAATACCGCCGTGGGGTGCGGGCTCCACCGCCGCCTCATGGTTGTGGCCGTGGCCTTCGCCCGCCCAGACGGTACGGGGCACGGCGGCAAAGACAAAACACGATATCAGGATGCCGATGGTGATGGTTTTCATTTTTCCTCCAATTTTTCTCGTAAAGTTTCGGACGAAACAGGTTGAACAAAACGTTCCGCCGACTTCCGACCAAATCGGAAGAAAACAGCGGGCGTAACTAGAATATCCAACAAGGTGGACGAAAGCAGGCCCCCGACGATCACGATCGCGACGGGATGAAGTATTTCCTTCCCCGACTGGTCCTTCGCGAGCACCAGCGGCGTAAGCGCCAGAATCGCCGAAAATGCCGTCATCAATACCGGCACTAGGCGCTCGATCGAACCCCGGGTAATCATTTCACGGGAAAACTTCTCCCCTTCCTCCTTCATCAAGTGAAGGTAATGACTGATCATCAGCACCCCATTTCGACTGGCGATGCCACAAAGGGCGACAAACGCGATAAGGGTAGCTACCGAAAAGGTTCGGTCGGTGATCAGAATCGCCACCACCGCACCAATCAGCGCGAGCGGGATATTGGCCATCACCTGGGCCGCGATCATCGCCGATTTGAAATGCAGGAACAGCACGAGGAAAATAGCGAGCAGCGAAAGCGCGCCCAGGAGCACCACCCGACGGGTGGCCTCGCGCTGGCTCTCATACTGGCCGCCCACGTGATGGAAATACCCCTCCACGGGCTTTACCTCGCGTGCGATCCGCGCCTTTGCTTCCGTGACCACAGACGCCAGATCCCGGCCGGTAGTCCGGCTATCCACGTTAAACGAAACCACGATCTTGCGCTGTAGGTTCTCGCGCTCGACCTGGTTCGGCCCGCTCGTCTCAAAAATGTCGGTGACCTCATCCAAAGGCACGACTTGGCCGGTAGGCAGCACGTGAGCGGGCAGCTCCTTGATGCGATCGATGCTGGCACGCGACGCTTCGTCCAACCGTAAATAAACATCGAGATATCGATCGTCCTCAATGATGCGGGTCACGGGCACCCCCTGCAGCATGGCTTCGAGATTGTCGATCAGCTCGCCAGGGATGATCCCGTATTTCGCTAGATCCGGTCGCATCGCGTAGATCTTATACTGCGGAAATAGCGTTTGACCTTCGACGCGTAAATCCACCACTCCCGGCACTTCGCGGATGGCGTTACGGATTTCCGCCGCCTGTTGGCGAAGTACGCGTAAATCGGGTCCGAAAACCTTGATCGCCACCTGCGATTTTACTCCCGAAAGCAAGTAATCCAGTCGGTGAGTGATCGGCTGGGTAAGCCCGATAAACGCGTCGGGGGGAATGACCGCTTGCGCGCGCGCACGTAGATCGGCGAATACCTCAGCGCGCGAGCGCTTCGATGGCCGGAGCGCGATTTCGATTTCGGTGAGATTCACGCCCCCTCCGTGATCATCTTCCTCCGCCCGGCCCGTGCGCCGGGCCGTCGACCTCACTTCCGGCACTTCGAGCAAGGCCTTCTCGACCGTCACCGCAATCTCGTTCGAAGCCGGCAAAGAGATGCCGGCCTTCGTTCCGAGTTCCAACATAGCGCTGCCCTCATTAAAAGAGGGCAAGAAGTTGCGCCCCAAAAAAGGAACCGCGCACAAGGCAAGCAACGCGACGGCCAACGCGCCTACGATCACCCGCTGGGGGTGGCTCAATGTACGCTCAAGCACGCGTCGGTGCCAACCTTTCAGGCGCTGGACTAACGCGGTCTCGCGCTCGGATCCCAAATGACCCTTCCGCAAAAGATAGTAGCAAAGGACGGGAGTCAACGTGAGGGACACCAAAAGCGACGCCAAGAGCGAGATCACGTAGGCGATACCGATGGGCGTGAAGATGCGCCCTTCAATTCCTGACAACGCAAACAAGGGAAAGAACACCAAAATCACGATCAAGGTGGAGAGTACGACCGAATTTCTCACCTCACTACAGGCCTCGAAGATAATCCGCCACAGGCTGCGTCCGTCGGGTTTCGCCCGGCTTTCTCGAAAGCGGCGAAAAACATTCTCAACGTCGACGATCGCATCGTCCACGAGCTCGCCCATCGCGATCGCAAGCCCTCCTAGCGTCATCGTGTTCACGCCAATGCCGAACCAATGAAAGATGATCGCGGTGACGAGAAGCGAAACCGGAATGGCCGTCAGCGTGATGACCGTCGCCCGTAAATTCAGCAAGAAAAGCATCAACACGAGTGCGACCATGATGGATCCGTCGCGCAAAGCTTCTTCGACATTATGAATGGCGGCCTGGATAAAGTCCGCCTGACGGAACAGATCGGGGTGGATCACCACCCCGGAAGGAGCGACGGCCTGGATCTCTTTCAGCACGTCGTCGATCCTCGCGGTGAGATCGACAGTATCCGTACCCGGTTGCTTCTGCACCAGCAGGATTACGCCTGCCCGCCCAGAAATCGAAGCGTCGCCACGCTTCGGCGCGGGCGCAAACTTCACCTCCGCGACGTCTTTCAACAGCACGGGATAGCCACGATGCAAGCCGATCGGGGTGTTCGGAATTTCTTCGTGGTTCAAGATACGGCCGAAGTTTCGGATCAGCCACTCTCGCTTGCCATCCTCCAAGAAACCGCCGCCCGAGGCCTCGGAGAGATGCGCCAGCTTCGCCCGCAGCTCTTGGATGGTAATCTGCCGCTTGCGCAATTTTTCCGCGTTCACCAAAATCTGAACCTGCAGCTGGTCACCCCCGATGATGATGACTTGGGAGACGCCCGAGATCGTAAGTAAGCGTGGCCGCAGCGTCCAATCAGCGAGCGTGCGCAGGTCGCCGCCGGACACTTTTCCCTCGGGACTGGATAGCCCGATCATCTGGATCTCGCCCATGATCGACGATGTAGGAGAGAGAAACGGCTCGACGCCCGCCGGCATGCGGGCCTTGGCGAGCTGAAGGCGCTCGGACACCGCCAACCGGGCGAATCGCAGGTCGGTACCCCAGTCGAATTCGACGCGTACGACCGATATCCCCGTGACGGAGGAAGAATAAATTTTACTCACCCCCGGCGCGCCGTTGAGCACCGACTCGACGGGACGCGTAACGACCACCTCCACCTCTTCGGGCGCCATTCCCTCCACCGGCGTGAGCACGTTCACCGTGGGACGGTTCATGTCGGGAAACACGTCCACGGGAAGTTCCCGCAATGTGTAGCTGCCGTAAACGACGACGAGCGCGGTCAGCGCGATCACCAACAAACGGTGACGTAACGAATAACTAATGATGGAATCCAGCATAGGCACCTAAAGCCAAATCAGTTCACTGCGAAACAAAAATCCGTAGCGGAATTAGGCAATAGGCGGACGGTAAGGAAGGGCGTCGCGCGGGTCGCTCGGGAAGGCCGGCGCCACCGGCGGCAAGGACTCGAGCACGGCCGGCATGATCAGGGGCTTTACCTGGCGGGGGTTCAACGTGGGTGAGGCGTGACAGCGCGGACAATTATCGCACCGGCAAGGCGCCGATTGATCGCACTCGGACGCAGCGGAAAGCGTATCCCCGGCCGAGGTCTCAGCCGCGTGGCAGGTCGACACCGACGGAGCGGCTGAATGCGCCACTTCGCAAGCACTGGACCAGCTAGCCAGCCCGTTCAGAAAGAACGAAACGGCGGCCAGGATGGGGAAGAATCTGCGCATGACGAAAGCATAACGATCGCCTACCCAATCGTCAACGTAGGATCGATGTTTCCCATAAATATGCGAACTCCTCCATCGACTAACCGGTGAGGCGGACATATAGGAAGGTCATGGCGCAGGACTTCTCTCTATTCGACTCCAGGAATTACCCCACCGTGTCCGTGACCGAAGGTTACGCGAAGTGGGCGCAGATCTATGAGCGTGACTTCGACTCGGCGCTCGACCAAGAGCTCTTCGGGCGAATCACTTCGGTGCCTTGGCGGGAATTGCAAACCGCGGCGGACCTCGCTTGCGGCACCGGCCGCACCGGGGCCTGGCTGCACGCCCACGGAGTAGCGACGCTCGACGGCGTCGATCTCACCCCCGAGATGATGGAACGCGCCCAAACCCGCGGGATTTACCGATCGCTCAAACTCGAGGACATTCGCCGCACTTCCCTGCCTATGGCCGCTTATGATCTAGTCATCAACTCACTGGCCTCCGAACATCTAGAAACGCTCGCGCCGTTGTTCTCGGAGGCGCGCCGCCTCGCCCGGCCCGGAGGGTATTTCGTAATTTTGGGCTACCACCCGCATTTCATGTTGCGAGGAATCCCCACCCACTTCGACGACCCCCAAACCCAAGCCCCGATCGCCATCCGCGGCCACGTGCATTTATTAAGCGACTTCATAAAGGCCGGCCGGGAAACCGGCTGGAAGCCACTTGAGCTCGACGAGAAAGTAGTGGATCCTGAATGGGCGGAAAGAAATCCCGGCATGAAAAAACACCTAGGCCACCCCATCAGCTTCGTCGGAGTTTTCCAGTCATCATGTTAAAGCCACGCATCATCGTCATCGTTTTCGGTCTAACTTTCTCGCTTGCGCCGGGTCCACAGCTATTTTCTGTTTCAGAAATCGCATTCGCCGCGCCGAAGAAAACTACGAAGAGCGCAAAAAAAATCACCAAAAAAGACGCCGACCGTGCCTGGAGAAAATTCATCCGGACCCTTAAGTCGGAGAACGAGGTGAAGATCCGCAACGCCACGAGCCCCGATGTTTACGGGCGGATGACCCTGCTTTGGAACGGTAGCGACCCGATCGGAAAGTTCCTCAAGACGTTAGCCGAATCCTGGGAAGCCTTGGGCGTGGAGTGGGAAGAGCACAATCGCCGCGTGCTTCGTGGCAAGCTGGGCGGAAAAAGCACGTCGGCCACGACCGTTATCTTCCGGCGCAACGGTAAGTCCTGGCAATTACAGAGCTGGGACGGACCTGCCAAGTAGTTCGACAGGGGTTCCTCGATTCAGCTCGCTTATATCGACGAGTAAATCACGCCTCGGGCGCCGACGCGTAATTTCGCGCTGACCGACCAAACTCCGGGCATCGTCCAGGAGATGTTCAGGTGTTTTTCGACGCAGGTCACGCGCGCCCCATCCGCTTTCGTTGATTTCACTGGGAATTCACCTCAACAGTTGTGGCCCCGTCCTTGCGATCTATCTAGCCCGGGTGGTTTGGAGGGGAACATGGGTCGTTACGGGGCTATTCTCATTATATTGTCGTTCGGTTTTCTGGGCACGATCAGCGGACAGCTCTCCGGCAAATCGGAGCAATCCCTGGCCGAAGTCCTGATGGATTTCTCCTATCCGTCGGCCACGGTGCAAGCTTCGGTGCCGCACGCCCGGGAAGTCTTAGGAGAAGTATATTCACGCGGGATCGCCCAACTCGACGAAGCGCACGGCTTGATCGTCGCTCAACTCAAGAAAGAGTGGGCGAACACGCCTTGGGCCATCCACATTCAGGCCGTCGCCGCCGAGATCAGCCGGTCGGCCAAACGCTACAACTTCGACCCCTTGTTGATCTTGGCGCTCATCAAGAACGAAAGCCGACTGCACATCAACGCCCGTGGCAATGCCGGTGAGATCGGCCTCATGCAGATCTTGCCGAACACCGCCGCGTGGATCGCCGGCCGCAAGAAAATCTACCTGGCCGACGCCGACCAGCTCTATGATCCCGTGGTCAATATCCAGATCGGCACGGCGTATCTGAATTATCTACGCCAGAAGTTCGATTCGCATAGCGGACACTATCTCGCGGCCTATAACATGGGCGCGGGCAACCTATACCGCGCGCTCAAGAACAACCTGCAGCCGCGCGCCTACCTCGGCAAGGTGATGGAGCACTACATCGAGCTGTACCGCCAGATCGCCGGCCCGATGCAGATCGCGGCGCAGTAACCTTAGGGCACTACCGGGGGCGCCAGCCGCGGCGCATATCGCAGGTATTGTAGTCGTGCAGGCGCTTGGCGGCGTCAAATCCCAGAACTTCGACGTACACGCATCCGCCGATGCTGGAAACACGCTCGAACTTTTCGCTTAACCCATTCGTGTCCACCCAGCCGCCAATGCTTCCATCGGGAGAGGCGTTGAAATGAAGCGTGTTAAAGAAAATCTTATGCTCGTGATTGATCGCGAAGACCACGAGCTGACCGCCCGCGACGATGCCCGACACAATCGAGACTAGGCCACCGAAACTACGGAGGACAGGTTCGCGCATCCGCGGCGAGGAGATGCTCGCTCGCAATTCGCGGCCCACCAGCTCCAAAACGATGCTCGTGTCGCCGATCATAAAGATATCGCCCAATCCACCCGCTTCCCCTTCGGTCAGAATGGGTTGCTGGCCTATTGAATTGAGGCGCGTGTTCAGCGCATCCAGATCATTCACGAGACTGGCCCGCACTTCCGGGGTCAGGCGGTGCTTCATACGGGCATAGCGGAACTTAAAGCGCATGACCGAGCTCGCGAGCTCGGAGGCTTTCTGCTCTACCCGGTCCTCTGGGCCCGATGCCCCCGCGACCGACATCGTGAACAGACTGCTTACGAGAAGCGTGGAAATGTAATTCGTTTTCATGGCGAAGCTCCTTTTCGTTGCGCACCTCATAACGCTATACGTCATTATCTCGCCAGAACTACCTTACAGGTCCGCGCGATAACGTACGCAAGGGTGGGTGCAGGAAACGGCTGAGTAAGGGGGTTCTTGACAAAGTTTAATATTTCTATTATTCTAGAAATATGGAAATGCTTGATGCCCTCGAAGCGTTTGCTTCCTTATCGCAGGAGACCCGGCTTCGCGTCTTTAAGCTACTGATTGAATACGGCGACGACGGGCGATTGCCGGGAAAAATCGCCGGGGCGCTCAAGATTCCGGACAATACGCTCTCTTTCCATCTCTCCCATATGAGCAAAGCGGGGCTCGTGACCTCCAAGAAGGAAGGCCGCTCGATCACCTACTATGCGAATTGCGAGTTAATCGAAGACCTCATTGGATTCATGCAGAAAAACTGCTGCGTGCGGCAGAAGACTAAACCTAGAAGCTGCGCCTCGAAAGTTTGTTGATATGAAAATTCTCTTTATGTGCGTGGCCAACTCGGCCAGAAGTCAACTGGCGGAAGGACTTGCAAAAAAATTCTTTCCGGACGCGGAAATCCAAAGCGCGGGCTCTCACCCTGGAAAATTGAATCCCTACGCGGTCGCCGTCATGAAAGAGATCGGCGTGGATATCTCTCGGCAATATTCGAAGTCGGTCGATGAATTGCCGCCTCCGTTTATCGTCGAACTGAATCATGTCATCACGCTTTGCGCGGAAGAGGTGTGCCCCACGCTGCTTTCCCGGGCGAAAAAACACCACTGGCCCTTCCCGGATCCGGCCACGAAAGAACCCCTTCCTGAAGCTGAAGCTTTATCGCGCTTTCGCGAAGCCAGGGACGCCATCGCCGCCCGGCTGCGGGAATTCAAACCCTAATGCCAACCGGGCGAGAACTTGGAGCCAGTATGAAAATCACCACTTCCACCTTCCAGATGCTGCTGGCGGAATTTCTGGGGACCGCAGGATTATTAATCGTGGTCGTGGGCTCCGGAATCATGGGTGAAACACTCGCCGGCGGAAACCAAGCGATCGCGCTCCTAGCCAACTCCTTGGCGACGGGGGCTGGTCTTTACGCCCTCATTCAAACCTTCGGACCAGTCTCGGGTGCGCACTTCAATCCCGCGGTAAGCTTCGTGGAGTTTCTTTGGCGGCGCCTCACTTTAAGAAACCTAGGGTTGTACTCCGTGGCGCAAGTGCTGGGTGCCCTCGCCGGAGTTGGTCTCACCCATTTTATTTTCGGCTTCCCGCTATTTCAACTCTCCCGCCATGATCGTGGAGAAGTCCGTTTGTTCACTTCGGAAGTCATCGCCACCCTAGGGTTGATTCTCGTGATCGCGCTCTCCGGAAGAAAAAATGTCCACGCGACCCCCATGGCGGTTGCTTTCTATATTACGGCCGCTTACTGGTGCACCTCCTCCACTTCCTTCGCCAATCCGGCGGTAACGATTGCTCGCAGCTTCACCGACACGTTTTCGGGAATTCTTTGGACCGGCGCCCCCGGCTTCATCGCCGCGCAGCTCTTCGGCGCCACCTTAGCGTTCAACTTGACTCGTGTTTTTTCGGAAAAATGAATCAACACTACGGCCCTGAAATAGAGGGATTCTCGGTTCGCTTACGCATTTGATAAGCAACCACTTAAAATTTGATCCGAATATTGACTGATGACTCATTGCGTTATATTTAACGCTTCGAACAAGGAGTCCTCATGAAAATTTTAATGCTAACATTGGTGGCCACGGCTTCGTTCAATGCAAATGCTTATGAATGCGTGGTGCAATCCATGAAGCCTAAAGTTTTTGAAGAAAAATCTTACAAAGTAGGTCCCGGCGACTCAATTCAAATTAAAGATTTGCGAGTCGGAACGATTCAATCTGACGATTCCGGAAAGTACCGCGACGCTTTTTGGCTCAACGCCGATGTGAGCTGCCCCGAGACAGGAAAGTGTTCATTCGTAGGTCGAATTCGTCGAACCGCTTTAGAATGGGTTGGCGGCAAGGAGCACTACCTGGGTTGGGGTGATGGAACTCTCGCAGTTAAGGTCGAGCAAAATTTTTGGGCGGGTGAATCGGTTAAGCGGGTCCAAGACATCCTAATGACCAACGGTGAGGATAACGGCATTCTGCGCGTGAAGTGCCAATAAGCAAACTTTGTGGAGTATTTGCGCCCGCCGGTTTTCAAGTCCTGACGCAAGGTGCGGCGACTGCAAAATGGTGGGCCCACTAGGACTTGAACCTAGGACCAATCGGTTATGAGCCGACCGCTCTAACCAGCTGAGCTATGGGCCCACGCCCAGAAAAAGTATGACAAAGCCCGAAGAAGCGCAAATACGGAGTTTAAAAAAACCGCCGCGCCGAGGGATCCCCCCGGACGCGGCGGAAGCGTTACTTAGATAAAGATCAGTTACAGGCTTTCGCCTGAAACAACATGTCGGCACCGTTTCCCAATCCGTAGTAGATGCCATCCAAGAAACCGAAGGTCATCACACCAGCGGCGTAGTCGCTGGGATCGCCATAGGCAATATTGATCTCCACGCCTTGGCCGTGGATCGGCGCCTCAAGGATCAACCAATACCGAGTACCGGCCGTCAGACTCACCGGCGTCGAAAAGACGAACTCCACGTCTTCCAACGCCCAGAAGCTGCCAAACGGCATCGCGGCCGGAGGTACGACCTCGGAAGTGCCGAGGGTGCCCCCGCTCGGGCAATTGGCGATTCCCCAACATCCCAGATTGGCGTTGGATTGCACTTTGATCCGCAAGCCCTGGCTCAGCAGTCCTCCGTTGCTTTGGACCATCTTGAGGGTGACGCTCGAAAGCGAAAGATTCGAAGCAGGCACGATCGACTGGGCGAACGCGATATCGTCGTCGATTTGGAAAGTACCGTTGTTGACCGAGGCCTCCGCGAAAACCGAGGCCGCGCACCCTCCGCTCGTGCCCCCGGTAGCGGGAAGGCCATCGGCGGCTCCGCCGAGATCCGGCAGAACGGGAATCTCCGGAAGCGCACCGATTGCTGCCTCTTCGTCCCCCCCCCTTTGCCACGGCCACTTGCACGCGCTCGCCATAGCGAGAAGCGCAAAAAAAAGCACAATCCTACTTAACCCTTTCATGTGTGAGCCCCTTCTACAGAGCCACTCGCTCACACACCCCCACTAGATACAAACTGCGTATCGGAAATATGACGTGGCGCATTAGTCGGTTAACAATCATGGCCGCCATCTATTTGGCGCCGAAAACTCCAGAGAAATTACGTCGCCAGTGCGTGCGGGCTATAGGAAAATTTTGGGATGGGCGTCCTCACTCGATTCAAACGCAACCCCGAAGGATTTCGCGCGCTCGTGGAGTTACTGGAAAGCGCGCCCGCCGACAAACGACAGAAGATGATCGCCGCCGGCATGGCCGAGGATCCGCCGTTCATGCATAAAGCGATGGATCTGATGATGAACTTCGAGGATATCACGATGCTTTCCGATCCGGAGCTCGCGGAAGTGGTCGCGGTCGCTCCCCCGCGAATTACTTCGCTCGCCATTTCAAAAAGCGATTCCGAGCTGCAAATGCGTTTTTTTAAATGCGCGCCTCCGCGCCTGATGGCCGAAATCCGCGACGGCCTCACGCCGGACGCCGCGCTCAAAGCCATTGGCGGCGCCCAACTCAAGATGGTCGAAGTCGCGCGCAAGCTCGAGCGCGAAGGCCGTTTGCGCGTAAAGCGCATCCCCTAAAGAGGGTAAGCCCGATCTTTCTTAGTCGACGAAGGCCTTGAGCAGCTTCGCCCGCGAAGGATGGCGGAGCTTACGCAGGGCCTTCGCTTCGATCTGACGAATACGCTCACGCGTAACGTAGAAGTCCTGACCCACTTCTTCCAAAGTATGGTCGGACTTTTCACCGATGCCGAAGCGCATGCGCAGGACCTTCTCCTCACGCGGAGTGAGCGTCGCAAGCACCTTGCGGGTCTGCTCGGACAGGTTCACGTTGATGACGGCTTCGGACGGATTGATGATCTTCTTGTCCTCGATAAAATCACCCAAGGATGAATCTTCTTCTTCCCCGATTGGGGTCTCGAGCGAGATGGGTTCTTTCGCGATCTTGAGCACTTTGCGGATCTTGTCGACCGGCAATTCCATCTTCACGGCGATTTCTTCCGGGGTGGGCTCGCGGCCCAACTGCTGGATCAGCAGACGGGACGTACGGACGAGCTTATTGATGGTTTCAATCATGTGCACCGGGATACGGATGGTGCGGGCCTGGTCGGCGATCGCGCGCGTGATGGCCTGACGGATCCACCACGTGGCGTAGGTCGAGAACTTGTAGCCGCGGCGGTACTCGAACTTGTCCACCGCCTTCATGAGACCGATGTTGCCTTCCTGGATCAGATCCAGGAACTGGAGGCCGCGATTAGTGTACTTCTTGGCGATCGAAACCACGAGACGAAGGTTGGCCTCCACGAGCTCGCTCTTGGCCTGGTCGGCTTTGCGCTCGCCCACCATGAGCGAATCGTTGATCTGCGCGAGGTCGGTCAGCTCCACGCCCGCTTCGGTTTCAAGGCGCACGATCTTCTTGTCGAGATCGTCGTAGTTCTGCATGAGCTGGATCAGCTTCTGCTCAGTCACATCGTACTTTTTGCAAAGCCCAGCGAACGCTTCCTGGCCCTTCTTGAACTCCACGACGATGGCGTCCATCTCGGCCGGATCTTTAATCAGCAGGTAAGCGACGATCTTTTTCTTTTCTTCCAGCAGTTCCTTGCCGCGCTTCCAGTAAGCCTTGATCTGCGAGGAAAGAACGTTGATGGTCTTGCGGTTGAAAGCGATGCTCTCGAACGCCTTTTCCACGTGGCGCTCGCGCTTGGCGATCTCTTTCTTGATCTCTTCCTTTTCCTTCGCGGACGCACGCTTGCCTTCCGGCGAAATAAGGCGCTTGTCGATCTTCTGCTGGTAATTAAGCAGGACCTTCACCTTGGAAATCGCGAACAATACCTTCTCGAGGTAAGCCTTTTCGTCTTCCTCAGAAACTTCTTCTTCGACGCCACGGATGACGTCTTTTACCTTGGTCTTCGCCGTTTGCAGGCGATCGCCCAGATCCACGATCGCGAGCGTACCGAGCTTGGAAGCGAGCAGCGCGCGCAGGATCTCGATTTCGCCGGCTTCGATGCGCTTGGCGATCTCGACTTCGCCCTCGCGGGTAAGGAGCGAAACACTGCCCATCTTTTTGAGATACAGTTTTACGGGGTCCGCGCCGCGCGCGAAATCACCGGTCGTGCCCTCGGCCGCGGGCTTTTCTTCGCCGTCCGCGCCTTCGGGGGTTCCCACCAACGCATCGGCGGCCAGCTCTTGGTCGCCTTCGCTAGCGCTCTCTTCGGACTCTTCGTCTTCACCCGATTTTTTGGACTTCTTCGAATCGATGACCTCGATTTCGTTTTCCGCCAAGAGGAACATCACTTCGTCAATGTGCTCGGGCTCGAGAATATCGACGGGCATGAGTTCATTGACTTCGATGAAAGTCAGAAAACCACGCTGCACGCCCATGTCGAGCAGCTTTTTAATTTCTTTGGAGTGCTTGGAGATCATCGAGCTGACCGCGATACCCGTAGGATTTTTCTCAGCTTTCACGGGGGGGAGGGCGGCCATGAGCTCTTCGGCGGACGCTTCCGCCTGAGCAGGTGCCTGCTCCTGGGTCTTCTTTTTAACCTTGGTCATAGAAACTGCTAAACTCCTTCATTTCGATGAGAAGGTCAAGGCGCGCGAGCGCGGATCCGCGCGAATCATTTCGCCTTTTCCTCAAAGATTTCGTGCGAAAAACATGCCTGCATTCTGAGTGGGAAAGGAATTGGATAAGAACCTTAAGCGCAAGCCTAAAGCCAGCCTTAAAACCACTGTTTTATTTATTAATATCAAATACTTACAAATGTACCCAGAATTCGATTTCACCTCAGAGACAAACACACTGCCGGTTTCCGCGTCGTAGCCCCTCTGAGCCGCCCTATAAAACTTTCGTCGTTTTGGAACAAAAAAAGTCACCGCCGACGGAGTGGGAAGAATTAATTCAGATAAAACTTTTTTGGTCCATTATGCTTACTACACCAAACCCCACGAAATCAGATTTAAATACCTTATGGCTTGATGCGTTAAAAAAAAATTGACTAACGCTTCTTAAAATGAAATCAACGCATCGAGTCAAAATTCAAGGTTGGTGGGTGACCTGAGAGATCTTCCCCCTAACGACTGATTTCCTCGAGGAGCGGATAGCGATGCAGAACTTCCTTTCGACTTTTTTGGCCGCGGTTTTTCCTTCAGCCATGATGGCTAACCTTCCCGCCCAAAATCTCACCGACATGGTCCTGGTAAATGACTCGAACCAGGCTTTTTACATCGATATTTTTGAACCCACCGCAACCCAGGTCAACGCGATCGTGCGTGGAGCGGCCTCGAACGATCCGAACAAAGCTGCCCGAATCACTCGATTCGAAAACGCCGTGGCATTCTGCGAACGCCAAGGCAAACGGGTGCCCACCCAGCAAGAGTGGATGGCTGCCGCCTCGAACTTGGGACGGAATCGTAACTACACGCTCCGCGGAGATGCCCTCCAAGACGCGCGGGGTAATCTACTGGTCAATATCAACGGAAACTACCGGGAAGCGGACGGCAGCACGGGCTCGGCGTCGCCTTACCTCACATCCGCCCTTGGGATCGACGCCATCGGCACGGTTGGCATGACGGGAAACCGCGCCGAATGGGTGTATAACAATCGGGCCTCCGGACAGTGCGGATCCCGCTACGAAGAAAACAACATCGCGAACGCACGCCTCGATCGAATTTGTTCCGCGCCGCTAAGCGATTCGGCGACGGTCCGTTGCGTAACCAACGCCAACGGTGCCGACACCGTAACCTATTCGGCCAACGTATCGGGCGAACTTTTGACCTACCTAAATCAGATCGGTGGCCGTGGAAACGGAGCCCCCCCGGCAGTGAACCCACCGGCAGGCAATGGCCGGCCTAACAATCCCCCGGCACGCCCCGGCAACAACCGCCCCGGCGATGACGAACCCGAAGCTCCGGTGCAGGGACCTCCACCCGAACCCAAGTACGACAATGAATTCGGAATCAACCCGGACCAGCCGCTCGCCGTGAATGACGCCCGCGTGCTGCCGGTGACCGACTACCTCATCATTTACCACGAAACCGCGGAGTATTTCGCTGAGGAGACGGGCCTAGAGCTGACCCCCGGCGTTTACGTCGCTTCCCGCGGCATCCTCAATACCCGCTCCGATCTGCAGAACCTGTTGATGGGCGGCGTGTGGACCAATCCATTCGGCGATCTGGCGCCGATTACGGCGGGTTATGCCAGTGGCGTAGCCGGGCCGGAAACCCGTGACGAAATCTGGGCCTCCCAGAACAACCAGTATTTCCGGCTGCAAGACGGGAATAAGAAACTGCAAGCCATCGTCAAGGGCGTGCCCTACAAAATCTTCCCGGCCACCCTGGGCGCGTTCTTCCTTACGAAGGACCGCAAAGTGACTTTCGTTCCCCGTAAGGCGGAAAACACGAAGTCCATGCAGCCCTTCAAGAACGTGAAGGTATTGAACGAAAACTATGTGACCCTTACGCGCGACAAGCGCGGCCTGATCCTGCTCACCGAGTCCAAGCAGAAGAACATGGCGACCGTATCGATTTTGCGTTTTGACGGGAAGCTTACTCCGCTCGTGGACGTCGCCATGGAAGACGACCGCATTCGCGCGTCCGTTTCCGCGGACGGCATTTTCATCCCCACGAAGCAAGCCAAACCGGACGACCGCCAAGGCACCAGCATCGTCGGGTACATTCGCTTGGCGGACGACGGCTCGGTCATCGATCGCCGGGACAATATCTTCGAAACCCGCCCTGGCCAAGACTTGGTGTTTGAAGCGGAATGGCCCGAAGTCCGCGTGCGCAAAGCGCTCGGGGGCCGCATCTCTTATCGCGTGGCGGCCGACGGCTCGCTGCATGACAAGGCTCGAGGCGGCGACTCGGCGGCCACCCCGACCGGAGAAAATCTCCGTACGCTTAAAACCTTCGCCGAACATTGGACCGAAAAGGCCGCCAACGGCGACTTCGACGACCTGATGGATCGCGATGATTACATTGGCGACGCGCTGAACGTCATGCGCGCGAACAAAAACACTTGGGTGAACATTAACGGTCCGTTCGGCGTCGGCAAAACCACACTGCTCAAGCTCATTGCCCGCACGGTCAACGCCCAGTCTGCTGCGAAGAAAGACTGGGTCGGCTACCAAGTATTCCACCTGCCGCTTTCCTCGGTGGCTGCCCTCATGGGCACCCAGGTCCAAGAAGGCGGGCAAGGCGGCGCGGCACCTCAGGCGGCCCCTAGCGCGGAGCAGCCCATTAACCGTCTACTCGAAGCGGTGGCGGGCAAGAAAGTCATCCTCGTGATGGACGACTTCCTGGACGACCCGAAGCTGGGACCCACGAACGTACAAAAATCGCTGGATGTATTCCTCGGCGCTTTCCGCGAAAAAATCGTCACTGGCCAATTGAAAATCGTGACCACGACGGACGCGCGCCTCTGGGTACAGGCCTTCGACCAAAACCCCGCCCTCGGCAACATGGTCACGACGGTCACCGTGCAGTCCGCCGGAATGACGGAATTGGCGATGATCCTGGGCGCCGAAATGCGCGCGCTTGAAAAACACTGGCGGTTGAAGTTCGACGCCGGCGTACTGGATGTCATCATCAACTCCGCCGCGGAAATCGATCCGACGACGCAAGAACCCCACCGTTCGATCAAGGCCGTGAACAAGCTGGCGTCGCTCCTAGGCGACGAAGTCAAACGCTCGGGCAGCCAGCTCATGATCGTGAGCGAGCAAAAGGCCCGATCCATCCTCCTTACGGGCGGATTAGTGGACGACGGCGTCGATGTCGAGCAACTCGGGCCTTATCTATCTTCGAAAATATTAGGCCAAGAAGAAGCAATCGATCGGATTTCCACTTCCATGCAAAGCTTGGCGCTCGGCGTGACCTCCCGCCGCGGAACGCGAGCGGTGCTCTTCCTGATCGGGCCCACGGGTACGGGCAAGACCTACGCTTCCGAGCTCATGGCGAAGTTCTTGAAAAAAGAAATCGTCAAGATCGATATGACGAAGTTCACGGGATTCACGGAACAGACCTTGTATACCCAAAAGATCAAGTCTCTGGGCGACAAGGACTACGTCCTTATCCTCGATGACATCGACAAGAGCCCGAACGCGAACAAGATCCTAACGGAATTGCGCCCGATCTTCGACGATGGCGTCTACGGACGCGGCACGAAGGACGAGCTTAGCTTCCGTAACGCGATCGTGATCATCACCGGCAACTACGCGGCCCAGCTGATATTGGACGCGAAGAACGACCCGCACGAAATCATGAAGAATAAGGTGCGGGATTACGTGTTCGCCGACAAAACGCCGGATGCGGAAAAAATACCGAAGCACGTATGGTCCCGAATCGAGTCCTCGATCATCATCTTTAAGGGCTTGAGCGTCGAGACCCTCATGCAAATCGCCCAGATATCGGCACAGCAGCTCAGTGCGGACATGCGCAATCGCTTCAATATTAGCGTCACGCTGTCTAATCGTCTGATCGCGAACTTGGTCCACAAGAGCGCGGAAGCCGAGCTCGGTGCGGTTCCGGTGCAAAAGAAGATCGAGACCGAAGTGAAGGAAAAAATCGCCTTGCACATGGTCAAAGCCGAACGTGACGGCCGCCGCTACAAGATCCGGCAAATCGCCGTGAATCTCAACAGCGCCGACGAGATCATCTTGACCGACGATCAACAGCCGGGTTTCGCCTCCGCCCTCAAACAGGCCGGTGAGCCCGCCGATGCAGGAGAACAACCATGAGGCTAACCTCTTCGCGCTTGAACATATTGAGCCTATCCGTGATCGCGCTGCTCGCGGCCACTACGTCCGCGGGTGACCCGCCGGGCGGAGGGATTCCTTCCGGCCCGGATTCCGGGATGACCCGCAAAAGCCGGACGACGGCGGTCCTATTCGTGCTGGACATCTCGAACTCAATGTCCCGCGGCCCGATCACGCGTGTGAAGCAGACGATCACCCAGGTCGCCAGCTCGGTATCACCGGAAACCGGCCTAGGATTGATTTCCTTCTGGGGCTGCAAGGAAACCGACAACAACCTCGATTTCCCCTTGGCGACGGGCGCGGACAACCAGAAAAGCTTGATCCAGGTGGCCAGCGCCATCCAGACCAAGCACGGAACCAACATCTATAGCGCCCTGATGCTCGCGGAGAAGGAAATCCAGCGCGTGAAGGATTGGTGCGTGAACGTAATCCTCCTCAGCGACGGCTTCGAGAACTGCGGACCGGGCGACTTCCGCTCCGTGGTCGGACGCATCGTTGGCCAGCACGGTAGCGGCTGCAATGCCGTTCACACCATCAGCGTGTCGACGATGGGCTGGGAGAATAAGGTGCTCAAGGAAATTTCCGAACTAGGGCACGGCTCCCACCAGGAAGTCGAAGAAGAAAAAGAAATCGAAGTGGCGATCACGAAGGTAGTTGAAGCCGTCAAACATACCCAGAAGGTGAAATGGGCGGGCGACGGCAAGCCGGCGGAGAAGAAAGAGGGCGAAGAGGCCCCGAAAACCGACGACACGACGCCGCCAGCGGAAGCCCCGGCCCCCGACGGCCCTCCACCCGCCCCGGCCGAAGCCCCCATTAAGAAGCAGAAAGAAAACGGAAAGCAATAACCCCAACCCCAACGAGATAGAGGATCCCGAACCATGAAGAGCCTGAAGAATTCCGTACAGAAACCGATGATTTTCGCGAGCCTGGGCTTGGCCCTGCAAGCCGCCACGGCCATCGGCGCCTCCGCTAACGACTGCGTCGTTCGCCATAAAGCGAACTTCGACGAAGTGAAACCCGCCGGCGGCGGATACTGCGTCGGCGTGATGAATCCCAACAACGACCGTTTCGCGGAAGACAAGGATTATAACTACGTTGAAGGCAGCCTGATCTGGTTGAGCGACCAGTCAGACAAGCGCATCAAGCGCATCGGCAACATCCCGATGCAGTGGCTAGTTCTCGATAAAGGCGTCATCGGCGTTTACTCGTCCGGCGCCAACTACTCCATCCGGTACTGGAACTCCGACACCTTGGGCACGCGCACCTGCAAGAGCGACATTAAGGTGGAAGACGTCAAGAAGGGCACGACCAAGATCGAGCTGGGCAAGAATTTCATCCGCGTCGCCTCCCCGAGCGGTAACGAAGATTGGTACGGCGGCGCCGACGGCAACTGCACGAGCAAAAACGCGCGCGCCTTCATGAATTTGACCTCGGAAGATCGCCGCGTGCTCGAGAAATACGGCACGAGCGGGGGTACCGGTGAATCCAACGAACTCACCAACCCCGTGGTGGCCGCCAAGCTGCGCATGCCGAAGGGCCGCGACGGCGTGATGAAGAATATGATCCAGGCCATGCAAAGCCAAGACATCCGCTCTGTACTGCTTTGGGGAGCGGCCGGCACGGGCAAGACGACGATCGCTTACGGCATCGCCAAGCGCATCGCGCAGAAAGATCCGACGCTGCCGGAATGGATCCGCGACTGGAGCATCTATGCCATCGATCTCTCCAAAGTGAACGAAGAAGGCGCCCTGGGCGTCGCGCAGAAGAAGATGACCGAGATCATCCAAGCCGCCGCCGGTAAGAAGGTGATTCTCTTGATGGACGAAATCCATCAGCTGCTAGGCCTCGGCGCCCGTGAGTCGGGATCCTCCGACGTTACGGATGCGCTCAAGACCCCGCTCGCCAACGGCCAGATCTGCATCATCGGAACCCTGACGGGCGACGTTGCCGAAAAGGGCCGTTTCGACGCGAACTCGGCGTTCCAACGCCGCTTCTCCCAGATGATGATCGACGAGCCGAGCGACGAAGTGCTGCGGGAAATCTTCCGTGACTATGCCGACGAGATGACGAAGAAGTACAACGTCACTTACGACGACTTAGCCTTAGAAGAGATGATCAAGCTCACGCGCCAGTATGGCAACGGCCAGAAACACCCGGCCGTAGGCATCAACTTCCTCGATCAACTTTCCGCCTCGAAGGAAAAGAACGAGGGCGAAGCTTACGCCATCGTGGTCGCCGACATTAAAGCCAAAGTCGGCCTCATGTTCAACGTGGCGGCGCTGAAGCCGGTTGACCCGGCGAAGAAGGAAAAAACCATGGGCCAGAAGGCCGTGGTCTTCAAGGCCGAAATCAGCAAGCAGTTCATCGGCCAGACGTCTGCCCTAGACGTCGTGCAGCGGGGTCTCACGATCTACGCCGCACGCGGGGCTAAGCCCGGCAAGCCTCCGGTGTTCCTGTTCTTGGGGCCCTCCGGCGTGGGGAAGACTTACCTCGCCGAATTGACCGCCAAGTACTTCAACATGCCTTATAAGGAATTCAAGATGGAAGGCTATCAGCAGGAGCACAGCGTGGAGTCCCTGAAGGGTTCCCCGCAAGGTTACGTTGGCTCCCAAGAAGGCGGCGCGCTGCCGAACTGGATCAGCCAGAACCCGACTTCCGTGCTGAACTTCGATGAAATCGACAAGGCCCACCCACGCGTCCTGCAATATCTAATGGGATTGTTGGAGCAGGGCGTGGTGCAGGACGGCAAGGGTAACGAGCACACCTTCCGCGGCGTCGTATTCCTCACTTCGAACTACCTGCTCGAAGTGATCGAGGAATGGGATCGCGCGAATGGAATCGAGGACAACGAGTGGAAAGCCACCAATGGCGACGCGAAACCGCCGTCGACCGGCATCGGATCCTACACTCCGGAACAGCTCAAGCAGCACCTCATGAACCTGCTCGAGAAGCCGGGTGAAAACGGACAAGATCAGAAGATCGGGTCGTTCATCACCGGCCGTATCGGGCTTGAGAACATCGTCATCTTCAACCACTTCAACAAGGAGCAAGCGAAGCAAGTCGCGATGCTCGAAGTGAAGAGCGTGCTCAAGAAGATGAAGGAAGACTACAAGAAAGACGTCGTGCCGGATCCTGCCCTCGTCGAGCACATCGTCAGCAACGGCTTCAGCTTCAAGTACGGCGCCCGCCCGGTTCGCGGCATGGCGGTGAGCTTGATCGAAGGACCGGTCGCCGAAAAGATGATCGAAATGGAAGGCCAGGAAGACCAGATCAAACGCCTGGTCGTCGGCATCCAAGGCGCTGGCCGCAGCGCCCGCGGCGTCGTACGGGTCGAGACGGAGTAATAAGCCGTGCGCCGCGGATTAATCGCGCTAGCCGCTGCTCTAACATGGATGATTTCGGTGATGGCGGCGCCCGGGATGGGCGCCGCCGAACCGCCGGAAGTGGCCGCCTTGGCCAAGTTCCGCGTGAAAATGCGTTCATTGAAAGCGGCGGTTGGCTACGTCGATTACAAAGTCGAAGTCAAAGGGGCGAATTACAGCAGTTTCTGTAACTTATTCCTGGTCGGCGAAAACCTGGCATTGACCGCATCTCATTGCATCAGCACGCAGGCCCAATGCGATACTGCCACTGCGTACTTCTCCGAGGACGGTGATAGCCCGACTCACCACTATGCTTGCAAGAAAGTGTTGGGTATCGGCGCTCCGTACGACGACAACCTGAAAAACCAAGATGACTTTTCGCTTTTGGAGCTGGAGGGCAAGCCCGGTTCAGATCTTTTGACCGCACCGCTGCACTTCATGCAGCCCACCGAAGGTCAGAAGTGGCTCTACGTTTTCCTGCCGAAGTACGACACGAAGACCCATATCAAGGATAACATCTCGAGAAGTCTGTCGATTTGCATGGCTCGTCGCTCGCACGTGGAATCCGAGATCGGATCTTGGGAAATTAGGCCGCTGCCCAATTCGGACGAACCCTGTCATCTCATGCGTGGAAACTCCGGCGGACCGATTTTTAACATTCAAGGAAAGATTATCGGAATAGCCACTTGGCTCAAAGCCGCGGAAGGATCGGTGGGAGAGCTGAATGATAACCGCGTGATCGAAGCGAGAGGTCCTACGATCCAGTCGGTAACCAACAAGCTGGCATCATTGCGCCTGCTTTACCCGGTGGACGCGCCCAAGAACAAACCTGACCCGGAAATGGGCCTAGGTACCGCGCCCGAAAAAGAAATCGTCACGATTCCCGCGACCAAGGCCGAACGCAAAAAAGCCCTCGAAGAAAAATAACTCGTTAACTGGATGGCGAATCCGGCGCGCCGCCGGTCAATTCCTTGCGCTTTTTCTGGACATCCAAATACATGGACATTAGCTCGGCTTGTCGGCCGGAATCCTGGTTGGCCGCCGCTTCGGCGAGATCCGCCTCGATTTTCTGCGAAAACGCACCCCATGCGCGCGCGAGTCCCTTGCTTAGCGCCAGCCGGATATCTTCGGAGGGGGTGCCGGCTTCCGCGATAAAAGTCTCCACGAGCAGCGACCGCAAGGCCGGGGGCAGCTCCTGCTCAAAAAGCAAGGCCTGCACGGCTGCCGGATCTTGGCGGCTGGTTTCCCATTCCGGCCGGGCGAGCAAGCGCGAAGCACAGTCTTTGAAAGCCGGATGCTGGAAAAGCTCGCTGAGCGGTGTCTGGGGCGGCAAATTCAGTTGGGCGTGGTTCCAATCGGTTTGAAACTCCGCCCACTTCGCCAGCGCGACCATCAATAACTTATCGGAGGGCCCCGGTTTGGCGCTCGCGGAAACGGGACGCGCGGCCGGGCGCACCGCCATGCCCACGCGAGGGCCGCCACCGGCCGGTGAATTCGGGTACGCCGGGGGCGCGGACTTCAGCGGCGGCAAGCCAAAGAGATCGCGCCGAATACCCAAGCGCTGCTCGAGCGCGCTCACGCGGACTTCTCGTCCCACCGGATCCTGATAGAGGGCAAGCCACTGACCGATTTTTTTGATCGCTTGCGTCTTTTGCTCGGGCCCGTGGGTGGCAAGCTGCACTTGCTCGTCGATGCGCAGATCCAGCAAGGGCTTCGCCTCGCGCACCATCGCCTGCAGCCGTTCGGCGCCGCTCGGCTGCTCGCCTTGCGCGGGAAGCGCCGCGAATTCGTCGGGGTCGATATCCTCGGGCAAAAAAGCGGCGTGGACGATCACGCCTTGGCCAAGCGCCGTCTCCATCGCCCGGTCGGTGGCGTCACGGCCAGCCGTATCGCCGTCAAACAGAAGCACAATTCGGCTCGTAAGGCGCTGAAAGATCTGCAAGTGCTCGGTCGTGAGCGCGGTCCCACAGGTCGCCACTGCCTGCTTTAAGCCCGCCTTATGCAAGCCGAGGACATCGAAATAGCCTTCGACCAAGATCAGCTCGTCCAGCTCGCGAATATGCTTTTTGGCCTGAAATAGCCCAAAGGCGAGTTTACTTTTACGGAAAAGCGGTGACTCAGGCGAGTTGAGGTACTTCGGCGTATGGGCCCCATCCACCGAAGAGGAAGCATCGCCCGGAAGGATGCGCCCGCCAAAGCCCGCCACGCGCCCACGCAGATCCAAGATGGGGAACATCGCGCGATTTCGAAATAGATCGAAATGACCCGTAACACTCGACTTCGCGCCCGGAGAAGAAGGCCGAATGAGCCCCAGCCGCGCGGCCATTTCCAAAGGCGCTTTCGCGTCCATCAGGCGCTTGGCCAAGCCTTCCCATTCCGCAGGCGCATAGCCCGCATAAAATTCCCGCTCAAGATCTCCGGTGATCCCGCGCTCGTCCAAATAGCCACGCGCTTCCGCGCTCTGGGCGAGCGAATTACGGTAAAACGCCGCCGCGAAGCGATTGAGCTTGAACGCCACCGCCATCTCGTCGCGCTGTCCTCCCGAGCCAGGACCGTCCGCGCCGCTCGCCGAGCGCTTGATCACGCCCTCGAGCGAAATCCCCGCACGCGATGCGAGCTCCTCGACCGCCTCGATGAACGTGATCCCGTGCAGATCAACCAAGAAGGAAATCATGTCGCCACCGGCCTTGCAGCCGTAGCAGTGGAAAAGCTGTTTCTGCTCGCTCACGCTGAAGGAGGGCGAACGCTCCGAGTGGAAGGGGCAGAGACCCGTATAGTTCGCGCCCTGCTTACGCAAAACCACGTGCTCGCCGACGATCTCGAGGATGCTGACCTTGTCCTTGATCTTACGCAGAAGTTCGGGCGAGATTTTGGACGAGCTGCCGGCGGACTGGCTCATGCCCGCCCCGCTTTCCGCGACGCTGGTGTCGACCACGGGCGCGCGGCTCGGTTTTGGCGAGACCGGCTCACGTACGGGTTACCCGCGATGAAATAGCGCCACTCTTGCTCGATCGCCTTCGTAATGCCCACGCGCGGGGACACGTGGATCGCGGCGGACCGAAAGCCGTCGTCATACACAAAAAGCTCCGGGCCGCGTAACGACGCCCGGTTGTGCTTCATCCGGATGCCCATCGCCCGACAAAGTCTTCCCGGACCGTTCGTCCAATCGCGGCGGCTTGGACCGCGACGACGGCGCATCAGGGCGAAGCCCTCGAGCGGCTCCACCGCGCGGATCAGGACCGCGCCCGGCACGTGCTCGGCTTCGGTCACGAAATTGAGCATCTCGTACATCCCATAGATAAAATAAACGTAGGCGATTCCCGCCGCCTCGAACATCGGCGAGGTACGCGCGGTTTTTCCCGTCGCTGAATGCGAAGCGGGATCGTCCCCCATATAAGCTTCGGTTTCCACGATGCGCCCCGCGGTGATCTGCTCATACGGGCCGCGCGCCTGGCGGACCACCAGGACTTTTCCCAGTAAATCGCGCGCAACCTCGTGAGTATCGCGCGCAAAAAAACGACGGGGGAGCAGCTTTCGCCGTCCCCCGTCCAATCTAGCCTTGGAGTTTTTTGGATACGAATTCGCTAATGCGTTTTCCATCCGCCCGCCCCTGCACCTTGGGCAAGAGCACCTTCATGACCTTGCCCATGTCCTTTGGCGTCGTCGCTTGCGCCTCCGCAACCGCGTCGGCTACGAGCTTCGAGAGCTCGTCGTCGCCCAGCTGCTGCGGGAGGTACGACTGCAGAAAGCTCAACTCCGCCGTCTCCGCCGCGACCAAGTCCTCCCGACCACCCTTTTTGAACTGGTCGATCGAGTCTTGGCGCTGCTTTGCCAGCGTCATGATCACCTTCTGGATACCGGCATCGTCGAGGTCCACGCGATCATCGACCTCTTTCTTGCGAATGGCGGCATGCAGGTTCCGCGCGTAGCCCAGCGTTTCCTTCTGGCCCGACTTCATCGCGGTTTTGATCGCCTCGGAAAGTTTTTCCTTAAGCGTCGGCATTGAAACTCCAAATCAGTTTTAAGATTAATATTCGCGGCGGCGACCAGGCTTCTTGGTAGCGCGCTTGCGAGCGGCGGCCGCTTTCTTCTTTCGCTTCACGGAAGGCTTCTCGTAAGCTTCGCGCTTACGGACTTCGGAAAGAATGCCGGCTTTCTCACACTGCTTCTTGAAGCGCTTCAAAGCGGCTTCAAACGAATCTCCATCACGGATTACGATTCCAGGCATTCTCAATCACCTCCTTCCAATTTGGGATAGGTAACCGGATATATGGGGTTTCCCGAATGAAAGCAAGCCCTTAATCCCCCATTCCGGGGCTAGGACACCGGCTCCGTGGTCTTAACCACGATAAAACGCCCCACGCCGGCTCCATGGACGCCTAAGTCCGCCTGGACAAAGGTCAGGACCCCGGCCGTGGGGTCGAATCGGAAAGAAAATAGGCCTTTATTGGTCGAGTCATAAATCAGGGCCGTCTGGCCATCCGGCAAGAAATAAATCGATGCGGCGGAGCCCAGACTACTGACCGTAACGGACGCCACGGCGGGGGTCTGCACCACCCCATGACTGTCGAGGCGAAACACTTCGACTAGCCCCGTCCCGGTGGTGGCTTGCCACAGGTACTGCCCAGACGGATCGATTCCGCGTGCGCCCGCGCTCAATCCCCCCGCACTGCCGGCGAGCACGAATCCGCCCGTATTGCGATCGATTGTATAAGTATAGACAACGTTCGACGTCGAGCGCAGGACGTAATCACCCTCCCCCTGGAATAGGGCGCCTCCCCCGGAGTACCCTTGAAGAAAGGTTGTCACCCCGGAAGCCGCGTCCACCCCGTAAAGATACGTCTCCGCGGTCTCGGCCCGATTCAAAAAGAAATACTTTCCTTCGGGATGACCAAAACCTCGAATCGTGCTTCCTGAATTAAAGAAAATCGTCGGATTCAAGCTGGAAGCCGTTAAGCTCCCGTCGTCGGACAAAACTCTCAGGGTTCGAATACCCACCAGTGGTATCGACACGAAAAGAAAACGTTGGTCGACAGAAGCGCGAACCTCCTGAACTATCCCCGACCCTAAATTTAATGAAGACGCGAAGGCGGGCTCACCCGTGGCTGGGTTGAGCGCATAAGTGTCTACCGTCGGGGGGTTGACGATCGGTGCCATCCAAAGGAATCGGCCATCCCGAGAAGCCTCGAGTTTATCCGGGTTCGTGTTTTGAGTGGTGACACTCCAGGTCTGGCGGACAAACGCACCCGTGGAAGGATTGATCTCGAAGGCCCCCAGCGTCTGTTGGCTAACCGCCGCCATATAGAGAAAATAGTGCACCTTTACGCCGTGGCTGAACTTCGCGCCGCATCCTGTCCCACCCGCCAGAAGCGATGCGGCAACGAACAGGGGTAGATGAGGAAAACGGGCCATGGGGTCAGTATACCCCGCAGCAGGTATTTCTTGAAACGGGGGAAATCATGCTACTGCTTTTCATAGGGAGATCCCGTTTATGAAATATAGCCACCGGAACCTACTTTGTATTTCCGCCTTACTCGCCGTGCTGAGCGGCTGCGCCGCCAGCATCGATGACGCCGAAGAAATCGGACAGTCCGTCGGAGACGCCATGGCGTCGGTGGATGAGTCGGCCGGGAACAATTCGGGAGGATTCGGGTGGCTGCCGTTTGATTCGGGCCGCGCGGTTCGCTACGCGGAACGCACGCCGATGGATACCCTGCAAAACTGGCTAGTCCCCGAAACCCAAGCGGCCGCATGCTGGGCCACGGCGACATTCGGCACCTGCACGGCCGGCGTGATGACCCGCACCTTCGGTGGCTGCACCTTGGTCGGCGTCACCCTCAACGGCACGGTAACGCTGACTTTCAGCGACACCGCTTGCTCGATGGCTAGCACCGGAAATTCCGTCTCCCGTTCGCCTAACTTCACGCTCACGGGACGACGGGGAGCGACCCTCACGATTTCCCCGGACAACGGCGGATCACAGACGGTCACCCGCACGGGCGCGAACGCGTTCACCTACAGTAATTCCGGAATCCGGCGCGTAGCGACTAGCGTTGGCGGCGCCACGCTCTTCGATTTATCGTTTAAAACCACGACGGCCATTGGCGTAACGGGAGCAACACGCGCGACCCGCGTACTAGACGGCGGCACCTTGCAAATCACCCACAACACCAAGAGTTACGTCGTGGCGCTCAGCCCTTCGCAGGTGACCTGGAGTTCGTCCTGCAGCTGCGCGGTTTCTGGGACCTGGAGCGGCACCGTCAGCGGGACCTACAGCGGAAACTTCACGGTGGAAATCACGGGTTGCGGCACGGCCAAAGTAACGTCCAACGGCGCTAGCGAAGACATCACGCTGGATCGTTGCGCGGGAGTTTAATCCCAGAGCGCGACGAGGAATCCGCCGCCACCGGCGCCGGTCAGTTTCGTCGCGAGCGCGCCTTGGCGCTTGAGTTCCGCGTGCAACGCAGAAACCGAATCCGGCACGAGCCCCCAGCCTTCGTAACAGCCTTGGCCTTGGGACATCGCCGAAGCCACTCGTTCCAAACCGCGCGCGCGATCTTCGGATCCGCCCCGGCCAAAAAGCTGTAAACCTTCGATCGCCTCGGCCGTCGCGGCCTTCATCTGGCGATCCAGCGCTTCGCCCCGCGCGGGATCCAATTCCGCCACCCGCTTCACCTTCTCGATGCAATCGCTGGTACGGCCGCGCACGCGCGTATCGTGGAATGTAAACTTCGGCAGGCCGCTCGCGAGCAGGAGCGGGGTAATGCCCACCTCCCCGGGTTCGGTCGTACGCCGGTAAACGATCGGTTGACCGCTGGCGACGACAGCCACGTCCATGCCGCTGCTTTTGCCGTGAAAGTAGTCCTCAAGCTCGGTAGCCACGGCCACCGGCTTTTCGAAGGCATACCCCGTGCGGGCGGAAAACCAACGGGTGACCGCCACGCATAACGCGGCCGATGAACCCAGGCCGCCTCCCACGGGGATCGTGCTCTGTATCCGCAGCGTTCCGCCCGGAGCTTTCGCCCCGGACTTTCGCTCTAACTGTCGCACCAGCTCGAGCACCGGCGAATAAATATGGTCACGACCGGAACGCCCCACCTTCAACTCACCGGCGCCGTCCGCCTCGAAAGAAAGCGTGAGGGAATACTCCGGATGTGGCATCGCGATCGCCGAACCCCCGCGCAGCACGGTGTGCTCGCCCGTCAGTACCCATTTCCCGGGTACCGTGACCTGGCTAGCGAGGAGCCCGCGATCGACGTTCGACTCGGCGGTGCGGAATGTGTCCGACGCGAGAATCATGACAACAGCTTCGCTCCGTCGCCCTGCGGGTCTTCGAGAAATTCCAGGTCAGGAAATTTCACGGTCAATAGCTCACGCCACTGCGCGGCCTTGGACTTCGCCACGAGCAGATGTACGTTCGGCCCGGCGTCCAACGTGACAATCGGCGGAACCTGGTTATGGTCAAGCGCGGCGTTGTAAAGCGTAGCGAGCCACTTGAGGATCTCGATCGAGCGCGGCTCAAAGTAAGTGAACGGACGCTCGCAGGTATGAAAAAGACTGTGCATCTCCCAGGCTTCCGCCCAAGCGATCTTGGCGACGCCCGTGAGATCGCCTGAGGCGAGCGCGGTCTCAAGCTGGGTCATGCGTCCGGCCACGCGATCCACGCGCCCCGTCCAAAGCGGTGACTGCAGCACGCGCAGGTGCGCTTCGCTGGAAGACACCTGCTTGCTTTCACGGCTCACGAGGAGCACGAAATCGACCATCTCGGGCATCTTTGACGTTACGGCGGCGGCACGCTCCCCTTCCCACTTCACCCAAGGGCCTTCGAGCGAGCGGCACGAGCTGCCCGAACCTTGGCGGGAGAGCGCGGCAAAGGCCCGCCGAAAATCCGCTTGGGTTTGCCAAACCTTTTCGAAAGCCTTCACGTCGCGCGCGAAGGTCGCGGCGGCGGCGAGGGTGATGGCGGCAAAGCTCGAAGCACTGGACGCGATGCCGGCGGCGGCCGGAAAGGAATTGCAGGTGCGCCAGTTGATATCGCAGTCGAGATCAAACTGTAGACCGTGGGCGCCGAAGACCTCCGGCACGAAGCGCTGAACGCGCTCAATCTGCTTGTTCACCTTGGTCACGCCATGGTCGTTCAGCGCCGGCGCCATCCAAGGGGACTGCGGGGCGCGGGACTTAGCGGCCGCCGCCGATTTCGCGGCGCCTTTTTCCGCGGCAGCGGCGGTCAGCTTTTCAAGTTCCATGCGGGGAAGCTCTGGGATCCAGCGGAATACACACTGTTTTCCCTTCGTCGGCATGCGCTCGAACTCCACCACGGTCTGCAGCGAATTCAGGGTCATCGACAGGCTGCCGTTCGCGGGCAGGTTCTGGGAAGCGTCCTTCTTTCCCATGTATTTAATGATCGCGATGTTAGAGGGCGCGCTGGCGAAAATCGACGTTTTGGTGCTCATATGGTCTCCCTCATTTCAGGCCGTCCTCGAATTCAATTCCTTGCCAAAGCAGTTTCAGTCCCCGGGCTTCGGCGGTTTGGCGGAGCGCCGCCGCTTCCGCGGGCCCTAAGCGCGCGGGATCCACGAGCGCCATCATATTATCCGCCAGCAGGGCGCCCCCGCCCTTCACGCCGAGCACGCCGGGAAGCGCGCGCAAGGCGCGACGATCTTCGGCGGCCTCCGCTAACTCCAGGCCCGCTTCGGACAATGCATTCGCGTAGTCGTCCATCGCCCGACCGAGCGCGGGCAAATCGGTTTCCTCGAGCGCGCGCTGGCCGCCGACGGCAACCGCGGTCAAGCGATCGATCAAGTCTCCCGAGTGCTTCGGAAATCCCAAACGGCCAAGCGCCTGCAGATGCTCGTGCGTGGGAACCTTGCGCCCGGGCTTGCCCGTCGCCGAGAAAACCCAGAACTGCGAACCCCACCCCCGGCGGCAGTCTTCGATCTTCTCCGCTTCCAAGTGACAAACGGCCAAACCACCGTTGATCTGGGCGGCGAGGTCGGCGCCGCTCGGAGGCAGGGCCTGATCACCGGTCAAGCGGCGGTAGAGGCGCCAAGCCGCCCATGCGTTCAATTCGGACTTCCGGCCATTGGCTTCCATCACGGCCTGGTAAAGCAGCGCGAACTCGGCGGTGGATCCACCGAACCCCCCGGCACCCCCGTGAGCGTCGCGGAATTGAAACCACGGGACATTTAACTTCTCATGGGCGGCCCACTTCAATAATAGGCCAGCCGGACTTTCGGGATGGAACCCCCCGAGCATTTCCGGCGTTGCTTCCCAGTCGGGCTCCACGACGAGGTGAAAGCGCGGACCGACGGCGGCGACGATCGCGGGCTTGCCCAGGAGGGCGATGTATTCGCCCAGTAAGAAAATTTTCCCGCCGACGGAGTACTCGCGGCTAGAGCTCGACGGATTCGTTCGCGCGTGCGGGTGGTACGCACTGGTCACGGATCGCCTCCAATACTTCCTTGGCGTGGGTCAGGTTGATCCGCTTCTCCTGCATGAGCAGCGCGGCCAAGCGCTCGCGGCACTCGGCAATTTCATGGATTTCCGCACCGGCGGCGATCGCCAAGTTCGCCGCGTGCAACTTCATATGTCCTTGTACGATCCCGACCGTCGAAAGCGCGCGCAGCGCGCCCAGGTTCTGCACCAGGCCCACGGCCACGCAGATGCGCGCGAGGTCGTCGGCGTGTTCGATGCCCATCATCTTCAGGGCCACCTTCGCCGTCGGATGCGAGCGGGTCACCCCGCCCACCGTTCCCACGGCCATCGGGATCTCGATCTGGCCGATCAGATCGCCGCCTTCCATGCGCCAATCGGTGATGGGCTGGTAGCGTCCGGAACGGGAAGCGTACGCGTGCACGCCCGCTTCCACCGCGCGCCAGTCGTTGCCGGTGGCGATCAAGATGGGGTCAATGCCGTTGAGCACGCCCTTATTGTGCGTGGTCGCGCGGTAGGGATCGGCCTTCGCGAAGATCGCGGCCTCGCAGATGCCCTTGCCCACGGCGGGATCGATGTCGCGGATGACGATCTCGGCGACGACCAAACGGCCGTCCGTCAAATTGGAGAGGATGCACATGCCAACGCGCTCGCCGGTCAGCGTTTCGATGCGGGGCTTGAGCGCTTCGCAAACTTGGTTGATAAGGTTCGCGCCCATGGCGTCGCAGGTGTCGCAAAGGAGGTGGAGCACCAGCATCTGACCGCCGTCCGGGCGATCGAGCACCCGTACGCCGATGTCACGCACGCCGCCGCCGCGCTTGACGATACCCGGCATGCATTCGTTGCCGAGCTCGATGAGCCGGTCACGGTTTTCGTGCAAGAGGTTGCGCGCGCGCTGGGCGTCGGCGACGAGCGGGAGCTGGATCTGGCCAATCACCAAACGACCCTTCACGTAAGTGCGAATATGACCTTCGCGCGCGACCCATTTCGCGGTAGCGCTCGCGGCGGCCACGATGGAGGTTTCTTCGACCGCCATCGGGATCAGGACGTTCTTACCGTCGATCTTGAAATAGGTGGCAACTCCCAGGGGAATCGCGAACGTGCCGACCACGTTCTCGATGAGGTTGTCGGCCATTTCGGCCGAAAGCGAATCTTCGCCGGAAAGCGCCAGTACTTCCGAATCCGTGAGCCCGCAAAATTTTTGCACGCGCGCCAAGCGCTCCGTACGAGTCAGCTTATGGAAGCCGGTCATTAATTGCTGTTGTTCTTCTTGATCGAGCATATCCCGCTTTTCCCCCTCAACGCGGTCGGAGAGGAACTTCCAGTGCAAAAGAGCGCCACCTTGAGCTCAAACTCCATTTGTTTCATCCATGAATCCAAGACGGCTTCACCACCCAGCGCCGCCTTCAATACCGGCTGCGCGTATCCCACCTGCTTTGATCCTAAGGCGATGAGTTTAGCAGCATCCAAGCCGGAACGCACACCCCCGGACGCCCAAATTTCGGTACCCCCGGCTCCACCAGAACCGAGTACGTTTTTTGCGGCGACGACCGAATCCACCGTGGTCTCGCCCCAGTTTCCGAAGGTAACCGCCGCGCGCTGCTGCAAACTGCCGCTTTCGGCCCGGCTGCCTTCGATGCGGCCCCAATGCGTGCCGCCCAATCCGCTTACGTCGATCGCGGCTAGGCCCACGTTTTTCAGCCGCACGAGCGTGTTCGACGAAAATCCACAGCCAGTTTCCTTCAGGACCACCGGCACGCCTAATTTGGCGCAAAGAGTTTCAAGCGCTTTCAGGGCTCCACGAAAGTGGGGCGTCCCTTCGGGCTGGATAGCCTCCTGCATGGCATTCACGTGCACGCAAAGTGCGCTCGCTTCAATCAGGTCGACCAGCTTACGTACGTCGTCGATAGACGCGTCGATCAGTTGGCTAATCCCCAAGTTGCCCAAAAGCGTGAGACGCGGGAAGTCCGTCCGAAAACTCTTCCAATGATCAACCGAATGGTAACCAGCCGCAGACTTCCCTCGTAAAACCTCGAAGTCCCGCCGCTGGGAGCCCACACCCATGGCCCAACCTCGGTTTTGACACGATGCAGCAATTAATCGATTTAGGGTGGGTGCGTCCGCATGGCCGGCAGTCATGCCACAGACAAAGAACGGGGTGTGCGAAGGCTTGCCTAGGCACTCCGATTCGATGGTAAGATCCTCGAAATTCAGCTCTGGGAGCGCCTCATGGGCGAGGCGAACGTCGTCCAAACCACTCAGTCCAGTGGACTGGTTAAGCGGATTAAGGGACTGCTGAATGTGTTCGCGTTTTCGGTTCTCGAACTGGGGATCCATTATGTAACCAGGTAATAATTTTGGACTGGTCTTATCATAAATTCGTCAATCGGCACGTCCAAAAAAAACTGCTAACCTGGGGGTAATGTCCGTGGCGAACGCTACCCAACCCTCACGCGTCAAGCTCTTACTCGTCGCATCATTAGCCCTCTTCGTAGTGGTGGAGATCGTGATCCTTTCTCCTAGCACGCTGGACGAACCCTCGACCTGGGGCTTTCGTCCGACCCTGAATCCGCAAGACGCCATCACTCATTTGGGAGTGAATGACGAAACGCTCGCACCCGGCATCCCCAAGGGCAAGATCCCCGACTACACGCTCAAGGACTTTAGCTACGCCGCGAACCAAGGCGTGCAGAAAATGTGGCGGTTGCAGGCAAAGAACGCCGTGATGTTCCAAAAAGAGCAGCTCGTGCATTCGCGCCAGGTGATGGCGCACCTTTACAACGCCGGCGACGAGCCCACCATCGTGACCGGCAAAGAAGCCAAGTATTTCAGCAACCAGCGTGATCTGGAGGTTTTCGGCGACGTGACCACGGTCTTTCCCGACGGCTTCACGCTCTACAGCCAGTACATCTTGTACCACCCCGACACCCGCAAGATCGAAATCCCACCCAACCAACCGGTGCGCGGCGAGGGCATTTCCGACGAGGAAAAAACCCTGAGTTTCACGAGTGAAGGCATGGACTTCTCGATGGAGAAAAACCATATCGTCCTGCCCAAGCACGTACGCCTAAAGATGAAGCGGAACGTCCCGAGGACGGCGAACACGCAAGGCGTGGCGGACGACACCACGATCGAAGCGGACCGCTGCGAGATCGATCGGATCGCGCGCACCGCGGATTTCTCGATGGATCGCCGGCGTCCGATCGCCGAGCGTTTCGTCAAAACCCGCCAGGAAAAGCTGCTCGTATACAGCCGCACCGGGCAGCTGAATTACGGCGAGTTTTCCACGCAGCTCAATTACATGAAAGCATTCGACGACGTGCTGATCTACGACACGAGCGTGCGGGACCGGAAAAATTCGGAAGGCGCGAAGTATGCGACGTGCGGGCAGGCGGATTTCGACACGCGCAAAAACATCATTATCCTCAGGAAATTTCCGCAGGTTTATCAAAATTCTGATACCGTGACCGGGGAAACGATCCTGATCCACAAGGAAACGGACATCGTCGAGGTCGACCATAGCAATGCTTACAGCGAAGGAAGATGACACCGCCAACGCCCCCGCGCACGTGCTGCGCGCGGTGAACCTACACAAGGCCTACAAAGGACGGCCAGTCGTGAAGGGGGTGGATTTCGAGATCCACACGGGCCAGGTCGTGGGGTTGCTCGGCCCCAACGGGGCGGGCAAAACCACCTCGTTCTACATGGTGGTCGGAATCATCCGCGGCGAAGAGGGCGACGTCACCCTCGATAATCAATCCATCCTGGACGTGCCGATGCATGAACGAGCACGCCGCGGGATTGCGTATCTACCCCAGGAAGCTTCGGTCTTTCGGCGCATGACGGTCGAGGAAAACATCCTCACGGTGCTGGAAGTAATGAAGTTGGGCGATGTGGAACGGCGCAACCGGCTCCAGAGACTGCTCGACGAGTTCAATCTCAACGCCATCGCCAAGCAAAAGGCTTTCACCCTTTCCGGGGGGGAGCGGCGGCGCGTGGAAGTCGCCAGAGCGCTTGCGTTAAACCCTATTTTCCTGCTGTTGGACGAACCATTCGCAGGGATTGACCCGATTGCGGTCGCCGACATTCAAAAAATGATCCAGATCCTGAAAGCCCGGGGCATCGGGGTTCTCATAACTGATCATAACGTACGGGAAACACTAGAGATTTGTGATTTGGGTTATTTGCTAAATGATGGTAAAATTCTGGAGAAAGGTACACCCAAAGAGATCGCCAACAGCCGCGCCGCTCGGGAAAAGTACCTCGGAGAGAAGTTCCAGCTTTAGCTGCACTACCGGAAAAGACGACATCTAGACCATGGCCTTAGAACTCAAACAGAGCTTAAAACTCAGCCAGCAGCTGGTAATGACGCCCCAGCTGCAGCAGGCGATTAAGCTGTTGCAACTGAACCGCATGGAGCTGGCCGAGCTCATCAATAACGAGCTGGTCGAGAATCCGGTCCTGGAAGAGACCTACGAGCAGCAGGATCAAGAAGGCACGCCGGAACCCACAGAGTCCGCCAGCGGCGCCGACCCGGAAGCCGAACAGCGCCGCGATGAAGAAGCTTTCGACAAGGCCCCCGACGCCAAGGAAGAGCTCGTGAAGGGCAAGGACGACTTCAACTGGGAGTCGTACATCGAAGATTTCAATTCTAACTATTCGACCGCGCCGTCGATGAAGGAAGTCAACGACGAGCTGCCGAGCTTCGAGAGCGTGCTGACCAAAACCAGCACGCTCGAAGACCACCTGACCTGGCAGCTCTCCATGGCTAGCCTCACCGACGAGGAAATGAAGTTTGGGAGCCTCGTTATCGGCAATCTATCCGACGACGGCTACCTCACCGCGAACATGGAAGACCTGGCGAAGGAGTCCGGGCTGGAGGTGGAAGACGCGGAAGAAGTCCTCAAGATCATCAAGAACTTCGATCCCATCGGCGTCTGCTCGCGCTCGCTGCAGGAATGCCTGGCGACCCAAGCCACGTTCCTGAATCCGCGCCAGCCGCTCGTGGAGTCGATCATCGAAAAGCACCTGGGCGATTTGGAGCGCAAGAACTACTCGACGATCGCGAAAGCGTTGAACACGCCGATCGAAAAAGTCATTGAAGCCACGAAGATGATCATGGAGCTCGAGCCAAAACCCGGCCGCTCCTTCAACACCGGCGACACCCAGTACATCACGCCCGACATTTACGTGTATAAGGTTGGCCACGAGTACGTCATCGTGCTCAATGAAGATGGCATGCCGAAGCTGCGTATCTCCGGCTACTACAAAAACATCCTGGCCGAAGCCACCAAGGGCGACGGCAAGAACAAGGTCACCAAGGAATACGTGCAGGAAAAACTGCGCTCGGCCATGTGGCTCATCCGCTCGATCCACAATCGCCAGAAGACCATTTACAAGGTGACGGAAGCCATCGTCCAGCGCCAGCGTGACTTCTTCGAGAAGGGCGTGCAGTTCCTCAAGCCCATGATCCTGAAAGACGTGGCGAACGATATTGGCATGCACGAATCCACCATCTCGCGCGTGACCACGAACAAATTCGTGCATACGCCCGTGGGTATTTTCGAGCTCAAATACTTCTTCAACTCTTCCATCAACTCGGCCGACGGATCCGACGCCCTGGCCAGCGAAGCGGTGAAGGAAAAGATCCGCCAGCTCGTATCAAAGGAAGACCCGAAGAATCCTTTGTCCGATCAGAAGATCGTGGAGCTCTTAATGAAGGACAACATCAACATCGCCCGCCGCACGGTCGCCAAGTACCGCGAGATGCTGGGCATCCTTTCTTCCGGTAAGCGGAAGAAGGTCATCTAAAAACATTGAATTAAATTGAGCGAAGATTAGTCGGCGAAAACGACGCCGCGGTTTCCGCTGTTCTCGTGATCGTGGCAGTAGAACAAACCGGCCTTCGCCACCGTCGGCATGTACTTGCCGCCGTCCTTACCCTTCTCGGGGGACTTGGCGAGCGAGTCGTCCTGGTGGCGGATGCCGCCTTGGCCGTGCACCCGGTGAACGGAAGTGGTGTCGCGGTTGATGAACTCCAAAGTCACCGGCGCGGCCGCCGTACGGAAAGTCACGGACGAGTTCGCCGCGAACGGCTTGGCTTCCAGGCCTTCGCCGCCCATCCAAAGGTGGAACGGCCGAGCGGTGTCTTCAATCGTCACGACATACTTGCTCGCGATCGAAACTGGCACTACGGCCTCGTCGGCCTTCGCTCCGTCTTGCACGGAAACCTTGAACCCCTTCGCCGCGAAAGGGAGCGCGGTCGATTTCGCTCGGGCGGAGAGCGTGATGGTCTTGGTTTCGCCGGCCTTTAACGGAAACTCGAGCAGATCGACGGAGAACTGTAGATTCTCGCCTTGCGCGAAGACGGCGTCTTGTTGGCCGTCGCCGTTGATGACGACCTTCACTTGATCACCGGCATATTCGGCGCCGGCCTTCACGACGAGCATCACTTCGCGCGATGAAGCGAGGTTCATCTCCAGCTTTTGGTCGACTTGCGCCAAACGCACGCAAAAGCCAGCCGCGTCTTCGCAGCTATCGGCCCCGACGTAGGCGGTATACGCCTGCGCTCCGCCGACCATAGACAAAGCCCCGCACATCCATCCCATCAGAATCAGTTTCTTCATATGGGAAGAATTTAGCACCCGCACTCGGAGGCGACCACAAAAGACTTCTGAAGCGAACTCGGTTTTGGTCCAGCGAGCGCACGTCAAAAAAATGGCGGGACGCGTGATTTTTAGCGCCGCACTTGGTAGCCGGCCAGCTGACCGCGATCGGTCGCCACCACCAGGAACGGGTCGGAAGCCGTGGCCTTGGCGTAAAGATACGCCCCGTCCTCGGTGTGCAGCGGCAAATGCCACGTCACCTTGCCCTTCATGTCGAAGGAGAAGAGGTGGCTGTGCCGGCTTTTCGTGGACGGCGAATAGATGTCCTCGAACCCCACCAGAACTTCGTCGCGAGAGACGACCATCGGGGACGAATAATCCGCGAAATGCTGATCTCGGTAGAAGAAGCCTTTGGCGAGCTTCACGGCCGGCGCGGTTCCCGGCTCGAGCTTATACGACGCCAAGTACTGGCCCTGGGGTCCGTTGCCATAAACCAACACGGTATCTGCTTTTTCGGAGAACGAAACCTGCTCGGTGTGTTGGCTGAGCTGAACCTGCGCGAGCGTGTTGCCCTGCTTGTCGAGCAAGGCCAAGCTCTGGCCCTTCAAGGGCGCGCCTTCCGCTCCCACGGCGGGCGCGCTTCCGGTCCCGGGATGCACGTTATAAATGACGGCGATCATCCCGCCCCCGGGGCCTTCGCCCGTGATGGCGGCATCCACGATTTCACCTGGCACCGTCTTCTTGAAGACTTCCTTCATCTCGGAATTCAACCGCACCAGCTCGCCGCGATTAAGCGCAATGAGGAAATGACTCTCGTCGCGCGCAACCTTCAAAGTCAACACCTCGCGCCCGGTACGGTAGGTTTCGAGCTTCTTTCCCGACCAATCGAACAGATCGTAGGCGACGCCGGGACGAGAGTCGTCGTCGTAGTAGCACAGCACGCGCTTCACCCGGTTCAGGAGCATGGGCTTGCAAAGCGCGCCATAGGACCACTGAACCTTACCCGCCTGATCAATGCCGGAGAGCTTTTCGTCGTACGTGCTCATCACGGCGAACTCGCCGCTCTCGCTGATCTCGAGATCCTTGATCTTCGACTTCAACGGCAGCCGCCACACTTCCTCGCCCTGTTTGGAAAAGAGCAGGACGAACGGATTCGTCGGCGCGCTCGACTCCTCGTCGCTCGGCACGGTCGCCGCCAAGATAAACTTCCCGTTCTTCGAGAGCTTCAGGTCCGTCACGAAGCCGGGCATCTTCTGCGACCAAAGGTGCGTCGCGAGCGAGTTCTGCTCCGAGACTTCGAAGGGCAAACTGTGTTGGATGGACTTCGTCGTGGAGCACGCGGGAATGCCTAGGTAGGCGAGGATCGTGCTCCAGCTCATCATGAGGGTAACGCCCGAACTTTTCTTCTTCACGGTTTATTAATGGTGACTTATCCGGCGCGTGAACGCAACCGGGTATAACGGGCTTTCGCCTGGCGCCGCAGGGTAGGCGTGGCAGGATCCTTGCGCGCGCTCTTTTGATAGTCTTGAATGCTCAGGCAACCGTAGATTTTCTTCACCAGCATGGTGTTCACCTGGGCGCCGATCTCCTCGGCAATCGATTGCACCATGGAATTTGGAATCGAAAGCTTCAACTTTCTGAGGTAGGCTAGGTAATCCATAACCACCTTGCCAATGAAGGCTTTGCGGTCCATGTCCGCGTCATGGAATTGGTACAGGTGTTGTTCGAAGATCACGTACAGTGGATCGAGATTGGAGTCTTTGTCAGGTGTTGGGCGCATAAGGCGTTTGATATCTTTCTCGGTGATCTGGAGAGGCGTCTTGAGCAAGAAGTACAAGGAAAAAGAAGTCGGGCTTTCGCGTAGCAAAGATTTCCAAGAGTTCCAAAAGCTTTTGGGGGACGCCAAACGCGTGCTCATTTCTACCCACCTCCTTCCTGATGGCGACGGCTTGGGCGCGGAATTCGCGCTCTTTCACTACCTCAAGCGGGCGCGGAAAGCTTGCCGCGTCTATAACCCCGATCCGGTGCCAAAGCGTTATCGCTTCATGGATCCAAAGTCGACGGTTTTACTCGGTCCAGGCGAGGTAGAACTCTGGGATACGTTCGATCTCTGGGTCATCGTCGACACGAACGACCCGCGTCGACTGGGGCCCCTCTGGGGTGAGCTTTCGCTGCGGGCGAAGAAGATCGTCTTTCTTGATCACCATCCGCCCACGCTCGGCGCGGGCGGCACGGTGGAAGAATTGAACTACCCTCCCCACGCCTTCGTGGTTTCGGATACCGCCTCGAGCAGCATCGGCGAATTGCTTTATCACCTCTTCGGGGAGCTGAACCTCACCAAGATCAATCGCGATATGGCGCTCGGGCTCTACGTCTCGGTGATGACGGATACGAACAGCTTCCGCTACTCGCGCACGACGCCGGCCGCGCACCGGATCGCGGGAGAGATGATCGAGCTCGGCGTGAATCCGGAGGACGTTTACCAATCCATTTTCTCGTCAAAGGAACTCTCCCACCTGCAACTGCTCGGGCACATGTTGCAAAACGTGAAGGTGGCCGCCGGCGGCAAGCTCGCCTGGCTCGAGATGGGGCTGAACCTGCGCAAGGAACACCGCGCTTCGGCGGACGACACGCAGTCGTTCCTGAACCTGCTCCTGCTCCTGCGTGACGCCGAGGTGGTTTGCCTCTTCCGCGAGGAGGACAACGACATGGTCCGCGTTTCGATTAAGTCCAAAGGCAAGATCGTCATTAACCGGGTGGCGATGGAACTGGGCGGAGGCGGACATGAGTACGCCGCCGGACTCGCGCTCGACGCTCCCTTACGCAAGACGGTCGAGGCCGTCACGGGCCGCATTGAAACCTTGATCCAAAACTTCGAAAGGTTCGGCAAATGAAGGGGGGTTCTGCATGAAGGCCGCGACCATCACCCGCAACGGGGGCCCCGGGGTTTTTCAGATGCGCGAGATCAAACCGCCGACGATCGTCGCCGGTGGCATCCGGATCCGCGTGAAGGCATGCGGCGTGAACTTCGCGGACTTAATGATGCGCATGGGGCTCTACCCCGAGGCGCCGAAACCGCCGTTCGTGCCCGGCTACGAAGTCGCCGGCACGGTGACGGAAGTCGGCCCAGGCGTGGGCGTGTTTCGTGTCGGTGATCGCGTGATGGCCGCCTGTAAATTCGGCGGCTACACCGAAGAGATCGTGGTGCCCGCGTTGGTAGCGCGTAAAATTCCCGACGCGATGTCGTTCGAGGAAGCGGCGGCCGTGGTGGTGAACTACATGACGGCGTGGGTAGGTCTCATGGACATGGCGCGCGTGCGCTCCGGCGATAGGGTTTTGATCTCGAGCGCGGCAGGCGGCGTGGGCACGGCGGCGGTGCAACTCTGCAAGCATGCGGGCGCGGAAGTCGTGGGGCTGGTGAGCTCGCACGCCAAAGATGCCTACGTGAAGGGGTTGGGCGCGGACGCGGTTTGGGAGTACGACGAGTGGTACGCGAAAAAAGACGAGCGCTTCAGCGTCGTCTTCGACGCGAACGGCGGCAAAAGCCTGAAACTCGCCTTCGCCCGGCTCGCGCCCATGGGTCGCGTGGTGAGCTTCGGCGTTTCGGACATGATTTCGGGCCAGAAGCGAAACCTCTTCAAAACCGTGGCGGGGTTGCTCCAGACACCCATCTTCTCCCAGTTCAAACTCCAGATGCAGAACAAGGGCGTCTTCGGCCTGAACGTGCTGAAGTTCATGGACGAGCCCGAAACCTTGAGCGGCGCCTTCGACGGCATCATGCAGGGCTTCCAAGAGGGGAAGTACAAAGTCCACGTCGGGAAAACGTTCCCCCTCGCCCACGCGGGCGAAGCTCACACCTACCTGCAAAGCCGCAAAGGCACCGGCAAGGTCGTCCTGATCACCTGAGAACACGTTCGACCGCTTTTTTACGCACTGCGCTTCGCTCAAATTACAGGACTCTCAAGTGAAACAACTTGTTAATGATGATGCATAGCGCACCAAAAGCTTAATCCGACAGCTTTTCATTGCTCACGGCCCTCGGGTCGTTTATAAATTCATATTCATAACAAACACTTGGCTAAGAGGGCACGAGCATGATTCAGGTTCAGGATCTAACCAAGATGTACGGCGTCCGCGCGGCGGTACAGAATCTCAATTTTGAAATCCAAAAAGGTGAAGTTGTCGGATTCCTGGGGCCGAACGGCGCCGGCAAGTCGACGACCATGAAGATCATCACGTGCTTCATGCCGCCCACGTCGGGTACGGCGAAAGTCGCGGGCTACGATATCGCCGAAGATCCCATCGAGGTGAAGCGTAACATCGGCTACCTACCGGAAACGCCGCCCGTCTACCGCGAGATGGTCGTGGAAGATTACCTGGAGTTTGCCGCCAAGCTGCACGACGTGCCTTCTCCGAAAGTGAGTTCCGCCGTCCGCACCGCGATCGACAAGATCGGCCTGGGCGACGTGCGCCGCCGCCTCATCGGTAACCTCTCGAAAGGCTACCAGCAGCGCGTGGGCTTGGCCCAAGCGCTGGTGCACGACCCGAAAGTGCTGATCCTCGACGAACCGACCGTCGGCCTCGACCCCAACCAGATCATCGAGATCCGCAAGCTCATTAAAAGCTTGGGCGGCGACCACACCGTCATCCTAAGCTCGCACATCCTGCCCGAGGTGACGGCGACCTGCCAACGCATCATCGTCATCAGCAAGGGTCAGATCGTCGCGCAGGACACGCTCGAAAAGCTCACGACCCGCCTGAAGAAAGGGCTGATTTACCGGATGACGGTGCGCAACCCGTCGGCGGGAGGGATGAGCTCGCTCGAGAAGGTCGCGGGCGTCACGCGCGTCGCCGTCGAAGGCAACGGTTACACCATCGAGCTTGATCCCAAGGCCAGCGAAGTGCGCGACCAGGTCGTCGCCGCCGCCGTCGGCAGCGGAATGGGCGTACTGGAATTCGCGGCCGAGAAGCTCAGCCTCGAAGAAATCTTCCTCCAACTGACCACCCAAGAATAGAGCCAAGCCAAAGGACCCAAAGGAAACGCTATGAAAAAAATTCTTACCATCGCCTGGCGGGACTACAAAACCTACTTCACCTCGCCGATCGCCTATATCCTAATGTTCGTTTTCCTCGTGATCATGGGCCTATCCTTCTACAACGGACTGATCACGTTCTATAACTTCACCCAGAACTCGCGCGGCAACTTCATGGGCGGCGGCCCCCGCAGCATCTCGGATTTCCTGCGCCAGGGCCTATTCCCGATGCTGAACCTGCTGATGCTCTTCATCACGCCGTTCATCACCATGCGGCTCCTTTCGGAAGAACGCAAGATGCACACCTACGAGCTGCTCGCCACCGCGCCCATCACCCTGTGGCAGATCGTGCTCGGCAAGTTCCTCTCCGGGCTGTTCATGGTGCTCACGCTTTTTGCGCTGACGCTCTTCTACCCGATCTTCCTTTATGTTTTCGGCAACCCGGAAACCGGCACGCTCGTCGCGTGTTACCTCGGGGCGATCCTGATGGCGGCTTGTTACCTTTCGATTGGTACCTTGTTCTCCGCCATGACGGAAAATCAAATCATCTCGGCGGCGGTCACGTTTTCAGCCTGCTTCTTTTTCTGGATCGTGTCGTGGGCGTCGTACCACATCGGCGCGTTCTGGGGCGATATCCTGAAGTTCTTGTCCCTGCATAGCCATTTCATGACGATGAGCGAGGGCCTGATCAACACGAGCGACGTGTTCTTCTTCCTGTCTTTCATCGGTTTCGGACTGTACCTGGCCCGCCAGGTGCTCGAATCCTACCGTTGGCGTTAATCGAGCGCTAAGGAGAAAATTTATGAACCAACCTAATGAAAAACGTTCCGCTAAATTCGCCATCGCCCTCTGGCTGGGCGCCTCCGTCCTAGGACTGGGCCTCCTCTTCGGCCGCATCCTGCTGCCGGAAGCGACCTGGCTCATGTACGCACTCGGGGCCGCCCTGGTGGCGAACCTCTACTTCCTGATCCAGGAGAACAAGAAGATCTTCTTCAGCAAGCAAACCGCCTACGGCCTCCACGCCACGGTCTCGGTACTCATCGCGCTCGGCATTCTCGGGGTGCTCAACCTGCTTTCCTACAAGCACCCGATGAAGCTCGACCTCACGAAGAACAGCCTGCACACCTTCTCCGACCAAACCAAGAAGGTCGTAAGAGAGATGAAGAAGGAAGTGAAGGCGGTGCTTTTCTCCAACACCATCGAACGCGAGAAAATGCGGCCAGTGCTGCAAAACTTCGCGGACCTCAACTCCAACTTCAAGGTCGAGTACGTCGACATCCAGAAAGAAAAGGCCGCGGTGGAGATCGCCGGCATCACCAAGGCCAACACCCTGAAAATATCGGTCGGCGATCGCAACCTCAAGATCAACGAAATCACCGAGGAAAAGATCACCAACGCGCTCATGAAGCTTCTGCGCGAGGGTGACCGCACCATGTGCTTCATCCTGGGCCACGGCGAGAAAGACGCGAAATCTAACGAGCCCATCGGCATGGGCATCATCAAAAACGAGCTCGAACAGCAGGCGTACGAAGTAAAGAGCGTCGATCTGCCGACGGAAATGAAGATCCCGGACGGCTGCAACACGATCGGCATCTTGGGACCCACGCGCTCTTTCCTGGACGAAGAAATCAAGGTCATCGGCGACTACCTGAACAACGGGGGCCGCGCGATCATCGCCCTGGACTTCGTGTTCCAAGGCCCGAATCCGCACGCCAAGCTCGAAGCCCTGATCGAGCAGTGGTACGTGAAGTTTCCGAATGCCCTCGTGATCCAGCTGCCGAACCCGCAGGTGGTGGCCGCGGCGGACATCTCCAAGGCGCATCCCATCACCAAGGAGTTCGAAACCGCGATCCTCATGCCGCTGCCGCGCGCGCTCGTGCTCATGCCGGACCCGCCTGCCAGCCTGAACGTGGCTTACCTGGCGAAATCGTCCCCCAAGAGCTGGGGTAAAACGGACATCTCGGAATTCAAAACGGGCCGAATCACCATCAACAAAGGCAAGGATCTCGACGGACCGATCGTGCTCGCGGCGGTCGTCGAGGGCAAGCAGAAGGGCTCGACGGCGACGAAGAACTCGCGCCTGGTGCTCTTCGGCAGCTCGCACATGGTCGCCAACGGCGGCGTGCAGGCCGGGGGGAATTCGGATTTCTTCATGAACTCGGTGAGCTGGCTCATGGACGACGAGAACCTGATCTCGATCCGCTCGAAGCAGGACGATCCGGCGAAACTCGAGATCGACGACCAGAAGAACATCATCACGTTCTGGCTCACGGTGATCCTCTACCCGCTGGCGATCGGCGCGCTGGGCATCGTGGTGTGGATCCGTCGCCGACGCCTGTAGGAGACATAACATGCCGAAGAAAATGAACTGGACCGGGCAACTCATCGGCGCAGCCGTCCTGCTCGTGGGCGGGGGCGCGATCTACTGGTACGAATATAACTACCTACCAAAGCAGGAGTCCGCGAAAGAAGAAGTAGAAACGGGCGGGAAAAAACTCATCGACCTCAAGGGCGTCACTCTAAAAAACGTACGCCTCACCGACGGAAGCAAGGTCGTGAACTTCGCCTGCCTGCCGGGCGAAGACTGCAAAGTGGGCGAAACCAATAACTGGGAAGTAACCTCCTCATTGAACGACCGTAAGTTCCGGGCCGACCGCACCAGCATCAGCTCGATGCTTTCGGTGCTGAACAACACGACGGCCAGCGAGACGATCGACCTCAGCACGGACACTCCCGAAACCCAGGCCCGCCTGTTGAAGGAATACGGACTCGACGAAGCCACCCGCAAGCAGCCGGGCATGCGCCGCTACGAGTTCACCACCGCCGACGGCAAGGTCCACACCGGCTACCTAGGCGCGATGTATCCCATCGGTGGCAAGGTGTACGGGCTGCGCGCGGATCCCGAAGGCAAGGTGAATCTCAAGCAGATCCTCTTGCTGCCCAGCAGCCTGGGCGCGAACTTCGACCAAAAACTCGGCCACTGGCGGGACAAGAAGATCCTCGACTGGGCTCCGCACGACGTCGTCTCCTTTCAACTGCAGGGGTCGCACGGGAAGATTTCGGGTGAAAAGCAGGATGGCAAATGGAAGCTCAAGACGTCCGCCGGCGAGCTGCCGGGTGACATCGAAAGCATCGACGGGCTGATGGCCGTGGTGGCGCACATCAACGCGAAGGAGTTCTTCGCGGAGAAGAAGAACTCCATCCCCGGCAAGAAGGCCGTCGAGATCACCGTGACGAGACGGCGGGAGAAAGCCGCAAACCAGTTGGAATCCGAACAGCGTACGCTATCGTTTTACGAAGACCGCAAGGATCCCAAAGCGCCGAAAGCGTACGCGGTCGTGGACAATAGCGAAGTGGTGTACGAGCTGGAGCCGGCGATGAAAGACCGCCTGGACAAGGACGCGAAGTCGCTGCGCCTCTCCAAGCTCATTACGTCCATCGAAAAGCTCGACGTGTCAGGATTGGATTTTGAAATCCCGGGCCAGGCCACGCCGTTTTCGGTCGATAAAAAAGACGGGAAGTGGAGCGCGAAGGAAAACCCACAGGCCGAGTTGGACGCGGGCAAACTAAACGGCCTCGTCGAGAAGCTCGCCGGCAACCGGGTCATCGAGTTCCTCCCGACCGCGCCCGCCGCGGTCGCGCCGGGGCTGGCTTCAGGCAAAGGATTGGCGGTAACGATCCGCATGAACGGTGGTTCACGTCGATATTTCTTCGTGCAAACGGACAAGGAGCTCTTCGCGAAGGCGGATGCGACGCCTCCGGCGCCCCCGATGAAGGAAACCCTGAAACTTGATCCGATGCTAAAGACCGCGCTCCCGTGGTCCGGCGCCGGACTCGCCTTCTTTAAAAAATCGGCGGAAACCGCCAAACCGGCCGCGCCCAGCCTTCCGCCCGGACATCCGCAAGTTCCTGGGCACGGCGGTGGCTCCCACGACGGACACGGACACTGAGATGACGGAACTTCGCCAGGAAAGCGCGCTCGATCCGGTGTACGGTTATTTTCGCTCGCTGCGCGACCTGCTTTGGCGTCCCACGGCGTTTTTTCAAACCCAGCCGGAAAAACTGAGCTTAGGAGGCCCCTTGGCGTTCGCGCTCGTCACGAACTGGGTCGTCGCGGCCGTCGAATACATCTATGCCCAAGTGTTTCGGGGCATGTCCGAAGGCGTTCTATCGGTGGCGACCCGAAGGATCGTCGAGGACCTGCCTGAAATCGATGGCATCTCGAGGCTCGCGCGCCAGACCGATTTCGGAGGCCTGTTACGGGCTTGGGCCGTGAGCGTGACGAAAGTCATCTTCGATCCCTTTTGGACCTTGGCGACGCTGGTCGTTTCGGCATGGTTCATTTTCATGGCCGCGAAGCTGCTCGCCCCCAAAGCCCAGCCCCGCTTCAACTCCACCCTGCGATTCGTCGCCTACGGCTCCTGTGCCTGCATCCTGAGCGTCATTCCCGTCGCCGGCTCGACGCTGGCTTGGATTTACGCGCTCGCTCTCACCACGATCGGGGCACGGGAAACCTACCGGACTTCGACGGGCCGCGCCTTCATGATCGTGATCCTTCCCAGGCTCTTGATTTTCTTGGTGGTTGCCTTGACGCTCGTGATGCTGATGATTTTCTTCGGCTTCATCTTCATGAAATTCCTTTCCGGTTAACAACTTAGCCCAAATCTGGTAGTTCGAGCCCATGGTACACAACGCGCTTTCCGGGCACATCGAAGTGGTTTGCGGCAGCATGTTCAGCGGTAAAACCGAGGAACTCGTGCGCCGCCTCAAGCGCATGATGATCGCCCGCCAAAAAGTCCAGGTGTTTAAGCCCACGATCGATAACCGCTACAGCACGGAACACGTGCAGAGCCACGACGCCAGCCGCCTGGCCTCACGCTCCGTGGAAAACGCACTCCAGATATTGGAATACGTGGACGACAACACCCAGGTCGTCGGTATAGATGAAGCGCAATTCTTCGACGAAAGCATCGTCGAGGTCGCCCAGAAGCTCGCGTACCGCGGCAAACGCGTGATCGTCGCGGGCCTGGACATGGATTTCCGGGGTCAGCCCTTCGGCCCGATGCCGCAGCTTCTCAGCGTGGCCGAGAACGTAACCAAGCTCTCCGCCGTCTGCGTGGTTTGCGGCGGCGTCGCCTCGCGCACCCAGCGCGTGCACCAAAAAGTGGAGGGGAAGGTCCCCGCGGCTCATGCCTCACAAGTCGTGGTCGGCGCGCAGGAAATGTACGAGGCCCGTTGCCGGTTCTGCCACGAGCCGCACTCGATCAATCCCGAGAACACCCGCACTACCGGAGTCATGCACGATGCCCACGCCTGAGCCCCGCCCCGATCAGCAATACCAAGGGTTCCGTTACCGACTTTCGGAAATGGAGCACAAATACGGCCCGAACGTGCACATCCTCTCGGATCCGTTCATGCTCTCGCAGCTGGCGAAGCTATGCGCAGAAACGACTCAGCAACCCTTCATTAATGAGCTGATCGAAGGCCTTTACTCCTCGCTCCTGAAAGTCGTCATCAACCAGGAGTTTCCGGTCGTAAACAAGGCCGTGCGTACGCGCATGGTCGCCTATCACCCGGAAGGCGTTTTTGAAGGCCCCGTGCTCGACACCGAAGTCCCGGTCGTCTCGGTAAATCTGGCGCGTGCCGGCACCGTGCCGTCCCATATCTGCTACACCGAGCTCAACTACCTGATGAACCCCGCGCTCGTGCGTCAGGATCATATCAGCATCGCCCGCAAGACCAATGACCAGCAAAAGGTCACGGGCTCGGAGATCTCCGGCCACAAAATCGGCGGCACCGTCGAAAACTCGATCGTTTTGTTTCCCGATCCGATGGGAGCCACCGGGGGCACGCTGGTCGAGTCCCTGGATACCTACAAAAAGAATGGAAAAGCGCGGAAGTTCATTGCGCTTCACTGTATTGTTACTCCAGAATACCTCAAGAGGGTGACGAAGGCGCATCCCGACCTCGTGGTCTACGCGATTCGCTTGGACCGCGGATTGTCTCCGGCTTCCGTGCTAGGGACCGTCCCGGGGACCCACTGGGACCAAGAAAAGGGACTGAACGATAAGTGCTATATCGTTCCCGGCGGCGGCGGCTTCGGCGAGATTCTCAATAACGCGTACGTATAGGGAGCGAAAATGGCCGACCAGCCCGTCGTTAAACCGAAGATCCTCATCGCCGAGCCGAAGCTACAGGCGCGGGTCAAGGAAATCGCCCAGAAGATCAACCACGATTATCGCGGACTGGAAATCACGGCCGTTTGCGTGCTGAAGGGCAGCTTCGTTTTCTTCTCCGACCTGATCCGCCAACTCGATCTTTCCATGAGCTGCGAGTTCCTGGGACTTTCGAGCTACGGCGGCCAGACCACGTCGTCCGGCGAAGTAAAGATGACGCTCGACCTGAACGAACCCATCGAAGGCCGCCACGTGCTGGTGATCGAAGACATCGTGGACACCGGCCTCACCTTGGAATACATCGCGCACGCGCTCAAGGGCCGCAAGCCCGCGTCGCTCAAGATCTGCTCCCTGCTCGTGAAACCCGAGTCGATGAAGACCACCTTGGAAGTGGATTACGTCGGCTTCACCATCGGCAACGAGTTCGTGGTGGGCTACGGGCTCGACTACGCGGAGAAGTTCCGCGGGCTGCCGTACATCGGCTACATCGAAAACGAACACTAAACCAGAAGATCCACGATGCACATCGAATCACGCGCCCCGATCCGGATCGACTTGGCCGGTGGTACCCTCGACATCTGGCCGCTGTACCTGCTCATCCCCCACGCGACCACCGTCAACGTCGGTATCGACATGTACGCCCAGGCATTCTTGCGGGGCGAACCGTCCGATCGCGACGTGTTCGTGCTGCGTTCGGAGGATCTGAACGCGCAGGCTGAGATCCCGGTCGCCGACGTCTATTCCGCCACGGTCGGTCCCGCGCTCGATCTGCACCTACGTCTCCTTCGCCACTTCTTGCGGCAGAAAAAAGATTTCCCTTCTCGCAAGCCCCAGCGCGTGACGCTTTCCACGAAAGCGAAAAGCCCCGCGGGCGCGGGCCTAGGCGGATCCTCAGCGCTGAACATCGCCCTGTGCGGAGCGCTCGATACCTGGGTTTCGGAACGCAAATCACTCGATATAGTGAAAGAAGGCGAACGCCTGATCGGCATCGCCCGCGACGTCGAGTCCCAGGTATTGAAGGTGCCCGCCGGACTGCAAGATTACTACGGCGCCATGTACGGCGGCCTCCAAGCCATCCAGTGGGCGGCCGGCGAGCATCATCGCCGTTGGCTGGATCCCGCGATCCTGAAGGAACTCAGCGCGCGGCTGGTGTTGTTTTATTCCGGAAAATCGCGCAACTCCGGCATCAATAACTGGCACGTTTATAAATCGGTCATTGATCAGGAACCGACGATCACGGCCCGCCTGCGGGCGATCGCCGAAGCGACCTCCCAGCTGGAAAAGAATCTCTCCGGCACCCCGGACTGGACGGCGGCCGTCGCGAGCATCGCCGACGAATGGAAAGCCCGCCGCGAACTGGCCCAGGGGATTTCCACCCCCGAGATGGAAACCGCGTTCGCGGCCGGCGAGAAGCTTGGCGCGCGTGCCTACAAAGTGTGCGGCGCCGGCGGCGGCGGCTGCTTTTTCCTGATGACGGAGAAAGCGGACGAAGCCCTGCGCCAAAAGCTCGTGGCGCAGATTCCCGCTTCCGCGCCCGACATCCGGCACCTGCCGTTCCAAGCCGTGAACCACGGCTTGGAAGTCCAAGTGCACGCCTAGACTTTACGCCGGAACTGGCTATTTTCCCGATATATATATGGTAGACTTGCCCGGATATGGTGGCCTCCCGCGGAACCTCCCCTGCCCATCGCCCGAGCGGCAAATCCGGACACGACGTGTCCGCGCCCAGCCGCTACCTAGGACTGGAGCTATCCGGCGCAAAGAGCGATAAAACCACGCTCGCGGCGCTGGAGTACTATCCGCGCGAAAAGAAAACCTTCCTACTCGATATCCACGAACGCATGGGCCGAAGTGATCGGTTGACCGCGGACGAAAATCTCCTGGAAGTGATCGACCAAAACCGCGCGAACTTGGCCGCGATCGCCGTCAACGTGCCGCTCACGCTCCCGCCCTGCCTGGAATGCACGCGCAAGGTTTGTCCGCACGCCGGGGAGTGCAACGTGGCCGCGATCAAGTGGATGCGCGATACGATGAAGCGCGTGCCCCGCCGGAACTCCGCCCGCGAATTCACCGCCTACACCCAACGGCCCATCGAGCTCTGGGTACGCCACCACGTGTTTCCGGAGCTGGCCGAAAAATCCCACTTCGAGATCGATGAAAGCTTCGGCGGCAACAAAGCTCCGCTGGCCGCGCGCATGCATTTTTTGAAGCGGCATCTGCGCAACGTGAATTTGCTCGAGGTCTGGCCAAAACTGACGGTGGCGATGATCGCCGAGCGGCTGGATCTGCCGGCCCGGTTTGTAACGAGCTATCGAGATCTGGAGAAAGGCGCCCATTCGCGGCTCGAGATCCTAGAGCCGCTCATCGAGCACTTTGGGGTGTTTGTTTATGAGAAAGACGTAAAGACGATGGCCCAAAATCTTTCGGCCTTCGACGCATTCGTCTGCGCATTCACCGGACTGCTCTCCGATTTGGAGGAGTGCGAAAAGCCCCCCAAGGGGTTTCCGATCGCCTCCGGTTGGGTCCAGTATCCGAAAGCGAGCCATGCTTAAGTTTACGCTGGGTCGTTTGCTCGCTTCCGCGCTCACGCTGGCTTTCTTGATTCCGCTCACCTTCTTTCTCCTGCGCTTCGCTCCCGGCGGGCCCTTCGATGGTGAACGCGCCTGGCCGGTGGAGATTCAGCGTAATATCGAGCAGAAGTATGGCCTGCACGAACCGCTTTGGCGCCAGTTCACGAGCTGGGCTTACGATGTGCTGCGTGGCGATCTACACGAGTCGTTTCAATACCTAGGCAAGCCCGTCCGGGAGATTATTGCCGAAACGCTGCCGAATTCGATCCATTTGGGCCTATGGGCGCTCCTGGGTGCGGTCGTAATCGGCATCGGCTTGGGCTCGCTGGCCGCGGCATATCGGGGAAGCTGGCTGGACTGGTCCTCGAGTTTCCTAGCCATGGCGGGCATTAGCCTCCCGAGCTATCTCGTCGCCAGCCTCCTGATTCTCTGTTTTTCGTTTTGGCTCGACTGGCTCCCGCCCGCGCTGATGGAGGATCCGGGGTCTTTGGTCTTGCCGGCCGTGACCTTAGGGCTACGCCCGATGGCGATCATCGCGCGCCTAACGCGTGCGTCGCTGCTCGATACGCTCGCATCCGACTATATCCGCACGGCCTATGCCAAGGGATTGAGCCGCTCCATGGTCGTCTTCAAGCACGCCCTTCGGAATTCGCTCATTCCCGTCGTGACCTTGCTCGGCCCCTTGACCGCGAACTTGATCACCGGATCGTTCGTGGTGGAAATCGTATTTCAAATTCCCGGCATCGGTAAGTACTTCGTGACCGCCGTGCTGAATCGCGACTATCCGCTGGTGATGGGAGTGACCCTCATCTACGGGATGATCTTGATCGGAAGCAACTTTCTGGTCGATCTGAGCTACGGCTGGATCGACCCCCGAATGCGGAGCGAACGCTGATATGTTCTGGACGCGAACTTGGCAACGTATCCGCCGCAACCGGACCGCGCTGCTTTCGTTGAGCTTCTTGGCGGCGATTTCCCTCGCCGCGCTCCTCGCTCCCGTCATCGCTCCCTACTCCTTCGATACCCAGATCATCGAAGACCGCTTGCAGCCGCCGTCGATTGCGCACTGGATGGGAACCGACACGCTGGGGCGCGATCTCTATAGCCGCATCCTTTACGGGGCGCGGATGTCGCTCGCGGTAGGTGTAATTACGGCGCTTTTCGCGCTGATCCTGGGCACGGTCACCGGCGCGCTTGCCGGATATTTTGGCGGATGGCTCGACCAGTTGCTGATGCGGATCGTGGATATCTTCTATGTCTTTCCGAGCCTGCTCATGGCGATCCTGCTGATGCTGGTGGTCGGTCGGGGTTTTATGGGGATCTTTTTGGCTATCGGGCTCGCGACCTGGGTAACCCAGGCCCGACTCGTGCGGGCCCTCGTCGCGCAAGCAAAGGGGTTTCCCTACGTAGAAGCCGCGCGCAGCGTGGGCGTTCCCCACCTCTGGATTATCGTGCGCCACATCTTGCCCAATCTGCTCGGGCCGGTCATCGTCTCGCTCACGTTCCAGATTCCCAACAACATTATGGCCGAGAGTTTCCTATCTTTCATCGGCGTCGGTTTGCAGCCGCCGTTTTCGAGCTGGGGAACCCTGGCAAACGAAGGGTTCCGGGCGATGCGCAGTTATCCCTACTTGATCGTTTTCCCGGGTGGGATCCTGTTCATCACGATGATGGCGTTCAACTATCTGGGTGACGCGCTTCGTGACATCCTGGATCCCACCTCCGATGCGGGAAAATCGTTCTAACCTCAATTCTGGTCAATGAACTGAATCCAGACCTCGCGTGCGTCAGTCCTCACCAACACAGCGCGCCCTCTAAGCGTGGTCGCCCCGGAAGTAACGACGGTTCCGGACCCACCCGGGACCCGTAGGCCCGTACCACGCGTGGTCCCTTTTTGCAGATCGCGCACCACCACTTCTCCGCCGATCAATCGCGCGAAGATGGCGTCGTCTCGGTCAGGAAAGAAACCGACCGTGTCGACCGCCTGCGCAAAAGTCACCAGCCGGTCATCCTGTTTGTCCAACCCGGCGATCAACGCGGTCTTTTCCATATTCCGGGTACCTTCCAGCAGAATCTTACCACCCGCGAAACTCTCGTCTCGGTAGTAGTAGTTTTCAAAACTGCGTACATCCAATCCCGTATTGGTGTCGCGAAACCGGGTCACAAAACGATCGGTTTTTTCCTCCCAAGCGAAGTAAGCGGCGTGCACGCTGTCCCCGAACCAGCTGAATCCAAAAAGCGACTCCCCATTATACATTCGCACGAAATCCAGAACCCGGTGATCGCCGGTAGACAGGATCGGCACCACGTCGTTCGTTAAATCCTGGCGAGCGTATCGCTTCAAGTCCCGGCTCACCCACTGAATATCGAAAGGATCACGGCCCGAATCAGGAATATGCAGGGAATACGGGGTTTCATGCCCAGATTTCAGATCCACCACGGTGAACGAGACGCGGTTTCCGAGCCAAATCGAGCGCTGATCAGGCGACGGGCGAGCGGTATAATAATCTCCCGCCACCTGGAAAGTCTGCACTTGATTCGTACGCTGGTTTCGCACGACGTACTTGCGTTCGGCGAAGCGAACCAGAACTCGATCGCCGTCTAGTAGCTGATACTGCGGCCATGACGGTTCCCACGGCCCCTCCGACTTCCCGGCGACTTCGACGAGGCGATCCCCGGATTCGAGATTGACCGTGACTAACTCCCCTTCCGGGCCCTTGGCCGTGAGGATCCGTCCGTCCGAGGTAAGCTTGAAGCCCGTCCAACCCACGTCCTTGAAGACGTACTGGGATTTCTTCGACACCGGCCGTTTCTGATACAGCAGCACGCCGATCTGATCCAAAAAGTCATGCTCGGTTTCCGTGAGGGCTCCCGCGGCGAAGTGCCCTGCTTCGTGCACCGCGAGCGCGAAGGCTTTGGCTTCGGTGAACCCGTCTACACCGGTTAAATAAGGAACGCTCAAACGAACGTACCGAGGATCCGCGGCCGGTACGCTCTCGGCACCCACGGTGATACCGGCCTCCTTCAGTGAAGCCTCCGTTACCTTGATTGCGTCTGGGTTTTGGGAAAACTCTTTAAGGGCCGCTTGCCACCGCGTTCGGTGTTTCGCATAGAAGGCACTCAGCGCCTTAAGATTCTCCGTTTCGGCGGGGAGCTCGTCCACCGACTCCATGACCTGGCGGGCGGCGATCGCGCCCTGCTTGAAGGTAAAAACCACGGTGCCGCCGCCGCCCCGGGTGCCAATCGATCCCGACGAGGTGTCGTTCGAAGCATAGTCGCCGCCCGAACCCGTCGGCATCGGTTCGCTCGCCGCCTGATCCCGGTCTTTCACCCCGGCGCTTCCGCCATTCTTTCCCTGGCAAGCCAGCAAGGTCAGCGCGAAAAAACCGGTTAAAACGTAGCCGGTAACGACCGAAAATTTCTTCATAATTACTTGTCTCCTTTGGAAATACGAAAAAGTTGAAAGCCAAAATGGTACACGTGTCTTTTTTTAATGCCGGCGGACGCGAGGGCCGCGACTTTGGTCACGCACTCTTCAATCAAGATGCCGGCTTCTCTCAAGCTGGCTTCATCCATCACGAAAGTCTCCGAACCTATGTACTTTTCCTGGCTCGTCTGGCCGTCGAGGCTCGAGATCGCGCGTTCCAGCATTTGTCGATGAAAGTGGCGCAACCCTTGATGGGCCGCCTGGGTTTTGAAAATCGGATTGAAATGAACCCGCCGGTACTTCCCGCCCGCGTCGCGCTCAATCAGCTCTAAACGTATTAGACGCGAGATCGCCGCGTCGGCTTCGGCATTAGAAATCCCCAGGCGCTTGGCCACGTCGCGTGCCTGAAAATCAAAGTCCGGCAATTCGGTCATCGCCAAAATGGGAATGTGATACCAATCCGCGATCGCCCGGAAAGTATCGACGCTCAAATCCTGCGTTTCACGGTGCGGGTTCAGCGTGCTGAGGCGGCTCGCCACTACGGCTCTCGCCTCTGGGTTTTTGGCTTTTTCCTGCTGCACGAGCAGGCAGAAATATTCCGTCTCGGAGGGATTGAGCCCTAGCTTACGGGCCACCCGCGCCGCCGTAGATTGGGAGAAATTCTTATTTCCGTTTGCCACGTCCGAAAGGAGTGACGGCGCCACGCCCAGCCAACGGGCAAATGCCCGCAGCGAGTAGGCCGGATTCTCCATGATTCGCTCCGCGAGCACCGTCTTCAGATAGTCGCGGTAGTTTGAATGATTCAGCACCATAGACAGACAAATAGACGAGGAGGGGGGAGGATTCAATTAATCAGTGAACAATCTATTCACATCTGGTGAACACACAAAACTCCATGTATGTATTTTTTTATAATAAATTCAAATATTTATATCAGAAAAACAAATCTCTCCATTGTTATGGCTGACTGCATCTGAAAATAAACACAAATTTGACCAATTAAGTCTATTAAAGTATGGTGCATCAAAGCCTGAGGGGCATTTCAGGCTGGAGGTGCAGATGATGAAGTCGAATAGGGTGAAAACCCTGATTTTAGCCATGCTTTGCGTGGCGCTCGCGCTCCCCGCGTTCGCGGCGGAAGAACCCGAATATCGCTACACGGCCGAAGTCACGCTCATGGGAATCGGACCGGACTACAACCTGGGCCAGGACCTCTTCGTGGAAGTCATCGCCCGCGGCACCGACGTGGACGCGCGCCACGCCGAGCGCGTGAAGATGTTCGCCGAAGGCGGCGTGGGTCTCAACAACGGCAAGATCCGCGATCTCGTGAAGGAAAAAGATTTCCAGTCGAAGGCTCTACCCAAACCCGCCGTGGAGCAGATGATCTCGGGCGGCAAGCTGAAGATCACCTTGGATCTTAAAAACAAGATGCCGGCTTACGAGAACAAAAAGTACGAAGCGATCGGACCGGTGGAAATGGAGATCGATCTCGCGGATTTCGACAAAGACGCATCCCAAACCGTGCAGTATGATTCGGAGCCCATCAAGAAACTTACTCCGGAAGAAGAAAAAGAACACATGCGCCGCTATCGACGGCTCATCCAGCCACAACTGCTGGGTTATCACGTGGCTTTGCGGGTTAACCGGCAGGCGGCCGTAGCCCCTGCCCCGACGAAATAAATATCAGTCCGTAAGTCGGGAAACCTTGATGGAAGCGACGGTCGTCGTTTCGGCAGTCGCGCGTTGGGCCACGAGCTCCAACTTAAACTCCGAATCGGACACCGGCACGCACTTACCGCCGACCACGATCACATCCCCGGGGAACGACATGGCCTTGAACCGAAACTGGGTCGCGGCGATTCTCCAGTCGGGATAGCCGTCTAAAAACCGCTGCGCCCGCTCGACGATCAAGCCCGCAATCAACATTCCATGCGCGATTACGCCGGGCAATCCTGCTTTTTTTGCGACTTCGTCCCGAAGGTGAATTTCATTGTGATCGCGGGAAACGCGGGCGTACTCCGCGAGCATTTCCCGCGTGAGCGTAGTCATCGTTTCAAACGGAATTTCCTGGGCGGACAAGGGGCGCGGGGCGATCATGGCTTGCTCCGCACGATCATGGTGGTTAAGGACGTGGCGACCTTGGTCACGCCCGCCCCGGAATCTGCGGAGAACTCGGTCTCGAACACCAGAAAAATCATCACGGACTGCGAACCCCGCTTTTCGAAGCGGCTCTTCAGACGCGTCTGGTAACGAATCTCACCGCCGATGGTCGGCGGCGTGAAGATCTCGTAAGTCTGCTCCCCATGCAGGACCGAAGAAAGCGCGATACCCAATTGATTCAGCAGCTCGAACTCCCCTTCTCTACCGCGGGTAAGAAAAGTGGGTGGAACGTAACCCGTTCGTCGAGAACCCAGGAGCTTGGCGAAATCATCGACGATCACCGGATCCAGCCGGTCCGAATAGATCTTGGAAACCCGCTCATTTTCCGTCGACATAAACCTTCCCCAGGTACATGTAATTCAGCGGATTCAGGCGGAAGCCCTTCACGCGGGAACGCACGAGCGCTTTGTTCGGCTCGTAATAAAGGGGCACGATCACCGCGTCTTGCTCGAGCAGGATCTTCTGGGCCTCGGCGTAGTACTGTGCGCGCTTTTCGGTCTTAGTCTCGAAGCGAGCCTTCAGCACCAGCTCGTCGTAACGGGCATTCTTCCAGTTGTTGCGGTTGTTTCCGGAGTTTCCCAAGAAAACGGAAAGGAAGTTATCGGGATCGGGATAATCGGCGCCCCAGTTGGCTTCGTAAAATGGGTGCGCGTGCAGATCGAGCTGCGCGCGGAATGTTTTATGATCGAAAGGCTGGACGGAAACCTCGATATTGAGGTTTTTTTTAAGCTCCGCCTGGATGAACTGCGCGAGCGTGAGCTGCTTATCCCAATTCGGGGTCAATAGCTCCATCTTCAAGGTACGCGCCGCGAACTCACCCGAAGCGCTTAGCTCCCTCTTTGCCGCCACGGGATCGTACTTCAACCCGCCTTGGCGTTCGTACGCGAATACCCCCGGGGGCACAAAGGTGGTGGCGGGTTCCTGGCCACCATGCAGGATCTGCCCAATTTTAGCCTTGTCGATGGCCATCGAAATCGCCCGCCGCACCTTCACGTTGCTGGCCGGATGCTTCGTCGTTTTAAACCCCAAATAACCCGTCTTGAGATAAGGAAAAGTCTTGAGATCCGCACGATTCGCGAGCCGCTTTAGATCGAGGGTGGAAATCTCCGCCAAAAAATCGAGACGCCCCGATTCGTAAAGATTGAGCGCGGTGGCGTCGTCTTTCACGATCAGCGCCGAAACTTCCTGGATATTACCGCGGGCGCCCGCATAAAGCGGATTCGCCTTCATGATGATCTTGGCGTCGATATCATAGGCAAAGAGCGTGAACGGTCCCAGGGTCACGAGGTTTCCGGGCTTGGTCCAGCCGTTTCCGAACTTGTCGATCAGGTCCTGGCGGATGGGAAAAGTCACCCAGAAGGTGGGCATGTAGATCCAGTGCGCGACCGGCTCCTTGAGTTTCACGACAAGCGTCTGGTCGTCGGGAGCTTTCACCCCCACCCGATCAAAATCTTTCAAAACACCGCGATTGAACTCCTGGGCTCCTTCGATATCGAAAAGAAAATAAGCGTAAGACGCCGCGGTCAAGGGCGAGAGCAGCCGGCGCCAGCTATTTAAGAAATCCTTGGCCTTCAACGGTACTCCATCGGACCACTTCACGCCGGGACGCAGTTTAAAGGTATAAGTCTTCCCGTCCTGACTGCGCGTCCAGGTCTGGGCGAGCGCCGGCGCCACGCGCATGTCCTGGTCGAAGCTCACCAACCCCTCCATGAGGTTCATGAGCACGTAAGTTTCGATATTGGTATGGGCAAGGTTCCAGTCGAGCGTGGCCGGTTCGCCCGACAAACGGAAAGTAAAAGTATAAGGATTGACCGTGGGCGAAGGAGACGGCGAAGCCGAAACGAAAAGCAAGCCGACGGCCGCGAAGAGAAAGCGGGGCGTGAGTCGCATTATTCCAAATTTACAACTTCGACGACCACATCGCCACGAATTTTAGACTGGCAAGCCAGCCTCGATTGCGGCGTCATGCCCGTGGCGCGATCCATCCGCTCCTCTTCCTCGTCGCCCATGGGTTCCAGATTCTCCGCGCCCTGCTTTACCTGCAGGTGACAGGTCGTGCAGGCGCAAAACCCGCCGCAAGCGTGTTGAATGGGAATGTCATGATTGAGCGCCACTTCGAGGACGGTTTCGCCGGCGGAGGCCTCGCAGACTTGATTCATCGGCATGAAAGTAATTTTAGGCATACGCGCTCTCAGATGCTCCTCTTGGTTTCACCCGACTGGGCCTGCTCCGCTTCTCGAATGGCTTCCTGGATCAGCAATTCTGCCAATCGCGTCGTTACTTCACTCACCTTTTCGGAAGCTTGACCGATTTGGGCCGGGGTACCGGCCTCCATCGCGTGCCGTAGCTCCGCGACCCCCTCCTCAATCGCACGGGCCTGCGTGGCTGGCAATAGCCGATGTGCGTCAGGGAGTTTTTTAGATGCCGCGCGCAACACAGGCTCGTGCTTGTTGCGCGCGTCGACGAGTTCTCGATAGGCCTGGTCTTCCTGCCGGTGCGAGACGGTGTCCTTCAAAATGCGTTCGATTTCAGCGTCGTTCAAGCCGTAGCTCGGGCGGACTTCCACCGCGTTGATTTTTCCCGTGGCTAAATCTTGAGCCGACACCTGGAGAATGCCGTCGGCGTCGACCATGAACGTGACTTCCACGCGCGGACGCCCCGCGGTCATGGGCGGGATGCCCGCGAGCTTGAAGCGCGCGAGCGAGCGGTTGTCGGCGACGTTCTCGCGCTCGCCTTGGAGCACGTGAATGTCGACGGCGGTCTGGTGATCGACGAAGGTCGTGAACGTTTCACGCGCCGAGGTCGGAATCTTGGTATTGCGTGGAATAAGGGCGGACATCACGCCGCCGTAAGTCTCAATACCCAGCGAGAGCGGAACCACGTCGAGCAAAAGCAAATCGGGATTGTTGCCAGCTAAAATATCCGCTTGGATAGCCGCACCCTGGGCGACCACTTCGTCGGGATGGAGCGAAGTATTCGGCGCGCGTCCGAAGATCGCGGCCGCCTTCGCTTGCACAGCCGCGAGCCGGGTCGGCCCGCCCACGAGCACCACGTCGGTCAGGTCTTCCTTACGCAGACCCGCGTCGCGTAACGCCTGCTCACAGGGCGCCTGGGTGCGGTCGACGAGCGGCGCGATCAGGCGTTCGAACTCGGCGCGGGACATAGGATATTCGCAGCGCAAAGTACCGGACTCGCACTTGAACTTTGCCTCCGCCTGCGCGGAAAGCGCGATCTTCAGGCGCTCCGCCGCCCCAAGGACTTCAGCGCGCAACTGGGGATCCGCATGCACGTCGATATTTAAATCCTTTTGGATGCGCTGGCCGAAGTGCTTCAGGAGCGCGAAATCAAAGTCGTCGCCGCCGAGCGCTGTATCACCGTTGGTCGAGAGCACTTCAAAGACCCCGTCCTGCAGCTTCAGAATGGAAACATCGAAGGTCCCGCCGCCCAAATCGAACACCGCGATCGTGCCTTCGCGTTTGCGATCCAGGCCGTAAGCGAGCGAAGCCGCAGTCGGTTCGTTCAAAATGCGCAAAACCTCCAAACCGGCGATGCGACCCGCCAGTCGGGTGGCCTGGCGTTGCGAATCGTTGAAATAGGCTGGCACCGTCACCACGGCCTTGCGCACGGGCTGCTTCAACGCCGCCTCGGCCGCCGCGCGCAGCTCACGCAAGATCAGCGCGGAAACTTCCACGGCTGACCGCACCTGGCCACCCACGCGGATGCCCAGGCTGCCGTCGATCGCGCCTATTTCGTACGGAAGCGCTTCGGACTCCGTGAGATCTTCAAGCTTCCGACCAAGCAGGCGCTTCACGGAAAAAGCCGTTTCCTTCGGATTGATCGTCTTTAGGCGCTTGGCCGCGGCGCCGATTTGGGCCCCGGCCACGTTCGCCGAACTCCCCAAACTCCCCAAACTCCAAGACACCACGCTCGGTAGCAGGTTTCCCCCGCCGCGAACAGGCAACACGCGCGGTTCCCCGCTCGCCCCAGGCCCGGTTCGGAAAACATAAGCCACGAGGCTGTTCGTCGTACCGAGATCAATGCCCACGATCGGTTCCTTGTCCTGTTCGGGTCGGCGGATGTCGCGCTCGAGCTGGATCACCATCGCTAACGCCCCTTCACCCGCGCGAGATCCCGCGCGAGCGACTCCAGGTAATTTCCGCGATCGCGCACCCGGGCGATCGCCGCTAAAGCCGGTCGTCCGGGCTGACGATCGTACTCCGTACGCAAGCGCACGATCTCCGCCTGACCCTGCTCACGAAGTGCCGCGAGCTTCGCCTCGAAAGCCGCCACGTCCGCGCGCGCCGCCGCGGGGTCGTCCATCATTTTTTCCTGCAGCTCAAACCAGGCTTCGGCCAAATCCATGGGAATGTCCGTGGGACGACCACCGCCGGTGGCCAACAGCCCCTCTCCCTTGAGCAAGTACTCCGTCAGCTTCTCGGGATCTTTTAAAGTCTGGTAGGCTTGGTTCACGAAGCTCATCCATTCAAGCGAACGTCCCCGCGCCTCCGTGTCCGCCTGGGCGAACCGGTCGGGGTGCAATGCACGCGACAGGCGATAAAATTCTTTCTCGAGCGCCGGGCGATCCTGGGCGAAAGACCGCGCCACCCCAAACAGCGCGAACGGATCACCGTCTAAGCCACTTAAGGCGGAGGGGCAAGCCCGGGGAAATCCGCAGGCGCAAACAATGCCGTCGGAAGGCTGGCCGCAGCGCTCGCAATTAAGTGGAGAAACTCGTACCGCAACCACACGTACGCTTCGCGTTCGGATTCGAGAACACGAACCCGCGGCCTTCGAGACCGTCGGTGAAATCGAGCTCGGTGCCCGCCAGGAACAGGGAGGACTTCGCGTCGATGATGACCTTCACGCCGCCCTTTTCGATGGTCTTATCGGTTTCCGCGGGAGGCTGTTTGTCGAAACCCAGCTTGTAGCTCATGCCCGAGCAACCGCCGCCCACGACCATAACGCGCAAATAGGTATTCTCGGCATCGGGTTCCGCCGCTTGAATGCGCTTGATCTCGCTGACTGCCTTGTCCGTGAGTTGAATCATGCCGATTCTCCTTTTTTCTTCAGGTAATCGCCAATGGCCGCCTTGATGGCGTCTTCGGCCAGTACCGAGCAATGAATCTTAATGGGAGGGAGCGCGAGCTCTTCCACGATCTGCGTGTTCTTGATGGAAAGCGCTTCTTCGATAGTCTTGCCCTTGATCCACTCAGTGGCGAGCGACGAGCTAGCGATGGCGCTGCCGCAGCCAAAGGTCTTAAACTTCGCGTCGCGAATGATGTTGGTCTTCTCGTCGACTTCCACTTGAAGTTTCATCACGTCGCCGCACTCCGGCGCCCCGACCAGGCCGGTACCCACGTTGACCTTGCTCTTGTCGAGCGTGCCGACGTTCTTGGGGTTCTCGTAGTGTTCGATCACTTTGTTGGTGTATGCCATATACCTATCGCTGCCTCTCTTAGTGCTGCGTCCACTGGACTGTCTTCAAATCAACGCCCTCTTTGACCATTTCGTAGAGGGGGGAAAGCTCGCGCAATTTCTTCGCCGCTTCCACGGTCCGTTTCACCACGTAATCCACTTCTTCGTCCGTCGTAAATCGACCCAGGCTGAAGCGGATGCTGGTATGGGCCAAATCTTCGCCCACGCCGATGTTCCGTAATACGTACGATGGTTCCAAACTCGCCGATGTACAGGCCGAGCCGCTCGAAACCGCGATGTCCTTGATCCCCATCATCAAGGATTCGCCTTCGACGTAAGCGAAGCTGATGTTGAGGTTATTGTACAGGCGCTCGGTTGGATGACCATTCAAATAAAGCTCGTCGAGCTCGTTCTGGAAAGCTTTCCACATTTTATCGCGCAGGCCAGTGATGCGCGCACGGTCACGGTCGGCGTAGGTCATCATCAGTTCCGCGGCTTTGCCAAATCCGACAATCCCCGGCACGTTCAAGGTACCCGAGCGCATGCCGCGCTCGTGACCGCCGCCATGAATGATGGGTGATAAACGCACGCGCGGGTTACGACGACGGATGTAGATGCCGCCGATGCCCTTGGGACCGTAAATCTTGTGCGCGGTGAGCGAGAGCAGGTCGATGCCCATCGCTTCCACATCGACCGGGGTCTTGCCCACGGCCTGCACGGCGTCGGTGTGAAAGATCACGCCGCGCGCTTTGCAAAGCTTGCCGATCTCGGCGATGCGGTTGATGGTGCCGATCTCGTTGTTGGCGAACATGACGGAGACGAGGATCGTCTTCGGGGTCATGGCCTTCTCCACGGCTTCCGCGCTGACTTGGCCGAACTTATCCACTGGCAGGTACGTCACTTCAAAACCGTGCGCCTGCAAGGAATGGCAGGTATCCAATACCGACTTATGCTCGATGTTGGTGGTGATGATGTGGTTGCCCTTTTCCTTGTACATCTCCGCCACGCCGGTGAGGGCTAAGTTGTTGCTTTCGGTGGCGCCGCTGGTGAAGACGATTTCCTTTTCGCTCGCGCCGATGAGCTTGGCGACTTGCGAACGCGCGAGATTGACCGCGGCTTCCGCCTTCCAGCCAAAAGCGTGGTTGCGGCTAGCGGCGTTGCCGAAATCCTCGAGGAAATAAGGCTTCATGGCCTCGAAAACCTCGGGGTCTACCGGGGTCGTCGCGTGATAATCCATATAGATGGGGAGCTTCATGCGCCAATGCTCCTTGCTTCGGTGGAGGCTGCCGCGGCCGCCGTAACTCCCGGCGCGGCATCGCGCGTGAGGGAGGCGAGCGTAATGCCCTTCAAGAAATCTCGAACCTGGGAATTTACCTCCGACAGAAAAGGATGGATGTCGCACTTGGCCGCATACTCGCAGCCTTTGTCGACTTGCTCCCCCGGACCCGGGCAGCATTGCACGAGGCGCTGATCGCCTTCCATGAGCGCCAGGTATTCCGCGAGCGAAACCTGCTCCAAATTGCGATGCAACGTGTAGCCTCCGCGCGCGCCGTGGGCCGAGTTGATGAAGCCCTGCTCCTTCAACCGCTGCAAGGTCTTCGCCGTAATTTCAAAGGGAATGCGATAGGCGTCGGCGATCTCGCGCGCGCTCGTCACACCCTGTGGATCATGCAAGGAGCGTTGGCGAATGTGCTTCAATGCCATGAGGCCGTACTCAGAAGTTCGATTCATCTTCACCATAAAAGTAGACTTCCCATTTACGACGGCTTGAGTCGTAGTTCAATCTTTATTATATACGATTTTAAAAGTCGTATTTCAAGGAATTTAACCCCCAAGGGTCCACAAATCTGTATTTAAGCCGTTGAACTAAAAAGATAAAAGCTCCACTTACTTTATCAATTAATTAAATTGATTCGCTCTCTCAGTCTCTGCCCGGAGAAAACCGAAAAGGAAGCGTGAAGCCGTATCGGATCCACCTCATTTTTTGCCTCTTCGCCGTCATTGGGCTTAGCGAGAAAGCTTGGCCGCAAAACGCCACGACCCAATGCGTGACCGACGGCATGAAGCAAGGATTGGGGGAGTTACCCCCCCCTCGCCCATACGCGCCCGTGGAGTTCACCGCGCCAACCCGAGCCTGGATCGAGCACGGCGTCGTCATCCGTCCCCCCAATCAATTCGAGCGCGCCTCCAGTCAGGGAGAGTTCTATGCTCTCTGCGCCGAGCAAGGGGTGCCGATTCGGCCGAGCTCCCTCGGTGGCATCGATCCCGCCCAAGACCTTCGCATCGTGCGGGCGGTATGGAGCACCACCGAGGATTTCGCCGAAGATTTTGGACGCAACCTGGGTTTCGCGCCTACGGAAGAAAACTACGCGCGCGTCCGCGGTATCTTGACTAACTTCCGCCAGCGGAACGGCAGCTTCGGCGGGCGCGAGCATCCTTTGCAGGCGAAGCTTCTGGCGGAATTGGCCGACGCGGGATTTCCAGCCTTTCGCGCGCCCGCGCCGGACGACGAAGTCGAAAGGATGATTTGGGAATCTTTTCTCCCGAGCTGGGTCCACGCGCTCGACCCGCTGGCCGAGCTGGATCGAAGCCATGCGCGGTATGGAACGACCCGAACTCACGTGGACAAATTCCGCGAGAAATACGGATTCCCGCCCACGCGGGAAAACTTCAACCGGCTGGAGAAAATCGCCGAGGGTTTCGGCACCTTCCGGGAGCGGCCACGCGTGTGGCGCTTCCGGCCCTACGAATCGATCGCGGATTTCCCCGAATTTCCTCCCGAGCTGCCCCGGGAATACGCCGACGCATACCGGGGAATTCATTCGCTCTGGAACGACCCGGCGGCCCTTACTAGCGGAATGGACGAGATCCGAAAACGCGTTCGCGCCCGCATGGCCACCGGCCAGACCGAGGACCAAGCGATCGAGGCGATCCGCCTGGAGTTCGAGGCCAAGCATGGCTTTGGAAAACCTTTGGACATCCAACGCATCCTGACCACCGAGGAGTGGGATCGGCTCGTAAAGGGCGGCAACCCTACCCGGGACGTGGAAGGCAGTCACAGTTTCGCTGGTAACGCGGGTTTCGGACAAAATGCCCACCGGAACCAATGGCTGCTCATCATGCTGGAGATGGAGCGAAATCCCGCACGCTTCGGTGGGCAAGCGCCCCTGGCGGGGAACTTGTATAAAAAACTGGCCGACGCGAGCTGGTTTGGAAAAATGAACTTCCCCCCCGATCCCGACATCCAAACCGATGTCTTCAACACCCAAAACCCGTGGTACCGGTTGTTCGACTACGTGACCCGAGACTCCGGCGTGGCCAACGCAGCCAATCCCTTTTATTTCAACGAGCTCTGGTGGAAGGCGACTGGCCTTTCGCCAAAAAATTGACGTGCTCGAATACGCCGGCCGCGCGAAGTTTGCGCGGGACTTTGCCGATAAGCCGTTGAAGGGGTCTACCTATGCCGACCAATACTCGGAAACGCACCCGGCTGTTCATGTTTCACAAGTTCCAGCACTGGTTCATCGTGAGCTTCACGCTGTATTCGGCGGTGTTTCTCATGATCCTGGGCGGGGCCCTGGCGCTTTGGTTCAACCTGATCGTGCGCGAGCTCCTGCGGGTTTCGGGCGTCCTAAGCGCCACGTTCACGGCCCAGATTGAAAACTCGATGACGAAAGGCGCCTGGTTTATCGCCGGCGTCGTGGTGATCTTGATCGCCATCGCCGCCGGGCAGGCGATCTTATTCAGCCGCCGCATCGCGGGCCCGCTTTTCGCGATTACGCGGCATCTAGAAAAATGCGAAGAGGAAGGCAAGCTCACGCCCCTGCACCTGCGCAAGAACGACATCCTTCACGAAATCGAGGAACGCTTCAACGGCCTGGTCGCGAAGGTGAACGCGGAATCCCGGCCCTCCGCAACGCGGAGGCGCGGCGCGAAGTAATGAAGAATTTTTTCTTCCTCGTCATCGTTCTGGGGCTCTTGGGCCTGGCGGCGTTCCGCTGGCTGTACAGCTCCGTCGAGGCCGATTTCGAAGAGGTCCACGAAACGATCGCCAAGGAATCGCTGCAGAGTGCGCGCAACATCGCGAAGGCAGGCGCGCAAAACAAGGACTCCCACCTCGTGAACAAAAATCTCGCCACTCCGGGAAAAACCGCGCCCACCCCCGGCCTCGCGCCCGGCCAACGCCACCCCGGATCGTCGCATCTGGGCGGGGAATCCAGCGTGCCCCAATACGTCCCGCCTCCCGGTGATACTGGCGAGGAGCCGTTCTCGGTCAACGATCACTACGGAAAATCCTATTGGTGCCGCGGGCACATCCCGCCCACCGTACGCGGCGGAAACAAGTGCGTCTACCCGAACGCGTGCTTCAGCTGCACGGGCTCGGAGATCATCATCCCCGAGGTGCCGGACGCCCACCCGTTCTGCAACGACGCCGAAGGCACGCTATCGGTGGCGTTTGACCTGCTGTGCTGCCCGCTTGGATTTAATGACGGTAAGCTCAACTGCCCGCGGCAGGCGGAGTGCTTCCAGGACACCGATGTTTCTTCGTGCCCGATGCCGCCCGAGATGCAAAGCGTGCTGGATCAACCCAACTCCATTTACGTCGAGCAGGATTAATCCGGATCCTGCCGGAATTTATCTTAAGATAGGAGAGGGATCCTTCGCCAAATCCCGCGTGATGTTCTTCTGGTGCGCCTCGCTGGTGCCGCCGCCGATTTCAATCAGCTTGGCGTCGCGCCACAGCCGCTCCACCACGTACTCACCGACGTATCCGTAACCACCCAGCACTTGGATCGCGCGGTCAGCGACGTTTTTCGCCATGGCGGAGGCGACGAGCTTCACGGCGTCGGAATCCACGCGATTGCCTTCGGAAGTAAGGGTCAGACGGCGGGCAACGTCGTAGACGTAGGTGCGCGCGGCCTTGTACTCGGCATAGCTCTCGGCGATGTGGCGCTGCATCTGTCCGAAGTGCGACAACTGCTTTCCAAATGCCGTGCGCTCGCCCGCATAGCGGTTCATCACTTCCAGGCTCCGGCGCGCGATCCCCAAGCTCATCGCCGCCAGAGTCAGGCGCTCGAGCTCGAGGTTGCGCATCATATGAATCATGGACTCGCCTTCCTTGCCCACGAGATTCGCGACGGGCACTTCGCATTGGTCAAACACGAGCTCGGCCGTGTTCGACGCGCGCATACCGAGCTTGTCCTTGATCTTTTGCCCCACCGAGTAACCTTTAAATCCTTTTTCCACGATGAACGTGGACAGCTTCTGGTCGGCGCCCGTCTTGGCGTAGACCCAGACCACGTCGGCCGGAGTGCCCGCTTCGTCGATCGTGCCATTGGTGATCCACATCTTGCGTCCGCTGAGCTGATAACCCGCGGCGGTCTGGGTCGCGGTGGACTTTAACCCCATCACGTCGGTGCCCACGTGCGGCTCGGACATCGCCATCGCGCCAATCCACTCACCGCTGCAAAGTTTCGGGAGCAACCGCGCCTTCTGCGCCTCGCTCGCGTTGACCGAGATATTGTTCACGCAAAGCATCGCGTGCGCGAGGTAAGCCAGCGCAAAACCCGGATCGGAAGCCGAGATCTCCTCGTGGACGATAACCGCCGCCATCGCGTCCATGCCGGAACCACCGTGCTTCTCCGGCGCCGTAATCCCCAAAAAACCCAAACCGCCGAGTTTTCTAAACAGCGGTAGATTGAACTTCTCCTCGCGGTCGAACTTCATGGCCTGCGGCTCGATCTCGTTCTGCACGAACCCGCGCGCGGTCTCGCGCAGCATGCGGTATTCCTCGGTGGGATTGAACAGGTCAAAACTGTGCAAGCGTACTTCGATCATAAGTTCCTCAGCTCAAATAGGGTCCGATTTTCTGTGCCTTACGGATAGCGTCGATCACCTCGCGGACGGCGCCCGCGCCGCCTTCGGACTTCGTGACGTAGTCCACGCGCTTTTTCACCTCGTCCACCGCATGCGGCACGGTGGCGGAAAAACCCGCGCGCTCCAGTACCGGGATGTCGAAAAGCTCGTCTCCCATGTAGCCCACGTGCTCGGCCTTGAGGCCACGCGCAGACAAGATCTTCTCGAGCGCAATGAGCTTGTCTTCATTTCCACAATGATACTCGGTGATGCCGAGCACCTTCATGCGCTCGTGAAGATCGTCGGATTCGCCCCCGCTGATGACGGCGATCTCAAACCCATTCTTCACCATGAGGCGGATGCCGTAGCCATCCTTGATGTGAAACACGCGGGTCCAACCCAGGCCCTTGAGCCAAAACACGCGCGCGTCGGTCATGATGCCGTCGACGTCCAAGATCAGCATCTTGAGCTTCTTCAACTTTTTCTGCATCGCGGGTGACTTCAAGCTGCTCGCGGCCACGGTGTATTCCCCCCAAGTCCTAACTTTATTCCGCCTGCGCCTCGGGCAGGAGTTTCGGCATTCCCCGCGTCAGGGCGCGGATCTCAAGTAACTGCTTTAAGAAAGCGCCCGTTTTATCGAGATAAAACGCGTTCGGACCATCGCTCTTGGCTTCCGCCGGCCGCGGATGCACTTCCATGAAAAGCCCGTCGGCGCCCGCAGCCATCGCCGCCCGCGCGAGCACTTCCAGGTATTCGCGCTTGCCGCCCGTGCTCTTACCACCCGGCGCGGCGCCCGGCACCTGGATGGAATGAGTGGCATCGTAAATCACCGGCACGCCAAAGCCTTGCATGCATTGAAACGACGACATATCGACCATGAGGGCATTGTACCCGAAGGAAACTCCCCGCTCGGTCAGATAGAACCAATCTTTCACCGGTTTCGCGGCCGACTTCTTTTCCACGGCCCGAACCTTCTCTACGATGTTTTTCGCGTCCCAGGGGGCCAAGAACTGGCCCTTCTTGATATTGAGCCGGCAACCGTGCTTCAGCGCCGCCTCCGCTCCCGCTACCACGAGATCCGTCTGGCGGCAGAGAAATGCCGGTATTTGGATGAAATCCACGACCTCGGCGATCGGCTCCGCCTGCTCGGGCGCGTGCATGTCCGTCAGGAGCGCGAATCCGGTGTGTTCGTGGACTTTCTGCAGGATCTTCAAGCCTTGCTTCATGCCCGGGCCACGAAATCCCTCGATCGACGTGCGATTCGCTTTATCGAAGGAAGCCTTGAAGTAAATGTCCAGCGGAAGCCCGGCGAGCTGCTTCTTCAGCTCGGTGGCGATCTCCAGGGTCAGCCCCTCGTCTTCGATCACGCAGGGACCAATAATAAGTGGCATGCTGAGCGGCATTTTATCCAAACTTGGAGCTGACATTGCCACTCCCACGTTAAGCGCGCGCCCCGCGCTTCGCCTTGGCCGCGCCGATGAACGCCGCGAACAGCGGATGCGGCTCAAGCGGGCGACTCAAAAACTCCGGGTGAAACTGACAGCCCAGGTACCAAGGATGATTAGGGAGCTCGACCATTTCGACCAGATCCATGCCGGTGGACGCGTTCACGTGTTTACCACCGATGACCATGCCACCCTCCTCCAAGCGTTTACGGTAGGCGTTGGAAACTTCGTAGCGATGGCGGTGGCGCTCGGAAATCACTTCTTTGCCATACGCCTGGAAGGCTTTCGTGGGCTTGCCTTGAAAGGACTTCAAAACCTCGCAGCGGTATGCGCCCAGGCGCATGGTGCCGCCCTTGTCGGTGACGCCTTTTTGCGACTCCATCAGGTCAATCACCTTATTCGCTCCGCCAGGGGTGAACTCGGCCGAGTTCGCGTCTTTGATCCCGCAAACGTTGCGCGCGAATTCCACGACCGCGAGCTGCATGCCCAGGCAGATGCCGAAATACGGAACACCCGACGTGCGTGCGTATTCCGCCGCCTTGATCTTGCCTTCGATGCCACGCTCTCCGAAACCGCCGGGCACGAGCACCGCGTCGACCTTGCGCAAGGCCTCGAGGTTACCCTTTTCGACTTCTTCCGAATCAATGTACTGCGTGTTCACGCGCACGTTGTTGGCTACGCCGCCGTGAATAAGTGACTCACTCAGCGATTTATAGCTGTCGCGCCAGTCGGTGTACTTACCCACGATCCCGATCGTAACCTCACCTTGCGGCTTCTTAATCCGGTCGACCATCGCGCTCCACTTGCTCAGATCCGGACGCCCCGTCCAGATCCCCAGGAGCTCGCCGATTTTTTCGTCCAGGCCTTCTTCATGATAGCGCAGCGGCGCTTCGTAAATCGTTTCGACGTCGAGCGCGCTGAAAACCTGCTCCGCCGGCACGTTGCAGAAAAGCCCGATCTTGTTTTTCACATCGGCGGGAAGCGCACGATCGCTGCGGCACAGAAGAATATCCGGCTGGATGCCGATCTCGCGCAACTCCTTCACGCTGTGCTGCGTGGGCTTCGTTTTCAACTCCGCCGCCGTCGCGATGTAGGGCACGAGCGTCAGGTGCACGAACAGGACGTTTTGGCCTCCCAGTTCGTGTTTCACTTGGCGGATGGCTTCGAGGAACGGCAAGCTTTCAATATCGCCCACCGTGCCGCCCACTTCGACGATGGCCAGATCCGAATCGGCCGCCGCATCATATATATGTTTTTTGATTTCGTCGGTGATGTGCGGGATGACCTGCACGGTCTTGCCGAGATAACCGCCTTCGCGTTCGCGCCGAATGACAGCGTCGTAGATACGGCCCGTGGTGAAGCTGTTCTTGCGCGAGAAACCCGCGCCGCCGACGAAGCGCGAGTAATGGCCTAGATCCAAATCGGTTTCGGCGCCGTCGTCGAGCACGAAAACTTCGCCGTGCTGATACGGGCTCATGGTTCCCGGATCGACATTCAAATACGGATCCATCTTCACCATCGTGACCTTGATTCCGCGGTGCTCGACCAACATGCCGATGCTGGATGCGCTGATGCCCTTGCCAATGGAGGAAAGGACGCCGCCCGTCACGAAGATGAATTTTTTGGGTTTGGCCATCCAGGTTTCATACTAGGAGACGGCGTACCTTTTCAAGGTCTTCCGCCGTATCCACCGCCACGGTGTCGCGTTCTACTTCCGCGAGACCAATGGGGATTCCATGCTGCATAGCCCTGAGCTGCTCGAGGCTTTCGGCGACCTCCAGCGGCACTGGGCGCGCCTCGGAAATCTGGAATAAGACTTCCCGCGTATAAACGTAGAGGCCCAGATGCTTATACGGGATATAGGGGGTCGTACCCGAAGGCGCGGCCGGGGGCTCCTGCCTTCCATAGGGAATGGGTAGCCGCGAAAAAAAAAGAGCCCGACTATTATTATCTACAATGACCTTCACCACGTTGCGGCTCAATAGATCCGCCTGAGAACGCAGCGGCGTCATGATCGACGCCATCGTGAACCGCTTGGATGTCACGAGCTCTAGCGCCTTCTCAATTCCCGTCGGATCGATCATGGGCTCGTCACCTTGTACGTTGATGTAAATGTCAGCCTTCAGCTGGCGGGCCACCGCCGCGATGCGATCCGTGCCGCTCGTCAAATCAGGCGAGGTCATCATGACTTCGCCGCCGAACTTGCGTACCGCCTGCGTTACCCGATCATCGTCGGTAGCCACGATCACCTGATCCACGCCGCGGGCTTTCTTCGCCGCTTCGTACACCCATTGGATCATCGGCTTGCCATGAATGTCCGCCAAAGGCTTGCCGGGCAGCCGGGTGGAGGCGTAACGCGCGGGTATCACGAGCAGGGTCTTCACCGATTTCATGGGGATTATTTCTCACGATCCAATCATTAACGCAATGAAGCGGAATCTTTCCAATTCCCGATGATTTTTGCACTAGCCAAAGGGAGTCGCCAAAGCAAAAATACTCCTATGAAAAAAATCTTAGTTGTTGGGCTCGCTTTGATTTCCCACCCCGTCTTAGCCGCCGAAACATCGGTGCTCGAGGCGAGCAAACACCGCGATTTCGCCCGCCTCAATCCGGAGCTCGGCGTTTCGCAACTGCACTATCAAGAAACCGGCGTACCGAACCATCACCAAACCAGCCTCTACGGCCGGATGCAGTTCGTGGGCGGCGTCGCCCAAACCCCCCTGTATTTCGAGAGCAACTTGTTCGGCAGTCTCGCTTCCCTCAGCCGCAACCAAACGCAAAACGCGCGCACCTGGGGATTCGACGCCCTGATGAATATCGACGCCACTTCTCCGCACACCGATTGGCTCGCGCACTTCGGACTGGGCTACGGCCACCGCAGCATGCGCGTGACCGATAGTGCCTTCGGCTACAACAATCTGAACGGTCCCGTTCTGCAAGCCCGAGTCGGATACCGCACGAGCACCGGTCAACGCTTCTGGATCGGCCACAAATCCCTCTTCAGTCTGAGCGTCAGCTCGACGTACTCGATGATCAATTCATTGACCTATGACTTCTCGAATCCGACGGCCGCGGCGCCTTTCGTTAGCCTGTCTTGGCAAACCACCGGCATCACCCTGGTTTCAACGGAGGCGGGAAATGCCGGCCGCTTTTCCGTACGTGAAAACTCCCTCGCGCTCTCGCTGGGGCACTCGATTTAGTTTATTGGTTCGGGAGAATCGTACGTGATCCTCCCGAACCGAATCATCCTTGAATTACCACACCAGTATCGGCCACTGTCGATTGAACAATCTCCACACCGCAGGATCAAAGCCGTTTGCTTCCCATTCGTAGCCATCGAGCTGCGAATCGCTTAATCCCGTGCCTCCATAGAGATCGGCCATCGGAAAAGTATCCAAATCATAGTAGTTGCCTTGGCCGATTCCGCCTTGGGCAAAGCCGTACAACGGAGATTCGATGGGCGACGTTCCCGAGATGGTGCCCAGAAACAGGTTTCGCGTGATGCCACCAGAGAACGTGCTCAACGCCTGTCCCGCGATACCCCCCACGAAAGCTCCCGGCCCCTCCGGATAAAGACCTACCCTCGATACACAATCGCGAACGGCAGTGGACACCCCATAAATGTGCCAAAGCATGCCCGCGAGGCCGCCAATCATGCGGCCATGAATCGCGCCCTCCACATTGACTTGGCTTATATTGACCGACGACGCGATACCAATGGCGCCCCCGACGGTAACACCCGAGAGGGAAAGATCCGTCTCAATCCGATTCAAGCGCGGCCCCCGGGCTTCACCTACGATGCCGCCGGCGACGTTCGCCTCGATCGCGCTACCCAAGACCCGTCCATTCACGATTTCCCCCGTAGTCGAGCCCCCGAAGAGCGCGCTGAAAATTCCAACCATCCCGCCCGCCCACATCCCTCGCAACTGGACATTCGAAAGAAAGACGCGCTCAAAACGGGAGGCGACCGCGCGACCGATCACTCCGCCGACTGCGCTAGGATAGCTCGGGATCGCCGCCCAATCGCGCGGGCGATCGGCGGTAACGCGAAAGACGATCAGATCGGACACCTCGGCACGGCCAGATCCCGCTAGCGCGCCCGCGTAGTCCCAGCCTTGAACGAGCGCCGACTCGTTTGGCGCGCGCAGAAGCTGAATATCAATAATGGAAAGCCGGCGAACCACGGCGGGCTGATCGCCAGACCCGAGCTCCAGGAAAATACCGGCGCCGCCGCGAGGCATGCCGTCTTGCACGCCGACGTGCGCGCGAATGCGAAGGTTACGCAACACTTTGCCGTTGCCTTCTAAAACCCCTCGAAAAGGCCCGTCGCTCGCCGCGCCGATCGGCGGCATTTCGACATTCTGGAAATCCAGGTCGTTGCAGAGAAAATAGTTTCCTCCTAGATTTTGCTCGATTGCACGAAACTGCGCGACGGTCTGGATCGGCGTATAACCCACGGGAGCCACGCAAAGCGCCGCACTTCGCTTAATGACCACCGGCCGCGCCTCAATGGCTTGGGCCGGAAACGCTATGATCGAAGCCAAGAGAAATAGGTTAGTTACTTTTCGCATCATCTTCGCCCCCCTCTTTGTTTGAATTCTTGCAGCCGGCTTGACATAACTCGTCCGCCCGCCGCGCATCCGCGATGCACCACCGGTAACTCACGAGCGTCGGAATGCCGAATGTCGTGTGGTACTCTTCGCAATAGTTCAGGTAGTTTTCAAATCGCTGGCGGCAATCCGCGAAACAGGCCGCCGAATCCCGGGCCGGATCCGCATTCGCCGCTCCGGCGATCAATCCACAAACCAGCGCTCCCAGCGCGAAGCTGAAGTATCGCATATCCATGCCCCCTTTTTTATTTTTCGATTTATGGCCAAATCGGTTGATACTTAAGAAGCCACTCCGGCCTTACCCCCTCCGCGCGAAAACGGCGGGCCCTCGATTTCAGGTTCGCCCGGAACACACCGGCAATCGTACCGATCCCAGCGGCAGTGTCCCTTCAGCTCGAGCTCGAAAGTAGGCCCGCTGGGAACGGTGTTTCGATACGTGACGGTGCACCGGCCACCACAATATCCGGCCTGATCGAGCTCACAGCTATCGATCACGGTCGACGTATCCGCCTGCACCGAAGCGCCAAAATTCCAGCTCAATAAAATCCCAATGACCAACGCCCGCATACATATGTCCCCCTCGGAACAGATTAATGACTCGGCGCGATAAACTCAAATTGAAACGTATTTTTTGTTAGCGATATTTTTTTAATATTATAAAAATATAAATAATTTCGATATATTATAACAATACATCAATTTTAAATTCTTATTATTTATATATATTTTGTTAGCAAACTAGAGGTTACTTTCGCTCTGGAAACGGTAAAATCCAGGCAAGATCCGGGATGCCGTCCAAGCGCCTCTCGATGGCCGGTGAGTCGGGTGAAAGGGGGTCCCGTACAGGATGGCTCCGGTAGGAGTGGAGGATTTCCACGACCGCCCACTTTCCAGCGGACCGAGCGGCCCTCACGCTTTCCGATGGAATATTGGTTTGCTGCTTTAGCCAAGCCTCGAAGTTGGAAACGTACCGATCCTCCGCCTCGTCCAGCCAGGCGCGACGAATCTTTACTCTCTGAGAATGGAATCCCGATTCGCCCAGGATCTCACGATAGAAGTCAGCAACCCACGTTTTCACGGAGGCCCGAAATCCCGCCGTCTGGAAAGTCGTGCTCGAAAACGCCTTCATCAGTTCCTTGGCGGGGGTCTTAGCCGCCGAAGTGAAAAGCTCCCGGACCGCCGCCCGGGCCGTGGAGGTCGGCACCAGGGTTTGCCCACCCGCGAAGCGCAGGACGTCCTCGAGCCAAATCCCCGCGACATTCAACGCATCCACGGCGTCGCTCTCGAGTAAAACCTCGTCAATCGTCCAAACGACCTTCATGCCGCCGCCCGCGATACTCTGGGAAGCAAACCTACTGAGCGTCGCCTGGGCGCAACGTTTGAGGCTTTTTAATGGCCCATCTCCCTCCCTCAACTCACTCAAGGGGGCACGGGAAAAAACCAGCTCGACTTCCACCTTCTTCGCCGAAAGGGACGCCGGCACTTTACCGAGGCGATAGAAATCCAACCAGTCTTTGATGTGCGCACGAACGGGCGCGAGCTCTGGGCCTAGGCGCGGCATCACCATATCTTCGATCCATTCCCAAGCTCCTGCGCTTTCCCAAGTCGGATAGGTGCGCTTGGCCTTCGTCGCATCCAAGAGCGCCTCAAAGATCGCGTCCGAATAAATCGTCTTCAAGAGATCGCGATCATAACCCTTCCCTAGGGCGACCTGAGCATTCCGAACTTGATCGTTCTCAAAGCAAACGGAGACGGTTCCGGCCGAAGCGGAAAAAGAAAACAATCCCAGCCAAACTATGGCGAAGGTGAATAAAATACCTATAGCTCTGCCCATATGGAGCGCATTTAATAGCGGCTTTGACGCTTTAAGTCAATTTAGTTAAATAATTGAATTTACTGTTGTTTGCTGGGTTTTACGGATTTTTTTGGGGCGATCTGGGTAACCGTCGCTCCCTTTAAGGCCGGAGCACTGTCCCCCACCGCCACGGGCTGGACGGTGTCGGCTCCCGAAACCACGTAAACGCGATTCCGCGAGAGTTTCTTCGCGTGATACATCGCCTTGTCCGCCATCTCGATGATGTCTTTTTTAGAGGTCGCGTGGTCGGGGAACATGGCGACGCCAATAGAAACCGTGAAGTGGATATTGAGCCCCTCGCGCGCAAGAAAAGTATTCTTCTCCACCGATTTGCGAATGCGCTCGGCCACGGTCTGCGCCATTGCCAGGTCACAGGGCGTGAGCACGGCCACGAACTCGTCGCCACCGTAGCGAAACACCGTATCCGTGTCCCGCACGTGTTTTTTGATGTGGTAGCCCAGCTCGTTTAGGAGCTTCGTCCCCACCAGGTGGCCGTGATTGTCGTTCACGCCCTTGAACTTGTCGGCATCCGCGAAGAGCACGGCGAACGATAAATTCTCTGCCTTCGCCTGCTTGATCTCCCGGTCGAGAATGTAGTTTAAATAACGCGTATTATAGAGGCCCGTGGCGTCGTCGACGTACACCAAGTGCTGCACGCCCAGGTACTGCTTGATATTGTTGCCGGTCACCTCGAGCTGACGACGCAGCAGGTGAATTTGGTTTTCGAATTCCGCCGTGTTCGTGGGCGTCGTCGGCGAGAGACAAACGCAAAAATAATCGCTCTCACCCGCGCACTTGAAACGAAAAACAAAAAGACCCGGCGTCAGCTTTCCGCGATCGATGAAGCGGTAAACCTCGTCCGCCTCGACCATCTTTGGAAACGGATTCGTCGCGTAAATCGCGATATCAAGGATTTCTTCCATCGCGCGATCCGTGCGGTTATCGCCCGCGCTCTCGAGCGCGCGGATCGGCTCGTTCTGGTGGAGCGTGTAGATGCTCGAGTGATTCGAATTGAGCTCCTGGGAAAAGTACCCTTGAACGATGCTGAAAATCTTGCTCTGCTCGAGCGACGCGGAAATCATCTGGCAGCTGTTAAGCAAATGAAGGAAGCCGGACGCGCCCGTGTTCTCGCCGAAGACGGTTTTTTTATCGAGGCCCCGCTTGATGACCAGCTTCAACGTTTCGAGGTTAAACGGTTTCTCGAGGAAATCCTCGGCACCCATGCGGATCGCCGCTACCGCGTCGGCTACCTTGGCCCGATCCGATATAATGATCACGCTCGTGTCGGGGTTATTGCGCTTAATCCGCTCCAATAGGGTGATGCCGTTGAGCTTCCGGGGCGTTCCGCCGAGCTCGAGCGAGCTCAGATCGATTACGATAAGATGATAGTTGGAGTTCACGAGCCAGTCGAACGTGCTGCGCACGCGGCTCATGACGTCGATCTTGCACTCGCCCACCTCCCGGATCACGTCCGAGTAGATTTCCGCCTCCTTGGGGTCGGCCTCCATCAGGAGCACGTTATAAACGGGGGGCTTCATCTCGGTATCTTAACCCCCGACGGCTTCGCGATCATCTGGATTCGAAGGCGAGGGATCGGCGGCGTCTCCGTCTTTTTCGCTCAGGAAGCCACCCGCCACGCGCATGGCGCGGGAGGCCTTCTCGAGGCGTTCCTTGAGATAGCTGGAATGTTCTTTTTCCTTGGCGTAGCGATCTTGGAGGAGATCGATGTTGAACTCCACGAGGTCGAGCTTCCGCTTTAAGTCGATAATCTTATTTTCCCGCGCGGTGATCAGGACTTCGGAATCTTTTTTGAGGATTTCCAGACGATTTTCGAGATCTTTCTCGCGCACGCGAATCTTGCGGATGTCCGCGCGCACCCGCTCCTTTAACGCCTCGATCTCGTTCGTAGCCTCGAGCACCCGGCTCTCCAGCAGCTTCACCTTGTCGTTCTTGCTCTTAAGCTGGAACCGCAGCTCGGACACTTCCGCTTCCACGGAGTGCACCGCCACCGATTTCTCGCGTTCAAAGCCCTGCACGCGGCGATCGCGTTCTTCCACCTGGCGTTGCAGCTCAACCGTGGCGGCACGCGCGCCCCGCAGGTCTTCTTCCAGCTTCGCGTTTTGTTCCTTCGTCGTCTTTAGCTGGGCCGACAACGCCACCACGTCTTGCTCACGCAGCAGCAGGTACTTCTTCAGCACCTCGGTGTCGGGGGATTGCGCCGCGCCGCCAGGTACGACGGCATCGCCCAAGGGGGTACCGCCGAAAAAGGAGGCCAGGCCGCTTGCCGCGGATTTGAGCTTCGAGCTCATGCCATCGAAAAGATAGGGCATCTGTTCGCGTAGCTCGGGATCGGTGGGCATGGGCGCCGAGTATTCCGGTTCGGGCTCGCCGCGCTCGACGTCAATCGCCGAGTCGGAGGCATCCCCAAATGACGATTCGCCGTCTTCGGTGGACGACAAATCAATCGCCGCGCCCTCGGAAATAGCAGCGGACGCTTCCGCATCCAGCTGGATTGAGAACGCCGTCGCATTCACCGGGCCCTCGGGCGCAGCCGGAGCTTCCGCGGAATTACCGATATCGACTACCTCGATCTCGGAAACCTCGAGACCAGGCTCGGACGGCGGAGCGGCCGACGGAATCATCATGCTCGGGTTCGTGGGCTCGTCCAGATGGATCGAGCTCTTCTGGCTACGCGTCTCGAGAAAAATCGAGCCCGCGTCTTCCAAGATCAGGTCGGAATCTTCTTCTCCCCCGTGCGACGCACGCGGTTTACGGCGGGGCGGGGCGGGCGGGCGGGCCGCCTTAGGGGGCGCTGCGGGAATCGGCGACGCCTTCACCGCGCTTTCCTCGCCCAACACCGCGCGCACGAGCGCGACGAGATCGGCAGGCGGGAATGGATGTTTCAAGTACGCGTTCGCACCATTCGGCGTGTCCTGGTGCTTGGCGCATTCGGCATCCGACCACTTCTCCGTCGTGATCACGTAAGGCAGATCCTTGAACTTCGCGGCGGCCTTGAATTTCTGGATGAAGGCAAGCCCCGGCTCGCCCGCGCCATTCGGGCCTTCGCGATGCACGATCGCCAAGTCGACGCTCGCGCCTTGCAATTGCAGCATCTGCATGCCTTCGTCGCCGTCCTTGCAAATGAGCACGGCCCAGCCCTTCGCGCTCAATCCTTGGACGATCGCGTGGCTAGAATTGACGAAGGGGTTTAAAAGCAGGATCTTCATCCCTTTCCTGATCGGCGGAAAACCCAAGAAAGATAAGAGAAAGCGGCCATCTAGCGGTGGATTACCCGGCAAATCCAAGCGGGTTATCGTCACGATTTTGGCGCCCCTTCAAATTGACACCCCTTTCCCGAAAAGCTAGACTTTTCAGATCCATGGCCAAGCCGGCGGCAAAAAAACAGGGCAATCTTACCCTGCTCATTTTCAAAGATGACTTGGTCGCCCGTACCTTCTCCATCCCGATGCGTTGGTTCACCCAGCTCGGTATGTCCGTCGGCGCGATCGCGGCCGTGATCTTGGTGCTGCTTTTCTTTTCCGTGAAGTACTACCGCATCTCCCTGAAGTCCGACCCTTCCCGGATCCTGGATCTGGAACGGGAGCTGACGGATTTGCGTCAATCTTATGCCACTTTGCAGGACCAGCTCGCAAAACGGCCGAAGGCGGCCGAGCAAGGCCCCGGCTTGCCAGAATCGACCGATACGGTAGCCCGAACCGAAACTCCTACGACCCAGATTCCGAGCGTGCCCTCCGGCGTGACCGCCACCCCCGTGGCCTCGGCTAGCCCGGCTGCGTCTTCGCCCGACGGGGCCTCGGAAATCCCCATCCAGCTGGGCGGCTTCGAGACTTCCTGGGTCGGCACGCACCTCATCGTGCGCTTTCACATCTCTTACATCAATAAGGACGGCGGTAACCAACAGGGCCGCATCGGAGTCTTGCTGAAGAATGACCGGATCGCCATGGCGTATCCACGGGCCGTGCTAAAAAACGCCGAAACTCAGGCGCTTGCGCCCGAACGTGGCGAGTTTTTCTCGGTTAGCCGCTACCGCGAGGTGCGCGCCGAGTTTGAATCGGTGCCGGCCGGACAGAGCTTCAAGGAAATCCAGGTCCTGATTTTCGACAAAGGCGGAGAGGTCCTGATCGAAAAGCAACTGAAGGTCCCCGCCTACGTTCCGACCAGCCAGAGTGGCGAGGAAGATCCGGAGCCGGAAACGACGGCGCCCACGGAAGAATCGACGCGCGGAGACCGCAGCAACCGGGGATAGCACATGGAAAGAATCGAAGAATCCCGCATCAACATCATCTCCCAGGACACCCGTATCGACGGCAAGTCCCACTTCACGGACGTTTCCCGTGTCTACGGCACCCTCACGGGAGAAGTGCACGCGGTCGAGGGCAGCAAGCTCATTATCGGCGAGACCGGCGTGATCGAAGGCGTGGTACGTGCCGACACGCTTTTCGTGGACGGATTTATTCGCGGCGACGTTTACGCCAAAACGCTCGTGCAGATCTCGGGTACCGGACGCGTGATCGGAAACATCTACGCGGGCAAGCTGAAGCTTGAGTTCGGATCTTACTTCGAGGGCCGATGCCGCATGGAAGAGCCCATTACAGCAGATCTGCAGCCCGCACCGGCTTGAATTTCGGCAGCTTCTCGGCCGCCAAGCTCTTATTGATTTCCGCCGTATCCCCGCCCACGACGATCAGCAGCTCCTTGCCCATGAAGTGCTTCTTCATCGCCGCTTTTACCTGGGCCAAGGTCACCGCGTTCACGCGCGGAATGAACTCGTTTAAGTATTCCGGCCCGAGCTCGTGGATATAGCCCGCGAGCCAGCGCGAGGCGACCGCGCCGAGCGTGCCCATCTCGATCGGGAAGCCCCCGACCAAATACTCGCGCGCTTGCCTCACTTCCTCTTCCGTTACCTCGCCCTTTATCGTGGCCTGAAAAAGCTCGCGCGTGCGTTTGATCACCTTGCCCACGGTTTCGTTCTGGGTCGAAGTATTGATAGAGAACGCCCCCAGCTCGCGGCTGTACGAGAATATGCTATTGATCCCGTAAGTCAGGCCCATCTCGTCGCGGATTTTCGCGTTGAGCTTGCTCTGGAAAAACCCGCCCAAAATGGTGTTAGCGACGAGCAGCGGATAGTGATCCGGCGAAGAAATAAGCGGCGCCTGAAACCCCATGCGGATCTGCGCCTGGGTCAGCTCCGGGCGCCCCACCACCACGCCCGCGCCCTTCGGCGGAAACAGCTTCGCGTGCGCAAGCTTCACGATCGTGCGTTTCGGAGCCTTTCCCTGCCAGGAGCCAAACCGAGCCTCGATCAATTTACGAAAGCTCGCGGGATCCACGCGACCGACGACCATGAGCACGGCATTCGAAGGCACGAAATGGTGTTGATGGAACGCGACGACGTCGGCGCGAGCCACGCGCGAGAACTCCTGGATGCCCAAAAACCCACCGCGCGAATAAGGGGTGCTCGCGCAGACGAGCCGGTGAAAAACCAGGGATACGAGGCTCTGGCTCGTATCGGCGACGTGGCGCCACCGATCCAATATGCGAGAAGACTCTTGCTTAACTTCCGTATCCGGGAAAGTAGGTTCGCGCGTGATTTTACCCAGGAGCTCGAGCAAGCGCTCGGCGTCCTCCGAGAGTCCGTGCATGCCCACCGTAATGGTGTCGTCCTCCGCGGAAACGTAGCGGCTAGCGCCCAATGAATCCACCGCGCGGGCGATCTGCTGGCTCGTCATACCGGCCGCGCCGCGATCCAGCACCGAGGAAAGCAGCTGCACGGTGCCAGTCTTTCCCGCGGCATCGTCGCGATTTCCCGATTTGATCATGAGCGCTAGGTCCACCACGGGCAAAGTCGGGTCCACGAACCACACGACCTCGAGCCCGTTGGCGAGTTTTTCGATTTTCGGCACCGGCAGCTTCGCCTGGCTCACCCAGTCCGGGACGGACTGATTCGTCGCGGTGGCAGACGCTATCGGGCTAGGCGTTGCCTCGGGAGCGGCCGCCCAAGTCACGGCCCCCGAAATGCTCCAAGCCAATCCCACGCCTATAGTGATGAATTTTCGCGCCCGGATCATTTTGCGTCTCCCGTCGCTTTCGCTTTCTTCAGCACAACCACCGTTCGGTTGTTTGGATGCAGGTACTCGTTCGCCACGCGCTTCACGTCCGCGGGTTTGATCTTCAGGTACTTCTCGAGGTCCTCGTTGTAACGGCGGGCATCGCCCAGGATCGCGTGCACCGTACCCAAGAGGTTGGCTAAGCCCTGCGGCGTCCGCACGCTATCGATGAGCATCACGGTCAGCTGCTTCACCGCGACCTGCACTTCCTCTTCGGTCACTCCCTTTTTTTGAACCTCCCGGATCACCTCGGCGAGCAGGGCTTCCGCCTCGGCGGCCGGCCGGTCGCCCTTCATCATGGCCGACATGATGAAGAGTCCGGGAAAGGTCGGAGTAAACGCCATGCCGTTCACGCTCAGGGCGACGTTCTTTTGCTCGACGATCAAGCGATGTGCGCGCGAGCTCGTTCCCTGAAAGAGGATATTCGCCAGTACGTCGAGCGCATACGAATCATCGTCCTGCGCGCTCGAGACGTGGTAGCCCCACGAAAACTGCTCGGATGCTACGTGATCCGTCATCTGGAGACGCCGTTCGGAACTTTGCTCGGGCTCCTTCGGGATGTCTCGCGCCGGCACCTCGCCCGCCGGAATCTTTTCGTAATATTTTCGAATCAGGGCGAGCGTCGGCTCGGACTGGATGTCGCCCACGACGACGATCGCCGCGTTCTTAGGCGCGTAGTGCCGCTTGAAAAAATCCTGCAGGTCTTTCACCGTCAACCGGAATAGATCTTCGGGATACCCGATGATGGGCCATTGGTACGGATGGGCCTGAAAGGCCATCTGCCAGAGCGCTTCCTGCATGCGTCCCGAGGGGGAATTATCGGTACGCAGACGACGCTCTTCGAGCACCACCTGCCGCTCGCTCAGGAGCGCCGCCTCATCGAGCTTTAGATTGGCCATGCGATCGGACTCGAGATCGATGGTCTTTTCCAGCAGCCCCGGCGTGATGTTCGCGTAGTAAGCCGTGTAATCACGGGTCGTAAACGCGTTCACCTCCGCGCCCTTCGCCTCCAAATGCGTGAAGAAGCTTTTGGCCGGATATTTTTCCGTGCCCTTGAACATCAAGTGCTCGAATAAGTGCGCGATGCCCGTAGAGCCCAACTTCTCGTCGGCCGAGCCCACGCGAAACCAAGTCTGATAGGAAATGATCGGTACCGCGTGGTTTTCCACGAAGTAAACCGTGAGCCCATTCGAGAGCGTGTGTTTCTCGAGCTTCAACTGGACGCCGAGTTTTCCCGGCGTGGCCAACGGGATCGTCGCCAAGAAAGCAAATAAAACCAAAGTCAGAAATCGCCAATTCCACGGTGAAGTTCGCATCGGAAACCTCAGCCTAGCACGGGTTGGTCCCGGCCTGGGAACTCTTTAAACCTGAGCAAATTCCTGGTTCGCTGATTCGTCGCTGGTTCGAATGATCCGAATTATTTTTCCGAGCGCCCCGTGACGCGGCTTAACTGCAGAGTGCTGGACCAAGTCATATGCGCCACGCCTCGCTGATCCACGAGGAACGCGAATTGGAATATATTCGAATATTCGTTCATCCAACTACTCGCCGAACCGCGGTCCGGCGGAGAATAGTGGGTGGGCTTGGCGTCGCCCATCGCCGTTCGTAAATTTCGACGCGGATCCCCCGGCGCCATCGAGGGGCCACTCATTTCAAAGGTGTGATAAATGACCACTGGCTTTTCGCAGTACCCTTCGTTGAGCACGCGAGTAAGATACTTGCCCCACTCCGCTTCCCCATCTTTTACCGCCGCGATAAACTTATCCAAAGTCGCCGGCGTGGGCGCGTCGTACCATGCGAGTTCATAAGGAGCGAAAACCCGCGTTTCGATTCCGGAAACTTCTTCGCGAATCTCCGACAATCGGTTGGGACCGTCGCAGCCAAGATGACCGTGATAAAAGTCCTTCACGTTGATGCCTTCGGTGCTCGAGGGAGCAAGCTTCGGATCGAGCACGTAATTCAGGGTGTTGAGTAGATTTTCCCGCAGCTCGACCGGCGCCCATTCGCTGTCGGCTTCGAATTTCAGGCTACCGCCAGCTTCCATCAGTGTTTGGTAATCCTTTGGGGTGAAGTCCCAGTCCTCTTCCACGGCAAGGGCCGAAGCCGCGCCCAGGAAAAGACCCAAGCCCGCGGCGAACGCGTAAAGACACGCCTTCATCCATCCTCCTATCTTCGCTATCCAAACAACCCATCGACTGCTTACAATGATTGACGCATTATGTCAAATTTGTGCCCCACCTCGCTTTTCCGGAAAAACGTGCTAAAAACCTGGGGTAATGGCGTCCACGACGATCACCATCTTGGGCTGCGGCACCTCCACCGGAGTCCCGCTACTGCACTGTCCGTGCAAGGTCTGCACGTCGAAAGATCCACGTAACCAACGCCTGCGCGCTTCGGCTTGGGTTCAGTCCGGAGGGAAGAGCATTCTCATCGACACCGCAACCGACCTTCGCCAGCAAGCCTTGCGCGAAAAAATCCCCCGGGTGGACGCAGTTCTCTACACGCATCCCCACTCGGACCATGTCTCCGGCGTCGATGAGCTGCGCAGCTTTAACTTCCTTCAAAAATCGAGCATCCCCATCTACGGGAACGATTGGACGATCCGGGAGCTGACTCACCGCTACCAATACATTTTCGAAGATCGCCCGCTCAAGGGGGGTGGCAAGCCCAGCCTCATCCCACACCTCGTGGCAGCCGACGCGGCCGAGCTCGATATCCAAGGCCTAAAAGTAATCCCCATCCCGCTCCGCCACGGAGGCGAGCCCTGCTTTGGCTATCGGATCGGGAGCGTGGCTTACCTAACCGATCTTAATGAAATCCCTGAGAAATCCTATGACCGCCTCCGTGGCCTCTCTATCCTTATACTGGATTGTTTACGTATCGGAGCTCACGACACCCACCTCAGCCTCGACCGAGCGCTGGAGATCGCCTCACGCATCGCAGCAGAAAAAACCGTCTTGACGCATTTAGGGCATGACTTTGATTTCGGGGAGTGGGAAAAGAAGCTTCCTAATAACATCACGTTGGCTTACGACGGCCTGAAACTAGAGGTCACATCATGATCATTGGCGTTCCAAAAGAGATTAAGAACAAAGAAAATCGCGTCGGCATGGTGATCGCGGGCGTCCGCGCGCTGACCCAAGGCGGCCACACGGTTTTGATCGAAACCGAAGCCGGCAGCGGCGTCGGCATCTCCGACCAAGATTACGAAAAAGCCGGCGCGAAGATCGCCGAATCCGCCAAGAAAGTTTACGAAAAGGCGGACATGATCGTGAAGGTCAAGGAACCCCTTCCCGAAGAATACCCGCTGCTGCGCGAAGGCCAGATCCTCTACACCTACCTGCACCTGGCGGCCGATGAGCGCCTGACCAAAGCTTTGATGGACCGCAAAATCGTGGGTATCGCCTACGAAACCATTCAGCCCGCCGACGGCTCGCTCCCGTTGCTTGCGCCCATGAGCGCGGTAGCGGGGCGCATGGCGACCCAAATCGGCGCGACTTACCTCCAGCGCGATCACGGCGGCAAGGGCATGCTCTTGGGCGGCGTGACTGGCGTGGATCGCGCGAACGTCGTCGTCATCGGCGGCGGCGTCGTGGGCATCAACGCCGCAAAAATGGCCGTGGGTCTCGGCGCGAAAGTCACCATTTTCGACGTGAACGTACACCGCTTGGATTATCTCTCGGACATCTTCGGTAACGAACTCTCGACCCTGTACTCCAACAGCGAGCAAATCGAGAAGGCCGTAACCGCTTCCGACCTCGTGATCGGCGCCGTGCTGGTGCCGGGCGCGAAGGCGCCGAAGCTCGTCACCCGCGAAATGATCTCCCAAATGCAGCCGGGCGGCGTCGTGGTCGACGTGGCCGTGGATCAAGGCGGTTCGGTTGAAACCTGTCGCCCCACCTCGCACGAACACCCGACCTATACCGTCGATGGCGTCATTCACTACGCCGTGCCGAACATGCCGGGCGCCGTACCGCGCACTTCCACCTACGCGCTGACCAACGTGACCATGAAGTACGCCGTCATGCTGGCCAACCTGGGCTGGAAGGAAGCCGTGATGAAGGATCCTGCCCTCTATAAAGGCGTGAACCTTTGCCTGGGTAAGCTCACGTACCAAGCCGTGGCGGATGACCTCGGCCTGCCTTACGAGAAGCTGAAGATCTAGCAGCGTCGGGGCTGCCTGCGGGCGAGCCCACGAAACATTTCAAGGCCGGTCGCTCCGTTGGGCGTCCGGCCTTTTTAGTTTACTAGCCGGTTTTAGTCGGTAGACTAAAGGGAGTGTCAGACGCAGCTCCCGCCGAAGGCGCCGCAGCCAAACCCCCCAAAGGCCCACTCCCGATCGGGATGATCTTGGCCCTCGTGAATACCCTCGCGATCCTGGGCGCGCTGGGGATGGCCGTCTACACGAAAATGCTATTTAAGCGTCCGCCCATTACGGAAGAGGGCGAGCGCGCGAAGCTTCAAGAAAAAAAGAACAAGCCTGCGGTCGCGACCCAGCGGGGTACGATCGAAATCCCGAGTCTCACTTTCAATATCGCCTCATCCAAGGCAACGGCGGGCCGGAGCAAGCTGCATTACGGCTCGGCCGCGATCACCATCGAGATCGCCAACATCGACGAGCAGGCCGACTTCGATGCCATCAAGCCCGTTTTCATGGACAAGATGCTCCAGCTCTTCGGCAAGAAGACTTTCGACGAGCTCACGACCGTGCAAGGGCGTTACGTGCTGCGCATGGAGCTTCTGGAGATGATCAACGCGCTCATGAAGCGCAACTACGTGACGAATATTTTCTTCACGAAGTTCATCATTCAATAGCGCGGCCGCTTGTGATGAGCGCGTCCGCTTCCGCCAAACACCTGATCTTCCTCGATACCGACTGCATGCTTTGCTCGGCCGAAGCCCGCTTCATCCGCAAGCACGACTTGAAAAGCGCCGTAGGATTCATCGACATCGCCGCCCCGGACTTCTCGCCGGAGAAATGGGGCGTGGATCCAGAGCACGTGCGGCTTTACATGCACATGCGGACGCCCGAAGGCAAAATCGTCATTGGAGTACCCGCGTTCATCCGAATCTGGAGCCTAGTGCCGGGTTTGCGCGGGGTGGCCCGCTTGCTTTCGCTACCGGTGATGTTCCAGCTCGCGCAGATCGGCTACTTTGTTTTCGCGCGCGTGCGCCCTTGGTTGCCGAAGCGTAAATCCGGGATCAACTGCGAATTCTGAGCCCTCGCCAGCGAGGCTCATACGTGGACTCGACGCTCTTCACTTCGCCTTCCGCTTAGCGTCCGTTCTTTTCTTCGCAGACGGCCAAGCGCTGCCGCAAAGAATGGACCTCTTGCCAGGACTGAAACACTTGCTGCTTAAGACGCAGATTCTCCGTTTCAAGATCCGCCGGTTGTGGGATTTAACGGAATCGATCACGGCCCGATACTGGTGCGCGTAATCCCGGGCACGTTCGGTCGAAGTTTCGTCGTTATAGACGCCACGATCGTAATCGACGAAAGGCGGCTAGAAGTTCACGCCGACTTTGAACGAGATACCAAATACGGAGGTCGTGCCGTTTTCCAGCGCCGTGTTGGAGAAGCGATAGAAGTCGCCGGGGAACCACCAGCCCAGATCGAAGTCGAAGCGAAGATTGTCGTCCCAGAAGAAGGACGTCCCGTAATCCATTTCCCAGCCCAGGTTCGAGGCCTGGGTGGCGTTCGCCAAGACCGTGTTGCGATTCCAAGTGTTGAAATAATACGTACCGGCGACCGCGGTCTCCAGCGCGCTGGCGAAAACCCAGTTCGTGCGAAGCTGCCACTTGCTCACGCGAAAACCGCCGCCGAAAGCGAAGTACTGCGCGTTGGTGATCGGGTTGTCAAACGGCGAACGAAGCGATCCACCGCCGACGGCGGGATCGTTCTGGCTGTTTGGGCCCGCGAAATTCGCGAACTGGTAGTTGAACATGATCAAGCCGACTTTGTAGCCGGGGTGAAAGAAAAAGCCGCGGTATTCGCCCGGCGTGGCGGTCGCGCTGTTGGTTTGTCCGCCCGCACGGCCCGCCTTGAAGGCGACATCCCAAATCGGGTTGATCTTCCACTGACTTTCGAAGCCGAGCGAAAAAGCCTTATACGCCGAACCGCCGATTTCACCCTGGGTGATCGGGATTTCCGCCGCGAACGAAACCGGGCCTAACGTCTTCTTCCCGTAGATGTCCCAAATGTTGTAGTTCATGCCGGCGCCGGTACCCGTGATGCCTTGGTAGCCCGCGGTCGTGTTCTGAGCAGAGCCGCCGATGCGCTTCACGAAGTTGACGCCCATTTCGACGTCTTCGTCCATGTTTTCGTACTTGAACATGAGCGAGTAATCGACGACGGAGCCATTGCCGTCGTTGATCACGCCGCCGCCGGCCGCTGTGCAACCCGCGGTCGGATTCGGGCAGGCACCGCCCAGGTTATTGCCCATCGTGTATTTGATGAAAGCGGGCGCGAAGGAGAACGAGCCGAACTTCGATTGCAGGCGAATCATGTCACCCGTGGATTGGTAACGATCATACACGCCGTCGCCGTTGTTCCACACCAGGCCCAAACCCCAATGCAAAGGTGCCCGGCCGATCTGTACGGTACCCACGTCGCTCAGGATTTCGCCCCACATCCGTTGGGCGGAGACGGTCGAACCGCGTGACTGGTTGGAGTAATACTGACGCTGATCCATCGTGTAGGGAGCGCCCGATCCGAAGAAACCGAAGATGGGGTCACCGAGCCAAAGTTCCGACTTGATGTAGATGTTGTCGTTGACGATGACGGAAGGGCGAAGCCGGAGAAACGCGCTCTGAAAAGCGGCGTTGGAAGATCCGCCGCCCGGGATGTAATAACCTTGTCCGACGCGACTCGCATCGGGCACTGTATTTCCGCGATCGAGCGTGTAATTATAGAGCCAGTGATTTTCGACTTTGAACTGGCCAGACCAATCCAAGTCCAAGGCGTGGGATGAGGCGTTAGAAAGAACTACTCCGACCAAGCACAGCAGAAAAATCCGTATGTTTCTCATGATATAAAAGGTGTTATTGCCGGATATGCAGGCTCAGTCAAGCAAACATTGGAACTGGCGGCGGTGGAACTGGAAGCGAATTCGACGCGTCGCAGCTATTTCTTTCGTCGTTTTTTCCGTGGGCTTCGCCCTCTACATCAAGAGCCTATTCAATCAGCTAGAAACGCTTTTCAACCAGCAGAACGAGTTCATCCCCACCCAAATTTACTCCGACGTGGTGAAGCTCACCGCGCCACAGCCACGCGCCTACGTCGAGCAGGCGCTCAAACGCTTGAGTTACACTCCCCAGACGGAAGCCGAAAGCCTGACGTTCACGCTCCACTCCATCAACTATCCGCATTACTTGGTCCCCGACGATCACCCCACGCTTAGCTGGGGCGGGCAGCCAGTGAAGCTCATCTTTGATAGCCCGGATAGCGGCGATCAAAACGCGCTCCTGCAATCGATCGAAGTCGACGGACAGGAAGTCCCCGAAGTCTATCTCGAGCCCGAGCTGGTGGCGACGCTTTCGCGTGGCGTCCAGGATTCCCCCGCCGACAAACAGATCCGCACCATCGTCAAGTTCCAGGATTTTCCCGCGCCCGTCTGGCAGGCGATCATCTCCATCGAAGACCAGCACTTCCTCGACCACAAGGGGTTCGACCCCCGAGGGCTCCTGCGCGCGGTCTTCGTGAACCTTAAAACACTCTCGCTCGCGCAAGGCGGCAGTACGCTCACCCAGCAGCTCGTGAAGAACCTGATGGCGCGCCACACGAAAAACGTCTTCCGAAAAATCAACGAGCTCTTCCTCGCCATTATTTTAGAGACCCGCTTCGATAAGGAAAAAATTCTGGAGCGCTACCTCAACGAAGTCTACCTCGGGCAGATCGGGACGTTTGAAATCCACGGGGTGGCCGAAGGCGCGAAGTACTTTTTCGGCAAGCGCATCGAAGACCTGAACCTGGGCGAGATCGCGATGATGGCGGGTCTGATCCGCGGGCCCGCGTACTATTCCCCGTACCGGCACTGGGAGCGCGCGAAGGGTCGCCAAGAGCTGGTGCTGAAAAAAATGGCCGAGACCGGGCAGATCGCCGAAGAAGAAGCGGCCGAAGCGGCGAAGTTGCCGGTGCGCTTGGCGCCCCCGCCATCGGGCGGAAACCGCGCGCCGTACTTCACGGATTTCGTGAAAGCCGAGCTCATTCGCTTCACCAAGGATAAGTTGAGCGAGGAAGAAGTGAGCGACGCGGGATTCCGGGTCTATACTACCCTTGACACCTACTTGAACGGCGCCGCCCAAAAGGCCGTGGAAGAAGGCGTCGAACGCGTACAGAAAACGATCGCCACGGACCCCAATCCCGCGAAGAAACTCGTGATCGAAGGCGCGCTCGCCTCCGTGGAACAGAAAACGGGCTACGTGCGGGCGCTCATCGGCGGCAGCAACTACACGCGCTCAAACTTCAACCGCATCCTAAACATGAAGCGCCAGGTGGGCTCGACCTTCAAACCCGTCGTCTATTTGGCCGCTTTCGACAAGGGCCGGGACGCCGATGGCAAGCGCTACGGACCGGGTTATCCCATGGAGGACGCGCCCTGGAAGCTGACTTTTGACCGCGGCAAGCAGACCTGGGAGCCGCGCAATTATGAAAAGGAATATCTAGGCTGGATTCCGCTGCGGACGGCGCTCGCGCACTCGGTCAACACCGTCACCGCGCGGCTAGCGGCTGAAGTCGGCATCGATCGCGTGGTGGAAACGGCGAAAAAGCTCGGCATCCAGTCGGAGTTGCCGGCGGTGCCCTCGCTCGCGCTGGGCGTGAACGAGCTTTCGCCGGTGGAGCTGGTGAAGCTCTACACGACGATCGCCAACCGCGGCATGCAGGACGAGCTGACCGTCATTCGCGGCATCACCAACGAGGACGGCAGCGAGTACGCGCGCTTCGTCTACGCCCCCCAGCCGGTCTATGATCCGGCGCTCTGCGATCTCGTCACGGAGATGCTGCAGGAAGTTTTCACGGAAGGCACCGCGCGCCGCGCGCGCGAAATGGGTTTCGATCGCCAGGCCGCCGGCAAAACCGGCACGACGAGCAACTATCGCGACAGCTGGTTCGCGGGCTTTAATCCACAGCTCACGACGGTGGTGTGGGTGGGCCTCGACCAAGGCAGTGGCGTCGACGAAAAAGGCAAGGCGCGCCTGAAGCTCACCGGCGCGAGTGCGGCGCTACCCATCTGGATCACCTATATGAAGCGTGCGACAGAGCTTTCCCCGCCCGCGACCTTCCCCGTGAGCGATCTGCTCACCGGGGTGAAGATCGATAAACGCTCGGGCCATCTGGCCACTTCCAGCTGCTCGGAAGCGCAGGTCTCGGTCGAAAAATATCCCACCGATCGCTCACCCACGCAGGAGACCTGCATGTCCACCTGGCCTGAGTCGGTACGCGAAACGAAACTCGATTAACTCGTTAAATGCGGATCGTCGCCGTCACGTAGCAGCTAAACACATCCATGCCTTCGCCATTTTTGTAGTTCATGATCGGCGGCATCCGTCGGCAGGTCGGATTGCGCGTGGTCGCGATGCACTCGTTACGCGCTTGGGCGATCACAGATTCCGCGGCGTCCTTCACTTCCTGCTTCTTGGTGGCTGCCGTGCAATCGATCGGCAACGCGTTCACCTTTACGGTCGAAGTGAAGTCCATGCGGGCCGGCGCGTCCGCGACTAGTTGCTGTTCGATGGACTCCAAGCGCTGATACAGACGGGACGCATCGGCTTTCGCCGCGCGGACATCGTCCAACATGGTCGAGGCATGCGCAGCGACCGTGGTGGCGATAAGAACAAGACCTAATACAGAGAGGACGGAAGTTTTCATGCTAGCTCCTTGCGTAATAAATAACGCAATGCGTTAATGCATGCGACTTAATTTCCGCTTAAATCTTAATGGGTTCGAACGACAAAACGGCGATGAGCGGTCAAAGTTCGCACGCACGTTTGCCGATAAGCACATGATGGCTTTGCGTTTCCTCCCAGCCGCCTGGTTAATCACCTCCCTCGTCATCTCCGGTGCGCGCGCGGAGGCTGGTCCGCCGGAAAATTACCGTATGAGCGCCGACGTGGAAAACTCACGTCGCGAAGTTGCGGGGCGCTTCGAAATTCGTCTCGATCCGGGTACGGGCAAGTTCGAGTTCACCCTCATCCCCAAGGAAGGGCTTTGGAACAAGGTCATCTTAAAAGACGTTTCCGAGGAGCACTTGAGATCCCACCTTCCTGAAATGATCGCGCAAATGGAGCAGCTGCTGCCCACCGATACCGCCCCTTTTGCCTCGAGCCGCACCCGGGAGCGGCAAGCCGCGCTCGACGCCGCGAAAGACAAACTGCCACGGCTGCAAGCCTGGGCGACCGAATCGACGAATCTAATCATCCGGAATTTTTTTCGCGATAGCCTGGAGCAACCCGCCGAGATCGAGCACGCCCTGCAGGTGCTCGATCCCCCGGAGTACTACTGCGAATTGCGCAAAGAAGGATTTCCGGCACGGCGCCAGTATCCTACCCAGCGCGTACCCGAAGCGGAAACCAAGACCGACGTATCCGTGCTCACGCCGGAAGAAGCGGCGGGTCTATTTCGCGCGCTCCAAAATGATCCGGCCATCCCCTATCGATTCACATTGGACGGGTGCTACGCGCGAGCGCACGAAATGGCCCGAAACATGGAAGCCCTGGGCATACAGGCGGGGAAAGTCTGGCTGACTAATTTCAAATTCAACCGCGATGGAAAACCCGAACCCCAAGGAGTGACGCTGTCCGTGCCCAATCCGCAATATCCCACTTGCACCATCGAGTGGTCCTACCATGTCGCTCCGGTTGTTTACGTGAAGGCGTCCGACCAGCGCGCGCCGGTCTTGATGGTGCTCGACCCCAGTCTATTCCACGAACCTGTGCCGGTTTCGAAATGGATGACGGCCCAGACTTCCAAGGGTGAGCCCACAAAGTTCGGTCTCTACGTGACCGAGCGCTATCCCTACAACCCGGGTCAAATCCAACAGGACTTCAATCGCCCACCCAAAGGAGCCGACGCCGAGGCGGAACGCGTGTTAGGGGCCTATCGGGAGGCGCTCAAACATGCCGACGCATTGACTGGATTGAAGCCTTCCCCAGCCACCGGCTCCCCCACGAATACCGTGCCTCCAGAGCCATCGCCCATCCCAGAGCCCTAGCCGCCCGTCTACTCCTTAGACAATTCGGGGGGTTAGAAGGTCATAATGCACCGCCCCGATTTTCTTGATTTCCCCTTTAAAATCAATTATTCACATCTGGACGCAAAGCGTCACCACTTGGTACAGCGGTTGCTTAGTAAGAAACTGCGGAAAGCTGTATCGGCCTCCAATCGGGCCTAAGTTGTGACTGCTGAGTGGAAGAAGAAGTGATGTTGAAGTTTTGGAAGAAAAACCCGCAATTCAAATCCGTCGTGGAGAAGTTCCTAGGGATCTCCATCGGCGCCGCCATCATCACCGCGATCCTCGTCAATTTAGAGTTCAATTTCCTGGAAGCGAGCCTCTACGACTTCCGGATGACCCGTTCCATCCAAGCCCCGGCCGACCCCGGCATCGTGCTCATTTCCCTCGACGACCAGACCACGCGCGCGTTGAACGACTTCGCCCCCTTGGCGATCGACCAGCACACGCGCCTGCTCGAAGCCTTGAACCGCCAAAACCCCAAGGCCGTGGGTTATCTCGTCAACATGAACTACGTGCACCAGGTCGATCCGGCGCTGTTTCAAGGAAACGGCGGGACTCGGTTCGTGGAGCTCGCGACCGCGCTCGAGAACCGCGGCATTCCGTTTTTGATCGGCACGCCCTTCGACGTGAATGGCGAAGTGCTGCCTCCGTTCCCCCTCAGCTCCCTGCGCCACTCGATCGCGGTCGTGCACAAGGACGGAAACGTGTTTTCCGAGGACAAAGTCACGCGACGCGCGCTGCTCACCTTGTATGGGAAGTCGGCGTTCCACCTGCAGCTCGCCCGCGACGCGCAGCTGGACACGACCGAAACTCTCCCCCGCGGAAGCTTCTACGTGCGGGAAGCCGAGGGTGATTACTTTTTCTTCCGCTACCACGGAAATCCCAACGTGACGTTCGGCGCCGGCGGCGTAGCCGACCGGCCGCACTCCCTGCCCTACACCCGTTACTCGTTCGTCGACGTGATCGAAGGCCGCATCCCCCCGAAAGCCCTCGAAGGGAAAGTCGTGCTCGTCGGCACGCTCGTGAAGGAAAACCCAGGTGACTTCGCCCGTACCCCGTATTCGAAAATTTCATCGGTGAGCCCAAACCTCGCCGTGCACGCCAACATCATCGACTCCATCGCGCACGACGATGGCCTCGTCATGGCGCCGGCTTGGCTGAATTGGCTCACGACGTTCCTCGCCGTCGGCTTCATCCTCTGGTCCATCCTGGGATTCACGCCGATGCAGGGCGTGCTCGCCACCTTGGGGCTGGCCGCGTCGCTGATGCTGATCGCGCACGTACTGTTTCATGGTCTATCCGGGAATCGCGGCCTGTGGCTCAATCTCAGCCAGCCACTCATCGGGATTTTCCTAGGCTACTACCTCGCGGTCCCCTACCGCCTGATCCGTGAATACAAGAAGCGCTGGGACTACCAGCGCAAGAACGAGATCCTCACCCAGGTGGAAGAGCTGAAGACGAACTTCCTCCAGCTCGTGACCCACGACCTGAAAACCCCGGTCGCGCGCATTCAGGGCTTAAGCGAGGTCCTCCTCAGCAAGGCCGCCGCCAATCTCGAACCGAAAGACCGCGAAACCCTCAATAGCATCATCGTGTCCACCGACGAGCTTAATCACTTCATCACGACCATCCTGGAGCTCACGAAGGTCGAGTCCAACGAATTGAACGTGTCGTTGCAGAGCAAGGACGTGAATCAGCTACTGGAAGGCGTGATCCAGCGTTTCCGCGCCGCCGCGCGCGCGAAGGAGATCGACATCGTGGCGAGCCTCGAGCCGCTCTTCCCCATCAAGCTCGACCCCACCTTGATTTCCAAGGTCTTCAGCAACCTCATCGACAACGCCGTGAAGTATTCGCCACCCGGGTCGAAGGTGGAAATCTCGTCGCAAGAGCGGGACGGCCACATCGAGGTGCAGGTCAAAGATCACGGCATCGGCCTGTCCCGCGAGGAGCTCGAAAACCTCTTTACCAAATTCTACCGCGCAAAAAACGACACCACGACCAAGATCGCCGGTACGGGCTTAGGCTTGTACCTAACGAAGTACTTCGTGGAATCCCACGCCGGCGAAGTCCGCGTGGAAAGCCAAGAGGGGCAAGGCAGCACGTTCATCATCCGCCTGCCCATCGATCTCAAAGCGGTCACCTTTAGCGGAAACGCCCGGCCGGGGCTCACGAACAAAAAGTCCGGCAAAAATTCAGGTAAGCCAGCCCATGTGGAAGAAGGAGTAGAAAATGTTTAAAGTCCTAGTGGTAGATGACGACGCGGATCTCAGACTTTCGGTATCCTCGGCCCTCTCCGAGAACCACTTTCACGTGGACCAGGCGAAGGACGGCGAAGAAGCCGTCAACCGCGTGCGCGCGGGCAAGTACAACCTCGTGCTGCTCGACGTGAACATGCCCCGCCTCACGGGTCTCCAGGCCCTGAAAGAGATCAAGGCGCACGATCCCTCGATCATCGCCATCATGCTGACCGCGTTCTCCAACGTGCGCGACGCCGTGGAAGCCACGAAGGAAGGCGCTTACAACTACCTAGAGAAGCCGATCAAGGCCGAAAACCTCGTCTACATCGTCGAGAAAGCGCTCAAGGCCCACAGCATGGTCAAGAGCATGAGCTACTCGGCGCCCGTCATCAAGCTGCCGAACAGTACCGAGTTCGTTGGCCAGAGCTCCGAGATGAAGAAGGTGTTTTCGGTCATCGACAAGCTCGCGCGCGTGGAAACCGCCGTGCTCATCCGCGGCGAAAGCGGCACCGGCAAGGAGCTCGTCGCCAAGGCCCTGCACTTCAACGGTCCCCGCAAAGATAACCGCTTCGTCACCGTGAACTGCTCGGCGATTCCGGAAAATCTCATCGAAAGCGAATTCTTCGGTCACGAAAAAGGGTCTTTCACCGGCGCTGACTCGCGCAAAATCGGCAAGTTCCAGTACGCCGACGGCGGCACCCTGTTCCTCGACGAAATTGGCGACATCACGCCGGCCATGCAGGTGAAGTTGCTTCGCGTTTTACAAGAAAAACGCTTCACCCCCGTGGGTGCCAACCGCGAGATCGAAGTGAACGTGCGCATCGTCGCGGCCACGAACCGGAATCTGGAAGAGATGATCAAGCAGAACCAGTTCCGCGAAGACCTATTCTATCGCCTGAACGTCCTGCCGATCAACCTGCCGCCGCTCCGCGAGCGCAAGAACGACGTGGAAGCCCTCGTGCAGTACTTCATCGAGAAGTTCAACCAGGAGTACCAGAAAAAGATCACCGGCTTCAGCCCCGAAGCGCAAGAGCTGCTGCGCGGCTATACCTGGCCAGGGAACATCCGCGAGCTTGAAAACGTCGTGGAGCACGCGTTCGTCATGACCGGCGAAAACCAAATTGGCGCAGACTGCCTGCCGGGCGCGATCCTCAATGGCTCGCTCGCCAAGGCGCCGTCGTCGACTTCGTTGGCCGCGCTCAACACCGGCGACGAAGATCACCACGACGGGGACACCGATGTGGCCATCGACATCGCCACGATCAACCTCGAGGCCGGCGCGGTAGCCTCCGTCATCGACGGCAAGGGCTTCAAGCTCAACATCAATAAGCTCGACTTCCAGGCCAACAAGGAAGAGTTCGAACGGCAGTTCCTGATTAGCGCCCTGAAGGCTTTCAAGGGCCGTATCAATCAGACCGCGCTGCACGCGAACATCCCAAAGAAGACGCTCCTGCGTAAGCTCGAGAAGTACGGGATCACCGCGCGCGATTACACGAATGCCTGATGTTTAAAATCAGACACTCAGCTTAATTGACGCGCATAGTCTTTTTTTCTGGTTTCCGCTCGACTTTCGGGCTAAAAACGGCGAGGGATTGGGCCCATCAGAAAGGGTCCAAAATGAAAGTCGCTTCTTTTTTACCTCAATTCGCGCTTCTGGCCGGAGCCATCGGCCTTAGCCTGAACGCTGCGGCCGAGCCGGCCAAAGCCATCCCCCTGGGGCAGGCCGCCGACGATCTCGCCACGGTTCTCATCGCGAACCCGAAAGCCGTCGCCGAATTTTCGACCATCGCCAACACGGTCCACGGTTCGGCCGTGGAAACGACGAAGCTTCCGGTGACGCCCGAAGGCGCCAGCACGGAAATCAACGTCTACACGCTTCGGGGCATGAATATCCGCGGCGACATCGTCGACATGAGCGGTACGCTCACGATCACCGAAAAGCGACGCTGCCACGGTCGCGGCGGCTGCTTCTCGACCTTTGAAACGAAAGTAGAAAAGGATCGCTAAAAGTTCCCGAGTTACTGGGCAAAGCAAAAAGGCCACCCGGTTTTCGCCGGGTGGCCTTTTTCGTTTTTAAAATCCGAAAACTTACTGGGTAACGGTGATCTTCGCCTTCGCGCGCAGATCGCTGACCATCGCGCGAATCAATTTCTGCCGAAGATCCGCCTTCACGCGGAGCTCGACCTCGTCGTAACCCAAGGTGTTGCCGTTCTTTTTGTCCACGACCTTGATCACGTGATAGCCGTATGCGGTCTTCACGGGGCCGACGATGTCGCCCTTCTTCGCGGCGAAGGCGGCGTCCGTGAACTCGGCCACCATGCGGTCGCGGGTGAAATACCCCAGGTCGCCGCGGTTATTCTTCGCGGAAGGATCCTGAGAAATTTTTTCCGCCAGCTCCTGGAAATCCGTGTCCTTCTGCTTGGTTTGCTGCATGACCTTGCGCGCCTCTTCCTCCGTTTTCACGAGGATGTGCTGCGCATGCACCTGCGCCGTGGAGTAGTTGTTTTTGTTATCCTTATAGAAGTCCTTCGCCGCGCCTTCGCTCATCTTCGGACCGAGCTGCTTTTGCACGAGCATGTTCGCGATGTACTGTTTCGAAAACGCATCCATCGCTTCCTTGAACTCTTCCGTCTTCTCGAGCCCCTGCTTACGCCCCTCCTGCGACAGCAGCTCCTGGTCGATCAGGTTTTGTAACACCTGATTACGCGTATTCGCGTCGCTCATGATGTCTTTTTGTTGCTGCTCGTTGAATCCGCTGATGGCCTTCTTCAGATCGCCGTCCGTGATCTTGGCCGAATTCACCGTCGCCAGGTCCTTCGCGGCCAACGCCACGATTGAAGACAACGCCACTACTCCCACCACTGCAACGATTTGCTTCTTCACCGATATTCTCCTTTGACCTGATGACTAGGGTCTAAAACAGAATTATGCCGTGAGTTTCCAATAGATACAATGAACAGGTGCAGTTCCTTTTGTTAGTTAACCCAAGGCGTCATAATGATTCGATTGTTTTCTTTCAGATTCGGCCTTAGCCTGGGCCGGCTATGCGTCGTTGGATCAACGGTATTCTCATCGCCACTTGCCTGCTGCAAGCATTGGCGTTGCCCCGACATCTCGTCGAGCACGCATTCTCGGTCGGAGGGGCCGTCGATGCTCCTTGCGAAACATGCAGGGTGTATAGCCACCAAGCTGCGGAAGCCGTACCGGTTCTCGCTTCCCTCCTCCGCCCCGATGTGATTTCCGTCAATCGATTGACGCCTCCGGCGCGTGTTTGCGCGCGGGGGTTCGCCCACGCCGATGCTCGCGCGCCCCCGTTTTCCGCTTAGTCCGACCTTAAGCGCGAAATCAATTACTTAGAAACGTTCAAACCCTATCCATTGAGGTATCTCCATGTCTTACGTACTTTCGGCACGGGCCAGTGCGCTCGTGCTCACCCTATGTGTCTGCGCCTTCCCCTCTCCGGCTCGTTCAGAAACGGCGATAAATTCTATCGGCGTGCCCGGACCCTCCCGTGGCAAATCCTTCAACCCAGATATCAGCGCCAACTTCTTAGGTCTTTTGCAGAGAAGCACCGCGATCTCGGACGACCGCACACAGGTTCCTCACAACGGCCTATCCCTGCAAGAGGCAGAGTTACAGCTTGCCGCCGACGTCGACCCCTATCTGCGTGCCTCCGTACTACTTTCCCTGCACCAAGAAGGAGGCGGTACTGAATTCGGAATCGATCCGGAAGAAGTGTTCTTGGAAACCTTGAGCCTTCCTTCCCTGAGCTTGCGGGCAGGAAAGTTCAAGCTCGCCCTGGGAAAGCATAATCTGCTCCACACCCACGCTTATCCGTTCATTGATGCTCCCTTGATTCACCAAAATCTATTAGGCGACGAAGGCTTAAATGAGGTTGCGATTTCAGCCGCGATCCTCATTCCCGCGGCTTGGTACTCGGAGATTATCCTGCAAGGTTTTAATCCCGCGAATGAAGAGCTCTTCGCCAGTCCCCGCTCGGGGGACTGGGGCGGTCTCGCCCGATTCAAAAACCTTTTCGATCTAAGTGACTCGCTGACCATGGAAGTCGGCGCTTCGGGCGTAATGGGAACAAACCAATTCGATAAAACCAGCTCCACGCTAGGGGCGGACTTGACGTTCAAATGGCGTCCGGCCGAGGGAGGGAAGTACCGAGCCTTGATCTGGGCGACGGAATATCTCTACGGGCAAAGGCCGGGACGACTGGACGATGCCGGACAAGATATCGCCACGCTCGGAGGTTTCGCGACCTGGCTGCAGTTTCAGTTTGCCCAACGCTGGTGGATCCAGGGCCGCTACGAGGCCGTGGGAATCCCCAAAGCGTCGGCCCTACCAGACCAGGTCAAGCAAAGCGCGCTGCTGGGATTTTTCCCCTCGGAGTTTTCGGGAATACGCCTGCAATACGACCACTTGCTCACGGATAACCGACACGACCACGCATTGGCCCTTCAGTACAACGTAAGCATTGGCGCGCATCCGGCGCATGCTTACTAAGCCTTTTTATCGAAACGCAGTTAAACCCAAAACCGAAGGAAAGAAGAAATGAAAAGAACCTGGATGATTTGCCACCTCGCCACGGCGCTCGTTGTCTCCGCGGGAGCGGCGCGTACGCAGGCCCATGACGAAACCAAGGAGAAGGAAGAACATGCGGCCTGGCAGCAGGAACATGAAAAGTGGGAAGCGGAGCATGCCGCCTGGGAAAAAGAACATCAACGGGCCCAAGCGGCCGTGCGGCGGTTTCAATCCCTCACCCAAGGCCACGGCAAGGCTTTGCGGAAGCACGACGCCGAGATTCGCCGACATGCGAAGTTCATCCGCGAACATGAAACGGCATTAGCCGCCGGCCAAGGCTCCGAAAAAGGGGAAAAGCAGCGCGACCAGCGGCACGCCAAAGATCAGGCGGAACATGATCGCTTCCGAGAAAGTCATGCGGCCTCCTCTAAACGCCACGCTGAATACATGGGTGTGATTGAGCAAATAGAACGCCTAAACCAAGCCCCGGTGGATAGCCACGCGGAGTAGCGGTCGCAAAAAAAAAGCCCCGGTGGAAATTCTCCACCGGGGCTTCGTACAAAAGCGATTAACGTTTCGAGTACTGGTAGCGACGGCGGGCGCCGGACAGACCGTACTTCTTACGCTCGACTTCGCGCGAATCGCGGGTGAGGTGGCCACCCTTCTTGAGCGGCGGACGATGAGCCGAATCGACTTCGAGCAGAGCGCGGGCAATCCCGTGCTTCACGGCGCCGGCCTGTCCCGAGAGTCCTCCGCCCTTCACGTTGATGGTGATGTCGTAGCGACCGACCATCTGCACGAGCTCGAGCGGTTGCATGATCAAGCGGCGAGCGCTGTCACGCGGGAAATAATCTTCAAAGGCGCGGCGATTAATGCGAATCTTACCATCGCCCGTTTTCGACGGACGCATGTACACACGGGCGATCGCCGTCTTTCTTTTTCCTACACGGTGAATCTGATTACCTGCTACGGCCATTGGTCCCTAAACTCCTTATGCTTTCTTCAAATTCTTGGCGAGTACCTTAGGGTCCAGGCCGGTCTTGCGAATCACGTGCGCCGGAAGCGGCTGCGGATTCTGCGCGCCGTGGGGATGCTTGTCGCCCACGATGAGCTTCATTTTCTTGATCTGGCGGTCGGCCAAGATGGACTTGTTGGTCATGCCCCAGACGGCGCGGCGGAGAATTTCCGTCGGCTCATGCTCGAGCTGTTCCTTCGCGGTGCGGACGTGCAAGCCGCTGATGTAACCGGAGTGCCGGTAATACTTCTTGTCGTCCCACTTGTTGCGGGTGAAATTGATCTTGTCGGCGTTGATCACGACCACGAAATCGCCCACGTCCGCGTGCTTCGTGTACGTCGGCTTGTGCTTGCCGGTGATCACGCGCGCAAGAGTGGTGGCCAGGCGGCCTACGACTTGGTCTTTAGCATCGACGATGTACCATTTCGGCGCATTCGGGCCTTCGGTTGCAAAGGCATGCGGGCCATCATGGTTGGCGGTATAAGTTTTCTGTTGCAGCATAGACATGACGGGATACAAGAGGCATAGTTCGAAGTCAACGGAGAATACGATTGAAAAATCAGGATTTTAGGCCGTTAAACCCCTTGGAACACCCGCGCTTCGGCTCGATCGCGACATTTAACCGCCTTCCGCATGTAGCTAATATTAAAGGGAAAAAAGTAGACGTCGCCATTATGGGCGTCCCCTACGACGGCGCCGCGTCTTTTAGGCCGGGAACCCGCTTCGGCCCCCGGGCCATCCGGGAGGCTTCCGTCCTCTGCCGCAACTATAACCCCGCCCAGGCAGTGCATGTATATGATGCCCTGAACGTCGTGGACGCGGGGGATATCAGCATCAATCCCCTCAATATCCAGAAGACCTATAAGGCCATCGAAAGCCGCTTAGGCGAGATTCATGACGGAGGCGCCCGGGCCATCTGCGTGGGAGGCGATCACTCAATCTCCCTTCCTTGCTTCCGGGCCGTGCATAAAAAGTACGGCGACTTCGTTTTGGTCCACTTCGACGCCCACACCGACACGGCTGACCAGGCCTGGGGCGAGAAGCTTCACCACGGGACTTGGGTCCGGCGCGCGATCGAGGAGAAAATCCTCACCGGGCCACGCATCTTCCAGATCGGCATCCGCGGGCCTCTGACTGCCGCCGACCAAGAAAAGTACTCGACGGATCAAGGCATCAACACTTTGGACATCGACTCGTTCTTCGACAAGCATACGCGCACGGCGTTCTTCGCGAAGATCAAGAAGGTCGCCGGCAAGAAGCCCGTTTACCTCACCTTCGACATCGATGCGGTGGACCCGGCCTACGCACCCGGCACCGGCACGCCGGTGGTGGGCGGCATGACCAGCTATGAGGCGCTGCAAGCGGTACGCGCGCTCAAAGGGGTGAACCTGGTCGGCGCGGACCTCGTGGAAGTCTCCCCGCCCTACGATCAATCGGACATCACCTCGCTCCTGGGAGCGGCGATCGTGTTCGAAATGCTGAGCCTCATGGCCTAAAAAATACCCCGAGACTTTTTTAAAGCAAGCCAACCGAGAAGTGGAAGCGGTAGGTGTCCTCGCCCGGCTGGGGATCGAGCTTGAAGCCCCAATCGAAATTCACCGGACCCACCGGAGTTTGGTAGTGCAGCCCCACGCCCGCGCCGTAACGAAGGATCCCGAAGGAGAACCGGTCGACCAGGAGGTTCGCGGCGTCCAGGAACGGGCCGGCGCGCATGGAGCCGAAAATCGGAAAATCGATCTGGGTGCGGTAGTTCACGTAACTTAACGTACCAAGAATGGCTTTGCTCTGCTTGTTCAGCTCCTGCAGCCCGAATCCGCGCAAACTTCCCGGCCCACCCAAGGCGAACTGTTTGATCAGCGGAATGGAATAGCGCTGATCGGTGGAATCGGGGGGAGCCACATTGTTGCGCGCGTAGCCGCTACGGAAGCTCAGAAACCAGGTGACCCCCTTTCCGAGCGGTACGATTCCGTCCGAGCGGAACTGAAAACGATAGTAGCCAATCGGGAAGGGGTCTCTTTGCGATCCAAAGAGGGAATCCGCGAGCTCGAGCGAGGCCCAAGCAAAAAAACCGCGCGTAGGAGCCAGGGGGCTGTCGCGAAGATCCAGACGCAGCGAAGGCGTCAACGCACCGATGGTCAACTGGTTGTTGTCGACCGCGAACTGGGCGTTGGATTGGTCGACCCGCTCAAGGCTGTAGGTCAAGGCCGCCACCAAATTCAGCTTTTTCCAGATCTGCCGGTCGAAAGTGGCGCTAAAAGCGGTCGTTTCGGCGTCGAAAAGCTTAAATTGTTTTTTCTCACGCCCCAGCTCGGGCCGGAAGTAAACCTCGCTGACCAAGAACCAGGGCCAGACGTAGCCGACTTTTAGATCGTACTCGTGAAACCGAAATTCCTCGAAGCGGCGATTGATACTGCCCGACAACGAAGCCGTGTGGTTGCGGCCACCGACGTTCGTATAGGCCAATTCCCCGAACGCGCGCGCGCCCAGGTCGTTTCGTACGCCGACGCCCAGGGCCCACCGACCGGGCGTACCCTCGCTGATGGAGAGCTTCACCTGCTTGTAACCGGGTTTACTCGGATCATCCCGCATCTGGGTCCGCACGGACGAAAAGATGCCCAAACGTCGCAAATTGGCTTCGCTCTCGGACAACTTTGTTTCCTCAAGCACGTCCCCTTCGCGGTACTCCAACTCCCGCTGGACCACTTCGGGCTTGGTCTTGCCCAAGCCCTCGATTCCAATCGAGCTCGCGCGATATTGCGGTCCTTCGGAAATATCAATCTGGATGTCCGCGATCCGGTTTTTTCGGGAATACTTCACCACCGAGTCATCGTCCTCGTTGACGATTTGCACAGAGAGGTAGCCGCGCTGCCGATAGGCAGTCTTCAAGTTCTCAATGCCTTCACTGAAGGCGAAGAGATTGAGCGGATTATCAGGACGCACCGCCAGTAGCTCCAGGATTTCGGGCTCCTTCAACACGGTCGCGCCCTTGATGGCAACCTCCCGAACCATGGTTTGCTCGCCTTCATAGATATAAATCAGCAACCGAACGGAATTCTTCTGGTTCAGGAAGGTGCGGTTTACCGCCACAAGCTTCGCCGAGAGGTAGCCTTGGGATTTGATCCAATCCACGAGCAGCTGGGCGGCGCTCTCCACGTCGGATTCCACGTAGTATCCTCGCTGTACGAGCTGCGAAGCGCGCTCCAGGAACTCGCGTTTCAAATCCTCGCCTGTGAAAGCGGTGTTACCGTCGAAATCGAGCGAGTCAACGAGCGTCCGTTCGCCTTCATTGATGAAAAAAGTAACGTGCCGCTCTTGCCGCCCCGGTTTTTCATAAGTCTGCGACCTCACCACCACGTTGGCGTAGGCCAGGGAGCGGTACTTGTCCTCGATCGCACGTTCGATGACCTTCACGTAGTCGCGCCCGAACCCAATGCTGCGCCGTTCTTCGATAACCGCGCTCAAATCATTGTAGGACAGTCGCTGATTGCCGCGGTAACCGAAGGTGACTCGGTCTCCCAAGTCCACGTGAAACTCGAGAGTCACCCAACGTCCATCCTTCCCTTTAGGAGTGGCGGACGACTCGGCGCTAGGCGCCGGGGTCGTAACGAATCGCACGTCGGTGACCTTCCCCCCCACGAACTCCTCGGCGACCAGCGCTTCCTCGAGCTTACGGGTGATTTCGGTGATTTTCTCCTGGTCGAATAGGTCGCCCGGGGAGATCTGGACCACGCCGCGCAGCTTGCCCTCGAACCGCTGCCAAAATGCCTGCCGGTCCGCGGAAAGCGCGCCAATCGGCAAAACCTTAAACCCCGCGATGCGCGTGGCCGTGCCTTCTTTTACCTGGATGCGCAGCACGGTCCTTTGCCCCGCGCGGCGATTCAGCTCCGTACTCACCTCGATCTCCGAGTAGCCTTTGAGCTCGTACAACGCTTGGATGTTCTTCGCCGTACGGGAGACCGCGCGCCGATCGAGCGGCTCTCCCACCTGCACTTCGATGGCGCTCTGGATTTCCTCGGTCGGGATACGCGTGACGCCTTCGATCTCGATCTCGTCGACGACAAGGACTCCAGGCGCAGAAAAACCGGAGGGCACCGCCCCCAGCATCAACATGAGTATGGAAAAAGCCCTATTTAAACTTTTTCTCATATTTGAGGTCGATCCCGTAAGAATCCTTATCCTTCGTGTTCGCGTCTTCGAACGTGGTCCAAATACCGATTACCGACACTCCCGGCACGACATCGTGAACTTCCACTTTGCCTTCTTGCGAAGAGCCCGTGCCCACGCCCACGGTGCTACCATAGGAGACATCCAACTGCTTGCCAATGCGCCGCTTGATCACGATCTTAGGGGACGCACCCGCCTCCGCCTCCGAGCTGCGTCGAAAAATACTAGTTCCTTCCTGAGTACTGACCGCCTGGTCGAGCTGGATTTCAAATCCCGTTTTATTCTTTACGTCGCGGTTGAATCCGAAAGAATCGAGCAAGAGCGACGCACCCTGGCCCTGCTGAAGCGTGGCTTGATCGCCCGCGCGGAAGCGCTGCATATCTTCGGTCGTGAAGCCCAGCGCCAGCAACGAAAGGATTTCCGCCTGTGGAAGTACAGGATCGGAGGTAAGCTCGATCGTCATCTTCGACGAGGTGCCCGAGGCATACATTTTAATCTTCGTGCTCTTCACCTCCGTGCGCGCGGTCAGGCTAAACTTCGGATCGAGCACCGTGGGATTATCGAAGTCGACGCGACCGGAATCGATTTGAAAGCTGCGGTCCTTGAAATTCAACGTACCGCGAATCACATCGGCGCTGCCCAGCAGGCGCGGCACGTCCGTGGTGTTGACGATCTTCACCTTCGCTTTCAACTCGGCGTCGAATAGGTCATTTTTAACTACCACCTCGTCCTCGGCGTTCACGTTAATATTAAGTTTGAACGTGGGATAGTCGCTGTCACGCAACGTGCCGGGAGGCGGCGTGAACTTAGCTGACTTGCGAATGCCACCGGTTTTCTTGTCCAAGATGTTTTCGTGGGAAACGGCCGACATGAGGTGAATATTCCCGTCCACCTGGTACGGGAGCCTATCGCCGAACACTCCGAGCGTACCCTCGACCTTGGCTACCTGAAAGGGATAGATCTTCAGCCGGTTTTCCTGTAACTGGGCGTCGAGCTTCAGCTTGGGCATACGATCGGGATAGAGCTCAATTTCCCCGTTGACCAAGACGGATCCGCCGGCGAGCTTGGCGCGTAGATCTTTTACACTCACGACGTTTTGCTTGAACTTAAAGGCGCCGTTAATGGCTTCGAAAGGGTTGTCTAGCGAAGGGATCTGCAACTGGGCCCCCTTCAGAATGGCCACGCCCACGAAAACCGGTTCCTTGAGTTTGCCCGAAAGCTGGATATCCAGGTCGGCGTTCCCGTTGGCGCGGGTGATGCTCGAGGTGAGAAACTCGGCGATGCGGATATCCAGCTCGCCTCCCAGGCTGCCCACGAGCTTCTCGGCCGTGCCACGCACGGAAGCCCGGACCGTGCCATCTCCCCCGGTGATCCGAACGTCGCCGAGGTCGAACTGGCCGCGAACGATCCGGGAGCCAACGGGTTTCACGAGCTGGAATCGGCTGCCGGACTTACCTAACACCCATTCCGTGAATTCGACCTTCCCATCCCCGTGCTCCAACCGATTGGATTCGAAATCAAGGTCAATAGATCCCGTGACCGTGCCCACCAGCTCCGCGTCTTGGATTAGCTTCGGATTGAGCAGTAGCAACACGGGCGAGAAATCCAACTTCCGCAACGACGCATGAATACGGCTCGGGGTTCCTGGCTTGAAGCCATAGCTCGCCTTGACCTCGGCCTGTCCCCCGTTCAAGACACCGTTCAACTTCATGAGTCCGCGCTCGGTGTCGAGCTGTAGGTGCGAGGACGGGATACGCACGCCCCGCACGGTGGGATCGTTTAGTTGAACCAGGCTGCGCGACGTGATGAACCCTTTCTGCATTTCCCCGTTGCTGCTGATCTCGACTTCGCCTTTCAACGGGACATCCAAGCGAGCGACGTGATCGAGATCAGAGAGCGTGAGAGCCGACGTTTTTAGGTTCCACTTTAATTGCTCTTCGGACTTTCCGTCGCCCCGGTAGGAGATCGATCCGTGAATCTCGCCCCGGTTCTTGACCGCGCGCAGATCGCTAATATGGTAACGACCTCGGTCATAGCCCCCCTTGATGGAGACGGACGAAAACTTCTCTCCCAGATAGTCCCAGTCCTTGCCGATGAGCTGGCTGTCGATGACCATCTCTGCATTGGATACCCCGCCGCTCAACTCCACTTTGCCGTAGAACCCCCCGGTGAGGGAGGAAGGAAACCAGGAGATCGGTTCGACGAGCCGATTGAAGATAAAGAAGAAATCCTGCAGGTCTCCCCGCACGATGCTAAATCCTAGCCCCAGGCGTTCAACGTCACCAAGCTCGATTTTACCGTCGGCGATATAAGCGGTCTGACCTTGCTTGGCGTTGACCTTGTCGAAGAGCAGCTCCTCCGGTCCGTCGTCCCAGGTAATGCGCCCATTGAGATCTCCCAAATTCAGCCCGAGATACTGCGCGTCTTTCACGGCCGTATCGAAATCGATATAGACGTGGCTCGAAGGTCCATGGACATGGACTTTGAGTTCCCCCACGCCGCGCACGGGGTTTTCGGAAATCGTCCCCACATCCGCGAGATCCACCTTACCTTGGGCGCGCAGGCCATAACCGGTTTTGAAATCAATGCTACCGCCGACCTGAAAATTCGTCTGGGACCCCATCGACATCTGCAAGCCATCTGGCCGCAGTTCGCGGGCATTCACCCGAACGCCGCCATCCAGTCGGAGCCTACCTATCTTGAGCAGGTGCCGCAGCGGTTTCTCTACTCCGAACCGCTGGTTATCGTAACGAAAGTCGGGAATATCCAGGTGCAGCTCCGTCGCCAGTTCCCACTTCGGACCAGGTCGATATTCCACCTTCGCGATCCCGGAAACCCGGAAATTGAGCGGATAAACGTCCTTCATGGCGTCCGGCAGAAACCAGTGCAGGTGCGCACGCTCAAACTTAACGGGCACCGTGATGGGTGTCGTAGGATTCCGGGGATTGATGCGGAAAGAGCCGATTTCTAGCTTCCCACCGTGCGCGGGCGACCGGGAACCCTGGCGATCGATTTCCTTTGACTGCAACTCCACGCGCGTGACGACGATCTCGCGGGTCGGCGCCCACTCCGCCTCGGCCATCAGGAAGTCCGTTTTCCACTGACGAAACGCGAAGTCCTTGCCGGTAACCAATCCCTTGGCTTGCACGGTCCGGTCGAAGTCCGTGAGATCTGCCACGATACTGCCTTTGAAACCCAGCTGTCCCGCCGCCTTCTCCTGCAAGCGAAAGAAATCGAGAAAGTTATCGCATTCGCCGAAAATATCGACCGTGGAATCAAGCAGCAATCGCTTGGGCTCCAGCAGATTTCCCTTCAGGCCACCCGTGACGGAAGCGGAAAGGCCGCTGCTTTTGAGCTTAAACTGCCGGATCTGCACGCCCTGCGAGCTGACGTTCACCACCGCCTTTAGATTCTCGATACCGGCCGGGACCTTCCACTTCTCCGGGAAACGTCCGGCGATGCGCTCAAGCTCCAAGGCCAGCTCGACGCCCGCGCCTCCCCGCCCGCGCCACTGCGCGATCCGCAGATCCTTCGCCAAAAACCCCGCCTCGATATGCGGATCGACCCACTCAAAATCCACCTTGGTGTTTTGGAAGGCCAGGGCGTCGGCCTGCACCCGTACCAAATCTTCCCATCGGAAACTTAAACCGGCACCGCGCTCCTTGGGCTTCGTCTTCCCTAGCTGCTTGGGGTCGATGCTTACCGAGATGTTGCCATCCACGACCAGCACCTCGTGCACGCGAATCTTGCCCGATAGCATTTGCAGGGGAAAGAAAAGCAGATCGATGCGACGGGCATCGACGCGGATACCGGGCGGTAGGTCCAGTACGTTTCCTTCCGCAAGTCTCACCTTCGGCTCCGTCACGGATAGTCCGGGCGGAAAGAAATGCACACGAAATTCCTTGAAGTCGCCGGAGATTCCCCATTCCTTGGGCACGTGCTTGGCGAGCGCGCGCTTCACCGTCTCGGCGAACCGGGCGCTCTGCACCAGTAAGATCGCGCCCACGACCAATCCACCGACCGTGGCCAGGAAAACGTACAGAATTCGCTTGGGCTGCCGTGACTGGCGCATTTTCTGGACTTCCGGCCTCGCTTAAGAACGGGGCCGATTCCCCCGTAATTGGTTCAACCGATCTTGGACATCGCGGTACCGTGGATCCGCGTGAGCGACCCATTCGAAACAACTCATGGCTTCGGGCGCACTCCCGATCTGCTGATGCGCCACGCCCATGAGGTAGTACAGGTTCAGCTTCTGATCCGAGCTCAAATCGGAGCTCCCCAGAAAAGCCTCGAGACTCACCAAAGCCTCGAAAGGCTTGCGCATCGCCAGCTGCGCCTGAGCGACCAGCGTAGTGGAAATATAAATTAAATCCCCATCGGTCGAGGTTTTTCTTACGGCGTCAAATTGCGCAAAAGCGATGTCAGGAAGTCCCATTTGAAAATAAGCGATACCGACATCCAGACGCTCAGGCGCCGCGAGCGACGCCAAATCTTCGTCCAGGCGCCGTTTAAACTCCCGCACGTCCCGGTCATCCTTGAAAAGCTGCGCCAGCAGAGTGTCCCCACCATCGTCCAGCTGTAGGCCAAGGCTCTCATCCAGCTCGGCGATGATGGACTCGGTGTCCCAGTGCTCGGGCTCCCCACGGCGGCGGCCGCGACGCTCGCGACGCGGCGAATTTTCGTCAAAGAGCTGCTTGAGTTCCAATTCGTGAATTTCTTCCAGGAGTTCGCGCGCGACCACATGGCTCGCGTCGTCGCGCAGGATCCGCCAAAGCGTGCGCTTAGCCTCCTCGATCAACCCTTCGTTCACGAGAATGCGCGCGCTCTGGACGCTGTCGTCGAGATCGATCTGCTTAGTCGTGGAGGAAGGTGTGGCGCCGAGCGATGGACTCGTGCGCAGAAGGTCCTCCGCCAAGTCGACGCGCGTGCCTTCGTTCAGATTTTCGTCGTCGTCACGTGGGGCCAATCCCCTTAATTTTACTCGTATTTTGGCAGGAACTCTTCCAAAAAGTGGGTGTCAAATTCCCCGTCACAGAACTTCTTACTCGCGAGAATTTTTTTATGAAAAGGGATATTGGTCTGAATTCCTTCGATCACGAATTCGTCAAGTGCTTGGCGCATCTTCGCGATCGCTTCCGCGCGCGTGGGCGCGTGCACGATTAACTTGCCCAACATCGAATCGTAAAACGGAACCACTTTGTACTGCGCGTACACGAAGCTGTCCACGCGCACGCCGTATCCACCCGGCACATGGAGCGCCGTTATTTTGCCGGGCGACGGGGCAAAAGTTTCCGGGTGCTCGGCGTTGATCCGGCATTCGATGGAATGCGACTCGATGCTCACGTCTTCCTGTCGAAACGACAGGGGCCGGCCGGCGGCGAGGCGGATCTGCTCCTTGATCAAATCGAATCCGGTGACCATCTCGGTAACCGGGTGTTCGACCTGGATGCGCGTATTCATCTCCATGAAGTAGAAGCTTTTATCTTCGTCGAGCAGGAATTCCACCGTACCCACGTTCTCGTAGTTCACGTGCGCGCAGAGCTTCAGCGCGGCTTCGCCCATCTTTTGCCGAAGCGCCGAATCGAGCGCGGGACTCGGAGCTTCCTCAAGGATCTTCTGGTGGCGGCGCTGGATCGTACAGTCACGTTCGCCTAAAAAAATGCGGCCGCCTTGCTTGTCGCAGGCGACTTGGATCTCCACGTGCCGGGGCTTCTCGCAGTACTTTTCGATGTACATGGCGCCATTGCCGAACGCGGCCTTGGCTTCCTCGCTCACGCGGGCAAACGACGACTGCAGCTGCTGCTGGTTATAGACGACGTAAATGCCGCGACCGCCGCCACCCGCCGCCGCCTTCAAGATCACGGGGTAACGAATGCGTTCGGCTTCGCGCATAGCGTCCTCGACCGTCGGCACCGGATCGAGCGTGCCGGGCAACATCGGGATACCCGCTTCTTTCGCCATCTTCCGGGCCATGGTCTTCTCGCCCATGACCGTGATGTTATCGGGCGACGGACCGATGAACGTAATATCGCATTCGCGGCAGAGGCGCGCGAACTCGGCGTTCTCGGACAAGAAACCGTAGCCCGGATGGATCGCATCCGCGTTGGTGATGTCGGCCGCCGAAAGCAGCGCCGCGATGTTGAGGTAACTGAGCTTCGAGGGCGCCGGGCCGATGCAGACGGCCTCGTCGGCGAGTTTTACGTGCAAGGAGTTTTCATCGGCTTTGGAATAGACCGCGACCGTGTTGATCCCCAACTCCTTGCAGGCGCGGATCACGCGCAGGGCGATTTCCCCGCGATTGGCAATGAGTACTTTCTGGAACAGCGGCGCGTTCATCGGGAGGCGGTTTTAGGTTTCCACGACGAAGAGCGGCTCGCCGAATTCGACGGGCTGGCCGTTCTCCACCAGAATCGACACGATTTTACCCGAAATTTCGGCTTCGATTTCGTTCATGAGCTTCATCGCTTCCACGATGCAAAGCACGTCGCCACGCTTCACGCTCTGGCCTTCCTTCACGTACGGGTCTTGATCGGGGGACGGGGAACGATAGAAGGTGCCCACGAAGGGGGAAAGGATCTGCTTCTGGTTCGTGGGCAATCCCCCCACAGGCTTCGCGTCGCCGCCGGACAATGCCGAGACCGGCGCGGGCATGCGCTCCACGACGGTTTCCCGAGCCACGGCAGCGGTCGAAACCAGGTTCGCCGGCTGGGCCTGGGCACCGGCCAAAGTGCGCAGGCTCAATCGCTCGCCGTTTTTTTCCCATTCGAAATCAGCAATGCCGTTGTCGTTCAGGAGCTTGAAGAGTTTCTCGAGATGATCGTAATCGAACGCGCCGCCGGACTTGGCCTTGGGCGCGGTCGTCTTGCCAGTTTTGGATTTCGCCGCCATGGTCGTTACTTATTCACTTTTTCCGAATACGTTCCGTCGCGAGTATCGACCTTCAGCAAGTCGCCTTCCTTAATATGCATGGGCACCATGATGCGGGCGCCGCTCTCGAGCGTGCAGTACTTGGAGGCGCCGGAAACCGTATCGCCCTTCACCGCCGGATCGGCTTCCTTCACGTAAAGCTCGACGAAGGTCGGGAACTCCACGCCGATGGGGCGCTCGTTGAAGTAGGTGATCTGCAAGACGAGATTTTCCTTCAGGTAACCTACCTGCTCGCCCAGCTGGTCTTTCGAAAGCACCACCTGGTCGTAGGTGGCGTTGTTCATGAAGTGAAACCCTTCGGCATCGCCGTAGAGATACTGCATCTCGCGCTCTTCCGTGTCCGCGCGGTCGACCTTGTCGCCCGACTTGAACGTGCGCTCGATGACGTTCTGGTTCAACATGTTGCGGATCTTGGTGCGCGTGAACGCGGCGCCCTTACCCGGGCTGACGTGTTGAAAATCGACAATCTGAAAGGGGACGCCTTCAATCTCGATCTTGAGACCTTTGCGAAACTGGTTGGTTGCGTACATATGTCCGAGCTTCGTATCAAAGCCCATGGCCAGGGTCAATCGTCTTAGTGTAATTCTGGCTGTGATTCTAGCGACTTGACGCAGCGGGTCTTCGGCGCTCGAGTTTCAGCAGAAGGGCTTGAAGAAACTCGATTTTTTTCATCCACGCCTGTCGCGCTCCCGAAGGGGAAGACGCTTTTCCCACCTCTTCCGCCTCGGAGAGCCCGTAAACCACCGCCGCTTCGGAAGCCGCCTCGCGGGCGGGCTCGCGCTTCACCACGAGGGCCCCCCCCTCGTACGCCTGCGCCTCGAGTTCCCAAACCATGCGCGTGACTTCGGTGTCGTCCGGCATGAAGTAAAGCAACATCTTATAATGATTCAACGCATCCGCGACCTGACCCAACATCAAGTGGCTCTCGGCGAGCAATCTCTGCGCGGCGATATTGTCCGGCACGTCCTGAACCACGGGGGTGAGTTCTAAAATCACCTCCTGATACATCTGCTTATCGAAGAGGGCTCGCGAGAGCGCGACCTTCCCTCCGATGAAATTCGGGTGCACCTGCAACCCTTCGCGCGCGATTTCGATAGCTTCGTCAGCCAGGCCCGCCTTGCGATAAGCCTCCGCCAGCGGCGCGAAAACGCGTGACTGCGGATTCTCTTGGTATCGCTTCAAGTAGGTGTAAATGAGCGAGGACGAATCCATGCTAGGTCCCGGTGGACTCCCCTTCCTCGAGCGGCGGGAGAGGCTCGACATCGAAGCCGTCTCCTTCGGCCGGGGGAGGCGGCGGGGCGGCCTCGGGGAATTCCTCCGATGGCGCGGTCGCCGTCGGCGGCACGGGCGCGGGCTTGATCGGCGGTGAGCCCGTCGGGGCGCCAACGCGGCCGGCGCCTAAGCCGGCTTTCTTCACGTTGAGAATCCGGGGTGTAACGAAGATGAAGAGCTCGGTCCGCGTCACGTTGTCCACGGAGTTGCCAAAGAACATACCCAAGATCGGAATCTTGCGGAAAAACGGCAGCCCTTCCTCCGTATGATCTTGATCGACCGTGAATAAACCCCCGATGACGAGGGTGTTTCCGCTTTCCACGAGCACCTGGGTATTCAGGTTACGATGCCCGACGCCCTGGGCCTCGCCCAGCTTCACGGGGTTATCCTTGGAAAGCTTCAGATCCAGCAGCACGCCTTCGTCGTTGGTGATGGTCGGCGTGACGTCCAAGCTGATATTGGCGTCCTGGAACGACGTGGTCTTCTGCTCTACCCCGTTCTGGGTGGTAATCACGGTGTTAGCCACCGGCGTGGACTGCAGGAGTTTCGCGGAGCGTTTGTTCAAAACCACCACGCGCGGCGCAGATACGACGCGGATCTTTTTCTCGCTCTCGAGCATCTGCAAGTTCATATTCAAACGGCTGAGCACGTTGCCCGGAATGAAGTTCATATTCGGCGAGATATTGGCCGAAACCCCGCCCGCGCCCCCCGCGGGAGGATAAAGCGGTTGCAGGCCCATGTCGTTGAAATTGGCTCCGTAGTTCGCGAAGCTGGGCGTTCCGCGCAGGGACAAGGCCCCCTTGATGAAGTTGTTGTTGCCCTCGCTGACTTCCACCACTTTCGACTCGACGATGACCTGCGGAGTCTGCGTGTCGAGCAGCTCCACGAGCTTCGTCATGCGGTCGATGTTCTCGGCGATGTCCTGCACGATGATGCTGTTCGTGCGGGCGTCGACCTCGACCGTGCCTTGGGCCGCGGCATTCGCCGCGTTCGCGCCGCCTAGGCCACTCTTGCCGAACGTGCGCAAGATCTTCATCAGTTCGTTGGGATCGGCGTAGCTGATCGGGTAGACGCGCGTGATGCGGGGAGCGTTGGCCTCCGAAGCCTGCTTGGCCTGCAGCTCGGTCTGCTTCTCACGGGTCAGGTTGTCCAAGGTGAGGATGCGCAGGATGTTCTTGTTGCGCTCGGCGCCGAGCTTCATCGTTTGCAGCACGACATCCAGCGCCTGATCCCATGGCACTTCCTCGAGCGATAGCGTGATCTTCCCCTGGACTTCGGAGGAAATGACCATATTAAAGCCACTGGTGTCGCCAATGAGACGAAGCACGTCGCGCACGTCGGCGTCGCGCACCTTCAAGGTGATGGGCGTACCGCTGAACGTTTGGGCTTTTAAATTACTTTCGAACTGCACCAGCTCGGGGTTCTCGGGGGGAGGAGTGCGTCCCAAGGCTCCGGTGCCGCCCCCGGTGGATCCCGTGACATTTGCGGCGCCCCCCGCGGAGTCGTCGTTGGGGATGCGAATCTGCAACTGATTGCCATTTTCAGTAACGTCGACGTTAGCCGGTCGACGCAGCTGGATCACCACGCGGCTTTGCCCGCCGGAAGTATACGGGCTCACCAGCGATACGGCGCTATTAAAGGAGGAGGTATCGAGCTTGCGTTTCGCGCCGGCGCGCAGGCGCGTATTGCCCAAATCAATCACGACCTGGTTGTCCGCGGGATTGTCCTGGCGACTATAGGAAAGCGGCCCGCTGCCTCGGATGCTGACGACGCTCATGCCGTCCTTGACTTCGAAGTCGATTGAGCTCACATCGGCGGCCAGGGCCGGCATCACCACGAGCATGAGGCAAAGGATTGCGCTCATGAAAGCGCTCCTGCGACGCGAATTGGCTTGAATCATCTTGACCCTCCTGGTCCGTCCGGTGGAGCCGGATTTCCGGTGGCCCCCCCGTTCATGTTGCCGTTGAAATTCGAGCTGCCTCCCGGAACCAGGTTCTCCGGCAGCGGCGCGCGATTGGTGGCATTCCGATCGCGACGCAAATAAATTTCCTCGTTGGCGTTCTGTGCCTGCACTTCTTGGGCGGCGCTCGCGACCCCTAGGGCGGTATCGGGCGGAAGCTGGATCAACGTCACCACGTCATCGAACTTACCCAAAATGTTCGGCACTTTTTCGGAAACCTCCACGTGCTGAGGCGTGATCGCCGTGATGGTGCCTTGCTGAAGGCCAATCTTATCCGAACGCTTCACGAAGTAGGTCCCGCCGTCCGGAGCCAAAATCATCGCGCGGGTCGGTCCCTTGCCTTTGATTACCCCGACCATCTTGTATTCGTTGGTGGCGAATTTGAGCAAAGGGTGCCGAGGCGCATTGGCGGCCGGAGCCAAAACCGGGCGCTTGAACGGATCGCGAATCTTCAAAACGTCGTCCACGGACCGCTCCTCGGGTTTGCGGTCCCGATTCGGATCGACGTTCCCCAGAATGCCGCGAAGGTTTTCCATGTTCAGCGTGGGCGAAGGAGACGGCACCGGAGCCGCCGTGGTCACGGGCGGGCTGGTCGCCGGAACAGTGGAAGGAGGCGCTCCCACCACGGGAGTCCCGGATTCAGCTGCAGCCAAACTTAGTCCAATTCCCAACCAAAGGGCGATCATCGGCTACCTCCCGCAGGGGAAGTAGCGGCGCCCGAGGAAGTCGCGGTCTGCGCCGTGCGCGCCACCTCGTCGGCCTTCGATGCATTATAGCGGTAGACCTTGATCTTCAGATCCCCCTGGAGCTCCACGAAGCGCCCCACGGAAAGACCCGATTTATTCACCGGCTCCACGTTGAGCTCGTCCACGCGAACGATGCGATTCACCTTGGAGAGCCGCTCCAGGAAAACGACCACCTGGGCGTAAATGCCTTTGAATGCGACCACGAAGGTATTTTCAAAATAAAACTCGTCTTGTGATTTCTTCTCGCCTGCCGGGCGGATCCCGCCGATGCGCAACCCCACCTTCTTAGCCTCGGTGTCGACCATCTTCACGAACGAGGCGACATCGAGCTCCTCGGACAACGTTGTTTTCATCTCGCCAAGCTGGGTAGCCAGCGCGCGGATTTCCGTGCGCTTCTCCTCCAGCTTTCGGTAAAAGTCCTCCGCGTCTTGGGCCTTCTTTTCGAGCCCGATATTATCGTTACGAATACGCTCTACGTCCGCCTGCTTCTGCAGGTACTCGGACTGCGTGGGATCATTCATGAAGGTGTAATATCCGAAGTAGCCGATGTACACCCCGAGGTACAAAAGCAGCGCCGGGATCCAGGGAATTTTCGCGAGGATGTTTTTCAGCTGCTCCATCAGCGCTTCCTCACCTTAGCCGTCAGCGAAAAACTCGCCAGATCGACGTTGTCGACTTTCCGTTGTTCGGTCGAACTCAGGTTCAGCCCCTCAAAGAGCGCGCTTTCACTTAAGCTTTTCATGAAGTCCGAGATCAAATTCAGATCCATGGAGTTCCCGGACACGCTGACACTGTCACCGCCCACCGTGAATCTCTCGAGCCATACATTAGGCGGAATCACGTCCGAAAGAAGCATGAGCATATTGATCGTGCCTCGGCGATCAGTCATGAGGCTATGGATAGTGTCGATCTTGGTCTTGATGACGATTTCGTCGGCGTCCAGCTGCTTCTTGATCGCCTCATAACCTGAAGTCTTGGCGATACGCGCCTTCAATTCCGCTTGTCGGCGGTTTTCCTCGGTGACGAGCTTGCCCACTTCCTCCATTTTTTCCGCTTGGAAGCCGTCCCACCACCAGTTGGCCGCGAGCGCGACCACGATGCAGACGACGATTTGGACGATTACCCCGCGCAGCTCCTGAACGTCCTCGAGATTGAACTTCACGCGGTTCATGCGGCTGGCGGTGGTCGCGGAGGTGCCGGTGCCGCCTTCGGAACTTGCGAACGCCGCCTGTTTTTTCTGGGCGAGATTGATTTTGATCATTTCGCTCCCGCTCCCATCCGCAAGGCCAAGCCGATGGGAATCGCGGCCACGGGTGCGATCGCCGAGATGTAATCCTGCGTGAAGACACTCGGATCATAGGAAATAGCGTTAAACGGATTGATGATCTGGGTGGGTAATCCCACCGCCTCCTCCACGGTGCGGGAAAGATCGCGCATCTTCGCTCCGCCGCCGGCCAATAATACGTACGTGACCGGCGCACCGGACGAGGAAGCGTCGTAGAAATCCAGCGCGCGCTTGATCTCGGAAGCGAAGTTCTCGGCGGAGATATGCATGAGCTCGCTCACCTCTTGGGGCATGCCAGTGGTTTGGCCGCCGACTTTGAGCGTTTCCGCATCTTCGAACGATAGATTGAGGTGTTTCTGGATTTCGGCCGTGAGGTTCTTTCCGCCGATCGCCGTATCCTTCGTGAATACCGGGATATTATTGTGCACGACCACGATCTTGGTACTGCTCGCACCGATATCGACGATCGCCACCGCTTCCGTGGGCTTGGGTGGGTAGTTGGCCTCAAAAAGATTCTGAAGCGCGAAAAAATCCACGTCGACAATTTTCGGCTTCAACCCCGAATCATCCACGCAGGTCATGTAGCTATCGAGCACGGTCTTTTTCACGGCGACCAACATGATGTCGGCCTGCTTGTCTTTCGACTTTGACAAGACTTCGTAATCCATCACGACTTCGGAAACATCGAACGGGAGATACTGCTCCGCCTCCCAAAAAACCTGATCTTGCAGCTCGCGCGCATTTTGCACTTCGACGCCCATGCGCTTAACGATGACTGAAGTACCCGAAAGCGAGGTGCAGACCTGCTTCGATTTCAAGCGAAGCTGATTCACCAAGGTTTTGATGCTTTCCACCACGGCGATGTGATTGACGATCTCCCGGTTGACGATCGCGTCTTCGGGAAGCTGGATCATGCCGAAGTGCACGAGCTTCCATGACTTGCGATTCTTCACCAGTTCAACGATTTTAACTGATGACGTGCCGACGCTTAGCCCAACCGCGCTACCGCTTCCGCCAAACGCAAAAGCCCCTGAAATTTTTGCAATTAAATCAGACACGCCCGCCATGTAAGGTGCTCCACCCCGTCTCCTAAGTGTACAACGCGAATAGGAAAGATCAACCTAGTGGAGCGCTAGTAAAAGGAAGTTTCTGCCGAGAGTTCCTGGACCATGACGAGCGTGATGCGATCCATCCGAATCTCCGTCAAGTCTTTGACGGGGATTAGGCCAAAGGCCACGAGTTCTTTGCCGTCCGTCGGGCGCTGAGTGAAAACCGCGCCGCCTTGGAAGTCGTAGCAAAGCTCTTTGACCAAGCCGGGAATGCCGAGCTGCTCCCCTTGGTCGAATCCCAGAATTGAATAGTCACCCGCCTGGGCGTCGGGAAGTAGCGACCCTTCCCGAATTTTCTGACCGCTCGGGTCTGCACAAGTTTTAAGCATCTCGATCTCAAAACGCAGACCCACGGCCTGCGTGAAGCGAAGCCGATAGGAGAAATGCTCGAGCGCGGCTTCCCGCTTCAGCTGGTTGAGCTCCTGGGAAAGTTGGCGCGCGGCCGTGAGCGTCCGCCACTTTGGCAAGCGATCCATCACGACCGGAATGGAGGACAGGATCAGGAAGACGAGGATCGCGGCCAGGATCCAGTTGCGTTTCGTTTTTTTGAGCTGCTGTTCGATGCGCTCCCAAAGCTCGAAAGTCCGCCAGCTGGCCTGCGACCATCTCTCTTCGGCTACGTCAGTATCGTGAACGGGAACCATAGCAGATCTCGAAAATAGTAGGTGTAAAGCGCCCCAAACACAAGGAATGGTCCGTAGGGAATCGCCACCGACATCACGTCACGTTTACGGTTAATGAGCGCCCACCCCACCCCGATGACGCTACCGGCGATGGAGCTGAGTAAAATCGTCGAAAGCACGCCCGAAAATCCCACGTAAGCACCCAACATGGCCAAGAGCTTCACGTCCCCGCCGCCCAGGCCCACCCGCTTGGCGTAGAGGTAATAGAGCCAGGAAAAGCCGTAAAAAATTCCGAAGCCCGCCGCGGCTCCGATGAAGGCCCGTAGCAACCCGAGGTCCTGGGTCAGCCACGCGGTGGCCAACCCCCACACCAGGCCCCCGAGGCTGAGCTGATCCGGGATGATCCGGTGCTCGAGATCGATGAACGTCACGGCGATGAGGCTCGCTACGAGCGGCAGATCGCGCACGATCACGAGCGGGGTAAGTCCAAAGCGGATGACGGTGAACAGGAAGAGCAAAGCGGTGAGTAACTCGACGACTGGGTACTGCAAGGAGATTTTTTTTTCGCAGCCCCGACATTTACCTCGCAGCGCTAGGTAGCTGACGACGGGCAGGTTTTCGTACCAACGAATAGGCCGTTGGCACTGCGGACAGCGGCTCGCGGGCCACGCCACCGATTCGTCGCGGGGCAGCCGATAGATTACGACGTTCAGAAAGCTCCCGACGACTAGGCCGAAGGCGAGTACGACCGAATAAATGAACCAATCGGGGGCGGGGTTCCCACCACTACCCATAAACGCGAGCGGGGTATTGAACCATTCGATCATTTAGATTTCCCTACGTTGGATGAGATAGCCAGAAAGAAGGAGAAAAAACCCACCCAAGAACAGGGAATAGAGAACGGCGGAGACGCCGAACCGAAGACTCACCGGCAATTCGTAAATGACCTTGCTCCCTAGTTGAAAGTGCTCAAAATCCGGAAATACTCGCGCTAAACCCTGGAGAACGGCCCTGCCGATCGTCGATTCCACCTTAGTAGCGAGAAACTGGACCTGGGAAATACTACTACCCACCGCGAAAACCCCTAAAGAAATCATGACCGAAAGCGACGTGGTAGAAAAGGTTGAAAAGAAAACGGTGATCGCGGCCACTAACCAGCTTTGCAGCAATGCAAGCACCAACCCCCAGCTCAAGGTCACGCTCGCCGTCCCGCCGACGCTATACAAAATCACCAGGAAAACCGCGCTCAAGATCGCCCAATTCGCCGTAAGCACCATGAGCAGACCGGTGAACTTACCCAACAAGAAATCAAAACGAGAAATAGGCTTCGCTAGCGCGACGAAGATCGTGCGGCGCTCGAACTCCCTGATCAAAAGGGGGGCGCCAATTAGGATCGCAATAATGGCGGAAGCCAAACTCACCGAAGAAAGACCGAAATCGAGCACCACCCGCTCGGGACGCACATAAGTGAGTTTCGAAGCCAAGAACGCCACCCCCAATAGCAACAAGGCGCACAGTAGAGAGTTATAGAGGATTTTGTCGCGTACGATCTCGCGAAAGCTGACTCGCCCTACCGCCCGCAGAACGATAAATTTTCTTCTCAATCCTGAGACCAGAACCTTGAAAATCATCGCCGGAACATCTCCTCTAAAGAAGGACGTAGCGGGCGTACCCACATCACTTTTAGCTCCTGGTCGATCATCGACTTCAGCAACGGATTCAGATTGTCGGACCCCATGCAGGTCAGCTTCCAACCTTCCGGGATCTTTTCCAAGGAAGCGCCCGGAAAGCGATGGTCGAAGTTGGGATCCAATCGCTTCGCGGAAAATCCGATTTCCACCGCGGTTTTGTCCGGGGTCATGAATTCGCCGCTAGGACCATATCCTACCAGCTTGCCTTTTTGCAGGACCGCGATCTCCTGACAGATCGATTCCACGTCCTCGATGAGATGCGTGCTAAAAAAAACCGTGCGCCCTTGCTTACCCAAGCCTAGGATCAGGTCTCGGATCTCGCGGCGGCCGATGGGATCCAGCCCGCTCATGGGTTCGTCGAAAACTAAAAGCTGCGGATCCGGTAAAATCGCCTGCGCTATACCAATTCGCTGCAGCATCCCCTTGGAATAGGCCCGCAGCTCCTTATGCCGCCCGTGCTCCATATTCACGGTGGCCAGTACTTCCGGAATACGCGCGGCGATTTGATCCCGGGTAAGCCCAGACAAAGTACCCATGTAGTACAATAGCTGCTCTCCCGTGAGATGCTCGTGAAAATACGGCCGCTCCGGTGTGTAGCCCAAAACCTTGCGCGCGGTCGGGGTAGAAGCGGGACTCCCGTCAATCTTGACGCTTCCCCGATTGGGTGGACGAATTCCCGCCACGAGTTGAATCAAGGTAGTTTTTCCGGCACCATTATGTCCCAATAATCCGAAGACCGAGTTTCGCTTCACGGAGAAAGTGATGTTTTGCAGCACTTGAACCCGCTTGAGCCAAAACCCCACGCGAAACGACCGGTCCACTTCGTTGATTTCGAGGATATTGGCGTTCACGTTCATGAGGGTCTCTATTTTATCTGATCGCCCGGGTTTAACAAGGCGTCATCCCCACAAAATTCCGGCAAATTGGCACGAAAGAAACGGGAGTCGGGCACCGCCGGAAGCTTCATATTTTCCGGGCGAAAAGTGCGGCAAAATTTACTATAGGTTTCGGCATCCCGGCGGCATTCGTCGATCGGCCAGCGCGGATTCTCAAGACAAGCCAAAACTCCAAGCGCGGTCCGGGTTCCCATGAGCACCTTGAGGGCGCTCTCCGAGGAAGATTCGTCCCCCAACACGAGCGACGCACGATGGCCGTAAAACAATGTCTCCAGCCACTGACTTCGGGACGCTTGACTATACGCTAAGGAATCGACCGGGATCATCTGGTGCGCATGATGCAAATCGACGACTACTTTGTCGCTCTGGCCACGTTGTTCATGCAAACGCGCCAGCGTACGGTAGGTAATCGGCGAGTCTTTGCCACCCCAATTCAATTCGTAGCGGATAAAGTTCTCGAGAGTGGAGTAATGCAGGCCAGCATGTAAGGCGAATGCCAGCAAAACATAAACGGGCATCCCCTTACGAATCCCCCCCCATAACCCTTTCGTCGCCATTCGCCGGCGCGCCTCGACC
>JBFWNL010000011.1:0-108411 GCA_050251055.1 Bacteriovoracia bacterium
CTCACCGATAACGTGAACGGCCTGGCGGGTAACCTCACCGCCCAGGTGCGAAACATCGCAAAAGTGACGACCGCCGTCGCCAACGGCGACCTCTCCCAAAAAATCACCGTCGACGCCAAGGGTGAAATCCTGGAACTCAAAAACACCATCAACGTCATGGTGGACCAGCTCAACTCGTTCGCCGCCGAAGTGACCCGCGTCGCCAAGGAAGTCGGCACCGAAGGAAAGCTGGGCGGACAAGCCGACGTGAAGGGCGTCAGCGGTACTTGGAAAGACCTCACTGACAACGTGAACGGCCTAGCGGGCAATCTCACTGCGCAGGTGAGAAACATCGCGAAAGTCACCACCGCCGTCGCCAACGGCGATCTCTCCCAAAAAATCACGGTCGACGCCAAGGGTGAAATCTACGAGCTCAAAAACACCATCAACGTCATGGTGGACCAACTCTCCTCGTTTGCCTCGGAAGTGACCCGCGTCGCCAAGGAAGTCGGCACCGAAGGAAAGCTGGGCGGACAAGCCGACGTGAAGGGCGTGAGCGGTACTTGGAAAGATCTCACCGATAACGTGAACGGCCTGGCGGGTAACCTCACCGCCCAGGTGCGAAACATCGCAAAAGTGACGACCGCCGTCGCCAACGGCGACCTCTCCCAAAAAATCACCGTCGACGCTAAGGGTGAAATCCAAGAGCTCAAGAACACGATTAACGTCATGGTGGACCAGCTCAACTCGTTCGCCGCCGAAGTGACCCGCGTCGCCAAGGAAGTCGGCACCGAAGGAAAGCTGGGCGGGCAAGCGAACGTGAAGGGCGTGTCGGGGATTTGGAAAGACCTCACCGACAACGTGAACGGCCTGGCGGCCAACCTGACGGACCAGGTGCGAAACATCGCGAAGGTCACCACCGCCGTCGCCAACGGCGACCTCTCCCAAAAAATCACGGTCGACGCCAAGGGCGAAATTTACGAGCTCAAGAACACCATCAACGTCATGGTGGACCAGCTCAACTCGTTCGCCGCCGAAGTGACCCGCGTCGCCAAGGAAGTCGGCACCGAAGGAAAGCTGGGCGGCCAGGCCGAGGTGAAAGGGGTGAGCGGCACCTGGAAGGACCTCACGGACAACGTGAACTTCATGGCGTCGAACCTCACGACCCAAGTACGCGGGATCGTGAAAGTTGTAACCGCCGTCGCCAACGGCGATCTGAATCAAAAATTTGTCCTCGAAGCAAAGGGAGAAGTCGCCGCGCTCGCCGAAACGATCAACAGCATGACCGACACGCTTCGCACCTTCGCCGACCAGGTGACTGCGGTGGCCCGCGAAGTCGGCATCGAAGGCAAGCTCGGTGGGCAAGCAAAAGTCCCCGGCGCGTCGGGGACCTGGAAAGATCTTACCGACAACGTGAACTTCATGGCATCGAACCTTACCAAACAGGTTCGCGGGATCGTGAAAGTCGTGACCGCGGTCGCCAACGGGGATCTGAATCAAAAATTCGTCCTCGAAGCAAAGGGAGAAGTCGCCGCGCTCGCCGAAACGATCAACAGCATGACCGACACACTTCGCACCTTCGCCGATCAGGTCACCACGGTGGCCCGCGAAGTCGGTATTGAAGGCAAGCTCGGCGGACAAGCCAAAGTCCCGGGCGCCTCTGGGACCTGGAAGGATCTCACCGACAACGTGAACCAGCTCGCCGGCAACCTCACCTCGCAGGTACGCACTATCGCCGAGGTGTCCACCGCCGTGACGAAGGGCGACCTCACCCGGTCGATTACCGTCGAAGCCGAAGGAGAAGTCGCCGCGCTCAAGGACAACATCAACCAGATGATCGCGAATCTGAAAGACACGACCGAGAAGAACAAGGAGCAGGACTGGCTAAAAACCAACCTCGCCAAGTTCTCCGGCATGATGCAAGGCCAGCGGAGCATCACCGCCGTCGCGCAACTCATCATGTCTGAACTAACCCCCCTCGTGGGCGCCCAACACGGGACCTTCTTCATGGCCGAACCAAGCAAGGAACCGACCGAGCCGGTTCTGATGCTCATCGCGAGCTACGCCTACACCGTGCGTAAGAATGTTTCCAATCACTATAAATTGAAGGAAGGCCTGGTCGGCCAGTGCGCGTTCGAAAAGAAGAAAATTCTCCTCACCCAAGTGCCAGACGACTACATTTACGTCGCGTCGAGCCTGGGCGAAGCCAAGCCGCTCAATCTGATCGTGCTACCGGTGCTGTTCGAAGGAGAGATCAAGGCCGTAATCGAGCTCGCCTCGTTCCATCCTTTCACGCAAAACTACATCAACTTCCTCGACCAGCTGGTCGACTCCATCGGCGTGGTGCTCAATATGATCGCTTCCACCATGCGCACGGAAGAGCTGCTAAAGGAACTTCAACGCTCCAACGTGGAGCTGGAAGCCCAAGCGAAGGAACTGGAAGACAAAGCCAAGCTGCTAGAAATCAAAAACAGCGAAGTGGAACTGGCCAGCCGGTCGCTAGAAGAAAAGGCCGAACAGCTGTCGCTCATCTCGAAGTACAAATCCGAGTTCCTGGCGAATATGTCGCATGAACTGCGGACGCCGCTGAACAGCCTCCTCATCCTGTCCAAGACGTTGGCCGAGAACAAGGACAAGAACTTGACGTCCGAACAAGTCAAGTTCGCAAGCACCGTGTACTCATCAGGGACCGATCTCTTGGCCCTGATCAACGAGATCCTGGATCTCTCCAAGGTGGAGGCCGGCAAGATGCCGATCACACCGAAAGATATCCGGCTCGCGGAGGTGCAAGATTTTCTGGAGCAAACATTCAAGCCCGTCGCCGAGCACAAGGGCTTGCAGTTCAAGCTCGAAGCGAACGCCGACTTGCCCAAGAAAATGTTCACGGACAACAACCGTTTGCTGCAGATTCTCAAAAACCTGCTCTCCAATGCCTTTAAGTTCACCGAGCACGGACAGGTGCTGCTCCGCTTGGACCTGGCCAAGGGGCGCACGTTCACCATGGACTCGCTTAATCATGCGCGAAAGGTCATCGCCTTTTCCGTCACGGATACCGGCATCGGCATCCCGAAGGAGAAACAGAAGCTCATTTTCGAGGCGTTCCAACAGGCGGACGGCACGACGAGCCGCAAGTACGGCGGCACGGGCCTGGGGCTCACCATCAGCCGGGAAATCGCTCGGCTGCTGGGGGGATCCATCGAGGTCGATAGCGCTCCAGACCAAGGCAGCACGTTCACGCTCTATCTCCCGCAGAGCTATAAGGGTACGGAGTTTGCCACCACGGCCAGTACGCCGAATCACGCAACGGAGATCCCACTGCTGCCCTTGAACGCCGATTTCAATGGACGCAAGGTCCTGGTCGTCGACGACGACGTCCGGAACATTTTTGCCATTACGAGCGTGCTCGAGGCCCGCGGCATGAAGGTGATCCACGCGGAAAACGGCAAGCTCGGCGTGCAGGCGTTGGAGGAGAACCCCGACGTGGATCTCGTGCTCATGGACGTGATGATGCCGGAAATGGACGGTCACGAGGCCACCCAGGTAATCCGCGGAAACCCACGGTTCCAGGCGCTGCCGATCGTCACGCTCACCGCGAAGGCAATGAAGGGCGACCGCGAAAAGGCGATTTCAGGAGGCGCATCCGACTACATCACGAAGCCCGTCGACCCGGACAAGCTTCTCTCGGTGATGCACCAGTGGCTGAAGAAACACCCCGACGGCGAAGTGACGGATGCAAGTCGCGGATAAGCTACCCATCAATATCCTGCTGGTTGACGATCGACCGGAAAATCTCATTAGCCTCGAGGCGGTGCTGAAGTCCCCGGAATACAATCTCGTCCAGGCGACTTCCGGCACCGACGCGCTGCGGGCGCTACTGGGCCAGGACTTTGCCCTGATCCTGATGGACGTGCAAATGCCCGAGATGGACGGCTTCCAAACCGCGAATTTAATCAAGCAACGCGAGCGATCAAAAAATATCCCGATCATCTTCATCACCGCGGCTAGCAAGGACCACCCTTTCATTTACAAAGGCTACGAAGCGGGAGCGGTGGACTACATCGTAAAACCGTTCGAGCCGTACATCTTGCGCTCGAAGGTCGCCGTATTCGCCGAGCTGTACCGTAAGTCCCAGGAGATCCGGCGGCAAGGAGAGCTGCTGCGCCAAGCGGAACGCAAGGAGCTCGAAAATACGATTGCGAACCTAGAAGTACAGACGCTGCGACGCGAGCAGGCCGCCAACCAAAAATACCGTGACCTCGTGGAGGGCATTCACCAGGGAATCGTCTGGACCGCCAACCCCGCCTCGTGCAGTTTCACGTTCGTAAGCCCCCAAGCGGAGGGCATCTTAGGCGTCACCGCCGCTGATTGGCGAGATGATCACGAATTCTGGAGCAAGTCCATCCACCCGGACGACCGAGAAAAAGTACTCACGGTTTTCCATCGGGTGCGCAGGCAAGGCAGCGACGAAAAAATCACGCACCGTTTTGTTCGCCCGGACGGACAGGTGCTCTGGCTTCACACCACGATGCGACTTACTCGCGGGGCCACCGACCACGGCGACGAACTACGCGGCTTGTCCGTGGACATCACCCAGCTAAAGAACACGGAACGCGATCTGCGTCGGGCTATACGATTCCGAGACGAATTCCTTTCTGTGGCCTCGCACGAGCTGAAAACCCCCTTAACCTCCCTGAAAATACAGCTCCAGCTCGCGCAGCGTAATGTGGCCAGGCAGTCGCTCACTTCGGATACTATCCCCTCGCTGCTGACGAAGTTCGACACCCAGATCAGACGGCTCCACCACCTGATCGAAAATCTGCTCGACGTGACCCAGCTCCAAGCCGGACGGGTCCGATACCACCTAGAGGAAGTGAATCTGGCGCAGGTCGTGAGCGAGGTATTGGACCGGTTTTCCGAAGAACTGAAACTTGCGAATTGCCAGGTCGACGGTTCGCTTGATTCCCATCTGCTTGGCATGTGGGACCGCTCACGTATCGACCAAATTGTCGTCAACCTCATCACGAATGCCATAAAGTACGCTCCCGGCGCACCCCTGCAAATCGACGCCTACCAGGACGGCGAACATGCCGTACTTGAGGTTGCCGACGGGGGCCCGGGAATTCCGGCGCGCCGCCACAAAACAGTCTTCGAGCGGTTCGCCCGGGGCGCCGCACACCGACGCAACATCAGTGGCTTGGGATTGGGCCTTTTCATCACCAAGCAGATCGTGGAGTCCCACCGCGGCAAGGTCGAGCTTGACCGCGGATCGCGGGGAGGAGCAAAATTCACGGTACGCCTCCCCCTTCGGACCGAGGTCCCGGAGGAAGAAATCTTGCCGGTAAAATTCAAACGCGAGGGCGACACTGCCTCGTCCCATTAAATCCGACCTTGTGCTAAGATCCCGAGGGTGAATCGGCTCATTCCCCTCATTTGCGCCCTGCTTAGCGCCTTTGCACTTCCGGCCTGTTCCGCGAAGTTCCACCAGGCCTTAAAGGAAAATCACTTCCTGTACGTGGCCGGTGCCTCGGAAATCATCGGCTACTACATTTCCCCTGATAGCGGAATCCTGACCGAAACCACGCGCATCGCCACCTCCGGCATCATCTATAGCCTCGTAGCCGATCCCCAGGGCACATTCCTCTTCGCTGGCTCTATCTCCACGCAAATCGTACATGTCTATCGAGTCAATCCCCTGAACGGCGCGTTGACAGCGGACTCTTCTTTAAACGCCGGCGCCCAGATCCAGAGCATGACGATCGATGAAACCGGAACGCGGCTCTTCCTCAGCTTCAACACCGCGAATTCCGCGATCTTGAGTTTTGGCCGCACCACTACTGGCCTGGTCATTGCCGATACGCTCAGCAACGTCCTCAACATGACTCCCATTCCCGGTACCCCGTTCACTTTCAGTATGACGTTACTAGGCGCCGGAATCGCCACCCACCGCCTCAATGACTCCACCAGCGTAGCCACCCTGACCCAGGCCATCACCGTGGCCACCAGCTCCCACGCCGTGGATCCCTCGGGCAACTGGGAATTGATCAATTCCACTAGCCTAGGTGGCATCAACCGCTACCGCATCAACCGGGAAACCGGCGCTTTTAGCCTCACCGGCTTCACCACCAACAATCCCGGACCCATTCTCTTTGATCCCAGCGGTAACTGGTTGATCTGCCGAGAATCGATCGCGGTCGCGCTGGTCTCGCGCCCTTTCAACTCAGCCACCGGCGAAGTCGGAACCGCCACCGCGACCCTTCCCCTCTCGGCGGTCAGCGGGCCGTTGATTTTCCACCCTACCGAAGCCTGGGCCTATTGGCTGAACGCCGGGAACGCCCTGAATTCCGCCGCGTTCAACTCTTCGACCGGGGAATTCACCACGCTCCAAAGTATTTCGATCGGGGGCTCGAGCGGATCGGCTAAACAGATCGCGCTCGTAAGGGCGCGATCCGAAGTCCGCTAGAAAAGCTGCGACGACCTTCATAACAGCCCGAACCAGCCACACACCGGCTTCATCTTTTTCCCCAAAAAATAGGCAAAACCAAGGGCATCCCCGGGCCACAACGGCGCTGAGGAGTCGAGCGCATGGATGCGCGTCCCTGGGTCCTATCTATTTTTTTTGGGGAAAAAGATGGAGCCGATGACCGGACTTGAACCGGTGACCTACGCTTTACGAAAGCGTTGCTCTACCAACTGAGCTACATCGGCACCAATCCTCATTCAGTAACCGATGCGACCCGGATCCTCAACCAGGAAAGTCGAATGTTACGCTATGCGTTATTTCATCCGGCCGACGGGGATGGAAAGTAAGAAACGGGCTAGTTTCTATTAGGTCACCCGTCGGCCGGATCTTTTGCCCCGATGGCAAAACCTTGGAAAAGACGGCGCAGGTCGGGAGGATCCTGCGCCGTCGGTATGAGCAAGCCCGGGGGCTAATCGGGCTTAGGGACACTGGGCTAGTTGGCCACGCCGGCTTGGTTGGTATTCCCTACCGGCGCGAGCGACTGTACGTCGGGGCCAGCTTCCGATGCGGGCTTCACGTTCGCGTCGGAAGCCGCGCTGACCGGGCCTTCTTTTAACTTATAAAAAATACCTCGCTTCTCGCCGACCACGCTCTCCGGCGAAAGCTCGACTTTAGCCAGGTCGCGCGCTTGATTCGCCAACGCGAGTTCGTATACTTCGGGGCGAAGCTCTTGGAAGGTGGCAAGATCGATCGGGGCATAGATGACGACCTCCACGGCCCTACGCTTGATACGCTGCTCGTTCAAGGTGATTACCAATCCGTTATACCTATCGCGCAAACGCGCGAGTTCGGCGCCCTCCCGCTTACGTTCGCGGCTTCCTGGTCGAAATGAAGGGCGCGGCTTTTGTAAGGCGCGAATTCGATCCATGAGCTCGGATCCGCGTTCCTCCAGCCGGTCGATCGACCGGGTCAAATCCTGATGCCGGGTGATCAGCTGACCGCGGGCAAATTGGCCGTCGCGCTTCAGCCGGAGGATTTCGGCCCCTACCGCAACCCATCCTCTATTAGCCCGCTTTGCAACCACCGTCCGTTCCGCTCCTGGGGCCGAGACTTCCTCCGTCGCTGCAGGATGCTTCCCGTCGGCCGCCGCCGTGACCGAAAGGACCAAGCAGAATCCCATTACCCACTCCGTAACCCGTTTCATTTGCTTCATGACTTCTCTCTCCTCTTTCACTTATTCCTTAAATGGGAGGATCTCATTTCTGACTTTAATAATCAAGTAAATTAAGTATTGTATGTATCTGTTTTTTAATAAAATCTTATTATTACATATATTTATTATTATAATTATTTAATTATCCACTATATTTGTAGTCTAAATCTTGAAAAAAGACGCGCGGCATTATAAATTTAATTCATGAAAAAGATTTCCATTGGATTGGCATTGATGGCTTCCACATTCTCACTGGCGGGGGAAAACGGCCCCCCGACTCCCTGGAAGCCATCCCGCCCCTCTCCCCGACCTCGTCTCGGGGGCGATCCGACCATGGAAGGGATGCTGAGGGAGATGGAGCGGGTGTCGCCCGGAAACTATTCGGCATGGGAAGCGTTTGCTTCGATCGGCGGAAGCACGCGCGTGGCCGTGCTGCAAGCCGCAGAAAGAAATTTGCGAGAGCAACTCAAGGCAGCGTCTCCCGAAGTACGCGCGGCGCTCCAGCAAAGCGAGCTGGGGCAGCTTTACCAACGACAACTCCAGGCGGTGCAGAGCGAAAACCCGGGTTACTCGGGGCAGAATGTACTCACTTCGGTCGATGGCAAGGTGGGCGGGATTCTCACGATCCGTCAGGGAACGCCGCGGGCGCCACGACCCGGTGTCACGCCCTCCACGGGAGGAAGCCTCCGGGAGCCTGGCAAGTTAGGGGGGACTCCGGCCCCACCCGCGATCGCGAACACGCGGACGGCCTCCGTCGCCGCGCCAGACGCCACGCCCCGTCTGCAGGTGACCACGCCCCAACTCGAGGACATCTTTAAGGAGCTGGGATTTTCCCGTGTTTTTGGCCCAGAGGGCATGCAGACCTTCCGTGAATACCTCGCCCGGCCCGCCTTTAACGATCTCAATAACTACCCCGTGCTGCAGGTCCCCGGCTTTCCGACGGATGCTCCCGACGAGATCGTGGAACGCACGCGCACGCTGATGGGATCATTCCAACGATCGGGTTATGCCCAGGATTGGGCCCGCATGAAACGGATGATTTATCTACGGGCGGAACACCCTTACTTAGCGCAGAATTGGGGTGCGACTTTGGATACTTATCTGGCACATCCGCTTCCGTGCGATCTCGATCAACAGGCGCAGATCGCGCGCCTACCGGATCCGTCGCTCGAGGGTTTGCGCCGCGAGCGGGATCGCCGGGTGAGCGAGATCGAGCGAATCCAAAACCAGCTCAAGAATTCACCGCTGACGCACGAAGCGCGCTGGCAGATGATGTCCGATCTCGCTCTTCAGGTGAACAAGCTCGGCGGAATCGACGTAAGGATATTGGAAATACTATTGGGCCAATCCACGAGCTGACCGACCCGATTCAGCGGACCACTTCCGCTTCGCCTTCACGCGAGCCAATGATCTTCGGCAAGGCGGCGTAGTCGCCGTTCGCGGGCTGACTGCCGCCCGCTTCCAAAGCAGAGAACAGCCCTTCGTCGCTCAGCTCGATCTGGCGCGTGTTTGCGTCAATGCTCAATGAACCGCTGAACTTCCACTCCGCCACACCCGTGGAACGATACTCCTCGCCACCCACTGAATAGACCATGGAGGCTTCTTTCAGCTCCTTGCCGCAAGTCGCGGATTCCGGCGCGGCTTCCACCAGCAAATCCAGTCCAAGATAATTCCCTTTCGGAATTTTTAACCCGCCGCTGACGTAAACGACGCCGCCCTCTAAGACGATCGTAACCACCACCGGTTCTTCGAACGCGAATGCCGTAGCCGGGCCACGGAGCGCGCCGATGTTGCCCCCCAGGCTCAACGCGGGCGCCGCCAAGCGGGGCACGTACTGAGTCGTGCAAAACTGGAACTGTTGCCGACCATGCGGAGCCATAAAACGCGGCTTGCCGGGATCGGGACTGCGAAAAAGCAGCTCGAGCGTTTGTGGGTTGGCGACTTTCGTCCCATCACCGCCGGCGCTAGCCGATCCACTTTGGTCGATGCTAACGGCGCAAGCAGAGACCGCACAAAGCAGGGTCACCAGCGAAAGCTTTTGATAAATCGAATTCCCCATTTTCATGATTGGCCCTTCCCTCTTAGTTTCTCAAAACATACCATTATAGTCAAGTATTAGATTGCTATTTTTTCATTTAAATACATATATTTAACTCATTCTTTAGATTGTTTTAACTGAGCCAACGGAAACGCCACGAAGCTCACGTGATATACGGCGTCCCGGTCTTTGGGCTCCCCCCCCAGGGCGGCCACTTCCTCGAGCGCGCGGTTCATGATCTCCGCGATCTTCGGGAAGTTCTCCCTGGGAATACCCATGGTGTACGAAATGATATTCCGGTCTTCGCGCTCAACGGACGTGATGGAGTCGGCAGCCATCCCTAACATCTGGTGATGAAAGCTCGACATCGCCAAGCGGTAGACTCCGCCTTGGCACTCGACCATGCGACGCGTGTGCATGATCTCACCCGACTCGGCTTTCTGGATCAAACCATGATCGAGCAGAAAACGGAGCGCCTCTTCGATGTTCGCGATCGGAACGTCGCGCACGACGCGCTCCCGAATCCATTCCGCATCGAGCTTGAACTCTTTCATGCCGGCCATTTCACGGATGGCAACATAGTGCCAGTGCGTGAGGTAACGGTAAGCCTCGAATTCCTTCGCGTTTTCCCGGCGATAACGCCAGAAATCCTGCAGTCGCGCCATCGCGGCCTGGCGCACTTCGTCCGTCTGGCCCTCGCTCAACTGGCGAAGCGCCTCGAAGTAATCGGACTCCACTTCGTTTAGCTCCAACGCGCGCGCGAGCTTACGCGAAACATCTTCGGTCAGACTCCGGGTATGCGAAAAAATCAGCGGCATATAGCTCGGGGAAAAACCCAAGCCCTCGGAAAAACGGCGCAACGAAAAGTCGCGGTTAATTTTGCGCTGATGGGTTTCCCAATCGCGCATGAATTCATGGATGTCGTGGTAACGGAAGATGTCCGGACGGGGGCCCTGGTTCTTGCGCGGTCGCCCACGGCGGCGCGACTTCACGAGCACGCCCTTCAATCCCGGTTTTGCCTTTTTCCCCACCATCCCTATCTATGATACATGGTTGACAATTAAAATCAACAAACATTCTATAGCAAAGTACTGTCTGTTTAGTTTTTATCTATAAATTTCAATCATCTATATCCTATTTAAAAATCAATCCCGCCCCGGATGTAGTCGGTAGCTTCGCTATTGGCAAAAGAAACTGCAGGCAATCGAGCTTCGATGAGTCCGGGCCACGATGCCGTACCACTGCTGATTCCCCAAGGGGCCCGCATACGCGACCTGGCAGTCCCCGCTGTTTCCGTTCTTGCCTCGCGAAGGCAGACCGTTGGTTTGAGTGTGGTAGGTAGCTACGAAACAAACATTCGGCGTGAACGGAACGGACGCGGCAGGCGTCCCCACGAGCGAGGCGGGCGCGACCACATGCAGGCCGGCTTCCGGATTGTCTCGATGCAACCAAATACGGTGACGTTCATAGCCGAACGCTTCGCAGTGAGTGTTCCCATGGGGGTTGGTCGGCGTACCCGGTACCGGGAAATCAGAATCCCCGCACTGGGCATTAGGATCCCACACGCCCGCCCGGTAATTCCGCTCAAACACGCGCATGGGAGGATCGTTGTTCGTCATCGGAATGCGGTGAAATTCCCCGAGCCCGTTCGGGGGAAACTGCCCGCTCGGGTCATCGACGGCAATCTTCCAATTCACCGAATTACCGGGCGCCGGAGGAACCGGATCGTCATTGCCCGGACATTGCTCGTACCAAGGAATGCCCCGCACATAGTCGTTTGGCCCATCTTTGCAGTTAAAACGCGCGCTAAACGTGCGCGATTGCCAAACCACCGGCGCCGGGGTGGAAACCCGGCACGGAGGCACCGCGCCCGCCTGGTAGACGCCACCCAAGAGATTCACGCAAGTGTGCTCATCCTGGCTGGCGACCAGTGGACGAGAGGAGCACTTCAGCACGCGACGAAACTGGCCTCCGGTCCCGTTCGGCTCGGCCTGTACCGTGAGATCAAACTCGCGCGCGAAACTGGGCGAGCCGATCGCGTCTTTCATATCCCGCTGGGCAACCACGTAGAGCTTGGCGCCAAACTGATGCAGCTCAGTAGGTACACCATTGAGTGGCGTAGTAATCAATCCATCGTCTCTCACGAACCGAAGCTCCAGCACGGGAAAGCGCCAGCCTTGCCGCCGAAAAGCTTCCTCACTCGAAACCACTTTCTCGCCACCGAGCAAAACGGCATAGACGGGGGCCGACGCCTGCGGCCAGCCACTTCCCAGCCGTAAATGCAAAACGGAGTTTCCGTACAGGCCCCGCAAGGATGCCGCGCACGTGGCTTCATTTTGCAGTGCTTGCAAAACAGAGTTCGAGGCATTGGTCCAATCGAACTCTTGGGCCACCGAGCGAGACAGTTTGAAAGTGTGCGTACCGGCGGATAGCAACCCCTGCAGCACCACCCCTAGCACCAGGAGCGCGACCATCGCGCCCACCAAGGTGAACCCTCGCGATAAACGTTCGTTCTCCATAACCACTACCCTCTCCGCACGAGGATAGCTTTGTTGACCAATTTAATCAAACAAAATAAACAAATACAATTCAATATTGAATCTATTTATTTAATAAATATATTTAATTACAATTAGTTATATAAATATATAAATTTAAAATAATTAAATTGTAGCCAATACTCCACTTGGCGGTGGAGACGTCACTCCTTCACCTGGGAACAGAGACAGCCGAACTCGCCATGGGGAACCCGCGGGGAAGGAGGGGTACGATCGCAGCGCGAATCGTTCTCGCTCGCTCGGATCAGCCTCATCTCCATCATCTTACAGGCGCGCCAGCATTCGTTGGCGTCGGGGGCACAGAGAAAAACTGCGATCTTCGGCGCACACGTCACCGGATCACAACGCTTCAACACTTCCACGGCATGCCCTGAAGAAGCGAAAAACACTCCAAAAACGAGAAAAATTAAGCGGGGAAAAACGCGGAAAGAATCGGAGAAAAAAACCATGACTGGCTCCAAAGCAAACGCCCGTATCTTTCTTTCCGAGGGCACCTTCGCATTTCATACTGTTTTAGTCAATTTATTTTAGGCGGCCACGCGCAACTTCATCCAACGCGCCAACACCTCGGCGAGAACTTCTTTCTTAATCGGCTTGGAGACATAGTCATCCATACCGGCCTCCAGGCAGAGATCCCGGTCATCTTTCATGGCGTTCGCGGTAAGCGCGACAATGGGAATTCTCCGACCACTACCGGCCTCCCACTTACGAATGAGCCGCGTGGCCTCGAAGCCGTCCATCTCCGGCATCTGGCAATCCATGAGCACGAGATCGTATGGATTTTTCATTACGGCATCGTACGCTTCCCGCCCGTTGGCCACGGCCTGGGCGGAGTAACCCATTTTCTTGAGCATCGTTAAAGCAAGGAGCTGATTCACGGAGTTATCTTCCACCACCAAAACACGGCCAGATTCGGCCCCTCCGACACGGGGGATGCCCTCGGGATGAGCCTTCGCTAGCGGCGCTCCCCCCTTCACCCCGGTCACCTCCAGCAAAAGATTGTACAAATCCGACTGCTTGATGGGCTTCGTGAGATAGCCTGCGAATCCCGCCGCCCGGGCCTGTTGCGCTTGCCCACTTTGGTCGTACGCCGTCACCATGATGAGACGAGCTCCCGCCAAGCGGGAGTCAGCGCGAATTTCGGCCGCCACCTCGAAACCATCCCTACCCGGCATGCGTCGGTCAATGACGATTACCTCGTAGGGTTGCCCCTCGTCGGCGGCCCGGCGTAGCTCGCCCAAAGCGGGCCCGGCTGCCTCCACGACCGTAGGCGCCATTCTCCACTTCATCAAATACGCCGCCAGAATCGCTCCGGCTACGGGATCATCGTCCACGACGAGCACCCGCAAACCCTCCCAGGTCGGCGATATCGGCTCAAGCCCTCCACCGGCCTCCTTGCGCGCAACGAAACCCAACGTGAAATGAAACGTGGATCCCCGGCCCGGCTCGCTCTCGGCCACCAACTGGCCTCCCATCAGATCCACCAGTCGACGCGAGATCGATAACCCCAAGCCCGTGCCCCCGTACTTACGCGCGGTGGATCCATCGGCCTGCGTAAACGGACTGAACAGGCGGGCGCCGACCTCGGGCGTGAAACCAATGCCCGTGTCCTCGATACTAAAACGAACCGAGCAACCAACATCCCCCGCGGACAAGAGTTCGGCCCGCACCGTGATCTTGCCCGTCTCGGTAAACTTCAGGGCGTTCCCAACGAGATTGAGCAGCACCTGCCCTAAGCGGCCGGGATCCCCCTTCAGTTGCGCAGGAATCTGCGGATCCACGAACGTCATTAATGCCAGGCCCTTCTCCGCGGCTTTCGTCCGCAGCAGATCGGCCTGGGCCTCGATCAGACTGACTAGGCTGAAGTCGATCGACTCGAGATCGAGCTTCCCCGCCTCGATCTTGGAAAAATCCAGGATGTCATTAATGATGGTCATCAGGCCCGCGCCGGAATCGCGCAGTACGCGCGCATACCTCTTCTGCTGAGGGTCTAGGTGCCCATCGAGCAACAAGTCGGTCATGCCTAAAATTCCGTTTAGCGGAGTACGAATCTCGTGACTCATGTTGGCCAGGAACTGCGACTTGGCCTCGGCAGCACGCATAGCGCTTTCCTTCGCCCGCTCCAGCTCCGCGGCGGCGCGCGCCTTTTCCGTGACGTCGGAGACCAGTGCCATGTACCCATTTACCTCGTCGCGTTCATTTACTAACGCGATCGCGGAAACCGCCGCCTTGATTGCCGATCCGTCCTTACGTACCCGATCCACTTCCATCTCCACCCGGCGCCGGGTCCGCTTCATCTCCTCGAAGACCGCCAGCGACTGCTCGCGCTTGTCCGCCGGCACGTAAGGCAGTGGCCGTCCCAGCACCTCGTCCCGTTTCCAACCGAAGATCCGTTCGCAGGCCGGATTCCAGAGCGTGAGATTTCGATCTAGATCGAATGCCATGATGGCCACCGGCGCCGAATCCACGAGCATGGTAAGCGTGCGCGTAATCAGCTGCAATTCTTCTTCGGCGTGTTTACGCTCGGTCACGTCGATCATCTGACTGAGCACCGCCGAAGGCCGGCCTTGGTCATCGCGTATCGTGCTCACCCCGACGTGCACGCTCAACCGGCGCCGGCTCTGTTTGGTGAAAAGCTCGACCTCGCGCTGAAAGGCGTCGAGTTTGCCGGAAAAGACCTCTCCCATGGACTGCGTGAAGTCAGCTACGTATTCGGGCGCCATCACCGTCGCGCGCTCGGCCCGAATCAATTCGTTCGGCCCAAACTCCAACAGCCGGTCCATGGTGGCGTTCGTACGCTGCCACTTTCCCTGGGGTGTGGCCAACGCCATGCCGATCGGCGCGCGATCGAAGATCGTCTGAAAATATCGGTCGCTCTTGCGCCGCAAACGTTGATCGCGGGCAACCACGAAGGCACTCCCGCCAAGCAGGAGAAACGCGGCGGCTCCACCTAAGGCGGCGATCCACATCGCCCATAGCCCCGTCGCCTGGGCGTTTTCCGCCCGGAGCTTCAGGAGACGCTCTTCCTCCTGCACCATTTCCTGAAATACTTGCTTGATTTCTTCGTCCAGTCGCTTGCCTTGAGTTTCCCGGATCTTGGTCTGTAGGCCGGCGAATCCCTTTCGGCGCAAGATCTCCAAGTTCGCGTCCCAACGGGCCAAGCGGGCCTGAAACAAGTCCTTCAGATGGGCGACTCTTTGATACTGGCGCGGGTTATCCGCGGTTAATCGTCGAACCTGCTCCAAAGTAGGCGAAAGCGCTTCGACCGCCCCCCGATACTTGGCTTGATAGTAATCCTGCCCACTGAGGAAGTAACCCCGTTGGTAGGTCTGGGCGCTCATCAGCAAAGACGAAAGCTTTTCGATATCTCCCCGAAGCTCCAAGGTATGCGCGACCCAGCCGCTGCGGTCCACGAGCGCGCGCACGGTGAAAAACGCGCTCCCGCCCATGCACAGGATCAACACCCCGGCGACGCCGAATCCAATATTGGTTTTAAGTTGGGTGCTGAACCCAGTACGCGCCATGACCTCTACTTTTCGGTACTTTGCCGGCAAAAGTTCAGGATCCGTCAAGAAACGTCAAAAAATCGGCACCCCAGGTTCTCGAGTGTCAAGAATCCATGAAACAGCGCCGAACTTCGGTCTATTTGTAAACGGGACCTAACGTCTGGCTAATTCCTGGCCCACATATGGGGCCTATTCTGAATTCAAGGAACCAGAGATATGAATTACATCCCATTCAAATACATCCAAGCCGTCTTCTTGATTAGCTTGCACGTGGCTTTCTCTGGTTCCACCCAATCGGCCTTCGACCCGCCGATGGTTTCCACCAAAAAAGCGGGGGCGGCGCGACCATTCGCCGCCCCCGCACCAAAGAAAACGGTGGTAATGGGCACGCGAGGTTAAAAATAAACTCAGCTTCCGCCCTTGGCAAAGCGATAACCCGTGCCGTGCACCGACAGAATCTTGTAGGCGCTCGCGGAAATTTTTTTGCGTAGGTTACTGACGTGCATATCGACCGTCCGGTCAAAAACCTCCGAGGCATTTCCCCAAACCGCGTTCAGCAGCTGATCGCGCGTAAAGACCTGGTCTTCGAAGCGCAGGAAGTGGAAGAGCAGCTTGAACTCCACCGGCGTGAGATCGATTGGGTGATCCCTGCCTTCGCGCACGAGTGCCGCGCGCTGCAAGGAGATACTCAGCTTGAGGTCTCCTTTGCAAAGGTGCATCTCGCGATCCTTGCGCTTGGAAATTTGCCGCAAGCGCGCGTCCACTCGGGCCCGCAGGCGCGCTGGTTCGATTGGTTTGTGGATGTAATCCTCCGCACCTAGGGAAAACCCCATTACTTCGCGAGGCGCATCCTGGCTGCCGGTCACGAAAATCACCGGAATGTCCTTGGTGTGGTCCTGGGTTTGGAGCTTGGCGAAGAGGGATAGACCGTCGCCGTCCGGCAGATGAATATCGAGGAGAATGAGGTCAAAACTGCCCTTGTCCAGTGCCTGCTCGGCCTCTTTGATCGTGAAGGCCTGGACCACCGAGTACTGTTCCGAAAAAACTTGGTTCATCACGTGTTGATGATCAGCAGCATCATCAACCACGAGAATTCGCGGTTGCAAATTCGCACCTCCTCCTATTTTCTAAACTGAACCACACGGTCTTTGTAGTTAAGAATCCTTTACCCAGATTCTCTCCTCGCCGAAGAATGGGGCCAACCATTTGACATCGAGGGTGCTTGCCGCGGATCCTGGTTGGGCTTACGCTGAAGGCATGGGAAATCCTTACACCGTCATCGACGAAGCCGCGATCACCACCCTCAAAGAGCTCGACGACGGTCAGCCCGCCACGCTCCTCCAGCTTCTCGATCTATTCTTCGAGGTGACCCCAAAAAAACTGGAAGCTATTGGCCAAGCCATCCGCGCCGGTGACGCCAAGACCGTTTTCACGGAAGCGCACGGCTTGAAATCCAGCTGCCGCTATGTAGGCGCGCTCACCATGGCGAACCTGTGCGAGAAACTCGAATCGATGGGCAAGCAAGGGGAGCTCACCGACGCTCCCATTTGGTTCAAAGACCTCGAGCGGGAGGCCGGGACGGTTTTCGTCGCCCTCAAGGAAATTCACGCCCAAAATAAAGCCTAAAAGCAGGCCCGGAACCAAAAAAAGAACGGCCTTTTCGTCGGGGCGGCTTTCATTTACAATTTCCGTTGCCGCCATGCAGAAATCTAAAAAGACCATTCTTGTGATCGACGACAGCGCGGATAGCCGGCTGATGATCCGTAAAGTTTTGGAGGCGGCCGGCCTTAGCGTGCACGAGGCCGACAATCTCTCCTCCGGCTTTGCCGCCACCCAAGCGGCGGCGCCCCACCTGATTGTCCTGGATCTGATCTTGGCCCAAGAAACTGGCTTCGAATTTCTGGAACGCCGCGCCAAAGACTCTAGACTCTCCACGGTGCCGGTCCTCGTCGTAAGCGGCCTAAAAGATCAACCCTCGGTCTATAAGGCTATCGTCCTGGGGGCGAATGACTATCTCACGAAGCCAATCGACTCGCGTACCTTGGTGCAGAAAACGTGGAAGTTGCTGCGGGACCGCCGTTTTGCGCGCGTGGAATTTCCCCCCAAGGAACAACCTACGGTCCAGGCATCGGTGGCCGGGCAAATCCTCATGGCCAACGAAGTGGGCTTCTTGATCGAGTTGCCAATGAAGCTAGCCGGAGGCACCCAGCTCAACATCCGCTCCAAGCTGCTTACCGATCTGGCCTGCGAGGATAGCGTTTTTCAAAAAACGGAGAACCTTCCCCGACCCACCGAACCCGGGCGGTACCTGAACGAAGTGGCGGCGATCGGCCTGAGTCAAGCGACCATAGATCGCATCCGCAAGCTCGTGCGGGGCTGGAAATGAGCTTACCTGGCAAGCGCCCGCTCGCGCTCATCGTCGACGACCAGCCGGATCATTCGGCGATTCTCGCCGCGGTACTTAAGAAATTCGGGATCGACTCGCAAGCCGTTACGACCGCGAAGGCATTTGTCGAAAAACTGCAGGAGCTGAGGCCAACGCTTTGCTTCGTCGACCTCAATCTCGACACCTTCGGGGTCGGGTTCAAAATCATCGAAGCCGTGCGTAAGGCGATGGGCGCAGGACCAATCCTTATCGTGGTCTCGGGCGTTTCCGACCAGAAAGCCACGGCCCATGCGATGGAAATCGGCGCCAACGATTTCATCGTGAAGCCGTTGGATCGCGACGTCCTCGCCTCGAAAATCTCCCGCTACGTAAAAACAGAAGAACTCCTGGCCGCGCAGCCCACGCTTTTTCCCGTCCCCGATGGCGGCTCGCCGGCGACCGTGCATTTCGAGATGGCCGTGCAGGAAGTCGAGGAATTCGGACTCCGGCTCGCCTGCAATCACCTACTCACTAAAGGGCTGGCCTTGCACCTGGACGGGGCGCTGATCCAAGAGATCACGGGCCGTGCTCGTCCCGCGCTTCTGACCATCACCTCGACCTGGATCGAGTCGTCAGAGTCCTTGCGTTACGGCGCCACCGCTGAATTCGACGCGAGCGACGACGAGCTCATGACCGCCGTCCGGCGCTGGCTAAACGCCGCCGAAGCAAAGTAAAAAGCGCAATACTAAAGAAGTGTGTCGCCAGCGACCTCATTCCAGTAAACGCTCGCTCACAGCGATTCGCCCATCCGATCGATTTTCACCGCGCTACTCGATCACGGGTGAGAAACTGGACTCAAGTCACTTAAAGTTGTTAAGGCCGCGGCGAATTGCTTGAATTGTCTCAGTTATAAAAATTTGGTCCGCGGTCATAACCACGATAAAATATTGGGATAAAGAGGAATTATGCGATCAGTTTGGGGCCTGCTGATTCTTTCCAGCTTCATCGGCGCGGGTTGCGCGCAAAAACCAAGCACTAGCATCACCGTCGTCGGCAACGCGACGGAGACGTTCGTCGCTCGCTTTGGCGCCGCGATGTGCGACGTGGTCGTGCGAAACACCGAGAGTGTGGTACGAACCTATTTCCTCGCACCCGACCCGAACGCGTTCCAGACGATTCGGCAGTCCTGCCTGGCTACGCTGGATGCGGCGGGGTCGGCGCAAGCCCTAGGTTTCCGCGCCGTAAATCCGCAACTCAGCCTGCGCGAACTGGACAATATGGAGCGTACGGGCCAAGTCGTGGTCCAGGATTTCGAGAAGGCCCGCGCCTGCGAGATCGCCGTGAAAGCGTCCGATCCGCAATCGCCGTATTTGCGCGATTCCATCCGCCACGCCTACGCCGATTGGTGGGAAACCCAGGCCACGAACGCCTGGCAAGGCAACGCCGACGCCGAGATCGAGATCACGCCGCTCGTTTGGCAAAGTATTGGGTATTTCGCCGAAAACATCGATCAGGTTTTCGACTACATGCAAACGGCTCCTCGTGAAGACGCCATGCTTCAACGTCTGCGTAACTACATGCGCACGTTCATGGCCCAGAACCCGCCCGAGCGCGTGAAAGCCGCCCGGGCCAACTGGTATAGCCTGGCGAGGAACTGCTTCGGTGTTTATAGCGCGGCCAACGAAGATGGCGGTCAATCCGCGCCCGCTTCTCAGCCAAATCTAGGCAATGCTCTCGACTTGAATGGCATAGGCATGATTGACGACGGTCCCAGCGAAAAGGGCGGAAAACAGCTCGACCCGAAGCGAGCCGACGAAATCATTCCTGACCGCCAGGATGTCTTAGAGCCAACTTCCGTCGAGATCAAAGCTCCACGCTAACTTTCAAACACCGTCTCCCAGGGATGCCACGGATTTATTCTGATCGATGGACCACTTGTCCAGTGATCCTCCCACGCGCAATCGACCCGCGGCGACCGCCCGGAAGCGTAACGTCTGGACGGGGAGCTCCGAGAGCAGCGCCGCAGGCAGCATCAAGTCCGCCGACGCGTTACCACTCGTAAAGTTCCGGTTGGCGGCATAGAAGAACGTGCCCTCCCCGGGCGGCGCCACGGTGGCGCCGCAATAGGCGGTATTGGCCGGCGGCGAAGCCTGGGGTGGCCAACTGCGGGCAGCGTCGTCCGACCCGAGATACGCCGGCAGGCTAAACCCGATGGAATAGTAACGCGCAGTCGAATCGACCACCGAAAACCCGGCGAGATTCAGGCACGCCGAGTAACTTCCGCTGTCCATCCATACGGTCTGCTGGGAAAGGTAGAGCGATGCGAGCCCGATCTTCGCCTCCACCTGCCGGGCGCGCCGCGCTGATTTCTCGAAAGAAACATGCGCGAGCTGCGAGAGCAATCCAACGATGGCGACGACCACCATCAGCTCGATCAGGGTGAATCCGTCATGCCGTCTAAGGTTCGCTGAAAACATAAACCCTCCCGGCATAGGCGCCGGCCAACCCTGGCAGGAGAGGCGCCGATACCGCAAACTCCCGCCGACCGTCGCCGTCGAGATCACCCAGCGCCACCACGGATGAACCAAAACGATCGCCCGCTTGCTCGCCCGTGACGATCCCGTTCGCGAAGAGCGTAGGCGTGCCCCCCGCAAGCACGCCGCGGTATAGGAACAGCCGTCCGGGGCGGTTCACCGCATACCCATCGTATTGGGGCGCCCCCACCGCGAGGTCCGAGGCTCCGTCCCGATTGAGATCACCAATCACCGCCGAAGCCGCGCCGAAAAAAGCCTGGGAATCCGCCGACGGCCGGGTTTCGTGAAAGGCGGACATTTGTCCCGCCCCGCGATAGGCGTACGCCGCGCCAAAATTATTCGCGGCCGGGTTCACGCCGGCATTCGACGTGCCGTCATACCCAGGCGCGCCCACGAGAAAACCGGGACCGGCGGTGCCCAAAAAATTCCCCAGAGCCGTGATCTTATGCCCAAACGCCGAGGCCACGGCGAGTAACGGATGTACCCCGTACGAGTAGGTCGGAGTCACCGGCGGAGAGATGGAGAAAAGCGCTCCAAACCCTCCATCGGGAGACGCGGCTTGAGGATTTCCTGAGTAGACCTTCACCTGCGGAGGCAGGCCCGCCTCGCTGAGGTAAGCGCCACTCACCGCGAAGTCATCGAAACCGTCGGCGTTCAAGTCGCCGACCGCTTCGACATCCTGGCCAAACCACGTGTTACGGTCTCCCTCTAAGCGTCGCCACTCGCCACCCAGACCGCTCAGCCAATAGACCGCGCCCGTTTCATCCCCCCCCGCATTCTTTGCTTCGGGGGCCGAAATCAGAAGCTCGCGCACGCCATCTCGGTTCGTGTCCACCGCCGTGACGACAAACCCGAAGCGATCCGTGCCCGCGCCGGGTGCCCAAGCGCCGGCTACTTCCGCGTCTAGGACCGCGAACGGAACGGAGGACGACTTGGAGAACAACAGGACCTTGCCTCGAGCGGAATCACCGGGGTGATCCGCGCCCACGGCCAAGTCGGCTCGACCATCGCCGTTCCAATCGCCAATGGAAGTGACGCTGATTCCGAAACGCGAACCGGGTTCGGGATGACGGTAGTCATAGAGCAAACATCCACTACGACCGGAGTATACATAGAGATGGCCCGCCGTTCCCGCGCCCGTGGCGTAGGGCGAGGTTACGGCGATATCAGGAAACCCATCCCCATTGAAATCTCCGGCCGAGGCGATCGTGCGCGTTTCCGCGCCGAGCATTTCCCCGCTGGCACCCTCAAAGCAACGCGAGAAGCGCAGATTGGGACCGGTCGCAATGTTGCTCGGGCAAGCGGGGGCGGCGGTCAAGCAGCCTTCTCCCGCCGATTCCCCATGGGCCGAAAGTGAAACCGTCAACTCCTGAACGGCGGCGCCATGGTAGGCGCGATAAGAAACTTCCAGATTCGCGAGCGCCGCACCGGCGCCGGTAGCCGAGTACTCCAGATCCACCCGGCAGAACCCGCCGGGCAGAATTCCGGCCGGGCAATTGTGCCCGACTACGGAGAATCCCGCCGCTCCCGTAACGCGTACCTGATCGACTTCGACGGTCGCCGTGTAAAACTCGGTCCCTGGATTACGAATCGTGACCGAACGCTGCCCGCGCGCACCGACGCCCACGGTGCCGAAATCCACCACGCCGCCCCCATCGGCGACGAGCGTACCGGGAGCTTGCGTAACCCCTTCCAGCCGAGTGGCGAAACGAGCGAACTCGGCGGCGCCCTGGCGCGCGATGATCGCGATGGGCGCCACGTAACTCCCCGGCGCGCTGGCGACCGCGCCGAGTTGCACCTGGCAATCCGTGCGGGTCAGGGAAATTTCCTGGCAGTCGCTGGGCACGTGACCAAAGACGAATGGAGGCACGACGCCTTCGACCTCGATCCGGGCCGGAACGTTTCCCGCGTAATAGTGAACCGCGACGAAAGCATAAGGCGCCCCTTCCCCATTCACCACGAGATTGGCAAAGCGAATGGAGTCCGGGGCCACGCTCGGCGAAAAGGCGACGATTGCTCCCAGGAACCGAATCGAGAGATCGATCGTGACCTCGGGAACATCGGTCGCCGACACCCGCCAACGACGGGAGATCGGGGCAAAAATTTGCTGGTTGAATCCGTAGTCGAGCACGAAACGGCACTTGGCCTGGGGAGCGAGCGGACCGATCGCTCCGCAGTCGGGGATTCCCCCCGCCCCACCGGATTCCACGCGGGTAAAAAAGCCGGTCGGATTGACCGCCGCGATCTGCAGGCCGGAGGCGGCTTGGCCACCGATGTTTTGAATCACGAACCCGCGCCTCCGACCCATGCTCGGCACCTGCATGGGCACGTCACCGTAGGCGTACGTGTAAGTACCTTCGCCCGACGTAACGAACCCCACGCCCGCGTAGGCAGCGTCGACGTCTTCCACGTTCTGTAAAACCAAACGGGCCGGCGATGCCGCAGCCGTCGACGTACCCGAAATAGCGAGGCTCGCGATGTCGGCGTGGTAACCCCCTCCCGGCAACGGCGGCTCAAGACGCAGTCGAGCGGCGTAGGTGCCCGGCGAATCCACGTCGAAGTTCACCCATAGGGCACAAGCCCACGCCGGCGCAATCGCGGCGCCCGCTACGCAAGGCGGATAATTCGGAACGCCCGCTTGCACTCGGAAATTCGGGGTAGATTGTTCGAAGACGACCCCCATCTCCCCGAAGCTATTCAGTTGGATCGTTTCAGAATCGCTTGTATTGAAGACATAGACCGCGGTGGTACCTTCGGCCGTGAAGTTCAAGGCGAGTGGCGAGAAAAATGCGAGGTTGAGATGGGACGCGCCCGGAAGTCCGGAGGGCTCGCCCGTGCCCCCGCCCGCGGACGAGCTGCCGCCCGGATTCAGCAGGACGAGCGACGCACCCGTAGTGAGCGCGATCTCCGTAGAGAGGGACATCGATCGCGAAGCGCCGGATTCCGCGCCATTTCCGCTAGCCCCTCCCACGCGCACTCCGTAGTTCGCGAAGGCCGTGTCCGTGCTGACCGCAATGAGTATGAAAAACGTGGAAATCGCCCGAGTCCGACGTGATACGTCCCGCATAAGTCCCCCCTCAAAAGTCCACCCACGGGGCTAACCCCGGCGAGGCGAGGAAACTGACGTTTAAAATTCGAAACCTGCGGAAAGCTCGAAAGATCGGATCGTTATATGCGCTAAGGTTCCCGTCAGGCTTAAGGACGCGTAGCGGGCACGGGCGACCCATGAACCGCCAAAACCATAGGCGGCGACCAGCGCCCATTCAGCATCGCCCAGGCCGGAGATCCCGAAGCCCCCCGAGGATACCAACGCATAGCGAAGCGACGCCTCCCAACGATCGCGGGGCAGCTCGCGAGTAAAGTAAGACACCTTTGCGTACGGACCGCTAACATCCTGAAACCCAAAGCCGGACGCTCCCGGCATGGTGTAGTAGTGGAGCCCTCCTTCGAGAATCCAATGCGCCCCGTGTGCATTGCCGGCCCGGTAGGCGCCGCCCAAGGCAGCGCCAAACGTCTTCACGGAACGAAACGGGCTTGAGATCGCAAACGGGACGAGCGTGCCCCGCAGCTCGAGATTCAAGCGCCATCGCTCCCACGTGCGCACTCGAAGTTCGCCCCAGATTCCCAAAGCCATTTCGGTCAGCCCCCCCGCAGCCGTGTCCCCATAGCTGATCTGAGCCACGCCGACCCCCGCCGCACCGTTTAGAACTGCCGGTTCCTTAGGTTTTGGGGGTGTTTTCGCCGACTCCGTTGGCGTCGACGTCGGCGTCGGCCGGGGAGACGGAGTACTGGGGGAAGACGGCGTCAGAGTCGGGGTCGGAGTCGGCGAAGGCTTCGGGATCACCCGAATCGTCGGCTGAGGTTTCGGCGCGGGAGGCGCCGAAACCTGGGTCGAGGAAGGAACGGCGGACTCCTCGGCGCTCGTCGCCGGAGGGGAAGGAGGCATTTGCACCGGCTCGATCCAAAGTGAATACTTCTGGGTTTCTCCCGTCTTGCTTACCTGCACAAAATGCACGGCGACTTTTTCCTCCCCCACGGGGACGAGCACTTCGAGAGAAAGCTCGACGTCGTTGCTCGGCTCCAAGACCTTCAGCATCTTGTAAGGGTCTTCGTTGATTCGCATGAGTAGGTCTCGGCCGAGAGGGCGGTAAGTTCCCCGAAGACTCACCCGTCCGCTGACAATAGCGGCCCCGGAAAGTTCCAAGCGCAGCTGATCAATGCGTTCCGCGCTTTCCGTGATTTGGGGCGCGGCCACCGGGGCGGCCAGGACCGAGGCGAGGCTAAGGGTTAAAAAAAAACCTACCATCCGCGTCAGTTTAGCGAGCGGCGTGGGTTATCACAAATAGAAACGAACAATCGGCGGGCTGCCGATCTGGCCCCTGAAGCCTAGCTAAAGCCCCAGCTTCATCTTTGGTCGGCAGCCCGTTTTTCCATTTTTCTCACCAAAATTCCCGTGTCTATGGGACGGCGCTCGATCGACGCTGGCGCGACCAGGAAGGTCCCGCGAATACGCCTAGATATGCTCAAATACGGGAAATCAGCCGCTGCGATAGCGGGCACGGAGAACTTCGCGCTCAGCCTCGGTAAGCGCGAGCCACTTCTGGACCTTCACCTGCATCTTATCTTTCTCGGGTTGCGGCAGGGCCGCGAACTTCTTCTGGCGAGCTTTGAGCACGGCTTTCTCCTCGGTGGGTAAGCGCGCCCAGCGCGTATAGTTCACCTTAGCCGCCTGCTGCACTTCCGGCTCAAGCTGCTTGAATTCATGAAATGCCTGAATGACGATCTCTTGTTTGGCCGGTTCCAGCTGCTCGAAACGAACCTTGCCCGCTAAACGATCGAGCACCTCGGGACTGGGCTCCACCCACTCCACCGGGCTCGGATTCTTCTTTATCTCTTGATTAGCCATTAGGACACCTCCCAACGCTCGATCACATCGTAATCCGCCAAAAGGTCATAGTTCGCCAGCACCGGCGCCGCGGTCAGCATCTCGGGTTCAAACGTGGGAAGCTCTGGATCCGCGAGGATGCGCGCGCGCTCGGTTGGGGTGACTTGCGCGGTTTCGCCCCCATTTCCAGGTGTCGACGGGCGCAACCGGAACCAATAGAAAGACACGGCGGCCAGCGCCGCGGTCAAGCCGGCGAGCTGCGGGAAAAAAGCGCGGCGAGACATCGGGGTATGATCGGCTCCATCCCCCTTGAGCCAAGCCCAAAGCGAGAACGGGCGATTTTTCTCCACCTCTCCGCGCAGGGCGTGGAAGATCTTGTCTTCCAGGTCCGGGCGACGCTCGCCTTCGAATATTTGCTTCCACTTGCTCATGTTTTCCCCAACGTCCTTACTTTCCCCGAAAGCTTCCCTAAACTCTTCGCTAAACTTTTTTTGGCCCGATAGATCAGCGCATGAAACGCCTCCACCGTGACCCCCAGTTCCTTCGCCATCGCTGGCGTATCCCCTGATTCTTCCATCCAAAGAATCAGGGCCAATCGCTGCTGCTCGGGAAGCTCCTGCACCGCCGCGCGGACGCGCGCGACGTCTTCCTCCCGCTCCAACCGATCGTGCACGGACGCCTGGCGTTCGTCGATGAAGTCCATCTCGGACGTGGCGCCGTCCTCGTCCGTCACCGCGGTCGAGACTTCCTTGCGCCGAGTCCGGTCACGGACCTCGTTGTACACCGTGCGCTTGGCGATCGTCAGTAGCCAGGCGCGAAACTGGCTCTGCGGCTCATACTTGTTTGCGGACCGAACGACCTTCATCCAAACGTTCTGCGTAATGTCCTCGGCGCGTCCTTCGTTTCCGGCGACCATCACCTTCACGTAGTGAAACACGTGGGTGTTGTGCCGGCGCAGGACCTCACGAAAAGCATCCGATACTCCATTTGCGATCAAGACCATCAGCTCGTCATCCGTATGACTCGCCAGTGGAGAGGTGGGTTTCACACCCCCATTCTAGAACCTCCCCACGCGAATAGAACACCGGATTCTGCGCGAACTGACGCCGATTGTTCATTTTTTTTTAGAATCGGATCAGCAGGTGGGTCGCGACGGACACAGGTGCAAACAAAGAACCGCGCATTTTAGTCGGTTTTTATGCTATTATTTTGAAATATCGCAGGGGGTCTTTTTTGTACGTCTTTCGGGACTTCGCGCTCCAATTCATTTGTCTGCTGATTGCGGGCGTCACCGCGACTGGATGCGTGCGCGGCCGCATTCTCTCCGATTCGCTCGTGCCCAGCGTCGGCGTGGGAGGAGCCACGGCCATCGCCGGGGTCATGCAGGGCGATTCACTCACACTACGAGCGGAGGATCACGTCCGCGGTTTTTCGGGCAGCCTCACTTATTCTTGGCGTCAGGTGAGTGGCCCGGCGGTTTTATTGCCCGCGAGCCCAGAAGACTCCGGGACCGAATCGGCGCACCTCACCTTCACCGCACCCGACCAGGGTGCCACCCAGCTACAGTTCGAGCTGACCGTCACCGCGCTGAATCCCGGTGGCCAAGCCGTTTCGAAAAAGATCAACGTGCCGGTGGATGTGTATCCGGAGCCGACGCTGGCGCGTGGACCTTTCGAAGGCTTGAAGCTCCCCCGCGTCGATCGCCTGGCCGACATCAGCTGGGGCGATGGCGATCTGGAACTGCCGGCAAGCTCACCTCAACAACCGCTTTCTTTTAACACCATCACGCTGAGCAGCGCCACGCTTGCTGCCGCGAGCGCAGGCTACCGCGGTTTCATTCGCTGTAACCACTTGAAAATCGCTTCCGGCTCGAACGTCCTGCGAGTTTCCGGTGAAGATGCGGCGGTCGACGGCGGGCACGGCGGCAACGGCGCCTGCGGCGGCGGTGCGGGCGGCGATATCTTCTTGGAGATGATGGGCGGCGGAAACTTCGGCGGGTGCAAATTCGGCATCGTGCACGCGCACGGGCGGGCGAATGCCGCTGGCCGAAACGGCGTGGCCGGCGTGGGCACGTTCGATCGTGTCTACACCTCGGCTTATCCAGCGCGATTCATCGCCGCCATCCAGCGCGATTTCAACGGCGCCCCGTATGGCGGCGTCGGCGGTACGGGCCAGCTGGGCATCGGCGAAACTTCGGCCACCGGCGGTGGTTTCGCGATTGGTGCGGGCGGCGGCGGAGGAGGAAGCGCGACCAACGCCACGGGCAGCGTAGGCGGCGGTGGCGGTGGCGGTGGTGGATTCTTAGCGCTCGCCTGTAATCACATTAGCGCAGCCGATGGAGCGAATCTGACCTTTGAATCCAAAGGCGGCGCCGCCTCGGTCTCCCATACCGTGGGCGGCGGCGGCGGCGCGGGCGGTGTCGTTTGGATTTACGCCGGAGAATCCGACGGAAAAGTCGCGGCCGATGTCACCGGAGGCGCCGGTGCGGGCTTGGGCACCGCCGGCTCCGAAGGCCAAGCGCGCATCTTTGATCAAAACGGGGCGATTCGCTCGTTCGCGGAAACCTGGTAATCCCCCAACAAAATCCGAATCTCCCACCTTCTTTCGAGAAAGCCTTCACCAGGGTCCACCAAGACACAATTTGACCAAATATTGACGCAGTGCAATACTACAAGTCTATCGGTATCGGGGATTTGTTTTTTTAGGGGCCATTCGCAATTACAAATTGGTTTTCCGCGGTCGTTCAAGCGACGGGCTCGATCTTCTTCAGGGGGCAAGATGGGGTTACGGGGCAATCAGGGGATGTCTCTGCTCGAGGTCATGATCGCCATGCTGGGCATGGGAGTGCTCTCGCTTAGCATGATGACGATGTATCAGAATTCGGCCAATCAGCAGGCACAGCTCAGCAGCTTACAGGACAAACAAACCCTGCGATTGCTGCTGACCCAGATCGTGGGCAACCGCGACAGCTGCAACGCCCTCTTTTCCGCGCGTCCTTCGGCGCGACCCCCCACCCAAACGACCGCACCGGCTTCGAGCGGTAGCACCGCCGGAACGATACCGGTGAACCAAGCCCAGCCATTTCCTTCAGCTTCGGCAGATTCGACTACCACCACAGAAAATCCCGGTCCCGCCGACGTGGCGGGGCCGGGTCTACCCTCGTCGGGGACCGCATTTCCGGGCACCCAGGCGACGGCGGAGCCGCTGCCGGCTGGCCACGCAAGCGTGGAGATGGTGGATCTCCCGGTCGCATTGAACGTGCCGGGCGTGATCAATCTTTCCGTAGGCCAGGTCAGCGGTGGCCTGCAAATCAACGGCGTGCAGTTGCAGAACCTGCATCCGATCGCCGCTGGATCCAGCGTACACCAAGGCATACTCAGCGTGAACGTAGCGCCCATTCACGGTCGGGGAGCGGTCGGCACCGTCGGCGGCCCCGTGGAAGTTCCGGTGATGGTCAACATCAACGAGCAAGGGCAGGTCACGGGATGCCAACCTCCCGGCACGACGCCCGATCGCATCGTCGTGCTCAACAGCAACGACACCACCCAATGGCAATGCGCGAATCAAATTGATATTCGCGAACAATGCTCTGGTGAGTTCGGGTGTACGGTGCGTTTTTACATGTTTAACAAGCTCAACGCGCAGGACCAGGTGAAGAACATTACGGAGTATTGGTATTTCGAGCAGCCGAATTTCTCGCGCAATCGGCATCCTTCCATCCGCATGCACGTGGCGTGGCCGGTGGATACCGATGTCAACATGGGAAATCCCGCTTGGCGCTACTCCATCACAAGCCCGTGGAGCTGGGTCTACGCCCTGAACTACAGCCACGCCTATTGCCATGGGCAGAACAACCGACATAGCCCGGCGTACACCAACCCTTACGCGGTTTCATTCATCTCGCATCCAAACGTCGCGATGAAAGTACTCATCCAAAAAAACGAGGCCCATATTTAGGGCTGAAATCGGTTGTCTAGGCCGGGAGAGTTGGAGACAATCCCCGGCATGAAACTCATCCCGATATTCGTCGCTGCTTCGCTAATCCTTTCCCTCGGCGCGTCGGCTGATCCCGACCGCGTTCCACTTAAGCCGGACTTCTTCGCCAAGAAGCCCAAATTGCTGCTCGTGCTGGTGGTCGACCAAATGCGCGCGGACTACCTCACGCGCTTCCGCAAGCGCTTTCTGCCCGCGCGGCGAGGGGCCGAAGTGGGAGGATTTGAATACCTCCTCAGTCAAGGCGCGTACTTCCCGTACGCAAACTACGAAGTCCTTCACACCGTGACGGGCGTCGGTCACGCCACGATTCTCTCCGGCGCGTATCCGTACCGCAGTGGGATTCCGGAAAATAATTGGTTCGACGAGCAGGGCCGAAAAACCGAATGCGTGGACGACGATGCTTACCGCCAGGTGGGGATCGACGAGCCAGAAAAAGTGCCGGGAGTTTCGCCCCGGCATTTCAACGGCACCACCGTCGGAGACGAGCTAAAAAATGCTGGGTACGCCTCGCGCGTCGTCGGCATCGGCCTCAAAGAACGCTCGGGCGTGCTCCTAGGAGGCAAACGGGCCAATTTGGTGCTGTGGCTGGACGACTCGTACCGCTGGGTCAGTAGCCGCTATTACCTCCCCGACGGGAAACTCCCGCTCTGGGTACAGAAGTTCAACGACGACATGCGGAAGCACATGGGCCAAGAGTATGTCTGGAAAAAACCGGCTAAGCGCAGCGGCTTAACCGAAGAACATGCTCCGCCCGGCGTGGTTCCTACCGGTTCCCGCGCGGATCAGCGTTTGCCCATCACGATGAAGCTCGGTTCGCCGGAGTCCACCGCCGCTCCCCATGGCTTGCACCTGACGACCGCCTTAGCGGAGGCCGCCATCGACGCCTTTCGGCTGGGCGGCACGCCGGACACCGACCTGTTAGCCGTCAGCTTTTCGAGTTTCGATTACATTGGCCACCACTACGGGCCGAATTCGCTGCTCGTAGAGGAGATGACCATCGAGCTCGATCGCGCGCTCGCCCAGCTCTTCAACCGCCTCCGCCAGAAAATTCCGGGCGGCTTGGCCAACGTGGAAATCGTCCTCACTTCCGATCACGGGGTGAGCCCGCATCCCGAATGGGCGCGGACCTGGAAGCTCGACTCGGGAAGAATCAACGAAGCCAATCTCACGAAGATGCTCAACGAGAAGCTTGCGGCAAAATACGGATCGGACGCCAAGCCCTGGGTCTTTGCGCTCTACGATTTCAACGTATATTTGAACCGCGCCCGAATTCGGGAAGAGAAAGCCGACGAGACGGCGATGGAAAACGACGTGAAGCGCTGGTTGCTCGAGGACCCGGGGATCGCGCAGGTCTTCACGAAAGGAGAATGGGCGGCCGGGAAACTCGGAAGCGGACAGGCCGCCGAGGACTTCCGCCGCACCTATTATCCGGGCCGTAGCGGGGATGTCGTAGCGGTACCCCGGCCTTTCCATATGATGGAGCGGCTACCGACGACGCACGTCAGCTCCTACAGCTACGACCGCACCGTGCCGCTGGTCCTCGTCGGCCGGCGTTACCGGCCTGGGATCTATCCCAACGCGGTAAACATCGTGGACATTGCTCCGACCCTCACCTTCGGCTTAGGTCTGATCCCTCCGGCCCTTTCCGAGGGGCGAATTCTCTCTGAAGCTTTCTTGCGGTGACTTGGAAATAGACTGGCTTTTCAATGGCTTATAAGGATATGCCTATTCCCAGATGCTGGGAATGCAACGCGGGTGGCTTGCCCTCGCGCTCATCATTATAGTCGCTTTTTACTGGGCCTCTTCCCTCTCCTTCTTTCCCGTACCCTGGCCGGATGATTCCGCGTTTTATCTCACCGGCGTAGAGTGGATCCACTCTCCCTCCCGATACCTCATGCATTCGCAAGCACCTTGGGTGCCCAGCTACGATGCCGCCAACTTCAACACCATGCCTGGCATGCCGTTGCTCCTGGGCCTGGGCAATCTCGTGGGCATCAGCTCACCCCATGCGATCCGTCTTTACGGGATGATTTTTTTTGCGGCGTGGGCATGGCTACTGGCAGTCGGCATGGGAGCTCCCCGTCGCTGGACCTGGCTGGTGGCGATCGCGGCGATCACCTGTCCGGCTATCCGCTGGGGCGCCATGGTCGTACGTCCGGAAGTTTGGGTTTGCCTGCTATGGTTACTCATCACGCTCGAAATCGGCGGCGGCTTCTGGCGACGCCCGCACCCATGGCGCATTCCCCTTTTTCTCGCGCTCGGCGCTTACATTCACTTCGAGGCCGTCTTCTGGGTACTGCCGACGGCGCTTGGGCTCTTTCCTTGGAGCTCACGGGAAACGTTCAGCGCGCGCACGCGCACCTGGGCACGACGGCTGGTCGGCGTGACGTGGCGTACGCTTGCGCTGCTCTCCCCGTGGCTGATTTATCTTCTCGTGCATTGGAGCGACTTCTGGTCACAGATGCACACGCAATTCCATCGCCTAGCGGCCGAGCACCCCTATCTCCAATCGCCCCATGGGGTTTTCCACACGCTTTGGATCTCGTTGGGGAACCCGATCGACTACCCGAAGTTTCTCAACGCCGGAAAATTCCTATTCTGGGGCGGCAGCCTGCTCGCCCTTGCCCATGCCGCGCTGGGGTTCGCGAAAGAACCCGCCACCCGAGGGATTCGGGCCGCGCTCGTCGCCGCTTATTTCTCTACTTGGTATCTTTGGGCCTCCAAACCCGAGACTTGGTTCACGGTCATGATCCACATGACCATGGGTACATTGATGGCCTACGAGCTTGGCCGTTGGGTCCGAGCTAACCCCTCCCGCATGGCGCAGGGGGCGCTAGGCGCCGCCGCGGTCGCGCTCATCGTCGTGCAAAGCGCGGTGGCCTGGGATCAATGGCGAAAGACACGCGAGGAATACACGTGGTCTAACTACCACGCGTGGGTGGATTGCCTGGAACGCGGCCTGGCGGGAAGAAAAAAAATCTGGCAGCCGCACTGGCCGGACGCCCTGAATGAGCTGAAGCGCCGGGATTTTTCGCGCGACCTCACCCGCGCGGTCGACTTCCAAGGCGTGGACGAGCTGATCGAGAAACACGCGGCGAACGTGGATGCAGTACTGCACAGTATCTTTATCCCTTACGGCCATGCCGACTGGCGCCGACGTCACGAGGGCGCACCGACGGAGTCAGACCGCCATTGGGTCGGGGATTTCCCGTGGATGCCATTCAAGAATTTCGCGCGCGCGGAAGATCCCAAAAGCTATGCCTGCCAGGTGGGCCCGTTCTGGGCGCTGCTGAGTTTTCCAAGGAGTAAGCCATGAATCGCCTGGCGTTTTGGCTTTTGCTGACGCTAGGGATCCGCTTTCTTTCGGCCGTGACGCGATCGAGCTGGAACCATCCCGACGAATGGTATCAAACCGTGGAGTTCGCCAACCTGTTGGTGAATGGGGCGGCCGCGTATACCCAGGAGATCGGCCTCCACATGCGCAATCTCAGCTGGCCGCTACTCCTTGCGCTCCCCTTGAAGTTCGCCAACTGGATCGCCCCCGGCCACGTGGGATTTCGGGTTTTTAGCGTCGAATTCTTCACGGGCTTGGTGAATTTAGGATTGATAGGGGCCTGGTGGAGCTGGCTCACCTCCGCGCTCGCCAGCATCCGGCCCATTGAGCGCGCCTGGCGCTGGAGATCAATAGGAATGGGGCTTTTCGTGCTCCCGTTTTTCTTTTCCACGGATGCGATCCGGCCCAGCCAAGAGCACCTATCCGTGGTGATGAGTTTCCTCGCGCTGGCTTTTTTTCATCGAAAACGCTGGTTGTTCACCGGCATTTGCCTCGTCGGCATCGGTGCCGTGAAGTACCCCGCTGGCCTGCTCTCGCTAGGAATGCTCGTGGCGTTTTGCCTACGCCATCCCCGTCCCTTTCTCCCGGCCCTGCTCCGCATGGGCGGAGGACTCGCGATCGGAGCGCTGATTTTTTTCGCGGGCGATGCGGCGGTATACGGAAGAGCGTGGGAAAGCCTTTGGATGTTCGTGCAGTACAACGTGTTCACGGGCCTGAGCCACCAGAACTTCGGCGCCCAAAGCGGGCTGTCGTACATGGAGCACTTCCAGTCCCGATGGGGATTCGGTTTCGTTTGGATTCCCGTCGGCGCACTCCTGCTTTTCGGCTGGCTGCGCGGTCTGCCTCGTTTCGTGCGTGACTACGACCCCGCCTTCTGGGGCATCGCTGCCTATCTGGCGGGGCATCTGGCCATCGCCCATAAGGAACCCCGCTTCATGCTCCCCGTCGAATATTTACTGACGGCTACGGGATTTATCGCGCTCGCCACCGATACGCGCGCGCGCGAGGGAATGGAAGCCGGCTTCGGAAAATTTCGCGCCGTGCGCTGGATCAGCTACGCGGCGATGTTCGGGGGCACTCTGCTACTCGCGCACACCTGGCTGCGGGAAAACTGGGTGGCCAAGGAAACTTACTTCGAGCTCAACTCCCACCTCGAAGAAATCAAACGCCCCTGCGCGATCGTGACCGTGCGTAAGCCTATGGCGGTGGATCTGCCGCCCTTAAGCGCAGGTGCTTTGGGTTACCTTACGGCTTCTCGGCGCGTCCTGAGCGACGAAGGACTGGAGCAAATGCCGCTGACTTGGATCGAGTCGGCGCCCCACTGCGAACCCGGCCAAAGCGTCCTGCTCCATCTGCACAACCCCCGCCCCAGCTGGGAGGAGCGCGGATGCCGCTTGTTACGTTCAGGGATATTGCGCGTGATGCCCGAGTCCTGGCAGGCGGCGGCGCTGGCGAAAAACTGGGTGAGTGGTCCCTGGTACGCCTGCCCCGCCACGGTGTTAGGCGCGTTTCCCCGCCAGGAAACCCGGGCGATTCTCGCACGCGTGATCCGTCCGTTGGCCCAACTACCGCCGCTCGGCACGACCGGAGAGCAGCTCACGGAGCTCTTACGCAGTCGCGAACCCGGCGTCGGTGACGGAACTCTGGGGGACCGATGAGGCGCTCCTCCGTATCTTGGTTTGAAAAAACCGCTTTCGCACTCGCCGGCTTGATCGCCGCCATGGGGCTTACCGGCGGGATCATCCTTTCGCTCCCCTTCGGCAAAATCGAATTTTCCTCCCTGGATCCCTGGATAGCGTGCTTTGCCCTGCTCTACGGCGGCCGTTTTCTATTCCACCGGCTCCGCGGCACCACCCCGCCGGCCTCCGAAACGATGGCGAAGATCCGAAAAGCCGTAGGCAGGTTGATCACCCCCCCCGCCCAGGCGCGGGATTCCACCCGGGCGGCGGCCCGACGCCCACTCGTGCTGCTTGCGGTTTGCTTCGGCGCGCTCTGGCTTGCGCACGTTTTCAAGCATTGGGCGCTGCAGACCCACGGATACGATCTCACCTTTCTCCACCAATCGCTTTTTCACCCCATCGTAGACGGGACCTGGCTACGCAACGACCTCAGCTATTGGGCCTCTTATTTCGGCGAACACTTGAGCTACACCCTATTCTTGTTCGTACCCTTCACGGAAATCTGGCCGTCGGACCTCACGATCTTTCTCTTTCAACCCTTGCTCATCGGGGGCGCCCTATTCGTGGCCGTTCGCCATGGGCCGCTCCGTCGCAGCCGCGATCTCTGGCTTTACGCCACGCTTTTGCTGATTTGCCACCGCGCCTTACGCAACGCCGTGGTGTGGGATTTCCGGGAAGATGACCTGCTTTTTGCGACGCTCACGTGGGCGGCGATCGCACTATACCAAGGGAAATGGGGCCAGTATCTCGTGGCGCTCGCCTTAAGTCTGGGCACCAAGGAAAACGTCGGCTTGATCACGCCCTTCTTAGCCGTCCCCCTGCTATGGGACCGCCGGCTCAACCTGGGGGCCGGCGTGCGAAAGATGCTCGCCATCACGACGGTCATCGGTTCGGTGATTTGGGCGTGGGTCTGCTTCAAGATCCTCATCCCCCATTACAACCACGGCATCGAATCGGGTAATAACATCGTTCAACGCTTCCCTGGCCTAGGCGCCACTCCCCGCGAAGTCTTGCTGAACATCCTGACCTCTCCCACCACCTGGTGGGTGCTAGTTCAGACTAAGCTGCTCGCGGCATCGGCGCTCAAGTACTTGCTCCTGCTCGTGGGCCCCTTCGCTTATTTCCTCTGGCGCGGCGGTCCCTCCGCTTGGACCTGGCTTTTACCCGCGGCACCGGGCATTGCGATGAACCTGCTTTCGAGCGAGGGCACGCAACGCTCGCTGACCTTTCACTACGATTTGATCATCTTGCCGTTCCTGATCCTGCCGACGCTGCACGGGCTAGCGACCTTCGGTGGCCAAGTCGGTGCGCAGTCTCGGCATTTCGTCCCGCCGGCCCGGGTGAAGCTTCAGGCGTTGACGATCGCCCTACTCGTAGCCTTGGGGCTTTCCGGCCGCTGGCCCGGGCACGCCCTTCAAAAGCACCTACCGACTTGGCGGGAGTTTCAAAGCGCGCGATTCCTCGCAAACCTAGGCGAACCGGATCCCTCGAAGCACATTTACGCCGCAAACCTTTCCACTTTAGCGCAACTTTCTCGTTTCGAGCAGCTACGCCCGCTGAACGTGCCGTCTCGCCCGCTGGAACTCGATCGTCTCACCGCCTGGAAGATTTTTTGGGAGGGGAATCAGAAGGACCGCACCCAGATCGAAGGGCACACGCCGCTCGAAGCGGACCAGATGATCCTCGACCAGACCATTCCGTGGGAAAAGTTCCTCGCTCAGGAGTTTTTGCTACGGGGTTGGTGGGAGCCCCGAAAAGATCCGGGCGAGCGGTTTATCTGGATCAGTCGGCGGTGACCCTACTTCAACGCCCGCCGCATCGCTTCGATCGCCCCTGCGATCGGCTCACGTGACGAGGGCAGGAATTCCTCGCTCGTGCGCGTGAACACCCGATCCCGGTTTTCGGCCACCGGCTCCGGCAGCGCCCCGAGCTGAAGCAAGTCGGCTTTCCCAAACGCCTCGAACAGCGCACGGGCCAGATCGGCCAGCTGAATCGCTTGCCCGGAGTTCAACTCTAAAACCTGCATCCCTTCCCACGAACGTCTCAACACCTGGACCACCGAGGCCGCAATATCGTCGACGTGGTGGTACTCGCGGAGCTGTTTGCCCAACGTCATGCGGAACGGCTGTCGGGCGCGAAGGGAAGCCGCGATTTGCCCAAAGAACATATGCGGGCGAGGGTCGGGACCGTAGACCGTATGCAAGCGAAGATGCAGGAAACGTCCACGGCCTTCCGGACGCCGCGCTTGCGCTTCCACCCAGGTGCAAAGCTTGCGCTTCGAGCGAAAATAAGGATTCTTCTCCGCCGCGGCGGAAAATGTCTCGAAAACCGTGCCGATCGTCAGCAGGCGTGGATTCCAGCGCGCTAAGGCTTCGGTTACCCGTTGGGGAAAGAGGACGTTCGCTTGAATCAACTTTTCCTCGGAAAACGAAGGATCCGTCAACCCATTGGCAACGACGACCGTCCAGTCTCCACCCGAAACCGCGGACAATGCCTGCTGCCATTTCGTCGGGTCGGCCTGCCAATCCAGCGAAACCAAAGCCCCCCCATGTAAGACTTTCGAAGTCAGGTTCTGCAGCGACTGGAAAACCGCGCTTCCGATTTGTCCATCTGCACCGAACAGGGCTATGTTTTGGCGTTCTTGAATGATTTCCATAAAAAACGAGGCTGGTTCGTGTTAACCACAGCTATCTATTGAAGGAAAGACTAAAGAAAACTGAAAGCTCGCGGCAAAAATGCCGATGAAATAGCCGTAGGAATATAGGTAGTGCATCATAACATGAGGCCCCTGTGCAGAAATTCAGCTACTTAAAGAGTGGTAACGCGGAATATATCGACGAGCTCCTAGAGAAGTACCTGGAAAACCCCGAATCGGTCGACGCATCGTGGCGATACTTTTTTGACGGCCTAGAGCTCGGCGTCGAAACCGCGCAGCAAAATGGCCACACAAATGGGCACGCAAACGGCCACGCCAATGGTTACGCCAACGGAAACGGGACCGTCGCGACCACAGCCCAAGCCGCCACTCACGGGATGGATCTTAGCGCCGAAGCGAAGGTGGCCGAGCTCATCATGGCCTATCGCAACTTGGGCAAGCTCACGGCGAACCTCAATCCCATCAATCCCCCGCTGACCTCGCATCCGCTCCTTGAGCTTTCCGCCTTCGGGCTCACCGAAGGCGACCTTGGCCGCACTTTTTCCGCCGGCAAGCTATTAGGTCTCGGCAACGCGCCCCTGAAAGACATCCTCCAGCACCTTCGTCAGACTTACAGCGACACGATGGCCGTGGAGTACATGCACATCCAGGATCCCTCCACCCGCGAATGGCTACGGGCGAAGATGGAATCCTCGCGCAACCGAGAAGCGCTGGAACCCGCCACGCGTAAGCGTATTTTGAAGCGCCTGACCGATAGTGAAACCTTCGAACGGTTCCTGCACACCCGCTACGTCGCGAAGAAACGTTTCTCCATCGAAGGCGGGGAAAGCCTGATTCCCGCGCTCGATCGCATGATCGAAGTCGCCGCGGAACTCGGCGCCACCAATCTCGTGATGGGGATGGCCCACCGCGGACGCCTCAACGTCCTCACCCATACCTTCTGTAAGAGCGCTGAATCTATCCTCATCGAGTTCGAGGAAGCGTTCGAAGACCTGGGCTCCATCGGCGATGTGAAGTATCACATGGGCTTTTCGGCCGATATCACCACGGCCGGCGGAAAAGCCGTGCACCTGTCCCTCGCCAATAACCCCAGCCACCTGGAATTCGTCGACCCGATCGTCGTGGGCATGGCTTGCGCGAAGCAGGCGATCTTCAACGACGTCGAACACAACCAAGTGATTCCCGTGTTGATCCATGGCGAAGCCGCGTTCTCCGGCCAGGGCGTCGTGTACGAAACGCTAAACCTGGCGCAGTTGAAGGGCTACGCAAGCGGCGGCACCGTGCACATCGTGGTCGACAATCAAGTCGGCTTCACGGCCGTCGCGGAAGAAACCCGCTCGACTCCGTTCGCCACCGATCTCGCGAAAATGATGGACGTGCCGATCTTTCACGTGAACGGCGACGATCCGGAAGCCTTCTGGTACATCTCGCGGCTGGCCATCGAATTTCGCCAAAAGTTCAAGCGCGACGTCTTCATCAACCTGCTGTGCTACCGCAAGTACGGGCATAACGAGGGCGACGAACCCGCCTTCACGCAGCCGGTCTTCTACGCCAAGGTGAAAACTCATCCCTCCACGCGTGAGCTTTACGCGCAGAAGCTCGCCGAAGCCGGCGTCACCACCGAGGCCGAAGCCAAAGCCATGGTCGACGAGGTCATCGCCTCCCTCACCCAGGCCCAGCAGAACGCCCGCGCGGCCAAGCACAAGCCCAACGTAATGTCTTACGGTGGCAAATGGGAAAAGCTACGGCCCGGAACCGACGCGGACATGTTCAAACCCGTGAACACGGCCGTAGCGCCGATCGTGCTCAAGGAGATTTCCGAAAAAATCAACGTCTTCCCAAAAACCTTCAACCTGCACTCCAAACTCGGCCGCTTCTTTGAAGCTCGCCACAAGGCCGTTTCCGAAGGCAAGGGCATTGACTGGGGCTGCGCCGAGGCGCTCGCGTACGCGACGCTCGTAAACGAGGGGCACCCCGTCCGCCTTTCCGGCCAGGACGTCCAGCGCGGAACCTTCACCCATCGCCATTCCGTTCTGCATGACTCCGTCACCGGCGAACTCTACGCGCCACTGAATCGCATCAGCGAGACTCAGGCCCGCTACCGCGCGTTCAACAGCCATCTTTCCGAAACCGGCGTGCTGGGATTCGAATACGGTTGGTCGCTTGCCGATCCGAACGCGCTCGTCATCTGGGAAGCGCAGTTCGGGGACTTCGCCAACGGCGCCCAGGTAATCATCGATCAGTTCATCGCATCTTCCGAAACGAAGTGGCGACGCGCGAGCGGCCTCGTGCTCTTACTCCCGCACGGTTACGAAGGGCAAGGCCCCGAGCACTCCAGTGCGAGGCTGGAGCGCTTCTTACAGCTTTGCGGCCAGAATAACCTCTCGGTCTGCAATTTCACGACGCCGGCGCAGCTCTTCCATGCGCTTCGCCGCCAAATGAAACGGGACTTCCGCAAGCCCATGGTGGTCATGACGCCCAAGAGCTTGCTGCGCCATCCGCTGGCGATTTCAAATCTCAGCGAGTTTTCCGGCGGCGGTTTCCACGAGGTGATCGACGATCTCGACTTGGCCTTTCCGGGCAAGTCAGAGGAAGTCAAACGCGTGCTCTTCTGCTCCGGCAAAGTTTACTATGACCTGTGGCAGGAACGGCAGAAGAAGGAACTGCATCAAACCGCGATCGTGCGCGTGGAGCAGCTTTACCCCTTCCCGGCCGACGCCATCTTGGGGGTACTGGGCCGCTATCCCAACGCCAAGGAAATCGTTTGGGTCCAGGAAGAACCCCGCAACATGGGGGCCTGGACCTTTTTCCACGGCCATTGGTCGGGCGCATTCACGGGGACGGATGGCGGCTTCGCCGAAAAGGTTCGGAAAATGCCGGCGTTGCGCTATGTGGGTCGCGAAGTGGCCGCCGCCCCCGCGGTTGGCTCGCACCACCTCCACGAAGAGCAGCAACACGCGCTTGTAGCCAAGGCCTTTGGCCCATAGTTTTGCCGGTAATTCCGGATAATTATTGAAAAAAAACGTGAACTCCGGTTGAATGGGACTCAATCGCGAGGATCACATATGAAGCATGGCGTCAAAGCTCCAAACGTGGGCGAATCCATTACTGAAGTGAGCATCTTGAAGTGGGCCAAGAACGATGGCGAAGCCGTCAATGTTGGAGACGTTCTACTAGAAATCGAGTCAGATAAAGCCACGGTGGAAGTCGTCGCGGAAACCAAGGGCGCACTGAAGATCCTCAAGGCCGCCGGTGAGCGCGTGCCGATCGGTGCCACCATTGGCGAGATCGACGACTCCGCGACGGGAACCGCGTCGGCCGGAGCTACCGCCAAACCCGCGGCAGCTCCCCGCACGCCACCGCCTTCCCCTCCGCCTTCGGCTTCGTCTCCCAGCCGCGCACCGGCTCCTAGCGCAGCCGCGGCGAGCGTCGCCCCCACTACCTCGGGTAGCGCGCGCATCAGCAAGAACGACTTCCTGAGTTACGTGGCTTCGGGCGGGGCTGGGGCTACCGCGCACGCAACGCCAGCGGCTCGTCCCGCGACCGCTTCCGTACCCGCGAGCGCACCCACCACGGGCACGGGCGCGACCAAGATGCAAGACCGTCCCGGCGACCGGCGCGTCCCCATGACCCGCATCCGCGCGAAGATCGCCGAACGCCTCGTGCAGGCCCAGCATACGGCCGCCATTCTCACCACCTTCAACGAAGTCGACATGAGCGCGGTGATGAAGGTGCGCTCGGAATTTAAGGAAAAATTCCAAGCCAAGCATGGAGTGCCGCTCACCTTCATGTCTTTCTTCACGCGTGCCTCGGTCGAGGCGCTCAAGCAATTCCCGGCCGTGAATGCGTACATCGACGGCCAAGACACGATTTTCCACGATTATTACGACATCGGCATCGCCGTCGGCACGGAACGCGGCCTCGTCGTGCCCGTCATTCGCAACGCGGAAAGCATGGGCTTCGTGGAGATCGAGAAAGCCATGGGCGATCTTGCCGCGCGGGCGCGTAACGGCAAGCTCTCGATCGCCGACATGGCGGGAGGCACCTTTACGATCTCCAATGGGGGCACTTACGGTTCGCTGCTCTCGACGCCTATTCTGAACCCCCCGCAAAGCGGCATCTTAGGTATGCACAAAATTGAAGAGCGCCCGGTCGCGATCGCAGGCAAGGTGGAAATCCGCCCCATGATGTACCTCGCGCTTTCCTACGATCACCGCATCATCGACGGCAAGGAGGCGGTCAGCTTCCTCGTCGCGCTCAAAGGCTTCCTGGAAAAGCCGGAAACCCTCGGATTGGAACAGCTGAATGGCCTCAAATGATCACTTTGATTTAGTTGTTATCGGCAGCGGCCCCGGCGGTTACGTCGCCGCCATTCGGGCGGCCCAGCTCGGCATGAAAACCGCTTGCATCGAGAAGGAGAAGACCCTCGGCGGAACGTGCCTGAACGTAGGCTGCATCCCCTCGAAGGCTCTGCTCGACTCGAGCGAGCACTACCTGCACGCCTCCAAAGGTAAGCTCACGAAGCACGGCGTGATGGTCGAGAACGTGAAACTCGACCTGCCCCAAATGCTCAAACGCAAAGACGACGTCGTCCGCCAGCTCACGAATGGCGTGCAATACCTCTTCAAGAAGAACAAAATCGAGTGGATCAAGGGCTCGGGCAAGCTCATCAACATTCAAACCCCGACCAAGCTCATCGAGGTGGATAACCAAGGCGTGAAGACCACCCTCACCGCCGACAAGATCATTCTCGCCACCGGCAGTGCCCCGGCGGCGCTTCCCTTTTTGCCGTTTGACGAAAAACGCGTGGTGAGTTCCACCGGCGCGCTGGCGCTGCCCACGGTACCCAAGCACCTGGTCGTAATCGGCGGCGGCGTGATCGGGCTCGAGCTGGGTTCGGTTTGGAAACGCTTGGGCGCCAAGGTGACCGTGATTGAATTCCAAGATCGCATCCTACCCGGCATGGACACGCAAAGCGTACAGGAGTTGCACAAAATCCTGGTGAAGCAAGGCATGGAGTTCCTGCTCTCGACCAAATGCCTGGGCGCTCAGGCGTCCGGCGAATGGATGGTGGTGGATATCGAGGAACGCGCCACTGGAGAAAAAGGCAAGATCGAATGCGATACCATTCTGGTCGCTACCGGTAGGCGCCCCTACACTACCGGACTGGGTCTCGAAGAAGTCGGCATCGCGCTCGATCAGGCGGGACGTATTCCTGTGAATGACCGGTTCGAAACCACGGCCAAAGGCATCTACGCGATCGGAGATGTCATCGACGGCCCGATGCTGGCGCACAAGGCCGAAGACGAGGGCATGGTCGTGGCTGAAATCATCGCGGGCCAGCATAGCCACGTCAACTACAACACGATTCCAGGCGTCGTTTACACGTGGCCCGAGTTCGCCAGCGTGGGTTTCTCGGAAGACGAGCTTAAGGCTAAATCTCACGCTTACAAGGTGGGCAGCTTTCCCTTCATGATCAACGGGCGCGCTAAGGCCATGGATGAAACAGAAGGCTTCGTCAAAATCCTATCTGACGCGAAGTCCGGCATCGTGCTCGGAGTTCACATCGTAGGCCCTCGCGCCAGCGACATGATCGCCGAAGCGGTGGCGGTGATGGAGGCGCATGGAACGGCGGAAGAAATCGCTCGGACTTGTCACGCGCATCCTTCTCTCGCCGAAGTCATGCGCGAAGCCGCCTTAGCCGTAGACCAGCGTGCGATTCATCTCTAAAATAGGTGATCGGTAGTCGCACCTGAATATGCCCGCGAATAAAGACAAAACAGCTCAGATCTTCGAATCTTATATTTCCACGCGAAGAATCGTAATCGCGGACACGAACGCGTCCTCGCGTGCGGGCCTGGCGCGTACGATGATCAATTTGGGCGCAAAGACTACAAATATCGCGATCCTATCCACGTACGAGGAAGCGGTCGCCGAAATTGCACGGAACAAACCGCAGGTCGTCATCTGTGACTTCGATCTAGGCAAGTACTGCGGACTCAATCTCTTGCAAGAGCAACGCAAACAGAACCCCGAGAGCAAGGACACGCTTTTTGTGCTGGTGACGGGAAACACCTCCCAATCCGCGGTGGCCCAAGCGGCAGAAGAGGACGTCGACACCTTCATCCTCAAGCCCTACACCCTCGAAATGCTGCGGCAGTCGATGATGAAAGCCGCGCTCGCGAAGATCAACCCGTCGACCTACCATAAGACGATCGAGGAAGGGAAAAAGCTTCTCTTTGGTGGAAAGCCGGAAGAAGCCATCGCGATCTTTGAAAAGGCCATCCCCATGGACCCCAAACCGGCCCTGGCGTGCTTCTACAAAGGGCAAGCGCTGCTCGCCAAACAGGTCGCCGACGAAGCCAAAGGGAGTTACGACAAAGGCCTGGATCACAACAAGATCCATTACAAATGCCTGATTGGGCTTTACGAGCTCCTAATGGAGCAAAAAAAATTCACAGAAGCGTACGAAGCGGTGAAAAAAGTCTCGCGCTACTTTCCCGCCAACCCCCAGCGTCTCACCGAGGTTCTGCGGCTCGCCGTGATCAATCAGAAGTTCGAGGACATTGAGCGCTACTACCAGGTCTTCACGACGATCGATCAGCGAAATAACGACCTTATCAAATACGTATGCGCGGCCCTCGTGGTCTGCGGAAAGTACTACTTAACGAAGAGCGCTAACTCGCGCGCGCTCGACCTCTTCCAGAAGGCCGCCACCACCGGTACGGGGCGCACGAAGATCCTGCGGGAAATTATTTCGGTCCTCGTCGCCAAACAAATGATCAACGACTGCGAAGTTTTCTTGAAGCGCTTCCCGGCCGACACGATGAAGGGGGAAGACTTCGCCGCCTGCGAGTACATGATCGCCAACGCAAGCCTGACCGCCGACCTGCTCGTGGACCGTGGCCGGAAATACATTAAAGCCGGCGTGCACGACCCTCTCGTTTACCGCATCCTTATACAGCGCTCCCGCGAAGCGGGCCTAAGCGATTACGCGGATACCCTCATTCAAGAAGCCTCGACCCGGTGGCCCGCCCAGAAGGACGACTTCACCGCCGCCGGCCAAGCGCCCGCCGGGGGAAAAGACGAAAAGTCCAAGGCTCCGGCCCCCGCCTCCAACTAATTTAATTAAGCCCTCCTTCAGTATATTCCTTTAAAAACAATAAGTTATTCTGCTTGCATTCTATCTTATAAAGATTGTTTGCATTTTCTTAATATGTTAAATAGAATTAAGAATTAAAGGGGTATATTGAGATGAGTTCCATGCAGACGCCAAATCAAAAGAAGACACTTCGCATTGTATTAGGCTGCGTCCTTGCCATCGCGTTCCTCTTTGGCGGCGTCATGATGCTGAAGAAAAAGACGTGGCAAGCCCCGCAAGATCCGTCGAGCGAAGAGGGTATCGGGCAAGCCCCAGTGAAAGTGATTCCCGAAGGGCAAGCCCCCGTCGACACGGACCCCAGCCAGCAGGCCAACGCCCCCATGAACAACGCCCCGGAAGAGTCCGGGAACAACCCCGCTGGCTATCCCGTCGGCCAAGCCGGCCAGGCTCCGGGCACGATTGGCCAATCCGCGCAACCCGGCGCTCAACCCGGAGCGTTGCCTCCGGCTGAAAAACAAGCTTTGGGAAAATCGGGCGCGAGCCCAGAGGGAAAACCTTATCAAGTCACCGGCGTCGATGGCCGGGTACCGGCTTCAGTGGATAAAACCGCGCCCGCCAAGGGCGTCCCGCTCACTCCGAGCGCGTTACCAAAGGATGTTCTCGGTCCGATCGGTGGCCTGCTCGGTCCCGTGAAGGTTGCGTCCCCCGGCCAGCCTGGCGCCGCAGGAACCCCCGGAACCATGACCGCCGCCCCGGGCACCCCGACCAACGTCACCACCGCTCCGGCCGTCGAGAAGATCGCCGACGACTGCTACAAGATGACCTTCAAGCACCAGAAGCTCTCTTCGCACGAAAACGGCGAAGCCTGCACGATGCACCGAAATCAATTCGCCCTCCAGGGCGAGAAGATCAACCGAGCTTCGGTTTGCGTGCGCGTGAATGGCACGCCTGTGAAATTCGAATGGGCCAAGGGCAAGGGTGATCAGGTCGTGATCGCCGCCATCGCCGGCCCCAAGGCCGTGATCACCGCGCAATACTGCACGGGCCGAATCATGTGCGGCGAAGAATGCAAGGTTCCGAAGGACGCCTTCATGGAAGCCATCGGCGCCACGGACGATAACGGCTCGGAGCTGCCGGTCGTGCAATGGGACGCCCACAACCCCGACAAGAAACAGGCAAAGGAAGAAGCCACGCTCGACCAAGAGCTCGAAGGCTTCAAGAAAGAGCTGGCCGAGCACAATCCGGCCGAAGCCAAAGTATTCAGCGGTTGGACGCCGGACGCGCCCAACCCGACTTGTAAGGAAAACCAATACACCGGTGGCGGCGCCGTATCCAAAGTGGCCGCAGCCAAGGAAAAACAATAGCTAGCATTGAATCAATAGGAGAACGATCATGGATTTCTTAGAATTCTTAAAGAACCCCCAGAACATCATGCACGTCGCACCCCTCTTGGTAGTCGGCGCCTTCGCCATCGCCATCGTGGTCGAGCGCATTCGCTCCGTTTTCTTCACCTACCCCATGCGCAATAGCGAAGGTTTTTTCGAGCGCATCACCGAGCTCACGCTCTCCGGTAAGACCGGCGACGCCGTTCAGCTCTGCGACAAGCATTTGCATACGCCGCTCGCCAAGGTGACCAAGGCCGCCCTCGTGCGCGCTCACCTGCCGGAAGGCATGATCGAGCACGGCATTGAGTATTCGGTGGGTGAAGCCTGCCATGCGATCCAGAAGCGCACGTCGTTTCTGGCCACGATTGCCAACGTTGCCACCTTGCTCGGCTTGTTCGGCACGATCGCGGGTCTCATTCACTCGTTTAAAGCCATTGAGTTCGCCGACGCGCAAAACCGCGCCAAGCTACTCTCGGCGGGGATCGCTACCGCCATGAACGCTACCATGCTGGGCTTGGCTATCGCCATTCCCTGCATGATCGCCTACAGCTTTATCATGAACCGCTCGAACCGCCTGATCGGCGAGCTCGAGAACTCCTCCGTCCGCCTGATGGAAATCCTCAAGCAGCGCTACTACGCGGTCACCACCGGTGATCTCGAAGAAGCCGGCTGGGACGATCACATGGGTAAGGGCAACGGCCACGCCAAGGGCAAGGCCGTCGGGAGAGCCGCATGAGTGCAGGTGTCCCAACCGGAGGCGGCGGTGGTCGCGGACGCGGCCACGGCAGCCAGGACTTCGAAGTCAACATCACGCCGATTATCGACTTTTTCACGGTCTTGATCGCGTTCCTGTTGCTCTCGGCGTCTTACATCGCGATCGGTGTCTTCGACGCCGGGATCGCGGCCGGCGGCCAATCGAAGACCGCGGGCGATCCCCCACCGGTGAATATCTCGGTCGCCTTGGAACCGAACCAGGTGATCGAAGTGAAGGTCACCGGCAAGGCCACCCAGAACTTCACGCTTAAACCCGTGAATGGCGCATGGAACTACGCCGAGCTGACCGGACAGCTGCAGGCCCTCAAGACAAAGTGGCCTACCGTCACCGGCATGACCCTAGTGGCCGATAATGGGATCGAATACAAAACCGTCATTGAAGCGTTGGGCACGGCCCGGAAGACCATCCCGAACGTACTTTTGGGAGGATTCTAGCCATGAGTAGTCGCCTGTTCAAAAAGAAGAAGCGCTCCCACGCGAGCGGCGACGATTTCTCGTTGAACATCACTTCGCTCGCCGACGTGATGGTCATCATCTTGGTGTTTATGCTCAAGAGTTTCAGCGCTGGCGCGATTAGCGTCACGCCTGCCCCCGGCATCGAGCTCCCCGTAGCCGACGTAAAAGGTCCCGAATACGACGCCCTGAAGATAGAAATCTCCCAGGACGCCGTCCTGGTGGCCGACAAGCCCGCCGTGGTCCTCGCCAATTTCGTCGTGAACAAACAAGAAATCCTCACGAACGGATCCGTTCGCTCGCTCGGCGATATCCTCCAGAAGGAACGCCAGCGGCAGATGCTGATCGCCAAGGCGAACTCCGACGTGAAGATCGATCCGAAGGTCATCATTGTCGCCGATCAACGCGCGCCTTACGCCACCATCAAGGCGGTGCTCGCTTCGGCGGCCGTGCATGGCTATACCGATTTCAAACTGGCGGTGGTGCAGCCCAACTAAGGTTAGCTTATGAGGGTCCGTCCATGTTGAAGCAGCAGAAAACGCGGCTACTCGCCGCCCTACCGATCGCCGCCGCCATTTTCGCGTTCTGGGCGGTGAATCCCGTCGCGTCCGCCGCCTCCACGAAGGGGGCCTCGCCGAAGGCCGACGTCTCCTTGGATGCGGATGAGGCGCGCGTGATTCCCTCGTCCAAACTGGGCTCGGAAGAGCGCGAACGAAACGTCGACGCCGCGGCGCTGGAAGCGCAGAAATCCGCCACCACCAAGCTCACGAAGCTACTCGACCGCTACCGAGGCACGGAACGAGAAAGCCTGATCCTGGCCCGCCTGGCCGAAATTTACCAACAAACCGGCGCCATTTACTTCCGGATCGCGCACGGCCAAGCCCATACGAAAAAGAAGGCCGTCGACCTGAAGCAATACCATGGCATCATGCGCAAATCGATCGAGGTGATCGACAAGCTCATGCGCAAGTTCCCCCAGTACGAGCAGATGGACGTCGTGACCTACATGCGCGGAAAAGCTTACGAGGAAATCGGCAACAAGCCCGCCGCCAAACGAGACTACCTCACGATGGTCAAAAAGTACCCCGACGCGCCCGAGACGATTTCGGCCTACATGTCGCTCGCGGAGTTTTCGATCGAGGAAAACCAACATCAAGAAGCCATTGGATACCTGCTCCAAGTCGAGCAACACCCGGAAAGCGCATTCTACCCGTTTTCGCTCTTCAAGCTGGCCTGGTCCTACTACAACCTGCGCGACATCCCAACCGCCATCAGCTATCTCGAAAAGCACGTCCGTCATTACGACGCTAAGGCGGGCAAACACGGAGGCCTGACGTCTTCGGACTACGCCATTCGCGAAAACAGCCTGCTCGACGTAGCGCTGTTCTACATGGATGGCATCGAGATGAAGCGCCCCGAATACCAGATCGAGGATGCCCTTTCCTACTTCCGCAAGATGGAGGATGGGCCGGTCATTGGCAAGATGCTGCTGCGATTCGCCAAACTTTTGCGCGCCCACGATCACGAGCGCGAGCTTGAGTTCTGGAAGAAGCAAATGATCGAGAAAGAGAACAAGCAACTCGAATCACTCGAAGTCGTGATCACGGTTTTCGAATACCACCTGCAACGCCGGCACTACACGAAGATCGCCGCCGCCGCGCAGGACATGGTCACGCTCTACCAGATCAACCAAGGTCGGTTCCGCGATTTTCCGGGCTACGACAACGCCCAGAAACTCTTGCTTGATACGGCCAAGGAATTCCAAGCCCTCACCATCAAGAACAAAGCGGCGAGCCGCGTGGGCGAGTTGAGCAACACACTGGTCGCTCTTTATGACACCTTCGCGAAGATCGTCGACGAGAAGGACCCGCGCGTGCCGGGCGTTCACTACAACCTCGCCGAGACGCTGTTCGAGATCGGCAACTTCGCCGACGCCACTTTCCATTATCGCTGGATCGTGGACCACCCCGTCGCCAAATCCCCGGTTAGCCTGAAAGATGCAAGCCTGAAGGCCATCGCGGCCCGCTACGAGGTCTTGCGCCGAAGCAAATCCATGCCGGAAAAGCTGAATGCCGTCGCGTTCAAAGACGAAAGCAAAAAAGCGGTGGCGCCGATGCTCGCCGAGTGGATCGAATGGACCGACTGGCACATGAAGAAGTTCGAAGTAGCCGACGCAACCTTCGAAAACTTCGTTTTCGAGGCCAACCGCGCGCTCTATGCCCAAAACAAGATCGTGGACGCGACCGAACGCCTGATCCGCTTCGCGAAAAAGTTGCCGAATTCGAAATTCGCGATCACGTCGGCGTCTCTGGCCCTGGATACCTATATCGCGAGTCAACGCTGGGAGGAGTCGCACGACCTGGCCAACGAATTTATGAATGTCGCGGCCTGGAAAAAAGACGACTTCCACAAGCACCTTCTCAAGCTCGCCGCCGATTCATTTTATAAGATGATCGAGGGGACCAAGCAGGCCGGCAACCCCGAAAAGGCGATTGCCATGTGCGACGAATTCGCCAAGAAGTATCCGACGAGCCCCCGCCTAGAAGACGCCCTGCTCCTGGCCGGACTCACCGCTTTGGACCTCAAGGATAAGGAAAAAGCCGAAAAGTACTTCTCGGGCCTGATCGCCCGCTTCCCGAACTCAGAAAACACGGGATCAGCCATGCTGTCACGCGCCATGCTCGAGGAGGAACGCTTCGAACACCTGGAAGCTGCCCGCGACTACCAAGCTTACATCGCCCTCATGACGGTCAAGAAGGCCAAGGAGTCGGACCTGCTACCTTACCGCAAGAAGGTCCTGCACCTGCATTGGATTTCGGGGGACGTCGCGGTTTTCCGCAAATCACTCGATTCGAAGACGATCTGCGTGGAAGAACTCGCGGAGCAATGCCAAATGCATCGCACGCTCTTAACCACGCTCGCGCCCAAGGCGCCGTCGATGGACGCGGCCAAGGAATACTTTAAGCATGCCACGCATGCGGATAACAAGGATCTACGGCCGCTCTGGGCACTGTCCGCGCTGGCGGCGGACGATGGATTTGAGTTTCCGGACCGCCTGCTTCTGATCCGCGTGATCGCCGGCCGCTGGGACAACCTCGATCCGCTCGTGCAGTTCACGATTTTGAGCCGCGTCTCGCAGATCATCCCGGCCGCGTTCGAAAAGAACCGCGTGGCTATGCAACGCTTCGCGAAGCTAACGAACAATGAGCGCTCGATCAATCGGCGCATCGAACTCATCAAGGAAATGGAAAGCACGGCCACCCAGGTCATGAAGATGCCGTGGGCACACCTGCGTGCCATGGTCATGAATCACGTGGCCACGCTTTATTTGGACTTCGCCCAAGACCTCACCAATCTGCCCGTACCCGAGGGTCTCGCGGAGAGGGAACTCGCGAATTACCAAGAGATGATCCGCAAGATCACCATGCCATTCGAAGAGAAGGGGCAAGACATCCGCCGCAAGGCGTTTGAGATCGCCAGCCACGCCGCCGTGAATGAGCCGGTCCTGGCCGCCGTGACGAATGCATTCTTTCAGGACAACCCATCTCAAGCCAAGGCGCTGAAGCCCGATCCGGATCTGCGTCCGAATCCAGAGTTCAACTTCCGTATGCTCGCGGAGCTCGACCCCAAGGGTGAGTGGCGGGATGCCGAAAAAGACCGGCCGAAATACAAGGATGGCGCCGCGCTCTACCTGAAAGCCCAATGGGCCCAAGCCCTGCGCGCGCAAAACTGGGTACAGGCCACCCACCTGATCCAAGAAGCCAAGAATCGCAAGCTGATCGACGTACCGATCGCCTCCCTGATGAAAGCCTATCTCCTGGTAAGCCTCGGGGCACGAGCCGAAGGGCTGAGCGCGCTCGCCGAGCTGCGCCGCGACCTGGCTCCGCGCCCGGCCGCGAAGGCCGCGACTCTTTTGACCGCGCACTACCTGCACTCGCTCGCCCGCGAGCAAGCCAAGCGCATGGTTGAAGCGATTCAAAGCGAGAACGAAGAAAAAGGCATCTTGAACGTCGTGCGGGAGGACGAAGACGCATTCACGCTCGCGCTCGCCGCCCGCTGGTCGGGCGCCAAGCTCAGCGAAAAGAACGAAGTCCCGCTCTTCGAGCAAGCCGCCGACGTATCCGACCGCGCGAAGGAAGCTTGGGCCCGTCAGGTCCTGCGCGAACTCAAGGCCATCCGCGAAAAACGCTCCTTGGCCAATCGCTAAGACCCGGCCCATAAAACCGCGGAAACAGCTCAGAATCCGCACTAGTTCACTAGTTTAATTGATATTTAAATTATTGTTTTTATTGATAAATTTTATTTGTCAAAAAAATAGTTTGTAAAAATTCAAAATATTAAATAAAATTAATACTTAGAGGATCGGGGTCTATTTTATGCAAACGAAGAAATTTCTGATCGGTGTTTGGATGATTTTCGCGATGGTCGCCTCTGTGGCGTCGGCCGCCGCCGCCGAACGGCACAAGGTCATCGATTTCGAAGACGAGCTCGTCGAAGGCGTGAACAAGAAACCGCTCGATTCCCTCAGCACGCTTTCGGAAAAAGAAAAGAAACGTCGGCGCCTGCACCTCTACCGCAAGCGCGTGGGCTTCAGCTCGGAGACCGCTGATTCACTCAAAGAAATGAGGTACGCGCAATGAGCCTGCCATCCACCGCAAGCCGTGCCGCCATGAAAGAAACCGTCGAAAAGAAACCGAGCCAGCCCGCAGAATTCGACTACGCGACGTGCACTCATTTCATCGTAAAGATCATGCGCGGCGCCCAAGCCGAGGCGGGCGGGGCCCAGGCGCCAATACGCGTTTGGGATAGCCAGATGCCGCTCATGCTAGGGCATCCTGTGCGGTGGATCGCCGAGAAAGCCCCGGAAGGCATCCGCATTCGCAATATCGCCACTCCCGTCGGGGAAGCCCACGACGACGCCGTCGTCACCCTCGACGTCGCCCAAATCAAGAACGCGGCCACCGTCGCGCTCCCCCTTTCTCCTCAGCATTGGATCCAGGTAAAGGCCTACCGGCATTTGCCACCGGCTTATCGCGCCCTAAGCGAAACCGCCGGTCGAGCAACCGACATGAAGGTGTTCAGCTGCATCGGTGGATGGATCAAAGCGACGGACAGCCTCGCCTCCGAATACCAAGGCAGCTTCCAGAAAACCCCGAGCTTCACCATTCAAAAGCAAGCGGACGGCTTCCAAATCACGAGTCGCCACCCGGGACTGAAGCTCAAGCAGGGCCTAGATACGAAATCGGAGAACGCCCGTACTCTCGAAAACGGGATCGCGATCCAGCTCACCGCGAGCGAACTCCTCAAGTCGTCGCTGCAGATCGGCCCGTACCGTTGGTTCTTTAACCCGCTCGAAGCCCCCGCCGACTTACGCGTGATCCCGAACGCCGAAGACCGCGCCGAGGAGACCGCTTGGTTCAAGAAATCCATGAAGGTCACCGGCATCGCCATGGGCGCGCTCACGCTCATCCTATTGCTGATGCCAAAACCCGCGGTAGAGGTACAGCAGGAGCTGATTCCCGCGCAGTACGCTTCCATCGTGCTCTCCAAACCGCAGAAGGCCGAAGCGCCCGCACCGACGGAGAACACCCCGGAACAAGCCACCCAAGCCAAGAATACGGCCGTGGTACAGGCTTTCCGGGCCAAGGCCCTCCAGCATGCCGTCAGCGGCTTGCTGAAAGGCGGTATGACCACCCTACTCGCGCAAAGCGATTTCTTGGGGGATGCCCGCAAGGCCAGCAAACTTTTGGACAACGTGAAAAACGTGGCTGTGGACGCCAGCAAAGCTTCCGAAGCGAGGTCCGTGCAAGTGGCCTCGATCGGCGGCACTCCGGGATCCAAGGGCGTCGGATATAGCAAGGGACAAGTCGCCGCCGTTAAAGGCCAAGGCTCGGCCTTCGTCGACTTGGACATCCAGGGCTCCAACGTACAGGAAGGTTTGACGAAGGACGAAGTGGGCAAGGTCATCCACGCCCACCTGAGCGAAGTCCGCTACTGCTACGAATCCGCCATGTTGCACAACCCCGATATCGAAGGAAAGCTGCTCATCGACTTCACGATCGGCGGCAGCGGCAGCGTAGTCAGTGGAGCCGTCAAGCAATCCTCCCTGGAAGACGCGCGCCTGGATGACTGCATCCTGCGCCGGCTCACGAAGTGGAAGTTCCCGACCCCGAAAGGCGGGATCAACGTGGCCGTGTCCTATCCGTTCATCTTCAAGAGCCTAGGAAGGTAGTTACATCATGTTTTCAACCGGCTTGAAATCAACCCATAAACCGCTTTGGGAGACTTTGGCGCTCCTCATCGCGATTTTTCTAGTGTTAGCGCCCGGGCACGCCTTCGGCGCCGAAAAGAACAAACCCGCGCCCGTGAGTGCCGCCCCTCAACCCGAAGCCGAGCAGGTTGACGTGGACAAGATCAAGGAAAAATACTGGGCCAAGGGCAACGAAAGCGAGCTCGGCGTGGTGCAGAACCGTCTCTTCTCGAAAGCCGGCCACTTCCAGCTCGGCGTCTTCGGCGGCGTGAACTTCAGCGACCCGTTTTTATCCGTCAAGCCTGTCGGCTTCAGCTTCGGCTTTCACTTCAGTGAGTATGTGGGACTCAACTTCCTCTTCTTCAAGTCGCTAGTCAGCAACTCCAGCGCCTTGGATACGTTCGAGGAAAACCGGCACGCTACTGCCAACACCAACAAGCCTAACTTCTACACCGGCGCCGAACTGAACTGGAGCTTGCTCTACGGTAAGCTCTCCGTGGTCGGCAAATCCATCATTTACTACGACATGCACCTCTCGGCCGGCATGGGCGTCACCAAGACCGAATCCGGCAGCTACGTGACTCCCTCTTTTGGCCTGGGTCAGCGGTTCTACCTGTCGAAGCTTGTCTCTTTCCGCTTTGATTACCGCATGATGGTCTACAAGGAAAACATCGTCGAAAAGCAGATTACCGCGATCCTGGGCACCGTCGTCGGCGACCGCACCAATTTTTCAAACGTCATGACCTTCGGTTTTGATTTCCTCTTTAGCAGCGGAAACAAGGAAAACCGTGAAGGCGAACAGGGGAAATAGATAATGAGAGCGCTTTTGCTTCGATCCGCACTAGGAATCATCATCGCCGTGAGCTTCGTCTGCCTGATCGGCGTCAGCTGGGTCTACGCGGGCCCAAAAGACCCGCAGGTGTCGTACGCGCTGCGCGCCTGCACGGACAGCGAAAGCTGGAACTTCAGCGGTAAGATCGATGAAAAGTGGCAAAGCGAATTCAAGGCATTCCTCTCGAAGCGCATTTCGCCAGTTCGCGCTTTCTCCGAAGGTCTCGCCCTGCGCCGCATTGCCGAAGACGCCGAAGCCCGCACGTTCGGTGAATACTGGGTCTCGCGCGCGCTCCTGCACGCCGAACTCCCCCACTTGGCCTACGCGGGCTTCTCCGCCATCATCGACCGTCCACTGACGGAAGAAAACATCGGCCCCACCGCGGCCGCCATCGACTGCCTCATGTGGATCCAAGCCCGCTACCCTTCGCTCGACTTCCCTTCGGCCGTGAGCGCGCGCCTCTTCGAGTTCTCGAAATTTCCGAAGAACCCCACCGCATACAATCCGGTCATCTGGAACGCGGCGAACGCCTACGTACGTGATCTGATCCATCGGGGGGGATCGGAAGCCGACGTGAAGCCAGCCCTCGATCTCGTAAGAGGCGGTGGCTCCTTCGAAGCGCTCGCCAACGGCATGTGGGCGGCCAAGCGGGGTCTGCATTCCAAGGTGATCAAGAGTCTCTATTCGTTTCTATACGAAGCTCCCATTCCCCCCGTGCTCGAAAAATTCACGGACTCCGCGCGCCTGCTGATCTCGCGCTCGTACTACAGCACGCACAAGTACGGGCTCGCTTCCGACGAGCTTAAAAAAGTGAAGAAGAGCTCTAATGATTTGGCTGAAGCCTTGTCCGAGCTCTCCTGGGCCTACCTGCAATCCGAGCAATACGGAGAAGCCATCGGCACGACGATCAACCTCCAGTCCGGCGGTCTGCGCAAAACGTTCTCGCCGGAAGCGCCTATGGTCATGGCCATGGCCCTGAACGAGATCTGCCAGTTCCCGGAAGCCATCAAGGCCGTGAATATCTTCCGTCGGAATTTCCACGGTTCGTTCGAATGGCTCAAACAGTGGAATGACGGCGACAAGAGCCAAAGTCTCTATAACCTGGCCGTCAAGTACCTCAAGAACGAGGCGAAAGTTCCAGAGCGCGTAGCGAGCGAGTGGGTGCGCTCCCCCCTGTTCATTTCCCGCCAAGACGAGATCAATCTCGTCTTCAAGGAAAAGGACTCCACCGCCGGTCTCGGCCGCGCGGGCGCCAAGGAGCAGCTGACCACCGCGAAGGACCTACTCAAGTTCCTCCAGGATTTTCGTAAGAAATACCACCTAGCCAAAGTAAAGCTCAAGCCGGGGGAACCGCTCCCACGGCTCCTGCTCGACGAACTCGGTCACCTGCGCGATCAAGTCGCCCACTATTCCCGATTGCGCCGGGCGGCGCCCGTTTGGCGGACCATCCTGGCCAATTACGAAAAACGCTCTCCGTCCCGGATCGCCAAGCTCTCTCAAGACATCAATAGCGATCTTAAGCGCATGACCGCGCGCATGCACCGGCAACTCAACGAGATCGCCGAAAATAACTACTTCATCGAAGTGGAAATTTTCAACGGGGCGAGCCGCGACATTATCTGGCAGAACGCCTATCCCGACTACGAAAAGGTCGCCAAGAAGCTCGACAAGGACAATCGTCCCAGCACCGGCTCTAAGGAGTGGGACTGGGGATCGGTTTCCGCCGGGCTCGACGGCAGCGGCGAGATCTGGGAAGACGAGCTGGGCTCTTTCAAGGCCAATCTCTTCGATAACTGCTCCAGCAAGGATCGCTACCTAGCCATGAAACGCGAGGACGCGTTGAAAAAAGCCGAACTCAAGAAGGTGAAGTAAGCTCATGAAGAAACAAAAAGTGTTCTTAGGCGCTCAAGGCAAAGTTCACGGTCCGTACAGCGTGGAGCAGCTGAATGAAATGCAGCGCTCCGGCCGCATCAAGGACTACAGCTGGATCTGGGATTTTCAGAAGGAAACCTGGTCGCACCTCGACCCCGCGCCTCCAGCTTTGACGGAAGCCCAGTTAGGCGCGGCGCTGATGGAAGAAATGCCGGAAGCTCCGGTACACCACCTGCATCAAAAAGCACCCGAGCCCGCCGCCATGCCGGCACCCCGGGCCATCCCGATCACTTCGCTCGCCAAGAACCTGCAAGCCGTTTGTTTTCATCAGACGGCCGCCGTCAGCGGCATGCTCGCCGGCATGACCCAGCTGGGTTGCGAGCTCGTATCGCTGGATCGCTCGCCCAGTCCTCAGCTCGGCCGTAACCAACCCCTGATGCTCAACGTTCTGGATCCCAAATCAGGCCGCACGGTGAACGTACAGGCGCGCATGCACGACGCCAAGCGCTCCGAGGCGGGCTGGACGTATCTATTGCAGTGGAAACAGGTCCCTGACTTTAGGGCCTCGGCGTAAAGAACCGGTCTTTTAATACATAAGGCAAGACATACGGGAGCACGATCGGGCCTAGGTTGGCCACCGGGCCCGCTTCGGCGCCCGAAACGAGCATCGAGGTGCGCGCCAATTGCCGAATCAACGGACGCCGATAGGCAGGCGTGCGGCTCTCCAAGACCTCCAGTACATCCGCGGGAATCGGCGTGCCCCAATCCCGAGCCAACATCTGCAGCGCGAGCAAGCTCGCGGCTTGAACCCCACTACGGGCGACCTCAGCGAGAAAAACCGCCCAGTCGGGCTGACCATTGCGGATCACGCGATCCAGATCGGCGAGACACTGCAAGGATTCACGCCGGGGATCGCTAAACCCCTGCTCCACGCAATACGCCAGTAGAGTCTCCACCGGCAAGCCTTCAACGTCGCTTGCCTGAAAATCCCGCCCGAGCAAACGCGTACGCAAGGTCGCCACGGGGGTGTTTTCCCGGCGCGCGATCTGAATGGAGCCCGATCCCTCCGCGTATTTACCCACTACCCGAAAGCCTTCTCGCCCCAAAGCTCGCAAGGCGCGGGTGAAAGATTCGCGCTCCACTAGAAACTCGATCGCATCGGCGCCGCGCAGCTCGGGATCCGGATAATATCGGCGCGCGGTATCGACCCCGCCAAGGGCGACGCCGCCGCACTCCGCGAGCGCCCGTTGCACCCGATCGTGCTCCGCGAGGATCACCGTGAACTTCAGTTTTTCCCGGAAATAGAGATGCTCCAGGTACTGGCGGCTAGATTCGGACATCGTAGCCGGCCAGCTGCCGTCGCCGCGCAGGCGAGCCAGCGCGGGCAAGAGAATGCCGTAAGCTTCCGCGGTTCCGGCAAGGCCGTACCAATCCGCGTGGAGTTCGTTCAAATCCAAAAAATTCTTCGTGCCGGTGAAAAGCTGGATGAGATCCATGGAATCCTCCGTGAAGAAAACGGGCCAAATCCGTTTGGCCCTTCCTTCATCCTAAAGGAATCAGAACGAAAAGGAAATGCCGCCGTCGAGATAGACGCCAGAGAGATTGATGGGGATTGGGACGTAATCGGCGTCCACATCCCCACCCTGCCGGAAAATCTGGTTGCCGTTGCCCTCCACGGTGGGCGTCAAATTTTTGGTTTTAAGGATCCGGTACCCACCGCCCAGAAAAATCGCGAAGTTATCCGAGATCGACCAGGCGACATGGGTGTGCAAAAGCGCCGTGAAGGTCGAAGCCGTCAGTAACGTCTGGTTGGGCTCGGTCGCGTTCTCCACGGTCGCCAGTAGCTCCGTATTGAAAGCCAGGCCCCCGAATCCAGAAAACTCCCAGGCCCAATTTCGGGCAATGGGCAGGCGGGCCCCGACTCCGAGCATGATGGGAACGGACGAGACGTCCATTTTATAAATCGTCCCGGCACTGTCGTCGTCCTCCACCCGTTCGGTGTGCCGAAGCAGGTCCGCGCGCAGTCCGATAAAGACGTTCGAACTGATGAACAGATCACCTTCCAGCCCGAAGTGGAAAGCCGCGGTGATCGGAAATCCGGTGAGATCGGAAAATTCCTGCAGTTTGTAGAAATCCAGGCCCATATGAAAGAGGAAGTTCAGCGACTTTTCGGGCGGCCGACCCGTGGTTACGGACGTACCCGCCGACTGCGCGCGCGGCAGGGAGGTTTCCCCACGGGGCATGACTTTGCGTTCGGGCACCTTCACGTCGGTGACCCGCACCCAACCTAGCTTCCCGCGGGGGGTTTTGATTTTAAAGAAACCTTGGGTAGCCGTATTACTTGCGGTTACCTTCGCGTCGCGCGGGAGCCGATCCGTAATGCGGGCACTGGCGTTGGGTTTTTCAAAAACGGGGGTGAGCGGCTCAAGCACCCTCACGATCTGCGAAGCGGAGGCCGACAGGCTAAGCAAAAGCCATAGCCATATCACCGATAGAGCCTCGTCAGTTCCCGCGGGTTCACCTTCACGTTGTGAATGATGGCGCTCCAATGCAAATGCGGACCATTCGCCCGTCCCGTCATGCCCGCCAAGCCCAACACCCGCCCGGCGCGCACGGCATCTCCGGTGGCCACCTTGAGCGCGCTTAAATGAGCGTAAAGCGTCAGCAAGCCGTAGCCATGATCCAGGATCACCGTGTAACCCGTGTAGTAAAGATCCTTCGCCAGGACGACTTTACCGTAAGCCGGTGCGCGAATCGGGTCGCCGGTTTTAGCCCGCAGGTCGAGCCCCTGGTGGGCGCTCTTGAGCTCCCCGTTGTACACCCGCCGGGCGCCGTACTTGCTCGTGACCTTGCCCGGTACGGGCATGCGGAAGTTCCCCGACCATTGCTTCTCGGGGGTATTCAACGCGTATAAAGCGCGGATCTCCTCCATTTCCGCCTGAATGCGCGCCTGGGCTTCCGGCGGGGGATTCACTTTCGAAGGAGGTACCTTGAGCGTCTCCGAGGGATAGTCGCCCGGGGTAACCTTGAATTCGAGTTCGCTCCGGGCCAACACGTTTTTGCCGATAGGGTCCATGGCGCGGATTTCGAGCCGGCTCGGTCCCGGCGGATGATCGTAGGGAATCCCGAAGACGACACCAAACACGCCGGGCTGCGCCGGCCCATGCGGGAAACAGGGAAACTCGCGTCCTTCATAGCTTACGCTCACGTTGGGCGCGCGCTCGGCGAGCTCGGGAGCCAACTCCACCCGCAGCAGGAGCGCTCCCGCGTCCTGCACTTCTCCGCGCGAAAGCGTCGCGTTCACCGCGGCGTCGCGAATGAGGGGAGCGAGGTTCTTGATTTTCGTGCCGGGCACATCCACCGGCGGGGCATCGGGCGACGCCAGGTCGACCGACGACGACGGGGGCGGCGTCGCGCAGCCCGCGCCAATCCCCCACGTTCCGATCACCGCTAAAATGAACCTACTTTGCTTCCACTTGGGCATCGCCATCCTTAAAGGTAACCCGGTAGCGGGTTCCCGGCTGCAACTGCGTTCGAGTTCGAATAATCGCGCCTCCGTCCACGGAGCGCACCAAGGAAAAACCCCGATCCAAAACCCGCAGGGGCGAAAGCGCGTCGAGCTGGGCGGTGGCACGCTCGAAACGCGCGCGTTTTTTCTCGAGCTGAAAGCGCGCCGCCTTGTCGAGCCGCGCCCGCACCTCCGTGAAAACTCGGGATTGCTGACCGAGTTTTTCGCGCGGGCTTACCACGCGGGCCGCTAGGTGATCCAATACCTCCTGACGCAACTCCAACGAGCGGCGGGCCTGTTCGCTGAGCCGCGCGCGGAACTCCGCTAAACGGTCCGCAAACCCCACCCAGTCGGCCGAGATCAGTTCGGCGGCGGCCGACGGCGTCGGGGCCCGTAAGTCGGCGACAAAATCGGAAATCGTGAAATCCACTTCATGGCCGACGGCCGAGATCACCGGCAGGCGCGACGCGACGATCTGACGGGCAAGACGTTCCGAATTAAAGCACCAAAGATCTTCTAGGCTACCACCGCCGCGGGCGAGGATCACCGCTTCGCCGATCCCGTGGCGGTTGACCGTCTCCAATGCGCGGACCAGCTGGGGTTCGGCCCCTTCCCCCTGGACGACGGCCGGCACGATCGTCACCCGCAGTTGGGGAGCCCGCCGCCCCAAGATATTCAAAATGTCCTGCACCGCCGCGCCCGTCGGCGAAGTAATGATCGAGACGTGACGGGGGTACCGTGGTAGCGCCCGCTTGCGGCCGGCTTCAAAAAGCCCTTCGGCGAGCAACCGTGCCTTGAGCTGCTCGAAAGCGATCTGCAATGCGCCCGCCCCGAGCGGCTCTAGCTTATCCACCACCAGCTGGTAGGTGCCGCGCGGGGGATAAACGCCGATCTTGCCGGAACACAATACCTCCTGGCCGTCCTTCAAATCAAATTTGATTCCCCGCATACCGCCGAAGAGCGCCGCGGAAATTGAGGCCTGGGCGTCTTTCAGCGAAAAGTAGAGATGGCCGGAGGCCGCGGGTCGGAAGTTACTAACCTCCCCCCGTATCCACACGCGCTTGAACGGCGGTTCCAGCACGCCGCGGATGCGGGCGGTGAGCTCCGAGACGCTCCAGTAGGCGGGATTGCTTTCCATCACGCTAAAGCGCCAGGGTTATGGCCGCGTCCGAATGCAGCCGGGGATCCTGGCGAATTATTGGCGCGGCGCTCGCTTCTTTCTTGGTGTCGAATTTATTGAATAGCTCGTGTGAGCGCAAATAGTTCAACGCCTCGCGGACCTGGTAATCCTCGCGGGGATCTTGCTTGAGTGCGGCCACGGACTCGTCGTCGTCTTCGGCCTTTGCCGACGACGCGGGTTTCTTGCCCGTGCCGACCATCGCATCCATTTCGTCTTTAGAGTACTCGCCCTTCTCGGGTTCCGCGTCGGACGGCTGGATGTGCCCCGGAAGGTCGCGCTCCCGCATGGAGTCGCTCTTCACGCGTGCCTTGGCCAGGAGCTTGGGGTTGTACTGGTCGAGCAGGATATCCGGGGTCACGCCTTTCTCCTGGATGCTGGTCCCGTTCGGCGTGTAAAAACGGGCGATCGTCAGCTTCAGTCCCATCGTCTCCCCGAGCTCGATCACCTGCTGCACGGACCCTTTGCCGAAAGTGCGCTCGCCCATGACGACGGCCCGGCGATGATCCTGCAGCGCTCCGGCGACAATCTCCGCCGCCGAAGCCGTGCTGGAGTTGACGAGAATCGCGAGCGAAAAATCTTTTCGCGCTTTTCCACGAGCGGCATGCTTCACTTCTTTCTGGTCGCGATTCCGGCCAATGGTGGAAACCACGACGCCATCGTCAATAAAAAGGGAAGAAACGTCGACCGCCTGGTCGAGCAGTCCCCCGGGGTTCGTACGGAGATCGAATACCAGGCCCCGGAGCTTGCTCTTCTTCTCCAGGTTTTCAATGGCGGCACGCACGTCCTTGCCCGCGGTTTCGTTGAAATTCGTCAGCCGGATATAACCGTACCCCTTATCCAGCTCAGCCAGCTTCACGGACTGGAGCTTGATCACGGCGCGGGTAACCCGAAACTCCTTCGGGACGTCAAAGCCCTTCCGGTAAACGGTGATGAGGACATCACTGCCCTTCTTGCCGCGCATCTTCGCCACCGCTTCCACGAGGTTCATCCCCTTGGTGCTGTCGCCGTTGATTTTCACGATGCGGTCACCCGGCATCAGGCCCGCTTTCCATGCCGGCGTATCTTCGATGGGCGCGACGATGGTGAGCACGTTGTCCCGCATGCCTATCTCGATGCCTAAGCCGCCGAACTGGCCGCTGGTATCAATCTTCATGTCCTTAAAGACCTCGGGAGGCAGGAAGTTGGAGTGAGGATCCAGCGTGGCCAGCATCCCTTTGATCGCGCCATAAACAAGGTCGGTGTTCTTCACGCCATCGACATAGTGGTCTTCCACGAAATGCAGGACCTTCTGAAAGAGCTCCAGATTCTGATAACGCTCTTTCTGGATGGCGGTGGGCACGGCGGGTTCCGGCGCGGCGTCTTTTATAGCCGGGGGAGCGGCTGACCCGGGGATGGATCCCAGGGCCGTCGTGAGGATCGTGAAGCTAAGAAAAAACCGCGTTTTTTTAGGGAAGCTCATAGAAAAAAGTTAAACTAAATGCGGACCCACTGCAACGGATTCACCGCCACGTTGCGCGCGCGCACTTCAAAATATATAGGCTGACCATTGCCATCAGCTATGCCCAATTCGTCGCCTTGGGCAATAACGTCACCCACCTGGCGCTTCATCTCGCCCAGCCGGCCACATAGCGAATAGTAGTGATCGCCGTGATCCAAAATGACCACATTGTCGTAGCCAGGAAGCTTCCCGGCAAAAACTACCTTGCCGGAGAAAATAGCCTTCACCGACGACTTGGGCGCCGCCTCGATGTCGACCCCCTTTTTAAACACGGTGAGTTTCGATTGAGCGTCGACCACCCGTCCGAACCCGGTGAGCACCCGGCCGGCGAGCGGCAGGGGAAGCTTTCCTTTCGCCTTCACGAACTCCCCTCCGTGCATGTCGCGCGAGATCGCGCGTTCGGCTTCGGCGACGCGCTCGAACTCCACCCGCGCGTTGAATTGGCTCATGAGACCCTCGACCTGGGCTTCCGATTCCTTGAGCCGATGGTAGCTGCGCAGCTGCGCGATGCGCTCCGAGTACTTCGTGCGGATCGTCTCGAGCTGAAGCTCGCGGTGGAACTTGAGCAGGCCTTGCTGTTCCTGCAGGTCGTGGCTCAGGTTCGCCAACTGCTGACGTTCCTCTTGAATGCGATTCTGCAGGCCTTCGGCATCCGAGAGATCGGCGCGCAGGCTCTCGAGCTCGCTTACATGAATATCCACTAGCCCGGCGAGCGCCCGGCGATAAGGGGCCTCACGCCGCGCCTCCTCCGCGAAGTCGGGTGAGGCTGGCAGCGCCTTCGGCTCCCGCCGTCGCGAGCGCGACAGGTCCACGAGGAAGCCACGAATCGCCGTTTGTTTCTCGCCGATCTTCTCGAGCACCTGATTGCGACGAGTCTCGAGCTCGAGGATATAAGATTCCAGGCGCGCGGTTTTAGCCTGTACGAGCTCCATTTCCTGCTTTTGTAGCGCGAGGAGCTCGCGAATGCGTTGCACTTTTTGCTGGGCGGCCTTTTGGTCTTGGTCGCTCTGCAGGAGTTCTTTCTGGGCCGCGAGCACGCGGCGGTGGATCATCTCCAAGGAGGCCGGAGGCTTTGCCGACGGCAGGGTTTGCTTGGGCGGCACCGGGGCGGCGACCGCGTATCCCGCGAACGGCGCCCATGCGCAGACCAAGGCTAGAACCGCTCGCCTAACCATGGCGCCGGAAGCTTCCCTTCCCGACCCGCCCGTCCAAGCGCAGACAACTCGCCGCGGCCGTGCCCAATCCCGCGACCATCCCCACCGACACCAAGAGCAGGGAAATCCAGCCGGTGGAACCGAGTGCGCGCACTTCCGCGAGCATGGGGGAAAGCGAAGCCACGGCCGGGGTGAGCAACCAGACTCCCGTCTGCCATAACCCCAACGCGATCAATCCCGCCGCGCCGCCCGCCAGAAGACCGCTCAGAAGTGCCGGTGCATGCACGCTCCAACCGTCTGCGCCCCAAAGCCGCATCAAGCTCGCGACTTCCGCGTGAATACCGGCGCTTAGGCGCGAAGCATGGAACATCCCGCTCAAAAGCGCTAAACAAAGGCCGATGGCCAACCCAATCGCACCCCAACGCAGTCCCCGATAAGCTCCCACCACGTGGCGATAGCGATCGCGCGAGCTCTCGGCCTGCTCAATACCCGGCAATGCCCGCACTTTCGCGAGTACGCCGCTTCCGCTGGCCTGGGCGGAGACCGGAAAAACGCCCGCGATCGAAACGTAGCGCGGTACCACGCGCGGCATGTCCGCCCCCAGGTGCAAGATCTCTTGGTGCATCTCCGGATCCGTCTCGGCGAGTTCCTTCAGGAACGCAGAAGTACCCACGAGCTGGATATCGGCCGCGCCCACTGCCACGCGAATCGTGTCGACTAGCTTTCCTTCATCGGCCGGATCCAGGGTGGGCGCGACGTAGGCCGTGATGACCTGTTCATGCTCCAGCCGATGGACGACCGGACGTAAAACCGCCTGAGCCCAGATCATGAGACCGAACAAGAAAATCAGAGTCGCCATCGAAACCACGCTGATCGCCTGGGCGCCGGGAGCAAGCCGGAAAGGGCGCAAGGCCAATCTCAGTAGGTGCATACGTGATGCTCCTCCAAGGTCAGGCGCCCCCCGTTCAAGATCGCGCATTTCTTGCGTACCCGGCGGACGATTTCGCGGTCGTGCGTGGCGACCACCACCGTGGCCCCCTGCTTGTTGGCCTTGATCAATAGATCCATCAACGCCCAGGTAAAGTCGCGGTCCTGCGCGCCCGTGGGCTCATCGGCGATGATTAGATCGGGCTGGCGCACGAACGCCCGCGCGGCGGCCACGCGTTGGGCCTCGCCTCCCGAAAGCGTCCCCGCCGGCTTGGCGCGTTTGGCGGACAACCCCATCATGCGCAGGTAATCCTCAACGCGATCGCGCGACTCGGCGCCCGCGTACTTCTTGTGCGCGAACCTCATGGCCAGCGCGACGTTTTCATAAACGCTAAGATCCGGGATCAGCCGGACATTTTGGGGGATGTAGCCGACCGCCTGTCGAAGCGAGCGCAAGGTACTGGGGGTGATCCTTCCCAAGTCGTAACCCATCACGGAGACCTGGCCCTGGGTAGGCGCTTCCTCGGTGGCCATTAGACGCAAGAGCGAAGACTTGCCCGCACCCGTTCCACCGACGACATACAGGAACTCACCGCGCTGGAGGTGCAGATCCACGCCGTCCAAGGTCTTGGCCGATTCTTGATAGGATTTGGATACCCCTTTTAGGGTCAACATCGCGTTCTTTCCCCGATTAAAAACATATCATTTTTTTTAGGGGGAAGGGGAAGTATGCTGGGAAGATGCGGGAATCGCCCCTTGGCCGCGCGCTGACTCGGATCGGCGGCATCTACTTCTCCTACTTGCTCTGGTTTTTCCTGTTTCAGCTCATTATTTTGACGTTCATTACTTATTTTTTAATTTCGCCCAGTTCACGCGTGCCGAAGCTGCAGGAGATCAGCGAAGTCGTGCTCTCCAACCAGATTCCGGTGGCGGCGGTGGGTGCCGCCCTCTTCGTCACTTTCTTGACGCTCATTCGACCTTACCTCGTCCGTGACGCCCGCCAAGATCTCCTGCATTGGGACGAGCTGCGCCGGTTTTACTTTCCGGCGATGTTAGGGGGCACCGTGCTAGGCGCGGGGCTCACCCTGGCGCTCTTCCTCAGCGGGCACTACCGTTTCCTGGGCACCACGCTCCATTTCGAGGAAGCGGTATCGATCATCGCGGGCGTACTCGCCAAAAGCTCCATGCTCGCCCTACTGGTTTACTGCGAAGAGTATCTTTTCCGCAAAAAACTGCTCGAAGCTGTCCGTCGACACGTGCCGGATCTCTACGCCGCGGCCTTCTGTGCCATCCTCTTTTGTGGCGCGAAAGCGCTGCAGTTTCAGTTAGGCGTCATGCAGGTCACGACGCTTTTCCTCGCGGGGCTTTGGCTCGGCTTAAAGGCCTGTGCCGATCGTCAATTCCAAGGTGGCGCTGGCTTCTGGACCGCGTTCCTCGTGCTTCTGCACGCCATCTTGGGTTTGCCGATTCTCGGCAACGACGCGAACGGAATTTTTCTGATCAAATATAGCAGCACCACGGAAGCGATCTGGAGCGCTTGGGGCGCCGATAGCCGCACGACGCTTTTTCTGACCGGCGGGATCGGTGGCCCGCTCTCGAGTTTTGCCGTGCAAATCATTCTTTTGATGCAAAGTATTAGAATTCTGGTTAAAAATCATGGGATAGGTAGGATTCTCAAAAATGCCCACGACTGAACTAGCCTCGACCGGAGTTTTCGCCTTGATCGCCCAAGCCGGACTGGTCGTCAAAGCCGTCCTGCTCATGCTTGCTTCGGCCTCCGTGTTTTGTTGGGCCATCATCCTGACTAAACGTCGCGTGCTGAAAGTCGCGATGAAAGAAAATGGCAAATTTCTTGACGCATTCTGGCAAAGCAAGAGCTTAGACGAAGTTTTCGGTAAGAGCGAAAGCTTCAAGAGCTCCCCCGTGGCCAATGTTTTCCGCAGCGGCTTCAAGGAGCTGCAGAAGCTCTCCTTGACCGAACGCAACGGCGGCACTTTCCAAGAAGTAGACAACGTCAATCGCGCCCTGGTGCGCGCCTCCATGCACGAAATGTCCAACATGGAGAAGTACCTGAGTTGGCTCGCGACCACGGCGAGCGCCTCTCCGTTCGTGGGACTCTTCGGGACCGTTTGGGGGATCATGAACTCCTTCCAGCGCATCGGCACCGCCGAGACGGTGAACCTCGCGGTCGTGGCGCCGGGCATCTCGGAGGCGCTTATCGCGACGGCCGTGGGTCTCGCCGCCGCCATCCCGGCCGTGATCGCGTATAACCATTTCGTCAATCACGTGAAGAAGATCGGGGTGGACGTGGACAATTTCTCGAACGACTTCCTCAATATCATTCAACGGGGACTGATGGCCGGCGGCAAGACCCCGGCCAAGAGGTAATTGCGTGGCGTTTTCCAATCCTAACAAAGGTCGGCAGATGACCGCCTTAGCGGAAATCAACGTCACACCTTTCGTCGACGTCATGCTCGTGCTCCTGATCGTCTTCATGGTCTCGGCGCCGCTCATGCAGCAAGGCGTGCAGGTCCACCTGCCGAAGGCCAACGCCGGCTCGATGGACGACGTCCCCGACCAGCTCAATCTCATGATCTCCAAGGACCAGACCATCGCCTTCAACGGAAAGGCCCTCAAAAAAGGCACGCTGCGTGAACGCCTGCTCGCGATCTCCGCCGCCAAGCCTGGCGTCCAGGTCGTGGTCCAAGCCGATAAAGACGTCGCGTACGGTTTTATCGCCCAAGTCATTTCCGAAGTGAAGAATGCAAAAATCAGCCGGGTGGGTCTCAAGACTGCTCCGGCCGACAAGAATTTTCATTTATAAAACATGAGCTCGTCCGCTTTGCGTCCGTTGGATACTCCCGCCGACCCCAATTCCCGCCTTTCGCGCGGGCTGCGCTGGTCTTTTATCTTGCACGCGCTATTCCTCGCGGTTGTTTTCGTGAAAACCGTGGTGCTGCCCGATAACTTCGAGGTTTATACGCCCACCCTGCGCGTGGATCTCGTCGGCTTGCCGGACATTCTCTCCAAGGACCTCGACAAGGTGAGCCCGATCGTTCCCAAGGAAGACGCCGGCGACGACATGAAGGCGCCGGCCGAGCAGAAGATCAAGACCGGCGACATGACGCTGAAAGAGCAGGAGAAGAAAAAGAAAGCCACCCAGGAAGCCGAGGCGAAAAAGCGTAAATCGAAGATGTCCAACGCGCTCGAACGCATCAAGGCGCTCGCCAAGCTCTCCGAGGAAGAACCGAAGAACCAAGCCTTGATCAAAGGCAACCAGGTTTCGAAAGGCACGACGCTCACCGGAAACGCGAAGGAGGCCGCGAACCTCAGCTACAACGACCTGCTGCTGGAGCGTCTGAAACAGAACTGGGAACTTCCCGTATGGCTCGACCGGCAGAATCTTTCGGCCAAAGTGCTGCTCTACATCGACGCGCGCGGCAGCGTGCGCGGCATTCGCTTTGAGAAAAACTCCGGTAATCCCAAGTTCGACGCCGCCGTTCGTGACGCAATTACGGCCAGTGACCCGTTTCCCGTTCCCCCCAAGGAGCTGCAGAGCCAGATGATGTCATCGGGCGTGCTGTTGGGATTTCCGCTATGACGCTACAGAAATAAAGAGGACCAAGCTTATGAAAAAAAGGAACCAATCGAGCGCATTCCCTCTCCTCTCCACCGCCGTTTTAGGCTTTTACCTTGCCCTTCCCGCCACTTCCACCGCGGAAACCACGGCTTACATCCCGGTCGGCAAGGCCAAGACGAAGAAGACCGTCATCGCTTTCCCCCCGATTCGGACGAAGGATGGCGACCCCCGCGGCATCGCCAAAACCATCGCGAGCACCGTAAACGATGACCTCGTGTTCATGGACATCTTCTCGTTCATGGCTCCGGGCGCTTTCATCGAGGACGCCGGCAAAGCTGGCATCGCTCCCGACACCTTCAAGTACTCCGACTGGTCGGTGATTGGCACCGATATCCTCATCAAGGCGGCCCTGAGCTCGGAAGGCTCCAACGTGGTGCTCGAAGCTTATGTCTACGACCCGAGTAAAAGCTCCCAAGTGATGGCCAAGCGCTACGTCGCCAGCCCCGCTGATGCGGTGTCCATCGGCCACACGTTCGCCAATGAGCTCGTCGAAAAACTCACCGGGCTTAAGGGCATCTTTATGTCGCGAATCGCGATGGTGTGCAACCTGACGGGCAAGGATGAGATCTACGTCATGGACTTCGACGGCAAGAACTCCAAGCAGCTTACTCGCCACCGCTCGCTCGCGTTCTCTCCCGGCTGGAGTCCTGACGGCTCCAAGATCGCGTACACGGTGGTGAACCGCAATGCCAAGAACGTGCGCAACCACGATCTTTTCGAATACAGCTTCATCGAGAACTCCACGCGGCAGCTCTCCAACCGTACCGGCATGAATAGCGGCGCCGACTATTCGCCCGATGGCTCCAAGATCGCGCTTACCATGAGCTTCCTGGGCAACCCCGAGATTTTCTCGCTCGATCCCAAGACTAAGACGATCACCCGGCTCACGAAATCGTTTGGTTCGAATGTCGACCCGCGCTGGAGCCCGGACGGGTCAAAGCTAGCGTTCATTTCCGATCGCACCGGCCAGCCGATGGTTTTCAGCATGAACGCCGACGGCTCGAACGTACAACGCCTGACCTTTGCCGGCCGCTATAACGCAACCCCGTCGTGGTCGTCGACCAATAACAAAATCGCCTTTGCCGGTTGGACCACGGGCCACTTTGATATTTTCATCATGAACCCGGATGGTACCAAGATCGAGCGTCTCACTAAGGACCAAGGGAATAACGAGGACCCCGATTTCAGCCCCGACGGAAATTTCTTGGTCTTCAGCTCGAATCGAACGGGAAAAAAGAACATCTACGTCATGAATATCGACGGTACCTTCGTGAAGCGCTTGACTTACGGTCTCGGGAACTGCCAATCTCCTCGTTGGTCCAAAGCGCCCAAGTAAAGGATTCAATTTTATGGAAGCACGTGCCGTATTTCCGGCAGAAATTCAGGAGCAAATCCGTAAAGGATACATTATCCGGCTGGATCAACGCGTCAAGCGCATGCGTAAGTTCTTTGCGGAACGCAACTGGGTGGACCTCCGCCAGGAGTGCATGCACTTGCGCAAAACCGCCCCCGGCTTTGGCCTCGCGGACCTCGCTTCGCTCGCCGAACGCGTGGAGCTGAGCCTCGAAGCCGCCGGCGGCCTGAGCCGCGCGCAAGTTCGCCCCGAAGCAAAGCTTGCCGCCGAGAATCTTTTTTCTGAAATCTACAAAACCCTGAGCCAGGAGAGCCTGATATGAGTTCCATGAACGGAGACCGCGTCGTCATTGTCAACGGAGCCCGCACGCCATTTGCACGCGCGCGCAGCGTGTACCAGAAAATGCCGGCTTCGGCCTTGGGCGGGATTCCGCTCCGAGAAACCATCGCCCGCTCGGATCTCGATCCCAAGCTCGTGGAAGAAGTCTACTACGGCATCGTGAGCTCGCCCGCCGAGGGCACGAACGTGGCCCGCGAGGCTTTGTTCGACTCTGGCCTACCGCCGACGATTCCCTGCACCACCATCAATCGTTACTGCGCTTCGGCCATGGAAGCCGCGGCCGGGATCGCGGCCAAGATCCAGTCCGGACAGATTTCCGTCGGCATCGCCGGGGGCGTCGAGTCCATCAGCTCCATCCGCGCGCTCTTCAGCCAGAAGGCGACCGATTACTTCCAAGATATCGCCCGCGCGAAGACCGCGGGCCAACGCCTCGGCATGCTCTCGCAGTTTCGCCCGGCGCTGCTCGCGCCGCACGCGCCCGGCATCAAGGAACCGACGACCAACCTCAGCATGGGGCAGTCGGCGGACCTCATGGCTCGCGAGTTCAACGTAAGCCGCGAGGAGCAAGACAAATTCGCCTTGGGCAGCCATCAAAAGGCCCATGCCGCTTGGGAGAACGGTTTTTTCCGTACGCACGTCGCCCCCGTGGCTAACCCCGAAGGCAAAGTCGTGGAGCGCGATACGGACGTACGCGCCGATTCCACCCTGGAAAAACTCGCCTCACTGAAGCCCGTCTTCTATAAGGATGGGACGATCAGCGCGGGCAATGCGAGTCCCCTTACCGATGGTGCGGCGGCCGTTCTCATGATGTCCGAATCGCGCGCGCGCGAGCTGAACATGAAGCCCATCGGCGTCGTTCGCAGCTACGCCGCGGCCGCCATCGACATCAAGAAGGAAGCCCTACTCATTGGCCCCGTGTACGCCATCCCACGCGCGCTCAAAGCCGCGGGCGTCACCTGGAAAGACCTTGATCTGCTTGAAGTTCACGAAGCTTTCGCGGCGCAGGTGCTGGCCACGGTCAATGCCATCGAGTCAGCCGAGTTCTGCAAATCGAAACTTGGCTTAGACGGTCCTATCGGCAGCGTGGACTTCACCAAGCTCAACGTGCACGGCGGATCGGTCTCCATCGGCCACCCCTTCGGCGCCACTGGCGCCCGCATGATCCTGCAAACGCTATACGGGCTTCGCGCCAAGAAGAAAAATCTGGGCCTGATCTCGGTTTGCGCCGCGGGTGGCCTGGGCTCCGTCATGGTGTTAGAGGCGATCTAAGCCCCGCATGCCGTGGGAATTTCCCGATCCCCGGACCGCGACCGAAGACGGCATCGTCGCCATCGGCGGGGACATGCGCCCCGAGATCCTGATCACGGCCTACTCGCAAGGCATCTTTCCTTGGCCCATTGAAGGCGTTCCCGTCCTGACCTGGTTTTGTCCCGCCAAGCGGGCGATATTGAAGTTCTCAAATCTCCACGTCGCCCGTAGTCTGCGCCAGGCCCAGAAAAAAACGAAATTCACGTTCACGATCGACCAGGCATTTAGTGAAGTAATTGCCGAATGCGCGACCGCCAAGCGCGGGGATTGGGGCGCACCCGGCGCGGAGCTGCCCAGCACCTGGATCACGCCCGCGCTCAAGAAAGCCTACATTCAATTTCATAAAGAACGCGCGCCCGGGCGCGGCGCCCATAGCGTCGAAGTCTGGGACGGTAAAGAGCTGGTGGGCGGGGTTTACGGCGTGGAGGTGGACGGGGTGTTTTCGGCCGAGAGCATGTTCTTCCATAAATCCAATGCTTCTAAACTGGCGCTGCTTCACCTTGTGGAGCACCTCCGCTCGCGGGGGGCGGAATGGATGGACATCCAAGTCATGTCCAAGCACATGCGAGCCCTCGGCGCGACGGAGCTATCACGCGAGCGGTTCTTGAAGCTCCTTTCGGATACCCAGAATACCGCGCTTAAGTTGTTCGATTCGTACGGGTAACCGCCGTCGTCTCCGGGTCTGATTCCGATTTGCCCGCCTCGATATCGAAACCAAGCTCACCCTCATCCTTCATGCGTACACGCACCTTGCCGCCCTTTTCCAACTTACCGAAGAGAATCTCTTCGGACAGCGGGCGCTTGATGCGGTCCTGGATCAGCCGGCCCATCGGGCGGGCGCCCAGGCGGGCGTCGTAGCCGTGCTTGGCGAGCCACTCGCGAACGTCCGGCTCGATTTCGATCTCGATGGCGCGGGCGAGCAGCTGGTTTTCGAGCTCCAAAAGCTGTTTCCCGACAACTTGGGCGATCGTATATGGATCAAGCGGGTTGAAGTAAACAATCGCATCCAGGCGGTTGCGGAACTCGGGGCTGAACGCGCGCTCGACCTCCCGCTTGGAAACCGACCCGTTCGTGGCCTCACCTCGCGCAAATCCCAGGCCGCCCCGCTCGGCTTCGCGAGAGCCGACATTGGACGTCATAATGATGATCGTGTGCCGGAAGTCGGCCTTACGTCCGTTATTGTCGGTGAGCGTGCCGTGATCCATCACCTGTAACAGGATATTCCAGATGTCGTGGTGGGCCTTCTCGATCTCATCCAACAAAACCACGCTGTGCGGATTCTTCAACACCGCGTCCGTGAGGAGACCAGCTTGCTCAAAACCGACGTAACCTGGCGGCGCGCCGATTAAGCGAGATACGGTGTGCTTTTCCATGTACTCACTCATATCGAAGCGCAGGAACGTCACGCCCAGGCTGTGGGCGAGCTGCTTGCTAAGCTCCGTCTTGCCGACCCCCGTCGGGCCACAAAAGAGGAATGACCCCACGGGCTTTTCTCCCGTCCGTAATCCGGAACGCGCCAGTCGAATCGCGGTGACCAACGCTTCAATCGCGTGGTCTTGGCCGAAAAGGGTCAATCGCAAATCGCGATCCAGGTTCTTCAGCCGCGTCTTCTGGCTCGTGTTCACGGACCGGGGTGGAATCTTCGCGATCTTGGCCACGATCTCTTCGACCTGGGGCGCGTCCACGACGGAATTCCCCACCGCATCGGCACCGGACTGGATACGGGCTCGGGCGCCCGCCTCATCAATCACGTCGATCGCTTTATCCGGAAGAAAGCGGTCTTGAATGTGCTTGCTCGAGAGCTCCACGGCCGCGCGTATCGCTTCCGGGGTGAAATGAGCCCGATGGTGTTCCTCGAAGCGTTCCTTTAATCCACTCAATATCTGCACGGCTTCTTCGATCGAAGGCTCAGCGATCTCGATTTTTTGGAACCGGCGCGCCAGCGCGTGATCCTTTTCGAAGATGTTGCGGTACTCTTGATAGGTGGTCGAACCGATGCACTGGATCTCGCCGCGCGAAAGCAAGGGCTTGAGCAGGTTTGCCGCGTCGAGCGTCCCCCCACTCACCGCGCCCGCGCCGATGATGGTATGGATCTCGTCAATCATGAGCAAGGGGCGAATACCCCCGAGCTTCTTGCGTTCCAGGGACTTCAGAATCTGCTTGAAGCGGTTCTCGAAATCACCGCGAAACTTGGCGCCCGCCAGCAAAGAGCCGAGGTCGAGCGCGTACACTTCCGCATTCGCCAGCAAGTCAGGCACTTCGCCGTTGACGATCTTCAGTGCCAGGCCTTCGGCGAGGGCAGATTTCCCCACGCCCGCTTCGCCGATGAGAATCGGGTTATTTTTTCTCCGCCGGCACAGCGTCTGCACGATACGCTCAAGCTCATTTTTCCGGCCGATTAACGGATCGATCTTTCCTTCGCGGGCCAATACATTTAGATTCACCGCATAGGTTTCCAGTGCATCTTCCTGCGCACGTGGTCGATTTACCGACCGGGCGACTGGCCGCTCGACATGATTTCCGTCTTCGGCGGATTCGCCGGAGGACTCTTTCTTTTCCGACTTGGTGACCCCGTGGCTGACATAACTCAGCACGTCCAACCGCTCCACGCCGTGTTTCTTTAGCAGATGCAACGCATACGAATCTTTAGACTGAAAGAGCGCGACCAAGAGGTCCACCGGATGGATCTCGTCCTTGCCCGCCGACTGCACGTGGAAAAGTGCGCGCTGAATGAGGCGCTGGATGCTCAGCGTCGCCACCGGATGCTCATCACCCGGCTCCTCTTCCGCGTCCGACGCTTCCGAGTCATCCCCGGCCGGTGTCACGCTCGGCAGACTCGCTTTCTTCTTCGGAACTTCGGTGTCGAGGTAGCGCACCAGATCCGTTTTCAATTCGCTGGCGATCCCGCCGCAGGCGTGGATCACCTCGAGGATGTCGGCGTCTTCGAGCAAGCTAAACAGCACATGCTCGAGCGTAAAATACTCGTGTTGTCGCTCGAATGCCGCGCGAACCGCGCGATTCAGCACTTCTTCTGCGTCACGTCCGATCATTTGAACTCCCTATCGGTTCCAGAGTGCACTTCAAGGGGTGGCCATGCTCGCGGGCGTCTTGGGTGACCTGCTCGACTTTCGTCTCGGCGATCTCGAAACTGTAGATTCCCGCGACGCCCCGGCCATCCTGATGTACTTTTAACATAATTTCCACCGCCGCTTCATGTGACTTATGAAAAAATTTTCCCAAGACCTCAATCACGTACTCCATGGTCGTGTAATCGTCGTTGTGGAGAATCACGGCATACTTGGGCGGCTCGGATAAATCTGGGCGGTCCTCGTCTACCACCGCCAGATCTGATGAATTTTCTTTGGTTTCTTCGTTTGGACGGCCGGCCATATTGTCCCAGTTCCTATTTCATCATTGAACGCATCGACTGGCAAACCGGCAATAATTGCCGACGTTTCTCCTTCAGATGAAAATGGTATCCTAAAAGCATGGCGCCGAAGGGCACTCCTCCGAATTCCCATCCCTCCATCCTCGATCGGGATGAAGAAGCGACCGATCCCGGCCTCTCGCCCACGGTGAGCAACCCAGGAATCGTGCGGCCGGCATCTCCCGCGACCGCCCCGCGCATGCCGGACTTGGGCCCGCTTCGCCGACTCATGCAGGACCCCGCCGTAACGGAAATCATGGTCAACGATGTCCGGGAGATCGTAGTCGAAAAAGACGGACGCCTGCTCAACACTTCCATGCGCTTCACCTCTCTCGACGAGCTCAATCAACTCGTGCGAAACATCCAAGACTTCACCGGCCGCTACGTCACGCCCGAGAGCCCTTACATGGACGTTACGCTGCCCGATGGATCGCGCGTGAACATCGTTTCCCCGCCGGTGACCCCCCAAGGCCCTTGCCTGACCATCCGACGCTTTCCCAAACGCCTCACGGTGGATCACCTCTTCGCCCAGGGAACGCTCGACCAAAAGATGGGGTACTTTCTCAACGCCTGTGTCGTGGGCAAACGGAATATCCTCCTTTGCGGAGGGACCGGTAGCGGCAAGACTACCTTTCTCAATGCCCTCGCGATGTACATCCCGGCCCAGGAACGTATCGTCACGATCGAAGACACGCCGGAGCTCATGATCCAGCATAAAAACAGCGTGAAGATGCAAACCAAAGCGGCCACGCCAACTGCTCCGGGCGTCACTCAACGCGAACTCGTGGCCAACGCCCTGCGGATGCGGCCGGATCGATTGATCCTGGGCGAATGCCGACGTGGCGAAGCCCTCGACATGCTTCAAGCCATGAACACCGGGCACGAAGGCTCGCTCACGACCGTGCACGCGAATTCCCCCCGCGACGCCCTCGCCCGCTTAGAAACGCTGTGTCTCCTTGATGGCGCGGAGATCCCGCTCACGGCCGTGCGCAAGCAGATCGCCTCGGCCATCGAAGTGATCGTGCAGCTCAAGCGCTACCGCAACGGACGCCGGCGCGTGACCGAGATCGTCGAGCTCACGGGTCTCGAGACGGAAAACTATACTCTGCAGGAAATTTTCAAGTTCGAGCCCGATCCCGCGGCTCCACTCAACCCCGATACGGGTATCTTCAAATGCACGGGATTCGTGCCAAAATTCATCACGGATCTCAAGGAACAGGGGATCGAAATTCCCGAGGACTTCTTTATCTGATGGATGCGCGGAGATAATCCGCGATGCGCTCGCGCTGCCCCCGCTCCAGCTGTTCGATATTCATCACGAACTTCACCGCTAAATCAAGATCTGTCTTGTTCGTGGTCGCGACCAGGTCGACCAGGGCCGAGCCCTTGCCCTTCACTCCCTTGTCGTCCTCAATGATGTGCCCGTACTTCACCGGCTTTCCTTCGCCGCCTTCGAAGAAGTTGCCGAAAAACGCGATATTGAAGCGAACGACTTTCCCTTCCGATTCGACCACGAAAAGCTCGCAGCGGTCCGAGCTACAAAACCAGCGGGGCTTTCCGTCCGGCTCCGGCTTCAGCATCTTGGCGTTCACTTCGTACATCTTGATCGCCCCGATCTCGGCATTGAAATATTGAATGACCATCTTCTCGGCCTCGCGCTGAAGATCTTCGAAGCGACCGCCAATGATCTTGGTATGGGAATGCATGACGCGAATCGCGGCGGGGCACTGCAATCCGGGGATCACAAACACCCCTTTAAAGAGCTCCCCAGGCGCGACGGCAATTCCCGAGTTCCCCTTGAAAATACCGGCGCCGGTGACGGAAATATTCGCCACCGACATCGCCGGGCTCGTGCGTCCCGCCGCACTCTCCGGAATGAAGGAAATGTCGTGCAGGGGAAGAATCTCCACACGCGGTGCCCGTGCGGAAAACGCCCGATCGGGGGCGGCGGCGGTATCGACGGGCCCCGCCGGACGAGCGGCGGGGGTGCCTTTAGCGCGTTTGAACCAGTTGAGCATGCTAGCCGCCAGCCCGCGTGATGTGCCCGAGAAGCGCTTCTCGCCGGGGATTATCGAGATTCCTCACGGCGCCCACGTAGCGGCGCGCGAGCTTCAACATCTCCGCGGAGGGTGACCGGAGGTCCGTAATTACCGCGGCGCCTTTGTAATGGGGCTTGCCCGGATGTTCGTCGTCCAGCAAGGATCCGGACTTCAGGTCCTGGTCACGCCCACCTTGAAAATAATTCCCAAAGAACGTGAAGTGAAATTTTTCGATTTTGCCGCCCACTTCGACCAGGAAAAGATCGCAGTTGTTCGCGCCGCGATACCACGTCACCTCGCCTTCTTCGCTCTTGGCCAAGACGTCCGGGTTTACCTCGATCAGCTTCATGGCTGCCAGCTCCACGCGAAAAAAACTCGCAACCACGCTCTCGATCGAAGCGAGATTAGTCTCAAACTGACAACCCACGTATTGCTCGGAAACGTGCACGACCCGACAGCGGGTTTCGACCTCGAACTTGCCGATCTTCAGCCGGCCCTTCAAAGTATGCCCGGGTTCGGGCCAGGTCTGGCGCGAGGTCTTTAGCACGCCCATGCCCCCCGTGGATACGTTTCCCAAGCTCACGACCTCGCCGATTCCTTCGGGGAAAAACATGGCGTCGTGAATCGCCACGACCTGAATGCGGGGCGACCGCTGCCGCTGCAGGCCCAGAAAAGACAAAATCGACTCCCGCCAACGGCGGATCCGGTCCGAGATCATGGCTGGCTTAAATCCCCTTCGCGTTCATCACGCGATGAATACGGTTCAGTACTTCCCAAGTTAACTGATCGTCTTTAGCCTTCATAGCCCAATTCCGATGAAACGCCTCATCCGATTTGTTGCGGTCGGTCAAACCGAAGTCCACACCGAACCCCGCCATCTCGACGGCAAACCGCGCGTACCAGCCCGCCAGGGCCTCGCCCGCACGGCCGTCCGGTTCGCGTTTCGCGTGGATGACTTTCAAAGCCTCGTCCCCGAGCACCCGTTTCAACGTATAAATCGAAGCTTTTTGAAAAATTTTTTCGTAAGGCGGAGGTGCGGGAGTTCCCGAATCCGACGGGGACTTGCCCTTGAACTCGATGACTTCGACGCTACCTGGTTCCATCGGGACGGCCGGTACGGTTTCTTCTGGCGCCGCCGGATCAACCGGTTTCGCGAGCGGCATGGCCGAAGCCTCGGTGAACAATGTCGGCGCGGGCAGCTCCTTCTCGAGTCGACCGAGGAGCGTGGCGAATGCCGCCAGCGCCCCGTCCTTTTGTCCGATGTGCGCGGCCTCCAGCTGGCGATATCGAGAAGAGTGCACGAACCCGTTATAAATTCCCTCGACGGAAGCCCCCTGGTTCATCGTATCGAGCCAACCACCGAACTCCTTGCGGTCTTGAGGATCTTTAATATAGATCACGCGGAAAAATTCTTGCAGGATCTCGGAATTCTGTTTGGCCCGTTTGGCTTGGACGGACGTCAGCTCGATGCCATCCCCGGAGGCCGACGGAGGATTCCCCGAAGGCGTCGGTGCGGGAGTCGAGGTCAACCAAGGGAGCTGGCAGGCCGAAAAAATCGCGATGAGGGCGGCTAAACTACAGCGCGAAGCTGAGCTTAGCGCCATAGGTGCTGTAACCCGAGAAGTTCATATTATACTCCGCCGTCAGCTTCAGAATAAAAAGCTTGATCGGCAAACCGAAGAACAGGTGACCAGCCGCGTACGATCCGTCTCCCGAAATTGGCAAAGTGCCAGTATCAAAGTTCAGGGATCCGCGCGCGGTTTGGAGACCAAAACCTAAATAAGGGTCGATGATTCCTATCGGCAAAGAACCGAGCACGTCAAAAGAAAGCGTATTGGAATTGATGTAACTCAGTTTCGCTTTCGTATAGGAAGTCCGGGCGGCTAGACTCAGCATCGGCGAGCGGACAAATGCCCATTGCAAATCAAATCCGATCAAAGAATACCCACCGTAGGCAATCCAGGAAAACCCCAAGTCGATGCCCGCGGGCAAACCTTTGTGGATGTTTAATCGGGGCAGAGGAAGTGAGCTACTATTACTCCCTGAGTTACCGACCGTGGTGAGCGCGCTGCGAAAATCATCACTGAACGAAACCAAAGTGACATCGACGCCCACGTCCAAGCCTAATGCAACTCCCAAGGGGGTCGCCGAACGATAGGAGCGATGCTCGGTCTGGTATCCCGCCGTCTTCAACATCGCGTCCTTGAGTGAAGTAGTCAATGCACTGAGTTGGGCGGGATCATACGTAAAATCAGCGTGAGCCGCGGTGCCTAAGGAACTGATGAGCGCCACTGGCAACGCAAATTTCAGAAAGGATTGGATATAAGGTTGCATGACTCTAATGCTAACAGATATTCTGTGCCTCGCCAGCTCGATGTAGGAGCCAAAAACCAGACACTTAATGGAAACGCCATGAAAGACCGCAAAAATATCCCTACTGAACAAACTTGGAACTTAGCTTCGATTTACGCGAACGACGCCGAATGGGAAGCTGACTTATTGACTCTCGATCCTATTCTGAATGATTTGCTCCAATACCGGGGGAAACTCGGACAAGGCGCGGAAAAATTGGCGCGCGCCTTCCAGCTGCGCGACGACCTCGGCCGCAAAATGAACAAGATCTATGTCTACGCACATCTGCATGCGGACCAAGACACGACTAATGCCCATTACATGGGTCTGCAGGGACGAATTCAGACCAAGGCCGTGCAGATTGGCGCCGCGCTTTCGTGGATGGATCCGGAGATCCTCGCCCTGTCGAGTACCACAATCGCGGAGTATTCGAAGGCCGCGGCGCTCAAGCCATTCGCGCGCGCGTTGGAGCTTCTGCTGCGCCAAAAGCCACACACCCTCAGTGAAAAGGAAGAGAATCTACTGACCCAGGCGTCGGACCCCCTTTCCTCGATCCATAAGGCATTCGGCATGCTCAACAACGCCGACATGCGCTTTCCGAACACGAAGGATGATCAAGGAAAAAGCGTAGAGCTCACTCACGGCAACTACATTAAGTTCTTGGATAATCCGAACCGCGACGTGCGGAAGCAGGCTTTCGAAGCACTCTTCAGCGCATATGGTGCGCACAAACACACCTTCGCCGCGATTCTCGAGGGCCAGACGAAGATGCACGTCTTCCACGCGCGCACCAAGAACTTCAAGTCTTCGCTCGAAGCGAGCCTCTTTGACGATAACGTCCCGAAAAGCGTTTACGATAGCTTGGTCGCCACCGTGCGCGGCCATCTGCCGCTTTTTCATCGCTACATCCGGCTGCGCAAGCGCCTGCTCCAGCTCGACCATCTCGACATGTACGACTTGTACGTACCCATCGTTAAGGATTTCAAACTGAACGTCCCGTTTGAGACCGCCCGCGGCTGGATCACCGACGCGTTCAAAGTTATGGGTGAAGACTATACGAAGGTGGTGGAGAGCGCGTTCCGCGACCGCTGGATCGACGTGCATGAGTCGCGCGGAAAGCGCTCGGGCGCCTACTCTTCGGGCTGTTATGACACGATGCCGTTCATCCTGATGAACTACCAAGACAATCTCAACAGTGCATTCACGCTGGCGCACGAGCTCGGGCATTCGCTCCACTCCTACTACTCTCGCAAAACCCAGCCCCATACCACGGCGTCGTATCGGATCTTCGTAGCGGAAGTGGCCTCGACCACGAACGAGGCGCTCCTGCACCATCATCTGCTAAAGAGTACGACCGACCCGAAATTCCGCGCCTACCTTCTCAACCATTTCTGCGAAGAATTCCGAGGGACCGTGTTCCGGCAGACGATGTTCGCCGAATTCGAGCGGATGATCCACGCCAAGGTCGAAGCGGGGGTGTCCCTCACTCCGGACGAGCTTTGCCAGGCGTACTACCAACTCAATGCCGACTATTATGGACCGGACGTCCAAGCGGACCGCCGTATCGAGTTGGAATGGGCGCGCATCCCCCATCTCTACTACGGATTTTACGTCTACAAGTATGCGACGGGATTTTCGGCGGCACAGGCCTTCTCCTCGCGAATTCTCGCGGGCGACCGCAAGGCAATCGATGCGTATCAACGATTCCTCTGCGCCGGCGGGAGCAAAGATCCGCTCGATATCCTGATTGACGCGGGCGTGGACCTACGAGGGCCCCAGCCTATCGTAGATGCACTCAAGAATTTCGAGGCGGCCGTGACCGAACTCGAAAAACTGCTCTAGCTAAGCCGCTATTGCTTCTGCTCCCAGCCCGATTCGTTCTGGAGCCAAGTATTGGATGGCGACATCGACTGGAAGGAGCGCGAGAAACTCTTCTCGATGTTCACCTTACGCGTGTCGGGAAGGTTGTTGCTCTTGAGGACTTCGGCGTAAAGCTCCCGGCGCAACTCGTTTTCATTACTGACGATTTTCTCCACGGCCTTCTTCTCGATCGGGGAAAGCGCTTTACCGTCGGCCTTCTTGTCTCCACGCACGACGAGCAGACCCGCCTGGCTTTCGCCCAAGATGCCGGCGCGCTTGTATTTTAATACGTCTTCGGCCTGGGCCGCGAGTTTGTCTTTAATTTGTGCGGCTTTTGGTGAATCCAGGTTGAACGAAAAGTCTTCGGCCACTGCTTGCGGAATCAGCGAAAAATAGCTCGTGCCCGTGGGTTTCACCGCTGGCGTCTCGCCTTCCTTGTCCTTCTTCTTGCTACGGTAAAGCTCGCGGACGTAATCGTCGGTGGCCTTTTGCACGGCGCTCTCCGGAAAATTCACGTTTACCGTGACGCAACCGGCCGCTACCGCCAGGGCGGCGATCATAACGACGGCGCCGACGGAAACTCCGCGTTCAGAAGTTGGGATCAAAGCATTGGCGATCTTTTTCATTTTCATCTTCCTTTTTTTCCGACGTTATCTCGGGGGGAGGCGTCGAATTGGCTCGCTGGATGCGCTGCAAGTTCTCGATCTGCTTGGCGAGGTAGCGGCCCAAATTACCTAAACCCGATGCATCCAAAACTACCGGATATCGGCTGGTTCGTAAAGGGATCTTAAAGCGGGGTCCGTACAAGATAAAATGCCGATGCTCCTGCTCGAAGATCTCCGGCGGATCGAGCGTCTGCAGGATCACCGTGCCTTCCGTCGAAAACGCGGACATCCCCGCGTAAAGCACGTCGTATCCACCGAAAATCCGGCTTGGCCACCCAAAGGCAATCCAATCCGCGATTCCGGGAAGGTTATTGTCCAAGTCCTCTCCCGCGAAGATCCGCACGAAATTCTTCATGGCGTCCGGGGAAAACACCACCTTGTAACGGCTATAGGGTTTCACCTGGACGCGGAAATCGTACTCCGCCGGGAACCAGGACTGAAACACCACGTCGTGGGCGTAGCCCTCCAGGGTCCCGTCCATTTCACCAAAGTTGGTCCAAGCCCCCAGCTGGTCCAGCCGAATGCTGCCCCAGTCGAGGTCGAAATGAACCTCAGGAACTTCCGTGTCGAAATCGTAGACCGCGAGATTGCGTAAGATCACGAAGCCAGAAAAAAGCGTCGCCCGCGCCTCCCCTTGAATCTCGATTTCCGAGTCTCCGCCGCTCACGATTTGCACCGGACCAAAGTGAGCCCGTACGTCTCCGGGAGGCACCCGCGCGGGATCCACGCAAAACTTCTCCGCGAGCGCCGCGAGAGGGATCGCATTCAAAGCGAAGGACCCGCCGAGCTTCGCCTGTCGACCCCAGCTCGCCGAAATGGGACCGACCTGGATGGGCAACTCCGTTTCGGGGGCGCGTAGGGGTAGGTTTTTCACGACTTTAAAGGTTCCCACGGTCGGCGCGCCCGCCACGTAATCCACGCTGAAATCGATCGGGGTCTTATCCAGAGCGGCCACCCATCGGAACGCACGTAGCCGCGCCACCGATAGAACCGGTTGCGACGAGAGTGAGAACCGTGCGCCGTTCTGGCGAACGGTGAACGGAGCCCGAAGCTCAATTCCCCGCGCGCCGGCTTTCGCCTTGGGAAGCAACACCCCCAACTCTCGAATCGCCAGCCGACCGCGGCCCCGCACATCCGCCAACGCTCCCGTCCGCAGCCGGGCTTGAGCTTCGCCGGTGAAATCCAAAACGCCGCTCTCTAGACGCCAATCTTCGGCGGCCTCGACCCCTAACATTTGCTGCGCGCGCGCGAGCGAGGCCGCCACCGGCAGGGCGGGCACCCGCCAACTGGCCCGCAGCTCGCCCTCCCCACTCGCCGCGAAGGACAGTTTCGCGGCGCGGGAGCCGGGTCCGATCTCCATTTCGCCACGCTTCACCGGTAAAACCGAAGCCTCGTCACGGCCAAAGAGCTCGGCCCGGAGGCGTACGGGAAAATCCGCCAGCCCCAAATCAAAATACTTGGTCCCCCAGAGGATCTCCGCCTTCTGCGCTCCCGCGGAAAGCACCACTTCACCCACCTGCAAGGCTGGTTCGAACGCAAGCGGCGCCTTGGCCTCTGCACGCAAGCTGGCCGCCTGTACCAAGTGTTCGCCCGCGGCATCGCTCCAGCCCGCCGCGCCCAGCGTCAGCTTCAGGTCTAATTGCTCCTTCGCCCAGCTCGCCTGCAAATCCAAGCCTTCGGCCGAGACATTCCAAAGGCGCCATCCCCACTTCGAACTTGCCGCTTTGAATCCGAATTCCGTGAGGGCCGATACCTTTTTGATCTTCAAAAGATCGAGCAGGGACTCTAGCTTGCGCGATCCACGCAGCCAAAATTCCAACTCGACGGGATCCGAGACCTCTCCCGGGCCTCCCTTCCGCGCCGCGGGTTCCACGGTAGCCCGCGCGGGATAGAGGACGGCAAACGCGCGCTCGCTGCCGAAGCTCTTTAACTGCAATGGTCCCGATAGGCGCACTCGCCACGGCCCCCAACGCAAGACCAGGCGCAACCCGTCTAGGTGGCCTTTGAGGACGTCGCTCAACTCAGTGTCGAACTTTGCACTTTCGACGATAAAGGGAAGGTGCGGTTGTACCTCACGCAGGAAGGCCTCCACCGCGCGCTGCTTCACCCACGCGGAAAGCGCGCCTTGCCGCCAAGCCACGACCAGCCCGAGGGAAGCCACGAGAAAAAACACGCTCGCGACGACGGCGACTTTGCGGATGCGCGGCCTCATGTCGCGAAAGGCACTCCGAGCCTACGGGGCGCGCGGGCCTGGCCCACGAAACCGGCCAGTACCAGCACGGTCACCCAATACGGCAGGATCTGGATGAACTGCACGGGTACGTGAAACTCCGCCAGAAAGCTCGCCCCTTGTAGTTGCATCTGAAGCGCATCGAAGAATCCGAAAAGCACGCACGCTAATGCCGTGGGTACCGGGCGCCACTTACCTAAGATCAACGCGGCGAGCGCCATGAAACCCCGGCCCGCCGTCATATCCTTGGTGTACGACGAAGAAAGGCACATTGAGAGCGTAGCTCCACCCAGGCCGGCCAGGACCCCGGCGGCCAGTAGCGCCCCCCAGCGCACCCGTTTCACGCTCACGCCCGCGGCATGGAGGGACTCGGGACTCTCGCCCGCGAACTGCAACCATAATCCCGATCGGGTCCAACGTAGCCAAGCGGCCACGATCGAAAGCGCGATCCATCCCATCACGAGCGGAGCCAACGTAAAACGCTCCTCGATGGGAAGCGAAGGGGTCGAGGTCGTGGAATTAAACCAAAGCTTGCAGAGCACCGGCGGAACGCCGAAGGCAAGAAAGTTGATTGCGGTTCCCGCGACAATCTGGTCCGCGCGCCAACGAATTACGGTCACCCCGTAGAGGCCAGCCAGCGCCGCGCCACCCGCGGCCGCCCCAAAGAGTCCCAATGTCGGCGAATGCGACCCCAAAGTCACGACCACCCCGCAAAACGCGCCAATCAACATCAAGCCTTCGAGTGCGATATTCACCACGCCCGAGCGCTCGCTCAGCAGACCACCGAGCGCCGCAAAAAGCAGCGGCATCGACATCCGCATCGTGGAATCCAACAACGCTAAAAGGATTTGGGTCATATGCTCGCCCGCTTCCCACTCGCTCGGACACGCCTACGTTCCAAAAAATCCCAAAGCCCCGGCGAGGCCGCGAACAGGATGATCAGCGCCTGCATGATCTGCGAAACGTCGCGAGTTACGTGCTGCGTTTCGAAATCCAAATCCCCGGTCGCCTTATGGAGCGCGCCAAAGAGCAGCGCGCACGGAATCACGCCGAGTGGGCTACGTCGCGCAAGCAATGCCACCGCGATCCCGATAAACCCGTATCCCGGAGAAAATCCGGGCTTGAAACGATAGGCATTCCCCATAACTTCGATGAGCCCCACCAATCCCGCCAACGCGCCTACGGCGGTCATGCCCAAAATTCGCAGGCGATCAGTCGGTAATCCCGCCAGCCGCGCGGCCTCCGCGTTCTCCCCCAGGGCGCGGATCTCGTAGCCCAGCTTGCTCCGGCGCAAGAAAAAATGGAGCACCACCGCCGCGAGGAGCGCAAGATAGATCGCCGCCCCAACCGGCGCGCCTTGAAAGAAGTCGTAGTGCCGCCACTGGAATCCCATCCCCACCACGCTCGTTTCCGGGTTCTGGCTCTCGGTGTTTTTCAGTAACTCCAAAGTCACCCAGCTCGCCAGTCCCGCCGCGATGAAATTGAGCATGATCGTGGTAATCACCTCGTGACTGCCGCGCCGAACGCGTAGCCAGCCCGCGATGAAACCCCAAGCTCCGCCGCCTATCACCGCGGCGGAGAAGCCCGCGAGAAGCGCCAAGGCGGCCGGCAACCCGGGAAACGCGATACCGACCGCGGCAACCGCGAGCGCGCCCATTACCAGCTGCCCCTCCGCTCCGATATTGAACAAACCGACCTGGCTCGCGAAAACGACCGATAGCCCCGTAAATACGAGGGGAATGCTGTAAAACAGCGTCATCCCGAAGTCGTAGCGGGTACCGAAAACGCTTTTCACGAGTACGGTGAACACGTGCCAAGGACTTTCTCCGAGGAGCGCCGTCAGCGCGATTCCGAGCGCCAACCCTAACGCCGCCGAGGCTGGATAGCGCCACGTCTTCACGCGACCTCCGGAGCCGCGCCCGCCATGGCAAGTCCGAGCGACTTCTCGTCAAAGCGCGCGGGATCGTCGAACCGGGCCACGATCCGGCCGCCGTACATCACGACAATACGATCCGCCAGCCGCATGGCTTCCTCGAGCTCCGAGGTGACGAGCAATATCCCGCTGCCCGCCTCGCGCGCTTCGATCAAGCGAGCGTGAATCGATTCGATGGCGCCGATGTCCACGCCCCGCGTGGGTTTGGCCGCGATGATCACGCGCGGAAAGGCCCCTTTCGCCTTCCGCGCGAATTCGCGCGCAATGATCACTTTCTGCTGATTGCCGCCAGAGAGCGCGCGAATGGGGAGCTCCACATCGCGGGGACGCACGTCCCAAGCCTCGTTCGCCGCCGCCGCCTCCGCCCGCACGGCGGGCCACGGCACGAGCTGGCCGGGAAGCGCGCGCTGGCGGCCTAACAGATAATTCTCGTAGACCGGCCGGTCCATCAGAAGTCCCTCGTAATGGCGATCCTCGGGAATGAGCGCGACATCAAGTTTTCTTACGTCCTGGCACCGCCATCCGTTCGCCACTTCACCGAACCAGCTCACCTTACCCGCCTGGACCGCGCACTCGCGCGGAGACACGAGCAGCTCCACCAGCTCGCGTTGCCCATTGCCTTCGACGCCCACGACCCCCACGATCTCGCTGGCCCGGACCGAAAGCCCGATGTCCGCAAGCTTCACCCGCTCCGGCAGACGGCCCGCGGCCGTCACGCCGTCCAGCCGTAGATATTCGTCCCCGGCCACGGCTCGACGCGGAACCCGGTGGCCCAGGTCGACCGCGTGTCCAACCATAAGTTCCGCTAGCGCCGGAATGCTCGTTGCCGCCACGCGAATCCCCGCGGCCGGTTGGCCAGCTGGCCCGGTCGCCACACGGCCCCGGCTTATCACGGTCACCTCGTCGGCAATCGCCATTACCTCTTTCAATTTGTGGGTAATCAAGAGGATCGTTTTACCTTCGGCTTTCAGTCGACGCAGGTTCGCGAAAAACGCGGTTACTTCGTCTGGCGTGAGCACGGCGGTCGGCTCATCTAAAATCAAGATACGGGCATCGCGGTAAAGCAGTTTCAGGATTTCCACGCGCTGCTGCTCACCAACGGAAAGATCCTCGACCCAAGCATCGGGATCGAGCGCCAAACCGAAGCGCGTGCTCAGCTCGCGGATCCGTGCCCTCGCTTGCCCGCGGTCGACCACGCCAAAGCGCCCCGGCTCCACCCCTAAGATGATGTTCTCGAGCACGGTATGGGGTCCCGCCAAGGTAAAGTGCTGGTAAACCATGCCGATGCCGGCCGCGATCGCATCCGCCGGCCCACGCCACGTCCGGGATTGGCCTTCGACTCGGATCTCACCCTCGGTCGGCGAAATCTCCCCGTATAAAAGCTTCATCGCGGTCGACTTGCCCGCGCCGTTTTCTCCCACGATCGCGTGCACCGTGCCGCCGGTTACCCGCAAGTTCAGCGCGTGGTTGGCCACCACGTCGCCGAAGCGCTTGGTCACGTTGCAAAACTCAACGGCAATCGAGGGAGCCGCGCCGTGCATGCTATTTTTTCTGGTGGTAGTAATCGGGCACCTGGAGTTTGCCCGACAGGATCGCGGCCCGAAAACCCTGCAGCTTCTTTAGCTCTTCCGCCGTAATCAGCGATTTATTGTATTGATCCATCGCCATGTCGATGCCGGAGTTACCGAGCCCGAAACGCTTGATACCGCCCGTGAATTTCCCGTCCTTCACGTCCTGGCAGGCGTCGAAGACGGCGACGTCCACGCGCTTGAGCATGCTCGTGAGAATAAAGCCTGGCTTGATGTAGTTCTGATTCGAGTCCACGCCGATCGCGAGCTTTTTGGCCTCCTCGGCCGCATCGAAAAGCCCCATGCCCGAGGCCCCGGCGGCGCTGAAAATCACGGCCGCGCCGTTCTTGTATTGGGCGCGCGCCAGCTCTTTCGCGCGAGGCGGATCGTTCCAGGCGCCGGAGGTGACGCCCACGTAGTTCGTCAGCACCTCCATTTTAGGATTCACGGCCTTCACGCCGTGCTCGTATCCCATCTGGAAGCGGCGAATGAGCGGAATGTCCATCCCGCCGATGAAGCCGACCTTCCCTCCCGACTTGGAGGCTTTCAGCGCCGCGATCGCGCCCATCAGGAATGAGCCCTCATGTTCTTGGAAGAGCAGCGAGCGGACATTGGGGAGGTTCACCTCCGCGTCCACGATGGCAAAATGTTTTTGTGGAAATTGCGCGGCCACGGTTTTCACCGCGTCGGCCTGCCCCACACCGATGCCTACGATTAAGTCATAGTTACCGGTAGCGAACTTGCGCAGCATGGGTACGAACGCGTTGTCATCGGTGGCTTCCACGTACTTGAGTTGGATGCCCAACTCTTTTTCCGCACGCTGCACGCCTTCATACGCGGATTGATTGAAGGAGCGATCGTTTTTTCCGCCCCGATCGAACACCACACCCACCGTCACGGCCTGGGCGGAAATCCCACCCGCCGCCGCCATGAACGCACCCAATACCGCGAACCCCATGAGTTTTTTCATGCCCACGTTCTAGCGGCGATGAGGAGGCCGGGCAATCAATTTTCGTCTATTGATGCGGAGCGCGAAAACCGCTCCCCCAGGAGGAAACAAAGCGAATAAATTCCAGTGGAAGCGCTCGGCACCGCCTGCATTTGGACCGTGCGCATCATGAGTCTTTCCACGCCTTCGATCACCAAGCCCACTTGTTCAGCGGAAAGCTCGCGGGTCACCACTCCCCGCATGGCTCGTTTGGCCACGATATCTTCGTGCTTCAGCTTGCCGAGGAGGTTGTCCATATTGTGACGAAGGTTTTGATTCCGCAGTCCAAAGAATTCTTCGTCGTCCGGAAAGTAAAACGTGCTCTTCGCCGCGGTCCACTGCTGCCGCTCGTGCTTGCCCGTCCCTTTCGCCCGGATCACGCCCAGGTCTGCCAGATCGGCCACACGCTTCGCGACTTTTTCCCGGGAAATTCCTAATGCGGCCGCGAGTTCTCCTTCCGAAATCCAATCCGGATAATAGGCACTGATGAAGGTGAACACGTCGCGGTAACTGGGATCAGACTCGAAGACTTTGAGATGGCTGCGGTTGAAGACGATCACTTCGTCCAAATTCACGTTCGCCTGCGGAGCCGTGCGGGCCACTTGTCCCGGCCCGGCGGCGGGGGCCACGCCGGTAGACTGATCGATCAGGCGCTCAAGCGCAATCACCGAGGCATTTTCCTTCGCCTGGGACTGACACCATATAAGGATGCCTTGCATGAGAGGGATCTCGAGGCGTTCCATGATGAGGACCGCCTGATCCAGACTCGGCAGCTGCTCCCCCGATTCATAACGCGAATACTGGGGATAACTGATCTTTAAGTCCACCTGCTGGCCAAATTGACGGGCTGAACGGTACTTTTCAGATCGTGTTTTTTTTAGTAATTTCGCAAAGTTATTCACGACGCATTGCAATATTGCACACATTGATAAATATTGCCAGAAAAATCACTTTTCGCATTGACGAAATATATGCAGCGCGTTATCAATGGCGCGTCACGAAATAGCCATATTGGCAATGTTGTATTTGGGGAACTGAACTAATGGAAATCGTGCATTTCATTCCACCCACTCAGAGACGGCTGGCCTTGCTCGCCGCTCAGACCGACTCGGCGCCGGTCCTCATTTGCGGCGCCAGCGGCACGGGTAAGGGCATCATCGCCCGCTGGGTGCACGCCAACAGCCCCCGCTCCGGCAAGCTCATCATGTCCGCATCCCGTGAAAAGGCGCTCGGCGCTCAAATCGCGGAAGCGCAAGGTGGCACCTTGGTGGTCGGCGAAATCGGCAGCTGGCCACTGGGCGAACAAAAGACGCTTTTGAATTATTTGAACACGAAATCAGTGGCGCATCCGGACGGCAACGGCACGCGCATGCTCGTCAACACGCGCATCATGGCCACCACCAGTCAGGCGCTCGAAGGCCGCGCCCAAGGCGGACTCTTCAACGCCGAGCTGCTGGGTAAGCTCAACGTGTTCCGCCTGGAAATGCCGGAGCTCGCGGAGCGCACCAACGAGCTCAACGATATCATCCGCGGCATCCTGGGCGAAATCACCCGCGAGCTGCACAAAGAGCACCTCAAGGATTTCTCCGCCGACGCCTGGACGAAATTGAAAGATTATCACTGGCCGGGCAACCTGCGCGAGTTGCGCAACGTGCTTCGCGTCGCCACGATCACCGCCCAGGGCGACCAGATCGAAGCCACCGATATTCCCGATTTTGATCACGATCGCATCGACTTCCGCGCCACGCGCGAAGAGTTCGAGAAGGTCTACATCATGGAGTTACTGAAAACGTTTAATTGGCAGTTTGATAAAACGTGCCGGATCAGCCGTATTGATAAGGATGTCCTGATGGGCAAAATTAAAAAATACGGCATCACGATTCCCGCACCTTTATCGTAGCCGCTTCTGGGAGCCCGTCCCCCCATTCCCCCCCTAGGGCTCCCAGAAGCGGTGATTTTTAAGATCAAGCCGACGACCTGGCCGATCACTCACCGTTAATGGGATATGCATGCATAGTGACGCCGCTGACGGCGCCGTCGTGAAAGACGCAGCTTCGCGTCGTATAGTCTCCGCTGCCCTGGTAGGCGCCAAAGTTAGGCGTGTAGAAACAAGTTTCGTCCGATTCACACAGCCCGTTGTCGTTACCACCCGAGCCAATCACTTCCAAAGCGTGCCGCAGATGGGTCTGCCCGAGAGAATTCACCTGGGTCACGTTCCCGTCCACGGCCGCCGGACAGGCGGCGCCATTCACGAAGGGATCATTCAAGGTCGAGCCGTGCTCGACGTAACCCAAAAACTGATCATCCGCCGCGGAGAGACGGAAATCCCAGATACGGCAGGTGCCGGATACGCAACGATTCCGGTTGTTCACCGCCGGGAAAGCACCGCCATCCAAGCCCCAAAGCCGGAATGGGTTCTCGAAGCGCGACCAATCCACGATCGAAGTGAAAGCCGAAAGACCGGCCGTATTGTTGGTGTTCACGGTATCCGTGGTCGTCACCTTGCCTTTGAAGCTATTGGCGGCCGTCTTGCCCGTAACGAGCGCCGCATCCGAAGTGCCTTGATTACCGCAGGTCGTGTTGACTAACCCCGGATTCGTGCCGCCGACGACACTACAGTCGACGCCATTGCCGCCCAAGAGTATTTTTTTCGTGAACGTACTGTTATCCAAATTCTCCGCATAGATCCCGGTGGCGTTGTTCACGGCTGCCACGTCCGCGGTAGTTGTAGAATACGAATTCGTAGCAAAAAACCCGTGCGAAAGTCCAACCGCGTTGTTCGCCAAAAGCAAATTGGAAAAAAGTTGATGGTGGCTGATCTGAGCGGTGCTTAACCCAATATCCGAGTTGACCGCCGTTGCGTGCGAAATCGTATTATACGAAGAACCGTCGGACCAGGTCAGCGCGCCCACCCCGGCGGAACCAAGAACTTGTGAATAGTAGCTGCGAAAACTGACCGAATTCCAAAAGCCCTGAATTTCGGTGTTGCTGACGCGGATGCCGCGAAAGACGTTGTATTCGGAAAAGTTAGCAATGACCATCGCCCACTTTCCGTTAAAGACATTAACTCCTTCAAACAGGTTGCCAGTAATCCCGTCGCCGTAAAACGCGTTATTCAAGCCACCCTCCGCGCCTAGGTTCTTAAAGCGCGAAAACTTCACGGCGTTTATCTCGACGACTGTACTGATGTTGCCACCGCTGGTCGGCGTCCCCATGTAGTTGCCTTCCACCCATATGAATTTGCGGTTAGTGGCGCTGAGCAGGCGCGTGCCGTTGCTGCCGGAATACCGAACCAGGGCGCCCTCCAGCGGCACAATCGCCACGCGGTCGGCTCCGATCACCAGGCCATCGGAGATCAGGTAGGTGTAGGGCTGGACATAATACACCGTACCGGCCGCAGACAACGTCTGCACTCCGGTACCGTTGTTCTCGATGATTTCCGAAATCGGGTTCGACCACCAAGCCGCCGCAGTCGTCTCCGCGACCGGGCAGCCGGAGCGCTGGATCTTCACTGAATTCGGCTGCCACACAAACACGCCGGCGACCTTGCTGATCAGATGTTTCAATGAAACTTCGGGTTTCAAGCCGGTGCTGATGAAACGCGCGGTCCCGCCGGACACCTCGCACTTCCATTGAAAATGTCCCAGCGTCTCGGAAAGCGAAAGACCGTCGCAGCTCGTGTAGCCCGGTAACGAGACCTGCTTCCATTCCCCGCCGTTACGGCAAGCAGAATGAATCCCCGTCTCGGTGCCATCACAAAGCGTGGCCGGGCTTGCGGTACGGACGTAGGTGTTCCAATTCGGGGCGGCGGAAAAATAGGGCTCGACGCTCGTGCTGACCGTCGCCACGCCCGCGCAAGGCTCGACGATCGCAACTTCCGCGCTCCGCACGCCGACTTCGGCCAAAAGACAACCGGACAAGCCCACGGCAAGCGCGACCAAAGCCAGCTGACTGAGAAAGTTTTTAAAACTCGTGCTCATAACGTACTACTAGGAGTTCACTTTCTATTTTACCCCAAAAAGACGCGAAGCATCAAGTAGATACTTTTTTGTAACTTATTGTTTTAAAAAGAATATCCAGCACTAATCGTGGTCGACTTCGCCTGAATTACCACTCCGGAAACCGTTACCAACCGGAGGTCTGAAATGTCCAGCGCGAGCGACCACGAACGGCGGTCCTCCAGGGGCCAAACCCAAGCCCAGCCCACCGCGATCTCCCGCTTTTCAAACGAGATGTCGAAGAACCCCGACCCCAGCGGAACGTACTTCAAATACATGACCGCCGCCTGACGATTGCGGAACGTGTAACGGAGCGCGGGGTAAAGCTGGAAATTCAGGAGCCCCGTATAGCCAAAGGCGTTGTTCGTGACGAAGGTGGTGCTGTAAAAAATTCCGGTCGAGAAGGTCAGGCGCCAGGGCGAGCGCACGAAAGGAAAGACGTATCCTCCACGCACATTCGCGCCCAAAATTGAAATCGCGTTTCCCGCCACGCTGGAGCCGAGCGGAACGAAATTGAAATAGACATTGGCCCCGATATCCCAGCGCGGGGGGCCGATGAGGTAAGAGAACGAAGCCTTGAACGCGAGCGACGTCAGCGAGAACGGGGTGACGCCGGTTTGCTCGTAGCTCAAGAAGTTGAACCCGAGCGAGGGCGTAAAATGCGTAAATTTCGGCGGTTGCTTACCAAGCGTTCGACGATAGACGTCGACATCCTTGACGTAAAGATAAACTCGCTCGATCGCGACCTGGCCCTGGGGCCCGACGAGGGTGAAATCCACGTCATTTACTTCCTCGGTCACTTCAAATTCAAAAGCGAAGGCCTGATTCCTTCGGGTGGAAGCGCCAGCCTTCTTAGCGCCGTCCCAAACGAGAGCCCAAAGGGGATCCGTGAACTTACCTTCCAGCTTCACGTAAGCGGACATCTTTCCCGGAGGAGTTGAAGCGGGATTTTTACGGAAGATCAGGGGAAAGCTTGCAGCCTTCCATTCAATCCAGACCGGCGGGATATCCGGATCGTAGCGCTTGAGCTCAAGCATGGCCTCAGCCGCGCGCGCGGGCCGGACGGCGAACACCTCGAGCGCCATCGCCGCGAAAAACACGGTAAACTTAATCAAACCCGAACTCCGCCCATTCCTCTCATTGTAGCATCAGGGAATCGATGGAGTGAATGTACGAATTACGGAGAGGTTGGCTCGAGCTTCAAAAAGCCGAGCTTCTGAGCGGCCGCGAAATCTTTTTGGGGAATGCGGTACGCATTGAAGGACCCCGTAGTCGCCCCGCACATTTGAATCATGGGCTGGCCGTCATCACCCTTCTTCGCTTCGAGCACGGTGACCTTGGCGCCCTGCAGCTCCCGCTGAGCCTGCTCGATCGTCTTGCCCGCCCCCATGCCGCAGCTTTGGGTACCGTCTTTTTGGTAAATCCAAACCGAATCACCGGCCGCCGCCGCGGCTTTTTCCGGTTGCGTATTCGGCTTAGAAGAGCTCAATCCTAAGAGCGCCCCGGATCCCAGAATCAAGACCATCCCCGCCATTGCCGAACCCATCTTTCGTTTCATGCGCGGCATGCTATCATAGGACCCCACGATGTCGCGCAGCGGAAAAAAAGCCGAAAAACAGCCCTGGATTCGCGAGGGCACCGAGGAAATGCTCGTCGACTCGCCCGTGGTCAAAGTCGTTCGGCAGCTTTACCGACGCCAAGATCACCCGGAACCGCGAACGCACCGCTTTTACAAACTGATTTCTCCCGACTGGTGCAACGTCATTCCCATCACCGAAAGCGGCGCCGTAGTCTTCGTCCGACAGTTTCGCGTAGGTCCCGATCAGATGACGCTCGAGTTACCGGGCGGCATCATCGATGCCACGGATGCCGATATCTCGGCCGCCGCCTTACGGGAGATGACCGAAGAGACGGGCTTCACTGCCGGCCCCGACGCCCAGCTCACCTCACTGGGCTGGACCCACCCCAACCCAGCCATGCAGGGGAACCGCTGCTTCAGCTTCGTGATCGGCCCCGTTCGCCAAACGCACCCACAAAAACTCGACCCCGGCGAGGACATTGAAGTGGTCGAAGTGCCCATCTCTGAAATCCCGGAGCGCTTGAGGAACGGTGAAATCTCCCACGCCCTGATGCAGACCGCATTTTTTCGCTTGGCCTTACACGCCGGCCGCGATCTGGAGAGTTCCCTCCGCGAATACACGTGTCCACGCTAAGCGTCCGGCGTGTGTTCCGCGGATAAGAAAAGCAGAAAGCGCGCATCGAAGCGGCCTCCCGAATGCTTCCCACAGCAGTCCGCGCAAGCGAGCGCCCGCAGTCGCTTGCGTACCTGAAATTCCTTACGGCAGGCTGGACAAGTGTACGTGTATTTCATCGGTCGCCGCCGCGGGACCGGGTTGTAACGACTCACGCCCATCTCGACCATCTTGCGGCGAAACTGTGCCGTATGCCCGTAAGGCTTGCGGCTCAGCCACAGCCAATAGTGAATCATTTCGTGACCAAGCGTATCCCGGATGAGCCTTTCCGCTTCCGCCTCTTCGCGTAAATACAAGGCGATCTCAATAGCTGGCGCGCGTCGCCACCACAGCGTCCGATGGCCCGGCACGAACCGACCGGCGGCGATCCGCAGCCGGGAGTTCCAAACCAACTTCGGCGGCGGGAGGGTCCCCCCGAAATGCTGGCGATTCAAGGCGTTGAATTCGGACAAAAGGTCCATCGATGCCCTACATACCAATTCGAAGCGTAGATTACTGCTCTTTGTAAGAATTACCTGATTTATTTTATAATCTATATCCTAGCCGTGCTTGGGGGGTGAAATAATTTTTAGCAATTCCAATAAGTTCGCCTTGCGTCAATCCACTTAAAAGCGGTATACGCGTTGCAGTATGGGGCCCGGATAGTTGGTTTCTGAGGCTACGTTAGGAGGTACATTGCAGTCACTGCGAAGAGCGGCGGCCTGGGGGCTGCTGTTTTCGTATTCTATTTCATCTGCCCACGCGGCGCCGGCGGACCTGCTTCGTCTGGTCACGGGCCCGGTGGGCCGTTACGTTTTCCAGGAAACGGAAGCGGGCGCCGAACTCGCACGCCGCCTGCTCGGTCGGCAGCTCACGTCCCAGGCAGAAGATCTCACTTACCTTGCGCAAAAAATCAGCGCGGAAGAAAAACTCGCGCCGATCGCTTCCGCCCTGGAGCGACGCTTGATCAGCATGGAAAACGAATTGAAGCTGGGTCGCGCCGCCGGCGTGTCCCGAGAAGCGGGGGTAACGAGCCTGGAAGATGCGCTCGCGGCGAACCCTGCTCTGCGCTTGGAAGAAAAGCTGTTCCTGCAGGCGCGGGCGCTGGCGCCGGCTGTCCAGGAAGGTCTCGCCGATCTTGCTCACGCGTTGCCGGCGGAATACCAAACCCTCGGCACGCGCACCGCCCGGACCTATCGTGGAGTAGTACAAGGCGTGAAAACGCACTGGCCCCGGTTTGCGGACCGTGCCGAATCGCTGCCGGTGCAACTACGCAACGGGCTGCTCATCTCGCCAAAGGCGGCCGAGGCGAACCTTTTGAAGAAGTTTACACGCGCTGAATTGGATGACGCCGTCACGTACCTCATGGGCAAGTACGGCATTTCCGAAGGCGAGCTGCTTCAGCGGCTGGGCAACCATCACATCAACGTCGAGGAAGTTCTGACCCGTTTTCAGCAGGGCGGCCGCCTCAATCCAGCCGGCACCGTCTTCGAGCGTATCTACGAAACCTTGGCCTGGGGACTGGTCGATCGTCAGCTGAACCACCCCGAGTATCTCAAGAAGCTCGGCCTGCTCGTGGGCGCCGAGCTGCTCGTCACCGCGGTGGCCGAATACTACTTCCGCGGTGATAAGCTGGCCGAAGAATTTGATCTCTTCATTGGGGACGTCATCGGCTTCACCCTCACCGAGCTGATCTTAGGCTGGACGACGGCCGGGAGAGTGACGAACGAACTCTCCCGCCGCGGCGGCGTGCCGATGCCGGCGACCATCTGGTCCCGCGACTTCTCAGCCAAAGCCAAGAGCACGATGTTCCTGAAAAAAGGCATTACCGTGGGCGCCGGCGGGTTCGCCACCTGTTTCGCTGGTTTCGCAGCCTCCGAGGCGCTCAACTACTGGGACGAGCTGGACGATCCGAACTCCGCGTCCGTGTTTGAACGTTTCAAGACGGTACTTTGGCGCGCCACGCTCTCTGGCATCTCGCTCTCAATTTGGAGCAACTTTCGCTATCAATCGATGGAGGCTTTCGATCTAGCCGTAATTCGTCGTCACGTGAAGAACCCCCACCTGCGCAAAGCGGTGTACTCCAAGCTTTATGTCGCCAACAACGTAACGGGTGTTATCAGCTGGATCTGGTACGAACGCTTCATGACTTGGGCTTGGGATGAAACCGTGGGCGGTCTCCTTGGAGAAGCCGAGGCGATGGCGAAGGAACCGAATACGGTGGAAAAAGCGAACCCCGACGCGAGCGTCGCCCCCTCCCCCTAAGCCTGATCGAACATCACCACGGTCGCCCCCGTCCCGCCGTGGCCGGCGCCCCCGTCCTGGAAGCTTGATACGTAAGGCAATTCATTCAAGAGTTTGCGGGTGCCCTCGCGAATCGCGCCGGTGCCCAAACCATGCACGATGGTGACCTGCATCCGGCCGGAGCGAAAGGCGCGATCCAGATAAGACTCCAATTCCGTCATCGCGTCGTCGAAGCGCTTTCCGCGTAGATCGATCGAGTCGGGCACGTGCCCCACGTCTAGCGACGAGCCCAAGCTAAACCCCCGCAGGCTGGGCCGGCTCGCGGGGCGCGTCTCCTCGGCCACCGCTTCCACTTCAAACGGAGAAAGCGTCAGCCGCATCTGCGTTTTCTCCATTTCGACTTCAATCTTGCCCTTCTTAATGGCCGCAATCTTGCCGTAGCCGTTCCACTTCGCGACGCGCACGCGCTGGCCGATCGGTAAATCGTCGGGCGCGGCAGCGGCGGCCTTATCCTGCTGTTGTTTAAGCTGTTCGGCCACTTCTGGCACGAGCTGGCGAAGCACAGAATCCACGCCGCTCGCCGTCTCATCCATGACCTTCTTGATCACCGTGCGCGTGGCCTCGACTTGCGCCCCGGTACGCCGAGCCTCGAGCATTCGGACGGAGTCACGCACTTCTTCTTTCGCGGACGACATCAAGTCCCGCAGCTTTCGGTTAAGCTCTTCCAAGATATTTTCGGTACGCACGCGGGTCTTTTCCACCCACTCGAGCTTAAGGTGCTCGGCTTCCAGGCGCAGGCGTTCGGCTTCCTGATACGCATGCTGGGTTTCGCGCAGATTACGCTCGAGCTTTGCGATATTTTCTTCGAAGTCGACGTGCTCCTTGGAAAGGTGCGCGCGCGCTAGCTCAATCACCGCGCGTGGCAACCCCAGGCGCTCGGCGGTCTCAATCGCCCGCGAGCGGCCTGGCACGCCCAGGATCAGCTGATAAGTCGGCTCGTAGCGTTTCTCGTCGAAATGCATGCTCCCATTGACGATCGCGGGATTAGCGAGCGCTAGGCTCTTAAGCTTCGGGTCGTGGGTGGTCGCGACCAGGATAGAACCGGTACCACGTCCCTGCGACATGACCGATTCTACGAACGCGCGCGCCAGCGCCGAACCTTCTTCCGGGTCGGTGGCGGTGTTGAGCTCATCGACGAGCACGAGGCTATCTTCCGTCAGATTTTCCAAGATGTGCTTGAACTTCAGCACGTGCCCCGAAAAGCTCGATACGCTTTCTTCGATTGACTGGGAATCCCCCACATCGACGAAAACATTCCGGAAGAACGGAACCACGAGACTCCCTACGCCGGGAAAGAAGAACCCACTGCGCGCGCAAACCGCAAGCAAGCCCAGGGTCTTGAGCAGCACCGTCTTGCCACCCGTGTTCGGACCGGTCAAAAAAAGCACGCGCTGATCATCGGCCAGCTCGAGATCGTTACGGATCACCTGTTCCGGGCTGGGCAAGGTCCACCAAAGCAGCGGGTGCGCGGTTTGCTGCAGTTTTAGCTTTCGATCGGCCGTCAGCGTGAGCTTCTTGCCACCGTAGTGGCGAGCCAACCGGGCCTTCGCTTGTACCCCATCCCAGTGCGCCACCACCCGCACGCTCGCTTCGATCGCGGGCGCCGACGGGGCGATCTGCTTCGAGGTCTCCGAGAGGATGCGGTAGATTTCTTCGTTCAGTTCGCGTTGCGTTTGACTCAGCTTCGCGTTCAGCACCGCCGCCTCCCGCGGCTCGACGAACACGGTTTGGTTGCTGACCGAGGCTTCGTAAACTAATCCTTCGACCTTGCTTTGCAGGGAAATTTTCACCGGCAATACGTACCGGCCGTCACGGACATCCGAAAACCCCTGCTGTAACACCCCTTGCTCGGCATATCGCTTCACGAGATCATCCATCAGGCGATCCAGTCTCGATTTGAGTTCGCGGACCTCGCCGATGAGCGCGCGTAGTTTCGGCGACGCCTGGTCGGACAGCTCCCCGCGAGGCGTAATCACGCGATTGATGATCGCGAGCACATCCAGGGGATCAAAGAGAGTGTTGAGCGCTTCCTTGAAGTACCGGCTGTGAAGCTCCTCGCGCGGCATCTGCGTCCACGCATCGAGCACGAACAGCCAAGTCCTTAGCTCGTGCAGGCCTTGAACCTCAAGCGTCGTGCCGCGCTGGAGGGCTTCCAAAGCGGCCGCCGGGTCAACCAACCCACGCAGGGGTCCCCAAAGCGCATCGCGATCGAGCAGTAACGCCATGTCCTGGGTTTCGACCTGCATCTGCTCGGCCGCCCGCAGCTCCCCCGCCCAGGCACGAGGGTCCTTCAACCGTTCCAGCGATTGAGCGCCTGGCTCAGAGCAAGCTTCCGCAAGCGCGAGGTCGATCCATTTATCCCAGTCGAGGGCCCGAGATGGTTGCATCATGCGCCTGGCTTATATCGCAGAAAACCTTTGTTTCCAATAAGTTATCGTTATCATTAGAGTTTTGACGCTCTGCATTTGGGCACGGGACTTGTATTTAATTAACTCTAATTTTCTCTTATGAAGACGAAGCAGCTCATCCCAACCGGCGCGGAAATCCTGGAATCTCAAGGAGTTCCCTCAGCCGAACGCATCGTGATCCTCGGTAATGCCGGGGCTGGAAAATCTACATTGTCCAAGGAACTTGGATCGAAGTTAGACATTCGTCCAACTCATCTGGATCAGCTTTACTGGCAGTCGGGGAACACGCACCTAACGGATGAGGAGTTCACAGAACGCCACCAGCAGGCGCTGGGCGCTTCTCGGTGGATCTTCGACGGCAACTACCTGCACACGCTTTCAGAGCGCGTCGCCTCGGCGGATACGGTGGTTTTCCTGGATTTGCCGCTGCGGATCTGCGTCCCACGCATTATCAAGCGGCGGATGATGTATCGGCCGGCCTCGCCGCTGCGTCCCCAGGACGGCAGCGCCGACCGCCTCACTCCCACCTTGCTCAAGTACGTGTTTCAATTCAACCGTACGAGGCGCCCCACCATCGTCGAAAAGCTCAAGGCACTCGAAGCTCAAGGCGCCAAAAAAGTCTACTGGCTACGAACCTTGGACGATGTCGAAGTTTTTCGGAAAACGCTGCGTCTTTAGATCGAGAGATCGAGTTAATACCCACCGCCGCACTGGCGGGCGATCGGGACTACCTTCTCCCGCGAATTGCAGCCGAAGCTACCCAAGCGCTCACAAACCGCGTCCACGCATTTTCCGTCCACATTTCCGCGACAAGCATTCGCCACCTGCGTGACCTCGTTCAGATCGTCACAGTCATACTTACTCAGCTTCCCGCAAACCGTATCGAGACAAGCCGAGCCGTAATTGCCGCGGCAGGCACGCGTAACGGAGGAGACTTCGTCGGTGCGGTCGCAGCCGAACTTACCCAAGCGATCGCATGCGCTCTTCACGCAGTTCGTGGGATCTACGGGGCAATCCTGCATGGACGGGTTAGCCAAGCCTGCCGCTTGATCGGTGTAAAACTGATCTACGAGCTGCCCAACGGAAGGAGCGCCGGCCTGCGCCGCGGAAACTAGGACAAGGCCCAAAACCATTAAAGAGAAACTTTTCATGAAACCATCCCCTTTTTTCCAGTAGTAGACGGTTTCTTCCCAAAACTCCAGCCCGGGAAAAGCAGTTTCTAAAGGGATTCAGCTAAAAGCCTTCTTCCAAAGATCTTCCTTAAAACCCACTAGCCCCTTAGCGCGATGGCCTGAGCCCACGACGAAGGGGCGTTTCACGAGTTTTCCGTGCTGCGACAAAAGCTTCAGGGCCTCACCTTCCGACATCGTCTTCAGTTTGTCGCCAAGCTTCATTTCACGGTACATCTGACCCGAGGTGTTAAAAAGTTTTCGCACGTCGCCGGTCTCGTTCAGCATCGCCCTGAGTTCCGACAGAGTCGGGGGCTGATCCACGATCGGAATTTTCTCGAAGGAAACTTTCTTCTTCTCTAAAAATCCGTAGGCCTTGCGACAGGTCGAGCACTTTTCATAACCATAGACTTTGATTTGCGACATGGGTGGACCTTAACTCAACTCTCCAAAAGAACCCACCTCTTCAAAAGCAAGAAGGGCGATGGTGTTACCCATCGCCCTTCCATTTTTACTGACTAGCCTACGAGAGAACTACTTGTTGTCTCTCGGCTTCGGTCCAGGCTTAGGGCCGGGCTTCGGTCCAGGGTTCGGAGCCGGTTGAGGCTTCGGATCTGGGCGAGGCTGAGGGCGTGGCTCAGGACGCGGTTGCGGCTGGGGCTGCGGACGCGGCTCAGGTCTCGGTTGAGGCTGAGGTTGCGGCCGTGGCTCAGGGCGCGGTTGCGGCTGAGGCTTCGGCTCTGGGCGCGGTTGCGGCTGAGGCTGAGGCTTCGGCTCTGGACGCGGTTGCGGCTGAGGCTGAGGCTTCGGCTCTGGGCGCGGTTGCGGCTGAGGCTGAGGCTTCGGCTCTGGACGCGGTTGCGGCTGAGGCTGAGGCTTCGGCTCTGGACGCGGTTGCGGCTGAGGCTTCGGCTCTGGACGCGGTTGCGGCTGAGGCTGAGGCTTCGGCTCAGGGCGCGGTTGCGGCTGAGGCTGAGGCTTCGGCTCAGGGCGCGGTTGCGGCTGAGGCTGAGGCTTCGGCTCAGGGCGCGGTTGCGGCTGAGGCTGAGGCTTCGGCTCTGGACGCGGTTGCGGCTGAGGCTGAGGCTTCGGCTCTGGACGCGGTTGCGGCTGAGGCTGAGGCTTCGGCTCTGGACGCGGTTGCGGCTGAGGCTGAGGCTTCGGCTCTGGACGCGGCTCGGGCTTCGGTCCAGGACCTGGGCCGGGATTCGGCCGGGGTTCTGGACGTGGCTTCGGCTCGGGCCGTGGCTCAGGCTTCGGTCCAGGACCTGGGCCGGGATTCGGCCGAGGCTCCGGGCGAGGCTTGGGGCCAGGTCCTGGCTTCGGCTCAGGACGAGGTCCCGGGCCAGGCTGCGGACGCGGCTCAGGCTTCGGACCAGGGCCAGGTCCAGGACCCGGATTTGGCCGAGGTTCTGGGCGTGGCTGAGGCTTCGGCTCTGGACGCGGCTCAGGCTTCCGAGGAATCGGAGGCTGTGGCCGAGGAGCCGGATCCGGCCTACGAGGCGGAGGTACCGGACGTGGGTTCGGTACTGGCCGTGGAGGCGGAACCGGATGCGGGATCGGACGAGGTCTCGGCACCGGGCGCGGAGGCACGGGGTGCGGGATCGGCCGAGGCGGCGGACAGTGATCTCTCACACAACCACTGCCGAACGACCAATGATAGCCCGGAGGGCAGTGCGGCCGAGGCGGCGGCACCCACTCACAACGACCATCGATGTAATCCCATACATAGCCAGGACCACAGTAGCGGTAGTTCGGGATGCAACGATCTAGGAAAGGATCCCAGTGCTCGTTGAATCCGCAGAAGCGATAACGATCGGTGCTACGGCAGCGTCCTTCGAAGCTGTCCCAGTAGTAACCGAACGGGCAGTAACCGGGGTTCATCACGCAACGTTGCGCGAAGTTATCCCAATGCGTGCCAATGGGGCAGCTGCGCCAGATCGGGCGGCAGTCGCGGAGATCCCAGTCGTACACTTCGCCGAAGCGGCAAGAGAACGAGTCTCTTACGCAACGGTTGTAGAACGAATCCCAGTGGTAGTTGAACGGGCAACGAGGATACCCGATGGACACGCAACGTCCGAGGTAATCATCGAAGTAGTAGCCTGGTTGGCAGACGATCTCCGGAGGAGGAGCCGGGTACTGCACGCAGTTTCCGCTGGAGTGATCGTAGTACGTGCCGTCAGGGCAGTTCGTCCCACGTTCCTGCACGCAGTAGCCAAGCGTTTCGTCGTAGTAGTAACCAGCCGGACACGCCTTGCGTCCTTGGTCTTCATCTTTTTCGACGACGGTCAGCTGGAACTGGCGGTAGGTTTCCGTGCCGAAGTTGTCGGTCAACTTCAGCGAGAACGGGAAGCTCGCCGCGGTCGTCAGCTTGCCTTTGAGCAAGAAACGAAAACCCGCGTCGTCCGGGGTGATGGTCAAACCTTCCGGAATATAGCCCGTGTACATTTCGCCTTGGTAAGCGCCGTCAGCCGCGATGCTTTCCTGATCGATATCGATCGAGGTCTGGTACATCTGATTGACGACGGCTTCCGGCAAGTAGCGGGCCGTCTTGAACTTAGGATAAACCAGGTCTTGGGTGTCATCCGCGATGTAGCAGAGCTCCTTCGACTTGACATAGCCTTCCGGCGTTGTCGCCGAGAGCGAGAAGCACCACTGTCCCGTGAACTTCGGAGAACCGAAGATCAGGAGAGTGCCGCCCGTGGTTTCTTCCAAGCTCAAGCCAGCGGGAATCGACGAATAAATCACTTCCCACTTCACGGGGCCGGTGATTTCAACGCCGCTCAGCTGGAGTTCAGCTTCCGAGTAAGCACCATAAGTCACGCGGAGATCTTCGTCGTTGAAGGTGATGTCCATACCCATGGACGAGCCATCAACCACCGGTTGCTCATCGCCAGCAATGGCGGTGGGAACCGGGTTTGCGTATCCCGCGGAATTACAGCTGCTCGCGATCGTAGTGAACGCAAACCCGAACATCGTCAGGATTGCGCTCCAACGAGCGAATCTGTCTTTCCTTTCTTTCCTGCTCATTTTTTCTCCTCTGTCGTTGCATCTTCTGCGGCCGAACAAGACTATCCTGGTCGGACGCGTCCAAAAAAATGGGAACTTCATGGGTCCCATCAGCAAGGGGTATGCCGTGCCAACCCTTTGGCGCCGATTATTTTCATCAGTCATTTCACAGAAATAACGCTGATTCTCTGCGTTAAGTGGCCTTGAAGAATTTTCGCGGAGACTATTTGCACCGCGAAATAGAAGCCATACTGGAACCGATTTTTTTTGTCGGTTACCTATGGCACCTTGCTTCTCGCACTTTCGCAAACGTATGATCGCGGACACGATGTCGCCCTTTGACTTAATCCTGAAAAGCTCGCGAGTGGTCACGCCGAGTGGCGTTCAATCCACTGCGATCGCCGTACGTGCTGGCCGGGTCGAACAGCTACTAGATGCTGGAGCCACCCAAGCCGCCACTCAGAACGGCGTACCGCTGGAAGACATGGGCGATCGCGTGATCATGCCCGGCTTAGTCGACACCCATGTCCACGTCAACGAGCCCGGCCGCACCGACTGGGAAGGCTTCGCCTCCGCCACGCAAGCGGCCGCAGCCGGCGGAATCACCACGCTCGTCGATATGCCCCTCAACTGCATTCCCGTCACGACATCGTTGCGGGCGTTCGAAACGAAGCTTGCAAGTTTGGGCTCACAGCTCACCGTCGACTGCGGATTTTACGGCGGCGTCGTACCTGGCAACGAACGTGAACTCACGCCGATGCTGAAGGCCGGCGTGCTTGGCTTCAAAGCATTCCTCACGCATTCCGGCATCGATGATTTTCCCGACGCCAAACGCGCCGACCTCGCCCGCGCCATGCCGATCTTAACTCAAGCAAACTCCCCGCTGTTGATTCACGCGGAACTCGAACCCGTCGGTGCCCCCGCCCTAGCCCTTCAAAACCCCCGCCGTTATGCGGAATTCGTGGCTTCACGCCCTAAGAGTTGGGAAAACGCGGCCGTGCAGATGATGACGGAACTTTGCGAAAAGCACCGCACGCGCACCCACATCGTTCACCTTTCTTCGAGCGAAGCGGTCGATACGATCCGTGCCGCGCGCGCGCGCGGGCTTCCCTTCTCCGCCGAAACCTGCCCCCACTACCTGACGTTCGCCGCCGAAGACATCCCCGACGGCGACACGCGTTTCAAATGCACCCCGCCCATCCGTGAGAAATCCAACCGCGAAAGACTATGGGATGCCTTGATGGCGGGCGAGATCGATTTCGTGGTCTCGGATCACTCGCCTTGCACAGCAGATCTGAAGCTCTTGGACCGAGGTGACTTCGAAAAAGCCTGGGGGGGCATCTCGTCGCTGCAGTTCGGTTTGGCCGTGGTTTGGTCCCAGGCGCGCGCGCGGGGGGCCGATCTTTCGAAGCTGGCGCGCTGGATGTGCGAAAACCCCGCCCAGCTCGTGGGCCTCGAAGGTCACAAAGGCCGTATCGCCCCTGGCTACGACGCCGACCTCGTGGTTTGGGACCCTGACGCCCCTGTTCCAATCGAAAAAACGATGATACATCATAAGAATAAGCTCACCCCCTACGAGCACCTGACCGTGACCGGAAAGGTAGAACGAACTTATGTACGCGGACAGCTAGTATATAAGGATGGGGCGTTCGCTTCGACGCGGGTGGGAAAACCGATTTTGAGAAAGTAAATTGGACTCCGTAAAGACCCTCAATCTCGATGGCCTAGTGGACTTGGCCGCCGACAAGGTAGGCGGGATCGCCCTCTACGCAAGCGACGAGTTTTTCGCCGGCAAGGAAAACCTCCTCAAGCCCGGACGGGGCATTTGGATTGCCGATAAATACACCGACGACGGCAAGTGGATGGATGGCTGGGAATCCCGCCGCAAACGTGGCCCTGGTCATGATTACTGCATCCTCCAGCTCGGTATGAGCGGCGTGGTGCACGCGCTCGATATCGACACGAACTACTTCACGGGCAATTTTCCGCCGTACGCCTCGGTGGATGCGGTTTGCCGCGACGATTTAATCGGCGCCGGCCCACGTGCACTGGACCAGGCGATCGCCACTCTGAAAGGAACCGACGCCGGCTGGAAAGAAATCCTGCCCAAGTCCGCCCTGCAAGGCTCGTCGCAGAATGTGTTCTCGGTTACCTCCCGCGAACGCTGGACGCATCTACGGCTCAACATCTATCCCGATGGTGGCGTCGCGCGACTGAAAGTCCACGGCGTGGTGGTGCCCAATTGGGAGCGCTTCCAGCCCCATGATCTCGTCGATCTTCTAGCGGTGGAAAACGGCGGCGTTGCCCTCACCTGCAACGACAAGCATTACGGCCAGCCCGACAACCTGACGCATCCGGGGCGTTCCGTGAATATGGCGGACGGCTGGGAAACCAAGCGCAAACGCGGCGACCTCACCAAACCAGATTGGGCGATCCTGCGCCTGGGACACGCCGGCCATATTCGCAAAATCGAAGTCGACACGAACTGGTTCAAGGGAAATTACCCGGATCGTTGCTCGATCGAAGCCGCCTACTTGCCTGGTGCCGGAACGGCGGAAATCACCGCGCCCTCGGTAAAGTGGACGACCGTTCTCCCGGAGAGCAAATTGCAAGCGCACACGCGGCACTATTTCGAAAAAGAAATCGCGGCATCTGGACCTTTCACTCACGTACGGCTCAATATTTTCCCGGATGGCGGTGTCAGCCGGCTGCGCGTCCATGGGACATTGGCGACATAAGGAGAGCGGAGCGATGAACCTCAAGCGCATCAATCAGTTTTCCCCCGAAATGGCCCGCGCCGAATTCCTGCGCTGCTGCGGATCCAAGGCCTGGGCCGCCGCCATGGTAGCCAAGCGCCCGTTCGAAAATGAAACGGCGCTGATGCAGGCGGCCGACGAGACGTGGAATGCCCTCGAACCTGGTGATTGGCTGGAAGCCTTTGCCGCCCACCCCAAGATCGGCGAAAAGAGCCGCCATAAGGAACACCAAAACACGAAGGATCTCTCGGAAAAGGAGCAAGCGGGCGTGGCGAATGCGGCCGAGCGCACGCTCCAGCTCCTCGAAACCTACAATCGTGACTACGAGTCAAAGTACGGTTTTATCTTCATCGTCTGCGCCACGGGCAAAACCGGCGAAGAAATGCTGGAACTCATCCGCACCCGCATTGCCAATGATCCCGCCAAAGAGTTGCGGGTAGCCGCGGCCGAACAGAGCAAGATCACGCAGCTGCGGCTGCAGAAAATCTAGGAGCCGTCCATGAGTGCGATCACGACCCACGTTTTAGATGTCGCCTTAGGAAAGCCCGCCGCGAAGATTTCCGCCACCCTGGAATTTTCGGCAGACCTGGCGAATTGGCAGCCCGCCGGAGCCGGAGTTACCAATGAAGACGGCCGCATTAAAGAGCTCCTGGCCGAGCACTTCTTGCTGGCGGTGGGCTACTATCGCCTCACGTTTCAAACCGGCGAATACTTCCACCGCCGCCAGACTCCGGGCTTCTATCCCATCGTCACCGTGGTGTTTGAAATCAAGGACCCGAAACAACATTATCACGTTCCGATTTTACTGAGCCCCTATGGCTACTCCACGTACCGCGGCAGCTAGCCCGCGCGAGCATCTTCACCTCACCTCAACTTAAGGAACCCTCATGTCTAAGCCAACCGCGTCCGCCAAGCTCCCCACCTCCATCGAGACCGCAAAACTCAAAGCTGTTTTTGGCAAGCTAAGGAAGGCCAACTCCGCCTGGACCGCGCTTTACCCGGGCGAACGCGAAGAGCGTCAACCGGTGGAAACCCTTTACGGTGGAGCGCATCTGTTTAAGTACGACTCGATTGAAAAGATCGGCGGCCTGGCCCTCAAAGCGTTCGACGAATACGCGGCCACGCCGGCGGACCTGGATGCCGCTCTCGGTGTCGGCGAGCTCGCCCCGGTCATTCACCGCCGCGTCCGCGACAAGATCCAACGCGAAGCCGTCGAGGACTTTCGCATCGACTTCGAAGACGGATTCGGCAGCCGACCCGACGCCGAAGAAGACGCCACCGCCGCCTTCGCCGCCCAGGAGGTCGCCCGTGGCATGCGCGAGGACACGCTTTCACCCTACATCGGCATCCGCATCAAGACCTTCTCGGAAGAGCTCAAGCACCGCGGGATTCGCACCCTCGATATCTTTCTCACGACGCTTCTGAAAGCGACGAAAGGGCAGCTGCCGGAGAACTTCGTCGTCACGCTCCCGAAAATCACGGTGCCCGCGCACGTCGCCGCGCTGGTCGAGCTGCTGGAAGTCCTGGAGAAAAAACACAAGCTAAAGAAAGGCGCGCTGAAGCTAGAGCTGATGATCGAGCACACCGCCTCGCTGATCGCGCCGGATGGGTCGTCGAACCTACCCGCGCTGGCTTGGGCAGCCAAGGGACGCTGCACGGGGGCGCACTTTGGCACTTATGACTACACCGCGAGCTGCAGCATCACCGCCGCTCACCAAACCATGGACCACCCGGCCTGCGATTTCGCGCGCAGCCTCATGAAGGTCGCTTACGGGGGGACGGGGATTTGGCTCTCAGACGGCGCAACCAATGTGATGCCGGTCGGCCCGCACAAAGCAAGCCCCAACGGGTTATTGACCGAAGCCCAGCGCCGCGAAAACCGCGAGGTCGTGCATCGCGCCTGGCGCCTGGGCTACGACCATATCCGGCACTCGCTACGCAACGGCTTTTACCAGGGCTGGGACTTGCATCCAGCGCAACTGCCGATTCGCTACGCCGCTTGCTATGCGTTTTTCTTGGAAGGCTTAGAGGCCGCCTCCGCGCGCCTGAAGAACTTCATCGAAAAAGCCGCGCAAGCGACCCTGGTCGGCGACGTCTTCGACGATGCCGCCACCGGCCAGGGCCTGCTCAATTATTTCCTGCGGGCGCTCAACTGCGGCGCGATCACCGAAGAAGAAGTGCTCGCCACCGGACTTACGCTGGAAGAGGTGCGCTGGCGCTCGTTCACGAAGATCCTCAACGAGCGCCGCAAGCCCTAGCGCAGCTAACGCTGGGCCAGGTACTCTTCTAGCTTATCGAACGAGCCTTCCCAGCCCTGGTGCATGCCGCCGCGGGCTTTAATGAAGGTTTCCATCTCCTCCGGCGTGCTGCCTTCGATCGGCTCCCACGTCAAAGCGACACGCGTCCGATCCGGCCCTTCCTCGTAAAATCGCACGACGGTGATCATCGCCATCGGCCAGGTGGACGCCAGCGGGTGACGCGCCGGCTTTTCGTGCTCATCGCAGAACTGCTGAACGTATACGATTCGATCGGCGCCGACTTCGCGATAGTCCGCCCGACCATGCATCTTCCCCTCGTTGAAGCTCATCCCATAGAAAATACTACCACCCACATGGATGTCTGCGCGGAAAAGCTCCATTTCCGAACCTGCCGGTCCCATCCACTTCGATAAGTGCTTAGGGTTCGTCCACATCTC
>JBFWNL010000012.1:0-83804 GCA_050251055.1 Bacteriovoracia bacterium
TCCCACCCTCATGCTAGAGCAAGGGCCGGGCCGTCGGGCCAACCCCCCGAAAGCACGCGGAAAGAGCGCAAAAATCCGCACGTCTGGGTGTCTAAACTCTGAACAGGAGAATAGCTAAAAACTAGGCAGTTCGCGGACGCGGACGGACTCGATCGGTGACGAGCCGCCATCCACGCTTGAGCTGGGATGGATCCAGGAAATGCAGGTAAGTAATGATCATGAAATAGGAAAAGAACCCGAGGCCCACCGACACGCCAATCCCCAGGTGCAGGAGCACGCCGAAACCCAGCACGTACTTACGCAAGGGGCGTATCCAAACCAAGCAGACGAAGTACACTTCCCACAACAAAGTCGCGAACGTCAGGACCGCCAATACCGCCGGTATATGGTGGATGAAGCTGTAGTCCGCCGTCGTGAGTTGAGTGTTGGCGAACGTGATCCAGAGCGCATCGCCCTGCCACCACGGCACGCCTTTGGCTTTCTCAAGGCCGCTATACGCATAGATGATGCAAAGCTGGAGCTGGAAAAACCGAAGGGACATGCGGGTGCCGACGTCCTGGATCGGGTGGTTGACCAATGAAGCCGGGCGCGCGCCGCGCCGGCTGTAAGGGCGCCAAACGAGGTGCTCGGTGGTGCGCGCGAAGCAAAGGTAGAAAAACCAGAAAGTGACGACGAGATCCGGCCCGTAGACAACCGCCCAATTCCGATTTTGAAAACAAAGATGCAAGATAAAAACGAGCCAAGTCCCTCTTCGTCCGATCCAACCCACGGTGATTCCGGCTAAACCCAGCAAGAGCAGCGCGGCGAGGGCCCCGGTGACGCCGTCGTTTTGGAGCACCCAGTGCCACGGGATAACCGGTCGGTACATTTCAGGCATGAGCTTCACGGACTGGGCGTAAGATAGAATACCCTTCTCCGAGAACATGAAACCAAAATCAAGCAAACGCACGAAATAAACCGCGAACATCCCCGCGCCGAATACGACACGAAACAGGGCCAGACCGAACGGATCAACCGGAGCGAACCAAAAGCGATTCCACGCCAGGACGAGCTTCCTCACGGCGCCCCCTTGACCGGATTCTTAGCGGGATCGCAGAAGACCACGTCGGTCTTGAGCATCTCGCGGCGCGAGTGATCCCGCAGCGAGCCGCCTTTTTCGACCTCTTCGAGTGAGGGCGGTCCTCCGATCCAAAGCGAGACGTTCATGAGCGTGGCCGCGGGATACTGCCGGCAAAGGTAAGGCACCACCACGGTTTGCACGTAGTCAGGCACCTTGAAGGTCATGCGTAACGCGGCCGTTCGGCGATTGTAAGGATCACGTAGCCAAAACGGGTTTTGCAGCGGTGGGAAAAACCCCGCGTCGAGCTTCGTGCCGTCTTTCATGGCGATGTACTCGAGATATACGGAGGGCCCCGGATCCGGCGAAAAAAACTGCCAGGCCCGGGCGAGCCCCAGGGTAGTGGCGTACGGCGCGATCAGCGGACGGAAATACTGCGTGAGATAAGAGCTCTCATTAGGAATGAGGAGTACGACGGCAAGATGGAAAACAATAAAGACGGATAACCAGGTACGGGTACGGGTGCGCGTCATCGGCCTCCCCCTCCCCGGCCGTCCACGCTCACCGCGTACACGCCGACGGAGTTTCCGCCCTCGCCGGAACGCCCCTGCGAGGTCACCCACACACGATCTCCCCGCGGGCTTACGGCTAGACCTACCGGATAGGAATCCACCGGGACGCGGCTGACGACTTTCATCGTCGCCGTTTCGACGACCGCAAGTTCGCTCTTGAGGTTCACGGCCGCGTACACATACTTCTCGTCTGGCGAAAGATGAATGGTGCGGGCGCCCGGGCCCACGTAAATCTCCTGCATGTCGGCTGCCGTCACCTGGTAGTCGCGGACGGCGCCGCGGGCACCGCGGATCTCGGCTAAGAGCCGTGCCAGCGAGACTTTCGTGACGACGCCCGAAAGATTAGAGCTCGTATAAAGGTGGTCGCCATCCCGCGAGACGTGAATATCGCGCGGGGTCGGTTTGAACCCGTGAATCGTCCCCACGTACGCGGCTTCGACTTCGGATGCGGGCAGGCCCGCCGTCGAGTTTCGCTCTGGCTTCAAGTCGATCACGGCGATTCCTCCTCCGCCCATGCGTGCGACGAAGAGATATCGGCTGTCGGGTGAAAAAGTCATGCCGCGTAGGCAGAATCCGCAGGACTTATCGCGGTCGCCCTTCACCTTGTCTAAATCCAGTTCTCTCTCCACCACGACGTGGGCGGCGTAGAAAAAAGCCTTGGGATTGTCGGAGCGGATATCGATCAGCGCAACTGTGTTATCACCCCAGTGGGAAATGGCCATGTACTTCCCGTCGGGCGAGCCCAGTACGTACTTGGCGATCGGACCGGTGGCCATCACGCGGCGGATCTGGCGCGTCCGCGTGTCGATGATCGCCGCCGCCGACGGCGATACGGCTTTCTCGTCGAACTCGCGCCGGTAATAGGGCACCCAAAGATAACGGCCCCGATGGCTGAGCTCGCTTTCCACGGGCTTGCCGGAAAAAACGTTCGGCTGCATATCCGGCACCTCGCCGCGGTAGAGGTAACCAAACGGGGCGGACTCCGAAAAGAGCGCGCGGTCCGCGGCGGTGAACACGTGGCTAACCGATCCCAGTTTCCGCAACGAGGCCGCCTCGTAGATTACGGTCTTCATCCCTTCGAGCGAGTTAATGAAGACTTCGCTCCCATCTAGGCTAAAGCGCGCCGATTTGGGCGAAAAGATTTCGGGATCAAAATGATCGTCCGGATGGGTGGGCTTGGGCTCGTAGTTCTGGAAGCGAGCGACCAGGGTAAGCTCCACGGCCGCGTGCGGCGGCGTCGAGTGCGTCCCGATCGGAACGCCCTGAAAAGCGTCGGTCTTCTTCGGCTTTCCGTATTTGTCTTTGGGTGGATTCTTACGGACAAGCTTCGCCCGGGCCGCCCGCTGGGCCGGAGTCAGCAGGGAATCGCGGGCCCGTTCGAGATAGAGCGGCAGGTCCGGAAAATTCGGATCGAGCTTCAAAACGCCTTCCCAGGCCTCCACCACCTTGGACCACTTCGAAAGCGTCCAATATGACCAACCCAGCTCATAGCGACAAACTGCGCAGCCAGGCTCGACGCCCAAGCATTTCTGATACTGGGCGATCGCCTTCGCAGCGTTGGACTCGCGCTGAAACTCGATGCCGGCTTCCAGCGCTGACTGCGCGGAACCGGCGTCGCACGTTAACTTGGGCGGAGTGGGAGCGGCCTCCACGGAAGGGGATTCCCCACTCGGCGCGGGAGACGACGACTTCGCCACCGAGGTCGGTGGCGAAATTGACGGCGCGGGTTTGACGGCGGGCCGGGACGCGCAGCCGGAAACACTAGCCCAAACGATTAGGCCGGCGGCGGCAAACGTCCCCCCACGGAAACGGGCTGGGTTCGTCAGAGTTCCATCCATGAGATCCGTCAAAGAGCATACCCCCGCCAAGAACGTTGAACAATAGCCGAATCCGGTTACAATTTTTGGATGCTCCCCTTTCTTAAAAAAGCGGGTTGGCTCTTCCCGATCGTCTCCCTGGTAACGCCCAACCTCCCACCCTCCATCGCCTTAGCCGACGACTGTCCCGATACCTTTTTTCTCTCCCTGCGGGTCAAATCCAAGGGTAACTGCGAAGCGCAGCACCAGATCACGGTCGGCGCCGGGGTCTCCTCCCCGTCCGTCGGCGCGATTTTCGCCGAAAACCCCACCGGCCTGATCTACAACCGAGAGCTGAAATTCCACATCTCGGCGGCCAAGACCGACGGGAGCGCTTACACTCCTTGGCGCTACAATTTCCAGATCGTCACCGGCAACGGCGATGTCGGTGGCGGGATCGGTACCTTCCGCTATACCTCGACCACCGCGGCCTCGGCCGTCGACCTCATCGCCTACGGCGCCGGCGTGAAGCTCAAGTTCGCGAACCTAGGCATCGGCGTCTCGGGATTCTCCACCATTCAAGACGCGTTGAACCTGATCGGCGCGAACGACTTCCAGAACGTGAACGCTAACCTCGGGATGATTTACAATCCCGAGGGAAATATCCGCATCGCGGGGACGATCTTCGACTTTCTAGATCAATACCCGGTTTACGCGGCCGGCATCGCCGCCTTCCCCGGCGGCAACACCGCGCTGAACCTCGACTTCGGCTACCAAACCGTAAGCGACTCCACCGGCGACGCCTCCGCCTACCGCAAAAGCCTTGTCATTAAACCCGCCATCGGGGTCGCCACCGCCGGCTTCCAATTCACGGCCAGCTACGGATACTCTTCGAACTACACGACCCCGCTCAACGCCTCGGTCGAAAACTGGTCCCGCTACGGCCTCTCTCTCGGTACCGCCTTCTCGTTAGGCGACTATGTGCGGGCGGTCATCTACCTCAACCGCCTGGAACAGTATTACTTCGGGGCCACGATCACGCTCAAATAGACCCGAAATCAATGCTTGATCCCTTTGCTCAATATTGATACTTCTCGGGCGTTGAAGAACTCCTCCTCCACCTTACCTTGCGGGCGCCCTATACCACCGGAATCCCACGGGCGACCAAAGAACCAAATGGAGCTTTGGCTGAACCAGCTCAAAGCCTACCTGGCCGAGCACGGGTTGAAGTACAGCGAGCAGCGCTGGAAGATCGCCCAGCTCATCCTGGCGGCCGATCGGCACCTGTCCTCGCACGAAATTGTCGCGATCGTGAAGCGTAAGCATCCAGCCATCGGCGCCGCGACCGTCTACCGGAATATTAAGTTACTGATCGAAGCGAAAATCCTGAAGGAAACCCTGGTCAACGAGCAAGGGCGATCGGTACTAGAGCCCTTCGATGAGGAGCACCACGATCACATTGTTTGCATGGATTGCCAGCACGTCTTCGAATTCCATAGCGAAAAAATCGAAACCCTGCAGAACGACCTCACGCAGGGAATGCGCTTCAAGCCGCAGTGGCACCGTCACGTCATCTACGGACGTTGCCAATTCAAGAATTAAAAACTGACGACCTTTAACTGATCCGCGCGCTGCTCCCAGTTGAACGGGAACTCGACCGTGTCGTACTGGCAGGTGGCCCACTTCATCCACGGGGTGCCGGGCTGATCGATTTCTTTTACCTCGACGTCGTCGTTGGAGCCGCCCAGGATGCCGCGCACCTTCGGCGGATCGCTCATCTCGATAATCAAGCGTTGGGAAGCCCCGTTATCCATTTCGAAGCGTCCGTTCGTCCACCGCGCGTCGCCCATGGCGATCGTGTGCGTGTCACCCGGCGAAAAAATCCGTCGCTCGTCAGAGAAGTAGGTCGGCGACACCAGGTGCTCGAAGCCTTGCAGGTGGAGCTTTTGCCAGGTCGGCCACTCCGCCGCGCCAGGGCCCGAGCCCACCAGCTCGATCACCGTTTCCTTCAGCGTCGTCGCGAAAGCTTGCTCGAAGCTCGCGGCCCGGGTACCCACCTCGGGCAGCCGTGGAGGAGCGACACCGGTCTTTAGCACGCGGTACAGCGCCATGTCGTTGAGCACCGCGGCCTCCTTCAAACGCGAAGTCCAGCGGCGAAAAATCGCGCAGGCTTTACAAGTCGGGCCCGTCCGGTAATCCCAGTCGGCCAAGAGCTGCACGGCCTCGAGCATGTGCTTGGCGAGCGAAGCTTCGATCGTGGTCTCGGCGATGGCCTGACGGAAAGCGGATTTAGCGGCGGCGGCCACTAGCAGCGGCGCCAGAAACTTCCCGTCGGTCGCTTGAATATCGCACTGCACTTCGCGCAGGCTTGCGAAATCGTGGCGCGGGTTCCGTCTCAGCAGGGTCTCGATCTGATAGGCGCGGTAGCTCTTGCTTTGACTACGCCCATCTTTGAAGCGAGCGTCCGCCGGCCAGTGCCGGTTGTTCGCGGTGGCGATATATCCGCGCGATGGAGCCACCACGTGCGGCATTTCATCGGCGGTAAGATACTCCCAGGCCGGGAAGACTAACCCATCGGCTTTGCCCTCGAGCTTGATCGTCCCGAACGTGGGGCCAGAGGTCCGGCGCGGAACGCGGCCCATCACGCGGTGGCCGATCTTCCCTTCGACATCGGCAAAAACGAAATTCCAAGCGGGAAGCCCCACCTTGCCGATGGCGACGTCCATCTCGGAAACGGACTTCACCCGCATGATATCCCGCAACCGCATCATGTCCTGCGTGGTCACGTCATATCCGCTCCAACGCAACACCCAGGCCTTGCCCTTCGGCGCGCTGATGGGCAGCACCGGCAGCGCCGTACCCTCGCCCGTCACGACGGATTGATAGGTTTTGAAGAAAAAAGGAACCCAGAACTTCCACACCCGAACCCAAAGCCAAGGTCTAGTCACGGTCGCCGACGCCAGCGAAGTCTCGGGCACTTCGTAAACATCCGCCACGTCGATGTACGCGTTGGTCAGCCCCCAGCTTACGTGGCGGTTGGTCCCGCTCGCCACGGAAGGCACGCCCGGCACGGAAGCGCCGAATACTTCCAGCGCGTCCGGGCCGCTACCCGCGGCCGAGGCAACGTGGATCCATTGCCAGAACGGCGGGTGCCGAATGTCCAGATGGGGATCGTTCGCGAACCAGGCCTTTTGTCCTTTGCTCTGGCGGGAGGAAACCACCCAGTTGTTGCTGCCCATCTCGATGCCGTCTCCAAGCGGGAAGAATTCGCGCCAGGCTTGAAGGGGCGCAAGCACTTCGTTCATAGGCACGGCACTCATGTCGCCGGCCGGCCGAGTGCGCGAAATCGGCAGGGCACCGGCGGGATACTCCCCTTTCTTCAGTACGCTGGTGTCCCAAGGCACGCCCTCCGGCGAGAAAAACGATTCGGCGGCATCGCCGTAGACCTGCCGCCAATGTTCCTCGTCCAAGTCCTGCTCGAAGGTCTTGCGGGTCTGACTAAAGCTCTGCAACATCAAGAGGCCTAGGGAATCGATCGGATGCCAAGGCTCGGGCGTGTAACCCATCTCGCGGAATTCGTAGCCAGGGGAGTCTTTCTGCATTTCAAACGCGCGGTTCACGCCCAGGGTGTAGGCCCAGAGGGTCGTTCGTTCTTCGGCCGACATCTGCTCGAAGAGCGCGCGGGCCTTGTCGTAAAGACCCAGCAACCGCATGGCGAAATCCACGCGTAGCTCACCGAACCCGATGATCTCGGAGCGACGCCCTTGGACGATCCGGCGGAGGTAATCCATCTGCCAGGCTCGCACCATCCCGTGCAAATATCCCATGCAAGCAAAGGTCGCGGCATCATCCACGACCGAGGAAGTAGCGGCGGGTCGGATGTGGTAGACCGCGCCGGCGTCGCGCGCCCATTCGCACTTCAATCCGGCCATCGTGGCCGCAAGCGGGTTCTCCGTGTCGACCTTCCGTACGGGTCGGCGCGCGGCCAACGCCGCCCCGAGCACGCAAAACGCCAAGATCGCCCAGAGAATTCCCCGTTTTTTTGTCATGCCCATACCCCTAGCACACTTGAAATCCCGCGTCAGGCGCCTATTTCTTGGGCTCCTCGGGGCTTCCGAACTTCTCCATGGCATGGCCACGGAGGTATAAATAGAGGCGCGTGAACCCGTACTTTTCCCCCGCCATGACCGCGATCGAAGTGCCCTGCGCGATCATCTTCGTGCGGACGGACCCGCGGCTCCAGAGACAAAGCGCCCCTTCGATCAGATCGAAGAAAAGCGGCCCCTTCCAAAACGTCCCGGCGGTCCACGTCGCGCCCACGGCCTCGCGGACCCCGACGTCACGCAAGGTGGCCTCGGGCGCTCCCGGGCTCAGTTTTGAGAACGGGTCGAAATAAAACAAAACCGCGTCGACCGGCAGAAATCCGGCGTCGAAAGCGAGCGTCCGCATGTAACGCACCTTCAGCGTGTCGTCCGGACGCTGTTTGCGGGCAATCCCCAACACGATGGGCTTGATGAAATTCATGGCCATATCCTGTCCCAAGGCGTTCAACGGAATCTCCGCGAAACCATGTTCGGAGACATAGCTACTCACCAGGAACGCCTCATTGATCCCGATCTGCTTCAGGATCGTCGTGGCCGTGCTTCGGCGGGATTCAGCGGCCGACTGGGATTTCATACATTCCTTCATGCGGCCGAACGTTTCCTCCAGCTCATCCACCGCTTTACGCAAACGGCTCGCCTGGGGCGGAACAATCCCGCTTTCCGCCATCGTCGCCTCCGCCCGCCGCAAGGCAATCGCGGTTTCCTCGCTGCAAGCTTGAACCGTGCGTTCATTTAGGGCCAAAAGCTCCGGGCGCTGCTTTAAGATCGCATCCGCCGCTTCCCGCAGCGCGACTTCGGAGGTGAGCGGCGGGGACTTGAAGTAAGCTGTCGTACGCCCGATGTAAGTCCCGGCCCGCGCCGCCTGGGCAGCCTCGGTGATCACCGGTGCCTCGGCGCCTTGGATCAAGCGCTCGATGGCCACCTCGGGGTGAAAGCTTAAATACCGCGGGGAAAGGAACTTCAGAACGGCGCGTTCTTCGGCCACCAGCGCTTCTCCGAGCGTCACCTGTTCGCGACCGGGTATCTGCGCGCGATACTGCAGGAGCTGGTCTTCGACCTTGGCGATCTGGGCGGCTAAGTCCCGGCCCAGCGCGGGGTTGCGGGCGGCGATGCGTGCCGCCAACGCCTCCAACCCCGAATGAGACGCATTCGTGGCTTCCGCGAGCTCGAACGCCCGAAAAATCGCACGACCTTCATCCGTATTTTTTAAGAGGTAGCGTCCCACCGGGCCGCTCAATTTCGAGAGAACGATTTCGGGGCCAGCAAAACTCAAACACGGGAGATAGAAGATCCCCACCCCAATGGCGATTCGCCCTAGCTCGAGAAATCTCTTCCGAAACTCCATGCTGCCCTCTCGCTAATGCAGTGTGTTACCAGCCCGTAACGGGACCGTCAACTATAGCGGGGACCCTAAGCAAAACTAAATATTTGATATAAATACTTGTTATTATGGAACAAAAATCCAGTTCGTATCACCCTGGTCTTCCGAGTCGTCGGAGGAAACGGGCGTGGATTGGAGGGCATCCGATAGATCGTCCAGGTAGGGGCGTTGCCACTTCAACAAACGATCGGATTGGATCTTCGAAAATCGTTGCGAAGCCACGTCCCGGTACCCGTTCTTCAATGCCGCATAAGCCAGGAAAAGCTCGGACTGGGAGGCAAGCTTCGGGTCCTTCGCCGCTTCTTGAAATAAGGGCAGCGCGTTCCACATGTCCCCTACCGCAAGCCGAATATAACCCAAGAGCAGGGAGCGTTCATGCACCGACGGAGCCGAAAAGGCCAAGATCTCCGCCGGCGCCCAGGCCCCGATGCGGATATACGCTTCGACCTTATCCAGGCGCGCAATCGCCGGATCATTCCACTCATTTTCGAGATCGTTCACCTGGTTCACGTTAGCCGGGCGGTTCGGGAAACACTCTTGAGCCTTGCGGCAAAGAGTAGAAGGCGCGGTCGGATTCGACGCCATATACGCGGTCACGACCTTCTGCTTATCGCAGTTAGCCTGTTCTTTTTCGGAAACCTTCTCGAGCTCGGTGACTTTCGCCTGGAGCTTCCTCACGAAGTCGGGCCACTGCGTGCTCTCCACGGCCGGCGAAAGCAAGCGTTTGAGGTGGGACGCCGCGCGCTTGCTCAGGCGCGGAGTGATGCAAACCGCGGCGACGCTGACCTGCGGAGCGCCGCTCGCCAGATACTTCCGCACGCCGGTACGGCGCTCTTCTAGGCTGGCCAAGATCGCGGTGACGTCCGCGAGGCGCGCCTTCAGATGATCAACCGCGCTGGGTTTACGTCCGCCGGAACCCGTAGCCTGAGTACGTTCGCGATCCCACTCCACGAGCTTGCGTCCATCGAAATTCGGATAAAGCAGCTCCGCCCACAGCGGCTGCAACATGCCGTGGACTTTCAGCGCTGGATAATTCGTCTCGAGAAACGCGCGAAGATCTTTGTAGAGCGGATGCTTTTCACGGCGGGCGGCCGCATAAAGATCCCGCAAGAGCATCAGGCTCGTCGGCAGCGGGGACTTCCCGCTGACGACCGGCCGGACGATCTTCCACGCGGCGTCGAAGTCGCCCCCCCAGAAATATAACCGGGCCAGGTCGATCTGATTATTCGCGTCCAAAACGATGGGGGAACGGCGCTCGACGAGCGCGGTAATTTCCTTCCGCATCGCGTTCACTTGGTAGTAAGCCCCGAAAATGAGCGCCGCGTCCCAGCGGATCGCGTCCGACTCCTGCCCAGTCTTGTAACGGGAAGCCGTCAGCAAGGTCTCGGCTTTCTTCAGCGGCTTGAAGTCCGCCTGATACGCCTTCGCCAGACGTACGTAATTCTCGAACTGCAGATCGCTCTGCTCGCGGTCCAGTTTCGCGCGGATCCAACCCGCCTGCATCTGCTTTTCAAGCTTCTCGAACTGATCAATAATTTTGCCGGGCTCTCGGTTCACATCATAGGTGACGAGCAAGTTATGCCAAGCCTTGAGCAGCACGGTGGTGTCCCCCGCCACTTCGGTCGCCTTCTCGTACCACTCGCGAATGGCGCCCTTATCCTGATTCGCTTTCTCCAACGTGAACGCGACCTGAAAGGCGGCTTCCTGCTGGAACTTTCGGAGCTTGTCGAGAAACTCCGTGGCCTTGCCGTTTTTCGCCAGCGCTTCACCGCCGCGCACGGCTAGGCGGTACGCCGCTTCCCAGCGTTTGTCCGCATACAAGTGATGATTGTAACTCAGATACTGGCTTTGGTGCTCAACGGTGGCGCCTTCCTTCTCCAGAGCGCCCACGAGGTAGTTTTCCGCCCGTGAACTGTCCTTCGTGCGCGAGAGCGCCTCGATAAACAGGAACTCGGCCAAACCGCGCTCCTTGGTCGCGTTGAAACGCTCGATGTACCATTGGCTACCGTCGGCGATCGCCTCGTGGATTTTCAGCGCCGCCTTGGCGTCCGCGGACGGACGGTTCTTTTCGCCATCGGCCGCTTCGCGCAAGATGCGCAACACGCTCAACGCGGCTTCCTGGGCGCCGGTGTAGCCCGCGGTGTCTCCGGCCTGACGGTACCACTTCACGGCTTCCCAGCGCTTCTCAAGCTTTTCTTTCCGCTGGGCCCCGAAGAACCAGAACTCCCCGTCGCTTAAATCCGGAAACTGCTTGCTCACGGTGGCGTAAATCACGTCGGTAGAAGCCCAGATATCCGCGTCGTCCGACTTCTTGGCTTCGCGGTGCACGCTGAGGGTGATCTTTACGAGCTCCTTCACCAGCTTCTGGTAACCCTCGGTGGCCTCGCTGGAATCGCGTGCAGGCAGACGGGAAATGTAATAATCGAGCATTTTCGCGAGCATGGCCCGATTGCCCGAGGCCAACGCCACGTCTACAAGCTCGCTTAGCCATCCGTATTGGCGCTGGGAGTTGCCCCCGCTCGCCAAAAGATTCTGCCAAAGACCGATGGCATCATTATACTTGCCGATGCTCTTATAGGCCCCGGCCAGCTGCTCATACAATTGCTCGCGCCGAGCCTTCGAAAACGGGAACATCTGCAGCTCCTGAATGGCGCCGTTCACCGGCATCATTTCGGCCATCACCAAGAGCATGTCTTTTTGGGATTCGAGCACCAGGCTACCCGGCGTCGGCTCCCGGTCGGCGGCCTCTCCCCCGCCCGCGGCTTCGGCGTAATGGAGGGTCAGCCGTTCGAGGTGGCGAAGCGCCGTCCACTTTTCCTGCTTGTTGTAGAACGCCCAGGCCGCCTTATAAACGCCGTAAGCCGATTTTTCGGGCGACCCGATTTGCACGAGCTTCGTATAATTCCGGATGGCGGCATCGAACTCGCCCACGTCATAATAGTGGTCGCCTAATAGCTGGTATGTGTCTTCGCGATATTCGCCCAAGGGAAAGAAGCGGGCGATGGCGTTGAGGCGCGGTATGGCGTCATCCATCTGCTCGCGCTCCCAAAGGATCGCCACCGAAAAAAACATCGCGTCTTCCGAAAGGAGCGGCTTGCCCTGCTGGATGGAGGCGTCCACCCACGGCTTCAGCCATTTGTCCGCCTGCACGAGCGCGCCTTCCCACTCCCGGCGGTATTTATTCGGATCCTCGATGCGTAAGGCGCTCGCGTAATGCCAGTAGGTTTCACCCGTCATGTAGGCAAACTTCGCGTCGCGCGCCCGCGCGGGTAACTTCTCGCAGACTTGGATAATGCGCTCTAAAAATCGTTTCTTTTGCGCGAAAGCGAGCCCTTTATTTTCGTTTAAATACTGCTTATGCAGGGCCTGCGCGCTCACCTTGAGGCGCAGGGACTCCAAGCGATCGACCTTAACCGCGTCCGCGAGCTGAGCGGCCTCCTCGGCCTTGCCTTCTTTCAAAAGAACAAACGCGCGCTGTAGACGGGCTTCCTCGCGTTGCGCTGCCGGCAGGGCTTCCACGCGCGAGTCGATTTCTTCGATTCCCTTCCGGGCGTCTCCGTATTTCTCCAGGCGCAAATTCACCCAGTTGCGCTCGAGTACGGCCAACGTGCGCAGTCCCGAATGGGCGGGAACCGCATTGTAGTAAAACAATGCCTCTTTGTCCCGATCCGTCGCGTAGTAGCCGCGGCCCAGCAGCACGTAAATCAAGTCCCGCCAAAGATCGTAGCTGCCCACCGTCCCGACGAAGAGTTTTCCGCTCGACGCTTCGTTCTGCACCAGGGCCTGGTATCGTACCTGGGGCAACACGGCCTCCAGTCGCGTGATCACTTCGCGAGGTTGGCGTTCAAAATCATCCTTCAAGGCCCGGATCGCCGAAAGCGCCGGATAATCGGGATGGGACTCGGGAAGCTCGGGAAAAGCTTTCGTCTCCGGTAGCGCCGAAAGCCACTTACGGACCTCCGTTACCGGCAACCCCTGCGTTACGCTACCGCCTCGGCCGTCCGCTTGGGCCGCGGCTAAGCCAAGCCAGAAGACGATCCCCATGCTAAAGCAGCGCACCGAGCGAGCCATCATGCGGCCGTCGCCTCCGTGCCAGCGAATTCACGCTTCAGGAGTTTCTGCAGGATATAAATGGCAATCCGACGCCGCACCTGGGGATTCACCCGCAGGAAGTACACGCCCACGCCCGTTTCCTCGTCTTCGCCCTTGCCGGAGGACAGGGCGGGGTTAATCCGCATCACGACGGAGGCCGCCGAAAAAGTACCGATGATCGGCGCGTTGCGAACCACGATCTTAATCTCGTCGCCCTTGTTAAACTTGAAGCGGCGATCCGCCCGCACGTAAACGCCTTTCTCGCTGATGTCCACGGCGGCAGCCCGGCAAATTTTCTGGTCGTTATGAATAATGACTTCGGCCTCGAGCCTCACCCGCGGATACCGGCGGTAGTGATTCTCGCGCCCGTACTCGCCGGTGTCTTCGAAAGTTAGCTTGATCTTCTGCCGCAGCCCCGTGCTGCCGGAGCTCTTCTTCTTAGGCAGTTTGGATTTCGGGTAACGCGTCATCGTCACCTGGAATTCCTTGAGGTCAGAGATTCGGCGCCACTCTTGATCGGGGAAGTGCGTGCCCCAGATGAAACTGTCGACGCGCAGCTCTCCCTCGCGTAATTTCTTCGCGATCGCGTCTTGGCTGAAGGGCCCCAGGGCCTCTCCACCGTCCGGATCTGGCAGGAACCATTCCTGGTTCTCTTGCATGCTCTCGTTTCTCCTCCCTATTTTTTCGGTAGTTCGACCCTGAAATTGAAAACAATTTTCCGCCGCTCGCGTCGGCGCCGTCAAATAAGTGACTCTTTCCCTAGCGATTAAGAACTTTTTGCCGGGAACCGAAACGGTTGGAGGAGGATTGGAATGCAGCGCTTGCTCCTGGTATTGCTACTGGCGATTTCTCCCGGAATCCACCGGGTTTTGGCCGATGAAAACCCGTCCGCGGAGGCCGCATCGCGTGCCGCGCTTTTTTACGACGGCCGGAACGACCGCTATTTCACCAATCGGGAGACGCGCTTTTCGATTCGGGCCCTGGAAAGCCCCAAGAACGTCGAGCGCATCGATGTCAGCATTAATCAAGATTCCTTCCGGCCCTACGAAGGTAAACTCCAATTCGATAAGGAAGGCATTCATCACCTGCGCTTCCGCGCCAGCGACCCGGTACTGAACTGGAGCCCGGTGCAACATTTCCGGGTGTACGTCGATCTCACCGCCCCCGTTACCTTCCCCCAGTGGGAAGGCACGACTTTCCGCGCGGGCCAGGATCTTTTCGTAAGCCCCCAGGCGACCCTTAGCCTAGTCGCCCAAGACGGCCATTCGGGCGTCGCCAAGACCCGGCTTCGCCAAGGCGAGACCGGCATGGTCACGGCTCCCGCCAAAATATCGGCCGACAAGGCCGGTCCTCACGCCATCACCTTTTCCTCCATCGACCACGTAGGAAACGCGGAGGACTGGAAAACCATCCAGTTCACTACCGACGCGGCGGCTCCCGAAACCCAGGCCGAAGTCCGTGGTTATTCTTACAAGACGAAGAGCCAGATTTTCGTGAACAGCGGCGGATCGATCGCGCTTGCGGCGACCGACTCCGGATCGGGCGTGGCCAAGACGGAGTACCGGATCGGCGACGGCCCGGTGAGCACCTATCAGGAGCCCATCACGATCTCGATGAATAAAGTGGAGCTGAAGTTCCGCAGCGTAGATCAGGTCGGCAATGCCGAACCCTGGAAAACGATGACTGTCTATCAAGACTCGCTGGCCCCGACCGTAAGCGTAGAGAAAACCGGCAAACACGTGCTTCTCGGCGGAAAGCTCTATGCCCGGCCCGGCTTTACCGTGAAAGCCAGCGCACAAGATCAAGGCAGCGGCATCGATCAGTTCCTGGCCTCGACCGACGGCGTAAACTTCAAGCCGGTCTCCGAAGCCGCGACCCAGTTCCAGAATCCGGGCGAGTATTTCCTGGTGTTTCGCGCGATCGACCACGTGGGCAACCTCGATGAATCCAACCCCATCCAAATCGTGATCGACGCCACGCCGCCCATCTCGCGTTTCAAGACGACGAACGCCCTAGTGGAGCGCGACGGCGTGCTCGTCTCGGGAATTCCGAACCAGCTCGAGATCCAAGCCGACGATGACGGCGTGGGGATCGAGCGCATCGAAGTCGGCACCGACGGAAAATCTTTCTCCCCTTTCCGCGGCGAGCTGGACCTCGCCGAGTGGAAAGATTCGAGCCGTACCCTTTACTTTCGGGCGATCGACCGTTTAGGCAACGTGGAGGCCGTGCAGAAAAGCCGTATCGAAGTGCGGGCCCAGGGTCCGCGCGTCGATCTCTTCGTCGAGTCCAAAGACCTTCCGGACGTGCCGCTCTCTACCCTGAAAAACAAGGGTGCGAGCGCCGTCGCTCATGAGGCGGCTGAAACCCCCGCTCCGGAGGGCGCGCCCGCCGCGGCTGCGGTCAGCCGGACGAACTCGGCTACTCCCCAGAAAAAGAAAGCTAACGATACTCCTCGGGCTCCCGCCTCCGGCGGAAAAGCCAAACCGGGCAAGGCCGAAAAGCATAAGGGCAAGAACAAATCCGGAGGCAAGAAGAAGTGATGCGCGTCTGGATTCTCGCACTTTCGATCTGCCTCGGCGGCGTCGCCGAAGCGAAGCCGACCCGATCCAAGGCCCCGGCGAGGACCGTCGCGGCCGCCCATAGCGATCCCGGCAAGAAAGTGCGCTACCGGACGCACACGCAACTCGACTTTAGCGGCCAGGCCATCCAGGGGAAGATCCGCGCGCCCGAAGTATTCTATATCTTTCAACGGCGCCGCTCCGAAGGTCACCAGGTAGTGACCCCGCCTTCCGACTTTCACTACCATAGCCCGGACATTCAAAAAGTCGTGCAGGAGGCCCTCGGCAAATGAGATACGCCGGCGTCTTTCTCCGACATCCCGTGACGAAGCAGGAAAAGCTGCTGGGGGCGTTCACCGACGATGTCACCATCGGTAAGGGCGCGGCGGCCGACCTGGCCCTGAGGGATTTGCGCTGCAACGCCATCCACGCCATGATCGAGCGTGATCCCAAGACCGATCACTTTACCCTCGTGGACCTGGGCAGCCAGTTTGGGACATTTTTCAACGGCAAACGCGTCGAAGAAGCGGTGCTACCAGTGGGCAAGCCTTTCCAGATCGGCACGCACCAGCTGGTCCTGCGGGAAATATCGAACGACGTGGCCGAAACCGTCGTCGACCACAAAATCAAGACCGGACGGACCACCGTCGAAACCCGCAGCGATTCGGCCGCGGAAAAAGACCTCCTGCAGGTGTCTCTTTACTGGGGCGAGCAGCTGCTGGACGTAAGAACCTTCACGCCCGGGTCGAACATCACCATCGGGCCGCACCAAGATGCGACCTTCAGCGTGACGCTGGCGAACCCGCGATTACTGGGGCGCGCCTACCCCCTGGCTAAGTATCGCCGCGACAAACTCGCGCTGAACTTACCCGTGGAAGCCACCGGCGTGCTCTGGCAAGGCAACGAGCTCGTCGCCGTCGACACCCTTCGCCACCATGATCGCGCCAAAGAGTTCGGGGCGATCGCCGCCACGCTTAAACCGGGCGACCGCGCCGAAATCAACTTGGGCGAGCTCACCCTTTCCTTTCGTTTCGTCGCGCCCGCCGAGCTCCCGAAAGCAACTTTCGTCCCCGAGGTGGAAAAGAACGTCGCCATACTACTCGGGATTTTGGCGGGGCTATACACCGCATTCTTCTTTTGGATGGGCACGACCGAAGTCAAGCCCGTGGTCGAGAGCGTGCAAGAGCTCCCAAAACACATGAAGCGCACCTTGTTTGACGCCGGCATAGAATCCGCGCTCAAAAAACAGCAAGCCGCCATCGGAGAGATGATCTCCAAGCTCGAAGGCGGCCGGGCCGGAGGCGAAGAGGGTCGCGCGCGCGCGGACCGTCGGCAAACCAAGAAACCGGAAACGAAGCGCGCCGCTAAGAATGCCAAAACGAAGAACAAAGCTTCCACGATGGTCAAAAATCTAGGCCGCGCGGATGAGGGCGCGGTCCTGGACCTCGACTCGGCTTTTTCCGCCAAAAAACAGCGGCGGGCCAACGACACCACCGCGTTTAGCGGCGCGCCGCAGGTTGGAAACACCGCCGCGGCCTTGGCGGGCGGTGACTTCGCGCGCGGGACCAAGGGTTTCGGATCCGGCGGGGGCGGCAAAAGCGTGGGCATCGGCGCCCTTAAGGGCTCAGGTACGGGTGGCGCCATGGGCGCTGGCGACTACGGTCTTTCCCCTTCGAAGGGCCACGAGATCAAAACGAGCGACACCGACGAGATCGTCATCCTCGGAGGCCTGGACCCAGACATCATCGCTAATCGCGTCCGCCAGTATCTGCCCCAAATCCAGCATTGTTACGAACAGCAGCTCGCCGTGAACCCAAAACTCAAAGGCAAGGTGACGGTCTCTTTCATCATCAAGGGCGATGGCGGAGTCATGAAGGCATCGGTCGCCGAGACCAGCTTGCACAGCCCCGCCACCGAGAGCTGCATGACGGCAAAAATTTTAGGTTGGAAGTTTCCGAAACCCCGCGGAGGCGGGACCGTAGGAGTGAAATACCCATTCTTGCTCATGTCCAATACGGGACAGTGAGCGGGATTAAGGAGAGAGAGATGGAAGGCGCAAACAAAGTCATCAGCAAGCCGATTCTGCCGACGGGATCCACCGGGGCTCCCCCACTCGGAGAAACGATCGCGACCACCCAGCACGCCGAGGAGTTCAACTTCGCGGAGGTCCTAGGGGGAGCGTTCCAAGCGGGCGGGATTTTCATGTACCCCCTCGCCGCGCTCATGGTGATCGGGTCGATCGTGATCATCGAACGCCTATACATGATTCTCTTCGTCTACAAGGCCAATGCGGCGAGCCTCATGCAACGCGTGCAGCGCCTGGTGCTCGACAACAATATCGAAGAGGCCGTCAAGCTGTGCAACCGCAAGAAGAAGGCGGCCGTCTATCAGGTCTTCAAGGCCGCGCTCGTGAACGCGGATCGCCCGTTCGAGGAGATTCGCGAGCACGTGGAGGTCGCCAATATGGCGGTCATCCCCAAACTCCAGTCGCGCGTGCCGTACCTATTCACCATCGGCAACGTCGCCACCCTGCTAGGACTGCTCGGTACCGTCGTGGGCCTCGTCATGACTTTCAAGTTCGTCAACCACGACGTCGTGGAAGCCTCCGACAAGCAGAAGCTGCTCACGATCGGGATCTCGACCGCCCTGAACTGTACCGCGTTCGGCCTCATCGTCGCCATCCCCTGTATGTTGGTATACGGCTTCTTGTTCAACAAGATCAACACGATCGTTGACGAGCTGGACCACTATTCTGGCAAACTACTCCTGCTCCTGCGCACGGGCGGCCAGTATTTCGACCACTTCAACTCCGAAAGCGCGGTGAGCACGCAGCAAACCCCGCAAAAAAAGGCGGCGAATGCCGAGAATCCGTTCCCGAACACGTCGGCCGCCACCACACCGACCGCGGCGACGACCCCGTCGGCTAACGGCGTAGTGCCTAGCCGGCCCGCCGAAGAAGCCCAGCCCGACGAGCGCACGCGTTTCATGGAACGCCCCACCGGAAACGGTGACGGCGAAAATGGCGACGGGAGCGAAGATGCAGCCTAAGCGCAAACGCCGGCGACACGAGCTGCCGGCCGCCGAAATCAGCGTCGTCTCGCTCATGGACGTGCTGACCACGCTCTTGTTCTTCCTGCTGATGATGAGCGGCAAGGACAATTTCTTCGTGGTGCCCGCGGCCTCGAATCCGCCCGGAAAGACGGTCGAGGACACGAAGCCGAAGTTCGCGTTGCAGGTGATCTTAAAGGATTCCCGTACCGCTTACGTTTGGCTGGGCCCCTACGGTGGCCTGCGCGTTCACGAAGAAGGCACGTTCACGGCCTGGGTATCTCAGCATTTCAAGGGAAATCCTGAAGACGGCTTCTATCGGAAAATCGAAGCGACGGGTGCCGAAGAGCTGAGATCCTCCATACAGGATACTCTCATTACGATTAAGCAAAGCTTTCCGGAGGAGAAAAACGCGGTAGCCGCCTTTTCGGACAAAGTCCCCTACCAAGAGGTCGTTGACATCGTAAACGCGGTACGGGAGCTCCCCAACGCCAGGGCGCTCGCCGTGAAACGGCCCGTAGGTGGCAAGACCGTGTCTACCGTACTCTTCCCACAGGTCGTGGTCTCGGAATGGAATGAGGGGGGAGCCTCGTGAAGCACCGCCGCAAACGTCACATCGAAGGGGATCTGAACATCAACGCCCTCATGGACGTCTTGACCGTGCTTTTGTTTTTCTTGATCCAAAGCTACACCGTCAGCACGACGGCGATCACACCGCCGAAAGGCATGCGGCTTCCCGCGTCCACGAGTATGACCAAGATCGAGGAAAGCGTATCGGTTTCGCTCAGCGCAACCGAGCTGCGAGCGAACAATCAGCTGCTGCTCAAGCTCCACCGCGGCCAGCTCTCTCCGATTGATTTAGGCGAGGATCAGCGCACGATCACCGTCTTAAAGAGCTTCCTAGAAAAAGAGTACCGAAAGAAGAACCAGATTTACGAAGGCGCCGGCGATCTTTCCTTCCTTCCGGCCGCGAGCGTGCTCGTGCAGGCCGATAAGGACCTTCCTTTCGCGCTCGTTAAGCACGTACTCAACACGGTCGCCACCGTCGGCTACAAGGACTACCAATTCGTGGTCCAAAACGACAAAAAGTAATTCCTCCCAATCTGTTTAAAAGCGCGACAAAACCGCCAAAAAACGTCACTCAAGCGAGGTGTGTCTAGCGGTACACCCCGGAAGCTTTGGTTTTATTGTCCGCCTCGATTCCTCTGTCATTATTTTAACTGACTTCGCCGATAAGACTTCTGAATGAGAGGGTTTTGTCCGTGAAGCTGACTTCAAAAATCACGCACGCGTTAGACAACGCACGAACGCGCGGCGACCAGCATCTAGCCACCCCGATTCTTCAGAATCGGCGTATGGAAGTTGCAACTCGCTATGATGTTGGTCCGCGGTACGTACGTTTCGGGAGTAAGGCATTCATGCAAAAGAGTTTGTTCCGTTCTCGGGGAAAAAAGATCCGATCTACTCACGCGTATGCGCACGCGTGCGCGCTGGCCGTGCTGGGACTGCTGGGCAGCGGGTGCTTGACGCCAGGACAAGACGCCATCAAGCGCGCGGCGAGCAATCCCCAGAGCGCGACCGTAGCGCCGGCGATTCCCGAAGGCGCGAAGGCCGTCAAGATCATCTTCCGGCAGGCCTCGCCCACCGGAAGCTTCAACGCGCCGATCACGGGCGGCACGGTCAACGCGGTGGGATCCGGCCTACCGGCGGTGCGTGTGTTCAACGCGAATGGTACCCTTCTCTCCGACGACTCCAACGCCACGACGTGGCCGAAGTGGTTAGGTCGCGTCGAGATCGGCATCAGCGGCAACAACAACCTTGCCGCGACGAATCCCGACTGCGTGCGCTTCGCTTCCACGCTCGATGAAATCGCAGTTTGTGACTTCGACCAAAACGCCGGCACGGCCGGCAAGCTCTGTGGCGCTTCCGCCGGTCTCCTGCGTGTCAGCGAAGTGAACTGCGTGGCGCCCGGCAGCAGCATTACCAACGGCATCGGCGGCCCTTCCGATGGCGTTTACATTCGCGCCGAATTCAACCGCAACGCGAAGTATCTGGGCGAGCAGGAAAACATCTTGGCCGTGTTGGAATACTCCTCGTCGGTGCTCCATCCCGCGCCGTCCGATCCCACGAAGTGCTTCACGAACGGTGTATTCGACCCTACCAACCCGCTTTGCTCGGACATGAGCTGGCAAATATTCATGAAACACACCGCCGCCGAAATCGTGCAGCCCTTCCTGCTGCTCGTGCCGCCGGCCTTCCATTCGGTCGACACCGCGAACAATCGCGCGGGCGCCGGGGTGGGCACCAAGCAATTTATCATTCCGCTCGCGTCCGACGCCGGACTGCAAGTCATGCAGATCAGCCGTATCCGGGCCATGGCTTCGACGGCCGAGCTGACCACGGTTTGTTCCGATAATTCCGCATTTTGCATGGGGATGGTTTTTCATTCGCTGACTTTTTTTAGAATATGAGATTTACGGTTAGGGCGGCCGCCGGGGCGGCCATTTTTTTCCTATCTGCTTGCGCCGGGGACGTGATGAACCGGGGCTCGCAGGCGAAGTCCAAGCAAGGCCTCCAGGCCGAGCTCGCCGACTCGCTTACCGCGGTGCGCATCCGCCTGCACCAGTCCGACTTTTATTCCCTGACCGATCCGAATATCTACAGCTGCGCCGGCGACGCCAAAACCTTTTACGATCCGTTGCGCCTAAACGACCGGCAGATGCCGCTGCCCTTCGAGGAAAGTCTTTCGCTCGCGGGCGAAACCCTTCGTCCATCTTTCATCAAGAACGTCAGCGTTGATCTCACCGACGCCAATGCGCCTATCTCCACTAACCGCGCCTACGCGTGCTCCTTTGGCAATGCCCAAGGGGTTCCGCCCAACAGCAACTGCGCGGGCTTTGACTACGGCGCGGTAACGGGGGCAAGCGCGAACCTGGGCGGCAGCATCGTGCTCCTAGGGGGGCTCCAAAGCCCCAACTACGGGAATCTTCCCGACGGACCGGCGCCCACCCTCAGCTGCGGAGCCATGATCCCGCCCAACCAGATCAACGGCAACCCCAACCAGCCCGGCGTAAACACCTGCTCGATGGAAATGTACGCGCTTGGCGTAGAAACGATGCCCGCCTCGATCGCCACCGATCCGCCCAACGGCCTAGCGCCGGGGTTGACCAGCGCAAACGAGCCCATCTCCACCTGGGTACGGCTCTCGGCGCCCGAAGAATACATGGGACCCGCTGGCGCACTGGGGTCCGCGGCGAGCTTCAACGCCGGCACCAAGCAGCTTCTACTCTATGGGGGCTCAGCCCCGCTTACCTACGCGGGCGCGGCCGGCGCGGGCGCCGACCACGGCGATACCTGGATTTATGATCTAGCCAACTTACGTTGGGAAAAGCAGTCCGGCCCGGTGACGATTCCGGCGGACATCCAAAACGCGCGCGACTGCTCGGCGGGTTCGTGCGTGGACGTCGACAAAGGGCTAACCGCGCGTTCCCTCTTCGGCTACGCCGCCGTCGCGGGTATCGCGCTGAGCAAGCTTGATCCCACCGGCCCGATCGAAGCGCCCGGATTCCCCTTGCCCGCCGCCAATTTCGACACCACCGACCGCGTCGTGGTGGCCGGCGGTTTCCTGGGGGTGGATGGAAACGGACAGAGCATTTTTATTCGCTCGACTCGAAGGTGGAACCCCACGTTCGGTCCCGAATATATTGATTTCGGCGGTGATCCCGCGCGCGTGAACGACGACATCACCCAGGGAATCGACAGCCACTTCTCCCAAGTGATCTCGACGGTGCATCCCACGCTCGGCGGCCTGCTTCCCCAGACGGTTGGCCAAGGCGGACAGCTTGCCAATTTCGCCACGGCATTCGTGCGCAATTACAACGCAAACGCGGGTTACCCGCTTCTCTTCGGCGGATACGACGGGTCCGTGCCCTACACGGCGACGAAGCTGGCGACCGACCCCACCTGTGCGAACGGCGGAGCCGGCTGTATAAATGATGGCAAAGCGATCTTCATGCGGCGGAATGGCGTGCTGGAGACGATGCTACACAACGTGGCCACGCTGGCGCTCTATCCGTTCCGGAATGATTTACGCACCGGCACTCCACCGCAAGGCTGGAACTACGGGGACCGCGTGAAGCCGATCGCGTGGCGCGCGGAACCCCTTGATCCGATCCCGGTCACCGTGCCTCCGCTTCCCGATCGTGGCGGGCTGGATCGCGTCGCGGCGGTCGTGGGTGGGGTGGCTACCCCGGGCCTAAGCTTGGCGCAAAACGATGTCGTTTACTTCGGCGGCGTGAACTGCGCCTCTTACTTGATCCAAAGCACGAACTGCCCAGGAAGCGCCGTGGCGCCGATTTGGAATAACGCTAACTTCTACTGGCGCTTGGGCGGAGGCACCTATTTTGAAACCTATCCAAACCCGCCCGCCCTGTCGGGCGCGAACGTTCAGGGAATGGCGCCGCAGAACCATGCCGGGATGGCCGCCGCGCGCGGGCTGGATGCGGCCGGAAACCCCATCGTCGTTGCCTGGGGCGGTATCAACGGCGCCCTAGGATCGGCCACCGATCCGGCCGTCTACCTCCTTTATAATGCCGGACCGGATCTGAATGCCGGCATCATTCCGACTTGGACCGCGAAAACGCCGGCGAATCCGCGCCCCACTCCCGCCATTAATGCGCAGATCGTATTCAGCCACGTCACCAAGAAATTCTATCTCTTCGGCGGTTACGAAACTACGCCCGTGCAACGCAACAGTGCGGACACCTGGGAGCTCAGCGTGAACGGAAGCTGCGCCACGGGCGCCTGTACCTTCAGCTGGCGTAAGCTAAACGTACCGGGCGGTCTCACCTGCGGCGCCGGCTGCGTGATGGCGGGTCCCGGTCCGCTGGCCCGCCGCTCCCACCGCATGGTGGAAGTGAACTACAATAACTACGACTCTCGCCTGGAATATCGCGGTGGGACCGAAAATACCTGCACCGCCACGGGCGGGGCCTCGCCGCGTGGGCCGTGCTCTTTCGGCATCTTCATGGAAGGCGGTTCGGTCGATGGATTCTCGTCCATCGGCGATCGCTGGATGTTCGATCCTACCGCCAACGGCGGGCGCGGACACTGGCAGCTCATGAACAGCATGCCGCCCCGGCACGCTTCGGCCACCGCGTCGATCGACTACTACCTGCCCGACCAAGACGAGGTGGCTCACCGTACCGTCATGTTCGGGGGAGAAACCGGACTGCATAGCCCCGGCCAGGTGGCGATGGGAAGCACCTTCGTGCCGCCTACGCTAGGCGACACTTTGATGTACAACCACACCACGGAATCCTGGACGCGCGTGCGCCTACTGGGGGAAGGCATCCAAGGTTACAACCAGCCCCGTGCGCTCAGCGACAATCGCACTGAAGATCGCCGACGAGTCTCGTTCCGGGCCGACGCCGCGGACACCAACATGGTTTTGCTGGGTGAGCTCACGCCTCCCCCCTTGGCCGGACATACCATGGTGACGCGTACCTTTCCGGGCCCGACCTCCGGCGGCGCCACGGCCGTGGCGCCTTTGCGCATTCCCGAAGTTTATCTCTTTGGTGGACGCAAGAAAGACGGGACTTATCTGGGACTCGATCACGTCTATAAATTTTGCGCCGGGTCCACCGGCGAGGACTACGCCACCTCCTATACTACGCCAGAGATCACCTATGGCGACGGTAGCTGCGACGCGTACGACGAAACCAAGAACCCAGGTTCGTTTAGCCCGGTTCCGGAAGCCGTCGGACGCTGGCTGCGTCGGCGGCCCTCTTCCATTGCGGGCGTCCCGAGCTATCGCGCTTACTACTTCGATAGTATTTCCCAAAGCTATCAGGTAACCGGCGACCTTCCGCTGGCGGGCTTAGCGAGCTATCTGGGAGCGTCGACCTACGACTCCTCGCACGACCGAACGCTTCTCTTCGGGGGGCTGATGCCCGCGCCGGGACGCACCCACGTGACCGAAGCACGCTCGATCCTGAGCGCCGACGGAATCAACACGTATATTTTCGAGTACGTCGCGCCCACGCGCTCACTCACTGCGATCTCGGCCCGTATGGCCGACGCGAGCGTGACCGATCCGAACGGCTACATCCGCCGGCTGCACGGACACTGGGAAGCGCTGGGACAATGCGCGGGCAGTCCCCAGCCCACCCCCCGTTACGGCCACCAAATGGGCTACGATCAGTTGCACAAACAAGTCGTCGTGATCGGCGGATACAACCTCGTGGGCAGCTCGCTTACGCAAGATTGGATCGACGACGGCGTACCCACGTCCACCCAAGTTCCGGAGATCTGGACCGCTAAACGCGACGACTTGAACAAGTGCTACACATGGAAAAAGCTGCAGACTTTCGGCAATGTGCTCGGTGGCCAGGCCGCGCCGGTGCCCGTGGGCGGGCTCGCGCACCCGGCTTCGTTCTTTATTCAGGGCACGAGCTATACCACCGGATTTTATACGATGAACGATCAGGCCTGCATCGGCGCCGGCCCGCAGGCTTCGGGTGATCCCGATGTGAACCGCCTGCTTGCAGGCGGGGTTTACATAGATATCGACCGGCAAAAGCTCGGCAAGGCGGAAAACCTCCTGCTGAACCTCACGTTTTACCCTTTCTCGGATCGCAACCAAGCGCCCAGCGGACGGCTCTACGACCCGGGCGAGTCGGCTTACTTCCGCGTTCATCTGCAGAGCACGGGGCTCGCTTCGGCATTCATTCAGCAGGTTTTCCAACCGCGCTATTTGAGCTTCACCGACGACGAGGTCTACCCCCGTACCGTGCAAACGCTCTCGGTGGTGGCGCCGCCGACGGGATCCATCCGCCAAGAACAGATCGTGCTGCCAATCTCGGCCGATGCATCTATCGACCGCATCCGCATCGAGCGCTACTCCGGTTCGGCGATCTTGATCGACGCTTCGGTCTACCGACTGGGACAAAAGGGAGGTGAAAAGTGACACACCTCCGGCGTCCAAGCTCTAAACAGCGCCTAAACGCTAGACGGATTTCGACGGGTGCGGAGCCCCCCCGAATTTCGCTACCGCCGCGGATTCATGGGCTATTAACCGGAGCTGCGCGGATATTGCATCCCTTAGGGTTATCGTTAGCATTTCACGGGGATATTAAATCGAACGTTATGCCGAACTCTCGTTTCGCGCCGAAAACCACGCTCTCGTCCGCGATTTTCTTCGCGTGCATCGCTGCGCTCGGCGTGGGCGCCCCCGGCTGCACCAATAACCGCATCATCGGCAAGGTGAAGCTCAACGGTAACTACTCCAACAATTTCTCGGATCCGGGAAATGAAGCCACGGGCCCCGTTTCCATCTCGCGCGTGCTGAAGTCCAACTTCAGCCCCAGCACGGAGCTGGATGTCGTAGGCATCGGTGACGGCGCCATGGGCATGCATTGCCTGGGCGGCAGCGGCGCTTTTCAGGGCGCCGGCGAAGGCGCGAGTTCCTGTGCTTGCCACTACGAATATCAAAATCCTGCTACGGGCTTGACCGAAAGCGTGGACGTCCCCACGTCTTACTACGAAGCCAATCTCATTCGCTGCCCATACGACGTACTCACCACTGGCGTAAATAACATTAAAGTACGCGTGCACCTCGCGAGCGGATCTTACTCAAACCCCATCACCTTCGCGTTCGAAGGCGTCGGTACGTCTCTTGATCTTAGTCTCGCTTCGAGCTACGGCGAAGTGAAGCGCTTCCAATGCCGTGATCATGTAACCATCGATTTCATGTGGCCGCAAAGCACGACCGGGGGGACCCCTTCGGCGGCTAGTGATGCCACCGGCGATAACGCGCTATACGACCCGTTTCAATCCGATACCACGCGTGTGAGCTACGCGCGTAACTACTACGCTATCGATAAAGGCTCGGCCATCAAGGCGTTCGGACTTGCCGGCGCCACGCGCGATTATATCGGGGCGCACGACTGTTCCTACGATAGCGGCCAAAACCCGCAAGCGTGGGAAAGTCTCAATATTTACTCGCGCGAGCCGGACTCGACGGGCAGCCGGCTCATCTTCCCGGCTTCCGGCGGTGCCTTCGATCGCTCTACTTTCCACCTCGCGCGCAAGAAGAGCGGTATCTTTAACGTGCCGGTCAATGGCTTCATCGCCCCGGGCACCGTCACGGCCTCGCCCGATGCCTTCGGCAACCAACCCGCTGGCTTTGAACCGCCGATCGGTTGGGGCGTGCGCCCGGGCGCCAATCAGTCTTGCCCCGCCGCCAACGTCGCCATCCCGGAAGGTTACCACTGGGTGAAAGTCTGGGCGTTTCGCGCGGGCCTTTACTCGCGCACGTACGTTCGCGGCTCACAATCGGTCAGCTCGACCTTCGGCATCTTTTGCAACCCGGGACTGTTTGATACGCCGCCGGCGCAACCGAACGGAGTGTTTCAGCCGTTTCCCGATTGCGCCAATCCGAACGGCCCTAACCCACAAACTCAAACCACCCAATTTCCGCTGACGGATACCTTCGGCGCGGGCAACCTGGCCGCCCGCGCGTTTTTGAACGGCGGCAAGCAAGCGTGCTTCCGTACCGTGGCGTATGACAATCAAGCGAGCGTGCGCGGCGGCGGCAACCTTGATTTCGCAAGCCTGCCAAACCCGCCAGTGCCCAATCCAAATCCGAACGGGATCACGGGGGGCGACTCGCTCTACCGTCTGGGATCGAACGTCAACTCAAACTTTGTCGACATGGCCTCGCTTCCGTGGAACTTCACCCAAAGCTTCCTCCAAACGGTTCCCGCCGCCGGCCCCGAGGCTATCCAGGCTCCCATCGACGACATCAATAAGTTCATCTACGGAAACCTCGACGGCGGCGGCGCCGGCGTTTCCCGCTATGACTTCCTCTTCGTGACCACGCCCACCAACATCACCGTCGAGATGATGGGGAACGGCGTAAACGGCGATCCGGACGCGCTCCCGTACGTCCCCTTCACCTTCAAGCGGCGGGAAGACTGCAGCGATCCGAATCCAACGAACTGCTATAATTTTGACGCCCGCAACATCGACTATGAGCTTTACCGCGGGGAAATCCCCAACGACGGAGGCCTGCAGAACACCTTCCCGCTCTGCGCGCTGCAGCCGGATTAATAGGAGACCGATAAGAATCTTATGTTCGCTTTGAGAACCATCACCGCTCGCATTTCCAGGACCGCCACCCCGGCCGTCGTCGCGGTATGCCTCGCCGTCGGCTTGGCGGGATGCTCAAACGCGGGCTTCAAGTACGGCAACAAGGCGAAGAGCACGAATGGCCAGAATCTCAACACCACGAACGAAGTGAAGCTCACGATTTCGAACGTGACCGTCACGGCGCCCCAAGGCGCGCAAAACTACCAAGTTTCCATCTTCATGAGCTCGCAGAGCTCCGCGCCGCCCCTCACTGACTTTTGTAATCTTGCGGGAGGCGCCAATGCGTGCGTCTGCCGGGCGGCTTGGGTGGAGACCAACACGCAAGGAGGGGCCGTGGCGGCGATCAACCGCGTGGTCGATATGCCGCTGACGCAAGTGCAGGGATTCTTCGCCTCCTGTAACGCGTTTCCTGCTTATGCCAACGAAGTCGCCGACGGTACGACGATCCAATTCTCCGTCGTCCCGTACGTGGGCAATCTTTCTGGCATCAAGATGACTCCGTTTGCCTACCTCAAAGGCGAGGCCTCGCAGGTACCCAGCGGCGGCGGGTTCTTCGACGACCAGGGCCGCCCCTTCAACAATATCCACCGCTATTCTTGTTACGATTCTTTCTACCGCGGGCGCAAGATCACGAGCAAAGTGCGCCGCCTCACCCATCCGAACGACGAAGGCACTTATAAAGACGGCGCCTCTTCCACTATGTTCTGTAAGGATGGCGACAACCAATCCGGCGAGCAGGAGTGCCTAGGCCATTGGAGCCCGAAGGTCCCCTCTTCCCAAAGCTACTATTACAATCTTTATATCAAGAGCGCGCAGTTGGGCGGCGTCAACCCGGAAAACGAATCGTTCGTTTGCCCGCGCGTGCAGGAACCGCTCGTTTCGGGCGGTGGCACCGTGGGCTGGCCGCTCGATTCCACCTTCGCGCTCTCCCAGGTGAAGAGTTCGGACTTCTCGGTGCCAGTGGAAGCCGCCTCCGTGCTCGGTAACTCCGATCCCGGATCCAACAGCTCGACGCATGAGAGCTGCAACACCGATCCCAACGCCCAACCGCCCGCGGGCGGCGACATGAATAATTCCATCGCTTTCAAGTGCCTGGGCTGGGCGAAGAAGCCCAATCCCAATGGGACCTGCCCCACCTTCAAGGACAGCACCGGCGTCACGCGCCAAACCTATCGCTTGCGGCGTTATTTCGCCGTCTATCCGTTCCGCTTCAAGACCGGCGGCCACTTCAAGCGTCGCCAGGCTCCGTCGGTGGACACGATTTATGTGCTCGATCGCCCGGTCAACTCGGGCGACCCGCTCAATCCCTATACGATGGCCGGACCGAAGCCCTGCCCGTTTGCCTACTTTGATCAGACCGGTCTCTTCGGCAACAACGGCAGCACCATGGCGCAGGCCGGTGTATACGGTTTCAGCCAAAACAACCGCCCCTCGTATCGGGGTACGAACTTCTCGGGTTGGGATGGCAAAAACGTCGACGGCACGAAGTTTCCGAACCTGGACCGTAAGCGCCCGGCGCCCGAAAGCGTCTTTTCCTGCGCGGCTACGCTGCCGATCATCGCCTACGACGTAAACGGAAACCCGCTTGCGCTCACCTTCGGCACGAGCCACAGCACGAACGATCAGGTGATCGAAACCGGTGGTAGCGACATCGCCATGAGCGATGTATTCATCCGCGGCGTAAAGCCCTGGTCACCGCACTACGAGGAAGACCTTAGCTTCGAGGGCTGCGCGGCCGAATCCAACCCTTTCCGCGACGCCCCTTTGCACTTCGCCAAGGATTCAAGCGGCAACGTTTCGTGGTGCGCGGAAGCCTATCCGACGCAGAACTCATCGCCCAAGATCATCGATCGCCGCATGGGAGCGCTCACCGGCGACGTTTCACCCAGCCAGGTGAAGAACTTCACCTCGCACGTGGTGAAAAATTCCGATAGCCCGGCGTGTTCGGCGACAATTCCGCCCGACCTGGAATTTCCTCCGGCTTACCCTGCATCTTCGTCTCCACCGAACGGAACCACCCTCGGCTCTATCCCGGGTTACCCCGTCGGCAACGTAACGAATCCTTGTGGAGCGGCTAACCCGAACACCTGCGGCGTGGCCCGGCACCCCTCATGGGTGCGTGCGGACGAAGGCTTAGGCTTCCCCGCCACCGGCGCCAACCGCACCTGCGACCGCACGGTGCTCGATCCGGGCGCGAACCGCACGAAATTCTATCCGCTCCTGGCGGAACCGCACGACGTCGAGCAGGCGCTCGTCACCGACAAGAGTTACAACTGCGTGGTCACCTACGATAATAACCACGGTAAACAAGGCACGACTACGCCTTCCACCGGTTGCTGCTCGCCCACGCGAGTTTTCCTCAACACCGGCGGCGTCGTTCAGCCAACCGATCGCGCGCACCTCGAGCCCAATCGGGCTTGCCTAGTGCCGAACTATTAACCAGAATCAACCCGGCGCTTTTTAGATTTTCTTGAGTCGGTCGCGAAATTCGCGAAACACGGCATGTAACCGTGGGTCGGGCGCCAGATAAGCCATCGCCACGCGCGCCCCGCTTTGCGCCATGCGTGCTTCCGCCACCGACTTGAAAAATCCCGCATCGAGCGTCTTGCGGATCGCCGCCGCATCCCACCCCGCGCCCCCTTTGCCGTAAGCCGCAAAGCGCGGATCGTCGGGATAGATTTCGTAGGCGTTCATGAGGCTTTTATAAAATTCCTGCAGTTTGCGGATCGCCTCTACTTTTTTGGGGTGGCGCTTGAGCGCCTGGAAAGCCTCGTTCTCCACCAGCAGGTGATACGTCTGCACGCGCTTTTTCTTGCTCTCGGCCGTGTCGGCCTGCGTCTGCAGGGTTTCCCAATCGAGCTTGGGCTCATCGCGCGTAGGATAAAAGTAACCTAGCGGTACCCCATCTTTGCCGATCACTTGAATGGACTGGACCTCGTTCGTCACCGGGTTCGCGAGCCGCCGATAGGTGCGCCCTCCCGCCTGGGCCGTCACCACCTCGAAGGGCTCGATCCATCCGCCGATCCACCACTGCCCCTGTACCTTGCCCAGCCGATGATCCACGTCATTGAGCTCGAGCACGGCGACGGCGCTAGCTCCCGCCGCCGCGAGCTTCTCCAGCTGCACGGGCAGAAGCAGCTCCGGTTTATCTTTGATGAGCGACGCGAGCTTTCCGGGCGTCACGAGCGCCGTGCAAACCTCAAGCGACACCCGCTTCTTCAGCTCCGTCAGGCTCACTTCCGACTTCAAGGCGGTCGTGCGCTCCACAAGCCTCGGATCGGCGACCAGAGTTTCGGCGTCGTCCATGAGAAACGCGATCAAACGGCTTTCGGGTAGAGCGAGACGAACGCTCGGGTGACCAGGCCGGGCGGCGCCCGCTTTCTCTTCGACCATCGTACTCAACAGGGGCGCGCGCGAAATCACGGTCGCGTCGCAGATAGCCTTGGGCAGCTGTTCGTTGAGTCGAAAAAACTCCTTCAACCCTTCCCCGCTTTGGGGCGTGGCCTCCGGCTTCGCCGGAAGCTCATCGCCCAACGCCGGACCCACCATGCCCACGAAAGTCGCGAAGAGCCCCAGGCTCACCGCACCGACGAAAATACGCGCAAAACCAACGCCCGAGTGGCCCCAGAAGCGGCCCCAGAATTGGCCATGGACATGACGCGTGTTGACATTTAGGGGGAGAGCCATTACGCCAGATCGTAGCATGAAACAGTTTTCGATCCTATTCGAGGACGAATGCCTATTGGCAATCCATAAGCCCTCCGGGGTGCCGTCCATTCGCCAGACCGCGAACGATCAGGGTACCGTCGCCAACTTTGTCTTGGCCTACCGGCCCGAGCAAGCTCGACTCGCGGTCGAAAGCCATCCGGCGGAGCTGGAAGCAGGCGCGCTCCATCGGCTGGACAACGGCACGAGCGGCGTACTTCTCTTCGCGAAAACTCCCGAAGCCTTCTTGGCGCTCAAGGCTGCCTGGAAAAAATCCGTGCGCAAACTTTACCGCGCCCGGTGCTCGGCGCATCCCAGCCCGATTGCCGCCCCACTGCCGCTGCCCCTGACCATCGACGTGCCGCTCGCGCGACCGCGCAAATCCAGCCGCCGGGTCATGCCCGCCGTCGGCACGTTCTCCAAGCGGGCCATCAGCGGCAAACCCTTGCCCGCGCACACCATCGTCCACGCGGCGAAGCGCCACGGGGAAGTTTGGGATTTGGAAGTCGAGATCCGCACGGGCGTCATGCATCAGATCCGCTGCCACCTCGCCCACATCGGGCTGCCGATTCTGGGCGACGAGATCTACGGTGAAAAAAAAACGGCGCCCTCGTCGTCCACCGCTTCGGATAGTCGACTCTGGCTACATGCCTGGCGGTTGTGTTTCCTCCATCCGATAACCGGCAAGGAAACCGAGATCGAAGCGCCGCTGCCCGCCAATTGGAACACGGGCGCGGGCGACCCGCCAAAAAACTAGCGGCGGATCTCGCTATCCGCCGAATTCATCGGCGACTGAAAGCGATGAAAGTTCCCGCGCACAAAGCCGCTGAAGTTAGCGGACTGGACGGGACCCCGCGCGCGCGAATAGGACGACTTCACGCGATTGATTGAACCCGATAGATCATCCCCCTGGCGGTAGCGGGCCACGTCCTGGCTGAAACGCGAGGCATCCGACTCCAAATCGCGCAGATCACGAAGCGCGATGGGCTTCCAAGGGTCGCGAGGATCTTGCTGAGTTTCCCGTTGAGCATCCAAGACCAAGCTCCGGGAAAGACCGATCATTTCCTGGGCGTAGCCACGTAGACGCGCCAGATCCGGTCCCTTGGGCGGCTCTACCGGCTTACGGGGCGGTTGAACCGGTGGCGCGGGAGAAGGCACCGGTGCCGGGGTCACGGGCCGATCATAGGGGTCTTCGTATTGGCCACGATAGAAATAATTCAATATGGAGTAATACTCGCTTAGGAGCTGCGCATTATAAAACCAAGGGCGATTCTCATTCGTCTTCTCCACGGGAAGCTCGTCCGCCAGCGCCCGCGTCACGTTCCAGGTCTTAGCCAGTAACTCGTACCCGGCGACCGTCTGGTCGGGCTCATTCATCGCCGCTTCCACCCGCATCCGAAAGGCGCGCGCGACCGCCGCGTACTTCTCGAGCCCGGCAATCACCTCAGCATCGGTAGCCTCCCCATCGCGGACGTACTTACGGCCCTCGTCCAGCCACTTTTGCGAAAGGATTTCCATGCGTGAAGATACTTGAAGGACCGAGCCCATCTGATGGATTTGAGGCGCATTCACGCTTGCCTCGGCACTCAAGGCCCCGAATCCCGTGGATACAACCCATGCGATCAATGCGATGTATTTCGTTCTCATCCCCTATCTCCCTCTGTGATGCCCCTTGCTGTAACAAACAATCCCCCGACCAGCAACCCGACTCCGGGTTCGGAAACCACCCTGCTTTGACTCATTGCGTGATAACTGTTATAAATCCCATGGGCTTTCGCCCGAAACTATGCGCGTGGCAGTTTTTCTTTTACTTCAAATACTTCTGGCGCTTCCCGCAAGCGCAGCATTCACTCCACCGATTCCAGTGAGCTGTCCCCAGCTTCACGAGGGTATTGCCTATCGAATCATTCCCGGAAAACGGCCTGACCTCCCGACCCTGGTTTTCTTCAATGGCGGCCCCGGGGAAGGGTCGACCCTCGTCTCTAATGCGCAAGTTCAAAGGGGGATCGGAACCACTGGGAATATCTTGGTATTTGACCCTCGCGGAACGGGCTGCACTCCACACTCCCCTCGTGACGATACCTCTGCGCTCGTGAACGACGTGGTCGCGCTGATCACTCGCCTTCACCGCGAACGACGCCTGCACGACTTCATTCTCTTTGGTCACTCGTACGGCAGCGTGCCGGCCACGCGGGTCGCGCATGCACTGGAAACCCTCCATCGTTCAAATCCTCGATCCCCGCTCCCCACCCATCTTGTGCTGCAAGGCGCTATCGGGCGCGCGTTCACTCAACCCAGCGAGCGCACGGACGTCTTGAATCAGCTTTTGACGCGCGTGCAATCACAAGGTCCGTTCGCACTCGGTAGCGGAGACGCGTGGGGACACTTCGTTGGCTTGAGCCTGATCGACGACAACCCCGGCGCCTCGGCCCTCACCACTGCTGGCCAAACGCCTACCTCGCCCGTCGGCACCCTGCGCGATTCTCCCAGCGCCCGTTTGGTGTCGTGGCTCAAGCGCATGGGGACGCCCGAATTCGAGCGGCAGTTCTCTCGCCTCGGCCACGCCGGCAACCGCGCTCAACCCGTCACGGACTCGGTTAGGCACCGCCTCGCTTGCCGCGAACTGGGGTTAGAACCCACGCGCATCACCCTCGAGGGCGGTCGACTGCGGGAAATCAGCTTAGGCGCTTGCGGCAATACGCTGCGCCAAGAACCTTACGACGCCCGCCGCTATCCGCTAAAGACCCCGATTGTTTACTTTCTGGGCGGAGAGGACGCCCGCACCCCACGCTCGCAGGCGGAATATCATTTCGGCGCCCAGACCGGGGCGCGACGCCTCCTCATCGAGATCCCGCACGCCGGGCACCAACCCCTGACCCTAGGCTTGTGGGATTGTCGGGCAAAGGTCTGGGAAGCCGTCAGCCAATCGCGGCTAGCGCGCGTGGAAGCCCTCGCCGCGCGTTGCGCGCCCACGCTGCGAAGCTGGTACGCGAACGCAAGCCGAGATCGTTAAGCCCGGGAGCGCGGCTCTCGCTTACTTATGAGCCGCAGAAGGAGCGGCCGCGGCCGTGGATCGGCGCCGAGCCCGGAGCGCATCAACTCGCTCACGTAGATTCCAGAACGCGACATCAAGCCCCCGCACCAAGGCGTTGCCGAACGCTCCGCGATTCACCTTTTGGTAAACCTTGAATTCGCCGATGGATGCGATTTTACGGAGTCCGAACCCGCGAATGTTCTTGCGGATCGGGTTCGGGTCCATGAGGATGTGCGGCGTATCCGGTTCCTGGTGATAAAGTAAATTGAAGATAAAGTATCCGCCCGGCTTCAATCGCTCGGAAATCCCCCGCATGGTCGAGAGCGGATTCGCCACGTGCTCGAGTACGTCAAACGCAGTGACGAAATCATACTGTGCGCGCGGAAGCTCCTCACGCTCGAGATGTATCAGGCGCGCATCCTTGATTTCCCGGCGGCGCAACCGCTGGGCCACGAAATCAAGATTCGCCTGCGAGACATCGGCAAAGTCACAGCGCACGCCTTGGCGGTTGAGATAAATCCCCAGGGTGCCGATTCCTGAGCCATAATCACAGCCTTTGAGCTTGCCGCCTTCACGCAGCAAGCGAGCGATACCTTCGAGCTGCGCCTGGCGCTCGAGGGTGGCATCAATGTCAATCGCGACGAGCTCGTAGCAGTAAAGGTTGAAATCGACGTAGAACGCCTTGACGTCCGCCTCATTCGTCGGATCGATCTTACGACGTTTCCATTCGGCGAAAATTCGATCCGGGGCCTGCTTGCACAAGCCGTAAAGCCCTTCGTCATCCAGCGCCGCCGATTGCGGATCGACGGTACGCAAGTACTCACGTAGCTCCGCGAGCAAAGCCGCGGGCAGTGCTCCGGCTCCGGCATAGGTCAGGGCGCGCTCATAATGCGGCTGATAGGCAGCGTGCATGCCCCCAAGGTCTACCGAAGGGGTGTGGAAAACTAAAGCGAAAAGACCGGCCGGACTAATGTAAAATCTGTGCGCCTTCGACGCTGCGAGCGGCGTCGGCCAGCCTTCCCCGCATGGTCTGCAAAGTCTGGCCCAGGGACTCCGCATTGCGGGCGTAGGCTTTCAAGTGGCTTGCCTGCGCGTCTTGTTGCAGCTTCTGGGCTTCCTCGACCAGCCCTCCCAAACGGGCGTCGAGTTCGGGCAAGTGGCTAACCGCCTCCGGCCCCTGAAGTTTACCCACGGCATCGCTCACTTCGCGGGCCTGATCACCCAAGTTTTGAAAACGTGCGAGCATCTGTTCGGCCACCTCTTGGCGGGCCTGGACGGAGGCGGCGCGGTTGGCGACGATCTGCGAAGCTCGCTCGGCCTGCATCCGCGCTTCTTCCAGCCGCTGGGCAAGGTTCTGAACGCCCGTGGCGATTCCCTGAGCGACGGCGCTGAACTTGCTCAACAGCTCGCGTGCACGCTCCAGCCCACCTTCTCCATCGAGCGAATGGCGATCGATATGGCCACTTAGACGATCGAGCTGACTGAACTGTTCGTCCAAATCAACGGCGGCTTGTAAGAAGGGGGACAATTCCGAGGATTTAGTTTGGCTCATACCCGAGCGTTACAATGAAAAATCCCGTCTGGCGAGTGCTGTAGGTTCAGTTTTTCTAAACACCGGACGCGCGGCCCAGGAAAAAAAACGCCTGCCTACGAAATCGCAGGCAGGCAATTACTTAAGTAAAATAAGCGCTTATATCAGCTGCAACCCATGCTGTTGCCGCAATTCAGGCACTTGTAGCACGCGCCGTTGCGGACGGTGGTGTGGCCACAGCCGTCGCAAGGAGGCGCATCGCCCATCATTTCCGCCAGCTGCGAACCCAAACCGAGCTCCATCTGCGAAACGTTTCCCGGTAGGTCAATGCCGCTGGCGATTTGCGCCGCCGGATCGGCCGGGATCATCTGCGAAGCGGGCTTATCCGCCGACAGGTCCACCGGAGATACTTCCGGCTTCACTTGCAGGAAGTCCGTACGTCCCAGATATTCCATACCGAGCACGCGGAAGAGATAGTCGACGACCGAAGTCGCCATCTTCACGTTCGGATGGCCCTTCACCATGCCGGAGGGTTCGAAACGCGTGAACGTGAACTTATTCACGAACTCACGCAGCGGAACCCCGTACTGGAGGCCCAAGCTCACGGCGATGGCAAAGCAATTCATCATCGAACGATAAGCGGCGCCTTCCTTGTGCATGTCGATGAAGATTTCGCCCAAGGATCCGTTTTCGTACTCGCCCGTACGCAGGTAAAGCTTGTGGCCGCCCACTTCGGCTTCCTGCGTGAATCCGGCGCGCTTATTTGGCAAGCGGCGGCGAATCGGCGCGTACGTCATCTGCGCGGGCTGGGCGGCCGCAGCGGCGGCCGGCTTAGCTTCCGCTTTATCTTCGGATTTAGCCGTATCGGACTTCGTCGAAAGAGGCTGCGAGAGCTTGCAACCGTCGCGATAAAGCGCGATGGCCTTCAAGCCCAGCTTCCACGACTGGTAGTAGATGTCCTTGACATCTTCGACCGTCGACTCGTTCGGGATGTTCACGGTCTTGGAGATGGCGCCGGACAAGAAAGGCTGGGTAGCCGCCATCATCTTCACGTGGCCCATCGGCGCAATATAGCGCTGGCCCTTGGCGCCGCACTTGTTCGCGCAATCAAAGACCGCGAGGTGCTGATCCTTCACGTGCGGGGCGCCCTCGACCGTCATCGTACCGCAGATGACCTCGTTGGCTTCCCGAATCTGCGCTTCCGTCAGTCCCATCCAACGCAAGAAGTTGAACGTCGGCTTCTGGAAGATTTCGGCGGCGATGCCGATGCGTTTCAGCGTCTCGTCGCCAATGGCGAAACGGTGGAAGGCGCTCGACAGCTCGAAGGTGGAGGGCAGGGATTTTTCGATCTTGTCGATTTCACGATCGGTGAGGCCTTTCGACTTCAAGGTCTCGCGCGTGAGGAACGGCACGCCTTCCAAACTCATGGTTCCTAGAACGTAACGGATGATGTCTTCGATCTGCGGACGGCTGTAGCCCAAGTTCTTGAGCGCGAGCGGCACCGACTGGTTGACGATCTTGAAGTACCCGCCGCCGGCGAGCTTCTTGAACTTCACCAGCGCGAAGTCAGGCTCCACGCCCGTCGTATCGCAATCCATCAGTAGACCGATCGTGCCCGTGGGGGCAAGCACCGTCACCTGCGAGTTCCGGTAGCCGTGCTTTTCACCCAGCGCGAGCGCCTGGTCCCAATCTTCGCGCGCGGCCAGGACCATGTCCTTCGGCGCCTTCGTTTCATCAATTTGGTAAGACGCCTGGCGATGCTGAGAAATCACCTTCAGCATGCTACGGCGGTTCTTCTCATACCCCGGAAACGCGCCCATCTGCGCGGCCTCTTCCGAGCTCACGGCGTAAGCGTGCCCACACATGATGGCGGTCAGGGCGCCGGCCCAGGCGCGGCCTTCTTCGCTGTCGTACGGAATCCCCTTCAACATGAGCAGCGTGCCCAGGTTCGCGTAGCCCAAACCCAACGGGCGATAATCATGGGAGTTCTTCGCGATCTGCGCCGTCGGATAGCTCGAGAGATCGACCAGGATTTCCTGGGCGACGATGAACACGCGGCAGGCATGACGGTAAGCTTCGACGTCGAAACTGCCGTCTTCGCGCAAGAACTTCACGAGGTTCAACGACGCGAGGTTGCAAGCCGTGTCGTTCAAGAACATGTATTCCGAGCAGGGATTGGACGCGAAAATGCGGTCCGTATCCAAGCAGGTGTGCCAGTTGTTGATCGTGGTGTCGAATTGCAGCCCCGGATCGGCGCAGGCCCAAGCGGCCTCCCCTACCTTGTTCCAGAGGTCGCGCGCCTTATAGGTGTTCGCGATCTCGCCGGTCGTGCGCATCTTCGTGGACCAGTCCTTATCCTGGTCGACGGCGCGCATGAACTCATCGGTCACGCGCACGGAGTTATTCGAATTCTGCCCGGCGACGGTGCGGTACGCATCGCCGTTGAAATCGGAGCTATAGCCCGCGGCAATCAGGGCCGCGACCTTGCGCTCTTCACGGCTCTTCCACGTGATGAAATCTTCGATTTCGGGGTGGTCCATGTCGAGGCAGACCATCTTGGCCGCGCGGCGCGTGGTCCCGCCGGACTTCGTGGCGCCCGCGCCGCGATCAAACACTTCCAAGAAGCTCATCAGACCCGACGAGGTGCCGCCGCCCGAAAGCAACTCTTGCTTGCCGCGAATTTTCGAAAAGTTCGTACCCGTGCCCGAGCCGTACTTGAACAGGCGGGCTTCGTTCTTGAGCAAGTCGAACATCGACATGAGATCGTCATCGACCGACTGAATGAAGCAAGCCGAGCACTGCGGATGCTCGTAAGCGTTCTTGGTTTGCTCGACCTTCTGGGTGTCGAAGCTCCAGGCGTGGTTACCGCCCGAGCCCTGAATCCCGTACTTGTGCCAAAGGCCCAAGTTGAACCACACGGGGGAGTTAAACGCCCCCAGCTGGTGGATCAGCATGTAGGAAAGTTCGTCTTCGAACGCTTGGGCCGCCGAAGCGTCGAAATAGCCGCGGCGCTCGCCTTCGTGGCGGATGGTATGCGCGAGGCGTTCCACGACCTGGCGCACGGAAGTTTCATGGGACAGCTCGCCCTTAGCGTTGGGCACGCCCGCCTTACGGAAATACTTGGAAACGAGGATGTCGATCGCGAGCTGGCTCCAGCCGGCCGGGACCTCCACGTCCTTCATCTCAAATACAACTTTGGAATCGGTGTCTTTGATCGCGGAGGAAGCTTTACGGTATTCCACCTGATCGAGTGGGTTCTTACCGGCCTGGGTAAACTGGCGGGCGAACTTCAAACCGTGCGCGAGTTTGCTCGACTGCTTCGCGCCGGCCATACGCGCGCCCACGGGCTGCGTGTTCAAAATGGCTTTCTTCTTCGCTTCAGTGTGCTTCACGTTTTCTTTGGTACCGTCTTTTTCAGTGCTCTTCATGTTCACTTCCATTCTCTCATCCCCCCGGATCGCGAATCACGTGGTCGCGATCCAAAACTCCCCACAAAAAAATAAACAACCCTAGCTTCGGGACCGCCAACCATAAGCCTAAAGGCGAGCCGTTTGCCAGCTTTACGTCGTACTAGTTCTGTCTTGTGTCGGGTTACATCGAACCACTTGAAATCAAGACCGTCGTTTACTTGAAAATAGATTGAAGCGATTTTCCCGAATTGTCAAAACTGTGACCTACATTTTGGGTGGCTCATTTTGAGCCCCACTACGGATAGTGTTTCAGCCCCCGCGTTAGGCGCCCGAAGAGACAGGGTTTTCTAAGACCATATAAGACAGACAAAGGTCCTTATATTTTTAGAAGCTGGGTGTAAGCTCACCCCATCATTTGATCAATTACTCAATGCGTTATTGCACTGACAACTTGCGCAATCGCTCAAGAATAGGCGGGTGACTGTACTCAAGAAACACTTTCAGCGAGTGCGGATGCAAATTGGATAGATTCTCCACGCTTAGCTTCTTGAGCGCGAGCGCCAAATCCGCGGGTTTTTGCGTGGTTTTCGCGGCGTAGGCGTCGGCTTCGAATTCATGTTGGCGCGAAAGACCGGAAAAAAAGGCGGAAATCCACCGGGAAAGCGGGCCGTACAAAATCGTGAGCGCGACCAAGCTTCCGTACACGGACACGCGCTCGATCCCGAACGCGGCAAATAGCCGCGCGTCGTGCATGAGCAGCCCCACCACGTAAAAGCTTAGTGCGCTGAAGCCTAACGAAATCAAAATCATCTTGAAGATATGTTTCAGCTGATAATGGCCGATTTCATGCGCGAGCACGCCGACGAGCTCGTCGACCGTGTGTTTTTGAATCAGCGTATCGAAGAGCACGATGCGTTTGGCGGCGCCAAAGCCCGTGAAAAACGCGTTCGCTTTCGACGAGCGCTTGGATCCGTCCATCGTAAAAATCCCGCTCATGCGGAAACCATGCTTCGCCGCGAACGCGTGCACCTTCTCCTTGAGTTCCCCCTCTGGAAGCGGGGTAAACCGATTGAAGAGCGGCATGATCCACGTGGGCGCGATAAAAACTAGGAGAAGCTGGAAAACCGCCAAGGCGGCCCAAGCGTAAAGCCACGCCCACTCTCCCGTCCGCTCGAAAAACCACAGTACTCCCGCGACGGCCACGCCGCCGATCAGAGCCGCCAAGATCGAACCCTTCACCAAATCCTGTGCGAAAGTAAGGGGGGTGGTGCGATTAAATCCGTAACGCTGTTCGATGACGAAGGTGGAATAAATCGCGAACGGCAACCTCAGGACGCGCGAAGCAACGGCAAGCGCGCCGATGTAAAACAAGCCTACGGTGACCTCTCCCCCGCCCCAGGCGGCTCCCCACTCCCGCGCCCATACGTCCAACCGCTCAAAGCCACCCCAGCCCCAGAACGCGATGAAAATGGCGAGAAGGATTGCTCGATGGACGAGTCCAAAACGGGTCGTGTCGCGCAAATACGCTTGCGCCCGGGCATATTTATCGGCGGGATAGAGATCCCTGAATTCCGCCGGTACCTCGGCGCGCACATTGCTTAAATTCAATGCTTCGACGACAAGCTCGAAGAGAAAATCAACGATCAACCAGGCGATCAGGACATAGCCAAGCGTCATGGTCCAGCAGTATAGGCGAGATCGACGCGCGTAGCCACTAGTAACGGATCGCGTTCAGATAGAGCCGCCGGATATTGGCATCGGCTAGGAAAGGGCTGTTACCGCCAGCATTGAAGTAAAAGCCGATGACTTCGCCCTTTTCGAACTTGCGCATCGCCACGGCGGGCATGCCCTTGTCGTCCTTCAGGATCGGTAAGACCGGATTTTCCGCGAAGTTGCGCACCGGCCCTAGATTTCCGCCAATGCTAAAGCGAATAGGCGCGGTAAGACCAGCGGCTAAAGGGTGCTTATCCTGGCCATCGAACGCAGTGAGGGTAACTTGCCGCGTGCCCGACGTGCTATCGCTCGAAAAAAGCGTGACGTCGGTCATCTTTGCCATGCGTCCGTTCTTCAGCTCGAAAGCGTTCCACTCCCCGTGGATAAAACGTCCGCCTGCCTTCACGAAATTCACGATCGCTTCTTGGCCGGCGACCGGCATATCGGTCCCGGAGGTCCCGCCGTTAAAATGGATCACCACGTCGGCGTCGGCGATCCCCACGCCGACAAACTGGGTTTCCTGCACCGCCGTGAGGGTGAGCTCGATATCGTCGTTGCCCTGGGTGAGGTATTGCGCGAAGGCCGCGGTCTGGGTGCCGTTTAGCACATCAAGGACGAGCAAAACGGCCTGCACGCGCTTGAGTACCATGCCAGCGGCCTGGGCCTCCTCCGTGGTCAGCGGCAAGAGCGAACGCTTAGTAAAGATTGCCGCCGCAAGCTTGGCCTTGGCCAGCGTACTGTCGCGAAAATCCGCCGCGTGCAGATCCGCGCCATCCATCATGGCATTATCGAGCGCGGCACCGCCGGCGCGCACCCGACGCAGCTTCGCCCCCTTGAAAGAAACGCCCCGCAGATCCGCGCGCTCCAACACCGCCCCCGTCAAATCGGCCCGCTCTAGCGTCGAACGGGAGAAAACGCCCTGGCGAAACATCGCGCCCGTAAAGCTAGCTTGCGTCAACCCGGAATCAATGAACTTGGCCTGGGCCCCGGTGGCGGAGCTGAGGTTCGCCTCCTCGAGCTTACAACCGGTGAAACTCGCCCCATCGAGCTTCGCACCCGAGAAGTTGGTTTTATTGAAGATTGAGTCCGTCGCCACGACGTCGGTGAGATCCGTGCCGCGGAAATCGGCGCCGGTGAAGTCGTTATTGACGAAGTGCATGTCGATGAGCTTCACGTTCTTTAGCACCGCGCCCTTAAAGCTCGCGCGGTCAAGTTTTGTCCCGTCGAGTTCGATGCCCGACAGAATGGCGGTTTCAAAGTTGGTCGCCGTGAGATTCGCTTGGGCGAACGTCGACTTCTGTAGGTCGGCCCCGATGAACTGCGATCCACTGAAGTCGATCCCGTTGAGGTTCAAGCGGCCGAGCACCACCCCGCGTAGGTCGCTGCATTGGCCCAGATAAGAAGGGTTCAGGCCCGGCTGTCCATTCGCATTCTGGCATTTCCCGTCGCGGTACCGGTAACCCAAGTCTCCCGCCATCGCGTAACCCACCACCCATGCGTAGATCAGACCCACCACCGCCGCGCTTTTGATCACGTCTTCCTCCGTATCCTTCCGCCGCTAGAGATTCGCCGCATTCAAGTACAAGCGACGAATCGGCGCCAAATTCAAGCAAGTCCCACCGTTGAGGGTACAAGTAAAATAAAACCCTACCACCTTACCCGCGCCAAACTTCCGTGTCACCACCGCAGGAATCCCCGCCGCATCCTTCATCAACACGGTTACGGGATCTTGGGCAAACGTACGGACGGTACCTGTCCTCATCCCCGCCACGCCATTCAGCGCCAGGGGCGCGCCGACGCCTTCGAGAAGCGGGTGCTTCTCTTGACCCGCTTCCGGGGTCAGCACGACTTTGCGGTCACCCGTCGTATCGGTGAGATCAAAAAGGCTCAAATCCCGCATCTGTTTCAAGGCGTTATTGAAACGAATCTCGTATCCGTTCCACTCGCCATGAATGAAAATCCCCCCCGCCTGCACGAACGCCACCAACGCGAGCTGGCCCGCCTCCGGAATGTCGTTCGAAAACGTCGTGCCGTTGAAGTGAATCACGACGTCGTAGGGGGCCAGCGAGAGCTTGCCATCGAAGAGATATTCGGAATTCGGGGAGAAGGTCGCGTCGACTCCCTGCTCATTCAGGTGCTTGCCGAAATCCTTCACCAGGTCCGACAACGTATCCCACAGGATCAGCGCCGCGACTGCCTTGCGGAAGACCATTCCCAGCTTCTCCGCTTCGGCTTGAGTTACGGGGAGCTGGGTGCGCTTGCTGAATATCGCTTGCTTGAAGTTCGCCTGCTCAAGCACGCAATCCATCAGATTGGCGCCGTGCAGGTCGGCTGCTTCGAAGCGAGCACCGGTTAACTTCGCCCCATTTAAGGCGACATGGCGCAGGCGGGCGCCGGCGAAAGCCGCGTTGGTGGCATTTGCCCGGGCCAGGTCGGCCCCATCCACGAGGCTGCGGGTAAAGCTCGCGCGCGAAAGGTCAGCGCCCGCGAGCTTCGCACCCCCGAGCTTGGCATCGGTGAAATCCGTTCCCGGAAAAGCAGTATCCTTGCCTACCACGCCGCTCAAGTCGGCGCCGACGAACTTACAGTCGGTGAAACGGGCGGCATCGAGCTTCGCTCCCGAAAAAACCGCCTTATTGAAGTTGGAGGCGCTCGCCACGACGTCGGTCAAATCGGTGCCGCGAAAATCGGTTTCCGAAAAGTCGTTCCGCACGAATGGGGTTTCAATTACCTTAAGGTTCTTGAGTCCCGCCTTGCGGAAACTCGCGCCGTCTAAGGTCGTATTATCGAACTCAACCCCCGAGAGGACCGCGTTGTCGAAGTTCGCGCCCGTGAGATTCGACTGGGCGAAGGTGGATTTTTGGAGATCCGCACCGGTGAACTGGGCGCCGCTGAAGTCAATCCCGTTGAGATTCAGTCGTCCCAGCACCGTGCCACGTAGATCCCCGCATTGCCCCAGATACGAGGGATTCAGCCCGGCCTGTCCGTTCGCGTTCTGACACTTCCCTTCGCGATAGCGAAAGCCTTGGTCGGCCGCCTGGGCGCCCGGCGCCCACAGCACCGCCGCCCCGAGTGCAATCCCTAGCGCTCGCTGAAACATGGTTTCGCCCTTTCCCTAGGCAAAGTTTTTTACTTCGACTTCCAAGCTTTGACCGCTTCGATATAGCTGAGAGATTCCGCTTCCGTGAGCTTGGGGTGCCCAAACAACCCGCGCGTGGGGTAAGCCACCCAGGCGGAAGACATCGGCAAGTTGTCGGTGAAGAGTTGCGTCGCCACCCGGCACAGATCTTCGGTGCCTTTGTTCAGGCTGAACACCTGGGTGCCCTTGGCGGCGCTGCCGTCCTTGTGGCAGTTCACGCACTTGGCCGAGTTGAGCACCGGCTGCATCTTCGCCGTGAACTTATCTAGGTTCATGCAAGCCATGGCGGCACCGGCTTCGGCGCGCACGAAAGAAACGGTGAGCTTAGGATTAGCCAAGCCGTCCTTCATCAGGATTAGGGTCGCGCCGGAGAGAACCGGCGACGCGGTAGTGATGCTTCGATCACCGGCGACGGGCCAAAAATTGATGTTCTTGGCCACTCCCGCGTAGGCGTTCTCGATGCTGTCGTACTTGCCGTTGAGCAGGATCTTGATGTTCTCGACATAAATCGGCGCCACCCCGTTCACGATCCGAGGCGCCCGCAGACGGTAAGCACCCTTCACGCCGGTCGCCGCATCCACGAAATCCTGGATGTCGACCTGAAAGAGGGCGCCTCCAAAGCTGGCGTCGACGTCCTTGAGCGGGAACGAAAGCGTCGCGAAACCCGCGTCGGGCTTCGGCAGATTGACCGGCACGGCGAGCGGCGCCGTGAACATCCGTCCGTTGCGCATGCAAGATTTCTCTCCACCATCCCACCACGCGGCCGAGGCCGCTTCGGCTTCCTTACCGGATTCGCCTTCGCAAGTTTCCAGGTTGCAGTGGCCATTACCCGCGCGGATTACGAGCAGCGACTCGGGAATCTGCGAGAAGTTCATGTAGTTCACGACGGTGTCGTAGCTCGCTTCCACGTCGCTCACGGCGAACGCCGGCGCGTTCGGACGGCTGCCGTCGTGGCACTTCGCGCAGTCCTTGCGGATCTTCTTATATAGGGTGGACTGGAAAGACCGAAAGCCCTCTTCGCACGTCGCCCCAAACGCGGGCGCCGAAAGCACGCCCAACACGATCAGCAGACTCAAAACCCAAACCGGCAGACCCCGGCGGCAAATCGCCCTTGCCCCGACTTTCATGCCCTCACGCCCCGCCTTCGAAAATCAGGACGCTGTCAAGCTGACCCGCCCCCGTGAACACGCCCGGAGCCAGCGCCGCAAACTCGTTTAGCCGCCCTTGGACGTTGAGATAGTTCGCGAGCACGGCGTAACCCACCAGCGAGGGTTCTCCCCCGATGAGGGTGTTGCGCTCGGCGCCCTGACCATTGGTGTAATACCCCACCTGCTTGCGGATCATCTTGGGCGCGCCCTTCGGATTATAGTAACCGATAACGGTCATGCACTTGTCGCCGCTGTCGCCACGCCATTTGCGAGTGCCGACCTGAGCGTCCGTGCCGCCGTCCGTAAGAAGCTGGAAGAAGAAAGGCTTCTTCAAACGGTGCGCGAGCTCCACCGCGCGGCCGATCTGAATGCCCATCTCGCGGTCCTTGCCGTCCCCCGTCGTCTGCGTGCCGTCGTGGTAGTCGCAACCGCCCAGCGTCCATACGCTGGGGCCGGCCTGCGCCTTGAGGGTATTCATCGTCAACGAGGCGATCACCGCCGGGAGCGTACCCGGGTCCGTGTTGGCGTTGATGCCGTAAACCGCCTGCGCCTCCGTATCCAAGCGCGGATCGAGGCCCGCCACGTTATTCAGGAAGACCAGGCTCTTTTCGTAACCGCACTTGGAGAGCTCCTTGAGCACGTCGCCGTCGGTCTGGTCCAGGAAGTCCTCGGCCTGCTCGCGACTTAAGGTGATCCCGCTGTCGGCCATGGCTTTCATCTTGGGGACCTTGAAACCCTTGAAAGGCTGGCCGCCGAAATTCGTGGCGCCTAGCACGTCGTTCACGCTGCGAACGAAGGTAGGCTTGTAGGCGGCGCTAGCCACCACGGGGGCGCTGTTGCCGCCCGAAAGCGAATCGATCATCGAGATCCCGTTGGACACGTACGCGCCGCGGAAACCCGCGCGCAGCGCAAGCGTGGCCGCGTTCATGCGATTGCCGCTCGTGTCGTCCTGCGCGAAGTGGCAGAAGCTCCCCATGCGCAGGTTGGCCCGCGCCTCGGGGCTCGCGTTCGTGAGAATGCCCTCGAGCAGCTTGCTGTACTTCGCCGACATCGGGATGCCGAAGTCGGTATTGAGCGCGCCCCCTTCCTTCGGGTTCCAACCCAGGAGATCGTACTTGGTAAGTAGATCTTCCGGGCCGCCCTTGAGGCCCACCAGGAAGTTCGCCGGAAGCGCGGCGCCGCCCGCCATGTCGAAAGCCATGAAGGGCACCATGCTGGAGCCGACATCGCCGCCGCAATCCGCGGCGCGGGCCTGCTTCAAGCCCCAGAGCAGCACGCTCGGCATGGCCGTGGCCGCGCTGAACGCGATCAAGCCGTGCGACAGGAAGTCCCGGCGCGTGACTAGCTTATGGTTGCCTTCGGAGAGGTGCTTCTTTAGCTGCGCGCTGATCTCGAATTTGGTCGATTTAAAGTTCATGGTCGCCTCCCCTTATTTCACCAAGAAAGCCAAACTGGTTCCGAACGTCGTGCAGACGACCTGCAGGAGCTCTTCCGTTTCCACCACCGCCATCGGGTCGCCCGTGGACAGGTCGGAAATCATCTTGGACAAGGCCATCTTTTCCGAGACCTTCGCCTCGCGCTGCCAAAACGAGATTGCTAGCTGGTCAGCGAGCTTACCCACCAAGAAATCGGAGAACTGATTGGTGCCGCGGGCGAAATCGATATCGGAAAACAGCAGGCGCTCGCCGTAGGACTGCGCCTTCTCGCGAGCGATCGCTTTCTTGCAGAAGCCGCCCGCGAGCTCCGTCATACCCAACACGACCGGCGAGCCGAATTCCTGCGGCACGCCCGCGCGCGGCAGACGGTCCTTCGTGAGCTTGAATAGCTCGAGCAGCTCGGTGTCGCCCTCATCCGCGCCCGTGATCGCTTCGTAAGAAGCGAAAATCTCGCGGAAGTTCTTGATCCGAAGCGGGGTGGCGGCTTCCGTGCCTGCCGTCGCCAGCAACATCCCCAATGCCAATGCCACTAATCCTTGTTTCATCCCGTCATTTCCTCGCTTACTCGCTTAAGGCCGCCGGGTGTGCGATGCACTCGGGCGCGGCCGCGGTTTTCGTGAACAAACGCTTCAAGTTGTAACCATTCGCCTCGAGATCCTTCACCATCGGATCCAGGAGGCCCGGCGCGTGCTCGGCGATCGTGCCGCCGCACACCTCGGTATAAACCTTTTTCACCATGCAACGGCTGAACGCCGAAGAGTTGGCGAGCATATTGGCGAACTCGGGCAAGCTCTCGCCGATCTTTTCCGTGCGCCACCCGAAATCAACCGCCGTGTTGTAGTCTAGGAGGTTCATCCAGCTGGAATCGGAGGTCACGTAACCAGGCGGATAGACCTCGCCGTTTTGGTTGTACTTCGCCGCCACCCCCGAATTGATGTAGGCCAACGCATTATCGACATAGTCAAAATGCGCGAAGGCGCCGGCCATGGAATCCATGAGCGCGTGGCAGTTGCGACAGGTGTTTTGGTAATTGGCGGGGTTGCCGCTCGGCGCCCGGTCGACGTCCCGGCGAACGAAGGAGTCGGGCACCCCCCGCATCTTCCAGCTTTCGATCGGAGCGCAAAGGAAGAGGTTGAACGATTCGCGCAAAGCCCGGCGATTCGTGCCCGCTTCGTATTGCAGCTTTGCCCAAGCGCGCGTCGTCAGCGCGCCGATGCCGACATTGAGATCTTCCCATTGCTTGTCGACCCGCTCGAGGTCCGTGAGCAGACTTAGGCTTTTCTCGTCGAACTTCAGGTAATGGTCGTTATTGGCTCGGGACACCGCCGGCAGGCCAAAGCTGGCGTAGGCGCTGTATCGAAGATTGCCTGTAAGGAGCAAGCGGGCGTCCAGACCGTCGCGCACCAATCCGATCATCAACGCCTGCATGTCGTTAAATGGCTCAAGCGGCGAGCCATCTTTACTCGTGAAGGGAGCGGCGAAGTTGCGCGTGCGTACATTCAGGAAATTTTCCGTTTCAACCACCTGCGCGGCGGCCTCGAAATATTTCTGTTCGGTGACGAGCTTCAACACCCGGCGGAAACGCGGCTGGGACGGATTGGCGGGACCTCCCGTAAGGCGGATATAAAGACGATGGGCATAGGCTTCCGCGGGAGTCTGCGCAAGATTGCCGATGAGCGCGGCATCGAGTTCCGAGTAATCAACATTGGGAAGACCAAACGCATCCATCGATGCGCGGGACGAGTTCGCGTGCGCACTCCAAGCCAAATTGGCCGAACACTGCGAAGCAAAGCTATGGCCGGGCGCTAACAAAAAACCGCATAGCGACAGCGGGCCAAGCCAGGAGAAAAATACGAACCGGAGCGATTTTCTCATCGTTCCCTCCATGGATGATGAAGAAATAGTCAGATTTCTTTCCATACTAAATCCGGATCCCCCGAAAGCAAGATCTAAGTGGCCACGGACGTTCCGCGCACGCGCGAAATCATTAACAAGCCGACGCCTGCCCCTGGGCGTGAACGGATCCGCCGAAAATATCTGCTCTCAAAAAATGCAATTTTTTAGCCAGTTTTTAGGCATTTTTAGACAAGTTACGGATTCCGGCGGGACAAGATGGTTGCCCTTCCGGGCGATCCGACAGGAACATTTCACGCGCCTCGCAAAACCAAGCATGGCCCCCGCGAAAAATTCGCGCGTGCGGAGTTCTTGACGCCGAACTGGTGCTGAAATGGCCCCGTTTTTTTTCGTGAGCGATGCGCGGAAGGATTACTCGCCGCGCTCGGTGAACTCGCCGTTCTGGTAGGCGAGAATTTTCTTCTGACCGTCGACCATAGTCTCGACACACACGGGACGGCGCCAGATCTCGGTTAGGCCCCGCATCGTCTCCTGCGCCCAGCGCATGTCGAGATCGATGCCTTGGTGCTTGTGCCAAAGCAAAAGCTCCCCGCGGTTCTCGTAGTTACCATCCTTCACGTAAATGAACGGCTGGCCCATGTTCGTGAGCATGAAGAGCAGCTTTTCTTTTACTTTTTTGTAATCGCGGTCGGTGATCTCGTACTGGTTGGTGCGACGATTGAACTCGTAGGTGTAGAGTTTCAGCCGATCGCAGAACTCCTGCGTCAAGTAACTGTCGATAAAGGTGATGTCGTTGCACACCCGGCGGACTTCAAACACCTTCTGGCGCCCCTGATTGAGCTTCGTGTCCCAGTTGGCTTTTTTCACCAGGTCTTCGCACTCGTCGTATTCCTTACCGAACTTGCCCTTGTTCCAGCGATCTTCGATGTCGCGGAAGAGCTCGATGCCGATCTTATAAGGGTTGATCTGGCCCGGCTGCATGGCCATCGTGCCCGCGTGGTGATCAGCGAACTCGATGATCTCGGAGTCGCGCAGCGCCTTCTCAGTCATGATGCGGGAATGCCAGTATGAGGCCCAGCCCTCGTTCATGATCTTAGTCTGCATCTGGGGCACGAAATAGTAGGCTTCCTCGCGAATGATGCTCAACACGTCGCTTTCCCAGTGCTCGAGCGGGGCGTGCTCCACCAAGAACTGCAGAACATCCTTCTGCGGTTCGGCGGGATTGCGGCGCGACTGCTGCTGGCTTTGCTGGAGGCGCTGGCGTTGCTCGTCCAGGAACTCCTTGGGGTTAATGAAAGACTCCATATACGGGCGATCGGTCTTTAGGCGTCCCGGCTCTTGCGGGGCCGCGTCTTCGTCCGAATCCTTCTTCATCTCGGGCGCCTTCTGGAACGGCAGGAACGGATCGATGAGGTTTTCGATGCTCAGGCAGCGGTCAATGAAATTTTCCACGCGGTCCTGCCCGTAGCGGTCCATGTAGTTACGGATGCGCACGGCGTGGTTAGCCATGGCGTCGAGCATCTTGCGGTTGGTTTTGGAGAACCAGTAGTTGTTCTTGAAGAAATCCACGTGGCCGTAGACGTGCGCCATGACGAGCTTTTGATCAACGTAGCTATTGGAACTCATCAGGTAGGCGTAGGAGGGATCCGTATTGATCACCATTTCGTAAATCTTCTGCAGGCCCCAGCTGTAGCCCTTGGACATCTGGTCGTAGTCCATGCCGAAGCGCCAGTGCGGGTAGCGAACGGGGAAACCGCCGAAGGACGCGAGCGAATTGATCTGGTCGTAGTCGACCATCTCGAAGATGACCTCGAAGAAATCCAGGCCAAAGTCCGTAGCGTAGCCTTTGATCTCGTCGCGCAGCTCGGAGAGCTCCTTGGTCAACGACATGCTATTTGCCCTTCCCCAGGAATTCCTTGATCGACTGCAGGATACCTTCTTTATTCTCGATCTTGGAGAGGATGACGGAGGCGTGTTCCTTGCCGAATTGTTCGATTAAATCCTTGTAGAACTGTCCGGATCCGTAACGAGACTCGACCTGGCCGTAACAGAACACGTTGCACACGGGCAGGAGAGAGTTTTGTAAGATCTCCATGCACAGGCGCGTGTCTTCTCCCGACCAGTTATCGCCGTCGGAGAAATGGAACGGATAGATGTTCCACTCGGACGGAGCGTAGTCGGTTTGGATGATCTTTTCGCAGAGCTTGTAGGCCGAGCTAATGAGCGTACCGCCGCTCTCGCGCGTGCGGAAAAACGTGTGCTCGTCCACCTCGCGCGCGGTGGCGTCGTGGATGATGTAGCGGGTTTCGATCCCCTTGTACTGCGAACGTAGCCACGTATCGATCCAGAAGGCTTCCGTACGCACGATCTCTTTCTGCTCGTCGCCCATGGAGCCGGACACGTCCATCATGTAAATGATGACCGCGCTGTTCTCGTGGCGCACGTCGCTCTTCCAAGACCGGAAGCGCTTGTCCCGCCGGATGGGAACAATGATGGGGTCTTTGGCGTTGTAGGTGCCGGTCGCGATCTGCCGCTTGAGCGCTTCGCGAAAAGTACGCTTGAAGTGCCGCAGCGACTCGGGACCTTGGCTCGCGATCCCCGTGTAGCGGTCGGTCGCCGAACGCACGGTTTTTTTCCCGCGCGGCTCGATCCTAGGCAGCTCGAGCTCCTCGCCCAGGATCTCGGCCAGCTCTTGCAGGGTGAGATCCACTTCGATCGTGTGATTTCCCGCCTCGCTGCCCGCCTGGCCCTCGCCCGGCTGTTCTTGATCGCCCTTGCCGACGGGATCGCCGGGTTTGCCCTCGCCCTGCCCCACCCCGCCCTGCTGCTTCTCGCCGAAGCGAAAGCGCGGGATCTCGATCTGGGGGATCGGGATCGTGACCAAGTCTTTCCCCTTGCGGCCGATCATCTCGCCGTTGGTCACGTACTTCTTGAGGTCCTGCTTGATCTTGCCCTTTACGATGTTCCGAAAACGGGCATGATCGCGTTTGATGTTATACATCAGGATTTTTTCTTCACGTCCCCGCGGGCGAAGATGCTGGCCACGTAGTTGAGCACGTCCGTGGAGCAAATCTCGCAATAATCGTAGTTCTTGATCAAGCGCGCCTTCACGACGTCGATCTTCTCCTGCGTGGTCTTGTCGATCACGTTGGAAACGAGCGAAGTGAGCTTGATGGAGTCCTTCTGGTCTTCGAACAGCTTTAACTCCAAGGCCTTGTGCAGGCGCTCGTTCGTTTTATAGTCGAACGTGCGGCCTTCGATGGCCAACGCTCCGATGTAGTTCATGATCTCGCGCCGGAAATCGTCCTTGCGGCTTTCCGGGATGTCGATCTTCTCTTCGATCGCGCGCATCAGGCGCTCATCGGGTTCCTCGGCCTGGCCCGTGTAACGGTTCTTCACCTTCTCGCGTTGGGTGTAGGCCTTGACGTTATCGATGTAGTTCGAGCAGAGCTTCGAGATGGCGTCTTCATCGGCCGAAATCGCGCGCTGGACCTCGTTTTTCACGATGTCCTCGTACTCTTGCTTCACGACCGCCAAAAGCTCGCGGTATTCACGCCGACGTTCGTCGCTAGCGATCAACGCGTGATGCTTCAGGCCCCCGTCGAGCTCGTTCATCACCATGAACGGGTTCACACAGCCGACTTCGCCGCTCTTCTCGCTCACCAAGGCGTTCGAGATCTTGTCCTGGATGTAGCGCGGGCTGATGCCGTCCATGCCTTCGCGGATGGCTTCCTTGCGCAGCTCCTTCACGTTTTCCTCGGTGTAGCCGGTGAGGGTTTTGCCGTCATACAGCTTCAGCTTCTGCAGCAGCGAAAGATTGGCCTTCTTCGGCTGCTCCAGGCGCGTGAGGATCGCCCACATCGCGGCCACTTCGACCGTGTGCGGGGCGATGTGCTTGCCGCGGATCTTGTTGGCGTTGAAGTCCTTCTCGTAGATCTTCACTTCCTGCTTGAGCTTCGTGATGTACGGGATGTCGATCTTCACCGTACGGTCGCGCAAGGCCTCCATGAATTCGTTGCTTTGGAGCTTCTTGAACTCGGGCTCGTTCGTGTGCCCGATGATCACCTCGTCGATATCCGTCTGCGGGAATTTCTTCGGCTTGATCTTGTGCTCTTGCGAGGCGCCGAGCAGGTCGTACAAGAACGCCACGTCAAGCTTCAACACTTCGATGAACTCCACCACGCCGCGGTTGGCGATATTGAATTCCCCGTCGAAGTTGAACGCGCGCGGATCGGAATCCGAGCCGTACTCGGCGATCTTGCGGTAGTTGATGTCCCCCGTCAGTTCGGTCGAATCTTGGTTCTTCTCGTCCTTCGGCTGGAACGTGCCGATCCCCACGCGGTCGCGCTCGGAGAGCACCATGCGGTACACGCGCACGTGATCCATCACCTTGGACCAGTCTCCGTCGTAACGCTTCATGAACTCGCGCTGGACGTGGCGGCAGGACGGGCACATGTCGCCCGTGATGTTCACGCGGTACTCGGACTTCTTGCCTTTATTGAACTCGTCCGCCAGCTCCTGGCGGGCATTTTCGGGCACGAGCCGCAGCGGTTCTTCATGCATCGGGCAGAGCATTTCGGTGGCGTTGCCCAAAATCGGGTCTTTGTCCTTGGTCTTTTCCGGCTTATCGATCCACTTGAAGGTGTAAAGCACGCCTTCGGGGGTCTTCGTGTATTGCTCGATGCCTTTCTTGAGCATGCGCGCGATCGTGGACTTCGACGAACCGACCGGGCCATGGAGGAGCAATACGCGTTTTTCGGTGCCGTAACCGAGCGCGGCGGACTTGAGGAAGCTCACCAACTTCATGAGCGAAATATCGAGGCCGAAAACGGCGTCTTTCCCGTTGTTAATCGGGTCATCAAAGAACTTGTAGCGCGTGATGTTCTTCTTGTACTCGACGTAGGATTCCGTTCCGTACGAAAGGATCATGTCGTACATGCGTTGAAAGGCGTTCCGGCAGACGCGCGGATCCTTCTTCACGATGTCGAGGTATTCCCAGAACGTGCCTTCCCAATTCAGGTCGCGAAACTCTTCGATGGCTTCGTTCTTGTTAAGTAGTCCGATCCAATCCATGGTTGACTCCTACCGCGTGAAAAATTCGTTTTTTATTAGAACCGCTTTGCAGTGTGCGCTTTAATCGGCTGCGTTATCAAGGGCGTTATGAAATCCGACACTACGACTCGCCTATAGACATTATACCTTTACACTCGGTTCACTGTAAAGTTACTCTACCGAATGAGTTGATATGGACGAACTGGAAGTCGCCCGACACACCCTTGGGGAACTGAATCCCTACCATTATGAGGTCTATCTCGAGGACCGGTGGCTGAGTCTTTTCCATAAGTCCGAAACAGTTTCCCCCAAACATCCCGAGCGTCAAAATAGCCACGCCACTCTCTGCGCGGTTCGCCTGAGCCACGAGGGGCGCACCGGCGAAGCAGTGGTGCATTCCCATTCGCCCGACGCGATCGAGGCGTGCATCCGGCAGGCGATGCGCGCCGCCGAAACCCAACCCAGCCCCTCGCCCGGACACGACAGTTTTTTTTCCTTTGGTTCCACCCTCTACCAGGAAACCGACAGCTACGATGCCGCTGGCCGCGCCCTGCCCGCGGCCGTGAAGCGAGAGGTGCTGGACGAAATGGAAAACCATTGCCTCGCCACCGACTCAAGCATCACGCGCGTCACCCACGCCGAGGTGAAGGAAACGCACACGCGCGTGCGCATGCTCAGCTCCGAAGGCGAAAAAATCTCCGAACAAGGGAGCCTGTACGAAGCTTCGGTGACGTGCGAAGCGCGGGGCTCCATTGAACGAGGCCGTGCGCAGGCTTTTTCGCGTTTCTTTGACACGTTCCGAGCCGAGAAGGCGCCGCTAGCGGGCCGCCTCGCCGCTTTCCGCGCGATGGAGATGATCGACGCCCGACCCGGCCAGGACTTTCGCGGTCCCGCGATCTTGCGCAACGACGCGATGGCGCAGCTTCTGGAGCACTTCGCCCCACACTTCCAGGCCGGTCGCATCGGCCGCGGACGTAAGCTCGCCTCCGAAAACGTCACGATTATTCATGACGGGCTATTGCCCGGTGGCTACGGGACCCGTTCCTTCGACGCCGAAGGCTGTCCCACGACGCGCACGCCTTTAGTCGAAGGCGGTATCCTGGTGGACGAGCTGCACACGACCGCCAGCGCGCGTCGAGGCCAGCGGCTCTCTAACGGCTGCGCCGTGCGGGATGCTTTCGGTACCTTAAAGGCCGGCGTCCAGAACCTCTATCTCGCCCACGGCAGGCAGGACTTCGCCCAACTGCTGCGGGGAATTTCTCGCGGCTTTCTCGTGACCCGGCTCTGGGATTTTCAGCCGGTGGCGGGAGGGGCCTCCGACCAGTTCACCGCCCGTGCCCAAGGGATGTGGATTTCCGATGGCTGCCTGCTGCGGCCGACCGGCCAGCTGCGGTTAGAGACGAGCTTCCGCGAGCTGGCCAGTCAAATCACCGAAGTGGGCAGCGATCTGCAGTTTCACGGCGCTTACGGCGCGCCGTCCGTGCAACTGATCGAACTCTCACTGACCGGAGCCTGAAGCCGGCGGTTGCGGCATCCCGAACTGCGTACGGAACCAGGTATTCGTGGCGGGCGCCGTGTAGCGCTCGTCCCAGTTCCCTTTGCGCATCTCCCGCACGCGCGCCATGAACGCGTCGTAAGTGGCCGCCGACGGCTGGAGCGTGCCTTGGTACTGCGCCACGGTAGCGTTCCCGTTGGGGAAACTCGGTTGCTGCGCGACCGTGGTCGTATCGCCGATCATGCTCTTCCATTGGGCGAGCGAGCGGCCCGCATCTTCCACGATCGCCCACGAGGACGACCCCGCGCTACTCCACACACGGTTGTTCGACGAGCTCACCTGGCCGGACATCTGGAGCATTTCTTCCGCCTCGAACAATGGACCTCCCAACATGTCATTCAAGATATTATCTCGAAACGTCACGTTTTGAAGGCTGTCGCCGTGGCCATCGAAACGGACCGGGCCCCGCCAGTTGTGCAGAACGTTGCCCGAGATCATGAGGTTGCGGTTGAACTTCGTGTTGCTGCCCTTGTCATCCAGGTGGATGCCGAAGCGGTATCCACCCTGGTTGCCGGTGAACAGATTGTTCTTGAACTCGCCGCCGGAGAGCCATTGCGAAACAATGCCCCACCCGCGCGGGTTGTTGGCATCGATGTCGCGGCCTTCGGCGAAGACGTTGTTCCGGACGTAACCGTACACCGCCATTGTCGGGTCCTCATCCGCACCGCCCTCGAGCCCGCCGAAGCCGATCTGGAGCGCGATGGGGTTGCGCAGGAAGAGGTTATCTTCCGCCGTCCCGCCCGTACGCATCTGGATCCCGTGGCTCGAGCCATCGGCCACGATGTTGCGCGAGAACGTCACCGTCCCGCCTAACGTCGGGTAGTCGAGGTAAACGTTGTGGTTGAAGATCGTAGCGCCGGCTTGCCCGCTCTTCCAGCCGTTCTTATCGAACACGTTCTCCACGATCGTGACGTTGTAATACTTGCTCGCGTAAATACCCGCGCTGTGGGAGCTCGTGGAGTGCGAGTCGACGATCACGTTTCGCCGGATTACGACGTTCCGGGCGACGGAGTCGTATCCTTGAAGCGTGATGCCGAAAGCATAATTCTCGATCTTGCAGTCTTCGAGCAAGAACCCGTCCCCCGCGCCCAGCCACCAGAGCCCGACGTCTCCGTTGCTAGCCACGCGGCTATGCGCCCAGAAGTGCAGATTCAAGATGGCCAAGTGATCGATGCTCGCGGGCGATCCGCCGCCCCCCTGGCGCATGAAGAAACGTGAGGCGCCCGTCTTCAACAGGGGACGCGGCAAGGCTTCGTTGCCATAGGCTTCGATCACCATCTTAGCGTTGGCGCTCTGACCGCTCTTCTTCCAATGCCCTAGCCCTTCCAGCCACTCGTCGCCGCGTTTGAGGCGCAGGCGATCCGGATAGCCGTGGCGAAGCTGCGCGACGCCAGCCGCGATCGAGCGCAGGGGGCTCGCTTGGGTGCCGCTGTTGCCGTCGTTACCGGTGCTGCTGCTAACATAAATGATACGCGCGCCGGAAATCTCCGGCAAATCAGTCCAACCTGTACCAACCGTGGCCGTAGGCGTCGGGGTAGGCGTGGGGGTCGGCGTCGGTGTAGGTGTCGCGCTCGTTGTCGGCGACGGCGTAGACGTCGGCGTTGGTGTCGCGGTCGGCGTAGGCGTAGGTAAGTGCCGGACGCGGACCGAGCTCACCTGGTGGGATCCGCTCGAGGCGACCAGTCCCATGTGGGTGAGTTGCGCCACCTCCGCCTGCTCCGTACGGAAAGCAAAACCACTCGCCAGCACCTGGGAGGCTCCCCCATTTTTGGAAACGCTGACGTCATACCGATGGGCTTCCATATCTACCGTGACCACGAACGCGAAATTGTCCCGGGCCGCGTACGGAAGCGCGATATCGGCCGCGTAACCGCCGCCATCGCGGGCATCCACGAATCCTTCGTTATTGAAGCGGATCTGCACCGCATAGTCGGAATAGGTGCCACCGGGCGCAGCCGCGAACATCGTCAAAGCATCGCTTCGGTTCATCTGCGGCGTCGCGCGGAAGCTGATCTCGGAAAGCCTCCGGATGGGGCTCGGAAGCGCGGAATTCTGGAAAGCGGTGCCGCTCACGCGCGCCGCGAGCGCTTCGAACGTCCGTGCGCCGGCATTTCCTTGAAGGCCGAACTGGCAGCCGGAAACACTTAAACCAAGAGCCAACCAAACCATCGATTGCTTGAAATTCATTTTGTACCATCCCTTGCTGAAAGCAGACCTATCCCGTCTTAGATTTTCTCAGACCCCAGGCGAAGTCTCGAGTCGGACCGGACGAGGCGGAAGATTGGTGTTTACGGTCGTTAGCTGGAACTGGGTCGAAACTGGCCTGGATTGTTAAGAGGGCGGGCCCGGAGTTCGCTTTAAATACCAGGGGCTATTTCTGGGTCATTACAAACCGCGATTCCCCGGGCCCTTAACCCAAGTCTGCCCACGAGGCGACGAAATCACTAGCGCCCCGAGCCGATCCCCCGCGTTTACGTTGACTCGCGTTTACGGTTTCGGCTGTTTGTTGAACTTTAAGGTTAAGGGGTAAATCTGGAAATTCACTTGATAAACCCGCTCCGCCGCCCGGGTGTCGTTCACCACCTGTTTAACGATCTCCTCGCGGCAACGGCGAAGGATTTCCTTCACCTCTTGATAGCACTCTTCGGAGATCGCCAATGTCAGTCCGCTTACGTCGCGCTCCGATTTAGGCAACCGATCGATGGCTTCGATGGCCTTCTGGATCATCTGCTTGTGGAATCGGGACACCGCGACCGAGGTCACCTCGTCGGGCGTGGTCACCACCTGGGAGGTCTGCTCCAGTTCTCCGCCCGCGGCACGCTCGATCATGCCCAAGGCTTTCAGCTCTTCGATCGCCTTCTTGGCCTGCTGGACCGGGATCACGGGAATGAGGAGCGAAGCGAGCTCCGCCACGTTCTCCACCGCCCCCGTCTTGCCGACCATCTCGCGGATAGGGATCGTGAACCAGTCGGCGAAGCAGTTGAACTCGGCCTCCCGCAGGGGATGCACCTTCTTGTAATAAGGGTCGGAAACGAGGTCCTTGGCGGCCCGCTCGCGCTCGGCCACCGTCTTAGCCTGGTTGAACTTCACCAACGCCCGGAAAAAAGTGGCTTCCCGAGCCTGCAGCTTCACGGCCTGGATCGTCTTTTCCGTGGAGGATGGAGTGAGATTTCGCTGTCCGGTGATGATGAAAACGAAGAAGTTCGACGAGGTAAAGCCCGCGGCCTTGGCAAACGAACGGTAGGAAAACCCGGGATCGGTGGCCTTCTTGAAATTATAGTAGTCTTCCAGGTACTTCCGGTAATCGGTGTACTCGAAGAGATTCGGCTTCGGCAAGGTTCCGGGACGAGTGGCCATGAATCAAAAGCTATCAGAGGGCAACGGGAGTTTCAATTGCTGGCCAGCAAAGGATCATTCGGGCCCTTCGCATGCCGCTCGCCGCAGGAAAGTTTAAGTTTGTAACCCTCGGGATCGGATTCTTCCACCTTCACGACCACACCGGCCGACTTCACTTCCTTGTCCCGAGGCTCCTCGTCCGGCTTCGCCCCCTCGTCCTTACCGTCGACGCCGATCTTATCATCCCACTTCTCGGCGGCGGCCACGCATTGGGTATACTTCGCTTGGATCCGCGCGGCGGTCCGCAACGACTGATAGCATTCACTCGCCTTGTCCGTGAGGTTGAAATAGCAAACCGACTGCAGGGAGTCCGTGGTCACGCGCTCGGCGTCCACGCCGGCGATGCACTTACCGACGGCCCAAGCCGATTCGTGAGAAACCTCCTGCGGCGGCTGAACCCGGAAGTTCTGGGCCTGTCCATAGGAAATACTACCCGCCGAGTAGTCGGCGTAACTGTAGGTGACCTGATAGTTCAGAGTGCGCACCGGGTTCGGCGTGGGGTCGCCTGCGGCCAAACGTAGCTGGGCTTTGATCTCGAGGTCCGCGACATAGTGGTAAGAGGCCGCGATCCGGCGCGAGCGCAAGATCTTGGCCGAAACGATGGTGTAGCCATCCAACACGAAAGTCCTAGGAGTTTGAATTCGATGTCCGTCTGCATACCCGTTGTTGCCGCCCATGAAGGCGTTGGCGGCCGAGGCCTCGATGTTTCGAAAATCAAAGAAAGAAAGGTTATAGAACGGGTCTCCTGACCCTTGTTCGAATAAGTTGACACTGTCAAAGGTCCAAACCTGGGCCCGAAGCATCGCCTTACAGGAAGCCGGATCGGATAGGAAACTCTTGATCTTCAAATCCAGCACGTCGATCGCGGACAACGCCTGCCGCGCGGAAAACGAGCGTTGATTCGCCTTCAGTACCATCATCTGCGCCGTATTCTGTTGCAGTACAAACGCCGTCCCCAGCGCGATCACCATCGCTAAAATGGAATACATCGAAACGTCCTCCCTTATTCCATCACCCTAGCTAACCCGTTAAATAGATCCGCAACCCAATGATGCGTAGACCGTGGGATCACTGCCCGTGACCACGGTTTTCTTCTCTCCTTCCCCCTGCTGCGCTTCGCATTCCTCCCACTTGGCCGCGACCACCACGCTGTTCTTCAGGTTTCCACAAAGCGCGACGTTGGAATCCGTGTAGCTCGTGAGGCAGAGCTCGCGAAAATAGGCCTCCACGAAAGTATCGGCTTTCACCTGGGTCCGGCACTCCCGGACCGAGAACGGCACGCTGCCCGCCACGGCTCCGTAAGTCACCTTCACCGGCACCGTAAAACTCAACGTGCGGTCGGATGCGCCCAGGCCCCGCTTGGCGTCGGTGTGCAGCTGAACCGCGAGCGTCAGGATCCAATCGTCCACCGATCCCGGTATCTGGGTCACCGCGCGCACGTCCACGGCACGGACTTCATAACGGCCGTGTCGTTGGCCCGCCTCCGCCACCACGATCGGCTCCGGAAGATTCACGCGGCGCTGCCGAATCCGAGCCGGGTCAAACACCGTAGTACCCGATGTCGGCACGCGCGTGACGTTCAAGCCTCCGATCGCGTCCGTGCAAAGGATGTCATTCTGGAAAAGCCGGGTTAGCTTGGACTTCAAAGCGAGCTCGTCGATCTGGGCGAAGCTCGTGAAATTTCGCCGAGCGGAGTTCGTGATGTACTGGGCCATCGCGTAGGCGCTCAACGCAACCACCGCCGCCGTCATCATGACCTCGAGCAAGCCCAGGCCGGCCCGTTGCTCGGAGGGGTTACCCGCAAAGTAAAGCATTGCCCTTCCCCCTCTTTACCTTGACGTCTACGTTACCGGTCTTGCGCAAGCACTGCGAATAGGCGGCCATCACGCGGGTGGCACGAGGAAAAGTCGCGCAGATCTCTTTATCCCCCGCATCCATGCGCATCACCCGCTGGCACATCTCCAAGTACATGCCGCCGGCGAGCTGGGACGCATCGGTGTCCTGCTCGCGGCAGTCCACGACCCGACGATTGGCATCGAGCACGAGCGTGAGCGTGTAATCCAGTGCCAGTGGCTGCGGAGCTCCCCGGGGCGTGACGACCAAGCGAAGCGTCGTCAGATGATCGCTCAGCGAAAACGGCACGGGATCGCGCTCCAACACCGTCCACGAGTTGATTTGATAGTCCGAGTCGCGCAGCCCATCGCGCGCGATGACCCCGGGTGCAGCCCCCTGGGGCGAGCTCAGCGTAATCGCCAGGCCTTCGCGGATGTCCGAATCTCCGAACGCCGTCCGGCAGGCGGCGCGATTGTTCAGGGTCGCACGGATCAAATAATCCAGGCCCACGACGGCGGCGTGCCCGCGTGAGGAAAGTTCGGCTTGATGCATGGCGGAAGTAAAGGGTACCACCCCGAAAAGAAGCAGGACCGACCCAATGGCCGCGCCCAGCATCATCTCCACCAATGAAAACCCCTGCGACCCCACCACGCGACGTCCCTCCCGTAAACCAGGATACCGAGTCGGCGAAACGCCGGCCACGGGCGGGGCGTCTCCGGGTCAGTTTCCGTTATCGTGCGTTTACGCAAAACGGGTCATCCGAGACACAGGCGGGGTACCGACGCCGAAAAGACGATTAAAAACAGGCGCCGACCCGTTTTCCCAGGGCGTGGCAGAAGTCGGTATAACGCGTATAAAGCGCGGTCCAGCCGTCGATGGCGGAGAGCTCGGCATTGGACTGTCGACGTTGGTCGATGATGAGATCGTTGGCGGAGATGCGGCCGGCTTGAAACCGTTTTAAGTTGTCGCTCGAAATCCGTCTCGCCATGGCTTGGGCCTGGTCGCGCTCAAACGCCGATTCCAGCGCCTGCTCGAAGGCGTGCCGGGCCGAGGCAAACCCGCTCGCGGCATCGCGTTCCACCTGCTGGACCTTGTAATCAGCCACCACCGCCTCCACGCTCGCCGTCTGGTACGCGGAATACTGCACCAGCTGATCGAAGAGAGGCACGCTCAAGGTAAGCCCGGCGCTCCAGCCGTAGTAGTCGGCGTTGCTCAGATCATAGCGCCCGTAGGCGCCGACCGCGTTGAGCGTCGGTAAGAAGCCGCGAAACTGCCGCGTTTTGCGGGCGTCGGCGGCTTCCCGAGCCAGGCTAGCCGCCTGCCAATCCGGGCGGGCCGCCAGTACCAGGCTCGAGGAGAGCCACGGCTTTTTTTTTCTCCAGGTGCCCAGGCGGTCTTCCCATGGAAAGGCGACTTCCACCTGGGTCGTGCCGAGCTTCTCGCGCAAATCCGCCTCCGCTTCCACGAAGAGCACTTCACGGTCGCGCAAGCTCGCGCGGGATTCAGCCAGATCGATGGCGACCTTATCTGCCTCTTGTCCCGAGAGGAGCCCTCGTCGATAGCGCTCCCGTGCGATCTCGAGCAGCTTTTGTTGGCTCTCGACCTCGCGTTTTAGAATCTGCCGCGACTTCTCGTTCTGAATGCGTTTGAGTAACGCCGCCACTCCCGCGCGCTCGGCGGTGAACTCGGCTTGCTCGACCAGGTGGGTCTGCGCGTTTTCATCCGCGCGCGCGGCCTTGATCGCTTCCCAGTCGGCTCCGAAGCGAAAGAGATTCATCGTCCCGCTGAGTTCCAAATCGGTCGTCTCTACCGTGGCGCCGGTGGCATGAGTGGCCTTGCGCGCTCCGGAAGCGCTCACGCTAGGCAGAAACGCCATCTGCGCCGCCCGGCGCTTGGCCGCGAACTCATCCATCCGTTGGGCCTCCACCTGCCGCCCCAGGTCGCGCTCCACGATGCGTGCGAGCGCGGCCTCGAACTTCAGCGGTGACTCGGCGGGCGCCGCCACCGAAGTCGCGTATGCATCCAGCGGGACTCCCAAAGCCAAACATCCGAACAACAGGCTGAGTAAGTCCGTTCGCGAGGCGCTCTCCGGCTTCGTCTTCGCCCGAAACGGAGGCGGCGTGGCTAAACCCGGCCGTCCGGTGGCCTCCGCGAACACGGTCCCGGGCGTTTCGCGCTTGCCGAGACCGCCGCGGGAACCCCGCCAGTTCAGATACGCCACTTGCAGCGAAGGCACCACGAATAGCGTAAGCGCCATGGAGAACCAGAGCCCACCGGCCACCGCGATTCCCAGCGGCTGCAGGATACGCCCGCCCTCTCCCATCCCGAAGGCGATCGGGCACATCGCCAAGATCGTGGTGAAGGAGGTAATCAGGATGGGGCGCAGGCGCTTGCGCCCGGCCTCGAGCGCGGCTTCGAGCGGCGAAAGGCCGAGCGCGAGTTGGCGCTTGAGAAAATCCACGAGCAGAATGCTATTGGCGACGGCCAACCCGTTGAGCAGGATCACGCCCAGGACCGAATTGAGCGAAAGCGTGCTACCGGTCAGCCAGAGCGAAAGCATTACCCCAATCACGCCCAGCGGGACCGAGACCATCACGATCAACGTGCTCACGAAGTCATTGAACTGCAGGTAGATCGTCACGAAGATGAGCAAGACCGAAATGGCGAGCGCCCACACCAACTCCTCGAGCGCGACGGTGAGCTCTTTTTCCGGGTCGTCGAAAGTCAGCGTCACCCCGGCCGGAAGCGGGCGCGTTTTCCGCCACTCCTCGACCGTTTGCTTGGCGAGCGCGACGCGCGCGTCTTTCTCGTGCTCCTGCCCCTTGTTTAGATCCCCTAGCACGAGGAAAACCTCGGCGCCGTTCTCGCGATAAACCGTCGGCATGACGGCCTCCTTGCGGACGTCGGCCAAGGCCTTGAGCGGTATAATCTTTTGGCCCACGGAAATCGGCAGAGCCCCGACGTCCTCCGCGGTCGAGACTCGATCGGGCGGATAGCTCATCTGAATACTCACGTTGCGGCCATCGACGGGAAAGTAACCCACCCAGCGACCGTTCGTCGCCACCCGCGTAAGATCCGCGAGGCTGCTGACGTCGACCGTGCTTCCGCCGGCTTTCAGGTTCGCGAACTGATTGGCGTAAGGCACGAGCGAAATAATTTCTTTACGGCGCACGTTCGGTCGCGTCCACATGTCCGGGAACACACGCTTCCCATCAAGCAGCTCGCGCAATTCTTGCGTCACCTCGGCGCGATCCTCGACCTTTCCGCCCTGCAGGACTAGGCGCAGCTTCGGCGGGTCGGGAATCGGCAGCTCCGCCGGGTTCCACGGCCCCACCCAGTAAGAAACGTCCGGCGTGTTAGTGAACTGCTTTTGCATCCCCTTCCACACGTTCAGCATATCGGCGCGATTTCTCATGCGCGCCAAAATCGTCGCGTGTCCCGCGCCCTGGATCTGGGTGAAGGTATAGTCAATCGAGGCGCCGAAATGCTCGAGCAAGCGGGCTTCCTCGGCTTCGGCCTTCGCCTCCATCTGCGAGAGCATCGTGTACCCGTCAGGACTAACGCTTAGGACCATCCAATCGCTGTCGGGAATGCCGATGACCTCCCGTGGAAGCTTGGGCAATACCCAAACGCAGAGCGCGACGAGCCCCAGCACGAGCCCTCCGTAAATCGGAGCCCGCAGCCGAGAACGCGCGAAGGCACGCAAGCTAAAAATATAGAGGTTCTCGACCCCGCCCAAAAACCGCTCCACCCGTCGGCGCACGGGGCCACTCTCCCCGCCGTGGAGGGCGACCTTCGCGCTTTCTCCCCGCAGCAAGTGAAAACGCACGGTGGGCACTAAAATCAGCGCCACGACGGCGGAAAACCCGTGGGAGAAAACCACCGTCTTCGCGAGATCCCCCAAAATCGCGTAGGTCAGTGACGAAGTAAACGCGAGCGGCAGGAAAACCACGAGCGAGGCGATCGTCGAGGCGATCACCGGCAGCCGCACCTCGGCGACCGCCTGCGCAATTAGGCGCAGCTTCCCTTCTAAACTCAGCCGTCGGCCCCCCTTTTGAGCACGTTCAAAGTGGCTGAAGATGTTCTCCATGACCACGACGGACGCATCGACGTTCATGCCGGCGGAAAGCGCCAGGCCTCCGAGTGAGATCAAGTTCAAATTCATGCCCGACATGCGCATCAGAATGAAAGCGAGCACCATGCTGATTGGGATTTCGATGGCCGCCGTCACCGTATTCTTGAAGCTCCCGATAAAGAAGAACAGGATCACCACCGCCAGGCCAGCGCCGATGGCGACCTCCTTGAGCACGTTGACGATGGAAGCGCGGATGAACTGGGAAGGATCCACGAGGACTTTGTATTCGACGCCGGCCGGAAACGATGGCTTCAGCGACTCCACGAAGGCCAAGATGCTTTCGGCCATGCGCTTCACGTTGGCGTCCGGCGCCGGGGTCGCGAACAAAATAATGCTCGGCGCCCCGCTCGTCTTGAAACTCTGCGCTCCGTAGGTAACGGGCGCAAGCTCGATCTTGGCCACGTCCGAGAGCGGCACGGCACGGCCCGAAGGGGTTGCGACCAGCAGACGGCCGAAGTTCTCGACCGTTTGCAGATGGCGGGGCACCTGGATGGGCACCGTCTCCGTGTCTATCTTTACGTCGCCGCCGCCGTAGCTGCTTAATCCCTGCGAGATCGCGCGCTCGACGTCGCGCGGCAGCAGCGAAAGCGAAGCCATGGTCTCCGGCTTGAGCTCAAGGCGGATCTCCCGATCATTGGGATTCCAAAGCGTCGCACTGGAAGCATCTTTGATCTGCGCGAGGCCTGGCCGCATCATCGGCTCGAGCGCGGCGTAGATATCGTCGAGCGGCATCGTGGGGCTATAGAAGCTGATCGCCAAGAATCCGCTATTCCCCCGACGCCCGTGAACACTGGTCGAGCGCCGCATCTCATCGGGAAAGCGCGCGGCAAAAGCGTTCACGACATTGCGAATTTCCCTCTCCGCCGCCTTGGGGTCGGCGCCCCAGGCGAAGTCGACGCCGTATCGGGCCTGTCCCCGATCGTAGTTCACCGTGACATCTTCCACCTCGAGCCCGTCGGTGTTCACTCCCCGCAGCTGCCCTTCGAGCTCGTCTCCGTAGGAAGTGCGGAACTCCTCGGAGGTAACGGAGGCATGCGTGACCGTCACCCCGACATTTGGTTTCGTGGAATTAGGGAAAAGCGAGATCGGCAGCTTCAGGCCCGCGTAAACTCCGAGCGCGGCCAGCAGGCCCAGCGCGAGGTAAACGCGGTAAGGATTGCGGTACAGCTCCAACATGGCCTTAAGCTCCGGCGGCGGACTTGGCTTCGGATTCCACTTTCACCGTGTCGCCTTCGGCGACGAAGCGGCTCGCGCGCTCGATGACCTGCGCGCCGGGCGCCAGGCCTTTGAGAATCTCCACCGAACCGCGTTGTTTGCGCCCCAGCTCGACCTTCACGAACTTCACTTTCTCACCTTCCACCACGCGCACGTAAGGGTCCTTGCCCTGGTAGCGCACGGTGGACTCCTTCACCAAAAGCCCCTTGCGCTCTTGCGTTCGGAAACTCGCCTGCCCCAAAACGCCGGGCACGACGAGCGAAAGCAGCTCGGCCGCCTGCCGCGGATCTGCTTCCACTTCGCAGGTGGCGGTGCCGGTTCCGAGGTCGACGAAGGGGCTCACCCCCTTCACGCGCACGGAAACCTTTCGCGGAACCCCAGTCGAATCCCCGGCCGTCAGCACGAACTCGCCGCGCGCGCCGGCCGCGAGCTGGCGCTGGTCGGCGGCGGTGACCTCAAGCAAAATGCGCGGGTTCTGTGGATCCATCACGCTCACCAAAACGTCGCCGCGGTTCACCCGATTTCCTGGCGTCACGGCAACCTGGCTCAAAATACCGGCGACCGGCGCTTTGTGCACCACGGGCGCGTAGTCGTACGCGGGATCGGTGTGCTGGACGACCACCAAAGCTTGGCCGCGTTTCACGCGCTGGCCGAGCGGAACCAGTACCTTCATCACCATACCGTCGGTCTCGGAAGTCACGCTCGCGTTTGTGCGCGGGACAACGCGGGCCGGGTAAGTGAGCTGTTCGGAAAGCAGGTCTTCCTTCATGACGGAGACAAAAACCGTGGCCTGATCATTTGGATCGGCGCTCAAACCCGCGGGCGGAGTGGACGAATGCGCGGTACCGACGACCCCGATCGTCCCGCACCAAAACAGAACCACGACAACGCGCCTGGAAAATTCCCCCACGCTCCGGACCTTTGCCACCATATGCCCTCACTCTCGAGACCGTTTTAGATGCAGAGCAGTATCACGGGGTAAGCAGACGAGCAAGACACCTAAATCTATTTAAGTTATTGTTTTTATTATTTTTTAATCAGTTACCATTCGAGACGGGCGCGCGCCGAGCCACAACATCATACGGCTTGTAAGAAGTCTCGCTCGGCGCTGAAATCGGCGTTACACTATTTCAAGCTATGCCATTCGAATGCGCGATCGCGACCGACATCGGTCAGAAGCGCCAGCAAAACCAAGACAATGGGGGCGTCTACCCCGAACTGGGGCTCTTCGTCGTCGCCGACGGCATGGGCGGGCACCAGGGCGGCGAAACGGCCAGCGCGATGGTCGTCGAGATCGTGCCCGACCACGTCCGCCGCGCGCAAAAGAAAAACAAGAAGTGGAATGCCCAAAAAGTCATCACGGCCGCGATCAAGGCCGCAAGCGATGCGATCTACAAACGCTCGCAGAACGACCATCGCTTGGAAGGCATGGGCACGACCACCACTACCATCCTCTTCAAGGACGATCGCCTCACCATCGGACACGTGGGGGATAGCCGCTGTTACTTTTTTCGCCCCGGCGCCATCTGGCAACTAACGAAAGACCATTCGCTCGTCGAGGAAAACCTCCGCCAAGGCAAGATCACGCGCGAGGAAGCCAAAACTCACACCATGAAGAACGTCATCACGCGCTCGGTGGGTTTCGAACCTCAGGTCGACGTGGAAGTTTACGACATGCCCGTGGCGACGGGGGACGTTTTCCTGGTTTGCTCGGACGGGCTATCGGGTTTGGTCGAAAACGACCAGATGCTCAAGATCGTGCAGGACTCGCTCTTCAAGCAAGGCGACCTGCAGGCCACGGTGAAGCAGCTCGTGCAGGCCGCGAACCAAAACGGTGGCGACGACAACATCACGGTGCTCGTGGTGCAAATCAAATGACTGCTTCAGGGGTGAACGCGAATGGCTAACCGATATTTTACCGTGCTGCTGATCCCTGAGAAAACCTCGAAGGTCCGCCGGATCGTCATCCCCTCATGGATCCTGAAAGGGGGCCTGGTCGCGGCGGGTTTCGCCGGCGTGATCGGATTCATGATGGTCCTCGACTACTGGTACGTGATGAACCAGATCGACGAGAACAAGGAACTGAAGCTCGAAAATCGCCGCCTGCGCAGCCAGATCCAGATCTTCGAAAACAAGATGTCCTCGCTAGATGACACGCTCGACCGCATCAAGATGTTTTCGAGCCGTCTCAAGGTCATCACCAATCTCGAAGATCGCCGCAATCAGATCCAAGGTTCGAATTTCCAGTTGCCGGACGCGAACGCCAACGTCGGCCGCATCAAGCCCGAGACCGCGCCGACCGAAGCCGCGCCCGAAACCGAGGCGCCCGGCCTGGCCGCCCTGGCGCCCGATGGAGGCACCGATCCCCTCGCCCTCCCACCCGGAAGCCTGGGCAGCGACGACCCCTGGGGCTCCCGCACCCTGTTTGACCGCCGCGACGCGAGCGAACTCGCGCGCCTGGAGACGCGCTTCAATTCCCTGCACCAGGAAGGCCTGCACACCGAACAAAACCTGCAGGAACTTTACGAGCTCTTAAGTGACCAGCACAAATTCCTCGGCGCCCTTCCCTCGCGCAAACCGACCGAGGGTTACATCACTTCCGGTTTCGGGCTCCGGCAATCGCCCCACGGCGACGGCCGCCTAAAAATGCACGAGGGCCTGGATATCTCCAATCAGCCGGGCACCCCGGTGCGCTCGCCGGCCGATGGTACGGTCACGTTCTCCGGGGTGAAAGCCGGATATGGACGCACCGTGATTGTTGACCATGGTTTCGGTATGGAAACCTGGTACAGCCACTCGCAGGATCTGCTGGTGGACAAGGGACAATCCGTCAAACGCGGTCAACAAATCGCCTCCATGGGCCAGAGTGGACGCTCTACCGGCCCGCACCTCCACTACGAGGTGAGATTGCACGGAATTCCCGTGGATCCACTGTCGTATATTCTCGAAGAATAACCCGTTTTAACATAAGGTAATCGAACTTTTATGCAGGCCATCACCACCTTTGCGAAGAAAATTTTCGGCACCCAAAACGAGCGTGAGCTGAAGTCCATTCAGCCCCTGGTCGTGCGCACGAACGAGTTCGAAAAACTCATCAAGCCACTGACCGACGCCCAGCTTCAAGCGAAGACCGGCGAATTCAAAGAGCGCCTCACCCGGGGCGAGACCCTCGACGCGATTTTGCCCGAAGCTTTCGCGGTCGTCCGCGAAGCCGCCTGGCGCGTGATCGGTCAGCGCCACTACGATGCCCAGCTCATCGGCGGCGTGACCCTGCACCGCGGCCGCATCGCCGAAATGCGTACCGGTGAAGGCAAGACCCTGGTCGCCACCCTACCCTGCTATCTCAACGCGCTCTCCGGCAAGGGCGTGCACGTCGTCACCGTGAACGACTACCTCGCGCGCCGTGACTCCGAGTGGATGGGCCGCATCTACGGTTTCATGGGCATGAAGACCGGCATCATCGTGCACGGCCTCAACGATCGCGAACGCCAAGCGAGCTACGGATCCGACATCACCTACGGCACGAACAACGAATTCGGCTTCGATTATCTGCGCGACAACATGAAGTTCCGCCTGGAAGACTACGTCCAGCGCGAGCTCAACTTCGCCATCGTCGACGAAGTGGATTCCATTCTGATCGACGAAGCCCGTACGCCGCTCATCATCAGCGGACCCACCGAGGCCTCGACCGATCTCTACTACAAGATCAACACGCAGCTGCTCGCCGACGGTGGGCTAATCAAGGAGACCGACTACACCATCGACGAGAAGTCCAAGACCGCGGCCCTCACGGAAAGCGGCGTGGACAAGATGGAAGGGCGTCTGAAGATCGGCAACCTGTACGACGCCATGAACATCGAAACCCTCCACCACGTGAACCAGGCCTTGCGCGCCCACGTGATCTTCAAACGCGACGTCGATTACGTCGTGCGCGACGGCGAAGTGATGATCGTCGATGAGTTCACCGGCCGCCTCATGCCGGGCCGCCGCTGGTCCGACGGTCTCCACCAGGCCATCGAAGCGAAGGAAGGCGTCAAGATCGAGAACGAGAATCAGACGCTCGCCACTATCACCTTCCAGAATTACTTCCGCATGTACAACAAGCTCGGCGGCATGACCGGCACCGCCGACACGGAAGCCACCGAGTTCAAACAGATCTACAAGCTAGACGTCACGATCGTCCCCACCAATCGACCGATGATCCGCAAGGACGAGTCCGACGTGATCTTCAAGTCGGTGGAAGCCAAATACAAGGCGATCGTCGACGAGATCCAGGCGAAGAAGGAGTCGGGCCAGCCCGTGCTGGTTGGTACCGTTTCCGTCGAGAAGTCCGAGGTGCTCTCGCGCCTGCTCGAGCAAGCCAAGATCAAGCACAACGTGCTCAACGCCAAAAACAACGCCCGCGAAGCCGACGTCGTCGCCCAAGCGGGCCGCAAGGGAACCGTCACCGTGTCCACCAACATGGCCGGCCGCGGGACCGACATCCTGCTCGGCGGGAACGCCGAAAAGCTCGCCGACGCCCAGATGTTCGCCGAAGGCGTGTCGCCCCCGGTGGTGAACCCCGCGGATCCCGAAAGCGTGAAGGCGGGCGAAGCTTACCAGGCCAAGTACGAGGCCGCGCTCAAGCAGTGGAAGGAAAAGTGCGATGTCGAGCGCGACGAGGTCAAGGCCCTGGGCGGGCTCTTCATCTTGGGTACCGAGCGCCACGAATCCCGCCGCATCGACAACCAGCTGCGCGGGCGCGCCGGACGCCAGGGCGACCCGGGCGGCTCCCGCTTCTATCTTTCGCTTGACGACGACCTCATGCGCATCTTCGCGGGCGGCAATATCAAGCGGTTCATGGAAGATGACATGCCGATCGAACATCGCTTCATCAACCGAGCGATTGAAAACGCGCAGAAAAAGGTCGAAGGCCACAACTACGATATCCGCAAGCACCTGCTTGAGTACGACGATGTGATGAACCAGCAACGCAAGGTCATCTACACCTGGCGACGTGAAGTACTGGCGCAGGAAAACCTGCGCACCATGCTTTTCTCCATGGTGGACGAGCTGGCCTCCGCCATCGCCGAGGACTTTTTCCCCGGCGGCAAATACAACAAGCGGGCCGGCCTCAACATGAAGGAAGTGAATGACGCCATCACCGTCACCTTCCAGATCCCGGCCCAGCTCACCGAGCACGACATTCAGCCGTTCAACGGCGAGGGGTTGAAACAGGTCATCCTACGCAAGGCGGACGAAGCTTATAGAGCGAAGGAAGAAGCCTACGGTGAAGAGACCGTGCGCCAGATCGAAAAAATGGTGTTGCTCTCGACCATCGATTCACTGTGGAAAGACCACCTCCTCGCGATGGACCATCTGCGTGAAGGCATCGGTCTGCGCGGATACGGACAGAAGGATCCGCTCGTCGAGTATAAGAAGGAAGGCTTCCGCTACTTTGAGATGATGATGAATCAGATCACCGGCGATTCCGTCCGCAAGGCATTCGCGGTGCAGCTGGCCGAACGCGAGGAAGGCGAAGAGGCCGCACCCGTGGCCTTCCGCCCGCGCGCGCCGCAACCCAACCGGATGCAGTACAACGTCACGGCGGACGGCAACCTGATTCCGTCGCCGACGCCAACGGCGGGAGCCGCTCCCGCGCCTGGCCGCGCCCCGATGCCGGGCGGCGGAGGCGGCGACATCCTGGGCAACCCCGGCGCTCCCCGTAGCATGGGCCGCGGCGCGCCCGGCCCGGTGGCGAACCAGAACTTCAAGCCAGTGGGTGACGCCAGTCAAAAAGTTGGCCGTAACGACCCCTGCCCCTGCGGCAGCGGCAAAAAATACAAGAAGTGCCACGGCGAATAATCGCTATGCTATCCTATAAGGGATGGCATCCGACGAAATTCAGGACGACCCTAGCGCGGAGCTGACCGGCATCGAGGAGCTGGCAAAGACCAGCGAGTCAGAGCACGGCGGCGACCCCAACTTTCCTGAAAGTACGCCGACCACCGACCCGAACGCCACCATCGAAGCCATCGACGCGTTCGAGAGTATGGACGATTTCTCCAAGGCCGCACCCCCTTTCGAACCTCCCGCCGACCCCCAGGCCGCCCACTTCGATATCGAGCATCACCAAACCGACGCCGCCGTGGATCTGCCCGCTTCCCGTTTCGAGCCCGAGCCGGCCAGCGACGGCTCGGCGTCCCTCTCGCTCGCGGAAGCGACCGAGCCCGTCATCACGCAGGAAGCCGCGGCCGGCTTAGAGCAGCTCAAGGAAGTCGCCGCGAGTCTTTCGATTGGCACGCCTGACGTCACGCCTTCCTATCCGTTCACCCTGCGCATCGACGGCCAGCTCCGCCCGTCCGAGCGTGAAAAGCTCATGGATCTCATCAACCGGGAAAAGATCGGCTTCCGTGAAATCGATCTCGAACCCCAGTTCGAGGCGGGCAGCCTACTGCTTCCTCGCATCAGCGAATACGCCGCCGTACTCATCGCGCAAGCCCTGCGGGACGCCCTGGTGTCGATGCGGCTGACGCCGGCGGACGATCTAGCCGACGGCGAAAACTCGGCCTCGAGCCAGGTACCTCCCGCGATCACCACGGAAATTCGCGGAGAAGCGGCGCCGTTGAACGAAAGTGCCGAAAGCCTACCGCTCCTGCCGGGCTCCGCGCCCGAGCATTTTGGGGCCTTTACCGTGGTGGGCTCCATGACCGCGACGTTGCTCTTGAAGACCCGCGTGGTGGAAGCGCGCGCGTCGGCCGAATATCAAGACGCGCTGGAGTCCCTGCAGCGACAAATCCGCTACCAAGCGTTCCGCAAGGGCGCTGAAGCCGTGATTCAATTTTCCGTTTCGCTCACGCCGGTAGGCCTCGCGGGTACCGAGTACCGCCTGATGGCCTTAGGGACGGCCATTCGCCGACAAAACTAAATCCGCCATCTCGTAGGCGCGCTCCATCATCGTCGCGGTGTCGAACACCTTGATCGTGCGCTTCTGTCCGCTCGAGACCAGGCGCTTAAGCTTAGGCTCGCCGGGAGGCGGCGACAAGAACGTGGCCGGACTCATCGCCACGAAGGCAGGCGGCGAATTCGGCTGCTTTTGCTTGAGTTCTTCCAGTTGCTTCGCCGTCGACTGCGCCGGGCTTAAAGCCACGTCCACTTCCTGCTCCACGGCCGCGCGCACGATCGTCTCGCGGATCTGGGCGGGCGTGAGCTCCGGTCGACGGGACTTCAGCAGCGCGGCCGCGGCCGTGATGGCGGGTGTCGCGCAAGAGGTCCCGTTCGGGCAGAGCTTGTCGTAGCTCTCGTAAGCGTAGACGTCCACGTATTGGCCATGGTTCGAATAGTGCGTGATGAAGGTCTCGCCCTGGGCATCCGCCGCGTCGGCACGAGCCAGCGCGCCCACGCAGAGCAGGCGATCCGCCGGCCGCTGATCGGCGGGCACGTCGGTCAAACAACTCGCGCGATCGCGCTCCACTTCCGCGCCCGAGTTACCGGCGGCCATGACCCACAGCCAGGGAGCGCGGGACACCCAATCCTCGCGGCCAAGCGCCTTAGCCACGTGATGCGCGCGAAAGGCCATCGAAATTGAAACCACGTCGGGTGCGGCGGCCTGGTGGGTCTCCACCAGATTCATCTGATGGATGATCGCGTCCACCACGGGCGCGATCCGGGCGGTCCACGCGCCGAAGTTGGTGTAAGGCGCGCCCCCCATCAGCGTCTGCAGCGACGCCACTTTCCACATGGCGAGGTCCAGGCGATCATCCAGCAATGCCTGCGGATCGAGCTTCGCCATCAAGGTCAGTAGCGTGGCGGACGTGCCCGTGCCGTGTCCCAACGAGCCGACCAGCGGCATCCAAGGATTAGCGTCGTCGTCGGTATAGTCATACGAACGCAAACCGCCTTGGTCCTGCTTGTTCATGAAGAGGCCCAGCTCGGGCTGGCTGACGAAATCGATGCCAGAATCGATATAGGCGACGCGCACGGGATGCGCGGCGGGAGCGCCTGGGTCCGGTAACTTCGGATTATCGAGCTTCACGAACGCGCGGTAGACCGCGACATTGGCATCCGTCAAGGCGTCCCCGACCGCCGTCGCGCCCATGCGCTCACGCATCGGGCCTCCGAACGGATTCGCCACCGTGGCGAACATCGGCAAGGCTCCATGCTCGGTCGGTACCGCCGACTCAATCGCGTAAGGATGCAGCAGCGAGAAGGGATACGTGCTCTGATCTCCGAGATCGGGCGTGGCCGCACCACTTCCCTGCAAAAGCGCGGTCAAGCCTTGAGCCGTCTGACGACCTTCCACGTCCCCCGCGGTTTCCCGCAGGACTTGGAGGATTTTGAAACGGATGTCTCCCGCGGCCATCCGGGCGAAGAAATCGGAGTGCTTCTCCATCGCCGCGAAGATTTGCTTTTCCGCGAGCACCAAGGCGTCGCGGCGGCGATGGGCCAACGCGATCCAATCGCTAAAATCAGCGTCGCTGAAGCCGCCGCGTACCCGAATGCCTTCCCCGATCGGCGAGGCGACGGACTGCTTAGCCGAGGAGATAAAAAGGTCCGCGGGCGTGAGGGCGTCGTACTCCTTCACGCGTTTTTCGAGCAACGTCTTGAGGCTCGCCACCGTGAGCTGGGAGATCGGAAGTTCTCCCTTGGCCGCCGTCGTTTCGAACACCCGCATGAAGGAGAGTGCGGTGCCGTAGACTTCGGCCGGCTTGAGCGCTTCCCGAAAGCAACGGGTGAACTTCGCCGACGCCACGAGCGTCGCCTTCATCTTCTCTAGAACCGCCGCTTCCGAGCCGTCCGCACTTAGATCGGGCGACTTCACATCAGCGCAGATTTCCGGAACGGCCTCCGGAATTTCGGCAACGGCCGCCGGTGGCGTAAGTAGCGCAGGAGGAGGCGTAGGCGCGGTCGGCGCGGCCGTTTTGGCCTGCTCGATCCGGCGAACGACGTCGCCTTCCTGCAGTTTGCGTACGGCTTGCTCCAGTTCGGGGCTAGATGTTTTCGTTGTCGGCTTCCCACACGCCGTGGTCCATCCCACGACGGCCAAAACACCGACCCACCCTAACGTCGTCCCAATGCCATTGCGGCAGCTTCGCTGATCCATCTATCCCCACAATCTTCATCTGCCCTGGCTTCCCCGCTTCACCCTAATTTGAAGCTCCCACAGCCGAGGCAAACGCCTAACTCGCCGCCACAAGTACAAGCTATATACCAAGCCGCGTTATTGATTTTTGAAGTGTTTTCAGTCTCTTAGGCGTAACGCGAGACTGAAAAAAAGACATGGCCGTGTACTTTTTCCATGTTTTAACTCAATAAAGAACCAATCTTCTCAGGGACTTACCGCAAAACTCCGAAAAGTGAGCAGAGGGGTTACGAGTTTGGCCAGACGTCTCGCGGTGATCTTTTTCTTAGGATTAGCCATCGGGGCATTCGGGGGAATGCTGGGCGCCCTGCTGCCCGCCCCCTCCCGTCAGCTGGCCGAGTTTCCGAGTGCCGGCGCCGAGACTCCGCCTCCGGAAGCGTACACTCTAAATGTCCGCGACCGGCAGCTTCAGCTCTTCGATGCCCACGGAAACCTTCGTATCGACTTCACGCCGACTCTACGCGTGCGCCACCGCGAAGCGCGCGGCCCCCGCCGACTCCCTGGCCCCGTGCTACCGGAAGAACGGATCCAATTCGAACGTTTCGAGACGCAAACCCACGAAGGGGGCGGATGGAAAGTGTACGCACATGCCGAGACCCCACGAGCGCGCTACGAATGGGAGCTCGCGCGGGAACCGCAAGGACTGCACCCCACCGGCGATCAGCTCCGGATGCGGATCCGCGTCACTTACCGGCGCCCCGTGCTCGTGATGGCGGAGATACTGGAGCTCACGACCGCCCCGGCCACCCGCGCGCAGTGGCTCGACCGGGCTTATCGCTACCAAGAGCTGACGCACGAGAGCGTCGTGAGCGATTCCCTCACTCCCCACGTCGCGCGTTTCGACGGAGAGTGGTCCGTCTACGGCGGGCGGCAGCTACAGGCGCTCGGACTCCACCCCCAGCCGAACGGAAGCGTGCGGCTCGACTTCGAACTCGATCGCGCCGAAAACCATCCGTTCGTCGTGAAAAACACCTGCGGACCTTCTCTTACAAACGGCGACCCGAAGCCCCTCCCCCCACGGCTCGCGCTGGATGAAACCTTTCGCGACGAAGGCGCCACCCACGCCAGCGAAGCGACTTTCACCTTTGGCGTGGCCAACCTTCCGCTGCCATCGCGATTCCCCCGCGGCTTCCAGGCCGCCGCCGTTTTCACCGACCACGCCGACCAATCCAACCTCGAGAAATTCGAGGCCTTCGCCTTTGGCGAAACCGGTAAACGCGACGCCGGCGGTTGGGTGGATCAGGGATTGGGCTACACCAAGACGATTTTTCTGAAAAAGGCCCGGGGCTTCGCGCCCCAGTTCGATGACCCGCACTACCGCCAACGGCTCGAGGCGCTCCGGGGCACCGGCGTGGAAATCGGCCTGCATACGGCGAGCGGGCTCACCGACACCACTCCGGACGCGGCGATGCTGCTCGCCGAATTCCGCGCGGCGGGCTTCGGAGGCGCCACCTGGATCGACCACTCCCCGCACACCAACTGCGATTCCATCAGCAATCGCGGCTGGGATCCGCTGAGCCCCTGGTACATGGTGGAGCAGCTACAACGGCAAAACTTCCGCTACCTTTGGTCGGTGCAGGATCTCGCCTTGCCCACGGGCTCGCTCAACCTCCTGGCGCCCGAGCTGCGGCACCAGCGGCGGCCGACGATCTACGATCACCTTCGCCTGGGATCCGGCGACCATCCCTTTACTTTCTTCGCTTCGAGTTGGTTCTTCGATTCACAATCTAGCTTCGTCCATCACATGTCGGACGGGTACTTGGATCGCCTGGTCGCCGAGCACGGCCTTTTGATGGCGCACGTCTACTTCGATACCCATCGCAAGCAAGGCGTCTATCGCGACAACACGCATCTGCGCCAGCTGGCGCCCCGGCACTTTCGACTCCGTCCAGAATCGGCCGAAGTGATTGCCCGCTTCCATGCTCGCCAGGCCCAAGGCGAGATCTGGTTTGCGGGAATCGAAGCCCTCCATCGTCACGTGGATGCCGCGCTCTCCGTTCAATTCGCCTGGCGGGGCGGGGCGGTTCATATCACCAATCCCACCGCGGTGGATTTGCCCGGCCTCACCCTGTGGGTGGCCGCGGATCCCGATGCGGCAACCCCGACGCTTACCATCGACGGCCAGCCTCCCTTGGGACAAAAGCGAGTCGGTCAGTCACATTTAGTTTGGTTTGATCTTCCCGCCGGCGCGACCCGCCGCTTAGAGTCGAGCGCCTTTAAGTTCGGGCCGGCACGAGAAATTCGTCTCAACCGGAGTGGCCCATGACCAAGATCGTGCGAATGACGGAAGCCCATCTGGGCGAGATCGGCCAGATCGTCGAGGCAACTCCCCTGTTTCAGCAATACGAATTCCCGGGAGCCCAGGCCGAAAAACAGCTGAGTGCGCGGCTCACTGATGCGGGCTCGCGGCTCCTGACCGCGCTCGATTCTTCGGGTCGGGTCGTTGGGTTCGCCTGGTTCACCCTCCGAGGGGCGTTTGGCCGCAGTGGTTACCTACGATTGATCGCCGTCCATCCTGATTGCCAAGCCGGCGGTATCGGCGTCCAACTCCTAAAAGAGCTCGAACGGGAGTTCCTCTCCCCCCACGGAATCTTCCTTTTGGTCACCGCTACCAACCCGACCGCTCGGAAGTTTTACGAAAAGCAGGGCTACACCTTAATAGGAGCACTTCCGGGTTACGTCAAAGCGGGTATTGACGAGTGCCTCTACTTCAAACCCGCGGATTGACCTCCCGCCACGTTCATGAAATACCTCCGCACCTTCAGGGGGAATGTCATGAAAACTCATTGGGAAAAAATCGCGTCGGCAATTGGAGTGCTCTGCTTTGCTTTTTCCGCGGCCGCGGAAATCGACCTGCACCCGCCGGTGGAAGATCGCCTGCCGCCATTTACTCCCGAAATCCAATCACTCCTGCAGAGTGATCTCACCGACGTCGTTCCCCAAGCCGCCCGTCTTCAGGAGATCGCCCAATTCTCCAACCGTGCCCAACAGTGGTGGGACCTGGTCCAAGGTAAGCTTCCCGTCGAAAGGCGCCTCCAATTTTGGCGGCGTGGAACTCCGGTGCCCGATTACCCCATTCCCAGCTCGCCCCGGCTATATAATGAAGCGACCGTAGTACAAGACTTCGCGCAAGCCTTGCCGCTCTTGCCCGACGACGTCAAAGCGGTCCTCTCCGCCCGCACGCCCCTGCCCGATCGCTTCCCCGACGAAGCGGGCTTTCCGGCCGAACGGCTCCTACCGGGATTCAAGGCGGTCATCAAGGCCGGGTCCTACGCCATTCGCTTCTTAGGTAACTACCCTCGCCGGAGCCAGTACGCGAAAGCTTACCGGGACTTTCGTTATTACCTCGACGTCGCGCGCGACGAAGCGGGCATTCGCGAGGAAATCTCGCGCTGGGAAGCGCGCGTGGATCATTCCGCCATGGTGGATCGCCTAGCGCGGCTTTGCGTATTTAATCTACGCTCGGTCTTCGCCGAACCGATCGATTGCCTGGTGCAGCTGGGCGCGGATCCGCGGCAACCGCGGACGTTTCCGCAAAAGCTCGATACCGTGCTGACCCGCCTGCTTAAAACCGGAAAAGAGCGTTTTGAGGAACGATTCCGTCCCTTCGCTTCCGGCTCGGTCCACCCTATGTGGTCCGACGCCGGCTCGCAACTCACCCTGGGATTTTTCCCCTATGCGGTTCCGGCCAACGTGTTGAAGTGGATCGCGGGTAGCGTCGGTTCGTACTGGCATCGGGAGGGCAGCCTGTGGACTGCGTTTGCCCCGGTGGATGTATCGAAGCCCGGCGTTTTCTTTTTCAAGCTGCAGGAAAACACTACGCCACACGTGACCCAAACCCTCGTTATGTGGGACACCGTGGTCATGGACCCCAACGGTCCGCTCTGGATGGATACCGTGGTTCAAACCATGGCCCACGAAATGGGGCATATCTTCGGATTCCCGGATTGCTACAGCGAGTTCTGGGACGATTCCGCGAACGCCTTCGTGTTCTACGCTTTCTCGCGCGAGAACATCATGTGCTCCTCCAGCGGGGACGTGATGGACCTTCACCTAGAGGGCCTGCGAACCGCCTATCCCTTCAAAGCCCTTTAAACTCAGTAGTTTAATGAAGCGACAGATTTAAACGCCCCAAATTTGACTCATTGCGTTATATGCGCTACGACGCTCTGCGGGTGCTCCATAGCGAGGATTAGGTGATGAACCGGGCAAAATACATCTCTGCATTCTTGGTGCTTTCCGCCGGCACGGCCATTGCCGCGCCCCCTACTCTGACGCAAACACGCGCCTATGAGAATGCGGTTTACCTTTCACGAATGCTTTCCGTTCCGTTCTATCGGGATCTCGACGCTTACGCGGAGCCACGCTATTCCGCGTTCGACAACACGGACCCCTCTCCGGGGCAAGTGGCTTGGTATCAAATCAATTACTATCGAAACCTCAACCGAGAGTGCAAGCGGCACCCAGAAACCTGGCAGAGCTGCCACAATATTAAAAAGCACTTGGCCGAAAAACTATCGGAGCCTTTCGGCCAAAACACGCTCGCTTTCTACAATAAAGACGGTACGTGCTTCGGCTGGAATATCCTGCATCGTAAGTTATTGAGCCGCGCGCGCTTTCGCCCCGAACTCGATATCCCCGCCGATATGGACGAGAAGCATGTGGACCGCATGATACGCGCCATGCGCGAGGGTGAAATCGTGGAGATCCCTGGCTTCTCCAGCATCCATGCATTCACCGAAAAGTACGAGAAGATCGCGCGGAGCCACGCCAAAGGAGAGTGGACCCGGCAGGTCTCCCCCGCCACCGTGGTGCTTTTCTTGGAAAGTAGCATATTTCAAAGCCGCCTCGATGCACTCCGCGAGATTCGGGAAATCTTCCGCGCGGGCGAACGTCCGCAGATCTCCGTAAAAATGGTGGAGGGAAGACATTCGCTCATGGTTAACGACATCCAAGAGCGGCCCGACCGGAGCTGGGACTTGGAAGTCATTGATTCGAATTACCCCTCTGTACCTGCGGTGATCCGCTTAAATGCCGAAGGCAAAGCCATCAATACCGCGGTTGAGAATGCCATGCTTACCGCCAAGCCCTACCGACGGGCCGACTTTAACGCCAACTACAAATGGAAGGTGGCGTTTCGAATCACGGACATTGCCTACACGACCCACTACGAGGAGACGGAACGGGACGACGTGGCGCTCACCGCCGAGTGCTGCTACCGCGAGCTGAAAGAGCTTGGCCTGGACCAACCACCGCCCCCGTTGAGCCGCTAACACCCGTTAAAAGGGCGCTCGCCCGAAAATTTGACACCACGCATCACAGTTGATAGGGAAACGCCATGAGATTGGGCAAACTCGTTGGATTCCTATTATTGGGCGCGAGCGTCGCGCAGGCGAATGGCTCGGGCTTGGGTTTATCTATTTATCGTCCGGAAGATACCTTTCCGGTGCTACTCGATTTCGTCCGCTACAACCCCAACTACTTCGAAGACGTTTCCGAGGGCGACGGATCCAAGCTTACCGTCACCCCATTTGCGAACACTTACGGGTTTGCCGAAATCCAAAATCTCCAGGCGCTCCCCGCATATAACTACGCGATTTCGCGCCTGGCGGCTTGGGAGAAAAACTCACCCGCGCTCACGAGCGCGATCCGAATCGCCTTAACCGGAATTCACTGGTACGTCACTCCGTACGAACCAATTGTGAAGGCGGCGCCGGCCGACGTCGCGCCCATCACCAAAGAAATCCTGGGCACCGTCGTCGAAGATCCCCAAACCTTTCGCATGCGGATTTCCATCTCGGTGTGGAACAAGCACAAGACGGTTTCCCAAGCCGGCATTTTGGTTCACGAAGCGCTTCGCATGATCCAAAACTCCGAACAGCCGACGATGACCGATCAGAAAGTCATGGAGCTCACGGCCCGCATCCTGCTTGAGTCGCCGAAGGAAAACGAAACGTTTGACGACAAATCCGCTTACGCCCCGCGCGGAGCGATGGTTCGCTACATCGAAGCGATCGCCGCCACGCCGAAACGAAACGAGACCGTAATTGCAACCTTGGAAAAAATAGAAAAGTCGTTTTCGGCCCAAGAGAGCCGCCTCCGAGACCTGTTCAAAACCGCGCGCCAGCACGTCGTAGAGAACCCTCGACTGGAATTCACCTCCGCGCAGGTCCAAGAGCTGGAAAACGCCATGCGTACCGCCCGATCCCCCAAACGCACGGCCGCCGACTGGACCACCTTCGTACGCGCGCAGAATCAGCACCTACGTGGCTCGTATGCTCCCCAATACCCTACCTACTACCGGAGCGTGTTCGGAAGTCTTATGAGTGAGGCGGACGTTCGTCAGTTCCTATCGGGAAACGCCGTCACGCTTGCGACGCACAACATCTATCGCGACGTAGATGCCCGCCTTTCGGCGATCAAGAAGGCAGACGCCGCGCGAGTGAGCGCTGGCGAGTTGCGCTGGGTGCTCGATCCTTCCCAGCCTAAGCCCAAGCGGGGGCCGTCGCTGAGCGTTCGGTCCACGAGCACTGGCTACCCTTAGTCGAGCCGAGCGACCCGGTTGCCCTCGGTTTTCCCGAATAATTCCAATCGCCCGCCCGAGCGGCTCATGCCCTAGCCCGTCTTTTCCGATACGACGGTGGGAGGTTTTGTTTGCGTCATTTAGGCTTTTATCTCATTTCCGGGCTGCTCGTTGCCGAGGCGTTAGCCCCGCGCGTGTTCGCGGCGTGCCGACCCGATGACGTCATCCGCCGGGCCGTTGAAACATCCGAAACCCTCGCGCTCGCCCGCCGGGCCCGCTTGAACGCCGCTCCCGGCCCGGGCGGCGTGATTGAAATTCAAAACGGTCCAGGCGGCCAAGCCCTGCGCCTGGGACACATCGAAAGCCACTCCACCACGGGAGGCAACTGGCTCGAGGGAGAAAAAAACGACGTCATGAAATCCATCGAAGCGGTCGTCCGACGGTATGCCGCCAGCGGTATGATGACCGACGAGCAAACGCTCAATCGACTGTATGTGATGTTTCACATCAATCGTCAACGCTCCCAGAGCTTCGAGTTTCTATATTTATCCGGCACCGAGCAGGTAATCGACTCCCCGTTCTTCGGTCAGCTGACCCAGCACGCCCGCATCGATCCCGCCTTCTTAAAAGAGTGGGATTTACCGTCCCGTACCGTGCCTAAAGATATTCACGCCACCGCGCTCGTCTTCCATAATCCGCGGGAAATCGCCTATCCCAAGCTCGACGCCCAAGGTTTCATGGTCCGGGCGCCGGAAAATAGCGCGACTCACTTTGAATACGCGCACGCGATCCCCATTCCGGAAACCGCGCAGGGAAAGCACGTGGCGCTGATCAATCGCTTTATGATTGATCCCGCTCTGACGCCCGACCAGCGTGCCTTCCACTACGTGAATCTGCTCTCGCGCCTAAAGGCCAGCGGCACCGACTGGGTTTACGTCGAGGCATCCGACCCCGCGCACGCGCGGCTATTTCAATCGCAGGGATTTGAAATCGCGCACGAGGTGAATTCCAACATTTACGGCGGCGAAAAAGTGACGATCTTGAAGGCCCCGCTCAGCCGTCTCTGGAGCAACGCCCAGACCCGTTACCCTGGTCTTTTGCCCGAATAACTACTGCCGTGCGATCGGCACCCAGGCGCGGGTCGCCGCCAACACGCTCTGGCGAAGCGTGCGCGGATCGCTTCCTTCCGGATCCGTTCCCACCCGCAGCACCATTCCGGTGATCAGAGCCTGAATCACGTCGGCCAACGCACCCGCGTCGCCGCGCCCAAACTGTCCACTTGCCTGCCCCTGCTCGATGATGCCCTGAATACGCCGCCGCCCCGTGAGAGCAATCTCGGCGTTGAGCCGCTGCAAAACCCGGTTGTGAAAGGTTAAGGCATAAAATTGACACATCAACGATTGCCGCTCGCGGTGATTTCCAATCCAATCAAACATGGCGTCGATCATCGCCAGTAGCGCATCGAGCCCGGGTTTAGCACGCGTGACATAATCCACGGCCGTCTGTTGCCCGGTCAGGACTTCGCGCCGGACAATTTCGACGAAGATCGCCTCGACGGACTCGAAATGGTAAAGCACGAGCGAGGGCTGCACCCGCGCCCGTAGGGCCACGCTCTTTAAAGTGGTGTGCGCGTACCCTTGTTTCGTGAATTCATGCACGGCGGCATTCAAAATCTGCTCTCGCCGCTCTTGTCCTTTACGGGAAAGCGCCTGCTCCATCATATTTAATTATTTTAATTATTATTTAAATAATATTCAATACTTATATTTTTAATTAATAATATCAAATAGATATTTATAATTAAATTTTTAAATTTATTTCAAAAAAATTTGATTATTTTTCAAATTTAGGACAAAGTGCGTCAAACAAAAGGAGTACCCCATGAAACCCCCAATCCAGTCCGTAAAAGTAAAGTATTTAGCCCTCGCCTCTCTTTGCCTGACGGTCAATGCGCTGGCCGACGTGAAGGAAACCCCTCTTGCCGTGCCGAATGGTGTCGTCCGGGCGACCTGGAGCAGTGAATGCAAAGGCGACATCACCCAAACCCAAGTCGTGAGTATTTACGACACCGTCGAAGAACTGCCGGAAGGGGCGATTCTTCGATCTGGCGCCATTCGCTTCACCGGCAAATCCGCCCAGGACCTCTTTGCGAAAATGAGCCCTGTCCCGAGCCTGCCCCCCATCATGAACAAAAGCGGTCCTGTCACGCGAAAGTCCGGCCAAATGGAATGCACCTGGTCGCGCCCC
>JBFWNL010000013.1:0-68032 GCA_050251055.1 Bacteriovoracia bacterium
GGTGACAGACCGCCAGAAACAAATCACTCATGAGGGCGGCTTGACCTTAGCACCGAGAGGGGATGATTGACATATTTTCCAGGGCAAAACGCCTAGGCGCGGTTGCCAGGCCTCAATTCCCGGCGACTCAATGCGTAGTTCTCGTGCGGTGCGGGGGTGGGGTAAGCGCAGCTCGTAGGCCTTGAGTAACAATCCTGACAGGCCAATCTCTTGGCGAAAAAATCGATTATGCTTACCGTCGCCGTGCACGGTGTCGCCGATCAATGGATGGCCGGTTCCTGCCAAGTGGCGCCGGATCTGATGAAATCGGCCCGTGAGGGGTTCGACCTCAAGAAATGAATAACGGGTGCTCGCGTGCCGGCCTACGGCGTGGGGGAGCTCGAGCTGGGCCAGGGTGCGGTAGGTGGTTCGGGCTTCCGCGAGGGTATCGGAGGAGTCCCGCTTGAGTGGCCGGTCGATGATGCCCACGGCACCGCTGGCGGCTTCCGGTAGATAGCCGCGCACCACCGCCCAATATTTTTTGGTGACGGCGCGCGCGGAAAACGCCTGGGCGAGTGAGGAGGCGGCCTCGGTGCTCAGCGCATATACCAGCACGCCCGAAGTGGCGCGGTCCAGGCGATGCACGGGATAGAGCCATTTTCCTGATTGTTCGCGCAGACGGCGCAGGCAGTTCTCCTCGCGCGGGATGGTGATGGCGCGATTTTCCGGCGGATGGACGTAAAAGCCCGCCGGTTTATCAATTGCGATCAAATCATCGTCTTGATAAAGGATTTTGAACACAAGGACATTCTTAGAACATGGCGTCCGTTCGCGAAATCGTAAAAAACTTGGAAAAACTGGCGCCCGCGGGCACCGCCGAAATGTGGGATAATGTTGGGCTTTTAGTGGGAAAACCCGACGCTAAAGTAGCTTCTGCCGTGATTTGCATCGACCTGAATGCGCGCGCCATCGCGGAAGCGAAAAAGAAGAAGTGCCAGCTGATCGTGAACCACCATCCTTGCATCTTCCCCCGCGAAGCCGGGCTTTCGCGCGTGACCAGCGAGGGAAAGGGCATGGGAGCCCTCGTGCATGAGTGCATCGAAAACGGAATTGCCGTGATCTCGTGTCATACGAATTTCGATCAATGCGCGCTCGAGGTCCCCCAGGAAGTTTGCCGCGGGTTGGGCTTGGAGCCGATGGGACGTTTGCTCGATGATTCCGAGGTGGTCAAGCTGTCGGTTTTTGTTCCGCGCACGCATCTCACGAAAGTGCGCGACGCGATCTGCGAAGCAGGCGCCGGTAAAATCGGCAACTACGACTTCTGCACTTTTAACGTCGAGGGGCAGGGGAGCTTTCGCGGGCTAACGGGCTCCGACCCTTTCCTGGGAAAGCCGGGGAGGCTGGAGCTTGCCGAGGAGGCGCGCCTAGAGACCGTGTTCCCAAAGGGTCTTCAGACGGAGGTGCTGCGGGCACTGAGGGAGGCACACCCCTACGAGGAAGTCGCGTATGACCTTTATCCGGTGCTTCAGCGGCCTCCGAGCGTGGGGTTGACCAAAGGACTTGGCTATGGGGTCGTCGGTAAATACAAAAAGCCTCGCGCCTTCGCGACGGTCGCCCAGGAGATCAAAAAGCTTTTTCGCGTGGACCATTTTTGGGTTTCGGAGAATCCGCCCAAAACCGTGGCCAAGGTGGGGTTTGTGGCGGGTAAGGGGGCTGGTTTTGTAGAAGCCGCGCTGGCCGAAGGGTGCGACCTCTTCGTGACGGGGGAAGCCGGTTACCACAAAGTAATCAAAGCGGCCGCGCACGGGATGGCGATCATCGAGTTGGGCCATCGTGAAAGCGAATTGTTTTTTCCGGTGGTCATGAAGAAATGGCTTTCAAACATGGGCGTGGAGGGTGTAGTTCTAGAAACCCCCGTCCAAACCATATTTTGAAACGGGACGGGTTAATGACGCAGGAGGTTTCGTGACCCAGTCGCTTCCTTTGAAGGAACAGCTTAAAGCCCTCGAACAACTCCAGGAAATCGACCTTAAGATCGACCAGCTCCAGGCCAAGAAAACGTCCCTCCCGGCTCAGCTCAAGGTTCTCGAAAATACCTTAGCGCTCTCGAAAAAGACCCTCGAAAAGAAAACTTTTGATCTCCGCGAAGTGGAGAAACAGTTGAAGCAAACGCGCGCGGCGATGCAGCTGAATCAAGAGCGGATGGACCGCGCGGGCTCCCGTATTGCCGACGTAAATAACACCAAGGAATTCGGCGCCGCGAACAAGGAAGTGGATCAGCTGACGAAGCTGAACGCCGAACTCGATACCCAGCGCCAAAAAATCGAAGCGGATCTTGCGACCGCCCAAAAGGGCGTGGACGACGCGACGGCGAGCCATGACGAGCTTCAAAAGAAGTGGGAAGCCGAATCCGCCACCGTGACCGGCCAAGTGTCTGGCCTGGATGGAGACATCGGCAAGCTCATGGGCGATCGCAAGCAATTCACGCCCGGTATTCGTTCGGATATCCTCTCGCGCTACGACCGCGTACGGAAGGCCAAGAACGGCATGGGCATCGCCCCGGCGATCGCGGGGCGCTGCAAGGGTTGCAACATGATGATCAACCCGCAGATGTACAACGAGATGCACAAGGGCCTGGAGGTCCACGCCTGCCACACCTGCCATCGCATCTTGTACCTGGCGGGTTAATCCGCGTTATCTAGGGTTATTTTACCGTTCGCACGCAACCGGCGAGGCACTCTTGAAGCTCTCGCTCAATTTCCTTTTTTCGATCGCATTCGGAGTCGGCTACCGCGGGTAGCGTCAGCCCCGCCGTGCAAATAATGGCGAATAGGCCGACTAAGCCGGTGGCATCCTCCAAGGAGCGGATTTTGCGACCGTAATCCTCGAAGCAGCCATTCGCGCATTCCAGGTCACTGTATTGGTAGCGGCCTGGCTGTTTGATGGAAAGTGCGCGGGCTGGCTGGATCGCGACGCTATTTAAAAAAACCGTAACGGCAAATGCGATAGTACCCACGCGAAGCGTAGACTTCTGGTCCCAGATTTTCATATACCTGCCCCCAATGTAGATAGTTCTGAACCGAACTTGATTAGCTTATGTGACGCAGCGAGTACTGAAAATGTGTCAAATAAAACATAGAGTTGAGAGTTTGATTCGTTATTTTTTATTAACAATTGAAGCGCGACGAGGCGCGCGCTCGGTGTTATCAGAAGATGGACACGCAAGACGGGTGATCGCCGGTGAAAACAGGTTGCGAGTACAGTGACGCCTTCGGGCGCCACCCAGGCGCGGAACACTGATTCACGGGAGGAAAGTCCGGGCTCCATAAAGCAAGGTACTGGTTAACGGCCAGGCGTTCTCGGAGGCGGCGCGAGCTGCCCGAGGGGGCGACGGATAGTGCAACAGAGAACAGACCGCCCCATCGGTAGCGATACCGACGGGGTAAGGGTGAAACGGTGGGGTAAGAGCCCACCGCTTGAGTGGCGACACTTAAGGCATGGCAAACCCTACCTGGAGCAAGACCAAATAGGGAAGCGCGTGGCGAGGTGGTGGTGAGCGAAAGTTTGCCTCCATGCCACAAGGATCGGCTCGATCCTCGCTTTCGGGTAAGGTCGCTTGAGCCGCCCGGTAACGGTCGGCCTAGAGGAATGATCGCCTCCGATGAGGGCATGATGCATCAGCCCTGATCGAAGACAGAACCCGGCTTACAGTCTTGCGTGTCACTTTTTTTTGCATCCCCCATGGGTCTTTGTTAAGGTCCGCTGATCAAATGAAAACCTGGGGTGTCAGCGAATCGCTGAAGCTTTACAACATCGAAAACTGGGGCGGCCAGTACTTCGGCATCAACCCCGCCGGTAACATCTCCGTTCATCCCCGTCAGGGCCACGGCCCGACCATCGACATCACGCACGTGATCGATGATATCCGCAAACAGGGTCTGAAGACCCCCGTCGTGATTCGGTTTCAAGATATTATCCGCCACCGGGTGGTCGAGCTGAATGAAGCGTTCCGCCGTTCGATCGTCGAAGCGGGGTATAAAGGCAAGTACCAGGGTGTCTATCCGGTGAAGGTGAACCAGATGCGCGAAGTGGTCGAGGAGATCCTCGACGCTGGCGTGTCCTACGACTTCGGACTGGAAGCCGGTTCGAAGGCCGAGCTCGCTGCCGTGATTGCCATGGAAACTACGCCGGGTTCCCTCATCATCTGTAACGGCTATAAAGATTATAATTTCGTGAAGACCGCGCTCATGGGCCTTAAGCTCGGCAAGCGCGTGCTGATCGTGGTCGAGAAGCTCTCCGAACTCTACCAGGTGATCGGCGTGTCCAAGGAATTGGGCGTAAAACCTTTGATCGGTATCCGCTCGAAGCTCTACACCAAGGGCTCGGGGCGGTGGGAAACGAGCGGCGGCGAAACCGCCAAATTCGGCCTCACTACGCCGGAACTCTTGCACGCCGTGAACGTGCTCAAGCAGGCCGGCCTGGAAGACAGCTTCAAGCTTCTGCACTTTCATATCGGCTCCCAGATCACGAACATCACCACGATTAAGGACGCGGTCAAGGAAGCGAGCCGCATCTACGCGAAGCTGATCAAGATGGGCCTTAAGCTCGAGTACATCGATGTAGGCGGAGGTTTGGGCGTCGATTACGATGGGTCCCGCACCAATTTCGCGAGCTCGATCAACTATACGCTCTCCGAATATGTCGAAGGCGTGGTCTATACGATCCAGGAAGTCTGCCAGGCCGAGGAAGTTCCGGAGCCGAACATCGTTTCCGAAAGCGGCCGCGCGCTCGTCGCGCACCATTCGGTTCTGGTCGTGGATGTGTTCGGCAGCATCGAGGTCGGCGCGACCCCCGTTGCGATTGAGTTCGCCGAAAGCGAGAGCGAAGTCGTCGAAGCCATGCGCGAGATTTACAAAACGGTCTCGCATAAGAATTTAGCGCAAGCTTATCACGACGCGATCGAAAAGAAGGACGAGGCGCTGAGCATGTTCAAGCTCGGTATCCTTCCGCTCGAGGACCGCGCCAAGGTGGAGCACCTTTTTTGGCTCACCTGCCAACAGATCTTCAAACTCTCCAAAGACCTCAAATACGTGCCGGACGAAATCCAGGACCTGAACAAGCCGCTGGCGGATCAGTTCCTGTGCAATTTCTCCGTGTTTCAATCGATGCTCGATCATTGGGCCATCGACCATCTCTTCCCGATCATGCCGCTGCATCGCCTGGCCGAGCAGCCGGCGCACGATGCGACGCTGGTGGACATCACCTGCGACTCCGATGGCAAGATCTCCAAGTTCGTAGATCTACGCGATATCAGCGACACGATTCGCGTGCACAACCTGAAGGAAGGCGAGCCTTACTATCTCGGCTTCTTCCTGATGGGCGCGTACCAGGACATCATGGGCGATCTGCATAATCTTTTCGGCCGCGTGAACGAAGTACATGTGTTTCTCGATGAGACGGAACCAGGCGGTTACTACGTCGAAGAGATCATCCCGGGTAACAACATCGCCGAAGTGCTTTCGATGACCCAGTACAGCGCCGAGTACCTCAAGAAGCGCGTGAAGATCCAGATCGACGCTAAGGTGCGCGAAGGCGAGATCAAGCCGCGCGAAGGCGTGGAGCTACAGAACTTTTACGAAGGCGTGCTCCATGGCTACACTTACGCGCAGATGGAAAAGGGCCACACCAACGGGTCGGCCCTGACCGTCGAAAATGGCTCCGTGAACGGCGCGAGCGGCATGGCGACGGGAACGGTGAGCGCGGATGCCGCCTCCACGGCCCGCACATGAAAATCCAGAACCAAGGCTTTGATCATGTTGAGTTCGTCGTATCCGACCTGACTCGGCACGAGGACATGTACCGTCGCATGGGTTTCGAGAAGATTGGTGAACGCTTTTCTAAAGTGAAAGGTTCGCACACCGTCGCTTACGCCCAAGGGTTTATCCGCATCCTGCTCACCTGCCCGGACGGTACGCCGGGCGCGCGCGCAACTTTCGATAAAACGGAAGAAGGTAAGTTTCTAGCCGCTCACGGTGACGGTATCTGCGTGCTCGCGGTCGAAGTGGACGATGCCCGAAAGGCGTACGAGTTAACTACGGGGCGTGGGGCCCGGAGCGCGATGGCGCCGAAGGTATTCGAAGGTACGGGCGGGAGCCTCGTGCGTTCCGAGATCTGGACGCCGGCCGATCTGCGTTACGCGTTCATTCAGCGTAAGTCGCCCAATGGATTGAAGTCGCCGGCGCTTTTAGATGGCGAGCTTCCGGTTTCGCGCCTAGAGAGTCCGTCGCCGCGCAATTTACGCGTGATCGACCACCTCACCAATAACGTCTCCATCGGCGAGATGAAGAAGTGGGTCGAGTGGTACAAGCAGACTTTTGAGTTCATCGTTTCGCGCCACTTTCACATCAAGACGGGCCGCACCGGGTTGATTTCCGACGTGGTGCAGTCGACGGATCACAAGATCAAGGTGCCGATTAACGAGGCCACCGAACCCGAAAGTCAGGTCCAGGAATTCGTGGATCGTTTCAAGGGCCCGGGCGTCCAGCACTTGGCTTTGCTCACGACCGACATCATGGATACTTTGCCCGGCTTACGCCGCGAGGGATTCAAGTTTCTCACCGTGCCTCATTCGTATTACGAGGTCGTGCCGACGCGCGTGCCGAACGTGACCGAGGATTTAGTGAAGTTAGAAGAGCAGGGTATCCTGCTCGACGGCGAGAAAGAAGGCTACTTGCTGCAGATCTTCGGTGAAGAAGCGGTCGGTCCGTTTTTCTTCGAGTACATCCAACGCAAGGGCAACCAAGGTTTCGGAGAAGGCAACTTCAAGGCGTTGTTCGAAGCCATCGAGCGCGATCAGATTCAGCGGGGCGTGCTGAAGGCTTAAGCTTTCGCGGCTGGGCGGGGAAAGCCTGCATTAATGGTGTAGCGCTAGACCTAGCCTCACTATTTTCAAAGCCTTGGCTCCCGAGCTCCCCAGGGTAGTGATTTCCGGGACGGTACCCAAAACGCCGCTCGTCGCATCGATCGGATAGGAATAAAAGCTCGATCCGGAAACATAATAGAAAAACTTGCCGCCGGGATCTAGATCCGCGGTTCGCAAAGAATTAGTTGCGGCCCCGGTGGGATACGCATGGGTGGCGATGCGGGTCATGGCGCCGGTTTCTAGATTCACGCTTATCACGGCGATCGACGTCGAACCCAGTACGTAGACAATCGGCAGCGTGGGGTGCATCAAGGCGGAGGCCGCATCGGCTGGAATACCGTTGGCCTGCAGTAAGGTAGCATGCGCCGTTAGAGCGCCATCGCTCCCGTCGAACGAGATCGACTGCAATTTGCCCGAGATTTGATTTACGACGAATAGCCAGTCAGTTCCGGATCGACTCGCATAGAAACACGCGAGACAAGTAATGGCTCCGGAGACCTGGGTGGCCGAGGTCAGGGAAGTTCCGTCTTTAAACACGTATAAAACCGGTCCACCGGTGGAATCACTAATGAAGACGAAACGGCGATCCGCATCGGTGCCGACATCGGGATTTACGCCGCCCGCGTTCAGGATTTTCTTGTCCGAAAGGCTTCCGTCCGTCCCGGCCGCGAAGCTCGCCACCTTTCCGGCCGTTAAGCTCGCCGAGAGGAGTCGCCCTGACTCGGACGCAAATGCGATCGGAGCGGTCCCCGCATGAGTCGCGCTGCCCGCTAAGTAGGAGCTGCCGTTTGCGGAGTTAATCTGGAATACCAGTATTTTTCCGGCCGTGTAATCGGATACGTAGAGGAGCGGGTACTGGGGGTGCTTGAGGATGTCATTGGCCGATTGAAAGGTGTTCAGGGTGCGGGAAATGAAGGTGGCTCGGCCTGTATCGTCGATCACGTAGGTTTCTAGCGCGCTCGCGGTAACGACATAGGCGAGGGTTTGCTGTTCGACCGGATTGAGGAAGCGCGTTCCGCAGCCGAAGCTGGCGAGCATGCACAGGCCGATGGCGATTCTGCGATTGAGAGTGGACGAAAATTTTCCCATGGGGTTGCTTCAGGGATCGATGCGTTCTCGGTCGTCTTCGATGTGCATGCGGTCGAGCGAAATCCCCGCACGTAAGGCCGTGTCCAAGGCGGAAGCGGTCTTGATTCGAGGGAAGCGCGTTTCGGCTTTCAGGAAAATCGGGATGTCGAGCGCGTTTCCGGCAACCACTTCGAACTCACCCGCGGCGACGATGACGTGGGAGCGCGCCGATTCGACGACGATTCCCGTCGCGGAGCGGTTCCGGGCCGACAGGCGTTCTAAAGAAGGGCATTGGTCCGAAGGCGACACCTCGAATTTTAAATCCCGGTATTTTCCGGGTCGTAATCCCAGGGCGACCCAGGTTCGTTCGGTGGTTTTCGTTGAAACTTTGTTTTGCTGGGGGACGAAGTCCAAGAATGCATCTTGCGTATCGGGTTCTCCGTCCGAGTCAAAGGACCGATCGTCCACCGTGCCAGTGATGCGCGTGATGCAGGTTTGCAGCGTCCATTCGCCATAGTCGGGGGTCCGTCCATCGGATTCACCTAAGAGCTCTAGGCGTAACGTGACGGGAATCCATGGATTGAGTAACGTGGTGCCACTGCGCGATTCGGTGGTTTTTGGCGCACAGGCGCCCGCGCCCGCGAGGGTCAGAAAAAGGAAGAAGATGCCTCGATGGAAATGCAATTGGCCCCCGTTCTTGATTCTTAGTTTACAGTATTTGAGTGTTTTAATCAACATTGTGAGTTTTCCTTGCCTCTATTTAATATATTGTTTTTATTGTCTTTTTCTCTTTGTTACCTTCCGCTTGGGGGTAAGGTGGGCGAGCGGAAATGCCATGAGCCCAACGTGGATCACCCGCTCCGGGGATTCTCCGGAGGAATCCTCCTGCCCGATGGCGACCGCCTCCCCGAGCGACTTTTCTAGGATGGCGACGATTCTGCGGTAACCGCTTTCCGAAATGCCGATCGTATGGCTCAGGGTGTGGCGTTCGTTGGATTCATTTTCTAGGATGGAGCGCGCGCCGAGCGCCCATGTCTTCTCGTAGTACTCCGCCATGGATATTCGGTACGCGGGGCCACCCCGGACGATGTGCTCTTGGCTGCTGGTGTAGCCTCCGCCCTCCCGCGGGACGATCAGACCATGCTCGACCAGGAAGTTCAGCGCGGACTGGATTTCATTCAGGCCTACCTTGTGTTGTAGGCGCGCGCAGATCCAGTGTGGATCCAGCGAAAATCCAGGCAAATTCGCCATTTCTCGGATGACCGGATAATACCAGCGCGAGAGATAACGGAAGGTTCTCTCGTCGTCCCCGTGGTTTTTACGAAAACCCCAGAGATTTTGCATCGCTTGAAAAGCCTCGCGCTTTCGGAGCTGGTCCTTTGAATCCGCGTATTCCCGAAGTTGGAGCAGGTAGGCGGTTTCGCGCTCGTCCAAGCCCAGGCGCCGCGCGATGCGGGCGAGCTGCTCGGCGTTGATTTTGCGGGTGCCACCCAGGATGCGAGACAGATAGGAGTGGGAAACGTCGGCGGCGGCGGCCAACGTGTTGAGGGCGAGTGCCTGCGGCGACTTCAAGTAGTCTTGGAGGAAATCGCGGTGGCTCCAATAGTCGTAAACCGTAGGCGCGGCCATGTTTTCATTTTAGCAAAAATCAGAATATTTGTTCCTTTTTTTATTTTATAAAATGTTTATTTTAAAAATAATACAATAATAATAAATATTTATAATAAATTATTTACCTATAAATATTTATTAATTTGACTTATTGCGTCAAATTCGCTAATCTGATTTGGAAACGGGGGAAGTGCGATGGGAACGAATCAGCCTACGGGCCGTGGCGCGTCGCCGGGTTTTTCGATGGTTTCGGCGCTCGCGGCGCTCGGAGTTTCCGGTATCTTGGTGGCCGCGCTCACCAGCTCGCTCGATCTTTTTGGGCGGGTGAGCGCCAACGCCGGTGCCCACGTGAGCTTTGCTTCCCTGCGCACAACCTTGGATATGATTTTCCGGGATCCCCAGCTCTGTCGGGCCGGCCTGCGAACGTCCGACGGGGGATCTCGCCCGCATTTTCAGCCGGATCAGCCCGGCGATCAAGAAGTGGCGTCGGTTTATTTCGGTTCGACCCCGATCGCGTACCCCGGTATGCCCCTAGGGACAGCGCGTTTGATTGAAGTAGGGTTCGAACCGATGCCGGACGTAGCCCCGAGGCGCGAGGATGGAAGAATCACCTATTCGGTGCGCTTGCGTCTTCGCGCCAACAAAGGGATGGGGGCCGTGGGGATGCGCGAAATCTCCGCGGCCACCTCTCCTATCGTGCTCAATATCGTCACGGATGAGTCGACGCATGAAATCGAGAGCTGCCAGTCCACCGAGACTGCCCGTGGTTTATGCCGTTCGTTGGGATCGCAGTTTGACTGGCGTTGGGATACCCAGGCCGGGGCGTACGCGTGCCAGTTCGCTGGGGCTCCCTCAGCGGGAAGCGCGCTCCCGGGCCAATATTGTTACGCTCTCTACGCTCAACGCTGGAGCGCGACCTCTTGCGAAAGTGGCTACTATTTAAAGGGCTTGGTCAAAGCCACCGACAACGATTGGGACGGTTACGGCGGAATCTGCTGCTACGCCGGAACGGGCGCCGATCCGCGGATGACTCCGGACGTCCAGGCCGCCATGTATGCTCGGCGCTACTACACGAGCGGTGATTCCTACGGGATAGTCAGCGGGACGCTCGGACAATCTTACCGTGAACTGGTCACGCTTTGCCGCAGCCTGGGTCCCCGCAATAATCCGTTCGGATCCAAGCTTGTCACCTGTCCCGTTTTGGATTTGCTAGAGTGAGCCCCCGCGCCACGGAAGGCGCATCTTTACCTCCCGTGCTTCATCAGGCGGTCGAATTCTTTGGTTTCGCGCACCTTTTCAGCTTCGAGTACCTTTTGGTAGAGCAGACCCATATCGAACGGTTTCAGTAAAATCGCATCGGGGCCGGCTTGGGCCGCGAGGAGCAACTGTTCTTTTGAGGCCGCCCCTGAAATCAGGAGCACGGGAATAGATTGAAAAGGACCGGTACGGATCTCCCGAAGAAGTTCCATCCCGTCCCCGTCCGGCATCTTCCAGTCCGCCACGATCGAACGAATGCGGGGGTTGCCGTCTAGCCTGCCTCGTTCTTCAATCAGTTTATAGGCCGCGTTACCAGATTCCGCCCGTAGGCACGGGCTGCCTTTGGTGGCGAGGTAGTCGCTTATGATTTCGCGCAGGTCTTTTTCGTCGTCGACGACGAGGAATGCGTTCTGAGTTTCGTCGGTGATTGGCTTATCGGATGTCATGGGCAGACCAATATCCGCCCGACGCCTTACTTTCTCAAGAAAACTTTACGGAAGGCCTCGATCACGGGAAACGAAAAACCGTCAAAAATGTTCTGTTCCATCTCCTGGAACGGATTGATACGGGGGTTCTTCAGGTGCCGGTGGATCTGGTGCATGAATTCGTCGCTGATTCCGATTACTTCTGAAACAAGGTTGATCGATCCGGCGCCTACGGCCAGGGGGAAGCCTTTCCCGTTCCGCCGTTCGTGATGTTGTTCGATTGCCTGGAGAATGGCGGGATTGAGCTTATTCGACTTCCGCAAGAGGGCGGCACTCTCGAATGGGTGCCGCTTGAGCGCGAGCCCCTTACCAGGAGGGATCCGGCGGATGTCCTCGTGCGAGAGTTTCAAGCCTTCTTGATCGAGCGCGATGTCATGAAAAAGGCCCGCCAAGCCGACGATGATCGCGAAGCGACTGGAAGTTACCATCGGAGGCCGTACCAAGATGCTTGCGATCATCGTGGTGGCGACTCCGTGTTCGTAGCGAGCGATGTCCCGGGTGAAGGCCTTGATTTCGGGCACGGACTCCAAGCTCAGTTGACTCATGAGCGTTTCCATATTTTCGACGAAGTGCTCGGCCGTGCGCACAGCCGCCGGCTCGACGCCCTGGTTGCGCAGAAAGGAAAGCACCTGCTCCCCGGCGTGTACGGTTTGCTGGATGCGAATCTCAGGCGTGACCCCGCGGGTCGCCTGCAGCTTTTGCATCAAAACGTCGCAGTAAGCGAGGTAGGCGCGCTGAGCTTCCCGACGAATGTACAGATGCTCGACCCCTTTGCGCACGTAGCTAGCTAGCCGTTCGGGCGTGAAAGTGTCGTCGGCGGCGAGGATCTTAAGATAGCGCCCCGAGGCAAGCCGCACGTATACGTCAAATGCGCTGCGATGACCGGAGATGTAGGCGGCCGCGCGAACGGGTGCGAACTCCTCGTCGCCCGCTTGAACTTCTTCGTTCGCCGGCTCGTCCCTGCGGGCGGCGCCTAAGGCCAGTCTTAAGTCGAATCCGCTGAGTAGAGGTACGACCAGGGCGGCGATGGTTTCGTACGTGACGGGTTTGGCCAGTACGCGATGGATACCGAGTTTCGCGATTTGGTCGGCATCGAGGGGGTGGGAACTCGGCTGGGTGTCTTCCAGCAGAAAAAGGGGAATTCCCGCGCGATGCGTGACCGCCGTTTTAAAAAGCGTGAGTCCTCCTGGCGGCGCGAGCTTGGGATTAATGAAGATGCCCGAATATACGACCTTCGGGTCCGCGAGTAGCTTGAGCGCTTGATCGAGCGTGGTGGCGGTTTGAGCGATCGCCTGGGTTTTGCGCCGGCCGAGGAGCTGCGCCTGTTCGGTACGGATCTGGGCCGCGAACTGCGGATCGGGATCGGCGACCAGCACCGTGGAAGGGGTTGTGAAGTCGACGTTAGTGAGCATGCTCAAACGCCCAGGCTCGCGTTTGCCAATAGCGCGAAGGCGAGAAAGATCGCCGCGTTTAAGATGGCGTTGATGAGTGTTTCCAGTGTTCCCCAGCGATACTTGGGCATGGGCGGGCCCTCCTGGGATTTAAATAGAGCAAGCATAGGACCACGTGGGGCCCCGAATCCACGCGCGTCTTTTCGCGGGGTTGTCGGCCGGGAGGAGATCCTTGGGGATTTGGACGCCACGGTCGCCTCGGACCGGGTGTGTCGCGCAAGCGGCAACGAGGGCGGGGCGTGGCTAGGCGTTCTTTCGTTTTATCTCGGTTCGCAGGATATCGATGAAGACTTGGAGCGCGGGAAACTCCGGTGAATTCTTGCGCCGAATGAACGCGAAATGGTGGGTGCCAAAGGACGCCGGCACTCCACTGGGCATCGGCGCGCGCCGGAGATGGCCTTGCCGCACTTCGGGATCGGCTACCCGCTCGGGCAGGACTCCGATTCCTAATCCTGCCAAGGTCATTGCTTTCGCGATTTCGAAAGACGGTACCTCCAAGACGCGCGCGCGTAAATTTGCAAACGTACGGAGGTGCCCACTGACGGTTTTGCCGTTCTGGTCGGAGGCATCGGGGACCGTGATGATCTCATCCGTGTGTTGGCTGCCTGGACGAAGATAAAAGCCGAATCGATCGGAAAAAAGCGGCACGGCCTCCAAGCGAGTATGTCTTCCCATGACCATGCACAAGCCGCAGTCCAAGGTGCCCGCTTCAATCTGTTTTACGACCGAGGCGCTACGATCGCAGGTGAGCGCTAGTTTGAGGTGTGGCAGGCGGCGTTGGGCTTCGGCGATCACGTTCGGCATCAGGTAGATCGCCACGCTGTCATAGGTACCGATTTTCAGCTCGGTCTCGCGCGCCTGTCCGCGATAGAGCTGGGCCTCGACCTGCTTGGATTGCGCGATGACTTGTTGGCCGAATTGATAGAGCCGACGTCCGGGGGCGGTAAGGCGAATTCCGGAGCGCGAGCGATGGAAGAGGGGAAGTCCCAGTTGTTTCTCCAGGGCGGTAATGCGTTGACTCACGCCTGGCTGAGAGAGGCGGTGACTCACTGCGTAGCTACGGATAGAGCCCGCATCGGCCACGCCGATGAACGCTACGAGCTTTTCGAGGTGATCTTCTAGCATATAACAAAAACCAATATACCCATTCAAACTACCTGGCTAGGCAAAAGGGGGTAGGGGGTGGATAGACTAGTTAAGCGCCACCCGGGGAATGGGAGGTCGCAAAACTTGCGTAAGGAGCAAAAATGAAAACATTTAAAGTATTACAAATGGGTGCGGTGGTCGTTCAGTCGGCTTTCGTAAGCCTATCCGCGACGGCCGCCACGACGTATCAGCTGACGGTTACCAACGGGTCGGCGATGCCGATTTCGCCCGCGGTGGTCTACGTGAAAGATGGAGCCGTGGCGGGCGCTCAGATCGGCGCGACGCCTACCCGTGGGCTCGTACAACTCTGCCAAACTGGCAATCCGGCTACCCGCGCGGAAGAGCTCGGAGCGGAAAAGAGCGTGAAATCGGTGGTTCGGACGGACGGACCGATCTTGCCGGGGCAAAGCCGCACCGTGGAAGTCATGTTGGCCGCGCCCGAGCGGGAAAGCGTTCGATTCGAGGCCATGTATGGCAAGACCAAGGACGTTTGCGCCACCTTCAATGTGAGTGGCCATGCCTTGCAGGCGCTGAAGCTTCACGTGACCTCGGAGCTTTCCGGTCGTGACGAAGCGATTCAAACCGGCGCTTTCCTAAGCCCGATGTTGCCTAAGGAGGGTTACGGCGAGGCTGAAGGGGGCAACGAAGCTTGCGCCAAGGCCGCGGACGCCGTGGGTTGCCTGCGCGAGCTCGCGATGGCTTTCGGTGGCGCGGCGAAGGTGAACTACTTCTCGGGGTACTTGCCCAGCGTGGTGAGTTTCCTGGAAGGGAAGTACGGCGCCGCGGCTGCCCAGGAACTGGTCTTTTCGACCGCTGGGGCCGTTCAGTACCAAGTGAAGCTGAAGCACTAATTCCAAGAGAGGAGCCTATTTTATGAAACACATTCGAAAGATATCTTTGTTCCCGTTCTTGATGGTGACGTTGAGCTTGGTGGGCACGGTTGGCCGGGCGGACGAAGTCCGAAACGCGAAAGAGTACAATCTCAGTTCTGGGTTGGGGCTCAAAGGCTACGATCCGGTGGCCGTGTTTCCCGAGGGTGGCGGCCGATCGTTACCGGGTAAGGAAGACATTGCGCTCGAATACAAAGGAGTCGTGTACCGTTTTGCCAACCTGGGTAACGCCGATCTCTTCAAGTCGGACCCGGATAAATATGAGCCGACCTACGGCGGCTGGTGCGCATACGCGATGGCTTCCGGAAGCAAGGTGGACATTCAACCCGACCTCTTCACCGTGCACGGAAAGCGCGCGCACTACTTCGTAGCGGCGCGGGCGAAAGCGAATTTCGATCGTGATGTGGCTGGCCACGAAGATCGGGCAGATGCTCACTGGATGCGCATCTCCGGCGAATCCCCCCGGAACGCCGAAGGCTACTAAGCGAGTTGGGTCAGGGCGCTAAAGGCTGAAATCGGAGAAAAACATGAAGTATAGTAAATTAATTTTGATTCTGATCTTGGCTTTTGGCGCCCCGTCCTGCGCCCCGGGCTCGCCGCCGTCTGGCGGAGCAAGCCCGGCGATGGAGCTCCCCCCGCAGCGTTTCGAATCGATTGACTTTGCCGTGGTGAAGGCAAGGGTATTCGAGTCGGACTGCGTGAGCTGCCACCGTCAGTATGGAAGTTACGAGAGCGTAAAATTCGAGCTAGGGAATATCCTCTCAGCCGTGGAAGCGGGTCGCATGCCTCGGGGAGGCGGTCCCCTGTCCGCCGAGAAGCAAGACTTGCTGAGGGCTTGGCGTGATGCCGGAGCCCCGGAAGTGGCGGGCCAGGAAGCTCCCGCGCCGAGCCCGGAAATCGAGCCCACCTGGCGTTCGGTCTACACGCGAGTGCTCGCGCCGAAATGCACGGCCTGCCACCGGCCCGGCGGTCAAGCTCGCTTTCTGGATCTCAGTACGTCGGAAGCATTTCAGGCCGCGCGTGATCGGGTCTTTGGCGATGGCATCAAGCTTGTAAATTCCGAGCGCCCCGACGAAAGCTACCTCCTGCAAGTCATTTTGGATCCAGAGGAGCCCATGCCGCCGAAGTGGTCGAAGATTAGTCCTTTGAACGAGCGAGAAGTCGCGGGAGTGCGCGCCTGGATCGCCGCCGGAGCCAAACCGTAGAATCGTCGACCTTACACGCTTTCTAAAGCCGAGTGAGTCCGCCCAGGTCGCGTGGGTACGGCGAGAAGAAGGTTTGCTCTAGCAAATACTCCACCTGGAATTTTTTGATCAAGTGGTAGGCGACGGTAAGGGGAGCCAGGAAAGGCAACTTTCCCGCCTGGAATTCCTGAATGGACTCCGCCAGCTGTTTCCGGTCTAGGTCATCGGCTTGATCTCGCAAGAAACCCATCGCGTGTTCGAGCACGTTCACGCGGGTACCCCGGCGAGGAGGATTGCGGAGGGCGATCGCAAACCCGTGTCGGTAATTCTCTTTTACCTTTACGGGGGACAGGTTCTCCGAGTTGGCGACGATTCGCCCCAATTCTTGATACTGCGTAGGCCCATGCTCCAAAAGCAAGAACTTGTGCCGTCGGTGTAAGCGTTGAAGCGCCGCAATTTCCGGTGGGGTGTTTCGCAGCTGGTGATGGGCGAAAACCTGGGTTAAAAAATGCTCTTTTTGCTCGAGGTCGCTCAGGCGACCTTCTTCCAGCATAGGCAGGTCGGGATAGCGTTTTTTTAGCTCCGCCGCGAATAAACCAACCCCCTCTGGAAAGGGAATTCCGGTTTCCTTAGTATAGATTTTTACCCGTTCTAGACCGCAGGTAGGGGAGTCGCGTTTTAATAGAAAAGCATCTATATCTTCGCGGTTTTCCGCGAGTTGGGCATAGGTAGTTTGCGCGTCGGCCGTTAAGTCCTGGCCCGAGTTCGTTTCGACCAACTCCACCGCCGCCGATGGGGCACGACTTCTTTGAAGGCGTAACGCCGGTCGCGGCGTTCCCAGGCCCATGGCGACTTCCGGACATACGGGCACGAAGTCCACGTGTTTGGCTAAAGCGTCGGTAATCCAGTCGTGGCGTTTGTGGCCGCCGTTGTAGCGCACCGGCTGGCCGAGCAGGCAGGCGCTAATGCCGATTCGTGGGCGGGACTGGGTGTTCATAAAGGCGGAAATAGCTCGGTAATTTTAGAACGTCGAAACTCAAATATCTGCTCAATATTGCGCCGAACCCAGGCTTGGCCAAGCCAGCGCCCCGGCAAACCGCCAGGGAGCTGATAGCGTACGTGATCACGCATTAGCGTGCCGCCGGGTGCATCGGCAAACGTATGGGTGTGATGCCATTTGGAATAAGGCCCCCGCAATTGAGTGTCCACGAAACGTTCCTCTGGACACCACTCTTCGATCAGGGTGCGCCAGCGCATGGGGAGGCCGTGTAGGCGGATTCGGTAATCAATCAGCGTGCCCTGCCGAATTTCTGAATTCGACTGTGACAGGATCTGAAAACCGAGCCAGGGCGGAGTGATCACGCCGAGATTTTCAGCCCGACTAAAAAATCGGAAGACTTCCGCACGTGGCCGAGGCAGGTACTGCTCGGCATCGAACTCTAGGTCATCCATACGTAGTTATGTCTTCTTTTTGAACAGCGCTTCGGCCGCTGCGCGGGCCGCGTCGCGGGAAGCGTTGCCGCCGGCGCGCGACGAGGGTGTGAAGTAGTCGCAGAAATTGCCGCGTTCTTTTTCCACCACGCGCTCGGCTTGGGTCTCGCGGCATTCGTTGTTGTAAGCTTTGTCGTAAAATTCGCAGTTCTTGCAAACGCGCGTGTCGCGTCCGCATTTGCGGCAAGTATCCTGACGGCCGTAATCGAGCGCGGTAAGGGACTGACTGCAGTTCCAGCAGATGCCAGGTTTTTCCGCGCTCACCGCCGCCTCGTCATAGCGGGATCACCTCGAGCGCCCCGCGGCGCTCTTCGCGGATCGCGTCGACGATCGCGCGGGCGGCGGAAAGCACCGTGCAGTAGGGGACCTTGCGTTCTAGTGCGGCTCGTCGAATCGAGAAGCTATCGTGGATGGCGCGCTCGTTGGACGTCGTATTCAGGACCAACGCGAACTTGCCGGCCTGGATCGCTTCCACGCAGTGGGGCGAACCCTGGGCGACCTTGTTGACGCCGACGACTTTCAGGTCGTACCCGTTGAGGAACGCCGCGGTGCCGTGCGTGGCGGCCAGATCAAAACCCAACTCTTTCAAGGATTGTGCGATGGGCAGGATCTCGGCCTTGTCTTCGTTGCGTACGGAAAGGAAAACCGTCCCGCGCCCGGGTAGCGTCATGCCCGCGGCCGTCATGGCTTTCGAGTAAGCGGCGGCGAAGGTATGCCCCCGGCCCATGACTTCGCCCGTGGACTTCATCTCAGGCCCAAGCAGCACGTCCACATCTGGAAACTTATGAAACGGGAAGACCGGGGCCTTTACGTTGAAGGTCTCGAGCGTCAGGTCCAAGTCTTTCTGGATGCCGAGTTCTTTCAGGCTCTTGCCCAAGATTACCTCGGCGGCGAGCTTGGCGAGGGGTATGCCCGTTGCCTTACTGATGAAGGGAACCGTACGCGACGCGCGCGGGTTGACTTCGAGTAGATATATGTTCTCGCCTTGGACAGCGTATTGCACGTTGATGAGGCCAACTACCTTCAGGCGGCGCGAGAGCTCGCGCGTGTAGGTGCGGATGCGATCGTTGATTTGTATGGAAAGCGTTGCGGGGGGCAGGCTCGAAGCGCTGTCGCCTGAGTGGATGCCCGCCTCCTCGATGTGTTCCATCACGCCGCCAATGAAGGTTTCCTTGCCGTCGCTGATGGCGTCCACGTCGACTTCCGTGGCGCGATTCAGGAAGCGATCGATTAGTACGGGGTGCTCGCCGCTGACCTCGATGGCTTCATCGATCCAAAGCTTGAACATCGCCTCGCTGTAGGCGATGCGCATGCCGCGCCCTCCGAGCACGTAAGAGGGACGCAGCAAAACGGGGTATCCCAGCTCGCTGGCCTTCCTGAGGGCTTCGTCGCGGCTGTACGCCGTCGCCGCCGGAGGCTGCTGGAGGCCCAGCGGGGCGAGTTCACGCACCAGGGCTTCGGTCTTTTTCCGGTCCTCGGCGGTGTCGATGCTTTCCGTGGAGGTGCCGAGCACTTTTAAACCGCCGCGCTCCAAAGCGTGGGCGATTTTCAGCGGGGTTTGTCCCCCAAACTGGACGATGACGCCCAATGGCTTTTCGAGGCGAGCGATATTGAGCACGTGCTCCGGCGTAAGTGGCTCGAAGTAAAGTTTGTCCGAGATATCGAAGTCGGTACTGACGGTTTCCGGGTTCGAGTTCACCATGATGGTCTCGTAACCCGCTTTGCGGAGGGCCATCGCGGTGTGCACGCAGCAGTAGTCAAACTCGATGCCCTGACCGATGCGATTGGGGCCGCCACCTAGGATCATGACCTTCTTCCGGTTCGTCACCGTAGACTCATCCTCGCCCGCGTAGCTGCTATAAAGGTAGGGAGTTTTGGCTTCGAATTCGGCGGCGCAGGTGTCGACGGCGTGGAAGGCGGCGACGATCCCGGCTTTTTCGCGATCCAGCCGCACTTGGTCTTCGGATTGTTTCAGTACGGCCGCCATCGCGCGATCCGTCCAGCCGTTGAGCTTGAGGCGGCGGAGCGTTTCGGCCGGAAGTGGCCACTTTTCGGTACGCAAGATTTTCTCGCCCGCGAGCAGGCGCTGCATTCGTCTCAAAAACCAAGGGTCGATGAACGAGCGCTTCGATACTTCCTCAACCGTGGCGCCTTTGCGGAGCGCGTCCGCCACCGCTCGAATGCGCAACGGCGTAGGCTTTTCCACGGCGGGCCAGTCGATGGCCGAGGGGTTGCCTCCGCTCATCGGTGACTCTGCTTCCGTGAGGGGGGCTAGCCACGGCGTGCCGGTTTCCAAGCCCGCCAGCGCCTTACCCAGGGACTCTTCAAAGGTGCGACCGATGGCCATCACTTCGCCCACCGATTTCATCTGAGTGGTCAGCACGGGCTCGGTGGGTCGGAACTTCTCGAAATCAAAACGTGGGATCTTCGTGACGACGTAATCGATCGACGGCTCGAAGCTGCATGGAGTGGTTTTCGTGATGTCGTTCGTGAGTTCGTCGAGCGTATAGCCGACGGCGAGCTTCGCGGCCACGCGGGCGATCGGAAACCCCGTGGCTTTCGAGGCGAGCGCGCTCGAGCGCGAAACGCGTGGATTCATCTCGATGACGATAATGCGTCCGTTTTTTGGGTTCACGGCGAACTGAATGTTCGATCCGCCCGTTTCTACTCCGATGGCACGAATGATGCGGATCGATTGATCGCGCAGATTCTGGTACTCGCGATCGGTCAAAGTCTGCGCGGGGGCCACCGTGATGCTGTCGCCCGTGTGCACGCCCATGGGGTCGAAGTTCTCGATCGAGCAGACGATGACCACGTTGTCTTTGTGATCGCGCACGACCTCAAGCTCGAACTCTTTCCAGCCGAGCAGGCTTTCCTCGACCAGTACTTCGCGCGTGGGTGAGAGGAAGAGCGCACGCTCGACCTTGGTCAAGAAATCCGCCTCGGTATGGGCCGTGCCGCCACCTTCGCCGCCCAAGGTGAACGAAGGGCGTAGGATCAGGGGTAATCCGAAGTCGCGCAGCATGGCGCGGGCTTCGTCTAGCGTATGGATCACGCGCGAACGTGCCGAGGCCACCCCGATGGCGTCCATCGTCTGTTTGAATTGCTCACGGTTTTCGGCTTTCTCGATCGCCACCGGATTCGCGCCCAGGATCTCCACCCCGTGGCGTTTCAGGATGCCCGCGCGATGCAAAGCCATGGTGAGATTCAGCGCGGTTTGCCCACCCATGGTCGGTAAGAGCGCGTCCGGTTTTTCGAGTTCGATAATGCGCTCGAGAAACTCCACCGTAAGCGGCTCGACGTAGACGCGATCCGATAGCTCGGGGTCGGTCATGATCGTGGCCGGATTGGAGTTCACGAGGATGACCTCGTAACCTTCTTCGCGCAGGGCTTTTAAAGCTTGGGTTCCGGAATAATCAAATTCGCAGGCCTGGCCGATGACGATCGGGCCGCTGCCAATGAGGAGGATTTTATGAATGTCCTGACGTTTCGGCATCCTCGGTTACCCATAATTCTTTACGGCAAATGTTTGTTCAATAGCCAGGGAAATCTCGGCTAGGCCGGCACTTTTAGGAAACGATCGTCCAGACTGGGGGCATCCGCGGGCCAGGAGGGCGCTGAGCGGTTGAGCGCATGGAAGCGCGTCCCCCAGTCTGGACGATCGTTTCCTAAAAGTGCCGGCCGAACCCAGATTGGCCGGGCTTTAGAAGAACATTTCGGTACTGAATTGGAGTTGGATAGAGTCGTTGGGACGCGCGGAGTTGTAGTTTTGCACGGCCTGCGTCAGGTGGTTCTCGTTCGAGCGCAGGATCGTGAAGCGGTAGATCAGGCTGCCCGAGGTCATGGCGAGCCCGGACAGGACGGAGATGTTTCTCACGACAACCGCAGTATCTCCGCTGAGTTGGCGGCCGAGGATCAGGCCGACGAGCGCCACGCCGATGCCAATGGTTCCGACGTAGTTGGCCGTGGTGGCCGCCCGACGGTTGCGTTGGTAGGCGTTGAGTTGGGCCACCGCGGAGGGGACTTCTTGGATGACGGGGCGTAAGCGCTCACCGTCTTGTTTGTGGAACGAATCGATAGGGTAGGTTTTTTCCTGGTGAACGAACTCCCGCTTACATCCGAAGGCGGCAACTTTTACTTCTTTACCAATCTGGCCCGGCTTCATCGTCTCCTGGGGGACTTCTTTAATGGGGAGTTTTCGCTCTTCTGCGGCGGCCTGCATGGTCTTGATGGCGTCGCAATCGGGCGAATCGTCGGCCTGCACCGAGGTGGGAGCCGGCATCGCTAGCGCGAAGCAGAGCAGCAGGGAGAAGGATGGGCCGAAGTTGGGTGTACGCTTCATGAGTTTTCCAGTCGGAACCCACCTATTGAAGCCCGAACCCCCCGGATCGAGCAAGTAAAAGGTCGACCCAAAGATATAGCGCATTGCATCAAATCTGGGAGATGGAAAGGCATTCCCGCATCGGTTAGGGTGTGGGGGTGGTTCCGCTCAATCGCTTTTTGAACGAAGTTCACCAGAAATATCACCACGCCGACTTCCTTGACTCGGACCCCTTGGAATTCGTGCATCGGTATGCTGACCCGGCGGATCAAGAGGTGGTGGCACTGATCGCGAGCGTTTTAGCCTACGGGAACGTGAAGCAGATCCGAAATTCCGTGACCGATCTATTGTCCCGCATGGGCTCCGTCGCTGCGGGACCGGCTGATTTCGTGCGCCGTTTGGAACACGACTATTTCAGAAGCGACGCCCGGGCGAAGCTGCGGGGGTTCGTCCATCGGTTTAACCGCGGACCGGATCTTTTCGCGCTCCTGCTCCTGATTCATCGCAGCTGGCGCGAGTACGGCTCGGTGGGCGGCCACTTCGTTCGCGGGTTAGGCGAAGAGGATCGCAACATCGCTCCCGCCTTGAATCGTTTGATCGATGATTGGTGGAAGTGGGTGGGGCCCCGCCCCCCGGCTTCTTTTGGATATCTGCTTACGCGCCCGGCGGATGGCAGCACTTGTAAGCGTTGGAACATGTTTTTGCGCTGGATGGGGCGCAAGGACGAGCTCGATCCGGGGCTTTGGACGGCTTCCGGGCCGTGGGCCTCCGATTGGAAAGGCCGACATGTGCGCTCGCGCCAGCTCGTGATGCCGCTGGATACGCACACGGGTCGTATCAGCCAGGGGCTGGGACTCACGAAACGCAAGAGCCTCAACTGGCTCGCGGCCGAAGAGGTGACCGATTCGTTGCGCCAGTTCGATCCCGAAGATCCCGTGCGTTTTGATTTTTCGCTCTGCCGCATTGGTATGAAAGAGGGCGCCAAGGGAGAAGTGCTTTGGCAGGTTTAGGTAAGCGCTGGTTCTATTGGGCGTTTGTGATCTACGCGGTTTCGACCTTCGTCTCCATGGCGGCGATGAGCATTGGCGTGGCGATTTTGCTCGTGGTGCTGGTCACCGAGCTGGGGGGACCGCGGGAGTTCGCCCGTGCCGTGCGGGGAGAGATGTTTCGCCCCCGTGCGCGGTGGTTGTTCTACGCGGCTTCTGCGCTCGCGGTCTTTTGCGTGCTGAGCTTGCTTGCGGGATTGATTTGGCCGGCGACGTATGGCGGACGTTCGGCGAGCATTCATTTTTTTCGGGATGCGCTCAAGGTTTGGTATTTGTTCCTGCCATTCGCGGTAGCGGCCGGGCTGCGGAGTTTAAATCAACGGGATCGCACCGCGGTGTTTCGCGCTTGGCTCGTCGCCTTCGTGATTTTTTCCTGCTTCGGGGTACTCCAATATTTCTGGGGCTGGCCGCGGCCGCGGACGATCCCGGGCCACGAACCTTTCCACCATGTACAGCTGGGGCTAGGTCACCACCTCTCTTACGCTAGCGTCTTCATTTTTCCGTTTTTCTTTTGGCTGGAATGCCTTCAGAGCCGGCTCGCGGGGTGGCGCATTCGCCGCAGCTGGCTGATCGGAGGGGCTTGGATCGGATTCATGGCGCTCATGGGGACGTTCTCCCGCACGCTTTGGCTTGCGCTTCCGGTGGGCGTCTTGGTCTGGCTGATTTGGAGCCTGCCCAAGCGTTTTCGGGCGCCGCTTACGATCGGCTCCGTGTTGTTAGCCGTGGGGATTTATAGCTTGCCGGTGGTGCAAAACCGCTTACACACGAGCTTGGGCGTGCTTCCCCGCGAGCGATTGTGGCAGGCGAATTGGCAGATGTTTATCGACCGGCCCGTGCTCGGGGTGGGCTTTCGTAAAAACGAGCAACTCAGCGGGTACTATCTGATCGATCAGCAGAAATCCGCCGATGTCTTCGCCGGCCATGCCCATAATAATTTCCTCGATATCTTGTCGGGCGTGGGCGCCCTGGGGGCCGCCGCTTGGCTCTTTTGGTGCGGCGTGGTTTTTTGGTTGATTTGGCAAGCACGGCAAAGTGGGAGTATCTTCTCTCAACCCTACCTGTTCCGGAGGCCATTGCTTTGCGCCTGGCTGGTTTTCCAGGTAAATGGGTTGACGCAGGTAAATTTCTGGGAAGGGAAAGTGATGCATCAGATGATGTGGTCGGTCGCGTGGTTGCTGCTAGCCACGGCCGCTTCCGTCCCGCCCCCTTCGGAGAAACGTCATGGCAAAACCTAAAATAGTTATCGATGCGCGCATGATCACGCGGGAGGGGCATGGGATTTCGCTTTACGTGCAGGACTTAATCCACGGGCTCGCCCGCATGCGCGACGCTTCGCCACTCGCGTACGAGCCGGTGTTTTTGATCGACGCGAGCATGGGGCCGGGTACACCGGGGTCCGCGGTCTGGCGCGGATTCGCCACCGAAACCGTGGGCGTTCCCTTCCTCAACCCTCGTGAGCTCGTGGCTTTACCGGGCGTGATTCGTCGGCTGCGCCCTGCCCTTTATCACTCCCCGAGTTTCTCGAGTCTTTGGTGGTGCCCTGTCCCTTGGCTGGTAACGGTCCATGACTTGAACCATCTGATCTACGGCAATTGGGCTCATCGTGCATACTATCGGGCGATCCTGCGTCCATTCATGCGGGGCGCGCGCAAGCTTCTCACGGTGTCCCAGTTTTCCCGCTCGGAGATCGCGAAGTGGCTGGGGATGGACCCCCTCACGATCGAAGTGGTCGAAAACGCCATCGACTTCCACGAGGAAAAATCAGACGACGCGATCCTGGAGCGCTTCGGGCTGCGGCCCGGGAAGTACTTTTTCTGCGCCTCGCATAATAAGCCGCATAAGAATTTGCCGATCTTGGCGCGCGCCTACGACGAGCTGGGTACGAACGCGGATTGGCCGTTAGTGCTGACCACTCACGGCGTGTCCTCGCAAAACGTGAAGCTGATCCAAACCGGAAATCTTTCGCGTCCCGAGTTTTATGCCTTGCTGAAACACGCAGGGACCCTGGTGTTCCCGTCGGTTTACGAGGGTTTCGGTCGCCCCCCTCTGGAAGGCTTGTTGGCCGGGGTACCCGTGATCGTGTCGGACATTCCGCCGCATCGGGAAGCGCTGGCCGAGGTGCAAGCGACGGAAGCGCGCTTTGTCATCCCGCTCGACGTGGCGGGTATCGCGGAGGCCTTGCGCGCGGCTATGCGCGGGGAGTTAAAAAAGCCCTCGGCAGCCACCCAGGCGGCGATTCAGCGCCGTTTCAGCGTCGAGAGCTTGGCCGCCAAGATGGACCGTATTTACCGGATTATGCTAGAAACGACGGCGACCCGTGCTCTGGAGCACGACAAGGAACTCTAATGAAAAAACACGTCCTCATCACCGGCGGCGCCGGATTCATCGGCTCCCACCTTTGCGATCAGCTACTGGCGCGCGGTTACGCGGTCACCGCTCTCGATAACCTCGTCACCGGGCGGATGTCGAATATCGCCGAAGCCCAGAAGAACGACGCGTTCGACTTCGTGAAGTGGGACATCTCCCAGCCCGTGCGCGACGAGCAGATTCCGTTTATCCAAGACTTTGGCCTGCATGGCGTGTTTCACTTCGCTTGTCCGGCGAGTCCCGTGGACTTCGATCGTATCCCTTTCGAGATTTTGAAAGTCGATTCCCTGGGCACCATCCATACCGTGGATCTGGCGCTCAAGCACGGCGCCCGCTACCTGGTCGCGTCGACGTCCGAAATATACGGTGATCCACTCGAGCACCCTCAGAAGGAAACTTATTGGGGTAACGTGAACACCATCGGTCCGCGCGCCTGTTACGATGAAACCAAGCGCTTCGCCGAGGCTTACGTGAGCGTCGCCATCCGCGGCGTGGGCAAGTATGAGAAAATGCACTACGAGCCGCTGAACGGCGCCATGGTTCGCATCTTTAATACCTATGGCCCTCGGATGCGACCTGATGATGGTCGCGTCGTGCCCGAGCTTTGCATGCAGGCGATCCAAGGCCAGCCGCTGACCATTCATGGGGACGGCAAGCAGACGCGTAGCTTTTGTTACGTGTCGGACCTGGTGGCCGGGATTATCGCGCTTTTCGAAAGCGACCTCAAACAGCCGATGAACTGCGGAAACCCCGTCGAGCGTACGATTTTGGAGTTCGCCGAGGCGGTTCGGCAAATCCACGCAAAGACCACCGGCAAGCCCGCCTCCGCCATCCGTCATCTGCCGGGACGTACGGACGACCCCAAGCGCCGTTGCCCCGATATCTCGCTCGCGAAGGAGAAACTGGGCTGGCAGCCGAAAGTTGACCTGATGGAAGGCCTGGCGGAAACTTACCGCTACTTCGTGCAGAATCCGAAATGACCCTATCGGCGGCCCAACCTCGCGTAGCGCTCGTGCATGACTGGCTCACCGGTATGCGCGGGGGCGAGCTCGTGCTTGACGCGATCGCGGAGCTCTTTCCCCAGGCCGAACTCTTCACCCTGCTTTACGTGCCGGGGAAGCTCAGCCCGAACATTGTCGCGCTCAAGCGTCATACGAGCCTTCTGCAAAGAATGCCGATGGCGGAGCGAAAGTACCGTCACTATCTGCCGCTCATGCCGAAGTTTGCCGAGGGTTTGGATGTACGCGATTTTGACCTCATCGTCTCCTCGTCCCACTGCGTGGCCAAGGGTGTGCGCAAGCGCCCAGATGCCGTGCACGTTAGCTACGTGCATGCGCCCATGCGCTACATGTGGGATCGCTTCGATGATTATTTCGGCCCAGGCCGCGCGTCGCTGCCGGTACGCCTGGCCGCGCGTGCGTTGCGCCCTTACCTACAGGGGTGGGATCGGCGCACGAGTCAGGACGACAACGTCGATGTGCTGGTCGCCAATAGTCAGTTCATCGCCGGGCAGATCCGCGCTGCTTACGGGCGCGAAGCCTCGGTCATTTATCCTTTCGTCGATTACGCGCGCTTCGCGAATCAGCCGCGTGCTCCGGGAAAAAGCTACTTAATGGTAGGCGCGTTTGCGCCGAATAAACGGGTGGATGTCGCGATCGAAGCCTTCAATCGCTTGAAACTCCCGCTCTTGATCGTCGGCGGTGGTCAAGAAGAGCGGCGCTTGAGGAAAATGGCGGGGCCCACGATCGATTTCCTGGGCCAGCTTTCCAATTCCGCCATCGCGGATTTATATGCCAAGTGTCGTGCGTTCATTTTCCCCGGTCTCGAAGACTTCGGCATCACTCCGCTCGAAGCCATGGCCGCCGGTGCGCCCGTGATCGCCTACGGGGCCGGGGGAGCCACGGAAACGGTGACCTCCGAAACCGGCATTCTCTTTAAACCCCAAACCCCCGAAGCCTTGATGGACGCCGTTTCGCGCATGGAGAGCGGGGGAGCGCCTATTTCGCCAGAAGCCTGCCGCGCGCGCGCCGCTCAGTTCTCGCGCGAGCGTTTTCAGCGAGAATTTCAGGCCGTAGTTCAGGCGGCGGTGACCGCCAAAACCGCGAAAAACTGGGTGGATTCGTGAAGTTTTCCCGAATCTCAGGCCGCTCGATAGAGCTCGGCCAGCTCCGCCGCATTGAAGTGTCGACGCAAGGCCGCGGCCGCAGGATGGGTGTTTATAAATGCGCGTAATTCTGGATAGCGCTGCTCGAGCTCCTCGATGAAGCGGGACTGTTGGGCGTAAGCTCGCCGTTCGGCTTCAAGAATCCCCTTTTCGCAACGCACGCCCCGCTTCGCCATTTTCCAAAGCTCCGCGTCCAGTGCGTGAACGATCTCGTGAAATAGGAATATGGCCAGGACTACCGTTTCGTTCGCGTAGTCGACGTAGATCTGCCCCGTAACTCCGTCGGTGACGAAGACGGCGCCATGATTTTCTCCGGGCACTCTCAGCGCGCGTAAGCGTTCCGAGAGCTCCGTCGGAAATGGCAGGACATCTACCCGCCGCTGGCCGGAGTGGCGCAAGAATTCCTCGAGGAATCTGCGTCCGGTAGGGCATTTGGCAATCCACGCGAACGCGGCGTTGATGTCGGGCGACTTCTGGCGGAAATCGATGGTCACGTGACGCTATTCGGCCGGTGGCGTCACGAGCTTTAATTCGTGCTCCTGAACGACGCGTGAATTAGGTGCGTTTTAGGCGAGCTGAACCATTTTGAGCAGCGATTCGCGACGAGCGTCGATTTCTTGGCGCTCCAGGCGCATCAGGCGATGCAGGCTGAAGTCTTCGACGGTGAAGCTCGCGGTCACGCAGCCCACGACCATGGCCTGGCGCATATGCTTGTCCCACGCCTTGGCGTCCTTCCCGCTCAGGGTGCGGTCGATATTGTTGGCGGCGAGATAGCCCATGAAGGCGCCCGCGAAGCTATCGCCCGCGCCGGTCGGGTCCACCACTTCGTTCACCGGGTAGGCGGGGCACATGTAGGTGCCGTTCGGAGTGAAGAGCCAGGCGCCGTATTCGCCGCGCTTAATGACAAGCGTGCTCGGGCCCATGTCGCGGATCATGCCCGCCGCGCGCACCAGGTTCTTGTGGCCGGAAAGCTGATAGGCTTCGCCTTCGTTGATGGAGAGGATGTCGATGCGCTTGAGCGTCGCCTTCAGGTCGCTCAGCTTGCTGGAAATCCAGTAGTTCATGGTATCGCAAGCAACGAGCTTCGGGGCGCGCACCTGGTCGAGCACGCTCTGCTGGAGCACGGGATCGATGTTGGCCAGGAAGACGTGCGTGGATTGCTTCTGGGCTTCGTTGAGCTTGGGGTTGAAGTCAGCGAACACGTTGAGGTCGGTCTGGAGCGTCTTTGCCTCGTTGAGGTTTTTGTCGTACTGGCCTTTCCAGTGAAAGGTCTTGCCGGGAACGAATTGGATGCCGCTTACGTCGATGCCGCGGCCCTTGAGCCATTCCACGTGCGATTTTGGAAAGTCCTCGCCGACCACGCCCACGACTTGCACGGGAGAGAAGAAGGAGGACGCCACGGAGAAGTAGTTGCCGGATCCGCCAAGCACGCCGTCCGCCTTGCCGGCGGGGGTTTCGATGGAGTCAAAGGCGAGCGAACCTACGGTTAGAATCGAGTTTTTTTCCATGCGGGGAGTTAATCGGGCCCAGGATCCTATGTCAATATCGAATTTCCCGGGCATCCCCGGTTTGTCCCGGTTTTTTCTCGCTTTTTTCGACTTTTGGCGGGGCCGGGTTCCGTTTGAGGAACTCGATGGCTTCCGGCATCGCGTCCCAACCGGGGCCTAGCGGTGCCCATTCTCCGGCCTTGGCTTTCGGGTTCTCCTCCCGCGAGAAGAAAAATGCGGTAGGTTCGGCGGCGACGAAAATCGCGATAACCGGAATTCCGCCCGGGGCCTGCACCCACGCCTGTCCGGGAGCTTCCATTTGAATAGGGAGCGTGCGGGCCAGTCGCGCGCGGCGATCTAGACTTTCTACCGCCGAGAGCCCGTATCCGCGCATCACTCCTTTCCAGGCGTCGAGCGGGGGCGGGTTTTCAGCGTGCCATGCCGCCAGGGCCTGGTGTTCAGAGTAGCGCTGGGCGAGTTGGCCGCCGACCAGCGCGGCGGTGAGGTAACCTGCGAGGGGAAGGTGGTTTAAAAGGGGTCGGAGTGATGGCGCAGCTCCTTGCGATAGGCTTCGTAATGACCGGAAAAAATCTTTACCCCGCTGAGCAAGGTAATCAAGATCAAAGCGACCCATAGAATGGCCTCCGCCAGGATTTGACCAGATTGCGATTTTCGTTCAAGGGCGTATCCACTTGGCTTTCCATTTCTCATCGACATCGGTGGTTGCTCCTTCGCGCCAGGTTTCCGCGGCGGCTCGCCGGTGTTTTCCCTCCGCCCGGATTCGCAGCGAATGATGGGCCGCGGTCCAGACGAGCGGTCGGGGACCCAGTCCGTCGGGAGGCGGTCGCGTATATGGAACGTTGGGTAAGGGAACGGGTAAGTGCCGATATCCTTCGCAAGCTCCTGGAAAAAACCATTGGGCTTGTTTGAACTTCCAGCGCCCGAGCAAGAAGGTCTGGGCACCGACCGCGACCAGGAGTGCTTGCCGGAGGGGGACGGCCACCGCCGGTTGCAAAGTCGCCGCCGCGATCGCCACTCGTAGCCGTTCCACTTCGCGATTCAGGCTTTCCGTTTGGTTCAAGGTTCGCTTGAGCTCGAGCGCTGCCTTGCCCGTGCAGCGATCTAGCGCAATCTGCTCGCGCGTGAGACGTCGCCAATCCTGCATGAGCTTCAACATACCGAGCGTGGCGATCGCCGTTAGGGCGAGCGTCACCGCTAGAACGAGCGACAGGAATCCCCTTCGATCCATCCTCAAGTTCCTCCGTCGAATTCTTCAAGGGGCTTGAGCTCCACGAATTCGCGGGTGTTGCGGGCGCCACAAGCGCGCTCTACCCGCACCCGTTCGCGTGGATTTTCGAGCAGGCGCGCATGGGCCGATTGAAACGCCTTCACCAAGCAGTCGAATCGCCCGCCGACCGTTAGAACCAAACGGCTACTGCCTGCGACGAGCAGGGTGATCAAACTCGCGCAAAGCAGGAACTCCGCGAGGGCTTGGCCACGTGAATCCATCCCAGCTAAATCATCTTGCATCCGACTTTCAGTCATCGTGGGCGCTGATTTGATTGATCTGGTTTCGGGCTTCCTTGAGTTTGACTTTGACCTGGGTGCCGATGCTCTTCACCATGCCGATCGATACGATCGCAATCAGGATGAGGAGGATCGTGTATTCCGTAAGGCCTTGGCCGTCTTCGTTGGCGAGAAGTTTTTTCATGTGGTTTGAGTCCTTTCTTTGCGATCGCCTTTGAAAGAGTTGGGCCAACCCCGGGGGGAGCGTCAGACGCCTGACTCTTGGGCAGTGGCAGAGGATTTGGGACCGACCCCCCGAGTAAATGCCGCTTGTCGGAGGCCGGGCTTCCCGGTATCAATATAAGTATGGAAAAGAAGCACCGCTTCTTAGTGTACGATCCTCGTGAGATGGTCGTGCTCGTGACGCTGGCCGTTATGATCACCGTTTTGGGGTTTACGCTGGGGGTCCATCTTGGGAAGCAGATTCCTTCGGGGCAGGCCCATAAGGGCGAGGGGGACTTTTCCTCCGTCGAAACCGTGCGGGATCAAACCCCCAGTCAGTTAGATCTGTCCGAGCAAGGCAAGGGTGCTGATTCGGCGGCCGACAATGTCCTCAATAGCGCCGTTCAAGGCGAAGTCGCGCGGACGGGGTTGAAGCTCGATACGCCTCGCCAGGTGGAGCTACCGGATAAGACCGTCAGCCAGCAGGGGGGGGCCACGCAGCCGCCCCAGGCGCACGTCGCTGGAAAACCGGCGGAAAAAACTCACGGGGCAACGGTCGTCAAGGGCGCCGATTCACTCCCGGCGCTGGCTCGGCCCGCGCCGAGCGGAAAATTTACGATTCAGGTGGGGTCGTTTCCGTCGCTCGACGATGCTCGTCCCAACGCCGAAGTGCTCGAAACGCGCGGTTTGAAGCCATTCATCCGCTCCGCGGAAGTGTCGGGTAAGAAGTGGTACCGCGTTTATCTCGGGGGATATCCGACGAAAAAGGCCGCGGAAGAAGCCGGTACGAAGTGGGTGCACGCCCACGCCTTCGAATCCTTCATTGTCTCTAAAATGCCCTAGTGGTAGATCCTTTCCATGGGCAAAAAGCTGATTCAACGCGTGGAAAAGCCATGGGGCTATGAACTGATCTGGGCACAGACGCAAGACTACGTCGGTAAGATCCTGCACATCAATAAAGGCCACAAGCTTTCGCTGCAGTACCATAAGGTCAAAGAAGAGACGATTATGGTCTACAGCGGCAAGATGGCGTTCGTGTTTGAAAGTCCGAGCGGTGAAATGACCGAGATTGTTTTGAACCCCGGCGAAGCCCACCACATTCCGCCCGGAAAAAAACACCGCATGATCGCGCTCGAAGACTGTGACGTATTTGAAGTTTCCACTCCTCAGCTCGACGACGTGGTTCGCTTAGAGGATGGTTATGGCCGAAACGTCGCCCAAAAATAATATCTATCTCGTAGTCATGGCCGGTGGCAGCGGCACGCGCTTCTGGCCAAAGAGCACCTCCAAGCGCCCCAAGCAGCTGATCCCGTTCCAAGACAAGGCCGAGCACACGCGCCGTCCGCGCAGCCTGCTCGTGCAGACTTTGGATCGCTTCGAAGAGTGGGTGCCGTCGAACCACATGATGATCGTGACGACCGAATCGCTCGCGCCTGCGGTAGAAGACCAGATCGCGCGCGACGTGCGCGTGCTCGCCGAACCCCAGGGCCGCAACACGGCGCCTTGCGTGTACTGGGCCGCGCGGGAAATCGAACATCTCAATCCAAACGGCATCATGCTCGTGATGCCTTCCGATCACTTCATCACGCACATGGACGCGTTCACGAAGACCGTGCAGATGGCCGCCGAACGCGCGGCGAAGCATGGCGAACTCGTGACTTTGGGCGTGAAGCCTACGCGACCCGAAACCGGATACGGTTATTTGAAAGTCGGTGACCCGATTGAAGGTGAATGCCGTAAGGTCGAAGCGTTCGTCGAGAAGCCTGACGCGAAGAAAGCCGAAAAATTCGTGTCGAGCGGTGACTACCTGTGGAACGGCGGCATGTTCGTCTGGAGCGTGAAGAGTATCTTGGCCGCATTTGACGAATACCTGCCGGAATACCGCACGGCTTGGGACAAGGTTTCGGGCCACGTCGGTCGTGCCTATCCGGAACTCGCCGCCACTTCGATCGATTACGCGATCATGGAGCGCGCGAAGAACGTCGTGACCTATCCGCTGGATTGTGGCTGGGACGACCTGGGGAGCTGGGTTTCGTTCGATAACCGCGTGGGCGATCTCTGCGAGCGCACCGACGCGGGCATTGCGCTCTCGGGTAAGGTGATCGGCATTGATTCTTCCGGTACCGTAGTGGACGCGCCTAATAAACTCGTCGCGCTCTTAGGCGTAAACGACTTGATCGTGGTTGAATGTAATGGCGCGATCCTCGTGGCGCACAAGGACCGCGCCCAAGACATTCGGCAAGTAGTCGATCGTGTGAAGAAGGCCCGGCCGGATTTAGCTTAGCCCACCAAACACGTGTTCTATCCGCGCCGACTGTGTCGGTGGTGACCCGTTAGTAAACGGGGGCGAACAACAAAACGGTGCATGTCTGCCCGCAGATAGAGTTTAAGCGCAGATTTCCCTATCCTGGTGACATGGGGAAATTATGGAAAAATATTTCATTTAAGACGGGCGGTTTTTCGCTCCTAGAAACGATAGTCACGATGGGCATCGCGACGTCCGTGGCCTATGCCATGATGAGCGCCCAAACGTATTTCCAACAAGGAATCGGCCATCAGGTGGATCGCTCAGAGTACTATTTGTTGCGCGCGGTGCTCAATACGATGGTGGCAGGGTCGGGGGCGGAATGCGGAGCGATGTTCTATTCCCCGGCGGTAGGGAACCTGCCGATGGCGCCGGTACGGATTTCCGCCACGGGTTCGGCGAATTTTCCGCTCGAGATGGTGCGCGGCCCTTCGGGTTCGGTGAATGATGTCCTCGTGCGCCGGAGTCAAAGTCTTTCCAATTCCATGCGGATTAGCCAGCTTTCTCTCCAGCGTATCCAGACGATCAGCCCTAGCCGGGTCCGTCTCCGTCTGATCATGGACGGTGAACGCCAATTGCCCAACGGTGCGCGCGCCCTGGCAAGTTCGCGGGCGCCGATCGACTTCTACGCGCAACTGCGGCCGACGGGTGAAATCGACAGCTGCCAAGGCACGATCTCGGCGGGCGATTATATGTACGCGTTTCACAGCCAAACAGCCACCGCTCCGGATTGCCCTTCTGGCTGGCAGGAGATGTGGAGCGGCTTTAGTTTTGCGGGTGGGATGGGCGGTAACGGCAGCCGCATGTCCCAGCAGCTTGACGATCCGGGTTCCTGTCTATCCGAGTTTCGAGGAATGCCCTTTGTGGAGTGTTCTATCTCGGGCGGGGGCCCGAACCGCGGGTATTGTGACTTAGAGACGAGTAACGACTTCAGTATGTGGCTCTCCACGGTACCGGATATCGATCAAGGCCCGATTATTGGTCCGGCCTCGACCGCCCTGATCCAGTCTCGCGTTAGCCGCTGTAAAGTTTGTGCGGGTCCGTCTCCGATTATCGCCATTCATAGCCAAACGACGACGGTCCCGGCTTGCCCGGCGGGATGGGCCGAGGTGCGGGCGCCGGGAGTAGGGGGGTACAGTTTGCTTGCCATGACGGGAGGAGATGGCGGGTCTAACCAAAATCTCAGCCGAATGGGCTCTTGCGTGGGAGAGTTTCGCTCTTTGCCTTTTATTGAGTGTCACGGCGATAACGGTCAAAACGCTCGATGCGACTACATGACGGGCAACGACTGGTCTTATTACCTGTCTGCCCGAGACGGAAATACCGGGGCCCTGTTCGGCCCAAATGCACCTTCCATTGTTTCTAGGTGCAACGTCTGCGTTCGCCAGTAGGTAACCCAAGGCCGATTATTTGGTATGGCCCGCGCCTTTTTGCTCGTTGGCGGCGGCGATGGCCTTGGTAACGCGAAGGAGTTTGAAGGTCTGGACGAACTCGTCACCCTTGACGGTCGTCACTACGTCGTCCGCACCTTTCATGCCCGGGGCGGAGGCGAGTCTCTGGGTCACGAGTTCGTTGAATTCCTCCAGACGGAACTGTTCTTTTCCGTTGGCGCCCAGCTCTTTTTTCCGGATTTCTCCGATATTGATCGTGACCACGCCGGTGGCCGCGTCTTTTGGATAGTTATTGATGTGTTTGACCATCAAACCCATGATGAGAAACGCTTTGATGGAAACGTCCATGCGCTTGGAAGGTTCGACGAGATTTTGCTCGTTGGTGAAGGAGATGAACTGCTCGAGCATTTCGAAGTCCTTCAGGTAGATTTTGTTCTCGCCGTTGGTGTCGGTCATCGCGAGGACGCCGACTTGAGCCAGCACGTCGAGCATGCTCGTGACCTTGGCCACCGGGACCTGCATGATTTGGTTGGCGTAGCGTTGCAGGAGTCCAACCCGAACCTCGGTTCCCGCGGCGGACTTTTCGCCGTAGCGCGCGGCCACGAGTAGAATCGCGCTGCAAGTTTTCAACACGTCCGACGTCCCTAAATAAATATAGTGAGCGCTGCGCTTACCGTCTTTCCCAACATCATATGACGTACTGGCGGTTTCAAGCTGGCGAATGCGCGTGCTTGCCGTGCGCATGCGGCCGACGACCGTCTTGAGCAAGAGCTTCAGCCAGTCGGGGATCTTCGTCATGGTGTCGGCAAACGTCTGCGACGAAACTTCCATGAGCTCGCAATTGGTTAGCGCTTCGGCCGAAGCGGAGCGAGGCTGGCCGTCAAGGAACGCGAGCTCGCCCAGGATTTGCCCGTTTCGGATGGTGTCGATCTCAATCTGGGCGTCCCCCTTCTTTTTGAAGATGCGGATCATGCCCGTGCGAAGGAGGTACATGGCGCGCGAGTTCTCGCCTTCGGCGAAAAGCAGCTCACCCTTATTGAGCTTGCGGATCTGATTGGGAGAGGCGGGCGCGGCGACGCCCATGGGCTTGGCCCCGGAGGAGGCCGGTGCCGTCGGGGCCGAAGCAGGCGCAGTGGTCGGGGTAGCGGTGGCCGCCGGCGCTGCTCCTGGTTTCGGTTGTGGCGCGTTCGCTCCCATGTTACTTGCTCGTCATCTTCCAGCTGCCGTCCCAGTCTGCTTCGGGCGGCTCTTGTTTAAATCCCTCACAACGCTCGATGTACATCGCGCAGGGGCCATCGGCTTCTTCCCTCACCCGGCGCAGTAAGTGATCGGCTTCTTGAAACTTGGCGATCGCGGCGTCCCAATCGCGTTGGCGATAAAGCGCGCGCGCCTCTTCGAACACTTTCATGCCGGCCTCCGGCGCGTCGAAATCCATGAGCTGGATGAGCTCCACGGCGTCGTTCTTGCCTTTCACCTTCACGAAGTCCAAGGTTCGGTATTGGGGTGGTTTTTCGCCGCTGGCTTCGATCTGATCGATCGTGTTACGCGTCACTAAAATCGATGCGCCGTAGTACTTGGTCAGGCCCTCGAGGCGGGAAGCCAGGTTCACGTGATCGCCGATGACCGTGTAGTTGAAGTTCGTCTTGGAACCCATGTTTCCGACGTTCACCATGCCGGTGTTGATGCCGACGCCGACCTGTACGTCGATGCCGTATTCCTTCAGGTACTTCTCGTGATCGCGAATCAGGGTTTTTTGCATCTCGACGGCTGCCCGGGCCGCGTTCGCGGCGTGGGTTTTCTGATCGAGCGGCGCGCCCCAAAAAGCCATGACGGCGTCCCCGATAAATTTGTCGAGCGTGCCGTTCGTCTTGAAAACGATGTTCGTCATCGATCCCAGGTAGTCGTTTAGGAAGGTGGCCAGGTGCTTGGCGTCCATTTTCTCGGACATTGTGGTGAAACTGCGGATATCGGAGAACATGATGGACAGCTCTTTTTTATCTCCGCCCAGGGAAAGCTTGCTCGGATCCTTCGCGATGGTTTCCACCAGCGCCGGGGAAACGTACTTGCCGAACGCGCTTTTGATGAACTTCTTATCTTTCTCTTCCATCACGTACTTAACGGCCAGCGTCAGCAGGAAGATGGCGAAATATTCGGTATAAAGAAGACTCGTATTCCAGTTGATGTTCTGGTTCGCGAAAAGCAGTTTGAAATCGATAAAGCCAAAGCCGCCGATGAAGGCGATGAAAAGCACGAGCGCGGGGACGGCTTCTAGTTTTTGGGTGTAGTAGGCGAACACCAGCGCGCCTACGATCATCAAGGCGAAGATGAGAATGAAGGCGTTACCGACGGTCGTGTTGACCATGGCGTCGTCGCTTAGCAGGTTGTCCACGATGTTGGCGTGACCCTCTACCCCGGCAACGTTCGAATCAAAGGGAAAGGCGCGCATATCGTAGATGCCCAGAGCCGTGGGACCGACCAGCACCACGGCGTCCTTTAAAATGTCGGCAACCGAAGCCCCCGCGGTAGCCGGGGTGGAGGCGAGCGCCCGGGCTTCGGGATTGTCCCGGCTTTCGAGCTCACGAAGCATATCGACGATGGAAACGTAGGGAAAGGTGCGACGGGGACCGCGGAAATTCACTTCCATCACCCCTTGGGGCGTGACGGGAAGGTGTCGACCGGACTTCTTGAAGGAGATCGCGCTCACTAACATCTGATCGTTCATCTCGACTTGAATTTCTTCGTCCATGGCGACGCGAGCCGCTTCGAGGGCAAGCGTTGGAAAGGGTTTTCCATGGATCAAACGAAGCAAGGAGATGCGGCGCACGTACCCATCTGGATCCGGGTCCACGTCGAATGTTCCCGCGTAACGTGATGGATCCTGGAATATGGGAATATTTCCAAGCAGGGAGTAGACGCTCTGCAGTGGGGTTTTCGTGGGATCGAAATGAGCCGGCGCTTTGAAGTCCTGAATGGCGTACTTTTCAAACCCTTCGGGCACGATCGTCTTGTCAGGCTGGTTGACGATTCGGCATTCTTCGCTCGCGTCGTACGCCGGTTGGCAGTGGCCGTTGGCGGCCCAGCCTAGGATCATGTGATCGCGGTATTTCAAGATGGTGTCCGCTAAAATGGGATCGGTTTCAAAGGCGTGGGCCGCTTCGCCCAGACCCTTTTCTCCCAGAAAATTCTTCACCTCGTCCGAGGTGCGAGGATCGGGTTCCGGGAACATGATATCGAGCGCGACGACCTTCGCGCCCATCTTAAAGGCTCCGTCGACCACCATGCCGATCACTTCGCGGTGCCACGGCCAGCGTCCCAGGATTTCCAGCGAGTTGTCGTCGATTTCGAGCACGACGACTTTGTGTTGGGGTTTTCGGGGGCCACGCACCTGGAATTTCAAGTTGGTGAGCATCCCGGAATAGGTGCGCACCCAGGGAAAGAGTTTTTCCCGGAGAAAGCTGTTCTGAAGATTCCCCAACTCACCTTGTTGCACGACATAGAATCCAAAGGTGAAGAGCAAAATGATGGGGATTTGGTACAACCAAAGCTTCTTCATCTCTTGGCTTATCGGTCGGTATTGAAAGACGGATTAATCGCGACGCCAAAGCGTCAGCCGATTGACTGGCGCTTAGTGCCAAAAGCAGCGGAGGGCGGTATCGCGGTATTCTTTCTCGAACTCGCCCAGCGCACGGATCACCACGTGGGGTTCCTGATCGACGATCAGAAGATATTGAGTTTCGCGGCCATACCCGAGCGTGAGCCAACGCATCTGCTTGGAAGGGTTGACGAAGAACATGCCTCCCACGTCGACGTAATATACGGCTTGGGACACGTCGCCGATTCGCTTCAAGATGGGCTGGTAGGTTCCGGGTTCGGCTTCTTCGAGCGGCGAACCATTGGCCCGGAGGGTAACTTGGAGGGTGTCGTAAGTCTTCGCGTTGAGCGGTTGATGGCGTAGACGGTCTATTCTGACGCCGATTTTCAATTCCAATATTCCATCCCGCGCTTTTTTTGCATCGAAGTGACAGCCAATTTCGTAATATTTTTCCGGCGCCTCGTTACGGAAGCCGAGCACGGAGTCGAGGACCGGGTTCAGCAGGTCCGCACCGATGGGTATTGGATCAAAACGCGTGATTTTTTGGCGCTCGGCCAGGCGATCACGGGTGCGGACGGCATCGAGCTCCGCATAGATTGGCACCGCGTTTTCCATTTTTTCGGTCTGTAGCCAAAACCCGATCGTCGGTTGGCTCTCCCAAAGCATTCCGGGCGGTGGGAGCGTAACCGGTTTTCCGGCGCGCAGATCGTCGCCCCCGTCGGCTTTGGTCCCACCTCCCCCGTCGGCCTTGGTGCCTCCGCCCGAGGGTGGGCGCGTGGGGATGATTTCCTCGCAGCCGTTCTTTACTTGGATATAGGTGACGCCGTTTTTTACGCGCCAAAGGGATTCGTCAAGATTGCCGCCATCCGGATGCGTGAGCGCGAATTCGACCACGTTTTGGATGGTGTAGTTGGCGGAGAAATAGGAACGATCGAAATAGCGGTGGTACGCGCGGGTGAGGCCGACGACCGCGAAACCATAGCGGTGGAGCATCGGGACGTCCCGTTTGGCGAGCACGGGCGACCCGCTCATCCCGGGCACGATGCGTGAGTCGGATTCCCAGCCGAGGAAATCGTCCGTCTGGAATCCGTTGCCGTGGCGCGCGTTTTCTCCCGGGCCCATGTGGGACCCAGAACCAATGAAGGTCTGCCGCGTGGTAAAAGGAAATGGTTTTTGCTTCACCCACGAAGCGACCGGCACGTAAACCTGGTGATTCAGCCTTAGCCATCCTTTGTCGAGGGCAACTTCGCCCTCCTGGGCTTCGCTCATAAGCCGATCCGGAATCATGCGATCAAGCTTTCGCCAGAGACCGGAATCCACGATCGTGAAGTATCCTGGATAAACTTGGGGGAAATCATTCCCGGACCAGACGGCGAACACGGGGATTTTCGCATCCGCCGCGATTTCGATGAGCTCCACGTCATTCATGCGGTCGGCCCAGCGCCGGTGGGCTAGGGGCTGAAGGGTTTTGCGGCCGGACGTCATTTTCAGTTCTTTTCCCTGCGAAACGTGGGCTGCGGTCAGGACTCCGAGGCGATTGAGTTCCTTCCCCCACTTCACGACGATACCGGTGCCTTGAATCGTAAAAGGCAGGCCGGTCTCGTCTTGCTCATAGGTGGACTCCACGCGCACCAAGCCGTCCGGATCACCCGCCCAGGCGGCGAGCGGAACGCCGCCGAGAGCAACCAGGAGTCCGAGGCAAGCCACGCGGATCAAGAGGTTTGCCTCTCCGCCGTCGGCATGTACTCCGAAAGCGAATATCGTCCTTGCCGAAACTGGATCAGCTCGGGATGACGCCGTTTCAGGCGGCTCAGCAGGACCTTGAAGCGGTTCTCGGCGGAAGCGTAGTCGATGCGGGTTCCGTAAAGCATCGCGATGAGCTCGTCTTTCGCGCGCGGGCCTTGGCCCAGTGCTTCGATCAGCTGCTGCTCGAGCGGGCGAAGGGGTTCGGTGACGGCGACGGGTTCGATTTGGCGGCGCCACTGCTCGACGCGCTGGCGCCAGGTGGGCTCCAAGTAAGCTTCGAGCTCCAGCGTGCGGCCCTGAAACGAAGCCTGCGTGAGCTGGCGGAGGAACTCGACGGCGGCCTGGACTTCCTTTAGCGGACTATGCGCGGTCTCTTGCAGGAGAATTTCGGCGGAGCGGGTTTGCCGAGTTTCTAGAAGCAGGTGGCACTTATGCGTAATGGCGAGGTAATGCTGGCTCGATCCGTTTTCCACGCGCAGTCCCGCGATGGCGAGATCGGCGTGTTTCAGCGCCAGGTCCATCGCGCGGATGAGTTGGTATTCTCGCGAAAGATTGAGATGCGCTACCCCCTCCACGGCGTGATTTCCGGCGCGCCGGGCTTTGTCGACCACGAATTGGTACTCGAGGATTAAGCGCGCGTCCATACGAACCCGGCTTTGGCTCACGACGACATTTAGCCAGGCCTTGGCGCCCTTCTTGAGAGCTCCGCCCCGTTCGAAGTGATAGGAAGCTTGCCGGAAGGGCTGGAGAGCTTCGGCGGGTTCGAAAGCCGCCAGCGCGCGAAGCCCCTGCACGAAGTAGGCTTCCCCGATCCAGAGGTCGCGATCCGTTTTCGCGAGGGCACGGGGTGGGATTTTTTTTAAGGTGGCCACGATCTGGGAGGCGGTTTCGTGCCAGGCTTTGTTCGCCAGATCGACCGGAGATTCCTGGCGCAAAGCCAGGCGTAAACGCCCAAGTTCTCGCACGTACGAGGAGAGCGGGCGATCGGCATAGTCTTCCAGGAAATGCGCGAGCTCGGCCGTTTCACCACGCAAGTAGAGAAGCAGCACGCCCGCATAGAACGGCAGGTCTCCGTCGTGCTCGAAAACGCGTTGAAGCTCAAGCAGCTCAAAGACGGAGGATTCCAGGGTTTGCGCGAGCAAATTCATAGCCGAATTCATAAATCGATCCGTGGCCACTAGAGCAGAATCCGTACCAGTTTTAAGTGCCGGAGGTGCGAATAGGCCCTAGGCTTCCAGATAGTTTAGGTGGGTACATCTCGGGTGGGGTGTCTACGTTCATGACAGGTGTCAGGGGGAGAGCAGCCTTCTAAGGAGGCAACGAAGGCGGTTAAGCTGAGTGCCGTCGAGCTTGCGATACGAGACCACGACGGGATGTGGTTTCGAGCTGCGGACCAACCCTTGGTGAAAAGTTTTTTCCCCAGTGGCCGTGATTTCGTAGGCGGTCAGCTGACCACTGTCCATGCCTACCGAGATTGCCGTGTCCAAGTGCACTACTTGTCCGGCGTGAGTTCGGCGAATTTGCCGACTCTCGGTGACCCGGTGGCCCACCGCGATTTCTTTCGCGCCGTTGGAGCGAAGAATTTCCCTCAGTTTAGCGTCGATTTCGGGCGTGCTGCCGCCGCGGTCGGTGAGGCGTGTGTCTTCCAAGGGACCATCTACTCCCAGGCCCCAATACGTTTCCGTGGGTGCGGGGAGAATCTTCTGGGCGCGAATTTCACGCGTGGTGTGGTCCTGGTACTCGGAAAAATTCTTCCGAATGCGCGCGTTCACTTCCCCGATCATGTTCGCCGGCGTCGCGCTTTCTTCCGCCCAGTCGCCGATGCCGGCATGGGCGAAGATCGTGTCGCCGATTTGGATGACAGCGTTGCGTCCGCGAGCTTCGCGAGCAATTTCGGATTGCTCGACATCGTTCATGGCGAGTAGAAAGGATTGCCGTGCTTCCGGCGCGGGATGGACCGTCGCGAAACCCTTGAAGTCGTCGGCATGGGTGTAAAACGTGTCGCCCGTTGCGAGCATAAACTCATGGTTTCCCAGCAGCCGGTGCACATGGCCTCCCGCCGCCTCGGCCTGGCGGCTGAGTCCGATGAGATACTGGAGGATGATGCGCGAGTCGGGGCCGCGATCGACGAGATCGCCCGTTAAAACCAAGTGCGCGTCGCCGCCGATCCAGTTCCCCGCTTTGTCGATGAGCTTCGTCTGCGTGAGGATGTCGAGCAGGGCGTTGGCGTCGCCGTGGAGATCGCCAATCGCGACCACGCGGGAGTTGCGAGCAAACTTCCAAGCCACGCCGTCGGGCGCGGTGGTGGGACCGGGTGGGTTCGCGCGCGCGCTAAAAAAAACGCCTGGGAGCGCAATCAAGCACGCAAGTACCCCCCCGCAAAGGATTGGCGAGAAAAACCTCATCTGATTCTCTTCGGTTGAACTCTCCCAAAAGACGCGGCTAGACATGGGATTCGGGATTTTGAGTTTTATGATGCGATGAGTTATTCGCTGCGATGCGTTTTGTTTTTGTAATTGAATGGAAATTTGGCTCAAAAAAATGATTCACTCCGTTAAAAAAATTTTGACATCTGCGTTGGCGCGGCCTATTTACCCGGCGCATCTAGTTATCTTGTGGGGTGTAAGAACAAGGTAGCTGGGGGGAATTTTCAGCCAAATTTTAGCTTCGTGACCCGGGTCCTTGGGGGGCTTGGGTGCACGTGAACTCAATGGGGAGTTCATCGGCTGGGGATTACAAATTAGGGGGTAGTGATGCTCTTGTGGGGGGGGACCCGCCAGGGTCTCGTGGTCCGTTGGATCGCGTTTCTTTTTGTCATTGGGTACTTAGCCTTTTTCGCACCGTTCGCGGGCGCCGGTCCTGCCGATTTAGCCAGGCTGCTGCGTTCTAGCGTTGGCCGCTTTCTGATCGCAGAAACCGAGGTCGGCTCCCAGATCACCACCCGCTTGTTAGGTCGCGGTCTCCAGGCCGGCGAAGACGCCGGCCTCCTGCTGCGTCGCCTGGAGCTTCCCGAGTACCAAAATGTAGCGAGTCGGCTTGAGCGTAAACTCGTGACGCTGCAGCGTCGCTTTTTACAGACTTTCCCTGCGGAAGCCGAGGCCTTTGGCGCCGGAGCGGGCGCCGCGCGCGCGCTTTCGGCCGAGCAGCGGGCGTTGCTGGGTCGGCTCGTTTCCGAAGAGCTGCAAGCTGATTTCTTGTTTTTCAATTCAACCGCCCGCGGAACTTACGGGGCCACCCGCCGTACGATCGAGCGCATGGTCGAAGCAGGCGATAACACCGCGGCGGGCGCCGCGCGCGCGCCGATGCGGCGTTATCCGTTGGGCGTCGATCCCGTTAAGCAAGCCGACTGGGCGTTGCGCTTTGGATTTGAATCCGAATACGCCGTTTCCGAGTCCGGCAAGCTCTTAAGCGTTTACGGTCCCGCGCCGGAGTTTGGCATTTCGGCCGAACAGTGGCTCACGGTGTTCACCGAGGAGCAGCGGCTGAACTGGGTGCGCGAAAATCTGACCCGGCTTTTTCCCACCACGCGTGAACCGGGTAAGCTCGTCAAGCTCACGACCGACGCCCAGTGGGGCTTCTTGCCGGATCAGCTGATCAAGGACGCCACGGGCAACCTGGAAATCGTGCTTCGGCCCTTCAATACACTCGAAGACTGGCAGGCGGCGGTGACCCGCATCAATGAAAGCTTCGGCGCCGGATCCATGCAGGCGACGATTGGTTGCCCGAGTAACGCTTTCTTCGGTCGCGTCGCCGGTCAAACGATGGAAGCCGCTTATCAGGAAAATATTGGTTTTTTCAGCCTGATGAATGATCTCGACAGTCTCGAGAAGCTCGAGCTGGGCGCCGAGCGTTTCGCGGCGGATGCATCGAAAGAAGCCGCGCGTAGCTTTAATCACCCGTTCCTGGGGCCCATGACCCGATTGAAGCAAGAAAAGCTGATGCGCTACCTGCAAGAGAACGCCGCCGATCGCATGTTCGACGCGGGATCGCTCGGGCACGTGCGCGGTAACGACGCTTCGTTCAAGTATGTCGGTGGAACCGTGTACCGGCCCGATTTGGACGCGCCTTTTCAGATCGTTTTCGAGGTGCGCGATGCGCACACGAACATGCCGGCCCTGGTGGATCGATTGCTACGCGTGACGTTCTATCTACAGCATGGCCGTGCGCCATTTGCGGGCGCGGCTCACTTACGGGCGTTTGACTCTATCGCTGACTTCGCCCTGTTCAGCCCTCGGGTGCAGGAGCTGCTGCGAACCACGTTCCCGGCGAAGCTACAGGCCGGAGCCACCTACACCGCCGAGGAGACGCTGGCCGTGGAAGTGTTCCGTAATTTCGCTTTTCCCATGAAGAACTGGGGAGCGGAGCTTGAGTTCATCGGTGCGGCGGGCTTACGCGAGCAGGTCGTGGCTGCCCAGCAGGCATACGTGGCTAAGTTAGAAGCCGTGGCGGCGGAAGTCGCCGCGGGCACGATGACCCGTGCCCAGGCTTCGCTCAAGATTCAAGGCAGCGTGGCGGAGTTTGCCGCGGAAAGCGGTTTGCCTTCGGCCATGCGCCGCTGGCAGGGCCGCAACTTGCTCTCCGATCCGACTTGGCGGAAGTACATGAACCTGGCCGTCCAAGAGCTGGGACCCCTGCGGGAAGCCTTTCCGAAGACGGTTTGGGAAGGTGCTTTGGAAACGCGCTTGTCCCGGTTTGTCGCTAAGTGGCCGGAGCACGCTCAGCTCGTGGACGATGTCCGCTTCAGCTTCCAGGCGGCCCCGGGCGCGGAAACCATCACCTCTAGCCGAAAGGTGCTGGTGATTTCCACGGCCGGTCTGACTCCGGAGCAGGCGGCGCAGATTGGAAAAGAATACGCCGAGTGCATGGCGCGCGGGACGGTGTCGTTTCCGCTGGGCGAGGCCGGTGGGCATCTCTATACGCGTCTAGGCACCAACGTTTACGCTTCGTACGGCTCTTTCACGGAAAGCGCCTACGCGATGGGTGGCCGGCGGCTGGAAGCCGTGGTGGCGCTCAATCCGCAAGAAGAGATCAAGCTGCGCTACTACGTCGAGAACGCGAAGAAGAACCGCGATGCCGTGGTGGGAAGCACCGACTACTACGGAACGGGCGCGGCCGTCGGCAACGTTGAAGGCAAGCTGACGAGCAATCGCGTGGTGGGGCAAGGCGGGCACAACTGCACGAGCTGGATGTGCACGGCACCCATCGGCCAGAACGGACAGAAGCTGTTGGAGCTCGCGGGCGCGGGCATTCCGATGGAAGTGCATACGAATCCCGGCTGGTGGTCGTATTACCTGACGGGCGCGGCGAAGGCCGAGCGCTTGCCGGTGGTTTCGTTCTGGACCGAGCAATCGCTGGCGGACGCGCAGACGATGGTGCGGTCGGGACAGGCGTTCCCGAACTGGAACTTCGGGTTGCACTGAGGTCGAGGGAATCATGCGAAAAGCGTTTTGGAGCATCGTTCCCTTTGTGGTTTTCCTGGTGGGTGGCGGCGTAGGAGCGGCCTACTACTCCCAGGAGCCTGGCTACGATCGGGTGATTTCGCGAGTGAAGCTCTGGACGGCGGGCGCGGATTCCCTGGGAGCGAACGCCCCCGACGCGGTTGCTATCCGCGACGGGAGAGTCGCACGCCTGGGCCGGAGCGCTGAGCTCGAAGCGCTTTGCGTGAATCCCTGCGTGGTGGAGGCGCGTCCCGGCGAATTCTTGATGCCGGGATTGCACGATGCGCACGCGCATCCCATGTCCGGCGGCGCAGGTTTCTTTCGGGCGCAGGTTTCGGGCTCGGATGTGGAGCAGATCGTGCGCGCCATCCGCGAGTACGCGGTTCGAAACCCGGGGCTTGCTTGGATTCGCGGCCGCGGCTGGTCAGCGGCCGGATTTGGCGACCGCCTGCCGACGCGCCAAGATTTGGATCGCGCGGAGGTGCGCCGGCCGATCGTGCTCTCCGATAGTGATGGCCATTCGACCTGGGTGAACACGGCGGCTTTAACCGCCGCGGGCGTGACTCGTGAAACGAAAGACCCCGAAGGCGGCAAGATCGTGCGTGACGGGCGGGGGGAGCCGACCGGCGTGTTTTTAGAGAACGCCTCGGCCCTGATTTACGACAAGATACCGCCCGCGACCGATGAAATGTTGCGCACCTATATTTTGAAAGGCCAAGAAGTAGGCGTGGCCGCCGGCTACACGGCGTTTCAAGGGGGGCCGGTATCGCTCGACGCGGCTCGGGTCTACCGCGAGCTGGATCGCGAGGGAAAGCTCTTGCAGCGAGCCTTTCTTTGGGCCGATCTGGAAGCATCGGACGAGGATTTCGAGAAATGGCTGGCTTTTGCGCGCGAGCTTCCTGCCGAGGGGCGCGTCCAACTGACGGCCTTCAAGGGCTTTGTCGACGGCGTGGTGACCACTTACACGGCGGCGCTCGTGGACCCTTACGCCGACAAGGCGGATACGCGCGGAGAACCCGCATTGCGGGCGGATCGCCTGCACGAGCTAGTGCTGCGCGCGAACCGCGCCGGATATCCGGCGGCCTTGCACGCGATTGGCGACCAGGGTGTACGCATGTCGCTCGATGCGTTCGCCGCCGCCCGGCGGATACTGGGAGAAAATCACGCGCTGCGGGGCATGAATCGCGTGGAACACATCGAGGTCGTACATCCCGCCGATATTCCGCGGTTCGGTGAGTTGAATGTGGTTGCCTCCATGCAGCCCACGCATATGCATTTTGGATCAATGGGAAGTTTCTATTATCGCCCCCGGCTGGGCGAGGCACGGCTTCCCTATGTTTTCGCCTGGAACCAGCTCGTGAAAGGCGGCGCGCTATTGAACTTCGGAACCGACTATCCCGTCGTGGATCAAGATCCCATCGAAGGGATTTACTGCGCGATCCAGCGGCGGTTCGGCAATGGCAATGAGTTCGAGCCGCGGAACAAGGTCGATCCTGAAACGGCCCTGCGCGCCTACACGCAGTTTCCGGCCGAATCGATCGGCTGGGGCGGCCGCTTGGGTGAAATCAAGGTCGGGCAATGGGCGGATCTTGTCGCCTTCGCCCGCGACCCTCGGACGGGCAGTCAATCCCTTTCCGACAACCCCCCGCTTCGGCGTTGGGTGGGTTGGATCAAATAGACGGAGTGGTAATGATGAAGAAATGGATCGGTAGTTTCGGGATTGGGTTGGCGCTGTTAGCTTCCGCGGACGATCGGATCGTGCCGATCAATGAAATCTTCGAACCGCCGCCTCCGATCGACATCAATTATGCCAAGGTCGCGGTTTTGCAGTGGGCCGGAGCTCCCACCCCGGTGGAGGTTACCCCGGAGGTAGCCGAAGCCTTCAAGCAAAGCAATCGCGACGCGATTGCCCGCTACGTACGAGAAGCCGCAGGTAAGGGGGCGGAATGGGTGGTGACCCCGGAGTTTTCGATCGTGGGATACCCAGATATCCCCGACGTGCCGCCGGAAGAAGATGAATTCCGCAATCGCGAGGACATCCGGCCCTACGTCGAGACGGTGCCGGGACCTTCGACGGACTTTTTTGGCGCGCTAGCCCGGGAGCTAAAGGTAGTCATTCATATCGGGCTAGCGGAAGTAGATCCCGTCACCGACCAGTATTTCAATACGGTGGTCGCTTTGGGGAAAGACGGCGCGATCCTCGCGAAGTACCGGAAAATCAATCTTTATCAGGGGGAAACGAAATTTCTCTCGCGCGGAACTGAGATCGCCACCTACGACGGCGAATTCGGTAAGGTGGCGATCATTATATGCGCGGACGTATATTCATTGGACCCGATGTCCAAGTATCGTGCCTTGGGTGCGAAGATTTACGCGCTCAGCACCTCTTGGGCGCAGATGAACACGGGGATGGGGCACTTTACCCGGGCGGCCCGATCCGCGAGCGCTTACCTGCTCGCCGCGAACCAGATTTATTTTCCCGATTCGGGCGTGATCAATCCGGACGGCAGCACGCAGTCGCATATTCGGCAGAGCTCAGGATTGGCATATGGGTATTTACCGCGGGTAAAGCCCGTGGAACCATCGCCGGTACCCCCGGTAGGTCCGCCGGCCCCTCCGGTGGATCCGACACCAAAACCGACTCCAGACGGGGCTGAAATTCCAAAGAACGCCGGACCTAAGAAAGATTAAGTGCGGATTTAAGTGGCCTCACTTATTTTTTGGAGTCAGTTCGCCGTTTTTCTAATTTTAATTCGTTCCTGAGTTGGGTGAATGGTACGGTGCGACGATGAAAAGTCGCACGCAGATTTTATCGGGGTTTTTGTTCGTGGCGGTACTCGGGGTTGCGCAAGTCGGCTGCAACACCCGAGACAAAGAGATCTTTTATGAGTTCAACGGCGTCTTCGATTCGAAGCTCAATTTCGAAGCGGGGCCGTTCGGGTTTGCTTGCCCGCTTCAAGATACTTCAGGGTATGCGCTTTACAAAGCCCCGGTGCAAGCCGACGGTAGCCCGGATTTTCGGAAGGCCACCGCGCTGCTCGAGCAGACCGGCACCGTGGTCGCGCCGAACACCCCGGACTTCTCGGTCGAGTTGGGAAATCCGGAGCTGATTTCGGAAAAACTCCGTTACCTCAAAACTTCGATGAAATTCACCTATACACAGGTGGGCGCGAATTTCAATCGGTTCCGCGTCGGGTCCGTGGCGTTCGAATGCGAATTGAAAGGTGGCCTGCCGATGACCGCCACCGTGACTTGCGTGCTACCGATGCACAACGCGCCGATGGTCACGGCCGCAGAAATCGACGCCACCCTGCCCGCAGGCAAGAAACTGCCGGCGATCACTTACACGGATGCCGGAGGGAAGCGGGTAGCGGGCAAGCTGGTGAATGGCTGTTACTTCGAGATGAATTCTGAAACCATGGGCATGGGCGGTTCCGGTTTCAGCTACGAGGCTAAAGGTTTCCTGAAGCTCGCGGCGAACTACGATCCGCCCGCTTCGGAAGATCCGACGCCGCCCGCACCGCCGGCTCCTCCGGCACCACCTACGCCACCGGCACCACCTACGCCACCGGCACCACCTACGCCACCGGTACCACCGGTGGAAGACAAGCGGACCATCGCGGAAGTCTGCGCTGCGGCTTTTCGGTTGGACGAGCGGCAGAGGAAGACTTGCGAGAAGTCGGCCCTCAGCCCGGGCAACGTACAAGCTTGCGTGAGCGCATTTTCATTCGACGACGACCAACGCTTGGCCTGCATCCAAAAGCGGATGCCGGACGAAAAAGTGACAGCCTGCGCTAGCGCGTTCAGCTTCGACGGGAAACAGAAACTGAGTTGCCTGGATCAGGCCAAGTCGGTGGATATCTTGAATGGTTGCGTGAAGCTTTTCTACATCGACATGGATTATCGCCTGCGGTGCGCGGCTACCGCCAAGTCGCTAGAGGCGATCGTGCGTTGCCAGCAACTGTTTCCGATGCAGGACGAACAAACACTGAAGTGCGTGAAACAGTAATTCACGCATCCTTAAATTCTATCGTTTTAAAATCTATCGCCTTAAACTTTATCGATAGAGACCTTCCGTCCGTTCGCAGACATAGTTTTCCATGCCGGGAAATACGCCTACGCGCGTGACGAGTAGTCCGATGGAATTCCCATCGCGCTGCACGCGGCCCGTGATGACCAAGAAGCAATGATCCAGGATGAATTCCTTGTATTTTTCGAAAGGCTTTTTGTAGACGGTGAGATCCAGAAACCCGTGCTCGTCTTCTAAAGTCGCGAAGACAGTTCCCTTCGCGGTGGGCGGACGCTGCATGTGGATGGAGATGCCGGGAACCGAAATGAGCGTGCCGTGTTTTTGTCGACGTACGTCGGCCGTGGTGACTTTCGGTAAGCGGGGAAATTTCTTACGTAGGGCCTGCATGGGGTGCCCCAGGGTCGAGAGACGATAAGAATCGTAATCGGCGCAAAGTTCTCCGTAATCGTCCAGCTTGGCGAGTCGTGCTTCGGCGGTGGGATCGCGTGCAAAGCTTAAATTTTGAAAGAGGGTAAGCTGCTCACCGGCTTCCGCGCTCGTTCCGCCCCCGTAAATGGGCTGCTCTTCTAAAATGGCCCAGAGCGCGTTGCGGCGGTCGAATCCGAATGGCTCGAATGCGTTACCGAGGGCGAGGCGATGCAAGATCGGCGGCCGAATATGCGCGCGTTTCACGAAGTCGCTCAGGCTTCGGAATCGCCCTCCGCGTTCGCGCTCGGCCACGAGCGCCTGAGCCTCGGCTTTGCGCATGCCTTGGACATAGCGAAGCCCCACGCGCAGGGCGCGCGAATTCTCCGGGGTGATGTCCTCGAGCGCACAGTCCCACTCGGAAATATTGGGATCAATGGGCAGCACCCGCACGCCGTGGCGTTTGGCGTCGTCGATGAGCGTATGAGCCTGGTAAAACCCCATGGGCTGGGAGTTGAGCAGCGCGCAGGTAAATTCGGCGGGATGGTGACGTTTTAGATAAGCTGACACGTATGCGAGATGCGCGAAGGAGGCGGCGTGGCTTTCCGGAAATCCATATTCGGCGAAACCCTGCACCTGGGAAAAAATTAGGTCGGCGAATGATTGGGGCAGGCCGCTAGCCAGTAATCCATCCATGAGGCGTCGCCCCATAATGTCGATAGACCCGCTTGAACGCCAGGCTCCGATCGCGCGTCGGAGCTGGTCGGCCTCACCGGGCGTGAAGCCCGCGAGGCTGATCGCCATCTGCATCACTTGCTCCTGGAAAAGGGGGACGCCTAGCGTACGTCCCAAGATGGGCTCGAGCCTAGGATCAGGCAGGGCCACCGGTTCTTCCCCACGCCGCCGCTTTAGATAGGGATGGACCATGTTTCCGGTGATGGGGCCGGGACGAACGAGCGCGACTTCGATCACTAGGTCGTAAAACGTGCGGGGGAGTAGGCGCGGAAGCATGCTCATCTGGGCGCGCGATTCTATTTGAAAAGTTCCCACGGTGTCGGCTTCGCAAATCATGTCGTAAGTCGCTTTATCATCCTGAGGAATACTGGCGAGGGTGACGTCGGGTCCCACGGCGCGCATCGCTTTTTTGAGCGCCGAAAGCATGCCGAGCGATAGGACATCCACTTTGAGTAGCCCCAGCGCGTCGAGATCGTACTTATCCCACTGCACGATCGTGCGGCCTTCCATGCGGGCGGGTTCCACGGGCACGGTTTCGACGATGGGATCGGCCGATAGTGTGAATCCGCCGGAGTGAATGGAAAGATGGCGGGGAAATCCAGAAAGTTCGTCGATGAGGCCCGTAATTTGTTCGTCCCGCGCAGTTTCTTCCGGAGACGGCCTCAATTCTCCGTTCGCGATTTTATCCCCGCGCTTTTGATATTCGCGCAGATCCATTTCCATGCCGAAAACCTTGGTGACTTCGCGGATCTTCGAGCGCTTTTTATAGGTGATGACGGCCGCGACCATGGCGGCGCGATCGCGTCCGTACTTTTCATAGATATATTGAATGACTTCCTCGCGCCGTTCGTGCTCGAAGTCGACGTCAATGTCGGGAGGCTCCCCGCGTTCGGCGGAAATAAACCGTTCAAAGAGTAGATCTATTTTGGTGGGATCCAGCGCGGTGATTTCTAGGCAATAGCAAACGACGGAGTTGGCGGCCGATCCCCGGCCTTGGCAGAGGATATCGCGCGAGCGCGCATACTTCACGATATCCCAGATGGTGAGGAAGTAATCGGGGAAATTCAGCTCGCCGATGAGTTTTAACTCGTGCAAGATCGTCGCCTGCACCGACGCGGGCACGCCCGCCGGGTAGCGCGTTCGTGCGCCCTCCCAGGTGAGTTCCGTTAGAAAGCTCTGGGCCGTGTGCGTGGCCGGAATCCATTCCGAAGGGTAGCGGTAGCGCAGCTCCGCCGGGGAGAAGGTGCAGCTTTCGGCAAGATCCACCGTTCTGGTTAACGCCTGGGGGAGATCGGGAAAGAGCCGTGACATATCGGCGGCTGACTTGAGATGCCGCTCGCCGTTGGCGAATAAGCGGTAGCCGGCCTCATTTAACGTCACGCCTTCACGGATACAGGTCATTGTATCCTGCAGCATTCGGCGCGAAGGAACGTGCGCATGCGCGTTACCCACGGCCACGATGGGGATTTCGTAGCGACGGGAAACGCCCAGCGCTCGGGCGGTGTTCTCGCGGTCGCGCGCTTCCAAGCCACGAGAGAGGGGCACGGAAAGTCGATCCCCAAAGAGTGACTGCAACACGCCCCAGTCCCAGTCCTCCCCGGCGTGTAGCTCGGGCGCGAGCTCAGGCAGTGCGATCAGCCCCGCGCTGCCGGGGTGGGTGAGTCCGCGTAAAAGCTCATCCCAGTTAAGCGCGGCCTCGCCCTTGGGCTTATCCGCGTGCGCGGTGGTGATCAGTCGACAAAGGCAGCCGTAGGCCGCACGGTCGCGCGCAAGTAAAGTTAGCGCGGGCAAATCCCGCATCGTGATTTCCGCGCCGACGATCAGTCGCGTACCGGCGGCTCCGGTGGGACGGTCTTTGATGGCGAGATAGGCTTTGGGGATTCCGTAGACGCCGTTTTTATCGGTAACGGCCAGGGAATGGAGGCCGAGCTGAGAGGCCTGCCGCATCATCTCCTCGGGGGAAGAGGCTCCGCGTAGGAATGAATAATGCGTGTAGGACTTCAGCTCGGCGTACGACATGGCAAACTCGGGGCATTTAGACTCAATTGGATTTTAAAGTTTTAATCAAAAAATCCCTGGAGGAAGAGCGGGGCGAACACGCCGGCCGCAACCGATGCGGCGGCCCCCGTCGAGCCAGCCGATTTTGAGATCCGGTCCGCATAAAGCCAAAGTTTTTCTCCCGTGGTGGTCAGGACTTGGAAATAGTCGCGATCGAAGGCGTGCTTCGGATTCCACCATTCGCCGTTCAAGCGCTCGGGGCCTTGGATGGATTGGATTTCCCAGTCTCCGATGCGATTGCCGATGCGTTTCACTGGAATAGGTTCGCGCAAGAGACGCGAAGGACGCCCGAAGCGACGACGCAGTGGCGCGGGCGGTGGCGGATTGGCAAGCGCGCCGGTTCCCCCGCCGCCTTCGCTATCGGCGGTGGGTTTCAGACGGCGCCAAGCGGCTTCGGGCCGGTAGCTCTCGATCGTGGACGCGATGAAAACCCGCTCCGGGCTGGGTTCAGCGCGGGTGGCGCCGACGGGCGATGCTTTCCGAGCATCGGCTGGGGAGGCGTCTTGAACCGCCTCCCGCGCGATGTCGTGCATGAGCCGCTCGAGCAGCGCGGCCTGGTCTTCGGCTACGCGTTCGCGGGCGTTGAAGAAGTCGCGTTGCGCGCCCATGCCCGGCGCCGTTTGCGTGACCCAGATCCCAACTTTTTGCACGGGCGCCGCCAGAGGATTCCGCTGGAGATCTGCGCCCAGCAAGTCGCGCAAAATGGGAATCACTCCCGCCGCCGATCCCTGCGGGATCGAAAACGGCAGATCCCACTGACGTTTCTGGCTCGCGCGTCGGCCCCACTTCGCGAGCTCGAGCCGCACTTCCACGCGTGCCATGCGAAGGGCGCTCGTGCGGAGTCGCGCCCCCAGGCGATCGGTCAGCGTTTTCAGCAGGAAGAGCATCGGTTCCAGGCTATAGGCATCGCCGCCCACGCCGTTGCCTTCCAGGATGTCGGAGAGATCCATTTCCTCGGCAAAGACGGGTGGGGGTGTGTACCCGATCCATGGGTGGTCCACGGGCTGAGCGGAGGGATTGCCTTCGGCGACCGATAATAGTTGGCGCATCCGTAGCGCAAGTTCCCCGAAACGAGACGAGAGCGAGCGTTCGGGCAGGCGCAGGAACCCCCCCAAGTCGGCGATTCCCAGCATTTTCATTTTCGTGATAATCCCGCGCGCCTCTTTCTTTTGGTCGAGCTGTAATTCCAGCGGCGAGGTCATCTCCACCAGATAATCGATGGGGATGCGTACGAGCTGGGTGGACTTCGCGCGCGCGGTTAGCCACGCGAGCGCCACTGACGAATGAAAAGAAACGCTCCCGCGGTAACCAAAACGGCGCGCCGTCGCGAGCAGGCGCGCCTGCAGGCTCGCTTCCGTATAAAGCGTCGAGCAACGGCTGATCTCGAGGAAGATCGCGCCGTAGGGGCTGACGGCAACCTGCGGGCTAAAGCGCCCGCAGGCTTGGGCGACGCTGTCAATCGACGATGCGGTCGTAGATGCAGATTGGCCGCGAAGAACGAGGCAGGCAATACGAGACGGGCGAGACGAGCGGGGCGAATGGTTTAGGCGGGCCATGCGATTTCTCCTTTGGATGGGGGTTGGGTGGTGGACGGTTGCTTGAGATTGAAAACTTCGGGCGCTCCCGTGCGCGGATTCCGCGAGACGCGAATCCGGCGCGAGATGGCCCAGTGGTTGGGGGACGGTGTGGTTTGGAGCAGGAAAAGGATAGTCTTGGATTTGAGCGCCGCGAGTTGCAGCTTGCGCAACGAGAGCTCGTCGAGCGCGCGGATTTCGTCGCCCAATCCGGCTGCCCCCAGCACGACCGCGGGGTAGACCTGGCTACGCACGATCGTGAGCACGGTCGCAAGTACGCGCGCGGGCGTGGGTTGTACGAAGAGCACGCGCGAAAGCGCGATGCGGGATTCTTCGAGCGTGCAGGGGTAGAGGGTGAAATCGCTCTCCACCCAAGCGGCCGTCAGATCGCGGTTTTCGCGCAGAAAGCTCAGAACCCACTCGGTCTTGCCGCCGCCCAGGGGGCCGCTGACTTCGGTCAGTGCACCGCAGGGGATGGTGTCCCGAAACTCGCTCTGAGGGGCGATTTTCAGGATGTTCGGCAGGTTCTTAAGTTGGGTCAGGGTGGGTTTCATATACGTTGGTTCAATTTGCGTTTTGGCTACTTTTCAAGTATAACCATACAAACGTATGGTACACAAAAAATCTTACTCTAACGACCCCGTCAACGCTCCGTCACTCACGGAAAAACAGGCTAAGGTCCTTGCTTTCATTGAAAATGAAATTACCCGAGCGGGCCGTCCCCCTACATTGCGCGACATAGCAAAACATCTCGGGCTGCGGGCCGTCGGCACGGTGCAAGACCACGTGGCGGCGCTTTTGCGGAAGGGTTTTTTGCAGAAAGAAGAGGGCACGGTTTGCGGATTACGCCCGAGCTATCACTCGGAAGCGCGCGCGATTCCCATTCTAGGCATGGTGCCCGCGGGCAATCCTATTGAGGCCATCCCCGACGCGTTGGGATCACTCACCGTGCCCGCGCACAAGTTGCGGGGTGAGCTCTTCGCCCTTAAAGTAAAAGGCGACAGCATGATCGACGCGGGGATTTTAGAAGGCGATCTCGTCGTCGTTAAGAAACAGTCGCAGGCGGATCACGGGCAAATTGTCGTGGCCATGCTTGATGGCGAGGCGACCGTGAAGCGGCTCGATAAGGCGAAGGGGCGGTTGCGCTTGCTGCCGGAAAACTCCCGCTATGCGCCCATTGAACTCGATCCCACCCGCGACAACGTCATCCAAGGCGTGGTTGTTTCGGTGCAGCGTTTTTTGGCGTAGCCGTCTTTTGAGTTATGGATTTACTTTGATCTCAACCGGCGGCGGAGCCTTCTCCTTGCCCGCGATGAAGCTGAGCCCCATTGGGTTTGCGTAGGTCTCTTTCTTGTATACGTCCTTGCCTGACCAGAAACGGGTTTTGACCCAAACGTCCTTGGTGTAAGTCTGGTTTTTAATTTCGTATTCGCAATCGGCCTTGCCTGCAAATCCAGTGAGTCGCCACTTCGGGTACCAGCTCCAATCGTCGGCATCGGCGCTCGGGTTTGCGTCGTTCGTTCCATTGAAATCGATATAGAAGGTTTCTTCTTCGCCTTTGAAAAGCGCGCGCGCCTGCGTGAAGTCGAGACTGAAGTCCTCGAAGTAGCGTCGGCCGTCGTAAATCACTTTCCAGTGCGTGCATTCGCCTTTTTGATTCCGTTGTTCACAGTCCCCGCGGGTGAACCGCGGATAGATTAACCGAAACGTCACGAGCTTGGGGGTGTCGAACGTTCGCTTAACGAGAATGGGGCCAATGTGCGCGGAAGCGTAGTTGTTCTTTCGAACGGAGTCCCGAAACTCGCTAGAGTCGTGGGTGTATTGGATTAGGCCCTCGTTCAGCGCGATCGGCACGACCACTGGCACGGCCGGTGGCGCGGCTGCCGCCGGGGGCGGCACGACGGCGGCATCTGGCGCGCCAGGCCCTTCATCGCTGAATCCGTGGATAGGTAAAGTCAGTAGCAGGGCCGCCCAAACGATGTGCATTCGCATGGAAATGTTCACTCCTAATGCGGTGCATTACGTCTGCGGTGGTTTTCCCGCTACATAAAACGGCTTAAAACTACGGAAACACGGGTGACCGCCTAACGGCGGCCTTCTCTTGGACAGTCATCCCAAGACAAGCCGGTGGCGTTTGGGTGGTAGCAATCCACCGACTCGCATTCGATTTTTTCCGAAGTGTCTTCATTCGTTTGGTAACAAACGTAGACGTTATGATCGCACTTCGTGGCGGGCCAATTATGCGTGGCTGGATCGTAAGTTTGATAGCTACGCTGGAAAAAACATTCGACCTTTTTGCGAGGTGCGAGCGAAATAGCTGACGCACTGGTGGCCTGGAACAACATTAAGCAAATCGCGGACAATACGAGATAACGCTGGTTCATGATGGAACCCCCCTTTTTTTGAAATTTAAGTCTCTAGCGGCAAATCGGGCCCATCCAGTTGTGGCCACCTTGATCGCCCGGCGGATGGTAGGTGGTGATGCCCACCATGACCTTCCCGGCCGGACAGCTGAACTCCTGATGCCCATCTTGGTTGATGTACAAACACGCGCCCGCCACCGACGTTGCCGGATTGGCGCAGCCGCGGGTGGTGGTGCCCGAACCCGGCGTCTCGCGCCATTCGACGCGACCGTTGTCGTTGGAGGCGACCAGCATCTTTCCCGCCGCTGGCATGCGGCTGGGATTGGCGGCGATGTGGGAAGCGTCCACGATGAAAACTTCCGAGTTGTTGTCCGCCGAGTTGCTGCGAATGACCATGCGTCCGGCTTCCTTGTTGGCGCCCGTGCGCGTGAGCGTGAACGATCCGTAGGATCCAACCGGATCGTTCCAGGCGTGCATCGAGATCTGACCGATGTTTTCCTTGTCGGCGAGCTTCACCGATCGCGTCTGCAGAGCCATGGTGTTCCCGCCGTCCGGGCTGCCCGGAACCATGATGCCGCGGTTCCATAGCGTGACCAAGCTAACGTTCGGATTGTGCGAACCCAGCTCGATGTCGTTGCCGTGGCCTGCCAGGTAGCCTTGAAAATTACCCAGGCTTGGCCCCTGGGTATAGATCGCGGTTTGGTTGCTGAAGCGCACTTCGCCGTCGACGTCCAAGTTAAAGCGGACGCTCGCCCCATTATTCAGGCGCGCGGTGCCGGCGACGGCGAGGTTTCGTCCCACGCTGAAATCGCGGCGCATATTGATGTCGCCGGTGGAGTGGATTTCCATGTTCACCCCGTAGTTCGCCGAATCCGGGCCGTCATAGGTTTCAAAATACAGCTTCGACGGCGTGGAGTTCGAGCTCCAGTTGCCGGTGGAGCGCGCGACCATGCGGAATGCGCTATCGGATCCACCCGGCGTGTTCATGGCTTTCGCCGTGTGGTCATCGCTGTAGTTAACGTTGCGGCCCGCGAAAGTGAGCATGCCCAGGATATCGCCCGCGCGGGTGAACTGCGTGCGGGTAGCGCCGCCGGAGCGCGGCCGACCCGCTGGAGTTTGATTGGTGTCCAGCGAAGGATCGGTTCGAGCCGCCGGATTTCCCGCAAGGGTACGGCCGAAGTCACCCAACGGAATGGGGTTGACCTCTGCCCGGAAATTCATGCGCGGGAAGAAAAAAGTCGAGTCACCCGTGGCTTTCAGATCCAAGGCGTGGAATGGAACAGTTTCCCGACCGATGTCCTTAGTGAGCCCGATCCCACCGGCCACGCTGAGCCAGCCGGCCGGATCCCCGGCGCGGGAGGCGTAGGCGTTTTGCACTTCCTGCACCGTCGAGGCGACGGCGAGACGAGTGAGCGAGCAACGTACCTGCGAGCTCGCGGCGTTGTAAGTCCCGCCGAAATCGCGGCAGATGTCGGCGGCCACGCTGCCTTGCGCGCCCGAGTTAGCGTTGGCGTAACAGCGGCCGATCGCCACCTGCTGGTTCACGTTTCCGGTTGCGGGCGTTTGCAAGGTGACGACAAAGTCTTGCTCATGATCACGCGGTCCCATGGCACGTGTGCTGTCGGGAGAGCGATCCTGCCAGCGCACCACGAGGCGGGCGAGTGCTTGCCGGTGCGCCACGCTCGTACCGCCGACGTCGATGTTGACGTTCGGCAACGCCGGCGCGCCGGCCATCGCGTTCAGTGACATGCCAGTGATGACGTATCCGTTTCCGGTCGGTTGAGAGACCGCCAAAGCCTGGGTACCCGCGAGGATCCGGTCCACGAAACCCGCCTGGGGGCTTGCGCCCGAGGTGCCGAAGTTGTAGGTAGCGGCGCCGTTACCCAAGCGCATGGCTTGACCGCAAAGATTTTCGTTCGATAGCACGTGCTGGATCTGCGACGAAACGATGTTGCGCTCGCTGACGTTGCTCGATTGCTTGAGCGCCTTTTGCGTGTTCGTCGACATGGTCGCGCTATAAAGCGCTAAACCCGCCATCAGGCTCGCGGCGACCATGAGCTCGATCAGCCCAAAGCCGTCGTCGTGATTTAAAGAAATGGAAAAAGGAGAACGCCCCTGCGAATGCCCCCGAAAACCCATATACCATTACCCCCGAAGCCGAATCCCCAACCCTAGGATACGGAATATGACTCTTTGCGTCAAATTTTTCACGCAGAGGGGAGGTCACGGTGGACACGGGGATGGATTTCTAAAGCTCGCGTATTTTGGCCTAAATTCGCGAGTTTTTAGGCACTTTGAGTTTTCTCACCGGCAGATCGGGCCCATGAAGTTATGTCCACCCTGGTCGCCGGGCGGGTGGTAACTTTGGAACCCAATCATGATTTTGCCCGCCGGACAGGTCACTTCCTGCATTCCGTCGTTGTTAATATACACGCAGGCGCCCGCGACGCTCACGGCCGGATTCGCGCAGCCGCGACTGGTGGGGCCGCTGCCGGGCATATCCCGCCACTCGGCCAAGCCTTGGGAGTTAGCGGCGGTGAGCACGCGGCCGGATTGGGGTTGGCGATCCGGGTCCTCCGACATGTGTTGAGCGTCGAAGGTGAGCATTCGCGAGTTCGTCTGAGTCGAATCGGCGCGAATGACTAAGCGACCGGCGCGCGAGCCGTTCGAAGCCGGCCCCAGATACATGTAGCCGGGGGCGTTGTTTGGATCGGCCGGGTGAAACAAGGCGACGCTTGCGTCGGAGTTTTGGCCTTTTACCGTTATGTTGCGAGTGCGAAGCGACAGGTTTTCATTCGTCGCGCGATTCCAGAGCGAGACGAGGCTTAGGTTTGGATTGTCCGATCCCAATTCGATATCGCCCCCGTGACCGCGCACGTAACCTCGGTGCGCGCCGCCGCCGTTGGGATTGGCGACGTTGTGGCTGAAGCGAATTTCTCCGTCGGTCTGCAGCTCACCCGAAGTGGTGGCAGGGTTACTGGTGGGCGTGCCGCGGACCTGGAGCGTGGGCGCAAAAACCGGGTTGGCGCCCGTGCCGATGGCCAGGCGTCGGCGTATGGTCGCGTCCCCGTTTGAGTCCACCGTGAAGTTAGTTTGCGCGGCGGCGCCCGAGCCGCCGCTATGCGACTCAAAAGACATGCGTGAGCCAGTTTGGTTGGCGGTCCAGTTGTTGATCGCATCGACGTTGATTGCAAACGCGCGGTCCGAGCTTCCCGGCGTATTCATCGCCAAGGCCGGCGCGGGCGTCGTCTGGTTTCGGCCCGAGAATGCGATCATACCCAAGCGATCGCCAGCCCGGGTCAGCGGGTTGCTATTGGTGCGCTCATTGCGCAGATTGAGGCGCGGATAAAACGTCGCCGCCGTACCCGTGGCCTTCAAGTCCAAAGCGTTATAAGAGTTCGGCACGGCTGGGTTATTTCCCATATCCTTGTGAAGCTTCATCTCCCCGCCCAAGGTCATGTCGCCCATCACTGACATGCTGTTTTGAATGCCCAGCCAACCCGTGTCTCCCGGTAGATGGGCGCTGTGTAGGTTTTGGATCTGGGCCTGCGTGCCCGCGATCGCGAGCTTTGTCATGCGGCACTTCACGGGCGTCGCCGCGGCATCGTAAACTCCCCCGAAGTCCTGGCAAACCTGCGCGGCCGTCGTGCCGGTATCGTCCGGGCTGAGGCTTGCGTAGCAGCGCGTGATCGAGGCTTGGGAGTTGATGTTGCCCGCCGCGGGCGCCTGCACGGTCAGGTAAAATTCCTGCTGGTGGTCCCGGGCCCCAGCCACGCGCGTACCGGCGGGCGAGCGGTCTTGCCAGCTCACGGTCATGTGAACCATGGCCTGGCGGTGCGTGACGATCACGCCCGGGCTCGTTTCGATGTCGATGTCGGGCAGGGTGACTCCCGGTTGAGCCACGAAGGCGATGGAAGTGGCGGTGAAGGCGTTGGCGTTGGGTTGCACGGTTAGCAGCGGCGAGCTGCCCACGCGAATTTGGTCGACGAACCCGGCGCGCGGGCTGGGACCGCCGGAGCCGAAGTTGAACGTCGCGCTGCCGTTGGCATAGCGTAAAGATCCGCCACAGAGATCCGGCTTCGAGAGAACGTGCTGGATTTGCGAGGAAACGATGTTTTTCTCGCTGACCTGGCTGGATGCTTTCATCGCCCGGTGCGTGTTCGTCGTCATGGTCGCCGAATAAAGCGCCAAGCCTGCCATCAGGCCAGCCGCGACCAGGACCTCGATCAGCCCGAATCCGCCATTTTTTTGTAGAAAAACTTGCCGTGGAAATAAAGGCGAGAGCGTCCGCCCCCGAATGCCCCAAACCATACCAACCCCTTAATCCACTATCCCGTGCGCTTAGAATAGTCGCATTGACTTGGTGAGTCAAATTTTATTCTGCGGGGGCAGGGTGAGAACCGACACAGGCGGAAGTTATCTGAAGGGCGAAACTCAGCTGAAATAGGCGAGATTAGCGTCGCTCCAAGAGCGTATGCATCGTGCGCTCTTGTTCCGGCAGGCAAGCGCGTTCGGTCCACGGCCGGTCAATGAGATCAGCGAAACGTTGGCCACGGAAAGTCTCGTTACCGCATTGGCGAACCAAATCTTCTTTGTTGCGAACGGTGCTTCGGCCTCGATCGTCGTCCGGGAAAAGTCCCAATGCGTAACCACAGAGGCGACGCGCCCGCAGGTCCGAACCGCGTCGCAACTCTTGCGCGTCGGCACCGCTCCAGTTCACGAAACGGTTGCGTTGGTGCTTCACCAGATCCGCCAGGTTGAAATCCTTGAGCTGGTCCAACGATGAGCTGAAGGCTTCGACGGCGGAGATGTTGATTTCCACGGCGTCGGCGAGCTGGAGCTCCGCTCCGCTTTGGATCGCGGCGCCGGCTGGATTCGCCTGTCCGAGGATTTCCGTGAGCACGGCTTCATCCAGATTTTGATTCAACATTAAAGCCGAGGCCGCCTGGAAGCTCGCCATTTTAGCTTCCAGAAGCTGCTGGGCTTGGTCGTCTTGGCCGCGTACGGCTTCGTTCTCCGCGGCGAGCTTCGTGCGGATCGCGTCGGTGTAAAAACCGCTCACTTCTTGAAGCACGCTATCGAGGCGGCGATCGACCTGCCCCTTGCCGTTATCCGCCGCCTTAAAGCCGACATACTCGGACTGGATGGTGGCCACCATTTCTTGCCAGGCTTCGGCCGTAGCTCCCGCGGCCGCGTACTTGTCCATCGCTGACTTCAGCGCCGCTACCCGCTGGCGAGCCATGCTCACGGTACCGCGCCGAAGGTTTTGCTTGAATGAGCCTAGGCCCGCCTGGGCATCGATCTCCGTGCTGGCGGATTCGACGTAGTTCGAAAGGCGTTCGAGTCCATCGTACATTCGTTCCAGCTGGGTTTCGTTCGGTGGTGCGGTCACGATCGGGGCGATCTGGTCGCGTCCGACGGCCGTGGAAGTACCCGCCACCTGCGCGAGCTGCCCCATGAGGGGGCGGAAGTTCTTGGCCATCCAGACGTACTCACGTAACTCCGTGTTTTCGGCGGCGCATACCCCCGACTGCTGCAGGCTGCGAACTTGGTCACGCATCGCCTTGGCCCGACAATAACTACCCGTCAAGGTTTCCACCGCACAGCCCAAGGCCATTGGAGCGCGGGCGGCCCCGACTTTCTTGTAAACTTCCTTGAAGTCCATCTTGCGCATGGTGATCCCGACGGCTTGGATCAGTTGCGCGACGGCGGCCAGGGTCGCGCCGCTCGCGGCGATCATAGGATTGAACTGCGAGGCCATGATGAGGCCGGTCGTGGTGAGGGTCGTAATCACCTCGGGATTGTCCGCTCGGCAGCTGGCGAGCGCGCCCGTGTCGGAAGAGAGGGAGTTCATCACCCCGATTAGCCGGCCCGCGGCGGCCTGGCGAAACGCCGCCTCCTCGCGATCCACCTGCATGTCGGACATGATGAGCTGGCGACGGCGGTACTCGATTTCACTTTCGAGCTGACCTCGCAGGGGATCGTTCGCGGGAAGCGAGTTGATCGATGCGCGCAGCTCGCGAATCTGCAGGTTCAAGTCGGATACGGACTGACGAGAGTTTTGAAACGCGGCGGAATCCTTCATGGCGGAATCGAGCTGCGTGGACATGCGCTGGAGTGAGTCGCGGCAAGCGCCGGTAACCTTGTCGACGAAGTTTTCCACCTTGCGCAGGTTCTGCAGGGCTTCTTGCACTTGGGAGGATTTCGTTAGTGAGCAGCCTTCGCCAAACTGATCCATCATGGCCCGGTTTTCCGGAGAATTTGGATCGCAATCTCCCGCCGCGAGCAGGGTGACCCCCACTACGGCACCCAGGGTTTTCAGCACGGACCGGAGAAGCTGGCGAACGTTTTTCGAGTTCACGTTTCCCCCGCTTCCGCCGGTAGGCCCTTCAGACGGAATTCGCCCAGAAGCTTCTTTGCGTGCTCGGCCGAGATGGGGCTTGAGGCCCGAATCAAAATCAGGTCGTCCTTGCCGTTCCACACCAGCTTTTCCGCGGTCCACGTCGGATGTTTCCCCGCGTGCTCGGCTTGGCGTTCGCACGTGTAGGCCGCGGCCTTGCCCAGGCGCCGGCATTGACTGCCCGTGGCTTTGCCGCCGGTCGCGCGGCTACTGGATTCGTATTCGTTCCAGTATCTCTTTACGCTCGTTTCGTTTGCGATCAGCGCGGGTTTGTCGTGACGGATAAAAACTTGTAAATCATCGTGCCGGGTCGTCTTGAGCAAGGCTCCGTTGACGGAAGGCAAGCGTGCCATCACCCAAGCAGTGTCGGAGTGGCTTGGCCATTCCACGCGAAGTTTAGGGCGCAGTTCGAGCTCACCGGCTCCGGCGAAAATTGAAAACAGCGAAAGCATCAAAATGATATAAGCAGCCACCGATGCGGATCCTCTCTAGAATCTCATCGGCTTGGCGGGTTTTAGGGATGAGTTGAGTTTGATCGCCGACGCCCCGAAGGAGCGTCAAACGTCCGTCGCTTTTTCCGACGGAGGTGGGTCATTGCCGACTGGGGCAAAATGGAAAAATAGCGACTAGCGTCAGTCCGTCGCGTACCGAGGGTTGTTACTGGAAAGAATTGGGGGGCCATTCATGAAATCCATTTTCAGTATCTTATTTGCCTTGTCGATCTTGCTCGGAACGAGTGGTTTCGCTCGTGCAGACGACGGCAATCCTTGGTTTCCGGGTAGCCACGTTGATCGCCTTCCGGAGCCCCAGGTGAACGATTCCGAAAACCCGCTGATGTTGTTGGTTTGCCTCTTTGAGGTGGCCGGCGCGCTGTCGGAAGCCTGTTCGGCGTTGGCGCCCAAGCCGACGCCGATGCCTCCTGATTGCCAATACGATCCGGCTACCGAGCAATGCACCGTATGCAACGAAGGAGGCAACTTTTGCATCGATCGGCCTCTGTCGGAAGATCAATGCCGACAGCTCTGCACGGTCGCCGCGATGTAGCTCAGTTTCCCTGAAAAAGTTCGATCAGATTTCCGGAAGGATCTTCGCATAGAATCTGCGAGCCACCGGGGCCTTGGACGATGTCGTTTCGGAACTTCACGTTTTGTTCGCGCATCCGCTCGACGGTCGCCTGGAGATCCGTCACGGGAAACACGAAACGGTTCCAGCCGCCGGGTTCGGGCCGTCGTCCATCGGGCATGGGTTTCGCCGCCGAAGACGGGGGGCCGGCCAGCCAGAGCGTGAGGCCGTCGTGGGAGACGATCGCCATTGCCGGTCCAAACTGCTGCTCGAGTTGGAAGCCCAGCTGTTGCGTATAGAACTGGATCGATTGCTCGACGTCTTTCACCAGGTAACGGATCGAAGCCATAAATACTCCCTCGTTTCGGGGACGGACTTAAATCTTTGATTGAGCGTTGTCCACATAGTTTTGCTGAGGTGCAGGATGGATTCGACCCCCTCGCGCTTCGGACTTCTGCCCTCAGCTCCGGGGGCGGCTCCATCGCTCGTCACGCCATCCTGGCGTTCCGCCCCTCTTCGGACATGCCCCCGGCATGTCCTCCGCGGGTACGCTCAGTCGGGTTCGAATCCATCTGGGCTCATCTTGCGCTTTCCTAAAATTCATATCTTCCCACTACACCTACTAAGAACCAGCCTCCTGATTTATCCGTAAAAATGTCTCCGCCTCTGAGCGGTTGAGCCCATGGATGGGCGTCCCCCTCAGAGGCGGAGACATTTTTACGGATAAATCAGGAAGTGTTCTTTAAAGTGGTGAGCCCAGATGGATTCGAACCATCGACCCTTTCATTAAAAGTGAAATGCTCTACCGACTGAGCTATGGGCTCTCACTAATGGGTTGGAACGCCTTTGATAACAAACACATGTGCCAAAGGAAAGCGGGATTTCACCGCACGGATAGAATTAGGCTTGTTGCGTCAATGCTCGGAGCTAGCCGGCAAAGGGGTCGGAGATCTGCAGCGTATCTTCGCGATCCGGGCCCGTGCTCAGCAGGACCACTGGCACACCCACGTTTTTTTCTATGAAAGCGATGTATTCCTGCAATGGTTTTGGCAAGTCTGCCTTACTGCGGACCTTCTTCGCATCGAAGTTCGGCCAGCCGGCGAAGTCTTTATACACGGGCTCCACGGCCTCGGTGTCTTCGATACAGGCGGGGAGATTGTGAATGGTCGTTCCCCGCAGTTTGTAAGCCGTGCAGGCGCGTACGACCGCAAAGTCGTTCAAGACGTCGGTTTTCATGAGCGCCAGACCCGTGAGGCCGTTCACGTCGACCGCGTATTTCAGCGCGACGAGATCGAGCCAACCCGTGCGGCGGGCGCGGCCCGTGGTGGCGCCGAACTCCTTGCCGATGGCGCGGATTTTTTCCGCGGTTTCCTTTTCCGTGGCCTCAATTTCGGTGGGGAAGGGGCCGCTGCCCACGCGCGTGGTGTAGGCCTTCGTGATGCCGATCGCTTGCTGGATCGCGCGCGGTCCCACGCCCGAGCCGGTGTACGCGCCACCTGCCACCGTGTTGGACGACGTAACGTAAGGGTAAGTTCCGTGGTCGACGTCGAGCAGCGTTCCCTGCGCGCCTTCGAAGAGCACGGGCTTCCCCGCAGCTAGCGCCTGGGTGAGCGTGTTTTGAATGTCGGAAACGAACGGGCGCAGCCGCTCCATCACTTTCGCGCACTCCTCGAGCACCGGGCCAAGTTCGATCATCGGCGCATTGAAAAGGTGCTTCATCAGTACATTCTTTTCGCCGATGGCGCGTTTGAGTTTTTCTTCTAGCAACTTCGGGTGCAGGAGATCCACGACCTGAATCCCGCGGCGCGCGACCTTGTCTTCGTAGGCCGGCCCGATGCCTCGCCCGGTGGTGCCGATCTTGCCTTTTCCCCCCGCCGCGTGGGCTTCGCGCAATTGGTCGAGCTGGCGGTGGTAGGAGAGGATGACGTGCGCCCGCTCGCTTACCTTGATGCGCTTATGGGCGTCGTCTTTGAACACGCCGGAGGCGTTAAGCGAATCCACCTCTTGGAAAAACACCGCGGGGTCAAAGACCACGCCGTTGGAAATGATGCAGGTCTTGCCGGGATGGAGGATTCCGCTGGGGATCAGGTGCAGGACCGTCTTTTTGCCCTCCACGACGAGGGTGTGGCCGGCATTGTTTCCGCCCTGGTAGCGCACGATGTAGTCGGCCTTCGCACTATAGAGATCGACGACCTTGCCTTTGCCCTCGTCTCCCCATTGCGCTCCGATAATGACTACATTCATGCGGTACTCCGATCTAGTTTAAAGCTTAGGGTACGACGAACGCGAACAAGAGCGTCACATCGAAAATGCTCGGGTTGCTACGATAGCCGACGCGAGGCATGAGCGCGAACGTGGGGCCCAAGTCGATGCTGGAACCGGCGCCGAAGCCGACCGCGAAACCGGAACTCGAGCTTTCCGCCGTGCCGACCGTGGTCTTCACCGAGGAGATACCGGCCATACCGTCGATGAAGATCCCGAACGAGAATGGGATGGTCAAACGCACCAGGCCCGCCGCGAAATCGCGCGAACCGCTGCCTCCGGACACGGATAAGATGTCGTGCATGTAGCGTCCCCCGAAGGAGAGGTTGCCTACGCCAAAGGTGAGCTCACCGCCCAAGGTCGGCGCGGTCGAGGAAACGAGCGCCGAACCGCCGCCGGCGGTGATGCCACCGCCGATGCCGATGGACGTTGAGGCTTGCGCGCTCGAGGCCGCCGTTACGGCCGCCGCGATCGCGAACAGGGTTTTCACGTTAAAGTAGGGTTTTTTCATGGTTGCTCCTTGGAAAGTGGACCTAAGTGACTAGTTGATGACTCCGGCGCGCTCGCCCTTTTTGAAAAACCCGATAATTTGTTGCGCGGCCGTCAACGCCACGCGCTCCTGCGCTTCCGCGGTTGAAGCGCCCAGGTGCGGGGCGCAGACCACTTTGGCGTGCGTGAAGAGCGGGTTCGGGAATTCTGGCGGTTCTTTCTCGAACACGTCGAAAGCGGCGCCGGCGAGTTGGCCCGCATCCAATGCCTTGATCACGGCCTTCTCGTCGACGATGCCGCCCCGGGCGCAGTTCATGACGAACGAGCCGGGCTTCATCTTGGCGATGCGGTCCGAGTTAATGAGATTCGCGGTTTCCTTCGTTTTCGGGACGTGGATCGTAACGATGTTGGCGGCGGCGATCACTTCATCGACCGTCTTCACCACCGCGCACGACTCGGCAAAACGCGAGAGCGACTGCGGGAGGGTCTTGAGCATCGGGTCGTAAGCGACCACTTTCATGCCCAGGCCCAAAGCCTTTTCGGCCACGATGCGGCCGATATTTCCTAGGCCGATTACGCCCAGGGTCTTACCGGTTGCTTCATAGCCTTTAAACGTCGCGCGGTCCCAACGGCCTTCGCGCAGCGACGCGGCGGCCTGCGGAACTTGGCGGAGCATGGCGAACATGAGCGCGATGGTTTGCTCGGCGGCCGCGAGCGAGTTCGCCGACGCCGTGTTCATCACCGGGAGCTTCTTCGCCGTGGCCGAAGGGACGTCGATGTTGTCAACGCCCGCGCCGGCACGCACGACCAACTTCATTGAAGTTGCTTTGTCGATCAGCTCTTTCGTGAGCGTGGTGGCGGAGCGAATGATGATGCATTCGTAGTTACCGATGATGCCGGCAAGATCGGCGGCGGGAACGCCTTTGCGTAGATCCACTTCGAAATCGCCTTGCGACTTCAGGATCTCCACGCCTTCCTTGTCCATGCCGTCCGAGATGAGGATTCTGGTCTTCGACATTCGTGATTCTCTTTCTGGAGGTTTCCGTTACTTGTTGTTTTCCGTGAAGGTCCGCATCGCCGCGGCGACGCCGGTGCCAAACTCGACGGGGTGCCCGAGCTCCTTCAGCACCATCTCCAAGCAGGAAATGCCGGTGATGATGTCGAACATGCCCACGTAACCAAAGTGCGAGAGGCGGAAGATCTTGCCTTCGAGCTCGTCCTGGCCGCCGGTGATGGTTACGCCGTATTTCTCACGCATGAGCTTCGGGATTTTCTTGCCTTCGGCGATGGTCGTCGGCACGCGTACCGAAGTGACGGCGGTGGACGGCGCTTTCTTCGCCAGGATCTCGAGCCCCAGCGCCTTTACGGCCGCGCGGGTCGCGCGGGCGAGTAGGTCGTGGCGCTTGAAGACGTTTTCCAGGCCTTCGGCCTTGATCATGTTCAGGCTGGTTTGCAAACCTTGGATGAGCGAAATGGCCGGCGTCCAGGCGGTTTGTTTCTTCGCGAGCGCCTGGCGCTCTTTCGCCAGGTTGAAATAGAAACGTGGGAGGTCGGAGGTCTCCGACATCTTCCAGGCGGCATCCGA
>JBFWNL010000014.1:0-61471 GCA_050251055.1 Bacteriovoracia bacterium
AAGATCATCCTGAAGTCTAAGGAACAGACGGTGACCATCACCCAGGCGAAGCTCAAGGAAGAAATCAAGGTCTCGCTGCCGCCGATCGAAGTCATCACTAAGCCCAAGCCGATTCCCACGCCGGTCGCAGTAGCGACGCCCGTCGAGACGCCGGCCGAGGTTCCCACGCCGGTCACGACGCCAGCCGCCCGGACGCCGCTGGACCTAGGCCTCATTAGTCCCGAGCAAAACGCCCGACTCTTCGTCAAGGAAGGCAGCCAGGTCGCCGAGCGCACCGTCGAATTCTCCTGGAAGGTAAAGCCCGAGAATACGGAAACCCGCCTGATCGTCCGCCAGCTCAACCCCGGCGGCGGGACCAAGGAGCTTTTCAACGAGAAAATCAGCGCGATCGCCGACGACGCCCGCGCGAACATGACGCTCAAACGTCCGGGCAACTACAACTGGGAAGTCCAGTCGGTCAACGAGGACGAGCCTTTACCTAAAAAACTCGTCCGCAACTTCCGTTTGGAACCCACCTTTCGTGGCATCACGGTGCTAAAACCCGTCATCGGCAATGCCGACGCGGACGCCGACTCCGACGAAACGCTACTAAAGAACTTCGGCATCACCCTGCGGTGGTCGGAGTTCCCGGACGCCGACAACTACATCCTCAGGCTAGTACGGAACGAGCATGACCGAGTCCCCATCCTGGAGAAGTCCGTGAGCGGCACGAAGTACGAATTCAACCGCGACAAGGTCTTCAGCGGCGAATTTCTATACAACGTCCGCACGAAACTCTCTTCGGGATTCACGGTCACGTCCACAGTTGGCCGCTACAGCTATCGCTTCAAGCCGCCGGTGCTGGTCCGGCCCGAGCCTAACACCCTCATCAACCAACAAGACCTGGATCAGCAAGAAAACCGGATCCTGTTCACCTGGCGTAAGACGCAGTTTACCGAGGCTTATCTGCTCGAGTTCAGCTTGGAGAAGTCTTTCTCCAAAATCGTCTTGAACAAGAAAACCCGGGAAAACTTCTTCATCCTGAAAGCGCCCCCGAACGGTACGTACTGGTGGCGGGTGCGCAGCATCGCGACCAAAGGCATGACCAGCGAGCCCAGCGCGCCCAACCAGATTGTCGTCAAGCGAACCAACCCGAACCAAAAATCCAACGAGTTTGACGACCTCTAACCGTCTAGTTGGCTATTCCCTATAAATGATGTAGGTTGGGCCCATCTATGGCAGCCCAAGAGCGCAAATGTACGGTTGAATCGGTCGACATGATCACGCCCACCACCTTCGAGCTAAAGTTCAAGGTGGAACCCGACTGCGACTTCATTCCCGGCCAATTCATCAGCATCATTATACCGGGAGCCGGGCCGAACGGCCGCGATCTGCGCCGAGCCTACTCCATCGCGTCCACGCCCGAGGAACGTCCCTTCAAGCTTTGCATCCGCCTCGTAGAAAACGGGCCGGGAACGAATTACCTCCATCGGCTCAAGCCGGGCGAAACGTTCCGCGGGTTCGCGCCTTACGGGGACTTCGTTTACAAACCCAAGGCGGATCGCCACATTTGCTTCATTTCCACCGGTACCGGAGTGGCCCCGTTTCGCTCCATGGCTTTCTCCAAACTTTACCAGGAGCAGCCACCCCGAAGCGGAATCTGCCTGTTCGGAACCACGAACACGGAAGAGCTGCTCTACGACGAGGAGTGGAAGAGTCAGTCGCGGGTAAAGTGGGTGGTCTGCATGTCCCGTATGGGCGAAGAGTGGAAGGGCTACCGGGGGCGCGTGACCCAGTACATGCGCGATGAGATGAAGGACTACGACTGGCAGGGAGCCGAGTACTACCTCTGCGGCAACGGCGCCATGATCGACGAGGCCAAGAAAATCTTATTGGAGAAGGGCGTGGCGCCGGCGTCCATCCACCAGGAAGTGTATTATAAACCCAAAGCCGGCGAGTAAGGAGTCTGTATGCGCCCACTCCCGACCGTGAATTCCTGGGCCATCCCTCTCACCCTATTCACCGCGACGGTCGCAACCGTCGCCGCGGGGGCAGCCGACATTCTTCCTAAAATCAGTGGCACGGAACGCGGTAAGCCCCCGATTCGCGTGCGCTTGGCGGAAGTCGCCTCCGGGTTTTCCGAACCTACCGACATCCAATTCTTGCCCACCGACACGAACATCATGATCGTGCTCGAGAAGGGCGGACGCATGCGCTGGGTTTCGCTCCTCGATAAATCCCAGGGCGAATTCCTCAAGCTCGCCGTGCGGACGAGCTCCGAGATGGGTTTGCTCGGGTTGGCATTTCACCCTAAGTTCGAAACGAATCGCGCGTTCTACGTCCACTACAATCCGGAGAACACCCCCAAACCCATCACGCGAATCTCCGAATTCACGATCCGCAAATCGCTGACCCTAAAGGACGCGAACGCGATCAACGAGCGCATGGTGCTCGAAATCGAACAACCTTACTCGAACCACAAGGGGGGTCAGCTGGCTTTCGGCCCCGATGGCTACCTTTATATCGGCATGGGCGACGGCGGTTCCGCCGGCGATCCCCAGGGAAACGGCCAGAATCCTAAATCCTTGCTGGGAAAATTCCTGCGCATCGACATAAACGGCAAGGACAAGGGCAAACATTACTCCGTTCCGCGCGATAATCCTTTCCTGGCCGACCACAAATACGCCCCTGAAATTTGGGCGACGGGTTTGCGCAATCCTTGGCGCTTCACCTTCGAAGAGGGCACGGGCTCGATTATCGCGGCGGATGTCGGGCAGAACGCATGGGAAGAGATCTCCCGCGTGGAGAAAGGGAAAAACTACGGATGGAACGCCATGGAAGGCACGCATTGCTTTCCCGAATCCGCGCGGTGCACGCCTTCCCGCTTTGAAGGCCCCGTCTGGGAATACGGTCGTGACGACGGCGCTTCCATCACGGGCGGATACTTCTATTCGGCCCAGGAGATTTCCGAGCTCAACGGACTTTATGTATTCGGAGACTTCGTGTCGGGCCGGCTTTGGGCCGCGAAGCTCGCGCCGCGCGGGCTAGGCCCAAAAGATACGGCCGTCCATTCGCTCGGCACGGCCGGTTTTGGGATTTCCACCTTCGGCCGCGATTCCGCCGGACGCGTCTACGTCGCCGACTTCGGGGGCGGACGCATCTTTCGGATCACCAAACCCTAGGTCGATGTCCGCGCCCACTCGATAGGAGCCACGCCCAGTTTTTTTTCCAAGATTTCGTTTACCTTGGAAAAGGGCCGGCTACCGAAAAATCCACGGGATGCGGAAAGCGGTGAAGGGTGCGGAGATTCGATCATGAAGTGACGCGGATTCGTGATCAGCGCCTTTTTTCGCTGTGCGGCCGCGCCCCACAAAATGAAAACGACCGGGGTTTCGCGCTCGTTCAAACGCTGAATTACGTAATCGGTAAACTGCTCCCAACCGGCGTCGCGATGAGAAAACGCCTGGCCGTGGCGAACCGTCAGGACGGCGTTAAGAAGCAGCACGCCCTGCGCGGCCCAGCCCGTGAGATCGCTCTTTTCCTTGGCAGGCTTTACGCCCAAGTCCGACTCAAGCTCCTTGAAAATATTTTGCAAACTGGGCGGCTTGGGGAAAAGATCGTTCGGCACTCCAAAACTCAACCCGATGGCTTGTCCGGCGCCATGATACGGATCCTGTCCGAGGATGACGACTTTTACCTGATCGTAATCCACCATCTGCAAGGCCCGCAGAATCCATGCCCGCTGCGGATAAATCTTTTGCTTCGCCTGGTGTTCGCGCACGAGAAATGTCGTCAACTGTTTGAAGTACGCTTGCTCCGCTTGCCCGGCGAGGTGGGCCTTCCATGCGGGGGGAAGATTATCGGGAAAACTAGCGTTTGAAACCGCTTCCATTCCCCGGTGCTAAATCAGATACCCCTTCGGGTCAATCGCCATGTTTGGCGTTTCATAGATCAGCTCCCTAATACAAAGTAGTTGTACCGATACTCCTGACAACGGTTATAGGGATAGTCGTTATTATTCCCGTCGTGACAGTAAATCCGGAATCGGACCTCGGTCGCGGTAATCGCTTCGAGTTCGCAAGTCATGTGGCCCCAGGCACCCCAGCGCCCGACCTGACGAGTCGCACAGTAGGCAATCTTCGGGTTGAATCCCGCCGGGACGGTCACCCGTCTCACGCGATACTGGCCGCCAAGCCCTGCCCCTTCCGTGTGTAGATTTCCGTCTAGCGGGCCCGAAAGCGCTCGCAAACCCGGGGCGGGAGCGCAATCGGGTTGGCCATTCGGCAAGATTCCTTTCATTACTCCCGTCGCGCAGCTGACCGGAGCGGGGGGCACCACGCAGCGAGGCGTGCGATTTTCATCATAAGCACCGCCCAGATCCTGGCATAGCTGCGGTGCCGAATCCCTCCCCACGCACCCCTCCACCTGCACCCGGTCCGTCGAAATCGATTTCGTCTTGAGTACGAGCGGGATCGCTTCGGCGATAAGCCGATTTCCCAGGGAGTTCGGACGCTCCATGGAAAGGCTTAGCTGTCCGAGCCACTGATTCTGGGAAAACTTCTCCACCGACTGAAGCGTGATCTGCTTCACCACCGCCCCCGAATTCAACGCCCGGTTCACTTCCGCTAAACTCCGACCCGACGAAGCCCCCGAGCTTCCCGGCAAGTAGATGCCGGAAAAATTTAGGGTGGACGACTTGCTCTCACTTTTTTTTCCGTCCGTGGTGATGAACTTCGGACTTTCCTTTGCAGACAACTCAAGTACGAGCGGAGCGCCAGGCGATGCCCCCTGGACTAGCGCCGTGCAGTTTTTAGGGTCCCCGAGAAACTGGCTCACGAGCCACCGAGTGTCGGTGATCTCCAAACGACTCTGGACGCTTTTTTGGCCTTTCAGGCTGTAAGAGACTCCGCTCGAAACGGCCAATATCCCGGTCGTCGCCACTCCGATCGCAACCAGTGCCTCGACCATGGAAAAACCCTGATTCATGGTGGTACCCTCTCGTCTTGAATTAAGCTCCCCCGAGGGATGGGATCGATCTGGGGGCGAGGGGCAAATTTCCCTCGGGGGAGCTGTTTCGGACACTTTACTCGTAGGCGATCGGCGCCGTGGTATGAACTTCTTCTTGGTTGTTTCGCAAACCGCCGCCACCACCCACATAAGGGTTGGTGGGATATCTCTCCTTGCGAATCTCGTCCCAGTTATTGGGACAGTTCGGAGGAGGGTTGGAACTTTTGCACGCGGTATAGAGAGCGTCACACTCCGCCTGATTTTGCGAGCAGAGAGTTTGGCAGTCGCCAGGATAAGCGGCGCAGGCTTCCGCGATAGTCATCGGGTTTTCACAGGATCCACCGTCGTTTGAACTACTGCGATACTGCGGAAAGTGAAAAGTTCCGTCATAACCCTTGCAGACCATGATGAGGTTGCCGATGGTTTCGACGCAACCCGTGACTCCAATTAAACCCAGCATCAACCCAAGCCTTAAGGCGATCCATCCCGTTTTGTTTTTCATTTTTGTTTCCCCTCTTGAATTCACGTTAACTGGGATCGAAAAAAACCGGGAGCAAACGCCGCCGACGTGCGCGCGATGCGCTTTCTGGTGCTTCCTAAGAAAATGTCCCATCTGACACAGGCATCGATGACACATCTGCCATCAAAATAGCGTGAATGCTAAAATCGAATTAAACCATCGGGGCCAATGATGCAGATTAAGAAAATTTCAGAGTATCAGGATTACCGCGAATTCTTGCGGGAATGGTTCGCCTACTCGCGCGCTCGCAATCGCAAGTTCTCGGTCCGCGCGGTCTCACGACTGGCGGGGTTCAAGTCGACCAGCCACCTTTATCTCGTGATCAACGGGAAGCGCAATCTCTCCGAAGCCGGGGCCACCCAAGTGGGGGAAGCTCTGCGGCTCTCGCAGTCGGATCAGGACATCTTTCGCGCGCTCGTGCGTAAATCCAACGCGCGCGACGACGTCGAGAAAAATCAGGCGCACGATCAGTTAGAAGCGGTAAAAAAACGCGACGTTTTCGAGAAAATTGAAGAAGCAAAGCTGAAGTTTTTTACCCACTGGTATTACGTGCCCATCCGAGAGTTGATCGGACTAGACGGCGCCGCGAAGGACCCCTTGTCGATTTCCCAAGCGCTTAACCCCAGCGTCCCTGCCCACGAGGTCAAGGCGGCCTTAAAGAATCTAGAAGACCTGAATCTGATTAAAAAGGGTCCCACGGGCGAGTACGAGCGCACGCACCAATTTCTAACCACGGCCGAGCAGGTCCCTTCTGCTTTCGTGGTCCATTTTCACCGCGAGATGATTCGACTGGCCTCCGAAGCCATCGAACGGGTCCCGCGCCAAGAGCGCGACATCTCATCCGTGTCCCTCACGCTATCTAAAGATGGGGTCGATCGCATGCAGGAAGCCGTGAAGCGCTTTCGACGCGAGTTAGCAGAAATATCCAGTCAAGACGCGGCCGAAGCGGCCGACCGGGTTTACCAAGTCAATATTCAACTTTTCCCGCTAACGGGTAAGGTTTATCGAAACAAAAAGAAGGTGGCGGCATGAACCGTAGAACGTATCTCGCAAGCCTCGTCATTTTATCCGCATCTTTGCTAGGAGGCCTGGCGGTCGGCTGTAGCCCCCAGGTAACCCAGAACAGCTCCGGATCGGGCGTGATTGTCGGAAACCCCGAACACTACCTGCGCCGAGCCGTCGAAGCGCAGATCGACCTGATAGGCGATCGGTGCGGGGTCACGGATTCGCGTCAAAAATCGATGCTGTTTGGCTTATTGCGCGAAGTTTACCGCTCCGAATCCTTGTTCAATCGCGTAACTTGGATCCGCGCGGAACTAGCCGGACAAGCGCGTACTTACGGGGATGCAGTTCGCATCGAAGAGTCTTCACCTTATACACTCTTTCGTCCTAGCCGATGCGATCTTCGCCGCTTGGCCCTCACCATCGATGACACGATTCGCTTGATCTTAGGAAAGCAAATCATCTTCACCTGTCAATCCACGCCCGCACTGGGATCGGACGACATTCCGATCGTTACCCTGGGCGACGTGCTTGCCGAAAACATGGCGGGAGACGGGGAAGACAAGGACCTGGCTCCCGAATGCCAGCAACCCTATCCGCTTTAGTAACTTACGGCCAGCTGAAGATTTGTCTTTTGAACTGGAGTGCAGTGGTCAAAACGGAAGTATCGCGTAGAGCTGTTTCCAGAGGGAGTCACTTCCTTGAAATAGAGCGTCGCGAACGTGAGCGGTAAAAAATCGTCAGGTAAGCGTTTCTTCGCCTTCAAATCGTAGAGCTTCACCATAAAATATCCGGTAAAGGCGTAGGTTTTTTCGGGTCCGGTACCGGTGACGGGCTCGCCGGATGCTTGGGACTGAAAGTAGAGGTTCGCGGTCATGAGCTCCGAAACGCCAAAACGGTTGTGATCCTTGGCGCTATAGAGCGTTTTCAAGGCTCCGGAGGCTTGAGGGAACTGGAGCGAGTTAACAAAAATGAGCTGGGCTCCACCCGTCGAGTGATCGGCGGTCACCAGGCCTCCCACTACCGATGTTTCGTTGGCAAACGGGCTGGCCGGGGTGGGTAGGCCGGACTCCGGGGGGGTTGCGCCGCTTACGGCGTCCACTCCGGGTAAAAAAGCGACGCTATTCTGATTGCAGGCGCCGGATAGGATCATGCCGGTCATTTCTTGGAATGCTCCCCACACCTGGGATTCGGCGATTGTTCGCTGCAAGCTCGCTTGCGTTTCAAGGAGCGCTTGATTGGCTTGACCTAGCTTTTGATTCGTCCTCGCCACCCCTTGCATCGTGTAACGCTGGAGATCTAGTATCGCCATCAACCCGATGATCGATATCCCGAGCGCGACCATCACCTCCAAAACCCCAAAACCCGAACGCGCATCGACGTTCTTCATCCGGCAGATCCTCCCCTTACGTTTTCCCATATCGAAACGCGAAAGCCCACTTTGGATCAATTCCCCGTAAAAACCATGCTTTCTAGCGCTTTCTCGCGGCTGGCGGGCAGCCTTTTTTAAAGGGACGGCCTGGTTAAGCAAGACACACCCCCCGAAACGCAATATACTCGGGCGAAATGAACCCGCGCCATTTAGGAATTCTGCTTTTTATTTTTACGGAGCTCACGGGGTGCTCCGCGAACTGGCATCAGCCCTCGTGGCTGCGCCACTTCTTCCTCACGGTGAGCACCGACGGCGCCGAAATACGGACCTACCAGGTAGCGGACGTGGGGGGCTTCGTACAGCTAGCTACCACGGTCGTTTCGCCCGCGGACGCAAACCTCGTCGGTAGGCTAAGTAGCAACGGAAAGTTTTTCTACTACGGATCGGCCAACCACAACTCGATATCCCAAGCCACGGTGGGATCCAATTTGGTTTTGAGTCTCGCCACTACGACGGTCACCAAAAGCTCCAACACGGGCGCCATCGCCATTCACCCCAGTGGTCGGTATTTAGTCGCCGTTTCCATCTCCGGAACTAACTCGATATCGGTGATCTCGATCAACCCTACGACCGGCGAGCTGGGATCGGTCGTATCCGAAAAGACCCTGGGAGGAGTCTCATCTGCGAACCAAGTCAGGATCCATCCCCAAGGAGATTTGGTGTACGCCGGCAGTTCCTCCGCCTGGAAAGGGTTTCGCATCGACTTGAACACCGGTGAACTCACCGACCTCGGAGTGATCGGAGGCATGAACACTTCGACTTTCGTGATCTCGCCGGATGGGAATTTTCTCTTCGCCGGCAATCGCACTACGGGAAACGGAAACTTAGCCGCCTACCGGATTAATAGCGCCACCGGCGTCTTGACGCAAACCGGGGCCACCCAGTCGCTGGGCCCCGTGATGACGGCCATCGGCGTAGTGGCTGATCAAAAAATATTGCTCGCTTATAGCAACCTCAATCATGTCATCGGTAGCTACCGCATCGCGGACGACGGCTCCTTAACCGCGCTCACTACCTTATCCCACCCGTTCCGATTTTTTGTGCACCCCTGGGTGGACGCGCTTTACGACAGCAAAGGAACATCCTTTAACGTGGATGCCGCTACGGGGGTCCTCAGCATTATCGACCAACAGAGTTCGAGTAATCCAAACATCCTCACTTACGGAAAATCCGTTATTCCGATTTCCAACTAAATCGACGACCATTCCCGACCAAGACTCTTAAGCACCTAAGGCACCCTCTCCGGTAAAGCGCGCCGCACGGCTTTGATGACGCTAAATCCCGCTACGGGCTGCGTACTAGAGTACGTCAGCGCGCCCGTGGACGGATCGATCGAGTAGATCTGGATTTCATTCTGGATCGAACGCGGCAGGTAGAAGAACACCCCGTTGGGCTCGATCGTCATGCTGCTATTGTTGAGCACGTTGGCATCATTGCTCAGGGTGAGGGTCTGCACCGCGGAAAGCGCGCCGGTATCGGTATCGATGCGGTAGACCCGCACCTCGGTGTTGTTTTGCAGATAAATCACGGGAAGGCTGGGATGCGCGAGCCCGTATTTGCACCCTACCGCGCTGGGCATCGCATGGAGGCTCGTCAGCACGCCCGTCTCGTAATCCATGGAGAAAACTTCGATGGCGTTCGAGTTCACGTTGTACCCCACCAGGAAAGCACGAGTGGAATCCATCAGCCATCGGCACGCACCGCAATGGGTTGTGGGACTGGTGGACAATGCGTGCAGTCCGTCGGCGTCCACGGAATAGATGTAAGCCAGATTGGCGCTAAATCCAGATACCACCAATCGCTCGAGGTCCTCGAAGTATCCCATTCCCAGGACCCCACCCGAAGAATCAATGGCACCGTTGGCTACCTTGTCGCCATTTGTATCGATCGTGATGGTGCGCGACAAGGTACTTACAAAATTCACGTAGAACACCTGTAAGGCGGTGGGAGAGGCGATGATTTGACTCGGCGTCGAGATGGACTTGGCATTCACGTAAGCCAGGGAACCATCCCGCGAATTAAGCCTGAATTTATGGATTTTGGAGTCGGTATAATCTGCGACATATGCCCAGTCGGTATTGCCCAGAACGGAGAAGTCAGTAGATGACGCATGCGTGAAATCCGAGCTAGCGACCTTGATCAGTGTCCCGTCGCCGGGAAAGATCTTATACGACCAAAGTGACGTACTATTTACCGCGTACAGCATGGTTTGAGCCGTGACGGGGTTTTTGAATCGGGCAGTGCAACCGGTGCCAGCGATAAGAAACAGCCCGGCCGTTATAAAAAGCGGTACCTTCATGAAAAGCTTCCCGCCTAGGATAACCTCTCTCGCATTTAGAAAAAACAGAAATACGATTTCGAGCGCCGACCAGGAAGTAATGCCTCCGGCACTTATCGGTTGAAAGTATTCTTTCGGGATCCCTCCCCGCCCACTTGTCCCGATCATGTCCTGTAAGGGATGACAAAACCGAAGCTTCCTGCGAACATAGGATACTGAAGGCGCAACAAAGAGCGAAGGAAGAAACCCATGACCAAAAGTATCATCACCGCAAACTGGGAAACGTCCATGGCGGACGCACATGCCTTAATGAAAAAGTCGAAAATCAGGCACCTACCGGTGACAGATGACGAAGGTAGTTTGATCGGCATTCTTTCTGATCGGGATGTAGCTCGGGCAATGAAGTCAACGATCAGTATCGACGACTCCTCGCCAGGGTTATACGTGGAAGCGGACGAATTTGACCCTTTAGATCGCGTACGCCACTACATGAGCTGGCCGGTTAAAACGGTAAGTCGCTTTACGGAAGTCGGTGCCGTAGCCGCAGAGATGATCAAACACAAGATTTCCGCGGTCATGGTCGTCGAAGGAGATGCCATGCAGGGAATTATCACCACTGAAGATCTACTTAAGCTCTTGGTGGACATGCCAAGCAAAGCGGAAAAACATTTCGATCTGAACTCCATCATTCACGCGTTAGTAGGCGAAAAATTAACTTAACCAAAAATAAGACAAATAGAGATTAGTTTAAATCAATCCCCTTCAAGAGGACTCACCTATGATTACACACTTTGAAATGATTGCCCGTATCGCCACAGGAGCCGCGCTCGGTGGAGTGATTGGTTTTGAGCGTGATATTCATGGACGACAGGCTGGACTTCGAACCCACGTCATTGTCGCTATGGCGTCAGCGACATTCATGGTTATTTCAAATCATTTTGCATTCTTTCAGGGCTACGATGCCGCTCGTCACGTTGAAGCCGATGTCTCCCGTATCGCTGCTTCGGTGGTTTCAGGCATAGGGTTTCTGGCCGGTGGAGCCATTCTTAAAACGGGTGCAACCATTCAAGGACTTACAACGGCTGCAGGCCTTTGGTTAGTGGCCGCAATCGGTTTATGCGCAGGCGGTGGGATGTATGTTGAAGGCGTGGCCGTTACAGCCATGGGCCTCATCGCTTTGACGGTGTTTCGTCTTTTCGAAGACAAAAACGACAAACTCATTCGCAGACACGTTTCACTTCAGATGGAAGACGAGCCTAACTGTATATCAAAAATTATGGATGCTTTGACAGCATCCGGAGTGAAGGTACCCGATTTTGATTACGAAAAAAAAATAGAATCCAAAACCCTGGGACTTACCTTCGACGTCCGCATTCCCGTCAATATCGGCGTGCGTGGGCTCATCGAATTGTTAGAAAAACAATCGGGTGTTCGGCATGTTCATATAAAATTGCGGGATTGATCCTAAACCACTAGATTGATGGATAAAGCCGGACCATAAACACTCAACATAGTGAGCACACTTGGGCTAGGACACAAAACGCGCCCCCGGCGTGTTTCGCTATTTCAACTCCAACCATCTCTAATACTCCAGCCGAGAACTCCTCGGGCACGTTGATACGGCTCTAAAACTTTTTCTTTTGGGGGGATGTTCGCCCAAGGAAGGAAAAGCGAAGACAACCCATGGATGGGCGGCCCCAAAAAGAAAAAGTTTTAGAGCCGTATTAACGTGAGGGAGAATTATTTGCCTGGAGGATTAGAGATGGCTGGGGTGCTAGGATTCGCCTTCCGCTCTCAGCGCTACTCGCGCTTCGGCTGCAGGCCGGCCTCAGCCGCCACCCGCCAGCGGGTGCCCGGCGGCTTCCGCCTTTCGAATCCTAGCCTAGGGTACGAAATGCTCCGCATTTCTCCATCACATACCAACCAATTCTGCCTCATTCTAAAAATATAAAGTCATGAGGGTGTCCTCGCCCATGGAGGGAAAAAAGAGGTCAAGCGCATGGATGCGCGTCCCTCATGACTTTTTATTTTTAGAATGAGGCAGAATTGGCTGGGGTGCTAGGATTCGAACCTAGACATGGCGGAATCAAAATCCGCTAGCTTAGCCATTTGCCGACACCCCAACCTAACGAACTTTATTTAGGTAACACGATTTTTCGGGCACAAAAAGGGCGGATTTAGCCGTCCCGTTTTTCTTCGAGACCGTCGTTGTCGTGGGCGCTGATGGGCAGGGCCTTTCCCCCGGTCCGTTTGATTTCGGCGAGGTACGCGTTCAGGATCTGCTCTTCCATCTGGCTGCGGGTACTTTGATTGAGGGGATGGGCGACGTCTTTATAACTGCCGTCTTTGCGCTTTTTGCTAGGCATCGCCACGAAAAGGCCCGTATTGCCGTTGATGATCTTTAGATCACGAACCACGAAGCAGTTATCCAATACGATCGTGACATAGGCTTTTAACTTGTCTTCATCGACCGGAAAAATCTTAACTTCGGTAATATCCATCGTAGTCTCCGGGTGCAGCTTCCTTCGAGACGATGGAGCACGGTGTTAAACATGGAAACACACCCCGTAAGCGCCTATTGTATGAGAATTGCAGGAAAAATTCAATTTAACTGTTCTTAATACGGACACTTAGTTACCGCGCAGTTATTGCCTTAGGAATTCAACTGGTTATCACTTAACCGAAAGGCAAATCCGTCCCCTTGGGTGTCCACCCGAATGGCCGAGCCGGGTGAAAATCCACCCTCCAGAATTTGCATCGCCAACGGGTTCTGAATTTCCCGTTGAAACACCCGCTTCATCGGGCGGGCGCCGTAGTCCCGGTCATAACCCAACTCGCCCAACCGCTCGATCGCGGCCGGTGAAAGTTCGATTCGCAAACGGCGCTCCTTCAACTGGGCGTTCAACTTCGTCGCGTACTGCGCAATGATCTGCTTCAGCTGGGCTGGCTCCAGCTGTGAAAAGATCACCGTCTCGTCGATCCGGTTAAGGAACTCGGGCCGAAAGTGCTGGCGTAAGAGCTCCAGCACGCCTTGCTCGCGCTTCTTCGCGTCTTTTTCTTCCAAAATGAAATGGCTGCCGATGTTCGACGTCATGATGATCACGGTGTTCGTAAAATCCACGGTGCGTCCTTGCCCATCGGTCGCGCGCCCGTCGTCTAAAATCTGCAGAAATACGTTGAACACGTCGGGGTGCGCCTTTTCGACCTCGTCGAGCAGAATCACGCAGTAGGGACGTCGGCGCACGGCTTCGGTGAGCGCGCCGCCTTCGTCGTAACCGACATAGCCCGGAGGCGAGCCGATTAAGCGCGCCACCGCGTGCTTCTCCATATACTCGCTCATATCCACGCGTACGAGTGCCGACTCATCGTCGAATAAGAATTCCGCTAAGGCCTTTGCGGTCTCGGTCTTTCCTACCCCAGTGGGGCCCAGGAACAAGAAAGAGCCCATGGGCCGATTCTTTTCGTGTAGCCCGATGCGGGAGCGTCTCACGGCGTTCGAAACGGCCTCGATCGCCGCGCGTTGGCCGACCACGCGATCCCCCAGGCGATCTTCCATCTTCAATAGTTTTTTCTGCTCGCTCTCGAGCATTTTGGAAACCGGCACTCCCGTCCAACGGGACACGACTTCCGCGATGTCGTCCTCGGTCACTTCTTGGCGCAGTAGGGACGAATCCGTAGTTTTCGGCGCCGCCTTGCTTAAATTCTCCAATTCTTTTTGCAAAGCCAACAGCTTGCCGTATCTCAGCTCGGCCGCTTTCTCGAGCTCACCCTGTCGCTCTGCTTGCTCTGACTCTAAACGCACCTGCTCGATGCTTTCCTTTACTTCCTTCAGGCGACCGACTTCTTTCTTCTCGCGCTCCCATTGCGCGCGCAGCTCTTTTGCCTGCGCGTTCAACCCGTGCAGCTCCTTTTCAAGGGCGCCCAGGCGCTCTTGCGAGGACGCATCTTTTTCTTTTTTCAAAGCTTGCTTTTCCACCTCCAGGCGCAGGGTCTTGCGCTCGATCTGGTCCAACGCTTCGGGGCGGGAATCCATCTCTACGCGGAGTTTCGCCGCCGCCTCATCGACCAAATCGATCGCCTTGTCGGGCAGGAACCGATCGGTGAGGTAACGATTGGAAAGAGTGGCGGCTGCGACAATCGCGCCGTCCCGAATCGAAACCCCGTGGTGGACTTCGTAGCGTTCGCGCAGTCCGCGCAAGATGCTGATCGTGTCTTCCACCGAAGGCTCCTTCACGAAGATGGGCTGGAACCGTCGCTCGAGCGCGGCGTCTTTTTCGATATGTTTACGGTACTCGTCAAGCGTGGTGGCGCCCACGCAACGTAGCTCCCCACGCGCGAGCGCGGGCTTGAGCATATTAGATGCGTCCATGGAGCCTTCGGCGGCGCCCGCTCCCACCAGGGTGTGCAGCTCGTCGATAAACAGCACGATCTCGCCGCTGGCGGCGGCAACTTCCTTCAATACGCCCTTTAGGCGTTCTTCGAACTCACCCCGAAACTTCGCCCCCGCGATCAAGGCACCTAAGTCCAGTACTAGCAGGCGTTTTTTCTTCAAGCCTTCCGGAACGTCACCGTTGACAATCCGTTGTGCGAGACCTTCGACGATCGCGGTCTTGCCCACGCCGGGTTCGCCGATCAGGACGGGGTTATTCTTGGTTCGGCGCGAAAGGACCTGTACGACGCGGCGGATTTCCTCGTCACGACCGATCACGGGATCGAGTTTGCGCGAGCGAGCGAGCACCGTGAGGTCACGGCAGTATTTTTCCAAAACCTTCGTATTACTCTCGGCATTCTCGTTATCCACGGTTCTCCCCTGGCGCACCTGTGCCACCGCCTTGGCCAAACTTTCCCGAAGCAGGCCGGCTTCGCGTAAGGCCCGGCCCGCCTCCGTGTTTTTAAAGGCATCCGAAGCCAGCACCAGTAATAAATGCTCCGAGGCCACGAACTCGTCTTTCATGCGTTTGGCTTCGTCTTCGGCTAAAACGAGGAGCTTGCGAAACATGGGCGCGGGGTAAATTTGCCCGTCTCCGCCCTCCACTCGGGGTAATTTGTCCAAGGCTTTTCCGACCCGTTCGCGCAGACGCTCGGGCTGCAGGCCTGCGGCCGCCAACAAGTCTCGTACATAAGCGCCGGACTCAAAGCCGGGGTCTAAGTAGGCGTTCAGAAGGTGTTCAGGATGAAGTTCCTGATGACCGCGTCGGATCGCCTCGTTCTGGGCTTGCTGTAAGGATTCATTAACAGAATTCGTGAATTTTGCGCTCATACTACACTTACGTTGGGCGTAAGTTCGCTGAAGTCAAGCGACCGAGTGGACTAAATTAACCCAGTAATTGAGCTTACTTCTTGGCTTTTTTTGCGGTTTCCGGAATCACCGGCACCAAGCCCTTACCCGTCGTGAAGAGGGTCTTGATCCAGAGGGCGAAATCCTGATGCCACTTCACGCGCTCCGGACGGCGCTCAGCGCCTGTAAGGTCAATCGCTTTGACAATGCGTCGGAGCTGGCGGCGATCCGCCCACTTCATGTTCATGAACTGAATACCGAAGCCCTTGTAGTTGCCATAGCCTTGGTGCGCGATGCGCGCGGCATGGGAAAATTCGGCGCTTTCGAATTTGAACATCATTTGCACGATGGCGTCCAAGGTGAGCGGTTCGGAAGTTTGGATGAACACGCCGCCTTCGGAAATATCCACGATCTTGGCTTCGCTTTCCTTGCCATCGACGGTGATCTTACCCTCTAGATTCACGCGGTAACGGGGCTTGGATTCCCACCAACGCAAACGGGGATCCAGGTACGCCGCGCGTACGGCTGGGATGAGGAAGTAAAACACGAACGCCAGGTTCACGGCGAACGCGAGAAAGAGGATCGACTTGGTGTAGACGTGCGGGAACTGGGCGTATTCTTGATAGTTACCGATCAGGCTCCAAACGGAAACCCCCAGGAACACGGGCACGCTCCACTTCTTAACCGCGAAGAGGGCAAAACCCGCGAGCGGAAAAAGCACAATGAGCTGGAAGAGCTCGAACGGCGAATGAGTTTTGAAAAGCAACGTCAGATAGATACTGAGGGGCAGTTTTTCGAGTCGCGCCGAGATGACGGCATTTCCAACGGGCGCCAGGAAATAAATCAACGCCATGATGATCAACGGCCAGGGTCTTTTTCTCATATATTCAATATGGTAGCGGAACGGCGAAGATAGACAAGGTGATTTCTCGACGAGGACAACCGCCCTCGAACTCAAGAAACCACGCCAGTTTCATGACGTAGTTTTTAGGTCTAGTACTATCACTTTGAAATCCGGAACACCCGTCGGATTGATGCGCTTGATCCGCAAGAGATAGCTTTTTTTCTCTTTCACGATCGAGAAGAACTGTCTCACCGATCGGATCTCCTTGCGATCGACCTCTAAGATCACGTCGCCCAAAACCAGCTCGGTCTTCGCCGCGGGTCCCCCGTGAGCCAAGAACGTCACCACCACGCCCTTCGTGGCGGACGGCCATCCGAAACGTTCGGCGAGCGCAGGATTGAGTTCTTCCAAGTTCAAGCCGGTGCCGTTGCGATCTTTCTGCGGCCGGGACGGCCGACTACCCCGTCCCACTTTGTTCGAGTTGCTCGGGCGTTGTCCGATTTGAATCGACAACTCCTTCTCTTTACCGGCGCGCAGGATCTTCATCGCCACCTTCTGGCCCACGGGTACTTCGACGACGGCCTCCACCAGATCGGTCGGCTCTTTAATTTTACGGCCATTGAACTCCAACACCACGTCGTAGGTTTTGATGCCGGCCTGGTCGGCGGGCTCGCCCGGATACGCGTGCGCCACGAAGGGAGAGCGTACCGTCTTTGGAATCCCGAGCTTTTCGGCCACCTCAGGCGTCATATCGTTCACGAGCACTCCGATGTACCCACGGGAAACGACCCCCTTCTTTTTTAGCTCGGGCAGGATATTCTTGACGAGGTTGATGGGGATCGCGAAACCAATACCTTGGGCGCGGGCGTCGATCGCGTTGTTGATCCCGATGACCTCGCCCGACAAATTCACGAGCGGTCCACCCGAGTTTCCGGGGTTGATCGGCGTATCGGTCTGTAAGTACCGAGCGAGCAGCGGACGCGGTGCCTGCCTCCCCTTGGCGGAAATAATCCCGTGCGTGACGGTGTGACCATGGCCAATGGGGTTTCCCACCGCCATCACGAATTCCCCCACCTCTAGCTTATCGGAGTCGCCGAACTCCACCGGCTTAAGCTTGCGCGTGGTCTTCACACGAATGAGCGCCAGGTCCAACTCCGGATCCCGTCCAGCCACTTCACCCGCGGTGGGCTCCTCGTCGGAATCCTCCGTGAAATAGATCTTGATCTCGTCGGCTTCCGCCACCACGTGATTATTGGTAAGGATGAGCCCGGACTCGTCGATAATAAAGCCCGTGCCTAGCGCCGAAGGCAGGGAACCGGGCTTACCGGGGGGCGGCGCCTCATCGCCTTCACCGTCGTCGTCGCCTTCCTGCCCGCGCGGTCCGCCGCGGAAAAAATACTCGAAAAATTTTCGGAAGGCTTCTTCCTGACCGCCGTTGAACGGAGTCTGCGCCTTCGAGAGCGCCGAAATATTCACCACGGAAGGAACGATCTTCTTCGAGAGATCGACGAAAATATTGGGGTTATTCAGGAAGGGATTGCCAGAGCTCGAAGCGCCCACGCCCAGGAGGACCAACGGAACGCCAACCGCGAGCTTCGCGACTTTCGCAACTTTGCGGATATCTCTCATTTCTTCCCGGCTTGCACTTCCACGAACTTCATCCGGCTCTCGAACAAAAGCTGCTCCAGCAGCTTGCTCTCCTCAGGCGTGAGATTTCCCTTCGTCTTCTCGAACAAAAGCTCAAGGAGGTCGATGTTCTGCCGCGCGAGATTTAAGTCAATCTGGGACCGTCCGTCGGGACCCGGAACTAAGCCCATGCCCATGAACGCCGCCGACGAAACCGATAGCAGCAAGGTTGTGATGTCGATCTTAGGTAATTCCGGCGTGACCACGGCGAGCCCCCTCTTCCTAGGAGACCGTTCTAGCACAGAATTTCAGGGTATCAAATAAAGGGCCCGGCTCCCGGGGATCGTGACGGCATTCCAAGTCCAGGGCACCCGTGCGGGCAGGATACGGTTATTAACGGATAATTTACGTCCATCTTTAGGGCCCACGATTACGCGAATACAGCTAAAGATGAAGAGCGCCCAGATCGCTCCCAATGCATGGGTAGAGCGACGATCCCGTTTAGGCGTCCGCACGGATCGATCATGCGCGAAGGTTTCGTTCCAGACTTCCGGAATCAAACGGTGCAGTCCGTGCGCCAGCACCGCCTGGGTCGAACGGTACACCCATCCCCGCCTGCGCAGCGAAATGACGGCCTCTTTCAAGAGTTGGCGAAGCGGCTCATCCGGCAGGAAAGCACAGGCACCTTGGCTGAGGAGAATCGCGCCCCCTCGCCCCAATGACTTGCAAAGTACGACGCTGACGGCGGGATCCGGCGTCAGTAATAATCGCACGGAGTTTTCTGGATATCCGGCCTCTCGGAGTACCGCCTGGAAGGTCCGCTCGAGGCCCGCAGCCGCGGGGGTACGCGCGCGGTGCGCGGCGGCGATCACCTGCTCGCCGAAACCCGCCGCGATGAGCGCGCTCAACCCCAAAGCGGTCGCCAGCGCGGCCGCAAGGGTTCCGGTAAACCCAAACGGAACCCCAAGCACGAGAAATGCGGCCGCGAAGGCAGAGACGAAAAAAAGAATCATGGGGACAGTGTAGCCGGGAGAATCCGGCGGTTCAAGCCTGGTCGTAGCCTTCTTGGGCGGAAACGCCCGATAGTCGTAGCCGTAGGTCGTCCGGATTTGGAGAGACCTTCAAGGCCTCTTCCTGGGTAATCAAGGACGCTTTCACTAAACGCTCGAGCTCTTGGTTGAGCGTGCGCATCTGGTAGTAGTTGTTGGACGTCGCCATGGCTTCCGGGATGCGGCTCAGTTCGTCTTTCAAGAGATAGCTCTCGACCGCGGGAGAATTGATCAGCACCTCGCAAGCCGGGATGCGACCCGACCCGTCGGCGCGGATCAAAAGCGTTTGCGAAATGACCGCTACCAACGTGGAAGCCAGCTGAATGCGAACCTGGTTGCGCGACACGCCGGGAAAGACGTCCAAAATACGCTCGATCGACGAGATCGCATCCTTCGTGTGCAACGTGGAAAGCACGAGGTGCCCCGTCTCGGCCGCCGTAAGCGCGAATTGAATCGTCTTCGGATCGCGCAACTCGCCGATCATGATGACGTCGGGATCCTGGCGGAGCCCCGCGAAAAGCGCGTCTTCGAAACTATGCGTGTCCGATCCTAACTCGCGCTGGGTGACCGTCGCCTTCTGGTCGCGATACATGAACTCGATCGGATCTTCGACCGTGAGCACGTGAACGGGACGATTCTCGTTGATGTGCTGAACCATCGCCGCGAGCGAGGTCGACTTGCCGCTACCGGTGGAGCCGGTGACGAGCACCAGTCCACGCGGACGGAAGCAAAGCTCCTTAATCACTCCCGGGATGCCTAGATCGTCGAACTTCGGCACCGTGAACGGGATCATGCGGATCACGCACGAGAGCGACCCCCGCTGGTAGAAAACGTTGCAACGAAACCGTCCGAGCTCGCCCATGCGGAATGAAAGATCGACCTGCAGTTTCTGAGAAAGCTCGGCGATCTGACGCGGAGAAATCACGTCGCTTAGAAGTTTCTCCACCTGGGGGGCAGTCATCTGCGGCATCTTCGCGGGGATGAGCTTGCCATGAATGCGGTAAAGCGGAGGGCGCCCCACCTTGATGTGCAGATCGGAGGCATTGTACTTGATGAGCGCGCGCACGAGGTAGCGCATGTCGATCTGGGCGGCGTTGCGCGGGCCGGCTTGCGCGCCGTTTACCTCCGGACGCGCTCCGGGCACCACGGAGAGATCGGGAGCCGAGGACGGGCCGGGGCCCACGGAAGACGGGAGCTGGACAAACGGGGATGCCGGCTTGCGCGCAGTATTGGCGGAGCTCATGCCGCGTCCTTTTGATTATCCTTGTTCTGCGCACGCCAAGCGATCATGAGGCGAACCTCAATGGTCTTCGCGGCGAACTCGCAGAGCGACTTCAGCAGATCCATGTCGGCCTTGGTGTAGTCCTGCTCGCCTACTCGATTCAGGAGCTCGACCACGCCAAAGGTCTTCCCGCGGATGATGATCGGCAGCGCCACCATGTTACGGGCATTGAAACCCACGGCGTCGGTGATCGCCTTGAGATGAATGCTGTTTTCGTTGACGTTGGAAACAATGAAAGGCTGTTTCGATTCGGCGACGTAACCCACGATGCCCTGGCCCATGGGAATCACGAAGCGCACGACCTGGTCCGAAGCATGGCCCGCGGCGGTACGAAAAAAGATGGTGCCGTCCCGATGGTTGCATTCCAGGATGGCGCCGGCCTCCGACTTCACGGCCTTCATGAAGATCAACAGCACTTCGCGAACGAAGTCCTGGAATTTCACGTCGGTGGTCAAAAGCTTCAGGAAGGATTCGATCGCGGTGAGCTTCGACGCCATCAAGGGCAGGTCGTCCGAAAACAACGTGCCTACGCCCGCTTCGGGTAGCTCGATGGCATTGGGCTCCTCGAGGATCGGGACTAAATCGAGCGAGTCATCATCATTATGAGAGTCATTCTGAGCCATGGCGAGCCAAGCCCCTCCTTGTGTCCTTATCGGCAGTATGGGAGAATAAATAACGGTGAAACTGGCGAAAAAAGCCGTTTTATTTCATGTATTTATACTAGCGGCTTGCGGCCTCCGGGGCGGTGGCAGCGTCTATTTCAACGATCCGGTACCCAGCGGCTCGATCGTGGCCCAGGGAAGCTTTAGCGGCCGGAACAACCAGACCGTCACGGGATCGGCGCTCATTTACCAAACTACCGACGGCACCTACGTCATCCGCCTGCAGTCGCTCTCGGCCCCCGACGAGGCGGCCCTGAAACTCTACGCGACGGTGAATGGCACAGAGACGTTGATGTCGACGCTAAAGGGATCGGCGGGCAATCAGAACTACACGACCTCGGTGAGCTTGGGCGCAACCTGGAGTTCGGTGAGCATCCGTTCGAGCTCGGCCAACCCATCGGTGGCCGAATACGGAATCGCGCTCCTCTCGACTCCCTGAATGGGCCCTACGGCAACGACATCTCGTTTTGATATTCGATCAGCTCCTTGAGATTCCGACATTCGCGGATGAACCAATCGTCTTTTTGGCGAACGAGATAACAGATCTTCTTGTTGGTGACTTTCGCCTCGCTGTTATTCACGCGGTCGCTATAGTTGATTTCGTACGTGATGTTCACCTCGTCATCACTCGCCTTGCGGGTTTCCTTGAATACCAGCACGGGATTCTGGCGCTTCTTGCTCATGAACGCGAGCTCGAACTGATCATCGCTCCAAGTTTCCAGCCTCGTTTTAGCGTCCCCCACCAGGTAGCTCATGAGGTCCTTGCGTTCGTCGACCGAACGAACGTTGAATGTCTTATGGATGTATTCCTTAAGGCGGTTCTTCGGGTCGTTGTTCGTCGGCGCCTCCCGGCACGCGCTAGCGCACGCCAAAACCAAACTCAATCCGATCCCCACGAAATATCTAGACATAACCCTCTCCCCGCAGCAATTCGATGAAATCCCCAAGTCTCTTTTCCCCATCTAAATTCATTTCCGCGAACCGAATCCCATAACCGCGCGACCGGTCACGACCGGATTCGAGCGCGGTGACCGTGCGACCCTTGCACTCGACGGCATGCGCGCGAAAACGAAACGTCAGCGACACTTTTTTTTCCGGCTTCGCGGTACGCCCCGGTACGTTCGGCGCGCCCTCGGGACGGAACACGAACGTCCCGTCGCGGTCCAGACGGCTCACGCGGAAAGCGCTGCCGCCCATCTCGCACTCGAGGTAGGGAATCGCTTGGGGCACGCCTTGGAACCACTTCATGCCAGGATCGAAAAACGATCGACCCATCTCGTGCTTCAACGCGAGCCAAACCATGGACCAAAAAACCACCAGTCCGATGGAAAAAAGCGAAAGCCAGAAATTCTGCGTCCGGATGGAGAGCCAGAAGCTCAGCAAACACCAGATCGCGCCGGTCAGACCCAAGGCGCGCAACGCCCACCGGCGCCCGCTCGCCACGAGCATCAGAAGCGGCGCCAAGATGAAGGCCGCCGAAAGCGTCCAGATCTGAAGACTGCGCCAAGGCGGGCTCAGCCACGGACTGCGAGACACGATGATCGTCTCGAGCGCCGCCAGCGGCAAGGCGATCAGCGCGATCACCATCAGGGTCTTCAAGCGGGCGGGGACGGAAAGGACCTTCATTGCCTTAGTAAAATCTCATGCGATTCAATAACTTGTCAATGTTTACGGATCGGCGTACCATTATAAGGCGCATGGCTTACGTCATCGACAAAACATGCACGAAATGCGGCGCCTGCTTGGGGGAGTGCCCTACCGGATCGATCGTGGAAGGCAGCAAGCAATACTTCATCGATACCGACACCTGCGCGGACCACGCCTTGTGCGTCGTCGTGTGTCCGGTCGACGCAATCGCGCCCCTGAAACTCGCCGAAACCAAATCGACCGCCAAACCGGGAGGTAAGCCATGATTCGGATTGTTGGCGTGATGACGGGGACCTCCTGCGACGGTCTGGATCTCTGCTGCGTGGAGATCGATCCCCGCGCAACCACCGGCCGTCTGGATTGGAAAGTGTTATGGACCCACGCCGAGAACTACCCTTCCGCGCTCCGCAAGCGGGTGCTGGCGATCCAAGATCCGCGCTCTAAACTCGCCCTCAAGCAAATGCTCGAAATCGACCGGGACCTCGGCGAATGGTACGGGCTTTCGATCGCGCGCGCAGTGGCGAAAAATTCCACGCGGGGCGCCCCCGACTACGTCGCTTGCCACGGACAAACGGTCGCCCACTTCCCTGGCCCGCGGCGCATGGGCATGACCGCGCAGTTCGGCGACCCCACCCGCATCGCGTTCCACACGGGGCTGACCGTGATTTCGCATTTTCGCCATGGGGACATGGCCGCCGGGGGGCAGGGCGCGCCACTTGTGCCCATATTCCACCGCATGCTGCTCGCGCGCGCGGGATTTTCCGAGGGCGCCGCCGTTCATAATTTAGGGGGCATCAGCAACCTGACCTACGCGCAACCCGGAGGCGCCCTACTGGGTTTCGACACCGGGCCGGCGAACCTGTGGCTGGATGCCGCCGCCGCAAAAGCCACCGGCGGAAAGAAGAAATTCGACATGGACGGTAAGCTCGCCGCGACCGGCAAGGTAGATGAAAGCGCGATCGCAAAGCTCCGGCGTGGCGCTTATCTAAAAAAGCCTCCGCCCAAGTCTACGGGACGTGATGACTTCCCCTTCGCGATGTTCGCGCGCACCACCCGCGCCCGCGGCGCCGATCTCGTCGCGACGGCCACGGCGTTCACCGCGCGATCCATCGCGGACGCTTATCGCCGCTGGATCTTAGATAAGGGAATGCCGCTACGTAAGATCTACTTTTGCGGCGGAGGCGCCAAAAATCCCACTTTGCTGGCCATGATCCAGGCGGCGCTACCGGAAGTTTCCATCGAGACCACGGCGAGCCTGGGAACCGACCCCCAGTTCGTGGAAGCGGAAGCGTTCGCGCTCTTAGGTTATCTTTCGATCGCGGGGCACCCGGTTGGCGGAGAGTGGACCGGCAGCGAAGGTTTCGCGCCCCCGGGACAACTCACGCCGGGCCGTAACTGGTCTCAGCTGATCTCCACCCCGTCGTTGCCGAAAACGATGGCCTGAGTCGTCAGCTTCGGCTTACCTTCTCCGTACCACACCAACGCCGGGCCAAGTCCTTTCGGCAGGGATTTCCCCCCACAGAAGACCGGGGCTTCCCAGTTCAAATCCTTCGCGCCTTCGCGGCCCGCGCCGGCCTCCTTGCGGGCCCACTGTTCGAATCCGATGCGTACGCAGTGCTTGCGTACGAGCGCCGACCACGCCGGGGGCAGCGTCTTGGCGTCGAGCGCGGACATGAAATCTAGATGGGCTTGGTGCCAGTGCCGGGGAGAGCCGATGTCGTGCCACGGTCCATCGAAAGCAAACGCCCCGACCTTTCCCGCCGCGATCGCCGGCCGCAGGATTTTTTCGAAAAAATCCGAAGGCTCGCCCGGCGGGACATCCGCCAGCGCCTCGACTTCGAGCACGCCCACGCCGGTAAAAAACGGTTTGCCCGCGACCTTCACCCCGGCCTCGATGATTCGTTCGCCTTCGGCATCAACCATCAGCTCGCGGTACTCCCCGGGGTGATCTGGCATCCGCGTAATCGCTAACGTCATCATCACCCCGTGCTTCGCCCGCAGCTCCGCATGCCGATCGGCCAGGGCCGGAAGATCAACACCGGAAACCGTATCGGCATTTAGAAAAAAGAAGGGTTCCTTGCCACCCGCGCCCAGCATCGGTAACGCCTGCTTCAATCCCCCCGCGCTGCCCAGCAGGAGCCTGGTCTCGTCGCTGTAATGGATTTGCAGCCGACCGCGCTCGCACTGGTCGACGGTCGCACGCAGCTTTTCGGGCAAATGGTGCAGGTTCACCACCACGTCGCGCACGCCGCCCGCGCGCACAAGCGCATCGAGCGCGAATTGAATCATGGGAACACCCATGAGCGGGAGCGCCGGTTTGGGCAGCCGCCCGGTAAACGGCTGCAGCCGCTCGCCCACGCCGGCGGCCATGACCATCGCGCTGGAAATGACGGATTTAGAAGTAGTAGTAATGAATGAGTACCTCGCGCAGCCTCGCGTACTCGGGATACTTCACCAGGGTGCGCCGGATATTCTCGAATGTATTGCCGATATACTTCAGATACGTCGCATTGCCTCGACGGTTCAAGAAAGAAGCGAAACTGCCGATCGCCTTGAAATTCCGTTGGATCGCCATCAGGTCGAAGATGTACAGGAAATGCTTCCGATCGATCATTTTCCCCGTCGCGGCCTCGAGCTTGGCGATCGTGTAGTCGAGCAAGGTCCTCACTTGCGATTCCTCGAGCTGGTAGTAGCTGTCACGTAGAAGCGAGGCAAGATCGTACTGGATCGGCCCCAGGCGCGCGTCTTGAAAGTCGATCATGACGTAGCGCTCTTCCGGCGTGCCCGGCGCTCCCGTGACCATGATGTTGCGACTATGATAGTCGCGATGGGTGAATACGGTCGGCTCGGCGGCCAGGATCGTGCAGATCTTACCGAACCCTTCGCGGATGATCTCCACGTCTCCGGGCTTGAACTTGCGGGCCAAATGCTTTTCGTAGAAATGCTCGATGGTGAAGTCCACTTCCCACATCAGCTTCTTGAAATCGAAAAATAGGTCGAACGTTTCGATCCGTTTGCCCTTGCCGGGCTGGGAGGCCGCGGTCTGCATCTGCACCAAGATGTCGATGGCGCGCTGGTAATACGCGCGCTCGAGATCGGTATCGAGAATTGATTTCAAGCGATGCAGTAGGGTGTCGTCGCCCAAGTCCTCGAGCAAAACGTAGCCACGGGCGGCGTCGACGTCGATCACCTTCGGAACGGCGACCTGGCAGGCCGCCAGATGCTTTTGCACCGCCAGGAAATCAAGATCCCAGCCCTTGTCGGCGAAAGGGTCCACGCACATCAGGATGAAAGTCTGGTTGTCCGCGCCGACCCGGTAGTAACGGCGCGTGCTCGCGTCGCCGGGGATGCGCTCGATCGAGGTAAGCCGCTTGCTTTGCTTTACCCAGTTCGTGATTTCTTCAGGTACGGCCTGTTCGAACATCTTCGCCACCTCCGAAAGGACGCCCTTCACAGCTGCTTGATCCGATCATGCACGGCGATGAAGCGATCCGTGCGCACGATGGGGTTGATCAAGGGAGCGAACCTTACGATCGCTCGATGCGTCTTCTCCTTGAATGATTGTAGCTGCTTTTCCGTATAAGGCGAGTTTTTCGGAGAACCGGCGTATATATCCCAAAGCGAGACCAGGCCCCGCGAATCGTAGCCGGAATCGTAGAGAATCTGAACCGCGCCGTCGATCAAAACGAGCACCTCGGCGGCGGAAAGGCGGAGGGAAGCCTGCGGATCCTGCGCCAGCCGTTCCATTAGCACGCGCTTATGAATGGCGGCGAGCTGAAGCGCGATCAACGCGGCGACCTCGCTTTCGTACTCTGTCCGCTTGAGCACGCCGGCGGAGAGATACAGGCGCACGCCCGGCAAACCGTAGTTATCCCAAGCCTTGGCTTCATCGGCCAATATCTTCACTTCGACCTTCGCTCGGTTCAGCACCGCGATCGTGGCCAACCCCTTTGTGCCCAGATCGGCCAAGAAGTGGGAAACCTTTTCGTTGCGCTTGAACTTCTGCTGGGGCTCGAACTTCGCCGCGACTTGAAGTCCCGCTTCATGATCGAGACGGACCTGCTCTTCCGGCGTGATCTCGATTTTTTTTACCGGCACGGAGGTGCACCCGGCGACGCCCATCGCCAATGCCAAAACCGCCGTTAACATTTTGTTTCTGGGTTGCATTCTGGGATTCCTTCGATACTATCCCGCCATTCTACTCATGTTTTTTTAAAGGGGGAAACTATGAAAAAACATATCGCAACTCTCGGAATCATCGCCGCGTTCATCGCGGGTCCCGCCAACGCCGCGCTCGATCGTGAAACGGTCGCCGCGATCGGCCACGAAGTCGCCCTACAGATGGTCGACTCCGCACGGACGCTCAACCTCATTGAATGGAAAGTCGGCGACACGGCCAACTACGACGTCTCCGCCTTGTTCGGCAAGGTCGGCACTATGGTGAAGACCGTGGACCGCGAGGAAGGTGAAGCCATCTGGGTGAAGTCCTCTATGGATCTCATGGGACAAAAGCAGGTGGTTGAAATGCTGATCAATCGCGCGGACGCTAAGGTCCTCAAGATGATCCAGAACGGCAAGGAAGTGGAAGTTCCGAACGACCCGCTGGAAGTCATCTCGCAAGACTACGCGGAAATCACCGTTCCGGCCGGCAAGTTCAAGACCATCCACATCGTGGCCAAGTCCGCCAAGGTGAAGAAGATCGAAGTTTGGGCGAACCCGCAGGAAACCGTGATGGAAGGCTCGATCAAGCAGATCGTCAGCGCCCAGATCGAAGTGAAGATGGAGCTCACCTCGTTCAAGAAAATCCAGTAAGACTCTTTTGCGGACGCGAGTCCGGCGAAAGCAAAAAGGGCTAGTCCTCGCGGACTAGCCCTTTTTTTATGTCCACTGGTAGTAAACCTTACTGGGCCGGCGCCGACTCTGCGGCCGGAGCGCGCGGTTCGACCGAGGTTTCTTCCCCGCCCGTAGCCAAGGAATTTCCGTCGGCTACGTAGTAGAGGTAAAAACCCGCGTAAATCCGGTTCGGATCCTTAATGAGCTGGCGGTTGTTTTCCCATATTTTACGCCATTGCTTCGGCGTGCCATAAACCTGGTTTGAGATCGTACCCAGGGTGTCGCCCTGGCGAATCAGGTACTTCTCGCCATTGCGGCTGATCGTGACCGGAGTGGCCGGCTTTTCGATCTGCAATACCGTCCCCCGCGGAATGGCGTTCGGGTTGGTGATCTTCGCTTGGTTTAAGTGATAGATTTTCTGCCACTGATAGACGTCGCCATAAACTTCAAAGGCGATCTTCATGAGCGTATCGCCCGACTGCACCGAATACGTCTCGGAGCCTCCGTCATAGCTAGGCGTGGAAGCGACTTCCGATTCCGAATCTGAGTACGCCGAAGGATTTTCCACGGGCGGCGCCTCGGTCACGGGCGGCGGCATATCGGGAATTCGATCTTCGGCCGCAGCAACTTCGGACTCCACCGCTTCCGCGGCATTTTCCAACGTCTCTTCGGGAACGGCGTCGGTTCCGGCGTCAGCCACCGGAATTTCGTCTTCAACCGCCGCTTCCAGCTCGTCTTCCGCCTTCTTCGAGGACCCACATGCGGTGACGAACGCCAGGAGCGTGGTCATGATGGTTAAACTCAATACCCTTTTCATTTACGTTGTCCTCCGGGTAGTTCAGTAATGCTATCGGCCAACGACGGAAAATTCTTGAGGTTAATTCTCCCACCGGGGCCCCCGCACGCCTCCCTATGTGACCATAAGTATTCAATTTTATAATGGTTTGCCTGGCGGGAAAAAACTGCCGGGCCGTCATGAATCCGTCAACCCGTGCGGACCCATCCGAAAACAACGCCCACTCGCCGTGGCCGCTAGGCATTTCACGCCGAGCCCACGGCACGCTGGACCTTTGCTCAGGAATGAGTCATCTTCCTTATACATATGACTCAAATCCCCGAAACTGCGAACAAAGGCCTCGAGAACATCATTGCGTGCACGAGCGAGATCAGCACGATCCACGACGTGACCCTCCTATATCGGGGCTACACGATCGAGGACCTGGCGGCGCATTGCGGCTTCGAGGAAATCATTTACCTGCTTTGGAACAAAAAGCTCCCGAACGCGACCGAACTCGCGGGCGTAAGAAAGAGCGTCGCCGAGAACATGAACCTTCCTTCGGCGCTCATGCCGACGTTAGAGGCGATCGCGAAAGCCCCCGGCCACTCGATGTCGAAGCTACGCACGGCGGTTTCTTTTTATGGTTTGCTCGATCCGGGCGCCGAGGACATTTCGGAAAAAGGCATCAAGAACGCCGCCCTGAAGCTGACCGCCGCCCTGGGCCCGATCACCGCCGCGATCTCGCGTCTGGAGCAAGGCCAGAAACCTATCGCGCCGAAGCCGGAAAAAAGCCTCGCTTGGAACTTCCTGTACATGATTCGCGGCCAGGAACCGACGGCGGAAGAGGAAAAACTTTTCGACACCGCGCTCGTGCTCCACGCCGATCACGAACTCAATGCCTCCACATTCACCGCGCGCGTGGTCGCGTCCACCACGAGCGATTACTACAGCGACATCGTCGGCGCGCTCTGCTCGCTCAAGGGTCCGCTCCACGGCGGGGCCAATGAAGCCGTGATGATCATGCTCAAGGAAATCGGCAGCTACGCGAAGATCGACGCGTTCATCGCCGACGCCGTCGACAACAAGAAGAAAGTCATGGGCATCGGCCATCGCGTTTATAAAAACGGGGACCCGCGCGCCAAAATCCTCAAAGAAATGTCCTTACAGATCTGCAAAAAGGCCGGCCTCGAAGAACAGCATAAGATGCTCGTCCGCATCCAAGAGCTGATGGAAGAGAAAAAAGGCCTCATGCCGAACGTCGATTTCTACAGCGGCCTGGTCTATACCGCGCTCGGCATCCGTCCGCGCGACTTCACGCCGATCTTTGCCGTGAGCCGCATCGTGGGCTGGACCGCGCAGGTGATCGAGCAGTACGCGAATAACCGCATCTACCGCCCGCGCGCGTTTTACACCGGCAGCACGACCGAGAAGGTCGCGCCCGTCAATCAACGTAAATAGGCCGCGTAAACACGCGACGGCCGGAATTTACACGGATTTCTGCGTTTTCAGAATTTCGATCTTCGTTTCGATGTCGCGCAGGAGCGCTTCCGTCCGTTGCTTGAGCTTCGCCGCGTCCTGGGCCGGCAAACCTAAATCCGTTTCAAACATCGCCGCCGGCAGATTCTGGTACTCGCCCAAACGGCTCAGTACCACTTGAAGGTCGGCGCGCGCCGCCCAAAGCGCGTCGGGCTTGACCGTCGCCGACGATCCTACGCGCAGCTCGGCGCTCTTCACCAGCGACTGCAGATGTAATGGCTGATCCTTGGCGTCTTTTTTCAGCATCTCCAGCGCGAAGGCCGTGTTTCCATCGGCGGCCAGCGCCTCGGCATACCAGATCGGCGCGAGCTCCGAACGGGGTAATCCCGTTTGCGCAAACTGTAGATGGGCGATAGCCGCTTCGAGCTCGCCCCGCCGGAAATGCGCGCGCCCCAACCAAAGGCGAATCTCCGGTTCCTCCGGGTTCAAGCGGCCCGCGTTTTTGAGGTACTCGATGGCGCTGTCGACGGAACCTTCCATCATGCTCGCCTGGGCCATCCGGGTCAGGATGCGAACGTTGTCGGGCTCTTTCCGTAACGCCTGGGTAAACAGCCGCTCTGCGTCCCGGGATTTCTCCGCCAAAAGGAACGTCAATCCGTCCTGATAGATCTGAAAAGTTTCGTTGGTCAGAAAAAAACCCGCCAAGACGCGGGCACGGCGTCCCAGGGTTACCCTGGCCGTCCGAGCCGCGGTACGGGCGGCGTTCTGGATCGCGGTCACGGCCTCTTCCCGACGATTCAGGTAGGTCAGGGCCCGGGCTAAATCAAGGACCCGCGGTAAATCCCGCGGATTCTCCTTCAAAACGCCTTGAAGCGCGATCACCGCTTCGGCCCACTTCTTTTCATCCAGCAGGCGCGTAATCTCCGAAGGGCGGCCTCGCACCACATCTTGAGGAATCGGCGCTGGCCACTTTTCAGTTTCGGCGCTCGCGGACCCGGCCCCAATTGCCACGAGAGAAAACACCGTCACAATGAGCGGCAGGCGGCAGGGGCGGCGTAAAATCCGACGTGTCTGCTCGACATCGCTTTGAAACAGGGATAAAATCTTTCCGCGATGCAAAATCATCGTCCTGAATTAAATCGAAAGAAATTCGGATGTCAAACGATGACTTTGCTCGCCTATCGGGTGGCTTGCCTGGGGATCTGGGTGGCCATTAGCGTCGTAGGCGCTAACAGCCTGGCCGAGGACGACTTCCCTCCGCCAGAAGATTCCGTTGAGGCCTCCGACCCGGATTTCGACGCCTCGCCACCGGAAGCTTCCCCCCTACCCGAATCGGACTCCACTTTGGACAGCTCGGGAGAGAGTTCGAGCGCTTCGGGGCTGCCGCCGATCGAGGCTCGCACCTATAACGTAAAAATTTCGCGCCTCAGCACCTCTAAGCGCGTCTACCTTTTCGACGATCTAGACGATGCGAAAGCTCGCGTCGGCCGCATCTTGCTCCTAAAAAACGGCGAGGAGCAGATCATGGCTTTTCGCCTACTGAAGAACTACTACGACCGCAAGCAGTTCGCCGGCAGCAAGGTACGCGTGTACAACCAACGCGAGCACCTGGAGATCGGAGACTCGTACCTGGGCCTCGAAAAAGTGGCCGACCTCGGCATCCCCAAGCGAACGGCGCACGAACGGCGCATGGATGAGCGGGACCTCAAAGACCTCGAAACCCAGATGGGCATGGGCGACGCGCTCTCCGGCCGGGAAGGACGCAAAAAGAAAAAGGGCGCGGGCGGCGCCGGCGGAGAGGATGACGACCTAGGCGAAGGCGACCCCGACCTGGATGGCGCCGGCGGAGCTCCGTTTAACGCCGAAGAAATCGAAAAGAGCGAATCGGAAGAAGAAGACGCTCTCGCGCGCATCACCGTCGATGAAGTCAAACCCCTGGACGTCGATAAAACCTGGCTCTCCGGCATGGGCGGGCTCGTGAACAACGCGGGCGACTTCTACATGGGTTTCGGCTTGAAGTACGGTACGACGCTGAAGCACATGCTCGCGATGAAGCGCAAAAACAAACAAGATTCATTGGTACTGGAAGGCAGCGTCTACCTTTATAAGGTAATTCTTCCCAACGTGGGCGCTGACAACGAACCCACGGGCACGAACGCTTCCTTCACCGTCCTGCCGATCGTAGCGACGATTCGGTACAATATCTTTTATGCGGGCGGTTTCGGATTTTTCGTTTACGGCGGATTCGGAAAAAACCTGGTACTGACGTCCACGAACGATACGGAAGATATCGATGAAAGTGGCACGGGCGACGGCACCGAGCGGCTAAGTGGGTTCGTACCTGCCTTCGGCGGGGGCGCCTTCGTCCAGGTCGGTCCACGCTGGCAAGTGCGCCTGGACATCGGCTACGACTTCGTGGGCGCCGGCATCGTGTTGAGATATTGAATATGAAAAAATTAGCGTTGGTAAGTTTGTTCCTGGCATTTTCCGCGTGCGGAGTGAAGGGTGACCCCCTGCCCCCACTCGATGAACCACCGCCGCCCTCGCCTAGCCCGACGGTAAGCCCGTCGCCATCGGCGACGCCCACCCCCACGGCCACCGCGAAAACCACGACGAAAAAGAAAAAGACGCGCTAGCGCTATGTCAAAGCCGCTCGACTACTTCACTTACCAAGCTCAGAATCTCACCACGTCCGGAGCCGACCTTAGCCAAATCGCCGAAGAGTACGGAACTCCCGCGTATGTTTACTCGGAAGCGGGGTTGCTCGAGCCCGTGCGTGGACTCACCCAAGGACTTACGGGCTGGGATCCGTTGATCTGCTACGCGGTCAAATCGAGCTCGAACGTGACCTTGCTCCGGCGTTTGGCCGAAGCCGGAGCCGGCATGGACATCGTATCGGGAGGCGAACTTTATCGCTGCGGGAAGGCCGGGGTGCCGGGTCGCAAGATCGTGTTTTCAGGAGTGGGCAAGACGCGCACCGAGATCGCCGAAGCCCTGCAGTTCGGGCCCAACGGGATTTACTCGTTCCACGTGGAATCCGGCCCTGAGCTCGAGGCCATCGGTGAAGTCGCCCACGCCATGGGGAAGCGCGCGCCGATCGCGTTTCGTTACAATCCCAATATCGCGATCAAAAGTCACCCTTACATTTCCACGGGCCTGCGCAAAGACAAGTTTGGGCTACCCGAGAAGGAGTTGCTTGCCCTCGTGGAAAAATTCCGGGATCACCCCGGCTTGTACTTCAAGGGCGTGAGTATCCATATCGGCAGTCAGATCCTCACCCTCGCGCCTTTAAGAGATGCGTTTGCTCGTACGATCGATCTCGTCGCGAAGCTCGACGCGCGCCTCCCCGAACCGGTCACCTACGTGGATGTAGGCGGGGGCTTAGGCATCACTTACAAAAACGAAAAGCATCCAAAAATTTCGGAGTACTGCGCGCTCATCAAGAAAAGCTTCGGAAAATTGCGTAAGTCGCGAAACCTACAGATCGTGATGGAGCCTGGCCGTTTGATTTCGGGAAATGCCGGCCTCCTGCTTTCGCGCGTGCTTTATCGCAAGCCGGGGCACGGAAAAGATTTCCTTATCGTCGATGCCGCCATGAACGATCTCATCCGGCCCTCGCTGTACGAAAGCCATCACGAGATCGTACCCGTGCGGAAAAAACCGGGGACAAAGCAGACGACGTTCGATGTGGTGGGCCCCGTCTGTGAAAGTGGCGATTTCATTGCGCAGAACCGTAAACTTCCCGATTCGCTCCAAGCCGGGGATCTCGTCGCGATCCTCTCGGCGGGTGCCTATGGATTCTCGATGGCGAGTAACTACAACAGCCGCCCCCGAGCCTGCGAAGTCCTGATCGCCGATACCGGTCGACCGCAGCTCATCCGCCGCCGAGAAACCTACGACGAGCTGATCGCTCCCGAACTCTGAAATCGGCCTCTTCGTGATAACAAAGTAAATATTTTCAATAACTTAGATTGCATTTGGGCGTTCTCCGTTCCTCTGTTAAAAAGGTACCCATGAAAAAGTTTGAAGGCATTTGGACCGCGCTGGTCACCCCCTTTAATGACCGGGGTCAAATCGATTGGGACGCCTATGCGAAGAGTCTGAAGCTACAAGCCGAGGGTGGGGTGAACGGCGTCATTCCCTGCGGCACGACCGGCGAATCGCCGACGCTCTCCGCGGAAGAAAAACAAAAGCTCATCACGACGACGCTGGAAGTCTTAAAGGGCACGCCCATCCAAGTCGCCGCCGGCACCGGCTCGAACGACACGCAAGAAACCATCGAGTTCTCCCAGTGGGCCTCGAAGCTCTCCGTCGGCGGGCAGAAGCTCGCGGGCTTGCTCGTCGTCACTCCTTACTACAATAAACCTTCGGCCGCCGGGCTCGAGCGGCATTTTACGGCGGTCGCCGACGCGGTCGATTGCCCGATTATCCTTTATAATGTTCCCGGTCGCGCGGGGATCAGCATGACCGGCGAGACCATCGCAAAGCTCGCGCGACACCCAAAGATCCCCGCGTTGAAGGAAGCCACCGGCAACGTGTCGTTTACGAGCGAAGTGATTGATCACCTCGGCGAGCTGGCGAAGAATTTTTCGATTTTGTCGGGCGACGATGTCACGTTTCTCCCGCTTTTAAGCGTCGGCGCCACGGGTGTGATCTCGGTGGCGAGCAATCTCTTTCCCAAGGAAATGGTCGCGCTGTACCACGCGGCCCAAAAGCACGACTACCCCCGAGCCGCCCAGATCCACCAAGCGCTTTATCCCGTGTTCCGTGACTTCTTCGTGGAATCCAATCCCGTGCCCGTAAAATTCGCGATGGCTAAGACCGGGATTTGCGGCCCTTACGTGCGCGCGCCGCTCGCCCCCCTTACCTCGGCCAGCGAACAAAAAGTGCTCGCAGCCGTCAAAAAAGCGCAGGCCGCGCTCGCCGCCGCGGGGGGTACAAAGTGATTCGCGTCGGTTTACTCGGGGCCCACGGCCGAATGGGGAGAATTCTCCAGCAACTCTTGAAAGACGAATTCGCCGATAAGACGCAAGTCGCCGCCTTGATCGGCAACGGTCAACCGATGGCGCCACTCCTGGATTGCGACGTCGTCATCGACTTCACCCTCACTCCCGCTTCGTGCGCGTTCGCGAAAACCCTCACGGACGCGAACCGCCCGCAGCTCCCGGCATGGGTGATCGGCACCACGGGATTTAGCTACGACGAAAAGAAACTTCTCGAGGAAGCCGCCAAGAAGACACCCACGATCCTAGCCGCGAATTATTCCACCGGGGTGCTCGCGCTTTACTCCATCTTAAAACACGCCGCCCCCCTACTCGACAAACTGGGGTACAAACCCGTTATCGTGGAAGCGCATCACCAACACAAGAAAGACGCGCCGAGTGGTACGGCGGTGTCGATGCAACGGGTGATTTCACCCGCCGGCCCCGGCAACGTGCAGACCCACAGCATCCGCGCCGGCGAAGTCATCGGCGACCATGCGGCCCACTTTTACGGCAAGGCCGATGAAATCGTCATCTCCCACGCCGCGCAAGACCGCACGATCTTCGCCCGCGGCGCGATCGAAGCCGCGCTTTGGGTGGCAGGCAAGCGCGGGCAGGGTGGTGGCGCGCTCCTGACCGGAGATGCGTTTTTTGCGGATCGCTTCGGCGCGAAGTAGCGCTTTTTCGTTTCGTGTTTACTAAGGAGAATCTCATGTCCGACTTGCGTAAAGTGATTGAAAGCGCCTTTGACGGAAAAACCGATGTGAAGTCACCCGAAGTGGCCAAGGCCATCGACGAGGTGATCCAGTCGCTCGACCAGGGCCGTCTACGCGTGGCCACGCCGCCCCCGGCGGGCGAGACGGCGTGGGAAACCCAAACGTGGGTAAAGCAGGCGATCCTTTTGTACTTCCGCACCCATGGGAACACCGTGCTGCACGCAGGTGATTTTTCCTTCTTTGATAAAGTCCCAGTCAAACATTGGGCGGGTAGCGAAGGCGTGCGCGTCGTGCCCCCGGCGTTCGTTCGGCAAGGCGCGTTTGTTGCTCCCAGGGTAATCCTCATGCCGAGCTACACGAATATCGGAGCCTATGTCGATGAAGGCACCATGGTGGACACCTGGGCCACGGTGGGATCCTGCGCCCAGATCGGAAAGAATGTCCATCTTTCCGGAGGGGTAGGGATTGGTGGCGTGCTCGAACCGCTACAGGCGAGTCCCGTCATTATAGAGGATAACGTTTTTGTCGGAAGTCGCTGCATTGTCGTCGAAGGCGTCCACGTTCAGGCGGGCGCCGTGCTCGGCGCCGGTGTAGTCCTGACCGCGAGCACGAAGATTTTGGACGTGACCGGCTCGGCGCCGAAATCCTACCAAGGATTCGTACCGAAGAACTCGGTCGTGATCCCCGGCACCACGGAAAAAGAGTTTCCTGCCGGAAAATTCCAGGTCCCCTGCGCTCTCATCATCGGACAACGAAGTGAAAAAACGGACAAAAAGACTTCCCTGAACCAGGTGCTCCGGGACTTTCATGTTCCAGTATAAAAAACTCCGTGTTATCCAAAGCGAACTATGAATATTTGTGTTTGCGTAAAGCAGGTTCCGGACACCGAAACCAAGGTGAAGATTAACGCCGATAAGAGTTGGATCGACACCACGGGCATCAAGTGGATCATGTCCCCTTACGATGAATTCGCGGTCGAAGAAGCGCTGCGTTTGAAAGAAAAAAACGCGGGCAGCACCGTCACCGTTGTCTCCGCCGGCCCCGCCCGCGTGGTCGAAACCATTCGCACCGCGCTCGCGATGGGCGCCGACAAGGGTGTGCACGTGGAACTGCCCGAAACCGCCGATAACTTCATGGCCGCGAAAGCCTTGGCGGGTGCGATCAAAAAAGAAGGCCAGGCCCACATCGTGTTCTCGGGTAAGGAAGCCATCGATGATGGCGCCGCCCAGACGACCCAGCTCCTGGGCGCTTTCTTGGAAATGCCGGTCGTGACCGTGGTTTTAAACGCCGAGTACGGCGCGAGCAGCGTGAAATGCAAACGCGAAGTGGAAGGCGGCACGCTCGAAGTCGTGGAAACTCAGCTGCCCGCGATCATTGCGCCCCAGAAGGGCATGAACGAGCCCCGTTACGCTAGCCTGCCGAACATCATGAAGGCCAAGAAGAAGGAAGTCACGGCTTACAAAATGGCGGACGTGGGGGTTTCCGACGCCGACCAGAAGATCCGTTATAAGAATTTCGACCTCCCGCCAGGCAAGCAGGCGGGCAAAAAGCTCACGGGCGACGTGGCCCAACAAGCGAAAGACCTCGTGCGCATGCTGCACGAAGAAGCGAAGGTGGTTTAAGTCATGGCTAAAGCTCTTATTATCGCGGAACATCGCGACGGCAAACTCAAGAAATCCACGTTCGAACTCATCGGCGCCACCGCGGCGGCGGGCATCGAAACCCACGCCGTGCTCATGGGCGATGGCGTAGCCGGCCTGGCCGCGGAGCTGGGCCAGTATGGGGCGAAGAAGGTCCACCTCGTGGAAGACGCCGCCCTGAAGTTTTACTCGGCCGAAGCCTATAGCAAGTGTGTTTTGGAGGTGGCTAAATCCACGACGCCGGACATGATCCTGGCGACGCACACGCCGACGGGACGCGATCTCTTGCCGCACGTATCGGCTCGGCTGGGCGTAGGCCTAGCCAGTGATTGCAACCAGGTGAAGTTTGACGGCGGAAAAATTTCCGCACGCCGCCCAATGTACGCGGGCAAGGCGACGGCGGAAGTGGAGTTCGTGGGCAGCGGTCCGCAGTGCGCCACCATTCGCGCGAACACCTTCAAGGCCCCCACCCCGAACACGGGTGCCAGCGCCGAAGTCGTCAAAGTCGCCGCAAGCTTGAGCGGCCTCAAAACCAAGTGCTCGGAAAACGTGAAGGGCTCCTCCGGACGTCCCGATGTCACAGAAGCCTCGATCGTGGTTTCCGGTGGCCGCTCGCTCAAGAGCGCCGACGGCTTCAAAATCATCGAAGAGTTGGCCGACGTGATAGGCGCCGGCGTGGGTGCGTCCCGCGCGGCCGTGGACGCCGGCTACCGTCCCCACCGCGACCAGGTCGGCCAAACCGGCAAGGTCGTGTCGCCCGCGCTTTACATCGCCTGCGGCATCAGCGGTGCCATCCAGCACTTGGCCGGCATGCGCACCTCGAAGGTGATCGTGGCCATCAACACGGACCCCGAAGCTCCGATTTTCCAGGTCGCCGATTACGGCATCGTGGGTGATCTCTTCGCGGTCGTTCCGCAGCTGACGGCCGAATTCAAGAAGCTCAAAGAGCACTAAGAAAGTTGCAAGACCGAGGGAATAACGGGATAATCGTCCCGCGATGACCCTTGAATCCATAGTCTTCATCTTGGTTGCGGGCGGAGCTTTTGCCTACGCCGCTCACAAGCTTTACGATCTCTTCCGCCTGCTGAAGGCCCATCAAGGCAAGCCTAACGCACCCTTGCTCAACCTCAAGGCCGAGCTCACGGCGCGCATCCAGACCACGATCGCCAACGTCCTCGGTCAAAAAGCCGTGCTGCGTGAAAAAAAGCACGGCCTCATGCACGCCACCATCTTCTGGGGTTTCATCATTATTACCGTGGGCACCGTCGAGCAGTTCGCGACCACGATCCACCCCGCGGCGAGCCTTCATTTCATCGGCGAAACGGCGTACTCCGCGCTGGCCTTCGTTCAAGATTTTTTCACGCTCGCGGTGTTGCTCGCGGTGATTTACGCCTTCTACGTCCGCCTCGTGGTGCAACCCGCGCGCCTTGGTAAGTCGCGGGACGCAAATTTCGTCCTCGCCTTCACCGGCTCGCTGATGATCTCGATCTTCCTCATGAACGCCTTCCACATCCTGGGAGGGGAAGCCTCCGCGTTCGCTGGGGCGATGCCGTTCTCGAACGTCGTGGCGAAAGCGGCGGGTATGTTTAGTTTCGACGCCGATACGAACGCAGCTTTAGGCAAAGCTTTCAAATGGGTCCACATGCTGCTCGTGCTGGGCTTCACGATGTACATCCCAAACTCCAAGCACCTGCACATCTTGGCCGCCGGCCCCAACACCTTCCTGCGCACGCTTCCCCGCGAGAAGGCGATGAAACCCATCAACTTCGAGGACGAAAAAGTCACGCAATACGGCGCCGCGAAGATCACCGATCTCTCTTGGAAAGACGCGCTCGATTACTACGCCTGCACCGAGTGCGGCCGCTGCCAGAACCTGTGCCCGGCTTGGAACACGCAAAAGCCGCTGTCGCCGAAGCTCATCATCGGGGATTTGAAGCATAACCTCTTTGATAACAAAGCCGCCATTTTGGGCGGCAAACCAGATGCGGTCACGCCGGTCATCGACAAAAACGTGACCGAAGACGTGATCTGGGCGTGCACCTCGTGCCGGGCCTGTGAAATTGCGTGCCCGGTCTTTATCGAACAAACCGATAAAATTTACGATATCCGTCGCAACTTGGTCATGATGGAGTCGAAGTTCCCCACCGAGGTGCAAACCGTTTTCAAGAACATGGAAACCAATGCCACCCCGTGGGCCTTCAGCGCCGCCGACCGTGCCAACTGGGCGCAGGGGCTGGAAATCCCCACGATGGCGGAAAATCCCAATCCCGATGTCCTGTTGTGGGTAGGTTGCGCAGGATCGTACGATGACCGCAACAAGAAGGTAGTACAGGCCTTCGCGCGCCTACTGAAGAAGGCTTCGATTAACTTTTCGATCCTGGGTACCGAGGAACAATGCACGGGTGATCCCGCCCGACGGATCGGCAACGAATATTTGTACCAAATGCTCGCCAAGGCCAACGTCGAGACGTTGAATCGATATAGCGTAAAGAAGATCGTCACGGCGTGCCCACACTGCTTCAACACCATCAAGAACGAGTACCCTGATTTCGGCGGCAAGTACGAGGTCGTGCACCACTCGCAGATGCTGGCCGAGCTCATCCAGCAAGGAAAGATCAAGCCCGCGGCAACCGGTGCCGCCGCCCAGTCGATCACCTTCCACGACAGCTGCTATCTAGGTCGCTGGAACGGGGAATACTCCGCTCCCCGCGCCGTGCTCGAAGCTTTGCCGGGCGCCAAGCTCACCGAAATGAAAGCGAGTCACGACCAAAGCATGTGCTGTGGCGCCGGCGGCGGCCGCATGTGGATGGAAGAAACCATCGGCAAACGCATCAACGTCACGCGTACGGAGCAAGCCCTCGAAACGGGCGCGTCGATCGTCGCTTCGTCTTGCCCCTTTTGCGTGACGATGATTGGCGACGGATTGAAGACCAAGGAAGCCCAAGATACGGTAAAAGCGATGGATATCGCCGAGCTTTTGGATCAATCTGTCACCACCTCAAACCCGGCTGAATAGCAGCTCTAGTGGCTTTTTTTCACGGTCTGTAGACTCCCTAGCCGGGGAAAAATAAAAATAAATGCATTTTTTTAAAGCTGATTAGTCAAGTATTGATTATCCTTGGCGCCACTTTGCACCGCACCGCGTTAAATTTCTGGCATAAAGCTTGGAACGTCGGTATGCATGGCCTCGTGTGGGACTAGGCCTATTCATCCAGGAAGGATCTCACCCACCCAACGCCGAAGTCGACTGGGGATGACGGCGAAAATTGAACCGAGACATAGGCATTATAAAGGAGAGTTCATGAAGGAACGCTCGTTCTCGATCTACAGTTTTTTTCGAGGAATCGTCGTATTCCTCTCGCTCATCGGCGTCGTCATTAGCCTTGGCCGCTGCGGCCCCGTCGCGTCCAGCCTAACCAAGAACCAAGCCTTTCCGAGCGGACAGACCCCGGGCGGACCGGGCACGATTCAAGGATTCGCGAGCACCGTGGTCGCCGCCGAAGAATACGGCTTGCTGCCCACCAGCCCGGCGTACAATCTCACCGAGGGCGGCGGATCGGAGCTGGAGAGTTTCCGAACGAGCGGTCAGGTGCAACTTTCACTAGGAAATCAGGTCCCCAGCAACGCTTATTTCGTGGTTTCATTGAATAGAAATCAAATTACTTCGGAAATGACGGCTTTTCGCGCGACTTATACGCCGGTTTCGCAGGGGGTTTGGCTGTTGTCAGTGGATCCCGTGGTTCCAGCGCACGTATCAACCGCCGTGCGGCAGTCACTCATCCACGTTCGGCTCTGGTTCGGACAGTAATCAAAAATAGATCAACCGCGATTCGCGGGCGGAAGGAAGTCCTTGTGCGTGATGATGAAACGCTTGAGGGCGGTGTTGGTAATTTCGGAGGGAGAAAGCTTCGTGTACTGCACCATCAACTGAAGCTTATCGCTAACGTCTTTCTCGATCTCGACGTCGAGTTTCTGCTTGGGTCCATCGATCTTGTAATCATCAAGCATGCTGTATGTGGCCTCCGAGTGGCTTTTTTAACCTGAAAACTCAGCCCCTGCCTACCAAAAAATAGATTCAGGAATACTAGATTCGCGCGCGCAACAATCCTTGCACGACCCGGTACATCACCTGTGGCAACGCTTCCAGTTTACGTACTTCCAACAGTTGACCGTGCCCCAACCGCGCCAGCTCCCGGCAAAGCTCCAGACTGCTCCGGTCCGAGCCCATCTTTACCACGAAGAGGCGCGGGAACCAGGGCGCCATGAAAGTGGGGTCCCGACCCGCCGTGTACTTTCCATCCGTGAGCAGTACGGTGGACGCCTGACCGTTTTCGCTCTGGGCCCGGATCAATTCCACCAGGCGGTGGGCTTCCCGAATACCGGATTCCAGGTGGGTATAGCCTTCGGCCGGCACGTCGAGAAAGCGCAGCACCATGTCCTGCACGGTGATCTTTTCGGCCGGGGACTTCAACACCTTGGCTTCGTTCTCGAACGCCACGAGCCCGATTTTTTCGTCGGGGAACTGCAGGAGGACAACCGCCAACGCCACGGCCGTCAGCGCAAGCTTCTCACCGGTCATGGAAAGGCTCGTATCCACGCAAATCACGAGGGGGTGCCGACGGCGCAGCTTGAAGTCCATCACCGGTGTCCGCGGGAACTGCTCCAGAGTTTCGTCTAGATTCAGCTCGATCTCCTGGGCACCCGGTGGGATGCGGTCCAGGCCGTCGGCGAGCTGGCGCATCGGCCGGGATACTGATCCCAGCACCTGCTTCGCCCGACGTAGGACGGCGGCGCCCGAGATCGCGCGCAGCTCGCGTTCCCACTTTTGATCCCCAGCGGCTTCCGCGCGTCGAAAGCGGCGTTTGAGCTCGTGGTAACGAATCGCCACGTCCCAATCCGTTAAGCCTTGGAAGGGCGAGGGTTCGGCGGCACTTTCCGCGGTGTCCGCAAGACTCTTAAGGTCAGGCTGACCGGTGGAGGGGTCCGAGACCGCGGCGTCACGAAATTCTTCCGGCGCCTGTTTGTTTTTCTTCGGGTTTTTATCGGAAAAAATGCTCTGGAAGCGGGAGCTAGGCTCCGCCACGGAGACTTCTACTTTTTTTTTTCGTCCCCGGAAGAACTAACCGTGACGTGGCCAAGTCCCTCGACGAGCTCACGAATTAGCTTCTTTAAGCGTTCGGCGCGATCCATGCCGGCGCCCGCTTCGGACTCTTGATCCAATTCGATTCGGGTGGGCAGGCACATCCACGCAGCATTCAGAAAGGCCTGATCGGCCGCCATCCCTTCTTTTCGTAGTTCGTCCGCGACTTCCGCCACGCTAATCGCGGCGCGGACCGAGGCTCCGCGACGAAAACGCCGGTCTTCGCGGGTCGCGCGCACGAGCGCCACGGCGCGATCGACGAACGTGGATTTCGGCGCATACGCGCGCACGATATCCGATTCATCGTCCTTCGTTTGGTAATCCAGCACGACCAGCTCAAACCGGTCCAAGATGGCCTCGCTGAGTTGCGTGGTCGCGACAAACTCCTTCGGGTTTTGAGTGGCAACGACGGCGAAGCCGGGTTGCGCCTCGACGATCCCTAACTTTGGGATCGCCACCATGCGCTCGTCGATCGCCGGCAGCAGCAGGTTCTGCACCCCTTCCGGTAAGCGGTTTAACTCATTGATAAAGAGGATCGCGCCTTTCTGCATGGCCTCGATCAACGGCCCGGCAATGAAGGCGTCCTGGCTGAAGCCCTTTTCCAACACCAGCGGAGGATCGAACCAGCCGGTGAGTTTTTGCTCGTTAAAGCGTCCGTCGCCATCGACCCGAACGGTGTGCGAGCCCAACTGACGAGCGATCTCAAGCGCGAGCGCGGTCTTGCCCACGCCCACCGGGCCTTCGATCAGCACGTTGCGCGAAGCCTTCAAGCAGGCCCGGATGGTTAAAATTTCGAATTCGCGCCCGATTAGCGCGTGATGTTTCGGCACCAAATCCTCGTTCAGACTCTATACAACACTGTTTAACGATTAGGCAGCTATGTCAGACCTCTAACAGGCCTAACAGAGAACTCTCTGTTTCCCCAGTTTTTAATTAATTGAATTTACTCAGTAAATTCCATTATAGCGGGGCGTGTCATTTTGGCCCAGGGCTTGCTCTACACAGGGGAGAGTTGAGTTTTGCTCTTTAACGAGCCGTTGAGTTGAGTTGTGAAGGAGAGAGTTGTGAAAAGGTCCAATCTTTTTGTGTGTGTTGTGGTGGCAACCCTAGGTGTGGCGCAGTCGTCGCTCGCCGATCAGGCAAGCGTGTCACCGAAGAAAAGAATCCAAACCCACACGGCCGCGAATGAGCTGATCTGGGGCCTCAAATCCGAGATCAAGGTCAAGGAGTCGGGTACCCAAGCCCACGCGTACCTCTCCGGTGAAATTCCCGCCGTCTGCGCCAAGCACTTCGACATCAAGGCCGCCGAGATCGTAACTGATCCGGCCCATAAATCCGACGCCACGAAGAACACGGTGACGTTTTCGATCCTAGCCGATCGGGATGCCAAGGCCTGCGTAGACCAAGCCAAGGGCAAGGTTGATTGCATAGAAGACGACGCTGCCTGCGTGCAGTTGATGCAGCTTTCCCGCACGGATCTAAGCTCCCTAAACGAATACGAGTACACTATACGTTTCTTGGAAAGCGTCTCGCGCGATGACGGTGAAGCCACCTATTCGCACGTCGTCGGTCGAGTCGGCAACGTAGCGAAGGTCCGCAAGGAAATCCTCACCCAGGCCGCCACCACCTGCAAAGTGGAAGACGGCGCCGCCGCGGTCTCGCAGTACAATCAATTGATCTCACTCGCCAGCCAAATCCAAGACCACTCGCTTGCGACCGCCTTGGAAAACGAGCGCGCCGCCCGGGTCGCGTCCGACAAGGACAAAGTCACCAAAGAAATCCTGGAGCGTCTGAAGGCCGAGCTCGAAGCCGTGGCCTCGCTCGAAGATTACGACAAGATCGACCGCATCGGCGCCGAGCTCAAGGCCCTGCGCGCCAAGGACATCGACGCCGAAACCCGTAAAGAAGTCGACGCCCTGATCGCCGGACTGACCGGCAAGCGCATCCGCGTGCTGAACGACTCCGTAGCCAGCGCGAAGGAATTGGAAGATCTCGAAAAAATCCAAAAATACGCCTTCGAAGCGATCAAGCCGGGCGCCACGTTCACGATCAACGACAAGAAAGAAGTCGAGAAGGTCTTGAACAAGGTCGGACCGAAGATCACCGCCAAGCTCGATAGCCTGGTGAAAAAGGCGAAGGACACCGACGAGCTGGACGCGGTGGACGCGCAAATTGCGGCCGCGGTAACGACCCAGCGTAAGTTTAATCGCAAGCAAGCGGAAAAAACCGAAAGGCTGCACGAGGTCGTCGCGACCCGCGGAGTCACGATGGTCGAAAACAAGATCCTGCGCATGAAGCCCGAGAAGGACGAAGACGGAGCCTCGTTCATCGCCCGCGTCGAGGACGCCGAAGCCCAAGGCTTGGAATGGGTTGATAACTCGGAAAGCGTGAGCCCGACCGCCCGTGCCCGCCTCTTGGCCGCGGCCGCCGACAAGAAGGCTAACGCCCCGGCCGAAGACATCTCGGAAGCCATCGATAACGTCCGCTTAGCCGAGGAAACCCTGGCTGACGCGTGCGCGAACGAAGGCGATTGCGACCGCCGCTTAGAGCTATCCGTTAACAAGCGGATCGCTAACCTGCAACGCAAGCGCGGCTTCGCCGAGATGCGTACGACCGGCCAATCGTCCACCCTTTCGGATCTCTGGGAAAGCGCTCAAGCTAACCGTATGCAAAGCTGCTACGGTATCAGCAAAGGCAGCTTCCTCGGGATGGACGCTTACTCGCACTCGAACAACGCGATGTCGATCGAAGACAGCATCGCCTGCGCGAACGCCAACGAAACGTTGCGTGACCTTTCCCAGATGGCCGCGAACGCCCGCCAGGCCCAACAGCCGCAGCGCGGACCGTTTGGCCAAGGTCAACCCGGCATGGGCGCCCCGCTCGATCCGCTCGCCGGCACGAGCATGCCATTTGGACAGAATCCCCAGCAAGCTGCCGCGATGACGGGCTTCCCTGCCGCCGCCGCCAGCTACAACGGAATGCCATCGCCTCTCGCTCTGGCAAACGCGTCGAATGGAATCATGGGTTCCAACCCGCAGAATCCGTTCGCGACGATGTCGATGCTGTAAGAATTTCGATCTCTGACAGAGCGAAAAGTTGAATTGATGAGTTGCACCAAGTTGAAGCTGAGTTGAAGCAGTAACTGAACAGAGATTTCTAAAAAGTGGGTCTGTCCAAAAACGCTCTCTTGTTGGACAGGCTCACTTTTTTTATTTGACGATTCCAACAATCCCCATTAATTGTTTATGTATTAAGTAATTAGCTCTGTATTACGGGGGTTTCTGTAAGTATGGCAACTGGTACGGTAAAGTGGTTCAATGAAAGCAAGGGTTACGGATTCGTTCAAACGGACGGCGAGAATCGCGACATCTTCGTGCATTACTCCGCGATCCAAGACGAAGGCTTCAAAACCTTAGACGAAGGTCAAAAGGTTCAGTTCGATCTCGTGGAAGGCCCGAAGGGTCCTCTCGCTTCGAACGTGCAGAAGATTCAACCTTCGCAAAATAACTAATTTTCTTTTTTAAAAGTTAAATTTAGATGGAGCCACCCACTTCCGCCGGAAACGGCGTCAGAGTCGGGTGGCTTTTTTATTCTCAGCATGCGCACGCGTCACCGTGATGCCGCTCTAGGGGCTTATTTCCAGTTGAGACCCGGATACGCGGCGGGATTCACGGCCTTCGGACTCTCCACTTCGATCGAAGCGACCGGATACGTGCAGTACCGGGTCGACGTGAGCGCGGTGGGGAAGTGGTTACCGCTTTTCTTCAAGCCGCCGAACGGAAGCCGCGACGAAGCGCCGACCGTCGACTTGTTCCAGTTCACCAAACCGAACTCGAGTCCATCCCAGGCACGCCGGTAAGTTTCCTTACTCTGGGTGAAGACGCTTGCGACCAAGCCGTACTGAGTGACGTTCGCCAGGTTCACCGCGTGATCGAGATCATCCACCTTGTAGATAGCGACGTTCGGCGCGAAAAGTTCCGTCTGTTGATAGACGCTCTTTTTCGCGGTTTCCACCGCCGTGTCCTTCACCCAGCAGATGGATGGCGCCACATAGTTTCCGGGAACTTCCAGATCGAGCGTTTTACCGCGCATCACGACTTCGCAACCTTCTCGCGACGCGATGCCCAAAAACTTCATATAACGATCCATACTGTTTTGGTCAATTAGAGGGCCCATGAACGGGTTATCCAAAGGATGACCGATCGTGAACGCTTTCGCCTGCTGATGGAAGGTACTTAAGAACTGATCGAAGAGCTTGCCGTGCACGATAATCCGGCTCGTGCAGCTGCAACGCTGCCCCGTGGTGATGAACGATCCCACGAGCGACTCGAAGAGCGCGACCTGAAGATCCGCGTCTTCCCACACGATCGTGGTGTTCTTGCCGCCCATCTCGAGCGCGAGCAACTTCCAATGCTGCTGAAGCGTATCTTGCTTAATGCGCGTACCGACTTCGTAGGAGCCAGTGAAGAGAATGCCATCGACGCCTTCGTGCACGCAGAGGCGGCGGCCCACTTCCTTCTCACCCTGGACGAGATTGAAAACGCCGGCGGGAAATCCCGCGGCCTGGATGCATTCCGCCATGATCTGCCCCACCATCGGAGTTTTTTCCGATGGCTTGAAGATCACGGTATTACCCGTGAGCAGCGCCGGGACGATGTGCCCGTTCGGCAGGTGCGCGGGAAAGTTGAACGGTCCCACCACAACCATCACGCCGAGCGGACGGCTGCGGGAAGCGCCGAAGGTGTTATCCATGATGTTGGGGATCTCGAGATCGGCGATGAGCTTCATGCTGTCATCCAGCGTGACGTCCACCTTGTTGACCATGGTATTTACTTCGGACTTCGACTCCCACAGCGGCTTGCCCATCTCGCGGGAAATGGCTTCCATGAGCTCCGCCTCGCGCGCTTTGATCGCGGCCTGGTATTTCTTCAGGTAAGCCGCGCGGTCGGCGACCGAGGTCGCACGCCAGGATTTGAACGCGCCGCGAGCGGCGGTTACCGCCCGATCGACGTCCTCGTAGGAATAAGGGAACTTACCGACGATATCCTTATGATTGGCGGGGCTCTTGAGCGCCCACTCCCCGTTCGGATCGGAGGGCAGCTTGAATTCGCCGCCGATGAAATTTCCTTTAACTTGAAACTGGAATTTAGGTGCGTTCATGAGCGGCCTCCTGGGGGTTCATTCCCCGTAGCAGATCAATAATACGGCATGAAAACGAGCGGGTCTTTATCTTTTAACCCGAGCGCGGAGCACGCCAATTCGCCACGCGCGGCCTCGAAGAAATTCAACTGCTTATCTTTGATCACGACTTTCGCGGAGAGGGCGCGAAACTGCCCCTTGGGCGCGTCCGCACGGGTGATCAACCCGGAAACCCACTCCGTCTTTTCCCCGGCCTGCATCGAGCGATCGAGTTTATAATTGGACATCTTCTTAATGGGGACAATTTCGTCTACGTTCGCCCACAGGTGCGGGCCACCGTCGAACGGATCGACCTGGTTTTTGTACTTGAAGCCGATCTTCGTGAGCATGTGGTAGACAGGCTCGGTCGCCTTCCCCACCTTGCCAATGGCGTTGCGCGCTTCGGCCGGAAAGAACGTGGTGTAAATCTTCCCCGTGGGAAAGAGCGAGAAAATGAATTCCTTGTTCTTTTGGCAAAGTTCGTCGGCTTCCCAGTAATCCATGTTGGTGAAACGACGACCGATCGCCTCCCAAAGCGGGGACAAGCCTTTTTTATTGAGCGGAGGCAAAAGCTCCGCGATCACCCGGCGCTTGAATTTGGGTTTGTTCATTCCCAGGTATAAAAAGCGCACGAACGAGATCTGCCGGCCCAGGCGCTCATCCGAGTTACGGTAGTCGGGATCCACCACGAGCCCCCCGATTTCGGAAGGGCCGTTGGTGTCGTACTTCAAATGCAACGTTCCATGAATGAAGCCCGTGTTGATCGTGTCGGCGAATTTCTTTTCGTTGCCCACCTCGAAATAAAAATGGGGACTTTCGGCCGTCCCGTGCTGGGCCGCGATCATGGAAGTACCGAGCACCTTTTTGGTTTCCAAATCTTCGGCGACAAAGATGAACTTGGCTTCCATCTTATTGGCTAGCGAATCGGAAAAGGACGCGGCCGAGTGGCGAATACGGTACTTGAGCACGTCGGTATCGGCCACGAGGTTGATAAACCCCGGGATCTGGGCCAAGGCCTCGAGCGCCGAAAGATCCGCGTCCTGGATTTCCCTAAGCAGGATCATAAGCAGACCTTCTCGATCATCTTCTCGTAAAAGAGCACGGCCTTCTGCAGCTCGGAGATCGAATTAAACTCGTTGGGTCCGTGGATCTCCATGGGCGACCCGGGGCCGAAGACGAGTGTCGGATAATCCTTGGCCGTGAAATGCCCCGCTTCGGAGGACATCGAAACCCGATCGAGGTTCGGCATGATGTCGGCCGCCTCCATCACCTCGCCGCACAGGGCGACGAACTCACTATCGTCGGCTACCTTCAGGGCGGGATTGCTGCGTTCGTGTTGCACGCGGATATTCAGCGCCGGGTACTTCGTCGCCACCTGCTGCGTGAACTTCTTCACCTGCTCCTTCAGATCCGTCTGCACCACGCCCGGCAGACAGCGCGTTTCGAGCATGAGCCAGGTTTCGCCCATGCCTTGGCGCATCTGGTTCATCGAGACGGTCGCGGTCGGGACATCGAAGGTGTCGTCCTGCTGAATGGTGAGGGAGCGTTGTAACTCGCGGTAGGCTTCGAAGAGGTCCTGCAGCGCCGGGAATAGGTTTTCGGTATGAAACCGGATTCCCACATCGCCGAGGCCACCCAGCGTGATCTTGAAGGTAACGCCGCCGAACTCGCCCCGCTCGGGCGCGGCCGCCTCGCGGAAAAATCGCTTGAAGTCCTCGAGCTGATGCGAAGTCAGATAGAATTCCGCCTGCGCCCAATCCGGGGTCTGGTTGACCGCGTCTCCGCCTTCGAGGCGCGTAAACTTGATATCAAATCCGTTATCGATGGCCTTCTGAACGAACTTCATGAGGCCGTCGATGGAATGAATGCCCTTGCCGCCCCGTTCGGTGGGATAACCGCTATGCGATGCCCGACCCGTGGCAAACAAGGTCACCCGGCGATTGAAGCCCCGCGCTCCGCGTTCAATGATCTGGTAGCCGATGGACACCTTGAAAAGATCCATCGACTTGTGCTTATGCACGATCTTCAGCCCCGTCGGTTTACCGACCAGCACGTACTGCGGGTTGAGCGCGAGGGATTGCAGCAGATAACGCGCTCCGAACATTCCGATCTCCTCGCCACAGGTCCCGGCTAGGTAGATCGGTTGACGAAGTTTCTTCTCGCGGAACTTCTGGATCGCCGAAAGCTTGCACAGAAAGTCGAGCTTCGCGTCGGCCGATCCCAATCCATAAATCCGGTCGTCCTTTACCATGGCTTGGATGGGGTTCCCCCCGGTCTCGGTCCACTGCTCCAGGATCCCCGGTCCCAACGTATCGAGGTGGGTGGTCAGCAACAGGCCCTTTCGGGTCTTCACGTCCACCAAGGTATCGCCCAAAATCCCCAGCACGTTGTACTGACGCTTGGAGATGTCCCCCAGCGAGTGCATCACCTGCTGGACGCTGACCTTCATCCCGGTGTTCTTCATCAAGACCGAGACGTAGTTGGACAGCTCCTCGTTGCCATCCGCCGAAACGGACTTAATGGCGATCATTCTGTGCGCGCGCTCGAGCAGACGTTTCATAAGGAATTCTCGAGGAATATCAGAAGCTTATTTTTCTTGCAAGGAGCCTTGCGCCACGGCTAAGTTAAATTCATGGCGCGTTACTGGGTGGGATTATTCGCTTTATTGGTACTAGTCCAAAATAGTCAAGCAGATGAGGGTGCCTCCGTCGCAAAAGTTGCCGGGCAAAACTGGGGTGCCTGGGAAAACGCTCGCGCCTCCTACGACGCGGGTAAGTACGAAGACGCGCTGCAGGAACTACGAGCGCACCCCGCGCCCGAAGCCGGCTACTATTTCAACGTAGGCAACGTCCTTTTCCGCCTGGGAAGATTTGGCGAAGCGCTCGCCTATTTCGAAAAAGCGGACTTCGTGAAACCACATGACGCCGACATCAGTCACAATTTAAGCTCGGCCCGCTCCGCCGTTTCCCAGGTCCTGGGAAAATCCCAGCTCGATCCCGCTTCAAGCTGGCTCGAACGCACGGCCGACAAAATTCCGCTCGACGAAGTCCGGGGTATTCTCGGCATTATGGGTTTTGTCGTGATTTTGCTTTGGCTACGGCCGTATCTGCGAACACGCGATATTCGGAAAACGATCCTGCACCCTGCCGGCCTACTAGGATGCTTCGCCTTCATCCTCACGCTCAGTCTCTACACCGCGCAGCGCTACGCCTCCAGTCAGCCACCAGCGTTTTGCGTGGAGCGCCAGCAGGTCCGCAGCGGGCCGGGCAAAAACTACGCGGATTTGGCGACGGTTGAAGCAGGCACCAAACTGCGCATCACCGGGGCTACGGCGGTGGACGCAAGCCAGGCCACCTGGCAGCAAGTCCGGCATGCTCCGGATGCCATCGGTTGGATTCCCGCTTCGAGTTTGTTGCTCTTATAGGATTCTTGGACTAAACCTGATCTAGATGCTGAAGAATAAACGCAACCTCCTGATCCTGCTGGGCGTCCTCCTCGCGGCCTTCGCGCATGGGTGCTCCGGCAAAGAGGTCAAGGAAGACGATCCGAACGCGCTGTATACCGCGGCCGAAGAAGACATCGAGGATAGCCGCTACGAGCTCGCGCTCGAAAAACTGCGCATGGTGAAGAACCGCTTCCCTTACTCCAACTTGTCGCAAAAGGCGCAGCTGCGTATTGCCGACGTTTACTTCCTGCAGGAAAATTTCGTGGAAGCCGCGAGCTCCTACGATCTATTCAAAGATCTGCACCCAAAGCATGCTTCGGTCCCGTACGCGATGTACCGCGCGGGCGAGGCTTACTACCAGGATATCCCGGGCAACATTGCGCGTGATCTGGGATCGGCCCAAAAGTCGCTCGACTCGTTCAGCGCCTTCCTGCGTCGGTTTCCGGCCGACGCCAAGGCCCCGGACGCGCAGGGCCGCGCGAACGAAGTTCGGCGCATCCTTGCCAGCAAGGAAGAATACATCGGTAATTTCTATTACCGGAACGACAACTGGCTTTCCGCGCAGAAGCGCTACCGGAAGCTAATCGAGCTCTATCCCGAAACCGAGTCCGCCAAGAACGTGCAGGAAAAATTGAAGAAGGCGGAAGAAATGGCGAAAAAAGAGAGTGGGTAAGCTACGCGCCGGTTTCGAGCAAATCGAAAAGAGCCTAGCCACCCGCGATTTCCAGACCGCCGACCAGCTCATTCGCGAGCAGCATCGCCGGGAACCCGATAGCGCCGACTCACACTATTTCCTCGGGGTTTTGGCTTACCATCGCGGCGATCTCGGCAAGACCATCGAACATTTAAGGCAGGCGCTCCACCTCGACCCCAAACATACCGACGCCGCTATCTGCTTATCCGTTCTTTACAACGACATCGCCAAATACGACGACGCGAAAAAAGCCTTCAAAATGGCGAACCAGTCGGTCGCCCATACGCGTACGGGTGACGATCCCGGCATCGATCGCCAGTTCGCGGTGAAACACCTGGAGATCGCCGATCTTTACTTCCGTTATCGCCGTTACGACGAAGCCGTCGAGGAGTACAACAAGGCGGCCCTGCTGGATCCCGTCGACCTCGAAATTCAGATTCGCCGCGCGAAGGCTTACGCAAAAAAAGGCTACATCACCCGGGCGATCCAAGACTTGCAAACCCTGCGCGACACCCACCCCCGGGCTTTGCCGATTCGCATCCAACTGGGGCTGCTTCATTATAGCCAGGGTAACGTGCTGGACGCCGAGCTGGAGTGGGAAGCCGCACGCGACATCGAGCCCAATAACTCCGAGGTCTACAGCTATCTCGAAATGGCGAAAACCGCGCGTATCGGTGGCGGCAATCCCGCCTGAATTCACGCCCTTGTCCCGCGTTTACCTAGGTCTTAACGGACACTTCTCCCTAGGTTAATAAATCTGATAAAATAGAAATAGTAGTAGCAACGTTTGTAGTACGTTTGTGGAAGGAGTTGCATCATGAACACGAAGAGGGCCCGCACGGCCCTTATCCTCATCAGCCTCGCGACCAGCGGTTGTTTGCAGGCGACCTTGGTGAACCCCTTAGGGCCTGCGATTACCTATTCCACCCCGGTGGCGACCTACGTGAACGGCCAAGCCATCATACAAAACACCCCGACCTACGCTGGCGGCGCGATTTCTTCGTTCACGATTTCACCCACTTTACCGAATGGACTCAGCTTCAACACGACCACCGGTATCATCTCCGGCACGCCCGCCCAAGATACCGAAGCCACCGAATACCGAGTGCTGGGCCTCGGCGCCACGGCTACTTACTCCGGAACCGTTAGCATCCAAGTGAATCCCGCCGCGCCCACCGCGTTGACCTTGTCGGCGGACGACGTTTTCTTCCCGAAAGATTCCGCGATCACGCCGATCACGCCTACGGCGACCGGCACCGTTACCAGTTATTCCGTCAGTCCCGCGCTCCCGACCGGGTTATCTATTGATCCCACTACCGGAGTAATCTCGGGGACCTCTACCCAACACCAAGTTCGTTGGTACGACTACACGGTAACCGCCAGCAACGTTACGGGTAGCGTAAGCGCCGCATTGCGGCTCAGGACCGCAAAAACCTACGTCGTCGACGCGACGTCAGACGCCACCGACGCCTCCCCCGGCGACGGCACGTGTGCCACCGCGGGCGCGGTCTGTACCTTGCGCGCGGCGGTGGCGGAGATCGTAGGCGCCGGAGGTGGGAACGTGGTGGCCTACATACCCGCGAACAAGACGATTAGTCTCGGTTCCACGATCAGCATCACGGCCGCCGTCGACATCGTGGGCGGCAGCCAAACGACTTCGATTGTCGACGCTACGGGCGTGGCGGCCTTTAACCATAACCACGGGGATGAGTTTAATTTTTCAAATTTTACCATCCGCAACGCGACCGTGGCCGGGCACGGTGGGGCGGCCCTCTATACCGAAACTTTTGGCACTAACGTTAACCTCGACCGCATGACGTTCAAGTCGAACTCGGTCACCGGGGGAAGCGGCGGCGGCGCGGTGGCGCCCAAGTTTTCGGCTGACTACGTCGTTCGTAAGTGCGTTTTTGACTCGAATACCACCTCCAGTGCACATGGAGCAGGAATCGCCACCAACTACTCAGTCAGTTCCACGTTTTTGATAACCGACAGCTATTTCTACAACAACCGCTCCCTTACCGGCGGGTATCTCGGCGGAGCCATCGGCGCCTTCTCTAACAGCACCCTCACAGTAGAACGCACGCTTTTTAAGGACAATACGACCAGCGGAAATGGGGGAGCGATCAGCGCTAGCGGTACCACCGTCATTAAGAACAGTACCTTCAGTGGGAACACTGCGAACGTGCACGGCGGCGCCATCTCAGGCGGCGCGCTTACGCTCATTAATAACACCTTTGTGAATAACAGTGCCGCCGGCGGAGGCATCGGCAACGGCGGCGCCATCTATACTTCTGCGGCGACACTAAAAAACAACATCCTCTACGGAAACATCGGCAGCATCGGAGCGGATAACTGCGAGGTCACCACCCTTACTTCCCAAGGCGGCAATATCTCGGGTACGACGCTCGCGGATTGTAATCTAAACTCAACCGATGACTTAGTGAGCACGAATCCGCTGCTGGGCGCACTCCAGGACAACGGTGGTCTTACCCATACCTTCGCGCCGGCGGGCGGATCGCCCGCCATTGGGCGCGGGGTCTTGAGTGGTTGCCCGTCGACAGACCAACGTGGCGAACCACGACCCGGCAGCAACGGCACGTGCGATAGTGGCGCGTACCAAACTCAAAATTAACGTAAGCCCAGAAGTTCCCGCAATCGACCCTCGCCGGCGGCATCGAGTCGACCTTCGTTTGCTTTTAGCGTGGCTTCGACATCGAGATATTCGGCCGGAAACTTTCCGAAACGGTGTTCAAACGCCGCCTGAAGCAAGGTAAAAACGGGCGGATCTTGGGTGAGCGATGGGTGCACGTGCTTGAGATAGGAAGTAAATTCATCCAATCGACCTCCACGCGCTTGAATCGCTTGCATTCGTGAAATCATTCCCTCGTAATCCGCACGAGACAGGGTCGATTTACCCCCCGAGCTGACCAGCTTGACGAGATAGTTGTAGTCGGGGATCCTCGCTCCTTGATCTGCGATCGACCAATCGTATCCCGCCGGCTGGACTTGAAATCGGGGAACTTGGAAGACGACGACAAACTTCCGGGACACGTCTCCCGCCGAAGTGAAATTTTCGATATTTGCAGCCGACGCGAAAGTACCGTAGTCGACGCGATTCGCCACCCATCCGGTGTCCAAGATCACGCCTAGCTCGCGTTCGCTTAAGCCACGTCTCAACGAGACCACCGGCGCATGGACTTGCGCAAAGAACGCCTTGAGCGCGACTCGACCGTTTTCATTTGATGCTTGGGCAATCAGTCGAGCTTGCAGCGCGGCTGGATTGAAGGAAGCTCGGATCCACTCGTAAAGTTGAACGCGTGCGGTATAGCTGGCCTCCGCCGCCCGAGAGTCCAAATTGACTGCCACCACTCCTTCGTACCGAGAAAAGGCGATTTTATCCGCAAGCGTACGCAGGACTCCATCCTCTAACGCTTGATCCAAGCACGGTAAAAGACGAAGGGGGGTCGCGTCCGCAGGGGGAAGGAAAAACAATAAGCTGATTAGGAACACTACGGAAGCAGATCGCATCCGCTCGCAGTCCTGAGGATTAGAGAAGTTCCAGGCTTTTTACGGTAGTCGACGCCGGTAGGCTACCGACCTGAACCGGCGCGACTTTCGGCGCGCCCGCCTGCGCGGCGGCAGCGCCACGCTGATTGGCCTGAATCGTCATCAGGTGCGTGCGCAGCTCCTTGAACATCGGCTGCTTGAGCACGTACTCGTTTTCCTGGAGCACGACCTGCTTGGCGATCTGATCGCGCAAGTTGATCACGAGCGGTGCCTTCAGGTTCGCGGTCATCTGCGAGATGTCGTTCGGAATCGTGAGGATGCTGAGCACAGCCGCTTCCTTCACGTCTTTTAAACGCAGCTCGCGTAGATCGGCGGAAGAAAGATTCACGGTGTAGCGTTGCGTGAAAACCTTGGGTTCCAAGACCGGGAAGGCGAGCTTCGGGTCCTGCAATGATTGCATCCAGAGGATGAGCGTCTCATCGCCTGGGTCGACTAAACAAAAATCCGTGTATTCTGGAAAACCGAGCACGCCGAACGGCAACTGAATGCGCTCCGTGCTTTCTATCGTGAGCCGTCCAAAACGTCCTGTTTCTATGATCACGCTCAACTCCCTAACCCCAATCACACCCCCCGATGTAGGAAAGCAGATTAGTTCTTCAAAATCTTCGTCATCTGACTGAGCTCCGCCGGGGCTTTTACGGCTTCCTTATTCTGCTCCTGAATAGCCGTATACACTTCCTCGCGGTGAATCTTAGTCTCTTTAGGTGCTTGGATGCCTAACCGAACTTGTTTGCCTTTGATCTGCACCACCACAATCTTGATATGATCGTCGATTGCGATGCTTTCACCCAGCTTCCGGGTTAATACTAACATAGAATCTCCATCTCCACCTAACGACGCGTAGTCCTTTACCGAGACCCTTCAATAATATAACGCGATGCTACTGGCAACCTTTTCTCCCCCATTATAATGAGGGCCTATTACCTGAGAAAATCCATCAACGTTGGCTGGACCAACCGCTTCGAGCTGGATAAAACACTATTCAAAACCGACTCTTCCTTAGCAATCTCTGTCATGACGTGGGCCATGTCCGCGTCCTCGAGCTGAGACGTCAGCTCGGCATTCGTCAGGTTATGACGCTCCATCGCCTTCAGGGACCCCTGCAGCCCTTGCACGCGCGAACCTACTCGAGAACGCGTAGCGACGATATTGGCGTGGATCTGGTCGAAGCGCTCCAAGGTATCCCGGATCGCTCCCAAGTCCCCCGTAAGCAGGGCGATACGTAGATTTTGGAGCTCATTGAATACGTTCGCGTTCTGCTCGCCCATGGGCGAAAGCGACTGACTGGTCTCGAGCGACCCGCCCGTGGTGGTAGCTGGCGCCCGGGCACTGTCCCCGGTGTCCATCGGTTCGCCATTCTCGTCTACGCCCTTGAGCCGGCGGAAGTCCGCCGAGGTCTTGGGATTCGTGTTGAACGCTTCGATGCCGGGCACGTTCATGCTGATGAAAACGTCCTTGCCGATCTCGACCATCATCTGCCCGTCGTCGCCGACGAACTGCCCGTCCTCGTTCACGGACGGGCGATGGGTTTTGTAACCCGAGAACAAGTAGCGATCGCCGATCTTGGTGTTCGCGTCGGCCACGGCACGCTTGAAAAGCTGATTCACTTCTTCGGCCACGCCCAAGCGAGTTTCGTCGGTCGAGCTCGCACCGCTGGCTTGACCGATGGCGATCTCTTTTGCGCGCATCACGACTTCCGACAGGTCATCGAGGGCGTGGTCGGCGTTATTCAAGAAAGCTTCGGCAAGTTTCGCGTTGGCGAGGTATTGATCGTTGTTCACCTTGTCCGTCCTCACTTCGAGCACTTTGGCCGATCCGATCGGATTGTCCGAAGGCACGTTGAGCTTCTTCATGGTGGACGCCTGGTTCTGGAACTTCTCCATTCGGCTTTTCGCCTTATGGACCGTATCGCGTACGGTGTTGAAGCTCGTGTTCTGCGTCACTCTCATGATTTAGCCGTCATCCCCTTCTTTTGGCTATCTCTTCAAATCCAACACCGTTTTAAGCATCTCGTCGGCGACAGCGATGACCTTCGCCGAAGCGTCGAATGAATGCTGGAACTCGAGCAGATTCGCCGTTTCCTCATCAATAGAAACGTTCGAGATCTGATCCCGGATCTTATCCAGCTGGGTCATGATGCTTTTTTGCTGGTTCAGGTCGTCGCGATTGCGCGCGGTTACCACACCGATATCGCTGACGATCGAGTTATACCAGTCGTCCATGGTCGCCTTGCCATCGTTCATCAGGCGCATACTCTGAATGCCCGAGATGGCAATCGCGATGCGATTGTCGCCCGGAGAATCGGGTTGGGCGGCCGTCGCGATGTTGTTCGTGCTGGCCAAGATGTCGTCCGATAGCCCGAAGTATTCCGCCGCGCGGAATTTTTCCGTCTGAGGTTTGAAAAAATCTATTCCGGTCACGCCGTCGCGGGTCAATCCTTGGCGGTGAATGGCGTTCACCGATTCGGTGATGCCAAACGCGAGATCATCCATGCGGCTTAGGATCGTGCCCAAGGTCTGGTCGCGCACTTCCACCAGAGCGCCGAGCTTGCCCCCCTTGATCACGTGGGTGACGTTCGAGTTGGCCGAGGAGCTGCTATAGATATCGAGGGCGTTTTCGGGCTTACCGTCGTCGTCCCGCGGGCTACGCTGCACGTTGAACTGCTCCGCCTTGGGACCGGTGACCAATGGCCCGGCGCCTACGATATTGATCGTAACGGACCCGTTCTTGGATTTATGCACGGATACGTCCATGTAGCTGGCGAGCTTCTTAACCGCGAGGTCGCGCTGATCGAGCAAATCGTTGGGCGAGCCGCCGCCGATCTCGAGCTGCAGGATCTTTTGGTTCATGTTCGCGATTTGGTCCGCGAGCTGATTTACCTCACGGGTGTAGCCTTCGATTCGGTTGTCGATATGGCGGCGAACATCGTCCACCTCGCCGCGCATGCGCTTGAAGTCGGAGGTCATCGCGTTCGTCGCCTCGCGAACGGACTGGCGGATGGCTTCGCTGTTAGGATCGTTGGCGAGCTGGCGAAACTCGTTAAAAAACTTGGCCATGAGACGATTCAAGCCTTCGCCATTCATCTCGTTGAAAATATCTTCCGTCTGACGGAGGGATAGGTCTTTCTCCTCCATGAACTGCAGCGAACGGTTTCCGTTGCGAATCTGCTTATCGAGGTATTCGTCGTTGATGCGGCTGACGCGCGCGATCTGCGTGCCGCGCCCGATAAAACCTTTATAACCTTGATTTGCCGTCGGCTCCTGCGTTTCGAGCTCCACGCGCTGGCGGTTGTAGCCTTCCGTATTGGCGTTGGCGATGTTGTGACCGGTCGTGCCGATGGCGGAGCGAGCCGCCATCATGCCGGAACGACCTGTTAACATCACATTCGGAAGACCCATGGATCGCTAGACCTCCTTGCTAATCAAACGGGCTTCGTTCGCCCCGCCGGCCTTCGTTACCCCGCCGGACGTATACGTATTCGCCTGCGGCTTGCTTTCACCCAGCACGTTTTTCTTCATCTGACGGATATGCGTGAGCGAGTTTTCGACGAGCTTCTGATTTTCCTGATTCTGCTCGGTGATGCGCTCGATGAGGATCACCAGGGTGTTGTAGGCGCTACGCAGCTTTTCGGCCAACGGTTGATCGTGGCCTTGCACCAGGATCACCAAGTTCGGGAGCGAAAGCTCCGCGCGGGGTTTGCGATAGGCCAGGGCGAGCTCGGCGATCAGCGCCAGTCGCTGCGCTTCGGCCTGCTGCACGCCGCTGATGAGCGCTTCCTTCGCGAAGGTGCATTCCTGAATGCCTTTCACCTTCGCCTCGATGAGCGCGTTCTTCTCGAGACGCACGCAATCGAGCAGCTGGCGATGCAAGCCGATGAGTTTCTGCAGGACTTGCCAAAGATTTTGATTGAGGGATTCTAGTTTTTGTTCCACGCGAGCAATCCTCCTTGATTGCTAAACGAGGCGACACTTACTTCGGACTGTCGACCCCGGCCCTCCTGGCAAGGATCCCAATCCCGTCCCGGTCTGGGCTCTAGCCCAGCTCGGCCGTCTTCAAATGCTCGTCCACCATGCGATCCGCGATCGCCTCTGGCTTCACGTTGTATTCTTTGTTGGCGATGCGGCGCTTGAGCTCGGCGATCTTGTCTTCACGCACGTCTGCCGCGTTCGACGCCACCTCTTTAGCCAAAGCCATTTCCTTCGCGCGCGAGGAAATCTCCGTCTGCGCGGAACCAGAATCAATCTTGCTGGAAGTAAGTTTCTCCGCGGAAGACGCGGACTTGGCCTTGGCGGCCTCAGCGGCGCCCTTGGCGCGATTCGCTTCCGAACTCTGGACGTTCGCTGCGTGGTTATTCGTTACTTTCATCCGGTACCTCCTGTACTCGTGCCGCTGCTACCGGGGCCCTTGATCCACTGGGCCCCATCTTTTGATTGTAGCTGTTGGATACCAGATAAGCAATGACTTGGTCCGCTAAACCCACTCCGCCTTGCTTGGCCGCGCGCTGGGCCACGTCGGAGTCGAGCATGCTCTGATAGATTTTTGTCGCTGAGTTATCCATGCTCATGTCGTTATCCGGGACCGTTTTTCTCATGGCGCTCATCATGTAGTCCAGGAACATCGCCTCCATCCCTTCGGAAGCCTTCACGATCTGGGGATCGAGCCGGCTCCGATCGATCTTTCCCATGACGCGGTTCATGGGCGTGCGGGCGTCGGTTTGGGCCGGCGCCGGCATGGAATTGACGGTGGGAACGGGCAGTTGCCGGCCCGGGGCGATCGGACCGGGCATTACCCGTTCCCCCGTCTTGATGTGAAACGAGGACGATTGGCTTCCGTGCCATTCAACGTGCGAGACGAGCCAATTGAATCAAGCTTGGCAAAACCCACCATCCTAGCAGGCCGTTGTCCACGTCTTGTTTCCTGGAATTCGGCGCACCCCTGCGCCGAAGACTCGTTGATCGCATCGGACTGAGCATCATCCATGACGCTTTGCCCTTCGTTCCACACCAAACCTTCTTTCAAGCTGGGTCCCAAGAAATCGTCGATGATGAAGTCTCCCCAACAGATCACATGACCTCCAGCTCGGCCTGCAAGGCGCCCGCGCGCTGCAGGGTTTGAAAAATCGCGGTTAAGTCCTTGGGCTGCACGCCCAAGGCGTTCAGTACCTTCACGAGATCCGCGACGGTCGCGATCCCTTTCATGAGGTTCACCTTGTCGAACTTTCTTTCTTTCTTATCGCCCTTGTTGTCACCCACTTCGATGGCGAGATCGCCGTGCGAAAAGGCCACCGGCGAAAGCGTGATCTGGGCGCCCATCACCACCGTGCCCGTGCGCTCGTTGAGCACGACCTTGGCGCGGTTATCGACGTTCACCTGGATATTTTCGAGGGTCGCCAACAGCTCGACCGAACTGCCGTCGTAATTGAACGGGACAATCACGTCGATGGTGGCGCTGTCGTGCGCACTGGCGAACTTACCGCCTAATTCGGAGTTAATTAACGCGGTCACGCGAGCCGCCGTGGTGAAATCCGGATTATGCAGGGACAAGCGGAAGTTTTTCTTCGACGCGAAATCCACATCGAGATCCTTCTCAATCGTCGCCCCGGAAACAACACGGGCCACGGTAGGAAAGTTCTTAGACGAACCGTCGGCGACGGAGCCAATACTCACCGGACCTTGCGCCACGGCATACACGTTTTGATCCCCCGCGCGTAGTGGGGTCACGAGCAGCACGCCGCCCTCCAGGCTCGGCGAGTCGCCGATGGAGCTCACCGTCACGTCGATTTTATTTCCCACCCGTGAAAACGGCGGGAGCTTCGCGGTGACAATCACGGCCGCGGCATTCTTTGACTTCACGCCCGTACCGTCTTTAATATCCAGGCCCAACTTACCAAAGAGGCGGCTCAGCGATTGGCTCGTCACGTCCGCGCTGGAATCGCCCGTGCCCTTTAAGCCCACGACGATGCCGTACCCAATGAGGATGTTTTCGCGCACGCCCTTCACGACGGCGATGTCTTTAAGCCGCGCCGCTACGCTCTCGCGTGGATACGTCAGCACGAGCACGCTCGAAACCACAAGCAGTAGCCAAAACGCCGCGGAAATCGCCCGCCGGCCGAACTGATTGGTTATGCGTTTAGTTAAGCATTGATAGACGGTATTCATATAGCTTCCCGGAGTTAATGGTATCGGCGTCATCCACGTCGGCCGCTTTGGCGATGCCCACCATGGTCATCAAACGCGTGCTGCCGCGGTAAGGAACTCGCTTCGTCGAGCGGATCTTGTAATTTCCGTTCGGATAGCGCTCCAAAATCTCGGCCATAATGGTTTCGCCCGCGGCGAGCGTCACGTGCTTGGACACATCGACGTCGGCGTAAGTGGCCTTCGGTACGTCCACATCTGGCACTTCTTCCTTTTTCTTTT
>JBFWNL010000015.1:0-51252 GCA_050251055.1 Bacteriovoracia bacterium
TTCCAGGCCTTCGGCCTTGATCATGTTCAGGCTGGTTTGCAAACCTTGGATGAGCGAAATGGCCGGCGTCCAGGCGGTTTGTTTCTTCGCGAGCGCCTGGCGCTCTTTCGCCAGGTTGAAATAGAAGCGTGGGAGGTCGGAGGTCTCCGACATCTTCCAGGCGGCATCCGAGAGCGCGATGAACGCGAGGCCCGGCGGGATCATCATCGCCTTTTGGGCGCCGGTAATCAGTACGTCGATTCCCCACTCGTCCATGGGCAAGTGGAACACGCCGCAAGCCGTGATGGCGTCGCACACCGAGAGCATGTTTGCCTTCTTCGCGATCTGGCAAATTTCTTGCGTCGGCATCTGGGCGCCGGTCGAGGTTTCCGAAGCCTGAAACAAGATTGCTTTCGCGTCTTTGTTCTCATCCACGACTTTTTGCAGCTGCGCGGGTTCGACCGAGTCGCCGCGATCGAGCAGGATTTCGATCGGCTTCAAGCCGTAGACCTTGGCGATCTTCGTCCAGCGGTCGCCGAACTTACCGCCGTTGACGGTGATCACCTTATCGCCTTTTTTAAACAGGTTGCAGACCGCGGCGTCCATCGCGCCGGTGCCGGTGGCGGCGAGCATCAACACGTCTTGTTTCGTTTGGAAAACGTATTTGAGGTTGGTCTTCACGTCTTCGAAGAGGGCCTCGAACGCCGGCGTGCGATGGTGCATGATCGGCTGGGCGAACGTCGAAACCACCTGTTCTGGAATCGCGGTGGGGCCTGGCGTCAAAAGATAGGTCTTCTTCATCATGATTTACGCATCTCCTCGGGTAGACGACGGTTTTTAGAAGATGCCAAATTACTTGGGATATTGGGCTCCGGCAAGGGAAATGGCCGGTCGAATAGGACTATAAAAATCAGGGTTTTCTTATCCGACCAAACGTGTCTTCCACGAGTTCCACAATACAGCCGAGGCGCCGTCTTTGGCGGAGCTGGTGGTCTTGGATCGCGCGAAGTCGTTCTAAAATCCTGGTTTTGCGAGAGGCGTCCGAGGGAGGAGAGGTAAAAATCCCGAAGTACTTGTCAAATAAGTGGAGGTCGTAGCGGGTGACGTACCATTTCGCTCTCTGGTGATCCTTTGTCCAGTCCAGCAGATACCACTGCTTCCGTTCGATGCTATAGGTCAGCTGGCCCGCGCTAAAGTCGCCGATGGTATGGAATTTCGCCGCTTGTTTTCCGAATTTATAGAGCGCCGCTTCCGCTTCTTCCAATATCTCCAACGACCTATACTTTTCGAGGATCTCCTCGGGTCTGGCTAAGAGATCGTCCAAGTCAAAGTCGGCCGCCACCTTTTCCAGGGCGATGTATTGGCCGGCCTGTTGCCGGTAGAGCTTGGGAATCGGCAGTCCTTCTTCCTCGAGTGCCGGGCGGCCTTGGATGGTCGAGTCGATGAAGGAGGTGAAGGGTGCTTTTCTTCCGGAAACGGATTGAAAGTCTCCGGACTTGAGCGGGATCCGCAGTGCCATTGGGGTTCGAAACGGTGGCGTATCCTTGGAGACTACTTCCAGGATCAGGGTGGTGTTCCCGTGGTTCATGATCGATTGAAATTCGAAGCGTGCGCCGTCCGAAAAAACCAGTACGTCGCCGTAATGTAGGTTCTTTGGATCGATTAGCTCGTCATAGTTCGCCACTTGCTTGCCGTCGGCGTCGAATAGCCGGACTTCCTGGGCATGCAGCCAGGCGGGGGACAGTGCGATGGCCATCGCTCCGATGGCGAAAACATTTAGAAAGCGGCGTAAAAGCACTATCGCTTATCGGCGAAATCTCGTTGAGCAATGACGAACGGGTATCTGAAATCGCCCTAGGGGCAACCGTCAGAAAAATATCGGCGCGGTCCGAAGTTTAGTGCGACTTGGACTTCGCGGCCTTGATCGCCTTCAGATTGCGCTTCTGGGTGAGGATCGTGTCGATGATGCCCAGGGCTTCGAAACGGAGTTCGTTTTCGTAAATGAAGCGGTAGAAATTTTCCATGTCCGGAAGGTGCCGGAAGTTCTTGAAGGAGGCTGACGACTCCGCCTTGGCGGCTTCGGTCGCGGCATCGGCTTCGAACGAGCCGCCGCCGCCGGAAGCCTTCGCTTCCATCGCTTCCATTTCCTCTTCGTCGATTTCTTTCTGTTCCGGCGTTACTTCCGCCTGCGCGGCCGCCTTGGCTGAGAGCTTACCCGGCTTTTCGGCTTTGCCGCCGCCCTTGGCCGCCTTGGCCGTCTTCGCGGGGGAGCTCTTCGCGGCTGATTTCTTCGCACTGGATTTCTTGCTGGATTTAGTCATTTCGATACTCCTTATAAATCAGGTTTCCGCCGGAAGTCCATCAATCCCTGGGGCATTCCCCTGTCCGGGGGCCTTGATGGCGCCGTAGCGATAGAGCTTGTTGTACAAAGTTTTAATCGTGATCCCGAGGCTTTGCGCCGTCTTTGTCTTATTGCCGTGATTAAAGTCCAAAGCCTTTAAGATATGGCTCTTTTCGAGTTCTTCTAGCGGCATTGACGCGTTGTATTCAGCGCCCCCATCCTTGGTCGAGCCCGCGCGCGGGGAGCGGATGCCAAACGGGATGTCGTCCAGGCGGATTTCGTGGTTCTCGGACAGGATCTTCATCCGCTCGATCGTGTTTTGCAGCTCGCGGATGTTGCCCGGCCAGTCGTAGTTTTTAAGTACGTCCATCACGCGCGGGTCCACGCGTTTGATCTGCGTGGAGCTGCCGAAGCGCGAATTCTTCAGGAAGTACTCGACGAGCATCGGGATGTCTTCCTTGCGTTTGCGCAAGGGCGGCATGCGAAGCGTGATGGTGTTCATGCGGTAGAAAAGATCTTCGCGGAATCGGTTCTCTTTTACTTCGAGTTCCAGGTCGCGGTTCGTGGCGCTGACCACGCGGACGTCGACCTTCATCGGTTTCTTGCCGCCGATGCGGTAGAACTCGCCATCTTGTAAGAAGCGCAGGAGCTTGGCTTGGATGCCCAAGGACATCTCGCCGATCTCATCCAGGAAGAGCGTGCCCCCGTCGGCGGTTTCGACTAAGCCGATCTTCTGCCCGACCGCGCCCGTGAAGGCGCCCTTTTCGTGGCCGAAGAGCTCGCTTTCCAGAAGCGATTCCTGAAGGGCGCCGCAGTTCACGGTGACGTAAGCGTTGCCCGCGCGGTCGCTCTTGAAGTGCAGTCGGCGGGCGATGAGTTCCTTGCCGGTGCCGCTTTCGCCTTGGATCAATACGGTGGCCGTGGTGGGCGCGATCTTATCCACCATCGTGAGGGTGCTCAAAATGGCGGGAGATTGGCCTATCGTATCGATATTCTGGTTTTCCTGGTTCACCATCGTCTTCAGCGCTTTGTTCTCGCGCTGCAAGAGCTTCTGCTGCTGTAGGATGCGCTCGTGCGCTTTGCGCAGCTCCACCGTCTTGTCGTCGACGGCCTTTTGGAGGCGCAGGCTGAAGTCGCGTGTCTCGGAAAAGAGTTTACGGTTGCTCACCGCCACGGCTAGCTGGGAGGCCACGGCTTCGAGCGTGATCACGTCGTTTTCGTCGAACGCGTTTTTCGAGTCGCTCTCGACGTTCAACGTGCCGAAGATCTGGTCGTCTTTGACGAGCGGCACGCAGAGCTCGGACTGCGAGTTCACCGGGAACGAAAGGTTGGTGAAGTTCGAGTCGGTGCTTACGTCGTTGGTGAGGTAACTTTTTTTCGTGCGGATGACGTGGCCCGTGATGCCGGCCTGGCGTCCGCGGATGACGTGGCCCACACGGATGTGGTTGCCGTACGCGCCGAGCTGCGCTTCTAGCTGCGCGCCGTCTTCGCCGTGCGGGCTCCAGTATTGGAGCGAGTAATAGTTGAAGTAGTTGCGGATGATGCTCAGCACTTCCTGGTGGAAGTTGTCCGAACCCATGAGGCTCTGCAGCTTGGTGGAAATCTCGTTGAGGAGTTTCAACTGCGTCGAAGACTTTACTTGAGGGTTGAATTTTTCGGTTTGAACGTCCATCTCATTCATCGGCGGTGCGGCTGCTTTCTCAGGCTGAAAATTTTTCAGGACCTTATCCTTTTGGCCCATCAGACCGGTGCGATCCTATAGTTTTTACACGCCGCAGTCAACTCGAATTCTGATCAAAATAATCAGATATAAAAAACACAATAATTACTGAGTGATACGTTATTTTTGGCCTAAAAATCAGTCCCGGTGAACGAGAGAGTTCCGATGACTTCCCCGGTCCCGCCCAATGCACTGCGTAGGCCCATGTGATAGTCCACCCCAAAGGTAATGGGCAGGCGCACCAGGATGTCGCTCGAGAGCCGCAGACCGGTGCCAAAGGCGGGGATGAAGCGATCGCCCGGTTCACCGCCGGGAAAGAACGCGCTCTCAAAGAAAGATACGCCGTAGAAGTTTTTCAAGAAGGCCGGAATCGTGCCCTTGCCCCGGAAGATACGGGCGATGGGATAGCGCAGCTCGCCCGTGCCGACGGCAACCGCCCGGCCACGGAACGTTTGGCCGGGGTAACCGCGCAGCATGAGCTTGTCGAAGTGGTGGCGGCCGAAATCGCTGGGGCTACTGAAGACGGTCTTGTCCGGCGTGCCTGCGCCCGCGTTGGCGTCCGAGTAGCGATTGGATTTGGTGGTGACTTGTCCCGCCAGAATCGGCACGAACACGACGTGATGGAAAAGGCGGAAGTAGTTCACGGTTTGCGCGAACCCCTTGAGCGTGTTGCTCGACGTGGCGTTTTGGTAGTAACGCGCGCCCGCCTCCAGCAGGCGGCCCCGTTCCGACGAGATCGCCCAACGCGAGGATTGTGGGTCGTACCAGCTGAATAACCCGCTTACGTGCGGCACGTACTGGCCGTGGATCAACGGCGTCGGGTCGCCCGGGAAGTTCAGGTGATTGCGGCCGAAGCCGAAGTCGATGCTCACGTTCAGGCTTGAGCGCGTGAAACGGAACGGGTACGAAATCTCGAACTGCCCCGTCTGCTTTCGGTTATAGGCAGAAATTCCGGTGGCGGTGTAGACGGAGTCCTGGGTCAGCACGCCGTAGTAAAACGAAAGCGTCGGTCCGAGGGATCGGTTTTGGTAGTAAAACGAGTAATCGAATTCGCGCGTGCCGCGATCCCACCCTCCTAGTAATCCGTAGTAGTGCCGCTGGCTCGCATCGAAACCGGAAACCGAGAGCGACGTGTAGAGCGTATCGCCCGTGAGGTAAAGAAACGGCGCCCACTCTCGCGGCCAGATGCTGGGAAAGATCGAGTAGTCGTCTACCGCGTATCTCGACGTGCCGAGGGGCTCGTTGTCACCGGCTTCGGGGGGCGCGACCGGGCCGGGCGGTGGGGGCACCTTCGCGCCTTGGTTTTCGGCCACCGCGAGCTTCACCTTGGCCGCGTCCCAGCCCCGGAGCGAATACACGTTCGCGTAAACTTCCTCGGGGTTTTGGTGGCTGTTGAATGCCGGAAGCCATAAGCCCGTCGTGACGTTCGTCACGCGCAGCGGGGCTTTGCTTTTTTGGTAAAGATAAAGGTTGTCGACGCCGCTCGCGTTGGAAACGAAGAACATCTGCCCCAGCGAGTTAAAAACGGGCGCTCGGTTGAAGTGACCGTTCGCCAGCAGTACCGATCGCTTTCCGGTGGAGACTTCCACCTGCATCAGGTCTTCCTGCCGTTTTCCGTTTTGGTGGTAAGAGTAAACCACGAAGTTGCCGTCGGGCGTGTAACGAGGATTGCCGCACTGATCGAAGGGCTCGGGCATGTAGAGCGGCTTCACGAGGCCAAGCTTAATTCCGTCCGTGTTCACCACGATCGGAGCGATGGCGATGCCGATGCGGGTGGGGGCCGCCACCGAAAAGGTCACCCACTGGCCGTTGAGGGAGACCGCGGGATCCTTCGCGCGCAGGCCGTGCGTGAGCTGGGTCACTTGGTCGTTTTGCACGTCGTAGGCGAAGAGGTCATTGTACGTGTTGTACTGCGCGTGGGCGCGGACTTCGTTGAACAGCAGGTAGCGACCATCCGGCGTGAAGCTGAGGCCCGTTCCGGGATTGATTCGCGTGATCGCGCGTCGTTCTTTCGTCACCAAATTCAGCAGGAAGAGCCGGCGGACGTCGTGCATGGACTGGTAGGCGTAGGCGAGCCATTTACCGTCGGCGGAAACCGCGGTGCCCAGCGCTTCGTAGCCGTCACGCGTGTACCACTCGGGTTCGCTCACGGGTTCCTTGCGGATTTCCTCGAGCTGCTTCGTCATGCGCGCGTTGGTTTCGTCCACCCATTCTTTCCAATAGATGTCCCAAGTCTTCCCCGTGATGTTCTCGAGATTGCCGTTCAGCAGCCACGGAAAACGGCGGCCCGAGCGCAGCGACATTTCCCCCAGCGCTTCCGCACCCGTGGCCAGGGTGGATTCCCCGTCGGCCGTCTTGCCGGTTTTTCCGAGGGCGGGATCCTTCGCTACCTGGTTCATCAGCTGGTAGCCAAAAAGGTAGATGCCTTCGCCGCCGGGAGCGTACGGATTGTAGGACTGCAGTTTGTCGAGCGTGATGTAGCCCTTGTGGTTCAGGGCCTTGTGCTCCACCGCGGTACGCAGGATCATCTCGTAATACTGCGACCGGCCGCGGCCCGTGCGCGTGAAATGCGTTTCGACGTAGACGGCCAGGCCTTCGAGCATCCAGTCCGGCCAAATGGAGTTCGCGCGCAGGCTATCGCCGAAAACATACCGAAAGAGCGTCCAAAACCCTTCGCGCACGTCCATGTTCAATAAGTGGGTGTACTCGTGGAAGGTGAGGATCTTCAGCCAGTCGTCGTAAAAGCCGATCGAGCTCGTGTTGTCGGGCGGCGAGAGGTAGAGGGTGAGACCCAGCCGAAGGTTCGCGGTCGCGAATCCGTTGGCCAGATCCGAGTTGTCGAGCAGGATAACCTGCGTCCGCCAAGCCGGTTGCCACTTCAAAAAAGGCGCGAGCCGTTTATGGGCGAGCTCGAGATAGTTGGCCACCTTCTGCGCGGCGAGCTCGAGCTTGCCGTCGAAGCTGATGCGGAAGTTTTCGGTCTGAATCGTCTTCCAGTCCCAGAAAGGCGAAAAGCCCAAGCTGTCGCCCAAGGTCACCCCGGGCGCGCGGGTCGTGAGTAGCTGAGCATCGCTCTCGGTGGGGGCGGGGCCGGCGAGGGCGACGAAAGTTGGCGACAGTGACAACAGGAGGGAGACGAAAACTCGCTTATTCATAGGCGGCGACTCGTTTCACGCGTGCCTTCGCGCGCGCGGAGGTTTGCACTTCGAGATTGGGTTGGGCTTGAATTTTTCGCACGAGCGCGAGCGCCGTGAAGCCACCCTCGGGGTTCGGCACTACGGTCGTGAACGTTCCCACTTCGGTCGGCAGATCCGCGACGTTGAGCACAGGGTCGCCCACCTGGGGCGCGGCGCCCTGGCTCGCTTCGAGCTGCACGAGTCGTCGCGCGGGCGATCCGATGGCGAGCGTGCGCTCGATCACTTCCTGGCCGGGATAGCAGCCCTTGGCTTGGGCAATCGCGTCCGAAGCGCCGGCTTCGAGCGGGTTCACTTCGGGCGAAAGCTCGTGGCTGGGCCAGGGGGCGAGGTTTTCCACGCGCATGCGGGTCAGTGCCGTGAAGTCGAGCTGGGCCGCGGATGCAAAGGCTTGGTCGAGCCACTGGCGCAAGCGTGCGGGACGTCCCCAGGCCGTGACCCAGTTCACGCCGAAGTCGCGCTTTCCGTGATGGCAGAGGCGAATTTCGTCGTTAGTCGCGAGCGTGCGCGAGGAGGCAAGGTCGGAAGGGAGACCCGCCGTGGCGGCGTCGCCTTCGTCAAACAGCAGCCAGGCGCAGGCGAGCGCGTTTTCCGAAGCCCCGGGCGCGGGAAACTTCGTGAGCTTCATGCGCTCGGCAAAAGTGTAGTGGTCGATGAACTTCAAAAGCCCGTCTTCCCACAGATGGCTTGGCCCCGCGCCTTCGGGGCCCGCGTCGAACTCGAACGCGAAGTCCTGCGGGCCGTACTTCCACAGGGTGTAGAAGGCCTGCATGCGGCCCTGGGCGTTGAGGAAGCAGCCACGCGCGCCTTGGCCTTCTTTCAGGAGCTTCAAGTTCACCGTGCTGAGGCGGTGGAGGAAGTCTTGGGCATCGGGGCCGTCGAGGGTGATCCAGCGCCAGGCGTGGGGTGGGGTGGGCTCGTAAATAGCGAACATGCTTGGCAGATTAGCCGATGGCGCCCGGCATAATCAAGGCTTGAATCCAGGGCGGAGAAGGGCTAGTGATCAGGAATCCTTATGACCAAAACGCAGTTCGTCCGGAACCTCAAAGACAAAGAAACCGTTTCCTCGCCCTTTCTGGTGAAGTTCAGCGCGGTGGCCGTCGGCAAGACGGGCAAGCCGTACATGAACGTCGTGCTTTGCGACAAATCAGGCGAATGCGAGGCGCGGATTTGGGACGACGTGACCCATTACGCGGGCCAGGCCGTGAAAGATGCTTTTGTGTGGGTGGACGGCAACTGCCAGAACTACCAGGGCCGTAACCAAATCGTAATTAAGAAGCTCCAGGTTCTGCGCGAAGACCAGGTCGACGTGAAGGACTACGTGGTGGAAAGCCCGCTCGATCCCGAGGTGCTTTACGCCAAGCTCTTGGGCTACGTGAATTCGATGCAGGACCCGTATTACAAGGCGCTTGCCGAGGCTATCCTGCGCGACGACGCCGACACGGTTTCGCGCTTTAAGCGCGCTCCGGCGGCGAAGAGCCTGCACCATGCCTACAAGACCGGCCTGCTCGAGCACGTCGTTTCGATCACCACGACGCTCGACTTCTTGGCCGCGCACTATCAGCCCTACGTCGATCGAGACCTGCTTTTCTTGGGCGGATTTTTCCACGACATCGGCAAGCTTTGGGAGCTGTCGTACGATCGCGTGACGGATTACACTACCGAAGGCCGTTTGATCGGCCACTTAGTGATGGGGGCGGAGCTTATGACCCGCAAGATCCGGGAACTCGAAGCGCAGCCTGGCCGTCTACCCGGCCCGTTTCCGGAAGAAAAGGCGCTGTTGGTGAAGCATGTGATTCTCGCCCACCACGGTGTGCTGGAATACGGTTCGCCAAAACGCCCGAAGTGCCTGGAAGCCCTGATCGTGCACGCGATCGACGACCTGGACTCGAAGGTGAACGCGATTCGCATGTTTACCGAACAAGACCAGAACCCTGGCCGCTGGACGGGCCTGAATCGCCAGTTCGAACGTTTTTTCTTCAAACCCGACTGGGCGCAAGAGAAGCCGGGGCAAGGCTGAGCCATGATCATCGACTCGCTCAACCTCAATCACATTCGCGTTTTCGAGTGCGTCTATCGCAGCGGCAGCATGACCACCGCCGCCAAGGAAATGCATCTGACCCAGTCCGGAGTCAGTCAGCACATGAAGTCCCTTGAAGACGTCATTGGCATCAAGCTCTTCGACCGCGTGAACCAGCGTCTGGTGCCCACGGCCCAGGGCCGTTCGCTCTTTGAATACTGCACGCGCGGGTTGCAGGAAATCGAATCTGCCCTCGTCATGCTGAAGCAGACCGGCGGAAACCTCGTCGGCAACGTCCGCATCGGCATGCCCATCGAATTCGGCAACAACGTCGTGGTTCCGCACCTGGGCACGTTTTCCAAGAAGCACCCGATGGTCAGCTTTCAGATCGTGCTCGATTTCGCTAGCGTGATGAACGATCTGCTTTTGAAGGGTGATTTGGATTTCGCGTTCGTCGACGACTTCCCGATGGATCGCCGCGTGAAGACCGAGGAAGTTTACGATGAGGTGCTCGATCTTTGTATCTCGCCGGAACTTTTGAAGCGCTTCGGGCCTCCGAAGCACGACCGCAAGTATTATGAGTCGCTGGAGTACGTCGATTACCAAAGCGGCGAGCCGATCCTGCGCAAATGGTTCGCGCATCACCTGGGTCATCGTCACGTGCACCTCTCCACGCGCGCGACGGTGATGGACGTGCAGGCCATCGCCCGTTTGATTTCAAGCGGCGTGGGCGCCGGCGTGCTGCCGCACCACTTAGTCGCCAAGATGGTGAAGGAAGGCGTGAAGCTGTACCGGTTCCGCGGCTGCGGCAAGCCGATGAAGAACACCATTTCTCTTGCTTACATGAAGGATCGCACGCATTCGCCGGCCGCCCAGGAAGCGATCCTCCTCGTGAAGAAGGCGGTGGAGCAGGCAGGGCGAGCGGGCAGCAAACTCGCTTAGACCGTGATGCCGTTCGTCAGGCCGGGGCGTCGTGGTCGGCCAGCCACTTCAAGATGTCCGGATAAACCTCATCCTTCGCGCGTTTACCGATGATCAGGTCAAAGTGTCCGTAGTGATCCGGCTCGCCGTTCTCAATTCCGTAACATTTATACTGCTTGTCCGGCGAAGCGACGTGCTCGAATCCGAGCTTCACGGCGTCGGCCGGGCACTGGCGGTCTTCGTCGCCCGCGAGCGCAAACACGGGCAGTTTCGATTGCGGAACGCCGTCGATGTACCGGACTTTTCCGTCCGCCGATTTGAACCCGCCCCCTTCGAAGAGCGAGGCCATTTGGATCAGCACGCCGGAAGAGACTGGGTGGAAATTGTTGGCTTGGAGGATGCGCGCCGGCCGGTCCGGGGTATTGCTCTGCCAGTAATTGAAGGCTTCGAGCGAGTTCTTGAACCGCTGGGTGAACGGCGCCGTCAGGTTGGTCAGCCAGTGGATCGGACCGGCGGGGACCCAGCGCGCGCCGGCCTTGAGTTTGGCGAACATGTGGTATTGGCTCTTGGAGGCGCTGTAGTCGATGCTGCCGGCGATGCAGATTCCGGAGCGCAGCTTCGCGTCCTCCCGGCGGGCCATCATCGCGTAAAGCAGCAGGCCGCCCAGGCTGTGGCCGATCCAATGCACCCGCGGCTGGCCGGTTTTTTCCAAGATGTGCTGGATGGCGAGCGGAATCTCGCCCGTGAAATAGTCGTCGACCGTCCAGCCGAAATGGCGCCCGGCGAACATATTCGCCCGGTCGCTCTTACCGTGGCCGCGCAGCTCCAGGCACCAGACGTCGTAGCCCTGCGCCGCCAACGCGCGCGCGAGCGAATACTCTTCCGTCAGATCAAAAGTAGTGCGGTTGGCGGCTAGTCCGTGCGCGAGCAGGATCGGGTGGTTGCGCTTCGGGCCCTGGGGGAGCCAGCGCGAAAGCGCGATGCGCCAGTTCGGGTCGAGTCGCACGTAATGGGTTTCATCGGATCCGTCCTCGAAAGAATACATGGCCTTCACGAGCTGGGCCCAGACAATGAATACGCAGATCCAAAACAGCAGATGGATGAAAGTAAAGGCCATGGTTACCTCAGGTCTCCGAAGGCTCGGGAAGCCCAAAAAACCGGCGGGCGTTGGCGGTGGTCACGCGTGCCACCTCGGCTACGGGAACGCCTTTCACTTCGGCCAGCTTCTCGGCCGTCATGCGGACCATCGCGGGCTCGCATTTCTTCCCTCGGAATGGAATGGGAGCCAAAAAAGGCGAGTCCGTTTCAACCATCAGGCTCTCGAGCGGAAACTTACGGGCGGCCGCGCGCAGCGGTTCCGAGTTTTTGAACGTCAAGATGCCCGAAAAGGAAATCAGGAAGCCCAGGTCGATGCAGGCCAGGCCGAACTCCTCGGTGCCCGTGAAGCAGTGGATGGCACCGGGCGGGCGTGACCCCAGGCTCGCCCGGGCCGCTTGGGCGTAGCGCGTGAGCGCGGGCAAGAGGTCGGCCTCGGCGTCGCGGGCGTGTACGACGATGGGCAGTTTCACCCGCAGCGCGAGATCCAGCTGCGCGTTCAGGCTTTTGATCTGCGGCTCGCGTGGCGAGTGATCATAGTAATAATCCAAGCCAATCTCGCCGATGGCGCGGCACTTGGGGTGGCGCGCGGCGGCTTCGAGGGTCGCGATATCTGCGTCGGTGACATCTTTCGCTTCGTGGGGATGGATGCCGACGGTGTGGTAGACGTTCGGGAAAGCCTCGGAAATCTTCACCATCTCCGCGAGCCGCGGCATCTCGGTGCCGATGGTGACGAGGTGGGTGATGCCCGCCGCATGCGCTTCCCGGACTAGATCGCCCGCGGATTTCGGGGCGTAGTCGTAATCGAGGTGGCAGTGGCTGTCGATGAACTCCATGGGCAACTCCATGCGCTTCCCCGCGCGGCTACTTCGCCGCCAGCAGGCGATTCACGAGTTTCACCCAGCCGTCGAGCGGGAGCATCTGGTTCAGCCGTTTGCCGTTCACGAAGAACGTAGGCGTGCCCTGCAGCTTGAGCACCTCGCCTTCGTCCACGTCGCGGGCGATGGCGGCCTGCACTTCCGGCGAATCCAGGCAGATCTTGAACTTCGCCATGTCGAGCTGGGCTTTTTCGGCGATCTCCATGAGCATCGCGTCCGAGAGTTTTTCCTGTTGGTCGTAAATCGACGTGTACATCTCGTCGAATTTGCCCTGCTGGCTCCCGCAAAGGGCGACCTTCGCCGCCCGGCATGCCACCGGGTGCATGGCTGATTGCACGAGCCGGTTGCACGCGGAATCGAGCGGGAAGTTGCGGGAAACGAGCCGGATCTTGCCGGGAAACTGCTTCAGCAAAGGATGCACGATGTTTGCGCCCACCTTGCACGAAGGGCATTGGTAATCGGCGAATTTTACGATTGTCACCGGCGCGTCCTTGGGGCCGATCGAGGGATATTGGTCCGAGTCGGAGATGGAAAGCGTCGGTCCCGCCATGAACGAATCGAGTACCGGATCGAGTTCGTTATTGAAGATGGAGCGGACGTCCATCGCTCGTGCGCTCATCATCGCGAGCACCAAGATCACGGCGGTCGAAGTTCCGAGCGTACGCCACTTCGCCCATTCGAGCGGATGCTTCGCGGTCCCTTCGGGCTTGAGGCTCATCACGAGCCCGAAGCTCGCCAGGTTCACCGCGTCCACGACCAGGCAGAGCAGGCAGAGGTGGCCGATCTTGCTGACCATGATGAAAAGGTAGATCGACGAAACGACGAGTCCAAACCCCGTCATCGCGGCCAAGATGCGCAGGCATTCGCGGCGCCAAAACGCGTTACGGGCCACGGCGGCGGCGACCAGCATCGAGAGGAACCAGCCGGCGGCGAAGGCCGCGATCGGGAATCCCGGCAGGAGCTCGGCGTAGGGGCTGCCTTCCACGGCCGTGCAGCTGAAGGTCTGCCCGATGTCGCAGAACGTGGAGGTACCGCCGGCGCCGTTCCTAAGCTGGAAGAAGTGGAAGGTTTGGTAAAACGATACGCCCAAGCCAAGCGCGAAGAGCGCGATTAGGACGACCAGACGCCGGGGTGATTTCATTTCAGAGTCCTCCTCACAATCCACCTCTTTGTCCCGCCATGTAGACGAGATAGCCCGCGAACGCGAGCAGCAAGATACCGCTGAGTTTTTTGATGTGATTCATCCAGTTGCCAGAGCGGGGAAGCATTTTCAGGGCTCCCGCGAAGGTGGCGATCAGGATGAGGATCGTGCCCAGCCCCAAGGAAAACGCGATCATCATGAAAAACCCCATCCCGATGGATTGGGTCTTCGCAATGTAAGCGAGCACGGCCGTGAGCACGGGCGTGGTGCACGGAGCGGCGATGAAGCCCGAAGACGCGCCGAGCGCGAAAGCCCCAAGAAGCGTGGTTTTCTGTTCTCCGGACTGGTGCGCCGCCGCCGAGGTTTTGCCCCCGCCGAACTTCCGCTTGAATGATTCCCATAAGCGCTGCGGATCGAATTGGATCACGTCCATCATCATTAAAGCCGCTAGCGCCATGACGATGCCTAAGCCCAGATACCAGCCGGAAGTGTTGGTGATGGAACCGAAGACTTTGCCGGTGAGGCCCGCCGCCACACCCATGAACGCATAGACCACGGCCATGCCGGAGATATAGACCAATATATTGATGCCGAATTCGCGCCACCGGCGGCGGCCCGTCGCTTGCCTGCCCATGCCTCCCACGACGCTGACCGTGATGGGGATCATGGGATAGATGCAAGGGGTGAGGCTCGCCAAGATGCCGCCGAGATAGCAAATCGCCAGGGCCGTCACCCACTGGGCGGCGGAAAGGTCGGCGCCGGATTGGCCGGAGAGCATTTGGCTGAGAAAATCGGTGATCGATTCCATGGTTGTTGTTAGCGATTATGCTTCTATTTTCAATAGCATGACACAACTGGCTTTGTTAGAGAAGACGCATGGAATGGCGCGAAAAGCTTTTTCAAAACAGCCTCGTGACCGCGGCGCTGGTGATCGCGTTGGGTGTCGCCCTCCTGGTAACCGGCTGTGAGAGGTCGCGTCCTGCCTCCCCTACGACCCTTCGGGTGCAGCTTTCGTCCGAAGCGGTGAGCTTGGATCCGTCCTTGGCGGAAGATGGCCTCTCTCTCAAAATCATCTCCAATATCATGGATGGTTTGGTCGGGTATGATGGCGCCGGCAAGCTCGTCCCTCGCCTAGCCGAATCCTATGACGTGTTGGAAGGGGGGCGCCGTTTTGTGTTCACGCTCAGAAAGGGCGCCGCTTGGTCCGATGGCGTCGCGGTAAAGGCGGACGATTTCGTCACCGCCTTCCGTCGCGCTTTGTCTCCCGGCGTCGCTTCGAAGCTCGCCGAGATGTTGCGACCCATCCGGTGGGCGGGAGATTTCCGTGCCGGTGAGTCGCGCCGGCTCGGGGTTTCCGCGACCCCGGATGGAAAGTTCGTGATTGAGCTGGAGAAGCCCGCGCCGTATTTCCTCCAGGCGCTTACGCTCCCCGTGGCGATGCCGCTTCGTCAAGATGTGCTGGACGCTCATCAGGGCCGGTGGCCGGAGCTTGCCCCCACGACGGGACCTTACCGGCTGGCCGAGCATAAGATCGACCAAAAGTACGTTTTACGCGCGAACGAGAAGTCGGTGCGGTCGCCCGCGATCGCGGAAGTGGAACTCTTGATCATCCAGGATGAGTCGACCGCCTCGAGCTTGTTCGAGAAAGGTCGCCTCGACGTGCTTACCCGCGTGCCGGCGCTGGATTTTGCGCGATTTCAAAGAACCGGCGTCGTCCGGGTCGAGCCGTTTTACGCGACTTATTATGTGGCTTTCGACACTCGCCGCGCGCCGTTCAATCAAACCGCGTGGCGCCAAGCCGTCGCGGCTTCGCTCCGTAGGCGCGAGATCACGAATGCGCTTGATACGGGCGAGTACCCGGCCACGAGCTGGATTCCGCCCGGTTTGGAAGGGCATGTGCCGTTCGATCCCGAGTTCAGCGCCGCGGGGTGGGAAAAGGCGGTCGCGAAGGTGAAGGCGGAGGCGGCGAAGCGAACGGTACCGGTGAAGGCCGCATTTGATTCCGGCACGCGCAACTCGCTAGTGATGGAAAAGGTCCAGCAGGATCTGGAGCGCGCGCTCGGACTGAAGGTCCAGCTGATGAATTTGGATTGGAAAACCTACGTGAAGACCATCCGCACCGACCCGCCCGAGATCTTTCGTTTCGGCTGGCTAGCCCCCTTTGCCGATCCGATCTCGCACCTGCAGGCGCTGACTTCGGGCAACGCGAACAACCTCACGGGCTGGTCGAACGACGAGTACAATCGGCTGGTCGCCGAGGTGGCGGCGATGGAACCGGGCCCGAAGCGCCTAGCGAAGGTTTTGGCCGCGCAGCGGATCTTAGTGGAGCAGCAAGCGGTGGTCGTACCGATTTATCACTACATTCAGGCTCACGGAGTCAGTAAGCGCGTGAAGGGGTTTCGCGCCAATCCGTTCGGCGTGGTGCAGTTTCAGGAGTTGAGCTGGTAAAGCGGGCCTAGACGCGGATTAGGCGTAGACCTTTTCACGATGCTCCTGCTTCTCTTTGCAGGCGATGCACATCGTGGACACCGGGCGCGCTTCCAAGCGGCGCATCTCGATGTCTTCTTCGCACTCTTCGCAGGTGCCGAAGCTGCCTTCATCCATGCGGGCGAGCGCTTCGTCGATCTTCACGAGCAGCTGGCGCTCGCGATCGCGAAGTTTGAAAACCAGGTTCTGGTTGATTTCGACCGCGGCGAGATCGGACTCGTCCGGCAGATCGTCGGAAGAAATATTCAGCTCGTTATTGAGCGTGTTTTTGCTGTTATTGAGAATCCGTTGCTTCTCATCCAGAAGAAGCTTTTTGAATTTGGTAACGGTCTTCTTGTCCATTCTCTCTATCCCCCCTCCGTAGCCTTCCATTCGTGGGCAGCTTGCGGATCTGCTTATTCTACCCTTTCTCTATGGAATTAAAAGGGAGAATAATAAGACTCTCTAAGATGGGTCAATTTTTTTGATTGAAGAAATCGATATTTTTCCGACGGTCCGTTTCAAAAAATCCTAAAAAATTCGAAGTAAGAGTGCGTCAAAAAAGGCACATCGCTCGAGGGAAATTTGCGAGGACCGCGGGCCGTAAAAAAGAAAACCGCCCGGTCGCTTGAGTCTGTGCATCGGCGTTTCGTTCGTTAAATCGGTTCGGGGGCCTATTACGAACGACTAAACCTAGATGCGGGGGCAGCTCAATTGCCTACCGGGCGGCTCTTTCTAGACAAACTTTTTTTCTAAACTCTCTGTCCCTACAAGAATCAGTCTGCCGGAAGCGGGATTTCTTCTCAATGACTACCCCCCGTTCGAGGTTCATTAGTGTGTGCTGCTGTATACTAAATTCGTGTCGGAAATGACTCAGTGAGATGCCGAGGTAGAGGGAATTAAAGGGATTTTTACTCTCTTCGCCGGGTTTCTAAGCTTGCGTGCTCGCCTGCGTTCTTGTAACCCATATACCCGAATGAGCCCATCGTTAGGTTTTGGTGTCCTGATTTTAGCGGGAGGTCAGGGTACGCGCATGAAGTCGCCGCTGCCCAAGGTCCTGACCGAAGTGTCGGGCCAGCCGATCCTCTTTCATACTCTGGATAAGGTGCTGCGGGCGGCGCCCGATGCGACCATCGGTATCATCGTCGGCTATGCACGTGAGAAGGTCGAGGCCGCAGTGAGAGCCCATCCGGTTTACGGCCGCGCCAACATCACCTTCATTGTCCAGCAAACGCAGAAAGGCACCGGCCACGCTGCTCGATGCGGTATGGAGTCGGCGTGGGGCCAGGCGCTCGTGAAGAAGAAGCGTCCCGTGCTGGTCCTGCCGGGTGATTTTCCGTTGCTGCGCACGGAGCTCATCACCCAGATGATGGAGCCTCTGCCGACCGCGGTTTCCGTGCGGCTCCTGACTACGCATCTCGCCGATCCGACGAGTTACGGGCGGGTCGTTCGTCGCGGGAAGGAAGGCCCCGTCCTGCGCATCGTGGAAGAAAAAGACGCGAACCAGCGCGAGAAGGAAATCCACGAGGTCGCGACCTCGATCTATTCGTTCCAGTCGGCGTTCCTCACTTCGGCGCTCGATCGCATCTCGGATAAGAACGCGCAGAAAGAATATTACCTCACCGACGTCGTCGCCCAGGCGGCGCGGACCTCGAGTTCCAAGAAACGCATTGATGTATTGAAGTGGTTGCAATCCGAAGACCTCATCGGCGTGAATAACCCCTGGGAGCTGACCCAAGCGGAAGCCATCTTGAATCAGCGTGGCTTGAAAGATTGGGCAATGCAGGGCGTGCGATTTCTTAGCCCCTCGACGACCTTCGTGAACACCTCCGTGCGCCTCAGCCCGGGCGTGAGCATCGGCCCCGGCGTGGTGCTTTGCGGGCAGACCACCGTGGGCGAAGGCACGACGATCGGTCCGCACTGCGTGCTGAAAGACGTGGAAATTGGCGCGGGCGCTGAGATCAAGGCCGGGACCGTCGCGGAAAAATCCCGGATCGGCGATAAAGCCAGCGTCGGCCCTTATGCGCACCTGCGGCCGGACTCGGAGGTGGGCGCCAGCTGCAAGATCGGCAATTTCGTGGAGCTGAAAAAAACGCGCGTGGGCGCGAAGACGAACATCGCGCACCTTTCTTACCTCGGCGACGCCGAAGTGGGCTCGGGCGTCAACATTGGCTGCGGCTTCATCACGTGCAATTTCGATGGACGCGTGATCGACGGGAGCCGCAAGCACAAGACCATTATCGAGGACGACGTTTTCATGGGCAGTGATTGCCAGGTCGTGGCTCCGCGGCGGATTGGGCGAGGGGCTTACGTGGCTTCCGGCTCGACGATCACCAAGGACGTGGCGGCCGACGAGCTGGCGTTCGCGCGCGCGCGGCAGGTGAACAAGGCGGGATACGCGAAGCGTTTCCGGGACGCGCCCGCGGCGGAGCATTCCGAGGCGCCGGCGGTTTCCCCCGTGGCCCCGCCGGTGCCTGGGGTAAAGGAGTAGGCTGAGATGTGCGGGATCATGGGTTACGTCGGCCATCGGCCGGCCGTCGATTTGCTGATCAAGGGCTTGAAGCGCTTGGAGTACCGCGGTTACGATTCCGCGGGCGTCGCTTATTTCGATCGCGGTGCCATCCGTATCCAAAAGTCCGAAGGCAAGCTCACGAACGTCGAGAAACTCTTTGACGGATCTTCGGGCGCGGGCTCGGCCGGCTCGACCTGCGGCATTGGCCACACCCGTTGGGCGACCCACGGCAAACCCACCACCCAGAACGCGCATCCGCACAAGACCGGGCACGTGGTGCTCGTCCATAACGGCATCATTGAAAACTACCAGGCCATCCGCCAGTCCATCGTCGAGCAAGGGCACCAACCGGCTTCCGAGACCGATAGCGAGCTCTTCGGTTTTCTCGTGCTGGAGGAAATGAAGCGAGGCCACGCCCTGGCCGAGGCCGTGCGGCTGGCCTTTCTGAAGCTCGAAGGCTCGTGCAGCGTGGTCGTCCTTTCCGAAAAGGAACCCGGTGTCGTGGTCGGTGTGCGCAATGGATCGCCGCTCGTCGCCGCCGTCGATCCCGAGGGGGGGGCGATGCTCGCGAGCGACGCGCAGCCGTTGCTCGAGTACACGCGCGATGTTACTTTCGTCGAAAACGGCGACATGGTCGTGGGTACGTTGCAGGGACTCGAGTTCCGCGATTTCCGCACCGGCGAGCGCGTCCGGCGCGACCCCACTACATTGAACTGGTCGCCCGACAAGTTGGATAAACGGGGTTACCCCCATTACATGATCAAGGAAATTTTCGAGCAGCCCACGGCGCTCGTGGACACCCTGAACGCGACGCTGGATCGCGGGCAAAACCGCCCGTTCGCTTTGGCGGATCAGCCGGGGGTGGCGCTTTTGCGCGAGGCCAAGCAACTTGTCTTCGTGGCTTGCGGAACCTCCAGCTACGCGGCCCTCTTGGCGAAATATTGGATCGAGCAGTGGGCGAAGGTCCCCGTGTCGGTGGAGCTCGCGAGCGAGTTCCGTTACCGCGATCCGGTGGTTGCCCCCGGCACCCTGGTCGTGGGGATTTCCCAGTCCGGCGAAACCGCCGATACCTTGGCCGTGATTCGCGAGATGAAGCGCCGGAACGTGAAGTGCGTGGGCCTCACCAACGTGCGCGGAAGCACGATCACCCGCGAGGTGGATGCCACCTTCTTCACCTCCGCCGGGCCCGAGATCGCGGTCGCCGGCACCAAGAGTTTCATGACTCAGCTTTATGTCCTCATTCTGTGGGCGGGATACCTAGCCGCGGAAAAGCAAGCGCTTCCCGCCGATCGGCTGCGGAGTCTATTCGACGATGTCCTGCGCATTCCCCACGTGTTGGCCACTGAGCTGGACGAAGGCTCCGCCATGGTGAAGGCGACTCGCGTGGCGGCCCGGCGTTTCGCCGAAGCGAAAGGCTTTTTCTTCATTGGTCGCGGCTTTTCCTTCCCGATCGCGCTCGAGGGCGCGTTGAAGCTCAAGGAGATCGCTTATCATTTCGCCGATGGGTACGCGGCGGGCGAGCTTAAGCACGGGCCGATCGCCATGATCGACAAGGACATGGTGGTCGTAGTGCTCGCCCCCGACGACGGTTGGCGCGAGAAAACATTCTCGAACCTGCAGGAAGTGAAGGCGCGCGGCGCGCGCATCCTGGGGGTGGGTACGAAGAGCGACGCGCTTCTGAAGCGCGAAAGCGAGGAATTCGTACCGGTGGAAGTGGGCGGCGGCGGCAAGGGCTTGCTCGATCCGGCGCTCGCGCCGCTCGTGCTCGCGCCCGTGGTTCAGCTCCTAAGCTACGAGGTGGGGGTCTTGCGCGGGACCGACGTGGATCAACCCCGCAATCTCGCGAAAAGCGTGACGGTGGAATAGGGTAAGACGGGGAACTGGGGAAAATGCTCATTCGTTCTTTATTCATGGGGTTCTTCGCGGCGTCCGTGGCGTTCCTGCCCCGTTGGGTGTGGACCCACTGGCCGCAGGTTTCCCGGCTGGGCGTGGTGGGCATGCTCGCGGTGGGGCTTTTCATGACCCTCATGCTCTGGCTCTTCACCCGTGGCCGGGTGCCCGAAGGCCGCGACCCGCTTTTCGGCGGCGTCGGTGATCTCATCTTGCAGATTCACGCACCGACGCATTCGCATCTCAATCGCCTGCGCAACGCGTGGGGTATTCGTTCGTTCGTGTCTCTCATCGCGGGTGTTTTTGGCGGCGTGGTCGGTCCGGAGGGAGCCGCCACGGAGGTCGCGCACGGTTTTGCCAAGTACACGCGTTCGCGTAGCTCCCAGTGGTTTGAACAGCAGCGCCGTACGGATTTCGCGCTCGCGGCGGCTTCGGGCATTTCGGCCGCGTTCGGCGCGCCGCTCGCGGCGGCCGTGCTCTCGTCCGAACTGCGCATTGGTGGATATCATCTATACGCGGTGGTGAGCTCGGTCACCGCCTTCTTTGTCACCCAGTTTCTCGAGCAGCGCTGGCACGTCACGAAGCTCGTGACCGAGGTGCTTCCGGCCAGTAGCCCCGATTTCCAGATCTTCCGTTGGACGGAACTCTTCCTGTCCGCTCCACTCGCGGTGGTGATTGGCATTTTCGCCGTGTTCCTGATTCAATTTAGCCATGCGGGGCGCAGCAGCCTACGCGCGGTTTTCGCCAAGAAACCCCTGCGGATCGTGGCCCTGATGACGTTGCTCCTGATGGCGCTCGTGACGATCTCGCCCACGGGCAATCTTCCGGGCTTCATGCTTTTCCGTAGCTTCGTGCTCGAGAACCCGAGCTTCGCGCAGATTGGCCTCGTGCTCCTCGCCAACGCCCTTGTATTCACGTTGGTCGTGGTGGTGATGGGCTCCTTCGGCGTCTTCTGGCCAGTTTATCTCATGGGGGCGTTGATCGGGTACACGCTTTCGAAGGCGCTGGTGGGCGATCCGCTACTCATGACCTATATCGGTGGTAGCGCGCTCTTCGGCGCCGTATTCAGCGCGCCGATTACGGCGGTCCTCATCGCTTACGAGATGTCGGGCAACGTGGGTTTGGTGCTCCCTTGCTTTATCGCGGCGGCGGGCGCGCGCTACGTGCGCAAAAGTCTGGCCACGCGCAATCTCTTCAATGACTTCCTGATGGATTGCGGGCTTACCTTGCAGAGCGGTCGCAGCGTCGCCATTTTGGAAGGCATTTCCGTGAAGGACGCCATGGTAACCGACTTCCAGCGCGTGGAGGAGCGCGAGTCCGTCGATTCGATCTTCAACCGCTTCCAGGAATCGGGCTACCCCTTCCTCGCCGTAGTGAGCTCGCGTGGGCTGTACAAGGGCCTGATCACCATGGATATGATCGAAGAGTCCCGCACGCGGGACAAGACGCTGGACCCTTCCCACTCGCGCTCGACCATCTCTGGTTTGCTCGAGGCGAAAGACTTGCTCTACCGCTACGGCAATCGTTTTCAGTCGGTGTACGAAGACAACCGGCTCGCGGTTACGACCGGTATTTTCGATAGTTCGCCGGTCGCGCCCGTGCTCAATGGCCAAGGTGAAATCGTAGGCTTGCTCTTTTCCTATCACGTGCGTATTTCATACGACCGCGAAGTCGCGCGCCGATCCTTTCTGGTGCAGACTTTTCGGACCAAGCAGGAGGCGGCGCTCGAAGGTGGCGGGACGGAGGGCGTGAGTGAGGTCACGCCGGCGGTCCCGACGGCGCCCGCCAAGTCGAAGAAGAGGAAACGCTCGTGATCGATTTTAACGAAGCTCCCGGCTCGTCCGGATCGGATGATGGATCCCCTTTCGGCCGCCCCTTGGGTACGGCTTGGCCTGGCGGCCCTGGATCCGCGGCGGGCGAAGAAATGGGTGTGGCGCCTGCGGCGCGGCCCTACACGATGGAAACGCCGCTGGCGGATTTGCCGCCCTTCCTGGCCAATCTCAACCCGAAGCAGCGCGAAGCGGCGTTGCAGGTCGACGGCCCGCTGATCGTATTGGCCGGCGCGGGTTCCGGAAAAACGAAGATGCTCACTTCGCGCATCGCTTATCTCATCGGTTTTTGCGGCGTGCCCTCTTACCAGGTGTTGGCCGTTACCTTCACGAATAAGGCGGCCGGCGAGATGAAGGAGCGCGTGGAAAAGGCATTGCACGAATCCTCGCAGCTGGGCATGACCGGCGGTTTCTTCGGCTCGCCCGAAATCGGCACTTTCCACGCGGTCTGCGTGCGCCTCTTGCGCCGGGAGATGGATCGTACGCCGTTTACCAAGCCGTTCGTGATTTACGACGATTCCGACCAGCTCGCGCTGGTAAAGAGCGTGCTCAACAAGCTCGATATCGATCCCAAGTCCTTCAATCCCAAGGCGCTGCAGGCCGGGATCAACCGCCTCAAGTGCGACGCCACCGAACCGGAGGAATTCCAACCCGGGCAGTACAACGCGTTCGAGAAAAAACTTAAGGAAGTCTACGCCCAGTACCAGAAGGATCTCTTCGCCAATAACGCCCTCGATTTTGGCGAAATCATCTGCATGACCTACCGGCTGCTGCGCCAAAATGAAGACCTGCGCCGCAAATATCAGGCGCGCTTCAAGTATATTCACGTCGACGAGTATCAAGATACGAACCGCGCGCAGTACCTGCTGCTTTCCACCCTCGCAAGTCCCACGCAGGGCGGGCATGCCAATATTTGCGTGGTCGGGGATGAAGACCAGTCCATCTACAAGTGGCGCGGAGCGGATATCAAAAACATCTTGGATTTTGAAAAAGAGTATCCGCAGGCTTACGTGGTGAAGCTCGAGCAGAACTACCGCTCCACCCAGACCATCATCGAGGCCGCGAGCCACCTCATCGGTAACAACAAGGAGCGTAAGAACAAGCGCCTTTGGACCGAGAACGAGAAGGGAAGCCTCATCCAGCTTTATTATCTTGCCGATGAGCGTGCCGAAGCCGAGCTTGTCGTGGGCGAGGTGAAGCGGTTAATGAACCTGAGCGCGCTCTCGCTCGATGATTTCGCGATCTTCTACCGCACGCATGCGCAAAGCCGTCAGTTCGAAGACGTGCTCCGCCGCGAGAAGCTCTCCTACCAGGTCGTCGGCGGCACGAAGTTCTACGAGCGCAAGGAAATCAAGGATATCCTGGCTTACTTCCGGCTCATCTTGAATGCCGAAGACTCCGTCAGCCTGGGCCGGGTGATCAATGTTCCCGCGCGCGGCATCGGAAAAACCACGCTCGAGAAAATCGACCAGATGGTTTTCGAGCAGGGGCAAGCCCAGCAGGGCACGCTGGGGCTTGATCAAATCAGCACCGTTTGGCAGATGCTCATCAGGATTGTGCGCGGCGACGCCAATATTTTCGCCAAGAAAACCTTGGGGGCGCTGAAGGGTTTCGTCGACATGATGGAGAAGCTCGCGAAGGCGCGCACGCAGATGCTGCTCTCGGAGCTCTATCACGCGATCCTGGATGAAACCGGCTACGTGCGCGAGCTACGCAAGGAAGCCACGGTCGAAGCCATGGCCCGCATCGAGAACTTGGAAGAATTCGACACGTTGATCCAGGAGTTCGAGGAAACGGCCTTACAAAGCCTGGAAGGCGACGAATATCTCGAAAAGAAAAAGACCCTGCTTGAGCAATTCATCGAGCAGACGAGCCTCGCCAGCCCCGAAGAAGTGGGCGAACAAGACAAGAACATCACCACCCTGCGTATGATGACTTTGCACGGCTCCAAGGGTCTGGAGTACCCCGTCGTGTTCATGGTCGGCATGGAAGAAGGGTTGTTTCCCTCCATCAAGGCCTGGGAAGAGACCGAGGAAGAAGACATCGAAGAAGAGCGCAGGCTTTGCTACGTGGGCATGACCCGCGCGCGGCAACGCTTATATATGATGACCACCCAGGTCCGCCGCATCTGGGGGAATATCCAGTATCAGGATCCCGCGCGCTTTATTTCCGAGATTCCCGACGATTACTTGGATGCGAAAGACCTTACGGGCCGTGCGAGCCACGGCAGCTCCAACAGCTTCGCCGCGAGCACGAGCACCAGCTGGGGTTCGGTCGTCGATCGTCCGCGCCCGGCCAGCGGGTTTTCGTTCCAGCCGTCGGGCGGCGCTTCAAAGCCCACGAAGGCCCGCAAGCCCGAGGGTGTTCACGTCGATACGGAAGAAGCTAACGACTACGTAGGCCGCTACCTCGATCACCCCGAGTACGGCGAAGGCACGATCGTCGCCGTCGAAGGCGCGGCGCCCGACCACAAGGTGGTCGTGGAGTTCAAGGGCCGCGTGCGGCGGAAGTTCCTGCTGAAGTACGTTTCTAGCTACCTGGATTGAGGAGCCGGCGTTTCGGGATAGAGCTCTGGGAAATCACCCGGGAACCAGTCGGGCTTGTAAGCACCTCGGGTATCCGACATTAGATTGCAGTTTTTGATGATGTGATTTCTCCGGGCCATAAGGGTGTCGTAAGGAATTTTTCTGTGAGTGTCATAGATGCTCATCGGGCGGCCTTGAAAGTGAAGCACTTTTCCTTCGCGGTCCAGGATGTTTCCTTGGGCATCTGTTTTTAGTAGTCCAAGTATGTCATCCCCAGAGGTAAATTGCCCCCAGCGGACGAAGACGCCTCCGGATTTTCCAACCTGTTTTTCTCCCGGGATCGTTTTGAATTCCCGGATTCCCTTCTTCAGCAGCGCTTGATCCACCGCGCGCGCTACTTCGACGGCTTGTCGGTCCGAGACCGGGTAGATGGTGATGAATTTCCCGACTTGGGTAGCTCCGGATTTTTCGAGATAGTCCACCTTGCTCATGATTTTGTGTTCCACGTTCATGTCCTTGAGTAAGGGAAGAATGGTTTCCGCAAGTTCCAATGCGTTCGCTTCGGTCGCGCTCACGTGAATTTTATATCCCTGGTGCGGGATAGGGAGGTGGGTTCCCCAATCGTGGAAATCCATACCTAAGGTGTAGCCAGTAAGCCTATCGACGATGTCGGTAACGTCCGGTGGAGGAGGCCCGCCAATCCAAGTTTTAATCGCGCTTTGGCGCAGTGGAGGTGAATCGGGGAGGATTGGCTCCTGCGCTGTCGGGTGACCGCCCCGCTCCGCTTCGGCACGGTGGACGAATCGGTTCCATTCCCTTTCCAAGGATTGGAGAAAGCATTGGAGCCGACGAGGGGCCGCATCGCTTTCCCGCGGCCACGCGAGCGAGAGGACGACAATGAGGATCGACGAGATCCGAGCCATGCGTATATCTCCTCGGAAATCCTTGGATAAAACTAGATTTACGCTTTGCGTTATACTGGGATACTCCCTATCCATTTGCGAGCTTTTGCTGTAAACGTGGGCCATGTCCCAAGCACTCGATATCACGCGAAAAGTTGCCGATTTGGCGCGCCTCGAGTTATCGGCGTCCGAGTTCGAAACTTACTCTAAACAGCTGGGCGACATTTTGACGTACGTCGAGCGTTTGAAGCAGGTCGACGTGACGGGCGTGGAGCCGATGCTCCAACCTCACGCGGATCAAACCGGGCTGAGGCCTTCCTTGCGGGGGGATGTCGTCGAAGAATCGCCGCGCGACGCGGACGGACGGCCCACGGTCTTGGCGGGCGGGCCGGTGGTCACCGATGACGCTTACCAGGTACCCCCGATCTTATAGATGAGCGCGCGCGTGGAAAAACCCCGTACCATCTCTGGCATCCACGACGCGTACGACGCGAAGAAACTTTCTCCGGTGGAACTGACCCGCGCCTATCTCGACGCGATTTCCAAAAGCGACCACAACGCCTATCTCGAGGTCTGTTCCCAGCGGGCGCTGGCGCAGGCGGAAGCCGCGCAGAAACAATTGGCGACGAAGGGCAAAGTTCCGCGTGCGGAGTCGCCCCTTTTCGGGATTCCGCTCGGGATCAAGGACGTGCTGACGATCGAAGGCGTGGCCACGACGTGCGGCTCGCGAATTCTGGAAAAATACCGGCCGCCCTATACGGCGACGGCGGTCGAGCGCTTGGAGAAAGCGGGCGCGATTAGTCTCGGCAAACTGAACATGGACGAATTCGCCATGGGAAGCTCCAACGAAAACTCCGCGTTTGGACCGGTGAAGCACCCGACGCATCCCGATCATGTGCCGGGGGGGTCCAGCGGCGGTTCGGCCACCGCGGTGGCCGCCGGACTTTGCGCGGCGGCGTTGGGCAGCGACACCGGCGGATCCGTGCGCCAGCCCGCGAGTTTTTGCGGGCTGGTCGGATTCAAGCCCACATACGGACGGATCAGTCGCTACGGATTGATTGCCTACGCGTCTTCATTAGATCAAGTCGGAGTCCTTACGAACACGGTGGCGGACGCGGCGACGCTCTTTGACATAATGTCGGGGGCGGACGGACGTGACCCCACCTGCGTGAACCAGCCGCCGACGAAAACGGCCGCGGCTTTGGCGGCCGGTGGCAATATCGACTGGAAAAAAACCCGCGTCGGCGTGCCGAAAGAGTACTTCGGCGGCGGCTCCCAGCCGGACGTTCAGAAGGCCATTCAAAGTTCGCTCGATTGGTTCAAGTCTCAGGGCGCGCAGCTTGTCGATATCTCGCTCCCGCATACCGAGCACGCGATCGCGACCTACTATTTGGTGGCGGTGGCGGAAGCTTCGAGCAACCTCGCGCGCTTTGACGGCGTCCGCTTCGGTTCTCGTCCCGCGGCCGCCGACTCCGCACCCGATCTTGCCGCTTTCTATCGCCAATGCCGTGCGGCCTTCGGCCCCGAGGTAAAACGCCGGATTATCCTGGGGACTTACGCGCTCTCGAGCGGCTATTACGACGCCTATTACCGGCGCGCCTGCCAAGTGCGCTCGCTCATCGCCCGCGATTTCCGCGAGGCGTTCATGAAGGTCGACGTGATTGCGGCCCCGGTTTCGCCGGTCACCGCGTTCAAGCGCGGGGAGAAAACGGCCGATCCGCTGCAAATGTATCTCATGGATATCTTCACCATTCCCGCCTCGCTTGCGGGTCTCCCCGCCCTGAGCGTCCCTTGTGGAAAAGACGGGGTGGGATTGCCGATTGGACTGCACCTGATTGGGGCGCCTTTCAAGGAAGAGAGTCTGCTGCGATTCGCGCAGGGTTTCGAGAAAGGCGGGCCGAAGTAATGGTGACGCAATTCTCTGCGGTGCTGGGGCTCGAAGTGCATTGTCAGCTCGCGACCGACACCAAGATTTTCTGCCGCTGCAAGGCGCGCCTACCCGAGGGGGTTTCCGTCGCCGACGAGAAGCCTAACGCCCATACGTGCCCGACCTGCGCCGGTCACCCGGGCACGCTGCCAGTGTTGAATGAAAAAGCGGTCGAGTACGCGATTCGCGCAGGGCTCGCGACCGATTGCGAGATCCAAGCCAAGAGCATCTTCGCGCGCAAGAATTATTTTTATCCCGATCTGCCGAAAGGCTACCAAATCAGCCAGTACGACCAGCCGCTTTGCCGTAAAGGTGGCATCGATATCGAATACGTCGTACGCGACGGCGCGCCCGTCGCCCAGTTGCGCGTGCCGATCCAACGCATCCATATGGAAGAGGACGCCGGCAAGAACGTGCACACAGACGCATATTCGCTCGTGAATCTGAACCGCGCGGGCATGCCGCTCGTCGAAATCGTCACTGATACGGTGGAAGTGGACGATCCCGCGCACGCTCCCGCGATCGCCGGCGCGTACCTGCGCGCGCTTCACGCGATTGTCACCACGATCGGCGTCACCGACGGCAATATGCAGGAGGGTAACTTCCGCTGCGACGCGAACGTGAGCATCATGCCGAAAGGCGCGAAGAAGTACGGCACGCGGGTCGAGATCAAGAACGTCAATTCCTTCCGCTTCGTCGAGAAAGCCATTGAATACGAGATCAATCGCCAGGCCGGGCTGATTCAAGCGGGCGAAGCAGTGGTGCAGGAAACCCGCATGTACGACGCGGACAAGAACGTCACGTATTCCATGCGCAGCAAGGAAGAGGCCCACGACTATCGTTACTTCCCGGATCCCGATCAGCTGACGCTGGTCGTTCCGCCGGCCTGGGTTGAAAGAATCCGAGGGACGCTTCCGGAGCTACCGGCGCAACGCAAGGCGCGATACATGAAGGATTACGGCCTCAGCGGTTATGACGCAGGACTCCTGAGTGGGGCGGCGGGTCTGGCAGGGTTCTTCGAACAAACCATGGCCCTCCTCCAGGCAACCACCAAAACCGGGAAGTTTACGGTTGAAAAGGCGGGTAAAAGCGTTTCAAATTTCCTCTCCGGTGAATTGACCCGTTTGGCGAACGAGGCCGGCGTCGAGCTCGATTCGACGCAGGTGAAAGTGAAGCCACAGCATTTGGCGGAGCTCGTGTCGTTCGTACTGGACGGATCGGTTTCGAGCTCCGGCGCGAAGACGGCGCTCGTGGAAGCATGGTCTTCGGGCGACCGTGTCGACGATATCGTTGAGCGCAAAGGCCTGCGCCAGGTAAGTGATCTCTCGGCGCTGGCGCCCGTGATCGACGCCGTGTTGGCGAAGAACCCGAGCCAGGTGGCGGAGCTGAAGGCGGGCAAAGACAAGGTAATTGGTTTCTTGGTCGGACAAGTGATGAAGGAGTCGGGCGGGAAAGCCAATCCGGCTCTGGTGAAAGATTTGATTTTGCAGAAGGTAAAATAGGAGCGTTTCATGAGCGAGAAGAAGAAAATGAGCATGATGAAGAAGCTGGCGATTGGCGTCGTGGGATTTGTTTTCCTGCTCGTGGCCGCGGCGGTAATCATCCCGCTCGTGGTCGACGTGGATAAGTACCGACCCCAAATCGTGGCCATCGCGAATGAAAAGATCAACGGCAAGCTCGAGATGGGTAAACTCACCCTCTCGCTTTGGGGTCAGATCTTGGTGCGTATCGATAAACTTTCGCTGGCGGACGCGAAGGGTCAGAAGGTGGTCACCGTCGACGACGCTTATTTTCACGTGCCGTTCTCGTCGGTTTTCACGGGCTCGCCCCTGCTGACCTTCAAGATGGACAAGCCGACCATCACGGTCACGAAGAATAAAGCGGGTCAGATGAACGTCATGACCCTGATGAAGGAAGGTAAAACCACCGCCGCCACGACGGGCGCGGCCGCTCCTGGCCAACCCGCCAACGGCGGCACCACGGCTTCCGCAGGGGCTGCGAAGCCGATCGAACTTCCAGGCATTGTCACGAATGCCCGCTTGGGCGTCGAGCTCAAGCAAGCGCGCGTGAGCTACACCGATCAAGTGACGGACACGAAGGCGGAGATCAACGATTTCAATGCCCGCCTGAAGAACATCTCGCTTTCGCGGCCGATGAGCATCGAAGTGTGGGCCGATCTCGCTACTACCGTGGGCAAGACCCTGCGCCTGGAAGGCCCGTTTCGCCTCGATGGCGAAGTGAAGCCCGAGCTCAAGGGCATCGACTTCGATAAGCTCACGGCAAGCCTCAAGGCCGTGGCGGATGACGTCGTGATCTCCATGCCGGGGCTCTTCGAGAAGAAGAAGGGGGTCCCCGCCAACGTAGTGCTTTCGCTGAGCGCTTCTAAGGACTGGGTGAAGATCGATAAGTTCATCGCCAAATTCCATAACGCCGAGATCACCACGACCGGGCAGGTAAACAACCTGCAGACCACGCGCGAAGCCGACATCAAGGTCGCGTCCAACGAGATTCAACTCTCCGCGTGGTCGCCTTTGATCATTCCCATGCAGGGATTTGACCTGAGCGGCACCGCCAGCTTCTCGGCTTCGACAAACGGGCCGGTGGAAAAACTCGCATATCAAGCCACCGCCGCGGTTAAGGAGTTGAGCGCAAAAGCGCCGATGCTGAAGGCGAAGCCCGTCATCAACGTGGGCCTCAAAGTGGTGACCGACAAGCTTGAGGACTTCACCCTAACCTTCAAGGCGCCGAAGAACGATCTTACCGTGAAGGCCCAGATTACTTCGTTCACCGCGCCGAAGATGGCGGTGAACGTCACTTCGACCGGCATGGATCTCGACGAGCTCGTTGACTTTCCGCCCCTGGGCGCCGGCAAGGGCAAGGAAACGGCGAAGGCCGCGACGCCCACATCGGGCGACGCGGGCGGCACCGCCACGGCGGGCGCTCCCGCCGGCGGCAAAGCCCCGGCCGCGGATCTCGACAAGATGCTCGATCCCATACGCACGAACACGATGCTCACGAAGGCCGTGGCCAACGTGAACGTTGGCCTCCCGCTCGTGAAGGCGTACGGCGTGAAGGTGACCAACATCCAGACCAAGTTCACGATGGCGAACCTGATCGCCGCGATCGATCACTTCGGCATGAATGTGTTTGGCGGCGCCATCACCGCGAAGATGTCGGTCGACCTGAAGCCGGCCCGGCCGAAGTACACGCTCGCCGCGAACGTGAAAGACTTCGACCTGCAGCAGGCGGTGTCTTCCCAGCTGCAGCTTTTCAAGAATACCGTCATTGGCAAGGCCAACTTCGACATGAAGGGGGATGGCTCGAGTTTCAATTCCGATCTCGCGACGAAGAATCTCAACGTGAAGGGTAACTTCTCGGTGAAGAACGCTACGTTTGCGTCGATCGACATTGGTCGCATGGTCACCGAGGCCATTAATAATGGCTTGGAGCGCGTGGCCTCGAAGTATCCGCAAGCCAAGGGCAAAAGCGTGAAGAGCTTGCCGTCCGGATCGACGGAGTACGATGTCATTCAGTCCGACTTCGCCATCCACGACGGCAAATTCACGGCGCCGAACTTCGTGGCGAAGTCGAAAGACGGCAAGGGGATCGACCTCAAGGGCACGACCATGGCGGGCTTGATCGATTACGCGCTCAACGCTCGCTGGTCGGTGATCGATATGCAGAATCTCACGCATGCGCGCGATATTTCGGTGAACATCGCGGGTACCGAGGTGAAGAGTATCCTCGCCGAAGGCAATAACCCGGTGTCGTTCCCGGTGACGGTGGGTTGTAAGCTCATGGCGCCCTGCTACGACTATAAGGAAGTGCCCGAGCACTTCGTGACCGTCGCGGTTCGCAACGTGGAAGGCGCGGCCAAAGCCCGGGTGAATTCGGAAGTGAAGGCCAAGGCCCAGCAAGTGATTCAGGACGCCACCAAGAACGCCCCGCCGGCGGTTAAGGACGCGCTCAAGAAATTCAAATTTTAACGGACTTTTTAATAGACGGGTAAACAAGGAGATCGGCAATGAAACAAATGAGGAATTCGATGAATACGGCAGATTTCGGCATGAGCTGGGGACGCTGGTTCGTGACCGCGGCTTTGGCACTGGTGATGGCGATTTACGCTTCGAGCTGTTCGCACGAGAAGCAGAAGAACCAAGCCAAGGAAGCCGCCGCCAAGTTCTGGCAAGACAAGGCTTACCCGGGCAAGGCTTACGACGTGAGCGTGATTGAAGCGGAAGACGCGGGGGACGGCAAGTACCGCGTGAAGGGTATCGTCGACGGGGAAACTCGGGTCGGCGTGTTCAATCCCGAAACCGAAACCTTCTCCGAAGGCTACTACTCGCTCGCCAAGGAGCGCGACAAACGCATCGCCGAGCTCGAGCAGGAAGTGAAGTACTGGAAAGAGAAAGCGGAAGGCCTCGAGAAGGAAAACTACAAGTTTAAGGTGAAGCTCGGAATGGACGCGGACGCGAAGCCGAAGAAGAAGGCCGAGAAGGCCGCCGAAGCTCCGACGACCGAAGAATAAGCGTCCGGCCTAGAGGAAAACCGCGGTGAGTTTACGCGCCTCCATCGATCTCGGTACGAACACCTGTCTATTGCTCGTGGCGGATTGGGACGCGAAGAACCACGTCGTGCAAAAGGTCGTCGCCGACTATTCGACGATCGTCCGTTTGGGCCAAGGCGTGGATAAAGCCCGCCGCCTGGATCCGGCCGCGATTGAGCGCACCCTCTATTGTCTGAAGGAGTACGTCGAAGAGCTCGGTGACTACGGCGTGAAACCCGCGGAGGTCACTTGCGTGGCCACGAGCCAAGCGCGCGACGCCCAGAACGGCGCCGAGTTCTTCGCACGCGTAAAAAAGGAAACGGGTTTTCAGTTCCAGGTCATCAGCGGCGAAGACGAAGCGAAGTATTCCTACCGGGGCGCGCTCTTACCCGGCGTTACCGATCCGGTGGTGATCGACATTGGCGGGGGGAGCACGGAGCTGATCGCCGGAGACTGGGGCGGCGGCGCGGGACAAAGTCTGGACATGGGTTCCGTACGATTCACCGAGCGCTTTTTCAAAACCGACCCGGTGACGGACGGTGAGTTCTGGAAGTGCCGCGACGAGATCGATCGCATGATCGAGACGATGCGCCCTTGGCGCCAATCCTTGCCGACCCCGAAGGGCACGGGGGCCGCGGCCAAGCGTGAGCTGCTCGCGGTAGCCGGCACCGCCACTACGCTCGCGAGCTGGTTTTTGGGGCTGCGTGACTTCGACGCCGCAAAGATCGACCAATGCCGTCTCACGCGCGGGGATTTGCACCGCATGGTGGAAGAATTGAAGTGGCGCACGGTGGAAGAGCGTCGAAGCCTCACGGGGATTGAGCCGTTGCGGGCGGACGTGCTGCTCGCGGGCGCCATGATCTTATGGCGGACGATGGAGCTGCTTGATTTTCCCTCCACACGTGTGAGCACGCGGGGGCTGCGCTTCGGCGTCTTGCAGATGGACTCAAGCTAGCCTTTGATTCGCGACCGTCGCATAACTATATATAATAAATAAGATATTTCTGACGAATTTCTGGCAAATCCGTCAGCGGCCTCAGTGGATGCGGAGCGTTGTTGTCCGTATAACCGCTTGCGTCAGGACGGCTTCACTGGCGAGTTCGCCACACTACCTCCGGCGAAAGGGAACCTGCGAGAGCAGGGTGAGGCTTCAGGGGGCCGGACTGGGAATACCAAGGCCTCGCCACTTCACCCGTGGCGGGGCCTAAATAAAGTTTTTGGGGATTAGGGTCAGGGAAACGGGGACCGGGGTTAGGCAGATGTTTCGACGTTAGAGGGGTCTACTTGCCTCGCCGCGGAGCCGAATCAGCTTCGCGGCGAGGCCTTTTGCTTTTTGGGCGGCCTCTGCTAGAGCTGGGAGATGGAAAACCTGAAACTCTTCCTCGTTCACTGCGGATTTTATGATCTGGAGGTTTTGGACGGGGTCTATGAATCCCACGTCAATTTCGTCGTCGCCGCCGAGTCCTTCGAGGCCGCGCGCGCCAAGGTGAAGCTCGAGCCCGACTTTCAGCGCAAGCGCATGCATGTCGATGGCTTACAGCTCATTGAAGCGGCGCAAGGGTATCGAGTGCGATTGGAAGCGGACCCCCGTCTCGAGGGGAAGTCGACGGTCATCTCGAATCGCCACCGCGATCTGGCGCCGAAGTCGGCCTCTACCGCGACTTGAAAACTGAGGGGATTCGCTTAGGGGTGTCGGGCTTCGGTCTGCGACTCTAAGAACTCTCTCAGCTTGTCGTACGCGCATTCCGCTTGGAGCATACGTGCATCCCGCTCGTCCCACTCCTCTAAGTCCCCACAGATAACTTCTCTCACCTCCCATTCGGGGTCCTTAAAGTTATAGGTATAGGCGCCGGGTAACTCCGCCGACGTCGCAGCCCGAGGTCGTCCATTGGCTTCGAATACGACGAACCGTTTTATCCAAGGGGTGTTGGGGTCGTTAAAGATCAGCTGCCATTCTCCATTTGGCAACCGGTTTAGTTCCGTGGCCGCAACCGCATGAGAGCCTCCTTTTCTGAACTGGAACGATACGTACGGTTGGTGCCCCCGATCAAGGCTGGTGCGGATTTGCCGGAGCTCATCCAAGTTACTATCGAGGCTACCCCAGAAGGAGTGCCAGCTATAGCGAGGGTTAAAGTTGTATTGCTGCTGCTCGATCAGACGGAGCAGTCCGCGCTTGTAGATTTCACCGATCTCACGAACCGTTTGGGTTCCCGGGAATCGAACGATTTCCCCTTCTCGTAGGGCTTGTATCATTGCGTCGATATGGCGTTCGTTATCCACCGGTCTTTCGGTGGGACCGAAACGGGCCCGCGTTTTTAACCACTTTCGCACGACGGTCCAACCATGGCAGACCCCGCCTTGATTTCGGCAGAGATCGTCGGCCTCCGAGTTCGTCCAGGGCAAGGTCTCCGATGCGTCGAAAGAGTTCGCGTAGCGCGCATCCAGTAGCGCTCGTTTATCCGAACATAAGGCCCAAACGGAGGGGACTTTTTTCGCCTCGGAAACCAAGCTCCGGTACCACTGGATTTGATAGGTGGACGTAGTGCCCGGGGACATTTCATTGTCCCGGCTTTTCTCCATCGCTTCCGCGGATCGAAAGAAATTGGGGGAGGTAACTTGGCGAATCCGCGCGAGGTCGAGCTTCGGCGGGGCGGCGACTGCTACGCCCGACAAAAAAAGAGAAACGAAACTCAAACGCAAAAGCTTCATGCGTGTTTGAGTATAATAGCTGATTTATTTAATCAAATTAAATATAATTATTTGATATTAAATGAATAATTAGCGGCGCTGAAGCTCGAGCTGGAGGTTTTTCACTAGCTCGGGGTCTTGCACGGCCATGCGGCGAAGCAGGGATTGGCGGAATTCGGGATCCGCGGCGCGCAGCATGTCGAGCACCTGCTGGTAGCCATTCACGCGCACACCGGCGGGGGCGGGGGCTTCCTTCGTGGGGCCGCCGGCGGCGCGGGCACCCGCACTTTGGCTTTCAGGCTTACCGTTTTTTTCCGGGATTACTTTCACTTTTCCGTTACGCAGGTAGCTTTGTTCCATTTTTCTACTCCTTCATTTTCTCCATCGATTTTCGGCCCTGCCGGTGCAGCGTATCCGTCGATGCTTGGTAATCCTTGCGCAGCTTTTCCAGCTGCATGTCTGCCGACTTTTTGTAGTCGTCGATCTTTTCTTGCTCGAGCTTGCGAACCTTCTCGATCTCGGCTTCGCCTTGCTTCAGTTCGGCCTGGATCCGCTCTTCGTTGTTCGCCCGGACGCCTTCCAGGCGCATACCGAGCTGCTCGGCTTCCTTGGAGATTTGGACGTCGTAGGCGCCGCGCAGGTTCTGGATGTCGTTCTCTTGCTTCTCTTGAAGTTGGCGTACGCGCTCGCCGTGCTGGGCGTCCATATCGCTGAGATCGGACTCGTGCTTGCGCTCTAGCTGGGCGCGATAATTCTTCATGCGCACTTCGTCAGCCGTGATGTTTTTCATCGTGGAGGACATCGTCTCCCAACCCCACTTTCTCCCATAAATTATAGTTCTTTATGCGGGGTTCCACCAAGAGGCAGAATTTGCCGGGGGTGGGGTCGCATGCTACAGAGAGGAGTCAGAGGGGTATTTTAGAAATGGGGAATACGCTCGCGAACTTAGCCGGTCTGCTATTCTTTTTTCAAGGGGGGGATCCCGCATTGGTCAAACAACTGACGCTCCCGAACGGACTGCCGATGTCCCACTATCAGCTCGAAAACGGGCTGAAAGTCTACGTCGTGGAAAATCACGCGGCGCCGGTGTTCACATACCAGGCTTGGGTGGACGTTGGATCCGGCGACGAGAAACTCGACGAGAAGCTCAACGCCACGGGGCTGGCGCACCTCTTTGAGCACATGATGTTCCGGGGAACCCCGAAGTATCCCGACGGCGAATTTGACGACGTGCTCACGCGCAATGGCGTGCACGACGAGAACGCGACGACGTGGTTTGATCGCACCAACTACTATGAGAGCATGCCGGCCGATAAGCTCGATCTCGTGATGGAGCTCGAGGCGGATCGCTTGGTGAACCTCGTCGTGGATGAAGATCTGCTGACGACGGAAAAAGGCGCGGTCGTGGGCGAGCTACGCATGGGACTCGACGACCCGGACACGGTCGGGCATGACGCGCTTTACGCCGCGGCTTTCACGGCCCATCCGTACCGTTATTCCACGATCGGAACCGAACCCGAGGTGACTGGATTCACGGTCGAGCAGTCCAATTATTTCTATAAAAAATATTATCAGCCTCAGAACGTGACTTTGTTGCTCGTCGGGGATCTGGATCCGGAAAAGGTCGCCGCGTCCGCCCGGAAGTTTTACGGCGATATCAAGTCGGAGCCGGTGAAGAAACCGATTCGCCCGTCGGAGCCGGCCCAGGCGGCCGAACGGAAAGCGACGATCGAGCACGCGCAGCTCATCGAGCGCAAGGTTTTCCTGGGCTATCATACGCCGGCGGCCGCCCATGCCGACATTCCGGCCCTTTGGGTCGCGGAGGCGATGCTGACCACCGGACAGGGCTCGCTTTTGCAGCAAGCTTGGGTGAACGACGGTATCGCGAGCCAGATGTCCGGTACGCTCGATCTCTTCCGGGATCCGGGGCTCTTGACGTTAGGCGCGGATTTGCAAAGCGGTAAGACCGCGGCCCACCTCGCGGCCAGTCTGGAAGCGGTGCTCGTGAAGATTCAGGACAAGAGTTTTCCGCTTTCCGCGCAAGTGACGCGCGCGCGAAATCAGCTCCTGCTGGCGATCTATGAGCAGTGGGATGAAAACGCCGCGCTGGCGAATTTCATGGGCGAGTTCATCGCTACTTCAGGTGATCCCGTAAAGGCGTTCGACCTTGCCGCCGCCGTGAGTCGGGTGACCCCCGCCGAAGTGGTACGAGTAGTGGGCCAATACCTCGTTCCCACGAACCGTACGGTGATCGAGATGACCCCGAAAGCGGATCTACTGGGTGGTAAATGAGAAAGATCTTCGGCGTAGCCGTTTTATGGGTGGCAGCGGGCTGCATGGGCGGCGATCACACGGGAGCAGGCATCATGAAATCAGGTTCTTCGAAAGAGTTACCGAACTCCGTCGATGAGGCGGGCTGGACTTTCGTCACCGAGCGTGATCCGTCCGGGCAGCTGGTGCATTTGCGCGTAGTCGTGCGCTCCGGTAGGGTTTCCGATCCCGCGAATGCGCCGGGCCTGGCACATTTCACCGCCCGCGCCCTCCTAAGAGGCACGCGCGCGCGCGCTTACGCGGAATTGAACGAATCGATTGAAAGCTTGGGGGCGACGCTGCAGGTGGTGACCGACCAGAGCGAGACCTTCCTTTCGGCGACCGTCTTGCGGGAAAATCTCGCGCCTTTCCTCGGAATTCTCGAGGAAATCCTGACTCAGCCGGCGTTCGATCCCGCCGAGATGGAAAAGTTGCGGGGCATCGTCCAGGGCGAGCTCAAGGCGGATCTGCAGACCCCGCGCGTCCTCGCCGCCCGCGCGCTCATGGGGATGATGTATAAAGATACGCCGCTGGCCCTGCCGGCGGAAGGCTCCGTCGAGTCCGTGTCCCGCATCACCGTGCCCCAAGTCGAGGAATTTTTTCGGGCGAAATACGTGCGTGAGAATATGGTGGTGGCGATCTCCACGGCGATGGATGCGAAAGATCTCGCGTCGGCTTGGTCCGCGGCGTTTCGTCGCGTGCCGCACGGTCGGCTCGACGCCCCCGCGTTGCCCGCGCCTGTCTTGACGGGACGTCGCGCGATCGTGGTCGATCGCAAGGGCATGGGCACTTCGCCTCTCTTCATCGCCGCTCCGGGAGTTCGTGACGGGGACGCCGATCGACCCGCGCTTGAGCTCGCGAACTTCGTGTTCGGATCGGATTTCACTTCGCGGTTGGTCCAGGTTCTTCGCGTGGAGAACGGCTGGACTTACGGCGCCTACAGTGGCTTCGAGCAGCTGATTGGGCCGAAACGGGACGCGGGACTGTTCTCGCTCTATACCTATCCCGCGGCCGAGCACTTCGCGAAGGCCGCGCCGAAAGCGCTTGAGCTGCTGCAGACGTATGTGGACGAGGGTGTCACCGACGATGAGTTTAAAGATGCCCGGGACTCCCTTTCTAATAGTTATCCGTTCGAGACCGACACGGTCGAGAAGCGGCTGACCCTGAAGTTGCGCGCGCAGCTAACGGACCGGTCGTACGTGGATTTGGCGCAGTATCGCAAGCTCCTCGCCGGCTTGACGAAGACCCAGGTAAATGCGCTCGTGGGCGAAAGAACGAAGTTGGACCACCTCGGGATCGTCGCGGTGGGCGAAGCCTCGGCGCTCGTGCCGGTGCTCTCCGCCCTGCCTGGCGTCGTCTCCGTGGATGTGGTGGACGTGAAACCATGAAACAAGAACTCTATTTTCTTTCCGGAAAACGCACGGCCTTTGGCGCAAACGGAGGGACCCTGCGGGATGTGAACCCAACCGAGATCGGTATTTCGGCTTCGCGCGCCGCGCTCGAGCAGGCGAAGGTCAAGCCGGAGCAGGTGGATCACGTGATTTTCGGCAACGTGCTTTATTCGGCCCGGGATAGCATCTACACCCCCCGGCACGTGGGCCTCAAAGTAGGCGTTCCCAAGGAAGTGCCTTCGCTCGGGGTGAACCGCCTGTGCGGTTCGGGCTTTCAAGTCATCGTCGAGGCCCTGCATCAGATGCTCGCCGGAGATACCAAGCTCGCCCTCGTGGGCGGCGTCGAGAACATGAGCATGGCGCCCTACGTTCTGAAGAAGTCGCGCTGGGGTGAGCGCCTGGGGCATTCCGAAGTTTGCGACATGCTCACGGAAAGCTTGGTCGACACTTATGGCAATACGCCGATGGCGATCACGGCCGAAAACCTGGCCCAAAATTACAAAATCTCACGCGAGGAGTCCGACCGCTTCGCCCTGCGCAGCCAGACGCGCGCGCGCGCGGGCCGCGAAGCCAAGCGCTTTGACGAAGAAATCGCGCCCGTGATGGTGCCCGATAGGAAAGGCGCGCCCATCGCTTTTTCGCAGGACGAGCATCTGCGCCCAGATACGACGATGGAAAGCCTAGGTAAACTCAAACCCGTCTTCAAGAAGGACGGCGTGGTGACGGCGGGTAACGCGAGCGGCATTGTGGATGGAGCCGCCGCCATGGTGGTCGGCACCGAGGCCGAAGCGAAATCGCGTCAGCCCTTGGGCCGCCTGGTTTCCTACGGCATCGTCGGCTGCGATCCGATGGTGATGGGCATCGGCCCTGCACCGGCTTCCCGCCAGGCGCTTCAGCGCGCCGGCATGAGTTTGGGACAGATGGATCTGGTGGAGGTGAACGAGGCGTTCGCCCCCCAGGCGTTAGCCGTGCAGAAAGAACTGGGCATTCCGGAGGAGATCTTCAATGTGAACGGCGGCGCGATCGCCATCGGGCATCCGCTCGGCGCGAGTGGGACTCGACTCACGATGCACGCGCTTTACGAATTGCGGCGCCGCAAGAAGAAGTACGCCTTGGTGACCGCCTGCATTGGGGGCGGGCAAGGAATTGCGCTGGTGATCGAAGCTTTTTCATGATTTCATAGTCAGGTAAGGCACGGAGGCTCCATGGCGAACGCGCATTCATTTGAATTCGAATTCTTAGGGCAAAAGATTCAGCTGAAGTCCGAAGGCGACCCGGAAATGATCCGGGAGGTAACGGATCTGGCGGCGATGAAGCTTCGGGATGCCAACGTGCGCAGCAAGGGTGCGGCCGCCCACAAGGTAGCGCTGGTGGCCTTGCTGGATCTGGCCGAAGAGTACGTGCGCGCCAAGCGCAAGGCGACCGATCACCGCGCGGAAGTGACCGAAAAGTCCAAGAAACTCTTGAGCGCGATCGAGTCCTCTTTATCTAGCTCCGCGTCCGGCGCGGCCAAGAGCTCGACCTAGATTCGGCGTGACGGAGACCCCCGGTGGCCAAGCAAGTCTCCCGTCGTTCCCGCACCGTTAAATCCAAAGCCAAGTCGAAGGCCTCTCCAAAGTCGAAAGCTACGAAGCCCGTTTTCACCGGCCCGCGTGCAGTCCTGCTCGCCCGCCGTGCCGAGCTCACCCCCGAATGGGTCGCCGATAAATCTTGGCAAGCGTGCGAGCGCGTGCGCAAGGTGCTCGCGAAGTTCTGGCCCGAACTGACCGTCGCCACCTTTCGGCCTATGGCGCAGGAGGCTCAGGTTGGCCTACTCGATCCGTGGTTCCGTTCTGCGCACGCCCGTCTCTGCTTCCCGCGCCTGATCGACCACAAGGGCAACATGCAGCTCGCCGAAGTGAAGTCCGATTCGCATTGGCGTTTCAATTCCTACGGCATCCAAGAACCCTCCACCGCCGCCGAAGTGGTTTCTCCGAAGCAAGTAGACGTGATTTTGGTTCCCTGTGTGGGCGTGACCGCGAAGGGGCATCGGGTGGGGATGGGCAAGGGGTATTACGATCGCTTGCTAAAAAACATGCCGGAAGCCTTGAAGATCGTGGTCGCTTTCGATTTCCAGGTGGTGAGTAAGCTTCCCCAGGCCAAGTGGGACCAGGCGGTGGACTGGGTGATCACGGAACGGCGCGAGATCCGCACCCCGCGCGTCGGAGCCTGGCTGAAACGGCGGCGCCTCTCCCTCGGCTGACACCCCGATTTGCCTCGGACCTGTCCGCTGTGTTACTCCTGCGCTTGCCCTTCGGGCTTAGAAAGCAGTTTCTTTGAAAGTTCTCTTTTTTGGCGATGTATTTGGCAGCCCGGGGCGACGGGCCGTGGCTACCGTCCTTCCGCGCTTGGTTGCCGCGCACGGGATTGATTTCGTAGTCATCAATGGAGAAAACGCCGCCCACGGCCGCGGCATCACCCCTCAGATCGCCGACGAGTTCTTCGCCTTGGGCGCCGATGTCATTACCACCGGCAATCATGCGTGGGACCAGCGCGAGATTATTCCGTACATTGAGAGGGAGCCGCGCCTCCTAAGGCCTTTGAACTTCCCGGGCACGCCAGAGAATCCGAGCCCGGGCCGTGGCGTCGCCATCGTGAGTTCGAAGAAAAACCCCGCCTTCAGGCTTGCGGTTTTGCACGTGATCGGCCGCGTGCACATGGAACCCGCCGACTGTCCCTTTCGCGCCGCCGACACCGAGATCGCGAAGCTCGAGCTGGAAGGTATCCGCAATATCTTCGTCGATTTTCATGGGGACGCGACTTCCGAAAAGCAGGCGTTCGCGTTTCACGTCGATGGGCGGGTAGCGGCCGTGGTGGGGAGTCATTCCCACGTTCAAACCGCCGACGAGCGCGTGCTCGCGAACGGCACCGCGGCCATCACCGACGTCGGCATGTGCGGCTGCTTTGATTCGGTGATCGGCGTGAAGAAAGAGATTTCGATTCAGAAGTTCGTGACCAAGCGACCGGTGAAGTTCGAACCCGCCGAAGGTCCGGGGGGGTATGGCGCGGTAGTGGTGGATATTGATGAGCAGCGTGGTCGGGCGCGGTCGATCTTACGCTTACGGGAAGTCGTCGTTACCTAACACTTACTAAAGTAGCGCATATTAGGGCGGGATCCATCGGCCGGTTGCGTCCCGTTATTTTCGGACAACGAACCCCGCCCCAATAGTCGTGGTAAAACCTATTTGCAGCTACGTGAGCTGATGAGCTGATCGTCCGTATCGCAGGTTTGGATTCGGCAGCCGCTCATGCGGCTGTAGTAGCAGCGATCCAACGCTTCCTGACGGGCATCGGAGCCCGAACGACGCGAGTTCGCTTCGAACGTTTGCGTGATGCCACGGACGTCTTGGCCTTCAGCAATACAACGGTACGAAGTCACATAGCATCGCTCGATGCATCCGCCGTGTTTTGCTAGGCAATCACCACAGTTGGAATGTCCCCCGAAGTGCTCCTCCCAGCCTTTGTCGGAGGCGCTACAGTGGGCATGGCCAAAGCCGCCGCCAGGGCCGGGGCCGGGAGCGGGGCTGGATCCGCCTCCGCCACCCATGGCGAAAGCCGATTGGGCGGACATCACCAAAGCCAAAGCTAAGAACATTGATTTGAACGTTTTCATGTTTCTTCCCCTCATTTAAAAATCCGCGGACTGGGCATCCCGCCCAAGCCGCGTGTGGTTTCACTCGCATTTAGATCCAATCCCCCGGATCGTAGTAGGCAGCACATGAGCAAGCCGCGTACCAGGCGGGGAGGCGTTTTAGGTGATTTCGGGATGGAATCGCGGTGTCGAACTGGCGTTGGTATCAGATTGTGACTATGATTGAAGGATGCTGCAACGCACGCGGTTAAAGCTATATACGGACTTTAGCCAGTATATTTCCAAAGAGAATCAGAGGGAGCGCGGCGTCGTCACTCGTCGCATCTGGGGCGTGTTTGTCTGGTGCTTTCTGGTTCCGATCGGCGTATCGGTGCTCTTCTTGGTTTTTCTGCATACCGGGGCGTTGCCGCCGAAATTCAAGGCGTACTCGGATTGGGTGACGCTGCTTTCACCGCTCGTGTACTCCGCCTACTTTTTCGGTTCCGAGTTTCTCAAGAACCTGCCGTCCGCTTTGCTCGCTGGCGGCGTGGAGACGACGTTGCATCATCAACTGAAGCTCAGCGAATGGCGTGACCAGACTTGCGAGACCTTGCGCGCGCAACTCGGAGGCAACCAACAGGACTGGCAGTGGCTCGCCCAAACCTTCCGTATGGATTTACGCGACCTGCTTTTTCGTATTCGCTACATGACGGCGCTTTCAGGCGTGGTTTTCTTCATTATTCTCTATGGGCTGGATTCCCTCGAGGACGGACCTTCCGTGAGCGATGGGCGCATGATTTTGCATGTGTTCGAGACCCTAATGAATGCCGGTTCCCAAATTCTGCTGATCGGGTTGTTCCTGGTGCTGCTTTATTTTTCCGGTATTCAGATCCACCAGTCGCTATTGCGTTACCTGGACTGCGTGGAGTTGCTCGGGAAAGGTTATTTCGAAAAGCGGAAACGGGAAGACGACTGATCTGTTTTAGTGTCCGCTGCCGCAGCTCTTCTGGCATCCACCGGAAGCGCAGCCAGTATGGCAGGATCGCGCGCTCTCGAAGCGCCAGGCGCGGGGAATGCGGTTGATCGCGTGTAGCGCCTCGGCCAAAGTGGGGTAGCCGTGCGCCCCTAAGGTTACGCCTTCGGACACGTCCACCACGTAAGCCACGAAGCGATCGGTGCTCGCGCTGGTTTCATGCGCGGGATTTTCCGAGACGCCCCCCATCCACTGATCGTCAATGAGGAAGCCGTCGCGGTAATTTTCGGAAGTGAGGGATGTGGGTTGCACTCCTTCATTTATAGGCAGGCCAGGCGTCTCGTGCAAGCGGACGTGATTGACTAAAAATAACGCCATGAGTTAAGAAACGTTTACAATTTGCTAACAGCTGTTTGACGAATCGTAGCCTTTCGGTCGAACTGGAAATCGGTTAAACCCGGCGTCAGGAGAGAAGCGAATGGCGACGAAATCAATCTTGAAGTTGGAAAATGGTGGAGCTGGTCGGAGTCGAACCGGCGACCCCCTGCTTGCAAAGCAGGTGCTCTACCAATTGAGCTACAGCCCCACCGAATTAACGAATCCGTCATTCTTAATGAAACTCCGTCGTTTTGGCAAGCACGCATGCGGGGTTCTCGCGCTAGCGCTGATTTCTTGCCTTTCGGCCCCGGCGATGGACGACCCCACGCTTTCGGAAATCATGGGCGCCATGGGCAGCCGGCTCAAGGGGATTCAGCAACATGTCGCCGATCCCGCGCAAAACGAACTGACCGCATCGTTCGCGGAAGAGCTCTTGAAACTCGTGAATCAAAGCGTCGTGCTCGTCCCGTCTTCGCTCGACCGAGCGAGCAAAGACTACGCCGCGAATCTGCATCGATACCGTAAGCTGTCGATTCAATTACAACAGATTGTTAATGATTTGCATTTGGCGTTGCTTGAAAACCGTAACGAAGACGCCGCGAAGCTGGTACAAGATATTATTGCCGCAAGGAAGGTGGGACATGGTGATTTCCGCAAATAAGCAAAATTCAAAAAGGGTTATGCCGATGTTGCTAGGCATGCTCGCGCTAGTCAGCTCAGCCGTGCCCGGCGCCTATGCGGCTCCGAAAACCCCGAATAAGGCGACCACCGAAGCCCCGGCCGCGGCGGTCGCGAGCAAAAAATTCAAGTTGACCTTGGGAGAGCTCAAGTTCGTCGCTCCCGCGAGCGTGAAAGCGTTCAATGTCCACGGACAAGCGGAAGAACTCGAAGGCAGTCTTGAGCTCGCGGGCAACGAAGTGAAGCAACTTTTGGTGACGGTGAGTCCTGAAAAACTGACCACGAAGATGAGCATGCGCGACAAGCACATGCGCGAGCGTATCTTCGAAACCGGCGGGAAGTTTCCGACGATCCGCTTCACGGGCCAGGGCACCTGCACCGGTACGGACGTGTTGGAATGCCCGCTGAAGGGCAATATGTCGATTCGTGATGTCGAGGCTCCGTTCGAACTGGCCCTGAAAATCACCCCGGACGGTGACAAGCAGAAACTTTCCGGCAGCACGATCGTGAAGCTCTCTTCTTTTAAGATAGAAAAACCGTCGCAATTGGGGATCACGGTTGCCGACGAGGTGAACGTGAGTTTTGACGTGGGGGCGGTGCAAGCGAGCGCCCCATGATCCAGCGTCTTGGTGTTTTCTTCGCCTTCCTTTTAGCTTCCGTGCTCGGCTCAGCCGCCGCGCATGCTTATCCTTCGATGATTCGGCACGGCTACAAGATGTGTAGCACCTGCCATGTCGCCCTTCGGGGCGGCGGGCTACTCACCGATTACGGCCGTGGTGTCGGCGGTAGTGGAAGTGTCTTTCCCGTCGACTACAAACCCTCGGAGTCCGAGTTCTCGAAAACCTTGACCGCCAACGGCACCTTCATCCACGGCCTTCAGTTCCGGATGATGGGGATGAACATGCGTTCGACGACTTCCATCTTTCCGATGCAACTCGACTATCTCAACTCGACGAAGCTCTCCGAGAAACTACGCTTCGAGGCGACCGCGGGCCTGACCCCCGATCGAGCCACCGCCGCCACCGTGTCTTTTAAGTTTTCCGATTTTGTTTTGCGTCGGGCGATCGTCGCCTATCGAGAGGAAGATAAGTTTGAAGTGAGCGCGGGACGTGATTTCATCCCCGCCGGCCTGAATATCGATGATCACACGTCGTATATTCGCAGTCGGAACCGGCGCAACACCACCGACTTCGTTACCACCGTTCGCGCGGATCTTTGGAACGAAAATCTTCAAGTCACTCCGTTTGTTTATTTACCCAGCTACCAGGAAGCCGCGACCAATCGCGAGTCTGGCGGGGGCGTGCGCGGCGAGTATTTCGTGACCGATCACGTTTCGGTGGGTGGCTTTGGATTGTTCGGGGACACTGAATTAATTACCCGGCGGTATTTTGGGGTGTTCACCCGATTGTCGACGGATCGGTACGGGTTGTTGGCCGAATTGGATCTCACTCAACGGAACGTAAAGTCCTTGAGTTCTGGTTACTTCAATCAGACGGTGATCTACGCGCGGCCGTTCTTTGCCGTCACCGAATGGCTGGAAATGGGGTGGCCGGTGGAGAGCCTGAGTGTTGGCGCACCGTTTGCAGAAACGGGCCAGCAACACGGTCCCGACATGTACGTGCGGTTTACGCATATTACGAGCCTGATCGGTAATTTCCGTTTCACGAAACGGGGAACCGTCAGTGAGAACCTGTTTTTCGCGCAAGTTTTGGTGAATTTATGAAGCTGATGAAATCGAATAAGAGAGACGTAACCCAAGCCTTGGCCGCCGCCGCTTCGATCGTGTTGATGGCGGGTGCCCTGACTAACTGTAACGTGACCGGCACCGATGAATCGAAGTTGTTCCGGAATCGCCAGCTTCCTGCCCGTAACGGCGCGAAGGTGACGTTCGCCGATTTGAAGGCCCACGTGCTTGGTCCGAGTTGCACGAGCTGCCACGTCCACAAGTGGGCGGAGGACAGCGCTTCCGAAGGGGATCTGCACGCTTTGGCAGGACGGATCGTGCCCGGTAAGCCCGAAGCCTCCGCGCTTTTCGTGCGTATGAACCTCGATTCGGGAAAAGAAGGCGCGATGCCCCCGGTGGGCAAGGTCGCGCAAGGGCAGATTGATCTCGTGCGTGACTACATTGTCGGGTTGGCTCCCGCGCCGGGGCCGACCGATCCTCCGCCCGCGCCAAAGAACGCCGACTATGTAACCCTTCAGGCCGGGCTCTTCGGACCCGCCTGCGTGCGGTGCCATTCGCCGGACGGGATCGACGAGTACCCGCCCTTGCACACTTACGAGAATGCGCGCAAGCACGCCAAGGATGCCCTTCGCAGGATACTGGATGAAGAGGACCCAATGCCGCCCCGGCGTAAAGAGCCTCGTCCTACCGCGGAAATGATCGAGCTCTTGAAGCAGTGGATCGACGCGGATTTCCCCGAGAAAACCGAAAAGGCCGAGCCCCCCGTGGAGCCCGTGCCCCCCCAGCCGGAACCGATGCCGCAGCCGGAGCCAGGTCCTCCCGTGCCTCCGCCGAGTGACCCAACGCCGCCCTCCGAGCCTACGCCGGGGCCACCCAGCGAGCCTGCTCCACAGCCCGAACCTCCGAAGGCCTCCGTGACCTATGCGCAGATCAAAGCAAGAGTTTTGGAACCGGCTTGCCTCAAGTGCCACGCGGCCGGGGCGGAGAAGCCGAAAAAACCATTCCTGGAAACCTACGATGCGGTCAAGGCGGAAGCGGATTTGATCTTGGAGCTCATTGAGGCGGGCGATATGCCGCCGAAGAAGTCCGAGCCAAAGCCTAGCGCCGAAGACATCCAGCTCTTTAAGGATTGGATGGCCGCGGGCCTTCCGGAGAAGTAAACTCCCGCTTGCTTTCGTATCCCCACTGGGTATGATTTTCCCGGAAAATCATGCGCTTACTCTCTTGGTTGGTATTGGGGATTTACCTGTTTGTTTCACCCGCGTTCGCGTTGCTCCACGAGCTACCGCCCAGCCTCGCGCCCCTCATTCTTTCCGAAACCGTCCCGTTCGTCTTTACGCCCGCGGATTTTCGCGCGGCTGACTTCGAGGTGCAGTGGGTAGGCCCGGCCGTGCCGGGCGTACAGGCGCGAATCGGCGAGAAGAGCGTCGAGTGGGCGCGCGCCGCCAAGTCCTTCGTGCTTCCGCGCGGCCGCCTGCTCGTGGAAGCCGAGGGGGTCGAAGCGGGCCGGGTCGTGAACAACGGTTTTTCGCAAACCTTCTATGTAGAGGGCGGCAAGGGAACCGTCGATCTGCCGGTGGCGATGTTTTCAGGTGAAAAGAACGCCATCCAGGTCGAAGTGCGTCGTGGCGGTAAGACGGTCGCGGGTATTCTCCACATTCGCTACAAACCTCGGCCCGAGAACGAGGCGCGCGTTCTGGTGGATACGACGTGTTCGCCTTACAACGTGCGCGCGGAAGAGATCACGATCCCCAAGAATAGCTGGATGTACCTCGCTTGTCGTTTCGTCTATTCCGAAGGCGATCAGAACACTACGAGTAGCCTCGAGCTTTTCGTATTCTGGGATAACGTCGGCCAGACCGCGAGCATCGACGGAATCGAATTCCCATCGACGTCGGTGAACGTGTGGCCCCTGCGCATGCGCGCGAAGCCGGGTTTCACCACCGTGAGCGTTCCTGGGCAGCCCGGACAAAAAGCGACCATTCGTTACGGCGTGCCCGAAAAGCTCCGTTACGGCGCCTTGGGGATGGGGATCGGGCCCTACGCCTATACCTATACCGGGGGCAATCGAAGCACCCATTCCTACGCTCCACTGCTTACTTTTTATGGGTCCTACTTCATGCACGAAGCGATGCGGCTGGTGATGTTCAATGCCACCGCAATTCACAAGGACTGGTTCACGGATACTGGCCTGTACGTCATGCTCGAGAATACCCGGGCCTGGGATGAGCGTTTTTCGATGAATCTTCTACTGGGCGCGAACATGATCGTGTTCCCATATAACGGCCAAACCTATGCTCGGTTCGGGGGGCCCCAGGGGATCGAGCTTGTTTTTCGCGATTTTCTGGTCCGGCGGTATAACTTCTCGTTCGGATCGTTCGTGTACCCAAAGATCGATGGCGTTTCTTACTACAACGTGTGGCTGCGCTGGGGACCCCCTAGCTTCTTCGGCGAGCTGAACTACGTGAGCTGGACGAAGCCTATCGGCAATGACGAAGTTTTCTCCCAAAGCTTGGGCATCACGGTGGGCTTTCCGCTCACTACTTTCTTTTAAGCCATCCGGATTCCGCTTGCTACCGGCGCGCTTTAGGCGAAAATGACTGGATATGAAAATGAAGAACGTCGCCGTGGTTTCGTTGATGTTGGCAGTGATCTCCGCGCCTGCCTGGGCCGCCCCGAAGGCGAAGCCACCGGCTAAGCCGGCTCCCGTCGCCGCGCCGACGACGGAAAGGGTGTCCTACGCTTCCTCGGGGTTTAGCCCGCGCGGGAAGTTTGGGATCGGCCCGTCGATTGCGATCGCGGGCGGCAGCTTCGGTTTTGGCGCTAACTTTCGCTATCTCTACGAGTTCGCCGAAGGCATGCACTTTGGCGCGCAATCGAATCTCAAGATTTGGCCGACGACTATTTTCCTGATGGAGATTCCGATTACCCCCATCTTTATCTATGAATTCCCCACGATGGGTGCCGTGCGGCCTTACGTCGGCATCGATTTGGGTCCGGATCTCTTTCTGGCGAGCGGCACGATCTTCGGGCAAACCGCGAGCGGCGTGGGCGTGGTTTTCACGTTCAACGGACACTTCGGGGTTTCTTTCTCGGAGAAAACATCGCTGGATATCGCGCTCGGGGTGATGTCCTCCACGTTCGTCTTCTCGCCTTCGTTCATCTTTTACTTTTAGGTCTTCTTAGCGGTTTTCATGCCGCAGTGGACGCCAGTGTACGGTGTTTGACCTAGAACACCGTGGCGTTGGCCTTCTCGTTTTGCCTCCGCTACCCTGATCCAGGGAGCAAATCTTGGAGGCGACATGGACTACCGTGAGTTACTCAAGGCGGCTCTGGCCCAACGGATCCAAAAAAATCCGGCCTACTCCCTACGCGCTTTTGCGCGTGATTTAGGTATTTCTCCCGGGCACCTTTGCGAGGTGCTTTCCGGGAAGCATCGACTTTCCCGGCGGATGGAGAGCCTCGTTGTAAATAAGCTCATTGGCCAGCCGGCCGCGCTCCCTCTGGAGGTGGTCCATCCCACCGGGTAAACCGCCGAAACGCTAACCCGCTTGATTGACTTCAGTCGCTCCTTTCGTTAGTCACCCGTTTGTCGGAGATTTAGGGTTTTTACACGAAGGAGTGCATATGTTTAAGTTGGCGTTGGTATCTTTGCTGGTTTCGAGTGTGGGTTTCGCTGCGGATGATGTTGAAAATCTGCTCAAGCTGTCCCCGTCGGGCCAAAAGATCGTCGCGTGCGGCGGTGAGTTTTCCGGCGGAAGCGAGTTGACCCAGGACCGTTGGGAGATTCGCGCCGTGGTACTGCGGAATAACGGCAAGTGGGATATCCCATTTGCGGAGTTTGGCGTGGGCAAGGTGCTCAGCATCGTGGGTTATAAGCGACCAAATTCCCAAGGTGTGCAAGGCAGCATCCTGGCGGATGAAGGTACGACGGTGCTTTTGGATCGCGTGGGTGAAAAGTGGACGGCGCCGGCTCCGTACGGCACCTACTTCACGGCGCGTGGAAACTACACGGGCTTCTTCCTCGCGGAGGAAGACGAGCGTGGTGGCGTGCAGATGGTGAGTGGGCGTCTCGCGAAGTTCGGTGAAGACACGCGAGTCCTTGAGTGCACGACCGATATCGAGAAATTAAAAGTGTGGTTGAAGCGGGCCGTTGAGTTCAACCCTTGGCGCTAGTCTGCGCTAATTTCCGCGCATGCCTTTGATGAGCAGCGCGGTCGCCCCGATGAAGCCGGGAACGATAATGGCCAGCGACGCAATCAGGACGACCGCCTGATATGGTTCAGGCGCGACCCCGGGTTGCGTCGCGGGTCCCGGCATATTCGTCATCGCCCCGAAAATGTTGATAAACGTTCCGGCGTAGGCGCCGGCAAGAAAAAGCCGAAACGCCCATTTCTGCTGGCGTTCGTTGAGCTTCAAAACCTCCCAAGCCCCCGCCGTCACTAAGACCACGACCGCCCCCAGCATCGTGCCCACATGGGCCGTCATCCAGCGAAATCCATTCGCCGCCGTCGCCGTGGGAAAGCCCAGCAGGAAAGCGATCATCAGCATCACGTATCCGTGGAAATAGAGTCTGCGGGTGTACATATCTAAAATTATGGGGCCTCGTTTTATTCGGGACAACCCCGAATTAAATCTAATACGCGGCGAGCTATGACTCGAATTGGGCCTGGAGAGCTGGTTTTGGGCGAAAACAGTAGTTGACTTATTTAATCAGAATAAAACAGGGGGTAACCGCGAGAAATTCTTTCAAAATTCTTCAAAAAAGGGGTTGCACGGGTCATGAAGAACGGCTATCTATCGTCTTCCCCAAGTCATAAGAGATAGAAAAGCGCAGTAATGCGGCGGTCTCGTATGCAGTTGGTCTTTGAAAATTTGAGATGAATTTTTTGAATGAAAAAGCGGGCGATGGCAGCCTGATTCCGCTGGAAACAGCGAGTTTTGGGTGTTGTCGAAAAGCTTTGTTCAATTCCAAATACAAGTTGAATGAATAATTCAGCCAAAATTCGAATTGAGCCAAAAAGCTCTTAAAAATTTTTAGTCCCTAGCTGCGCGAAAGCGCGCTCGGGGCGAACAAATTAAACTTGAGAGTTTGATCCTGGCTCAGAACGAACGCTGGCGGCGTGCCTAACACATGCAAGTCGAACGTGAAAGTCTTCGGATGAGTAAAGTGGCGTACGGGTGAGTAACGCGTAGATAATCTACTTGAGAGCCTGGAATAACCTGCCGAAAGGCGGGCTAATACTGGATAGATCGAGGAATCCGTAATTGGGTTTTTCGGGAAAGGGAGGTCGCAAGATCCCTCACTCTCAAATGAGTCTGCGTCTCATTAGCTAGTTGGTGGGGTAAAGGCCCACCAAGGCAGTGATGAGTAGCTGGTCTAAGAGGATGATCAGCCACACTGGGACTGAAACACGGCCCAGACTCCTACGGGAGGCAGCAGTGGGGAATATTGCGCAATGGACGAAAGTCTGACGCAGCAACGCCGCGTGAGTGAAGAAGGCCTTCGGGTTGTAAAGCTCTGTCGTGAGGGACGAACACCCGTTAGTGAATAGCTAACGGTCTGACGGTACCTCAAAAGGACGCACCGGCTAACTCTGTGCCAGCAGCCGCGGTAATACAGAGGGTGCAAGCGTTGTTCGGAATTATTGGGC
>JBFWNL010000016.1:0-16753 GCA_050251055.1 Bacteriovoracia bacterium
GCCACCACGGGAATGATCGGACACTGGGCATCGATCGCCAAATAAAACGCCCCTTTTTTGAAAGGCAGGAAACCTTCGAGCGACTTGTTGCGGGTGCCTTCCGGAAAAATGCAGATGCTATGCCCCTTGCGCTTGATGCGGTCGACGGCTTCCGCCAGGCTCCCCACGGCGCTCCGGCGGTTTCCGCGATTGATCATGACGTTGCCGCCGCCGACGAAGAACCAGCCTAGGATCGGCACGTAAACAAGCTCGCGTTTCCCCACCATCACTCCGAGCTTTGGGAAAACGGTTCCGTAAACCGCCATATCCAGCCCGCTCTGGTGATTCGCGACGTACACGCAAGGTCCGACGCTATCGCTGCGGTGTTTGTCGATGGGATGGATTCGCACGCCGCCGATGTAGCGCGCGCCGAATCCGAAGGCGTTCAGCACGAAACGGTTCCAAATCGGGTTCTTCCAACGGGTCAAACTCAGCAGAAAACCAAAGAGGAAACAGAGCAAGAGCCAAAGCGTGAGCAGAAGCGCCCGCAGCTGCGGCATCTACATCACTCCCCGAACTTCGGAAAGATTCACGCCCACGGACGAGGCGCGGGCCTGGAGGTAGCGGCTCGAAAGCGGCCGGCCCATTTTCTGGGCAAGATTGAGGCTCACCTGCGCGAGCTTCTCAAGCTGAATTCCCGTATCCATACCCATGTCTTCGAGCATGAACACCAGGTCCTCGGTCGCGAGGTTGCCCGACGCGCCGGGGGCGAACGGGCAGCCTCCCAAGCCACCGGCCGAACTGTCGACCGTGCGCACGCCGATATCGAGTGAGCGCAGCGTGTTGGCCAGCGCGGTGCCGCGCGTGTCGTGAAAATGCACGGCGGTTTTTTTCACGCCCAAAAGCCTGAAGGTGGGTTTCACGACCTCCGTCACGCCCCGCGGGGAGGCCACGCCGATGGTGTCGCCAAGCGAGATCTGGGACACGCCCATCTTTGCAAGCGCCTGCACTACTTTCAAAACTTTCTTGGGGGCGATCTTGCCCTCGAACGGGCAACCGAAGGCCGTTGAGATGTATCCCCGTACCGTCATGCCCGCCTTGCGCGCGTCCTTTACCAACGGCGCGAACTCGTCCAGCGACTCTTGAATGCTCATGCGGATGTTTTTCTTCACGAACGTTTCGCTGGCGGCCGTGAACACGGCGATGTGCTTGGCACCGGCGGCGATCGCCCGCTCCAAGCCCTTCCGGTTAGGAACCAGGCTCCAAGCCCGCGTGGACTTCAGATTCAGGCGTTTCTCCCGAATCGCCTGGAAGATCGCGTCGGTGTCGCTCATCTGGGGCACCCGGTCGGGGCGGACAAAGGCGCCCAACTCCAGGTCCCTGATACCGGCGGCGACTAGGCCTTCGATGAAGCCAATCTTCGTCCCCAGTGAGACGAAACGGGATTCGTTCTGGAATCCATCACGGGGTCCAACTTCGAAAACGTTCACGGTTTTCCCGGCCATTACTGGATCTCCAAAAACCGGTCCCCCGGTGAAAGCTGTTGTCCTTCCGCCACCAAAACTTTCGTGACCTTGCCCGCACTGGGTGCCTTAATGGCAAACTCCATCTTCATCGCTTCCACGAGCAAAAGCGGCGTACCCTTCTCGACCGCGTCCCCCGCCTTCACTAAAAGCTTGCGCACCTTGCCTGGGAACTGCGCGACTAGGTCGGCATCACTACCACCCGCATCCCGCCCCCCCGCGCTCGCCTCGACGATCTCGCCGGCGTGGGCCACTCCCCCCACCTGCGCCCAAAACTTCCCATTCACTTCGGTGGCGAGCAGACGTACGCGCACCACTGCGCCCCCCACGCCCGTGCGCGTGGCGATGATCCAAGGACCGGGACGCCGCTCGAACTTCCACGCGCCTTCGGACGCACCCGCCGAATTTAGAGCTTCCTTATTGGCCGAGGTTTTGAAGAAGCGACTCATGCGCCGCCTCCCCCAAGCACGCGATCACTCAACCTCATCGTTCGCCAAGGCGACTCGATGGCTGGGCGATCACCGCCACCCGCGCCCATGCCGGATGAACTTACCAGGCCCGTGTCCTTCAAAGCCGCGATCAGCGCCAATTCCTCCGGTTTCGGGAACGGCGCGTAGTCCGCGAAGTCCCGATCCAAAAAGCCCGTATCGACCTTGCCCGCCACGACCGCCGGATGCTCGGCGATGGCCTGCAGAAAATTCAGGTTGGTCCCGATCCCGTGCACGACGGTTTCGGCGAGCGCGAACCGCATACGCGCGAGCGCCTGGGCCCGCGACGGCGCGGAAACAATGATCTTAGCGAGCATGGAATCAAACTGGGTGCCGACCGCTTGGCCTTCTTCGATGCCGCTGTCCACGCGAATACCGGGACCGGTGGGCCAGCGCACCCGCTTTGCCTGCCCTGGCGTCGGAATGTATCCTTGCGCCGGGTCTTCCGCGTAGAGGCGCACCTCGATCGCGGCCCCGCGGGAAAACGGCGACGCGGCAAGTACGGCGCGGTCGGGATCTATTGCCTGCTCGAGCTGGCAATGCACGAGATCAAGTCCCGTCACGAGCTCGGTCACCGGATGCTCCACCTGCAGGCGCGTGTTCATCTCCAAGAAATAGAAGCCGCCCTGGGCGTCCACTAAGAACTCGCAGGTGCCGGCGTTGCGGTACTTCGTGGCCTTCACGATCTTAAGGGCGGCCTCGAACAACCCTTGCCGTGTAGCCTCGGGCAGATTAGGGGCCGGGGATTCTTCCCAGATTTTCTGGTGCCGGCGTTGAATCGAGCACTCGCGTTCGTGCAGGTGCACCCCGCCGCCCTGGCCGTCGCCGAAAACCTGAACTTCAATGTGGCGCGGGTTTACCGCGAGCTTTTCCAAAAAAAGCGCGCTCTGACCAAACGCCGAAAGCGCTTCCGCCGCCGCGCTCTCCGCGGCCGCTTCCACGTCTTCCAATTTATCCACCCGGCGCATGCCCTTGCCGCCACCGCCCGACGACGCTTTTAGCAACAGGGGAAAGCCGACTTTCTGAGCCGCCGTGCGCAGCGCCGTGACTCCCCCACCCGCGTCGACGAGCGCCCACGGCAAGGTGGGTACGCCATTTTTGTCGGCGAGCTGCTTCGCCTGGATCTTGCTGCCCATGAGCGCGATTGTCTCCGCACGCGGCCCGACAAAACTCAGCCCCGCCTGCTCGACCGCTTCCACAAAATGCGCGCGTTCCGAAAGAAAACCGTAGCCCGGATGCACGAGGGTCGCCCCCGTCGACTTTGCCGCGGCCATTACGGATTCAACGTCTAGATATCCCTTCACCGGTACCACTTCATCGGCGTAGGTCACATGACGGGCTTGCTCGTCGCCGGGAGCGAAAATCCCCACCGTGCTGATGCCCATTTCGCGGCACGCTTGAAAAATCCGGCAGGCGATCTCGGAGCGGTTGGCGACCAAAAGCTTTTGCTTTCCGCGGGCCATGGTCATTTACTCAGCCAGTTCGGTTTGCGTTTTTCCAAAAAAGCGCGCACGCCCTCCTGCCCCTCGGGGGAGATGCGAAGGTCGGCTAGGACCTTGGCGACGTATTCCAAAGGATCTTTCTTGCGGGCGCGGTACTCAGGCCACGTGAGATTGAGCACGAGCTTTTTCGCGGCGGCCATGGCTTCGGGGCCGCATTGCAGGATATTGCCGATCACCCGCTCGACGGCAGAGTCGAGTTCGCTGGCCGCGACCACGTCATGCACCAGGCCCACTTCACGAGCGCGCGCGGCAGAAAAACGCTCGGCACTCACGAAAAGCGCGCGGGCATGGGAAGCCCCGATCTTAGCAACCACAAACGGACCGATGCACGCGGGGATAATGCCCAAGCGGACTTCGCTCAAACTAAAAACCGCATCCGTCGCCGCGATCGCGATATCGCAAATGCTCACTAGGCCCACGCCGCCGCCAATCGCCGCCCCTTGAACGACTCCAATCACCGGCTTGGGAAATTCGTTGAGCTGCGCGAACATCTGCGCGAGCGTGCGGGTGTCTTGGAGGTTTTCTTCGAAGGTGAAGTTTACGGAGTCCTGCATCCAGTTGAGGTCGCCCCCCGCGCAGAACACCGGCCCGTTGCCACGCAGAACTACCGCGCGGACCCGGTCGTCCAGGCCTTCCTTTTCAAAGACGCGTGAAAGCTCTTTAATGACGACGGCGTTGAAAGCGTTGCGCACATCCGGACGATTCAAGGAAACCGTCAGCACGCCGCGCACATCGATGGTGGCTTGCAGGGTTTGGTAGGCCATTTCCCTACTGGTTACCCCATTCGCCGGGAAAACAAAAGGTGCTTGAATTTCAAGTGCCTGCCCGGTACCACAGGGTTATGTCCGTACTCACTACCCAAGCCCAGCCACAAGGCGCCGAGTTCAAAGCGAACGCGAAGCATCATCAGAAGCTCGCCGCCGAGCTGGATGAGCGCTTGGGCCAGGTGCGCGGGGGCGGAGGCAAGGAAGCGCGCGATAAGCACGAGTCTCGCGGTAAGCTCTTTGTTCGCGATCGGATTCAGAAGCTGGTCGATCCGGGCACGGCCTTTCTGGAGCTGTCACCGCTCGCGGCCTGGAACATGTATAATGATGAAGCCCCGTCCGCTGGGGTCATTACCGGCATCGGCGTCGTCCACGGCCGCGAAGTCGTCATCGTGGCCAACGACGCGACCACGAAGGGGGGCACCTACTTCCCCCTCACCGTGAAGAAGCATGTTCGGGCCCAGGAAGTGGCGATGGAGAATCACCTCCCCTGCATTTACCTCGTGGATTCCGGCGGCGCCTACCTGCCCATGCAGGCGGATGTATTCCCCGACCGCGACCATTTCGGGCGCATTTTCTATAATCAGGCCACCATGTCCGCGCGCGGGATCCCGCAGATCGCGGTTGTCATGGGTTCCTGCACGGCGGGCGGCGCCTACGTCCCCGCCATGTCCGACGAAACGATCATCGTACGCAAGCAGGGCACCATCTTCCTAGGCGGGCCTCCGTTGGTAAAAGCGGCCACCGGTGAAGTCGTGACCGCCGAGGAACTAGGTGGCGGGGATGTGCACTGCCGCACTTCGGGCGTGACCGATCACTTGGCCGAGAACGACGAACACGCGCTGGAGATCGCGCGCGACATCGTCGCCAACCTCAATCGCGCGCGTCCCGCCGGCGAAACCGGCATGGACCGCCGCGTCCCCGAAGAACCCTTATTTGATGCCAGCGAACTCGCCGGCGTCGTCCCCGCCGATCTGCGCAAGCCGTTCGACATCCGCGAAGTCATCGCCCGGACCGTGGACGGCTCGCGCTTTCACGAGTTCAAGGCGCTCTACGGCACGACCCTCGTGTGCGGCTTCGCCCACATCTACGGCTATCCCGTGGGCATTATCGGCAATAACGGCATTCTTTTCAGTGAAAGTGCCCTGAAAGGTGCGCATTTCATCGAACTCTGCTGCCAGCGCAAGATCCCGCTCGTATTTCTGCAAAACATCACCGGCTTCATGGTCGGCAAGAAGTATGAATCGGGGGGCATCGCCCGGGACGGGGCCAAGCTCGTGACCGCCGTCTCCAACGCCCAGGTCCCCAAGTTCACCGTCATCGTGGGCGGCAGCTACGGAGCGGGGAACTACGGCATGTGCGGACGTGCTTTCGGCCCGCGCTTCGTGTGGATGTGGCCCAACGCCCGTATCTCCGTCATGGGTGGCGAGCAAGCCGGCAGCGTGCTCGCGCAGGTGAAGGTCGAGCAGCTGGAGAAAAAGGGCCAAAAACTCAGCGAGGCCGACATCGCCAAGATTCGCGAGCCGATCATCGCCGAGTACGAACGCGATGGAAATCCTTATAGCAGCACGGCGAGGCTCTGGGACGACGGCATCATTGCCCCCTGGAAAACACGCGAAACGCTCGCACTCGCGATCGCGGCGTCGCTCAATGCGCCCATCCCGGACACCCAGTTCGGCGTTTTCCGGATGTAGGCGCTTCGGATTCGCTTCGCCGCGCTGAATTACTCGCGCATTTTTCATCTAAATTTGAGGCACGGATGGAGGGGAACGCCCTCGCGAAGGGAAAGAAAATGAAATGGGGGAGGTAAGCTACGAATGACGCCGGCGAGGTCGCCGGCGCGGCCGACTACGAACGATCTATGTAGTTCAGGGAAAGCGAAGTTTTCGTGGCCTGCAGCCGCACATCCGTCACGCAATCGGTGCGCTGGTCGCCCGGCTTCCGCCGCGCCAGGCATACCGCCACGCCGCCCGGCTTAGCGAGTCCCTTGTTCTTCTTTTGTAGAAGCGCGGCGCTGATCAGCTCCTTCATACGATCAAAGTGCAGGAAAAAACCCGTGTGATTGAACTTCAGTTGCTTCAGCCGATCGGTCGCGCACTTGACCACGTCCGTGCAGGTCGGAGGCACGCCAACGTAAATCGTGCCGACGCGGTCGCCGCAGGCGTATTGCTCCAAGCGAATCGCCGTCCGGTCGGGTTGCGTAAGAGTTTCCACCACCTTTCGCGCCCGCCCGGAAGTTTGATTCAGCTTATAGGCGCCAGCACCATAGGCTTTGGCATCCAGCACCGGAGACGCTTCCGGATGAGCGCAGGGGCCCTTACCCAGCGGTCGCGGCCCCGCCTGTTTGGCCAGCACATCGGCCGCCTCCGACGTTCCCCGAGGGATAAACAACGCTAAACAAAGCAGGCTGCCGACAATTACTCGCATGCCTCCATCATCAAAGCTCGCGCCGGGTGCGTCAATATCGTTTTTGAATAAAGTAAGAGATCAGTTCAGGCTGACATCGAACGAGTTGAAGCTACCATCCGCTTTCACACCCCACTGCCAGCGAACGATCTGCCGACCATCCTGCAGGTCTTCGGGGCTAACGATCGTCCCCCATACCACTAGCAACACGCCTAAGAGGACCAGAAGGGGAAACGCCGTGGCGCGAAACCCCGCTTGGCTCCGACTCGAGACACGTCTGAACTTGGATTCGATTGAAGACTTCATCTGCTCACCCGCCCTCGCGTCGCCCTTCATTGGACAACGCACCCCACTCAGTGAAGCAACGGACGTGCCAGGCGGAAATGCTTCCGTTGGCCCCAGGCGGCGGAGGAAGCTTAGCTCGGGGACGATTTTGTCCCCGACCATCGGCCACGCTTGACCAAGGCCCGCGCCAGAATTTCGAGCGCCATGCGATTACTTTCAAACTTCAGGCGGCTTTGGGCGACTTCGACCGTGACCCATTCACAGTCAGTGTGCTCTCGTGGGTCCAGTCGGATCGGCGTGGACTCGCCCACTCCCGCGAGCGCAATTTCAAAGCACGTTTCTTCGGCCATTCCCGTGCGGCCGCCCCGCTCGGTACGAAACTGAAACTGAAACCCCAAAGCCCGAGGGGGCGGGAGCCCGATGACTCCAGTTTCCTCGGCGGCTTCGCGGGCGGCGGCCACTTCCAGGGTTTCACCCGACTCCACGCTACCGGTGACCGGCTGCCAAAATGCCCCACGCACCGGGTTCGTTTTCAAGAGTAAGACCTTGCCCGAACTATCGTGCACCCACACTTGGACTTTCTGTAAAAATGGCTTTTTTACATCGTTCATTTAATCCATTTATGATTTTTTATTAATAATTTCAATTGATTAAAAATCTGAGTATATTAGTTTTTCGAAAAACTTGTGCGATCGAGGGGCGGGGTGTATACGCATTGAGTCATTACTATCAAATGACCTGAATACTCTCGGGGCAAGGAGATTCACCATGAAAGCAACGGCGATTTGCAGCGCGAGTCTGTTCGTTTTAGCGGTAGGGACCTCTTCCGCGCGAGCCTATGAGACCGATCAGTTTACCTTACCTAAGAAGCCGCTTCAGGACATCGGCTCCGACATCAGCGCCTATGTCTATGAGAGCCTCGAAGCCACGGTAAATGCCACCAACGATAAGATCGATAAACTCAAAACACGCCTCGTCGAATTTGAAGCAAAGCACGTGGACCCAGCCATCATGGCGGACGTCCAAAAGCAAATCGAAGAGCTACGCTCGAACCACCGGCTCGCCAACGAAGTCTATTCCGGAATCGACGGCGGCGTACTCCTTACTAACCGGGTGGAGGGTTGGGTAGGCGCCTTTGGCAAATTAGGAAAAAAGTACGGAAAAGATGCGACCCTGAAGTTTCGTCCGGGCATCTTTAATAACGTTTACGCCTGGGCCACCCACATTCGGGGGCCCATGTACGCTATCTTCTCATCGACCATCAATCTTTACGGCGTCGAACTTGGCACCGACAAGCTTGGGCACTTCTTCAAGCAAGGCATCCAATATTACCGGCGCTTTACCCGCCAAGTTGAGAACGAGGTCGATCCAGCCGACGCTGAAAAAGGTTCGGTCGGCGGCGTGGGCAAGATTGCCGAAGGCTCTTACTTTGGCATGGGGCTCACCGGCGTATACTCCAACGCCGATCTGGCCACCAACCTCGCTGGCTTGAAGTTTTACCAAAACATCTTGGCTCCCCTCACGATTGGCGAGACCGCCTATCCGTCCATGCTTCGTGTGCGCGACGACGGTAAACTCGAAATCAATCCCGCCCCCGAAAACGCTAAAGAAACGGTGTATCGTCGCTTCGTTAGCGAGCACATGAATGAAGCCATGAACCCCTCGTGGATCGAAGCGGGCCTCATGCGCTCGGGCGTGCGCAAGAACGTGAAGAAAAGATGTAAGGCTTGGAAAGCTAGATATCCGGAATTGACCAAACAGATGGACGATGAACGGGTACGTCGGCTTTCGACCTGGTACGGGCAAGATTACGGGCACAAGGGTGAATTCGACAAACTCGTCAGCATTGGCAACGTTTGCTTCGAATAACCTTTAGTTAATGACAGGAAGGGCTGCGATTGTTCAGGTCCACCTCGATACTAGCGAAATTCGCTACGTCGGTTCATTTATACGTTAGCGCAAGCGTCCTCGGACTGCTTTTCGCCGCGTCCGCGCAGGCTGGCGGCGGGGCGCGGATCAAGGAGGCGACGCTTACCTTTCAAGTGAAAGACCGCGCGTTCGCGAGCTATACGAATTTCTACGACGAGGACATCACGACGCTCGAGTTTCTATTGGAGTACCGCTATCGCTCCATCTTCAACGGCCAAGCGTTGCCTTTCGATTCGACGCCGATCTCCAGCAAACACAAGCTCCCGTACTTCAAGACCGACCCGAAGGCCGACGACAGCTACGTGCTGGACGCCGTGCGCATCCTCGTACCGGCGCAGCCATTCTTAAACCCCACGCGCGAAGCTAAAGTTTATGAACTTTCACCCGACGATTTCTTGCAGCTCACGCGTAGCGTGCGCGTCGGCGCGGAAGACAAGCTCATCCTGGCCTTGACCCGCCTAGGTGACGAGCGCCGCCCCATGGCCTACTTCCAGGCGAAACAGGGCAAGCAGCGTTTCTTTGCCCAGGAGTCGGACGTCGTGGCGGAGGCGCCGTTCCACGTGACCTCCAATGAGCCGCACCAGATCCAGATCCTTGAGCACAGCGCCCACGCGCTAGCGGCCCGCCTGCGCCTACTGGAGTCCGCCGAGCAGAGTATCGAGCTGGAGACCTACATCATGGACCGCTCGCGTTCTGCGCGGCTGATTTACCAAATTCTCGCTCGCAAGGCGCGTGCTGGGGTAAAGGTCCGGCTGCTGCAAGATCGCGGCCCTCACAACTCCGATTACATCGATTCCTATCTCAGTTTGGCGCTCCAAGAAGCCGGCGTTGAATTCAAGGTTTACAACCCGTTTGCCGGCATGGACCCCCACCAAATCCGCAATCACCGCAAGTTGATCGCGGTTGATGGCCGCCGCGCCATCATCGGGGGGCGAAATGTCGAGGACCGCTACTATTACGCAGGCGCGGATTTTAACTTCGCCGATCGGGATATCTGGATCGAGGGCCCCATCGTGGCCGGGATGGTGGAAAGCTTCGATCGCTTCTGGCGTGATGAAGCCTCCCGTACGTGGGACGTAGCCCGGGAGCCGAGCCGGTGGGACTACGAAAACGGCGGTTACCACGCCGACCTCAAGCAGTTCATGCGCCGACGCGAAGAGGCGCGCCAGCTCCTCACTGAAGACACCTTCGACTTCATGAAGCGCATGAGCCTGGGGTCGGTCGCGCCAAAGCAGGACGAAGAAGCCCCCCTCTTCACCGTGAATAAGCTAACTTTCGTCAGCGACCGCCCCGGAAATCGCTACCGCGGCCGCGTGGTCAGCCATTACATGTTCGCTCGCATGCAGGCCGCGCAACGGGAAATCCTCGTGGAAAACCCTTATTTCATCCCGATGGACGACGCTCGCACGCTCTATAAAGAAATCCTGGCCAAACGCCCCGCCTTGAATTTCGTGGTCCTCACCAACAGCCGATATTCCGCCTCGCGAGGTCAGCTATTGGTCGCCAAGATCATGGAAGACGAGTCCGCCGGACTCGTTAAAAAAGGGTTGAAGATGTTCGGTTATGCCGGCCACCTAAACGAGCCCAACACCTGGGGAGGCGGCGTCGCGGAGCAGAAGCGGGCCGAGCTGCACGGCAAATCCATGGTTATCGACGGTCGGGATGTCATGATTGGCTCGGTCAACCTGGATCCCCGCTCGCTGAATTACAACTCCGAGCTAGCGCTATTCGTTGACGACGCACCCGAGTTTGCCGCCGAGGTCAAACGCTTGACCGAGCAACGAATCGCGGAGAGCTACGAAATCATGCCCAACGGGATGCCAAAAGTGGAAGGCATTGAGCCGCTCGATCACTCCGGCGGTGCGCACTTCGGCTCGAATTTAGGCTTCTTCTTCACGCTGCTGCTCCACGAACTCTTTTAAGGCCCGCGCCGCCGTGGCATTGAACTTGTAGGCAATGACATTGGCACCGATTTCAAATGGATTTCGAATGGAGGCCCCCATGTCTGATCGAATCAATTGCGAACATTTCTCCCTGACCCCTTCTATTCGCGAGCACGTTTCAAAGCACATCGAGGATATCAAGGCCGTGCTGCCGGCGCACGCGGAGGTGGTGTCCTTCCTTTGCGAGAGCAACCCGCGCGTCTTTTCGGTGCTCTTTCGAGCCCACGTTTGGGGAAAGGACATTGTAGTAAAGAGCACCGGCGACGACCTCTATGCCGAGATTACCCGGGCCAAACGCATTTTCGTGCAGCGCGCGCACGAGCTCAAAGAACAGCGCAAGCGACACCGGGAAAGCCGGCTCGCCTCGGGCCTGCGGCCACGCGCCTAGAAAAAACGGGAGCCTAGCCAACGAACCGCTCGGCTAGACTCCCGTCTACGTTTATGGACTAGGTGGAGTTGGGGTATTAACTACGGAAAATTCTTCTTCACGTAAGCCAGCATCTCGTCGAACTTGGCGTGGATGCCGCGAAGGCTCGATACTTTCACCTGCATGCGCAGCTCTTGGGCTAGCTGCCCGAGTTCCGCGTGACCAAACAGGCCGGCGTTACCGCTGATCTTGTGCCCAATGGTCTCCACGGCGTCGAAGTTCAAACCACGCACGGCCTCCTCAAGGTGGTGCATGTAATCCATCAAGAGGGCGCGGTACTTCGCCTGCGTCTGCGGACTTGGCTGGTAATGAACCGTGCCCCCCCCTTGGACCATGACTTAGGCGTTGCCTCCCCCGCCGGCATCCTTCCCTTGCCCCATTTCAATGAGCCGGCGGTAAAGCGTGCGTCGGCTTAATCCCAACACCTTCGCCACGACCTCCTTGCGTCCCTTGTATCGATCCAGCACGGAAGTGATGTAACGGCTTTCCACTTCCCGCAGCGACGGGAAGTCATAGGTCAGCTCGTCCATCATATCGTCCTGCGACTTATCGGTGGTGACCGGGATATCATACTCGTCGATGTACTCGCCCTGCGAGAGCACGACGCTACGCTCGACCACGTTCTGCAGCTCGCGAACGTTACCCTTGAACTGCATGTGGATGAGTTTATTGAGCGCGGACAATCGGAAGCCCTTGAACTCCTTCCGGCAACTCAGCGAAAACTTGTCGAGGAAGTATTTCGCCAAGATCGGAATGTCCTCGCGCCGCTGGCGAAGCGGCGGAATGTGAATCGGAATCACGTTCAAGCGGTAGTACAAGTCCTCGCGGAAATTTTGCTGCTTTATTTCGTTCACTAGGTTCCGATGCGTGGCGCTGATAATGCGTACGTCGATCTGGCGGTACTTGTTATCGCCGACCGCGCGGATCTTGCGCTCTTGTACCGCACGCAGGATTTTCGCCTGCAGCGAGGTGTCCAAATCGCCGATCTCATCCAGAAAGAGCGTGCCGCCATTAGCCTCCTCAAAGAGACCCCGGCGCTCCTGCGTCGCCCCCGTGAAGGATCCCTTGGTGTGGCCGAAAAGTTCGCTTTCCAGGAGGGACTCCGGGATGGCCGAGCAGTTCACGCTCACGAACGGCTTATTCTCTCGACGGCTGTTGTCGTGGATAGCCCGAGCGACCACTTCCTTACCGACCCCGCTTTCGCCCGTGATGAGGACGCTCGAGTCCGTCGGCGCCACGCGCAAGAGCAGATCATAGATCGCCTTCATAGCCGGGCTTTCGCAGAGCACGCCCTGCACCTTGAGCTTGCCCATGCCCTCTCCGCGAATGCTGCGATTCTCCTGCTGCAACCGTTTCAACCAAAGGGCGTTTCGGATGATCGAGTCGATGCGATCCAGCGTGAAGGGCTTTTCCACGTAGTCATAGGCGCCCTCTTTCATGCCCGCTACCGCATCCTGGACGTCGGAGTAAGCGGTCATGAGGACCACCGGGACGTCGGGGTAAAGCAAGTGAATGCGGCTGATCAGCTGCAAGCCGTCCACCTTAGGCATCTTCACGTCGGAAAACACGAGGTCGTAGGGGAACGGGTTGGTAAGATGCGCCGCGGGCGCGTCCGGATGGGCGTTCGATACCTTACCCAAGAAAGCTTCCGAATCCGCAAAGGTCTCGACGTCGTAGCCCTTTTGGGCGAAGAAGTCCGCCAGATAGATCAGCGTCGCCTCGTCGTCATCGACCACGGCGATTGAAATGTGCTCATCGCTGTTCAAGCTGACCACCTTTAAATTGGGTTTCTGAAGCTTCTTGTCTTCTTCCGCGTCTTCCGAATTTGACGCATTTCGTTTAACTAATTCTTTGGAAGCCCCAGATGGAGGTAGCATTCCCTTTTTTTCCTTGTCAAACATTAGTTGTGCCATAGTGTGTCTAACACTTAAGCAACATGCGTGCCCTTATCTCATTTTCTGCTGTCATGGCTAACTTTGGGGCGAGGCCTCTTTTGCTGCAGGGAGTTGAGTGCATTATACAACTATGAAAATGTGCCAAATTGGCACACTAATGGGCGCTTTTTGTATAAGAGACCGTCCGCCGAATTGGCGCGCTCATTTTAACTCAAAACCACACGGCACTTGAATTGCAAATATTGGACTCACGTGGGGCGCGACGACTCAAGGAATCTTGAAAGTCGACGCGAGTCATTCTATTGAAGCTTCTCCACGGAAATCGTGACTGGATAGGAAGGCTCTTGATTTGAAAACGCAATCCACAAATGCATCGGTCGCCGCAACGGCCACCGCCAACAAGCGCATCCTCCTCGTCGAAGATGACGAGGCCATCCAAATGTCCCTTCGCGAGTTCTTCGAGCAGGAACAGTATGACGTTCATTGCGAATCCAACGGTCAAGCCGCTTTAAATTATCTACGCAGCCTCGGCGCCGAAAACTATCCCGATCTAGTGTTACTCGATCTCTTCATGCCGGTAATGGACGGAGCCGAGTTTTTCTCGGAATTCAAAAAAAATTCCCAATGGCTCCATAACATCCCGGTCGTTGTCATGTCCGCGGCGGACGAAGTGACGATGAAAGGCATCCGAAATCGCATGCAGGCGCTCTCCGGCATCATTAAGAAGCCATTCGACTTCGAACAACTGATGAGCATCGTCAACGGATACTAAGCCACCGCTGGCACGACCGGCGACCGTTTTGTCCCAGCGACTGCCTCATCCTTCACTTTATCCCGTCGCTCCGCTGGAACACCCCTTGCTACTTGATATTATTTACCACTGGTTAACCCATCTCTAGGAGGAGGTTGGATATGCAGATGATAAACGCCAAGGCAGGCGGGGTAGACGAAACGGAAAAATCCCGTCCCCCACGTGTAAGGAAATGCAATATTTGCGAGCAGAATTTCCACCCCCGCAGTCGGTTCGAGTGTTTTTGCCAAGACTGCCGCGAGAATAGCGAACTGCTCAGATTCGCGGACTGGCTACCCGAAGCCGACGACCTGCCAAAAGCCGCTTAGGCCATCTTCTAAATTAAAACAAAGGAATCCAATGGGAGCGATGATGATGAAGATCCTTAACTTGTTTCAACCTTTAGTGTCGCGAAGAAAAGGAAGTCCTCGTTTCACGGGTAAAATTCACGTGGAAACCGTGGAAATCTCCGATTACTCCGGATTCAAGCGCGTGATCAAAAATTTCGCCGAAGAACTGTGGCGTGCCAGGACGCTTGCCGAAACCACGACCCGACTCACCTACGAATTGACTTTCGCCAAGCACCCGATCATCGACGATTGCGTTCAGTGCGATATCCGAATGCAAACCGACGGCGGCCACGCGCTTTGGGTCGCGCGCGCGTTGGGCAAGGACGCGGAGATGGCGTTCCTGCGCGGACTCACCTCCCTGCGCCAAAACCTGCTGATGTTCGCCCAAGGAAAAAACACTAGTCAGGAGGCCGACTATGGGTTTGCCCAAGCCGCTTGAGCCAAATCTCGAGCAAGTGCCCGATCCGGTCGACGACGTACTGGAGAACATGACCGACTGGATCAAATTCAAGCGAGACGTGCTCTTTTTACCGAGCCATCACGATTTTTCGGCCGAGGTAACTTACGACGAAGCTACGAAGCGTTACTATAGCCGGGTCATCGTCGCGATCGGCGACGGGCACGTTTGGCGCGGTCACGGTGAAGGTGCCACCGAGGCCCAGGCCACACAGGAAGCGCTTTTTTCCGCCCGCTGCATCTATCGCAACAGCTGAAGGCCCGACGACCGATTGTTAAAGAAGCTTGAATTGACAATCGCGAACGCTTCACCGAGAAAGTCCGCGTTCTTAATTAATCTCCTGGCCCAGCGATTGCCCGCCACCCGCGTTTACCAGGAAAAAAATGGACAGCTATGCAAAACCCGAGAACGCTCGGCCGCTCGCAAAAAACCGCAGGCAGGTTGTGCCAAATTTTCCAACCCTTGAGCCAAACTGGCACAAACATCCGGCAAATGTGGACGAGGATAAACCTGATCGTTCCCCTGAAGCATTTTTTTTGGCGCGATAGTTGCTTGGGCGACACCTATACAAAAAAAATTTGCTCACCCAGCTTGAACTTCTTGGACCGAAGATCTGCATTTTAAAGAAGGAACCCACGTGAAAGCATCCACCCCGTCTCGCGCAAGCAAAAAAAATCCGCCGCGTCCTGCTCCGCCCGAGCTTTCACCCACTGCCCCCAGCCTCAAGACGCCAGCCACTTCGGCCACCGCGAAGGACCGCGTCATTGGCGGGCTCGTCGCTCCATTGAACTCTAATGTAACCCCGACCGAGCAACTCCGAATGCTGCTCAAGGTCGTAAAGGGCGTACGGGATGGGAATTTCACCGTGCGCATGCAGGTGGCCAGTGAAGGGATTATCAGCGAAATCGGCGAGGTGATGAACGATATCATCGAGCTAAATGAAAATATGGCGAACGAGTTCATCCGCGTTCGCAAGACCATTGGCCAGGAAGGCCGAATGAATGAACGTCTCACCATGGGCTTCATCAAGGGCTCCTGGGCGACGAGCGTGAATTCCGTCAACGCCCTCATCGGCGACCTGGTGCAACCCACCACCGAAGCCGCGCGCGTGATTACGGCGGTAGCCAAGGGCGATCTTTCGCAGCAGATGGTCATGGAGATCGACGGCCGTCCCCTGATGGGTGAGTTCGCGCGCATCGGCAAAACAGTGAACTCCATGGTGGACCAGCTCAACTCGTTCGCCGCCGAAGTGACCCGCGTCGCCAAGGAAGTCGGCACCGAGGGAAAATTGGGCGGGCAAGCGAACGTGAAGGGCGTGTCGGGGATTTGGAAAGACCTCACCGACAACGTGAACGGCCTGGCGGCTAACTTGACGGATCAGGTGCGAAACATCGCGAAGGTCACCACCGCTGTGGCGAAGGGCGACTTATCCCAAAAAATTACCGTGGATGCCAAGGGCGAGATTTACGAACTGAAGACCACCATCAACGTCATGGTGGATCAGCTCAACTCGTTCGCCGCCGAAGTGACCCGCGTCGCCAAAGAAGTCGGTACCGAAGGAAAGCTGGGCGGTCAAGCCGACGTGAAGGGCGTCAGCGGTACTTGGAAAGACCTCACCGATAACGTGAACGGCCTGGCGGGTAACCTCACCGCCCAGGTGCGAAACATCGCTAAAGTCACCACCGCCGTCGCCAACGGCGACCTCTCCCAAAAAATCACCGTCGACGCCAAGGGCGAAATCTACGAGCTCAAGAACACGATTAACGTCATGGTGGATCAGCTACGCTCCTTCGCCTCCGAAGTGACCCGCGTCGCCAAGGAAGTCGGCACCGAAGGAAAGCTGGGCGGACAAGCCGACGTGAAGGGCGTCAGCGGTACTTGGAAAGACCTCACCGATAACGTGAACGGCCTGGCGGGTAACCTCACCGCCCAGGTGCGAAACATCGCAAAAGTGACGACCGCCGTCGCCAACGGCGACCTCTCCCAAAAAATCACCGTCGACGCCAAGGGTGAAA
>JBFWNL010000017.1:0-15867 GCA_050251055.1 Bacteriovoracia bacterium
CCGTAGATTCCACCGCCGACACCACCGAATGGGCCGCCGTACATGCCGCCGCCGAACGGACCAGCAAAGATTCCGCCGCCGATTCCGCCAAAGATTCCTCCGCCGACACCGCCGCCGAACGGACCACCGTAGATTCCACCGCCGACACCACCGAATGGGCCGCCGTACATGCCGCCGCCGAATGGGCCGCCATATACGCCACCCATACCGCCGCCGAACGGACCACCGTAGATTCCACCGCCGACACCGCCGAACGGGCCGCCGTACATGCCGCCGCCGAATGGGCCACCAAACGTGCCGAAGCCGCCACCGCCGCCCCAGCCGAAGCCGCCGCCACCACCGATTCCCGGAGGACCGCAAGGCACGCCGATCGTGGCACATTGGTTCAGGTAATCACCGTACATTCCAGAATACTTGCCCATCCACTTGGCTCCGAGCCAAGCGTTGAGACCCATGCCCACGCCGCCCATGATGGCGGGCAGGGCCGCGATCGCGTAGTCGCCGAACTTCGGTTCGCGCGGCTTCATCGCTTCCATCAATTCACAGTTCGGGCAGTTCTTGCGGATTGAATTCAACTCCAACTGCGCCGCCTTGATTTCCTCTTTAATGATTTCTAGCTCTTCTTCCGCGGCATCCGCGGCGTCGCAAGCTTCGTCGATCTTCATCGCCGCCTTGATGGACGGGCAGGCCTTCAAGCTCTGCGCGCAGGCGCCAGAGATCCAGCTGATGTCATGCCCCTGGGCTTCGAAAAGCTGCACACAGGAAGCTTCCTGCTGACCGTCGGCACGCAGCTCGTCGAGCTGGGCATCGGTAGTGATCCCGATACGGGCAAAGAGCGAGCGGGAGCAACCGCCGCTACCGACGCGAAGCTCTTCCATTACTAAGTTGTTATTGGCGTCCACCAGGTTTTCACGTTGATAAACCACGCGTCCACTGGCGTCGCGCACGGGCGCGTTACCGGCCATTTCCGGAACCAGTTGCCCGTCGGCGCCGCGTTTTTCTTGGGTCTTAGGAACGGATTTCGAAGGACGGCAGTCACAAGCCGAAGCCAAGTAGCCGTTCACGCCACCGGCCGGCTGCGCGACCGCGCGGCCGCGAGATCCGCGACGGCTGCGGCTATCGCGGCTTCCACTCGTACGTCCGGAGGAGAGGCCACGGCATTCGCGATCCGACGTCTTTAGGGTTTTCTGGGCTTCGGCGCGATCCGCTTCCAATTCGTCCAACCGCTCTTGAATCGCAGCGATACGGGCGCCCGTTCCACCTTCCGCCAGGGCTCGGTTGCCTGGATCAAACACGAACAGGAACTGCGCGGCCATCGCCATCGAAATGATTTTCCGGAAATACATGCCTTTTTCCTCTCTCATCACACTTCAGTCTTACGACTAAAATTCTCTCACCTCGTTTGAAACTTCTCCACTTTCCATTGGAGCCGGATCAAATCGAGTTCACTCAGCGAGCCTTAGAAAGCCTTCTCCATCAATTGGATCGGCGATTCGGTGCTCAAACTAAAAGGAATTGCCTCTGAAGGCGAAGAAGAGGGGTCAAAAACTTGCCGGTCACGCGCCACTCCCACGGGGTACCACTACTTCATCACGCAGATGCAACACTACTCTCCCCCACAGGATGTGATTCTGTATGAAATTAGTCAAGTATTATTTCGTCAAAAATGACACAGATCTAAGTACCTAAAAAGATTACTTATTCCTGGAACTCTTCACAGCTTCGCGCTTCTTTTTTTTGCGGTTTTTCAGGGCCGCCTGGCGCTTGCGCTGGATCATCTTGCGAGTAGAACGTTTTCTGCCTTTTCCCATACCCGCGTTGTCCGTGATTTCAGCAAATTATTCAAGTCTTTAAGGACTTGAAACAATTGGGAAGAATGGGGACCAAGGCTGGTATTTTAAATGCCGCTCTGCTAGCCTTAGGGGGTTCCGGCATCCCGCATTACGCCGCCAGAGTACGCTAACGGATTAGAGTAACCAAGCTGCGAGGGTCAGACCATGGAAGATACCAAAGAGAGAGGCGAGTTCGCCCCCGGAACCGAAGTCATTTACGGATTTCACGGTCGATGCTCAATCGAGGCCATTGAAAACCGCAACATCGGCGATCAGGCCATCCGTTTCTACAAACTTCAAGTCCAGAAACCCACGCTCTCGCGTTCCAAGAAATCGGACCCTGCCATTTGGCTGCCGGTCGATTCCGCGCGCAGACGCGGGCTGCGCATGCCGATGACCGTCGAAGCGGCGACTCAAATCTTCGCCATCTTGGGCAACCGCGAATACTATTTTTCCGTCGAGACCCCCTGGACGAAAATTCACTCCCAGCTCGAACAGACGATTTTCGAAGAGGGCGCCCTGGGCTTGGCCAAGGTCATGAGCTTTCTCTTCATCTTGAAGAGCCGTCAGATCGTGCCTTCTCCGGAAGTGATCCGTTTCAGCGAAATGATCCACAAGCAGCTCGTGCGCGAGTTAGCCGAAACCCTGCAGGATCAGATGAAGCCGATCGAGGACAAGATCGCGTCCTTGCTCAAGAACAAGCTCAAGGCCGACCACTAAGCCGCCCCCCGAGTTATGCGGTCGGAGCGTCGCGATTCTCTCGCTTACACCATCATTATAGTAGGTTTCGCTGCCGGCTTGCTCGGCGAGCGGCCCGTTTCCGCCGCGCCCAAGGCCACGGCAAAGCCTCCCGCAAAAGCAAGCCCCGCCAGCTCCCCCTCGCCGAACGAAACCACGCCGGCGCCCTCTTCCACCTTCGAGCGTAAAGGCACCCGCTGGGGGCTCCTTCCGATCGGCAACTACTCCACCGACTTCGGCTTCACCTTTGGATTGCTCGCACGCCGCTTCGACTACGGGCAATCGGGCGTGCAACCGTTCGAGAACCTCACCACCTTTCAAGGGCAATACGCCAGTGGCGGCGCGAAAGACTTCCTGCTCTCCTACGAGCAAACGAATATTTTCGGTTCTACCTGGCGTGGCGCCTTAGACCTTTATTACGCCCGCAACGAGTTCCGCAGCTACTTCGGCGTGGGCGACCACACCACGCTCCCGGCCACCTCGCCTGCGCCTAACTATTTCAGCTACGCGCACCAGATGGGTTACGTACACGTGGCCGGAAGGAAAAAAATCTCCGAGCTCTTCGACCTAGAGCTCGGCGTTTCCGAAAACTTCTCGCTCTCGCACCCCGCGAGCAACGTTTCCAAGTTCGGAGAAGACTTTGGTCCCACGCCCGTGCGGGCGACCTATACCGCTTTTAATACGGGTCTCGTGATCGAACGACGTGATTCTGAATTTATCCCTTCCAAGGGCTATTTCGCCGCGGCTTCCGTCACCTTCACGCCGGGGTTTCTCGGTAACATCGACAGCTGGGCGCGTCTGAACGCCGTTTACAAGCGTTTCGATTCCTTCATCGATGACCGCTGGCTATATCTGGCGAGCGAGGTGAAGTTCGCGGCCGCGAGCGTGGACGCCCCCGTTCACGAAAAAGCCCGACTAGGTAGCTGGGGTACGCTCCGCGGAATGGCGTACAACCGATACCTTTCCAATTTCTCGGGCAGCTTGCGTACCGAGCTCCGCACCCTACCCATTCGCTGGGAAATTTTCGGCTTACCCCTCAAAATCGGCGGCGGCATTTTCGCCGAAACGGGCAAGATCGGCGATAGCTTCGGCCGAATCTTCACCAATACCAATCACTTCGCCTGGGGCTTGACCGGCTTCGGCAGCTACTTCACGGACGACTTCGTCGGCAGCGCCGACCTAGGTTTCTACGACGGAAACACGGCTTTTTACATCCAGCTTGGTCATTCGATTTGACCGCAAACCGTCTACGGGCGATCGTGTTCGTTGCCCGCACGCATCGTGCCCACGCGCGAGATCGCCTGGTGCAACTCTTCCACCGTCGTGACGGCCGGTAGACCAGCGGTTTGTTCCGTACCGTCCAGCAGCACGAGATACTCGAGCGTCGTCGGATACTCCGGATTCGCCTGCTGCAAGGCTTGCCACACTCCGCTCGGCAGCGCGGTCGAGGCGGACTGCGATCCGTTCAAACCGCCAATCTGTACGATCGTGACCCCACTGGCGATGCCGCCTTCATCTGGATTCTGAGCCAAGATGATCTCGGGCGCTTCGTCCACGGCATTCACGACGGCAACCGGTCCCGACGGCGGCGGCGGAGAGGAGAACAAAACCGAGCTAGTGGACTCTTCCGCTGGGTCTACCCGAAGGTTTCCATCAAACATCATGCGGAATTCACGAGGAGGCGGCGCTCCGCCTGCCAAACCGGTCGGAAGGAAAGGAACGCGTCCGTAGGGGCTCTGATTCGCCGATAGATTCAAAGTCCCATGCGAATTCGTGAGGGAAACCGCGTAAGCAGAGCCCTCCGGTTGCGCACACCCGTCTTGCAGGGACAGCACGCCGTTAGTGAAGGAGCGTCCGGCGATGAGATTCACGTCGAAGGTCCCGACCAAGGCCGGTTGGCCCAAGCGGATCTCGGTGAGCTTGGGCGCCGGGAAGTCCACATGCACCACATCGTTACCGAGCCCCTCCGACACGCCACGATCTAGCCGCAACGAAGGCGCGCAAATCTTCATACTCACGGAGGCGGGCGGTGCGGGTTGATGAGGAGCAATTGCCAAAGCAGCTTGCGCGACGGGCGCCACTACATCACCGCGGAGGCCCGGCATATAAATCAAAGCCGCCGTGTGGATCGGCGCCCCCACGCGCGTGCCCCCCGACTGCACCGACGCGTCGCGATCACGGGTCGAAAGCGAGCAGCCCGCACCCGCGAGTGCCGCCAATATCAAAGCTAAATACGAACGCACCATCTGATTCGTAAACGGAGTCATTAATTGCCCCCTCGTTTTTTTGGATCATCCGCCAACGGAAACGTGAAGAACCCGATGTGATACACCGAATCGCAGTCCTTCGCGTTTGCGTTCTTCCCCAACTGCTCCACCCGGTTGATGGCTTCATCCATGATTGCCTTGATTTTCAAGAAGTCGGCCTTCGGCACGGCCACCGTATACGACGTCATGTCGCGCTCTTCCGCCGTCATATTCTCGAGCGAATCGACGGCCAGCCCTAGCATCTGTTCGTGGTACTCGCGCATCGCGATGCGGAACACGCCGCCCACGCAGTTTAGGCTCTTGTCCGGATGCTCGGCACGGCCGTCCGGCAAGAGCTTGATGTAACCCTGTTCATGCAAAAACTTTAGCGCCTCCTCAATCTCACCCAGCGGAACATGTTTTTTCAGGTGCGACTGAATCCACTTCGCATCGGCGCGAAACTCCGGCAGGCCGGTCATTTCGCGGATCGCTACGTAGTACCAACGCGTGAGGTAGCGATGCACTTCCACTTCGTTCGGATTGAGCTTACGGTAGTAGCGGAACTTACGAATACGCTTGAGCGCCCCCAGCCGTTCGGCCTGTGAGCTCGATTCGCCGATCGTGCGTAGCTGTTTGAGGTAGTTCCCCTGCGGGCCGGTGAGCTTCAGCGCTGGGATCATTTTCTCGAGCGCCCTGTCGGTGAGGGGGCGCTTGCCTGAAAGCATCATGGATAGGTACGCGGGAGATACACCGACCTCCGCGCAGAACGAGCGCAGCGAGAAGCCCTTCTTGAGCGACTTCTGGTACTTCAGCCATGCCTGGAGGAACTCCCGATAGTCGTGGAAGCGAAAGATATTCGGGATTTCCGCTAAACGTTCCGTATCCATCTAACCCCTATTAACTGACTATTAAAGTACATTATTACATTTCGGATTTGCAGTGTCAACAAACTGACCTAATCCCTGTGAACAATTAGAAAAACTCCTATAGATTTTGTTTATAAATATCATAAAGATATATATACTATAAATTAAATTAATTTATTTTTTTTAAATTTTGAAGTTAATTTTTTACTTTTCTGCCCCGTTTAAAGTGCATCTGATCAGCAGAGGTGGGGGCACCCCCTCATGCCCACGCAAATCAGGTTTTCCCCAGAAGTTCTCGATAAGTCGGAAGAGGGGGAGTGAAGTGCACCAAGGCCAGATTTTCAGCGCAGTACTGCTATTTTTGACGAGCGCTAGTGCGCTCGCGTGGCCTCCTGTGTCCTCGCTCTACTCTGACCCCGCCGAGCGCGACATTCTCCGCACGCTGGAAGCCCAAAAAAATAGGGTCATCCCCGAAGCAGAATCCCCCGCGCTCTACAAAACGATACAAACCGTCTTCAAAGATCTTTCCGAAGCGAAGGCCCGCCTGACGAGCGACCAGGTCCTCAGCATCGAAAAAGTATTCATTCTAGACAGTGACGACATCAACGCCTTTGTTTACTCCCCTTCCGTACCCGGCGATACCGTGCACCGAAACTACGTATTCGTCACGCGGCGAATGATCCACGAAATGGCGGGCGGTGATCCATCGGATCTGAACGCTGTGGCGGCTCAACTGATGGTCAAACGCAACGCCGGCATCCTCGCCCACGAAGTCGCCCATCCCATGAACAACCTCGCGAACGCGCTCTCCCATTCCCAAGCCAAGGAGATCCGCGCCGATTTAGAAGCTTTGCAGATCTTAGACGAAGCCGGCTACCCCGCCGATAGCTTACACGACGCGCTAGAAACGATATATGCCGCCGACGAGAGAATGACCAAAGCCGGGATCGGCAACCTGGGAGGGGCTTTCTCCAGCACTCATCCGGAGGCGAAAGTCCGGCTAAGCGTTCAACGAATGGCCATGACCCAAAACCGTTTCCAAACAGGCCGTTTTTCGTCCGCCATGCCTCGCCCCGTACCGCCCGCCTTAACCTCCGAGCTCCGCACTTCCGCCGCCATCATTGCCCGACGGAATGCGGAAGCGAAGGCCGCCTTAGAAAAGGCGCGTGCCGCCCCGGCAACTCTACTGGACGCATTTTCGGAAATGGAGAGGATCCTCCGCGAGTCCGACCAGGACCACCGGATAAAATATAATCGCCTCCTTCTCCAGATCGACGAGATGCTCATTGCGAAGGGGCAGGGGCTTTCTCCCGCCGAGCAAGAAAAATTCCAGGCGTTCACTCGGTGGATTTCCCAGGATGAAGTCAATTTTCAAAAAATATTTACCGACCCCAAAGAGATCCAAGCGGCGCTCGGGCGCCCATCGCCCAGCCACTTTCAACTCGTAGAAAATATCCCGGCGATGCAGACCCCTAGCTACTTCACTTACGTCCGGGAGAAAATTATTGCCGATATCCCAAAAAGTAAGCAGGATTCGGTCGCCAAGCCTCTGCTTGCGCGTTTGACCAAGGTCGTGCCAGACCGCGCGATTTGGACGGAGTTTCGCCAAGATCTGGGTGAAGCTATCCTGCGTGACATGCGGGCCGTGCCCAACATTTCTATTTTCTATGCGAGGTTACTAGCGGACCTCACGCCAGAACATCGGCTCAAAGTAGCGCAAATTTTCTACACCGACGTCCTGCCGAAGCTCTCAATGCTCGAACGCGTTCGCTTTTTGACCAATCTCTCTGGCGACTTCTACGATCCTACCTTTTTCCGAAAGCCAACCGCGCCCACCGCAAAAACCCGTGACGAAATCGCGAAAACCCACCGCCTTCTCGCCCAGAATCCGAAGTCCACCCGTGAAATCGCCCAGCACATCTGGGACAACCGGGGAGCGCACGCGGCGGCGGAGGTCACCTCCACGTTCAAAGCTACCCGCATTGACTGGGATCTCGTTTTCCAAACGCTGGGAATCAATCCGCAAACGGGCCGGCGAGAACTCAATCAGGCCGTCAAAGCATATACCCAAACGGACGCCTACACCGAACTACTCGTTTGGTATCGCGACGAAATACAAGCAAACGCCGAGGCATACGCGCGAGGCCTTGCGCCCCGCTGGGCGGATCGCGACCTAGCCCCCCATCTAAGCGGGGACTTCAACCCGCGCATAAAAGCCGATCCCAGCTTACATACGCTCGCCACCCGTTACATGGCGGGTAACTATACTTTGTCCGTCGAAGGACTGTTCCGCCAAACCTACGGCGAGCGCCTGACCGAAGCCATTCGCGCGCTTCCCCCGGGTTCCTTCGACCTGCCGACGCTCACCCGAATTCATTCCGGAATCATCGAGAACTTAATCGGCAAGCTGCCCGAGACCGACGCCGAGCCCCTCTGTGACATCCAGGCCAAGGCCATTCGAAGCACGCCGCTGCCGGCTGACGCCAAGCAGAAACTCTTGCGACAGATCTTTATTGATTCCCCTCCCGTTGGGACGACCGTTCCTGGTCTGTTCTCTCGCACGGGCGATCAGGCCGGCTGGTTAAGAAACGGAGTTTCCGACGAACCCGCCCGGCAAACGATACGACTGCTAGTCGACTCTGGCATCGGGAAGTCCACGATCGATATCCTGAACCAAGCGCGCTTCGGCCCCGCCCGGGCCGCCGGCAAAAACGAATGGAGCCATACAGACCTGCTGGAGCGCTTTCACAAGGACATCATCGCCGACATCCGCAAGGCATCCACACCGGCGGAGCTGCAAAATGCCGCCGACGCTTTATTCAAGACTGCCGCCGACGACCGAAAGCCTCATCTCAATACCCGCCTGATCCGGCAAATCAAGGCCGCTTTCGGGGAATCCGCGCTATCCCTGAGGTTGGATCCCGACGAGGCGCTTCGGCTCTTCGAGCGGCTGACCGAGTCCGGCGCGTCCGCGGAAACCGATGCCTTCTTCGAAAAACTAGTGGCGCGTTCCTTCGCCGGTCCCTTGGACGCCACCCGGGCGCGTAGGCTCGACCAGGTGCTCGCTACGGCCCGGCTCCGTGACCAAGGCACCCAAATCCAGCTCACCCGCCGGCTGATCGACGCCCAGCTCGGTGAACAGGCGCTCGAGGCGATGACCACCGAGCGCGCCGTAAATCTATTGGCGCTGGTCGACCGGTACGTGCCGAAAGCCAGTGGGGCCCGCGATACGTATCTGGAGGAACTGGCCTGGAAGATCTCCATCCGCGACCCCCGCTTGCTCCGGCATATCGAATCGTTGAAAAGCACCAACTGGACGAAAATCAATCCGCTCCTCGTGAACTTCGCTTCTTCCGTCAGCGAAGGCATGCACGACCTCCCGCCCGCCACGATCGACGACCTCATCGACTACTTCATCGACCCCCATGGGCAGCCCCTGCCTGACTCCGTGCTAACCTGGCTACGCGCCCAAGCCACGGACGCCTTCCGTCGGAACTTTCCCAACCCCAATCGCGCGACCTTGGCGACGCGGGATAAGTTCCTCGCGGACCAATTAGACAACTTGAAACTCAAGCTCGAAACGTTCGCCTTGGATGCCCAGCCCGAAGAAAGAATTCCGATTCTCGAGTCCCTACTGAACGCGGGCAAGCAACCCTACGCCAAAGCTCCGGGCTTTCCCGAGAACGTCATCACCAAACTCCTGAAGTTGTCCCCGGATTCTTCGGAAGCGAAAACCCTCCGCGCCTACTTGCGCTCCGCCCCCCCCCACGAACACTCGACCACGCTTTCTTACCTCTTAAGCATGCGGGGCCAGGACAAAAGTACCGTACGTAGCATCTTCGAGGCATTCGGGCCTCCGGGAAAGAAAGGGGCGCAGTTCGCCTCCGTATGGGAGCTGCTCGATGCCCGCTATCGGAAAGAACTCGAAGCCGTAAAGGACCGGGCTAAGGCGCTAACCAAGTCCGAAGTGGAGGAAATTCTCGCCAAAACGCTCACCCAGGAAGAGCTGACCAAAATCAGGAAAGTGGAACGAGTGGTGGGCAGCGCCAGCATTAAGACCGCCGTCTTGGTGGAGCTACACGACGGCCGGAAGGCAGTGGCTTTTCTGCAATCTCCGCACGCCGAGCTCCAGATCAAAACCAACCTGGAATTCGCCCAGAAATTCCTCCAAGAACTCCAAAAAGAAGGCCTCCAGTCAGAATCCACCCTGGTCTCCCAGTTCATCGATGAAATCCGCGCCGTAATGCTGGAAGAACTCGACATGACCAAGGAAGCCGCCCGGATCCGTGAAGCACAGGCCTTCTACCACGGCCTTAACTCCGATCCGAAAATAAAAAAGACCCTGGGCGAATGGCGCTTTGAAGTTCCGGGCGTGGTATCCGACTTCAAGGAACGTCAAAACCTGATCTTCGTCGACTACGTCGATGGCGTGGGATTCGACGCGCTTCCCGAAGGCGTGGCCAAGGCGCAGGCTGGCGAATCCGTCGTCCACTCCACCCTCCGCGGAATCTTCGGTCGAGGCTGGTTCGATCGTGATCGGCACAAAGGCAATAACCGCTTCAACTACGGGCGCCGGGTCATCCATCCCATCGACTTTGGACAGGCGGCCACGCTCGATAACCTTCGTTCTCCTTTCAGCGCAGATGACCGCTACCTATTCGCCCAGTTCTCCAGAGCCGTCGACGAGAAGAACGCCACCGCCGTCGTCGACTTCGGGCTTCGCATTGGAACGAAAAGCAACGCCCCCTCGGCTGATCGGACCGCACTCGAAACCGCGCTTCGCCAAGTGCTCGGCCAAGAAACAAACATGAAGCGGACGTACGTGCAGATCTTGGAAACATTTTCAAAACATGGTCACCCCATCGACTCAAAATTCTCGTTTGGCGTCATGAAAGCCCTGATGATCCTGTACGGTGAAAACTACGCGACCCCCGAAGGGTTCAGGACATTGATGTCCGGCGAAATACGCTCAACTCTCGTCGGAAAGCTACCGCAATTGATCAAAGACGAAGGCGTGGGCGCCTGTATTAGGCGGATCCTGGGACGGTAATACCCGCGCGAGCAAGGGACCAAAGCAAAAAAGCCCCGATCTAGTTTTACCTAAATCGGGGCTGAGTAATTTAATGGGGGCATCGCGCTAGTCTAACACCGAGTTTCCTCGGCACTACATTCGCCGCAGAGGAGCTTAACTTCTGAGTTCGGAATGGGATCAGGTGGAACCTCCTCGCCATCGACACCCCCAAACTTTATAAAATTTGGGAGATCTTTAGCACTGAACAGAGTGATGTTAGGTTTATCGTTCAAGATATTTTCGAACTAAGTAATGTTGCGAATCGACTATATTCGATTCCTAACTCACAGAACTTTCAGGGTTCTGAGAATAGGGAAGAATAAGAAGATAAGCTGCACGTCCTATTAGTAGTGGTCAGCTGAGTACTTTCGTACTTACACACCCACCCTATCAACCCAGTCGTCTTCTGGGGGACTTTAGGGAGTTTCAACTCCAGGAGAATTAGTTTCGAGGTAAGTTTCCCACTTAGATGCTTTCAGCGGTTATCTTTTCCGGACATAGCTACCCAGCTTGTGCCACTGGCGTGACAACTGGAACACTAGCGGTCCGTCCGTCCCGGTCCTCTCGTACTAAGGACAGATCCTCTCAATTCTCCAACACCTACGGCAGATAGGGACCGAACTGTCTCACGACGTTCTGAACCCAGCTCGCGTACCGCTTTAATTGGCGAACAGCCAAACCCTTGGGACCTGCTTCAGCCCCAGGATGCGATGAGCCGACATCGAGGTGCCAAACCTCCCCGTCGATGTGGACTCTTGGGGGAGATAAGCCTGTTATCCCCGGAGTACCTTTTATCCGTTGAGCGACGACTCTTCCATTCGAAATCGCCGGATCACTAGGACCTGCTTTCGCACCTGCGCGACATGTCCGTCTTGCAGTCAAGCACCCTTATGCCCTTGCACTCTACGGCTGGTTTCCACTCAGCCTGAGGGTACCATCGCGCGCCTCCGTTACTCTTTGGGAGGCGACCGCCCCAGTCAAACTGCCCGCCTGACATCGTCCCGTTGCCGGATAAACGACACACGGTGAGAACATTCAAGCTTTCAGGGTGGTATTTCAAGGTTGCCTCCACGACAGCTAGCGCCGCCGCTTCCAAGGCTCCCACCTATCCTACACAAAAAGCCCAAATGTTCTATGCCAAGTTACAGTAAAGGTTCACGGGGTCTTTCCGTCTAGCCGCAGGAACACGGTATCTGCACCGCGACTCCAATTTCGCTGAGTGTGTGGTCGAGACAGTGGGGAATTCGTTACGCCATTCGTGCAGGTCGGAACTTACCCGACAAGGAATTTCGCTACCTTAGGACCGTTATAGTTACGGCCGCCGTTTACTGGGGCTTAGATTCGAAGCTTCTAGGACTAGCCTATGACCTCTCCTCATGACCTTCCAGCACCGGGCAGGCGTCAGGCCCTATACTTCCACTAAACGTGTTAGCAGAGCCCTGTGTTTTTGTTAAACAGTCGATACCCCCGCTTTTGTGCCCCCGAATTCGGCTTCGGACCGCGAGGATCCTACACCTACTATCGGGCTACTTTCTTCCGAAGTTACAGTAGTATTTTGCAGAGTTCCTTAACCACAATTCTCTCACGCGCCTGAGAATATTCATCTCACCCACCTGTGTCGGTTTACGGTACGAGTTAACAAAAATCTCACTCCCTAGCTTTTCTTGCATGTTTAGAAGCGCATGGCCTTACGGGGGAATTACCCCCTGGATTCGTGCCTCATGGATAACTCCAGGACGGATTTGCCTGTCCCAGACCACTTCGCACAAAGATCGGTCATGTCCAACGGCCGACCCATGTCTTCTTCCACGGTCCCTAGTGAGCTGATAACGATTCTTGCTAAGTCAGGGAATATTAACCCTGTATCCATCACCTACGTCTTTCGACCTCGGCTTAGGTCTCGACTAACCCTGCCCGGACGAGCCGTGTGCAGGAACCCTTGGGTTTACGGCGACCAGGATTCTCGCCTGGTTTATCGCTACTCATGCCAGCAGCAGCTCTTGTCATACCTCCAATAGTGCTCTCGCTCTATCTTCGACGGCTTAGACAATGCTCCCCTACCACTCGTACAGTCAACGACCGTACGAATCCGCAGCTTCGGTATTTTACTTCAGCCCCGTTACGTTTTCGGCGCGCCATCCCTCGACCAGTGAGCTGTTACGCTTTCTTTAAAGGATAGCTGCTTCTAAGCTAACCTCCTGGTTGTCTAAGGAATGTCACATCCTTTCCCACTCAGTAAAAATTTTGGGACCTTAGCTGGCGGTCTGGGTTCTTACCCTTTCGACGATGAAACTTATCTCCCACCGTCTGCCTCCCACAGGCTAAAATTCACAGGTATTCGGAGTTTGTTAGGGGTTGGTAACCCGGTAAGGCCCCTAGCCCATACAGTGCTCTACCTCCTGTGATTCTCTGTGAGACGCTACCTCAATAGCTTTCGGGGAGAACCAGCTATCACGGAACTTGGTTGGCCTTTCACCCCTAGACACAGCTCATCCGAAACCTTTTCAACGGTTACCGGTTCGGTCCTCCACACCCTGTTACGGATGCTTCAACCTGGCCATGCCTAGCTCGTCCCGTTTCGGGTCTAATACCTGCAACTCATTCGCCCTATTCAGACTCGCTTTCGCTACGCCTACGCCTTCAACGGCTTAAGCTTGCTGCAGACATTAACTCGCTGGCTCATTATGCAAAAGGTACTTGGTTAGGCATTCCCTTACGGGCATAGCCCTTCCAACGCTTGTCAGCACGGGGTTTCAGATTCTATTTCACTCCCCTAAACGGGGTTCTTTTCACCTTTCCCTTACGGTACTATGCGCTATCGGTGACCTACTTGTATTTAGTCTTGGAGGATGGTGCCCCCAGATTCCCACAGGGCGTCTCCGACCCCGTGGTACTTAGGATACTTCTAGAGCTGAACTTGGTTTCACTTACAGGGCTATCACCTTCTATGGCCCGGGTTTTCCATCCCGATTCTGTTACCAATTCCAGTCTCACATTGAAGTCCTGCAACCCCAGTAAGAAAAATCCTACTGGTTTAGACTATACCGCTTTCGCTCGCCACTACTGACGGTATCTCGGCTTGATTTCTTTTCCTTCAGGTACTGAGATGTTTCAATTCCCTGAGTTTGCCTCCTAACGCTACTTCACTCACGCTAGGATAATAGGACATTACTCCTATTGGATTTCTCCATTCGGACACGTGCGGGTTAACGCCCGTTTGACGGCTAACCGCACTCTTTCGTGGTCTTCTACGTCCTTCATCGCCATTAGGTCCCGAGGCATCCACCTCGTGCTTTGAGTCGCTTATCGCTACTTCACTCTCCAATTTCGATTTCTCGAAGCTGAATCATGAAGCACTTATTCTTCGCCTATTCGCAGAACCCTGAAATACTTTTGATATGCTCCGTTTAACTTGAGCTCATCATCGGCACTTCAGGTTTATATTACGTGTTCTCTATTTTGCTATACTTGAGAGACTCCAGAAACTTAGACCCTCGCTTCGATTGCTCGAAGCTTAGTCAGTAGTTTCATAAATCATAATTAATCAATATCACTCTATTCAATTGTCAAAGATCTCCAACTCGCGCCGACTTTGTTAATGCATCGTCACGAGTCCAAATCGCCGAAGCGATCCGCAAACTTGTAAGGAGAAGAGGAATTTTCCGAGCTCGAGATCCAATAAATGGTGGGCCTGGAAAGACTCGAACTTTCGACCCCACGCTTATCAAGCGTGTGCTCTAACCAACTGAGCTACAGGCCCTTCCCACGGCTCAGGGTCCAATTCCTCTTGAGATGAATTCCTTGGTTGAAAAAGCGGACGTATTCTCGTTTCGGTTACGCTTGCGCGCACGACGAAACGTCTAGACCTAGTGAGCTGGACAACCGATTACTCGGCGTCAGTGCTCCTTAGAAAGGAGGTGATCCAGCCGCAGGTTCCCCTACGGCTACCTTGTTACGACTTCACCCCAGTCACCAACCCCACCTTCGCCGGCTCCCTCCTTGCGGTTAGGAAATCCGTCTTCTGGTTGAGTCAGCTCCCATGGTGTGACGGGCGGTGTGTACAAGGCCCGGGAACGTATTCACCGCGGCGTGCTGATCCGCGATTACTAGCGATTCCACCTTCATGGAGTCGAATTGCAGACTCCAATCCGAACTGAGAACGGCTTTTTGAGATTTGCTCCACCTCGCGGTTTCGCGTCCCTCTGTACCGTCCATTGTATCACGTGTGTCGCCCTGGATGTAAGGGCCATGAGGACTTGACGTCATCCCCACCTTCCTCCGTGTTAACCACGGCAGTCTTCCTAGAGTGCCCAACTTAATGCTGGCAACTAAGAACAGGGGTTGCGCTCGTTGCGGGACTTAACCCAACATGTCACCACACGAGCTGACGACAGCCATGCAGCACCTGTCTCTCCGTTGTATTGCTACAAAAGCCATATCTCTATGGATGTCAGAGGATGTCAAATCCAGGTAAGGTTCTTCGCGTTGCTTCGAATTAAACCACATGATCCACCGCTTGTGCGGGCCCCCGTCAATTCCTTTGAGTTTTAATCTTGCGACCGTACTCCCCAGGCGCGGTACTTAACGCGTTAGCTACGGCTCCGCGGGGGTCAAGACCCACAGAACCTAGTACCGATCGTTTACGGCGTGGACTACCAGGGTATCTAATCCTGTTTGCTCCCCACGCTTTCGTAGTTGAGTGTCAGTTACTGTCCAGGTTGCCGCCTTCGCCTCTGGTGTTCCTCCCGATCTCTACGCATTTCACCGCTACACCGGGAATTCCACAACCCTCTCCAGTACTCTAGTCTCGCCGTTTCTAAGGCACTTCCTGGGTTAAGCCCAGGGATTTCACCTCAGACAAACGAGACCACCTACCTACCCTTTACGCCCAATAATTCCGAACAACGCTTGCACCCTCTGTATTACCGCGGCTGCTGGCACAGAGTTAGCCGGTGCTTCCTTTTGAGGTACCGTCAGACCGTTAGCTATTCACTAACGGGTGTTCGTCCCTCACGACAGAGCTTTACAACCCGAAGGCCTTCTTCACTCTCGCGGCGTTGCTGCGTCAGACTTTCGTCCATTGCGCAATATTCCCCACTGCTGCCTCCCGTAGG
>JBFWNL010000018.1:0-11124 GCA_050251055.1 Bacteriovoracia bacterium
GGGCCATATAGGTGCACGACAAGTACGGTATTCTATTTGGATCCAAAAATGATCCCGGCCGGAGCGGTAACGCGGCGTGGGGTTGCAAAGCGGGCGGCGGGCGCGTAGGGTCTACACATCCGCATTGCACTTTTGAGAGAGACGCTTAATGCCCAAGAAAAGGAAGCTCGCCCGTGGGAAAGTGGCACCGAGAACCCGAAGACCTGTCAAGCGCCGAGTTACTGCGACTCGTAAGAAGAAACCGAGCAAAAAGCCGGACAGTAGAAAAACACGCAAGGTGGTCGCTCGACGACTTTCGCGAGCTAGGCGCAGTGCTCAGAGAGTCAAGCGTCCGGCTAGACGGCCTGATCGAAGAAAAGCGCGAGCAAAACCGGCGAGAAAAACAGGCGTCAAGCGCGCTGCCAGTACCAAGCGGAAACGACTGGCCAGAGTTTCGGCACCCCGCCGATCTCGCGCGAGAGTATCGCGCAAAAAGTCCGCGCCCCGTCGCCGCTTCAAACGCGACTCTATCTGGGGCCGAAGCACCCACCGCAACAGCTTTGTCAAATTCCTTCAAACCCGCAAAGACGCCACAATCCCCGAAGTACCGTATCAAGCCCAAGGAATCGAGATAACCTATGAAACACCGATCAAATCGCGTCCGTCCAAACTTGAAGCCTCAATGCTTGCCGATCAGCTTTCCGCCGAAACCCGCGAGCTTCTGGACGACACTGGGGGAGTTGGCATTTACCAGCGTATGCGCGTGCGCATTGATGGCGATGAGAGGTGGATTTCAAAGAAGCGACTCTTTGACCGCGATGCCGATCAATACTCCCGATCTTTCGTCACGGGACTGGAAATGGCCGTCCGGGCCTACGGTCGTGCATTAGCCGTTTTGTCCGGCGATATTGACCCGGACGACCCCGAAGAGTATTTTGACGACGACCTGACTAACGTCGATTTTGAGATTCTGGAGACGGTTGTCGAAACCGTCACCGATAACGCCGAAACCCTAAAACCGCCGAAAGAGTGAATATGTATAGTAAAGCCGAGTTACTAGTGATTGCCTGCTTTGCGGGATTTGCCGCAGCACTTTTGGGTTTTGCCTATTACCTGTCATGATCGAGCGCGGATACCGTCCGGCCCTTGCGCCGCTTAAGTACCCAAAACACGCCGAGCCTTTCGCGGTCCTTGATATCGAGGGACGCGACTGGATTCATCACGTCTTGACGGGAACCTACGACGGCAAGGAATACCGGCATTTCAAACGACATGGGGATTTTCTACGATATGCTTTCAATCAACCGACTAATCAATATTTCGCTCACTTTGGCGGAATTTACGATTTTCTTTTCACTCTTGACTGTGCTCTTTCTTCTTTGGGTAATTACCGGCTTATCGAACTTATCCCACGAGGAAGCGGAATTCTTAGTTTTACACTTGAGAGTGGCGGTCGCCGCATCACTTTTCGCGACAGTTCTGCACTATTTCCTTTCGGTCTTAAAAAGCTCGCGGCAAGCTTCGGAGTGGTCACACAAAAGGGAGAACTAGATTTCTCCAAAATCCGTGGAATCACTCAAAAGCTAATCGACTACAACGCCGCCGACTGCAAAGCCCTTTGGGAGTCTTTAGATGCCTTTTACTCAACCGAGCTTATTCGACGCTGCGGCCCTAAAACGACGCTGGCAAGCCAAGCCATGCAATTTTTGCGAACGACTCTCAAAGAGAAAATATCGGGGCTCTCCGATGGCCATGACTACTACGTGCGCAAAGCCTACGCGGGCGGGAGAGTCGAAATTTTCCGGCCGCTGTTTCTCGGACCCTTCGAGCTGCATTGCTATGACTTCAACTCCCTATATCCCGCAGTCATGCAATCGGCTATTCCACCAACTGAGGTTGTGGACGTGCAAGATGCCTGGAATGAAGAGGATCTAGGCTTTGTCGACTGCGACGTGGAAGTACCAGACCAGTACATGCCGCCGCTTTGGGTTAGGGAGTGGCAGGATGCGGCGGGCAAACCCCAGACTAAGATGATTTTCCCGACCGGTAAGTTGCGCGGGAGATGGCCGTCGGTCGAGTTAAAGCACGCGATTGCGTGCGGCGCTAGAATCGTGAAAGTACGCAGCTTTTTAAAGATGCGGGCGCAGGGCGAGATATTCCGCGATTTTGTGACGGAGTTGTATGCTTTGCGAAAAAGCTCGACCGACCCGGTTCAGAATGTCACGGCCAAGTTATTGATGAATTCCTGCTATGGCCGGATGGGTATGAGAAAAGACCAGGAGAAGCTAGAACTAGATATGGGCCAGGCGGGAACGCCGCTCCCATTTATTCAGCTTAGGTCGGGAGAAATCCGATTGATCCGCGTTCCCACAACCTCGAAAGGATTTTCAAATGTGGCTATTGCAGCTTGGATTACGGCGCTCGCGCGCATCCGGCTTCATGGTATTTTGCGCAGTAATTCTGATTCTGCTTATTACTGCGACACTGACTCGATTTTCACGACGCAGGGACTTTCAGCGGGCGATGATCTCGGTTCCCTCAAGCTCGAATATTCCGTCAAGTCCGCGTGCTTTATCCTCCCCAAAACTTATATTGCAGGATCGATAGTCAAGGCTAAGGGAATCCCCAAAGAGAAAATCACGGCGCTGGCACTTGACGATTTTACCAAAGCTTTGGAGGGTGACCGCTCCGCACTGAAATTCGACCTGGACCAGAAAATGCTAAGAATGCGGAGCGCCATTCAAAAGGGGAAACTCTTGACGCTTTCCAAGTCCGGGGCTATTAAACGGATTGTCTCGTCCTATGACAAGCGGACGCTGTACAAAGATGAATCGGGCGTTTGGAATTCCCGGCCGATTCATTTCAATAATTGGAATTCTGTTCAATAATGGTGTGGGCCTAGCTGCTTTAATCGGTGGCGACGGCTCAAACCCAATTAGGAAAATCAATGAGCAAGAAAAACACCGTTGGAAAGAAATTGACCGTTCGCAAAATCGACCTGGCCAAAGAAGAACCGGGTTTCGAGTTTGAAGGCAAGTTCATGGGTACCGCTACCGGCGCGCCTTTTAAGCAGGTCGATAAGGAAGGCAACATTATCGAAAAGACCTTGACGACGGCCATTTTCGAAGACTTGGAAACCGCCGAGCGTTTTAGCGTGATTCAAGACGCGGGCCTTCGCACGAACCTTTCGGACGCCATGGTCAAAGAAGGTCAGGCGATCCGCGTCGTGAAGCTCCCGAAGGTCGCGCTTAAGGGCGGACGGACCATGAATCAGTACGACATTTACGCGATCTAATTCCCAATGGCTAAGCTTCCCTCTCTCAAAGCAAAGCCGCCTACCGCCGCTCCGAAGTCGTCTGAAGAGACCGACTTCGGAGCGGTCTTTTTTGCAGCACTCTTTGCCCTAGGCGTGCTGCTCATTTTCAAGGAAAGACACTCCCAGAATGGAAAATCCCAATGACCAAGCCCCGCAAGGTGATGATGAAATTATCGACGTCTCCGAAATCGTCGCAAGGCTCGACAAGCTCGAAAAATTCGCCGCCGAGCAAGCCCTTACCAACTCCAACACTTCTGACCGATGCGGAGAAATCGAAGCTAAAGTCACCGAGCTTGTCGAATACTGCAACTCCCTCGGCGACGACGACTCCGAGTAATTCGTTTCCGAGCGCCAATACCAATGCTCCAAGAGAGGTGTCCCTTGACTCAATCATCGCAAGCTCCAAGCCTGAAATCGCTAAACGCGGGCGCGGCCGACCGAAAGGATCTCGAACGGGCGGCGGAGGTGTTTCGCAAATCGCTACTAGCGGGCCTGATCGGAACATTTCGGATAAGCCCGCTTCAAGCGGCGGAATTTCTGTCGGAAGTGGATCGCTGGACACTGGTGCGCCTAGCGCTGGAATTCCAGTTGAAGCTCTCGCCCCAGTCATCCGATTCCCCTACGGCGTTGCCGCCGCAAAAACCGGCTATGCCGGATGGGAACTAAGTAAAGAAGAGGCCGAAAGCGTCGCGCCTTTGGTTGACGCATGTATTCGCGCCTACCTGCCTGCCTCGGCCGGAAAGCACTCTCCCGCGATTGCGCTTTTTGCGACCCTCACGGCATTCACGGGAATGCGGTACATGGCGTATATCGAGTGGAAAGCGGATAACATCCGAAAAGCCGGGAAACCGGCGAAACCGGCGGAAGAGTCAAAGCCCGCAAATGCGCCCGATCCGGTGCCGATGCATGATTTTGTGACGCAGGTTGAAAGGGCGGCGAATGCTTAGAGTTTCAGACCCGATCCGGCTTCACGTTCTTATCTCTGCGGCGATATCACAAGGTGCCGACATGGAGCAATACGAGGAATATCAGGATGACGGCGATAAGGCGTTGCTTCTTGATGAAACCATGGAAGACCTGCGGGCCGCGTTGCGCTACGCTGAAAGGCTGGCTTCGGTCAATGCTTCTGGGGCCGACTGATGTCACGGTTATTTTCGGGATTCGAGGCTCCGGGAAATCAACTCTCTCTCGCAAGTTGTCGAGCGCTTATCCGCGCGTCGTCGTCATCGATCCGCTCGGTGAGTGGCGCTCGCGCGAGGCTACGGGTCGCGCTCATGACTTTGCAAGCTTTTCGGCCGCGTACCGCGCAGTTGACGGTCTTCCTAGTTGGCGACTGGTTTATGAACCTAACCCTTCACTCTCGCTTGAGGCGCAGGAAGCCGAGTTTGATGCTACTCTCCGCTTGCTCTACCTTGACGGACGCGAACGCCAAACCGGGGTTTGCTTGGTTATCGAAGAAGTACACCTTATCGCTCCCATTTCTTCAATGCACCATTGGTTCCGCCAAATTGTCTTTACTGGAAGGCACGCCGAACTTGCAATTATCGCAGGTACACAGCGTCCGGCTTCAGTAAACAAGGCGCTCGTTTCGCAGGCTTCGCACGTCTTTGCGGGACAGCTTTTCGAATCGCGCGACGTGAGGTATTTGCAGGAAACCTGTTCAGAGGCGATGGCGCGCCATACTCCGCATTTGCAGAAATTGCAATTCATCGGTTTCACGCCGGGGCAGGAGCTTGAACAGGTGACCCTGACCGATGCGGATTTCCGCTGAAGCTAGTGCTTGAAAGGCGAGTCAAGAAAATTTCGCTTGACCTTTTTGGGACGCATCCCGATCCTTGAAGCACAAAGGAGATTTCAAACCATGGTTAAGCAAGTTCTCGGCATCGCTATCGGCGTCGCGGCGTTCTACGCGATCCGCAATTTCCTCCCCGCTTCGATCAAGTCCTACGTTTCCTAAGCCTCTGCAAGCTCCCGCGTGATTCCCGCGCGGGAGCTTTTCTGCTTTCAAACCCTCATTTGCCGCTAGTCGGCGCTCCCGAAAGGACCATCCCTCATGGGTCTTCGCTCTCCCGCCGCTGGCGGACAAAACGTGATTCAGTGTGAAACTCGCCGTCGTCTCCAGACGGTCGCCTACGTCTCGAATACCGTGCGCGTGCTCGATATCCCTCGCGATACCGTCATCAAGCGCGCGGCGTTCTACCTCGTCGGCTCCACCGTCGTGACCTACGCCTCGGGCTCGCCGACGGCGACCGTGACCGGCGCGGCCGAAGCCCTTTGCCCGCGCATCGATTGCGTGATCGATGGTCAACGCACGGTGAAATCAATCACACCGCACATTCAGGAAATGCTGAACATGATCTATTCCACCGATCGCCCGATCCGGGCGCACTCGGTTGGCACCGCGATCACGACTCAGCTCGCTGGCACGGAAAACCCGCGCGGCGCGGCGTTCCTGTATCCTTCCACGACCGACACGCTCGTCATCAATGAAGCCTTCACGGTGCATTTCGAAATGCCGTGGGCCTACGACATGGGCCGCTCGGCTACCATGCTCAACGTGAAAAACGTGTCGAGCGCGGAATTCCGCTTCAGCTTCGGTTCGACCGACGGCCTTCAGGTTCCGGGCGGCTCCGTGTCGCTCGCGTACTCGGCCATTGACCTGAACTTTGGGGTCACGCTCATCGAAGCCCGCGACGTTCCGGCCGATGCTCCGCTTCTGGACTTCAAGGAAACCGTCTCGCGTTACACCTACTCGGGCGAAACGCTGGACTCGCAGATCGACTTGCCTCGCGGCAACGCGCTCGCGGGCGTCGGTATCTTCGTTCGTAACGGCGGCGCGGCTCGCGCTCCGTTTGATCGCGGCCTGCGCGATATCATGCTCCAGGTGAACGGTCAGCAGACTTTGCAGAAGACCAACTTCCGCGAATTGCAGGTCGACAACAAGGAACGCTACGGCCTGAATGATCAGGTGGCTTCCGGCCTTCACGCTCTCCAGGGCTTTGCCTTCATGAATCTGCTCAAGAACGGCGATATCCGCACGGCCTTGAACACGACGATTGGGGCGGGCGTTGACCGCGTGACCCTGAACGTCAACACCGCGCCGTCCTCCGGCTCGGACAACGCGACGTACTCCACCAACCCGATGGAAGTTTCGGTTTGGAGCATGGAAATCGCGGCGGTCCCGGTTCGCGTCTAATCCTGCTGTGCCCTAGGTTTCGCGCGCGCTCCTTTCTCCTCGCCTTTCTCGGTGTGAGGCAAATCGGTGTGAGGAGCGCGCGCGGATCTCATTGGCCGGTAATCAGAGGAGAATCATGAGCATTGAGGCCAGACTTGCCGAAATCGAAAGGAATGCCGACGCACGCGCCGCGCAGGCCGGGTCGGCAAAACCGCAGGTTTCGCAGTATCTCAATCAAAGGGGCCTCACGGGTCGCCCGCGCATCCTTCAGCTTGAAGCTGAAGGCGCAAAGCTCAATGACACCAACTGGGTGTATTCCTGGCTTGCTGAGGCGGGCCTGGGTGGTGGTTCTCAATACAGCTTTGTCAGCCCGATCCAAGGTGGATTTGCCCGCTCGCAGCTTATCGCTAAGGTCGCGCGCCCGCTCATTGTCGAGCGCGGTTGGAACATCTGGGACACGCGCGACTATCTGGACGCGCTTCAGCAGAAGTACAATGAGTACGGCGTCTTTGACGGCATAAAAGACTTTGCCACAAGCGCTCCCGGCGCGATCGTCTTGGGCGTAGCTACGGCCGGGATCGCAGGCGCGGCGCTTGGCGGAGCTGCGGCCGCTACCGGAGGATCGGGCGGGTCGGGTCCGGCCGGGATCAACCTCAGTTCCGCGACTTCGAATCTCTCGGAACAGATTCCGAAAGCCCTTGGATCGATCACGGCCGATATCGTCAAGATCGCGCTCCCGCAACCCCAAAAGGTCGCAAGCCTGGTTCCGACGGGCGGCGCGGGCGTCACGGGTACCACCGGCTCGGGCGGCGCGCAGCTTGACCCGGCTACCGGACAACCCCTAAACTCAGGTCTCATGCCTGGGATCATCGTTGGCGTCGCGATCCTCGCGGCGTACCTCATCGCACGGAGAAAATGAAATGAGCTGGTACACTGACTTTCGCGATTCGACCCTCAGTCAACTCGGTCTTGGCACCGGCTCTGAAGCCGTGAAAACGCTTTCGACGGTCGCCAAAAACGCGATCGGCACGAATAACGTCACGCAAGAACCGCCGCAGGTTCAGGCCAACCCGCTGAATCCTTCCACGTGGACCATGCCCGCGCAGATCGCCGGTATCTCGCTCCCTGTGCTCGCACTCATCGCAGGCGGCGCGTATTTCCTGTTTCGCAAGAAAGGTCGGTAACCCATGAGTGATCCCCGGATTGCGGCCTACGTGGGGCAACTCACGACGCGCAAGGAAATCTCAGACGCTAAGCAGCTTGACCGCGCGGCCGATATTCGGCGTCGTAGCGACGAGCGCCCTGCCTCCATGCAGCGCATCGTTCTCACGGCAGATCAGCTCGCTACGGCCGCAAGCGAGGGGAATCCGTATAAGATCCCGTTCCCCTTCAACTCGTTTCACGTCGAGTCGGCAACTGACCAGACGGTTGAAGTTCGTCTCTCGCCCGACGATCAGTCGGTCCGATCGATCGCAAATTACAAGACTCTCAAGCTCAACGACTCAGGCGTCTTCACTGAAGTTCTCTCAGGCGGCTACCTGACTTGGGCCGCGCAAGCCGGAAAGACGATGACCATCGTCTTTTTTGTGGACGTGGATTGGCGTTCGGGCTCGCAGCTCTCTCTCACGGCGGGCGGCATCTCGATCTCGGACGGATCAGCCGTTGCGACTTCGGTCGTGACGCTTGCAGCGGCAGCGGCTACCGTGCTTTTTGCGGCCGACAGTACGCGCAAGCTCGGAACCTGGATCAACGACACGGGCATTACGCAGTACATCGGACCCGCGACCGTGACTGCAACCGGAGCTACCAAAGGTATGCCGGTCGCACCAGGCGCAGTGATCGAGTGGCGCAATACGGCGGCGCTCTATGCATTCAATACCGGCGCGGCGTTTGACACCGTTGCCATGAGCGAAAGCTAAAAGGAGTACGTATGCCCGGTTTCACTTATCCGAGCGCCGTTTCAAGCCTTATCGTCGGCGGACGCGTTTTTACAGAGGTCGACCAGCTTATCAACTTGGTTGGCTACCAGTCAGGCGCTACGAATATCCGCGCAACTTTTAGAAAAACGAATGGAAGCGCAGGATATAAAGTGCCGGTGGGCAAATCCTTTCGTGTCATGGCCTGGGAGTATAACAATCAGGATCAGAACGTGGCCGATGGCCTTGCGCTTTGTTATACAGACAATGACGTGGGAATAAACACTTCGACAGCATTTACAAATCCCGTCTGGTTAGGCGGCGACGCGTCTGCGGCGGCAGTTTCAACGCGAGGAGTACAAAAGCCCGCACTTCAAAATCAGAGTGGAGCTATTGAGTTTTTAGTGCCCGCAGGGAAATTCATTAGTATGCAAGGCGCTGCTACCGCAGAAGTTAGATGGGTCAGGCTTTGGGGCAAGGAAATATAGATGGCAGGTCGCGATACGGGAATTCACCACCTCCGCACCTACTGGTGGAATCTCACGCCCATGAGCGTTTTGGGCCTGACTTCATTCCAAGACGCGCTCGCCTACTATGATCGCAAGTCGCCGGAATTCGTGAAATCCATTGGGGATATCGCGGCCGGGATTCAGCAGACCAAAGTCAAAGAGGCGTTCGCCAAGGTCGCCAAAGAGAACGGCTCAGGCTACCCGGCCGTGGGCGCGTTCTACGATGCGCTCTCGGCGGGCGTCAGGACGATCTCCTCGCGCGACGTGAAGGATATCGCAGCCGGGACCGTCTCAGACATCGGTTCGGCCGCCGCCTGGGGCCTAGGTGGCCTTGTGACGCTCGCCTTGATCGGCGGGGTAGCCTACCTCGCCATCATGAGCGGCGGGGTTTCCAAGGGCCTAAAAGCGGGTGCCACGGGTGCCAGAAAGCGCATCGCGCCGATGCGACGCGCGCGTGCCTAGCTGGTCTTTGGGGGCTTATGCCTAACTGGTTGGTCCCTTTAGGCGCGGTCGCCGTGGGATTGGCTCTCACGCGCGACGCGAGCGGGTCTGATGGCTCGTCAACCGATCCGTTCATGCGATGGGACACTCAGATTCGCCAGGCCGCGCAGAAGCACCGAGTGCCATGGCGCTGGATTAAGGCCGTCATGATGAACGAATCGAACCTGGGGCGAGCTCCGAGTGTGGCGCGGGGCCTGGCGTTCCCGGCCGATATCGACGGGTCGAAATCGTCGGACGGCAAGTCCTGGGGCCTGATGCAAGTCACCCTGCCCACCGCGCGCGAGATGCGGCCGGGAACGACCGAAGCCGACTTGAATAATCCGGCGATCTCGATTGACCTAGGCGCGCAGTACCTGGCCAAGATGATCGCCCGCTTTGGCCTCTCGAATCGCGATTCAGTGGCTCGCGCCTATAACGGCGGGCCGGGGTTCATGCAAAGCGAGCGCGGCCGAACGATGACCGCGCAGTACCTGGAGAAGTTTCTGAAAAACCTTGCCGAAGTCCAAAAACGCCAACCTGGCCCAGAACTGGAGTATTGACCATGCTGCCCATTCTTTTGACCGCTTTGCCCGCTTTGATCGGTGTTTCCGAAAAACTGTTTCCCGGCACGCCCGATGCACCTAAACGTGGGGCGGAGAAAAAGAGCTACGTGCTTCGAATGCTCGAAATCGCGTGGGATGTGTGCGTTGAGCGCAATATCATCCCGGACGCGATCAAGGGACACAAGGACGTGGCCCTTGCCATTCTCTCCAAAGCGATCGATGAGACGGTTGAGGCTCTGAAAAAGAAATGAGCCAGTGGCCGGAATGGTTAGGCCCCGCCGCCGTCGCCCTGTTTCTTGGGCGCGAGATCCTCGATTTCCTTAAGGGCCGCGTTAAGATGGCTAGTGATGATCTCACTCGCCTCTCTAGCCAAGTCGAGATACTCGGCATCCATATTGAAAACCTCAAAGCTACCGTCCAGCTCACCCAAAAGCTGGGAACCGACGTAAACGTTTTGTTTGAGAGATTGAGAAACATCGAAGGTCGGGTTGGGAAATCCAGTGGTCATGAGATTAGCTCCTAAAGTGGATCGAGGGCTTCCATGCCGCGAAGCCTGCGCATGTGAATTGGAGTGCCGTCGCGCGTGTTCATCCGATAATACTGATGGGGCAAGGTTTTCACCGCACCCGGCTTGCACTCCACGACTTTCCATTCAGTCGGGGTTGGCTGAATTTGATCATCGCCAAGCCCAAAAGCGTGAATCGGGAAATAGAGATGGATTATGCACTCGAAATAGACAATCGACGTGCCTTCGTTTCTCCAGTGCATCGGGGTTAGGTTGCGGTCGCCGAGTGGAAGCTCGCTTTTGTTTAGCTCGCCTAGGTCTAAGACGCGGGTTTTGTTTTTTAGGATGTGCATGGTTTGGCCGTCGTTTCTACGATTGTCTCAAGCTGCGCGGTGGTGACGATTTCTCGCATGGTGCGCGAAAAGCGAGCAAGTGGAAGGCACGCAGAATGCCCGCACTTTCCGCCACATTTCTCAGCATCTATAGCAGCGAGAATAAGGCCCGGTTCATTGGTCAGTTCATGAATCGCGTCAATGAACTTTTCGTAAATGGAATCAGTAAACTTCAACTTGTGTTTCATGCCTAGCAGGCTAGCGCGCCTGCGGCTCTAAGGCAACCCCACGCCGCGTTACCGCTCCGGCCGGGATCATTTTTGGATCCAAATAGAATACCGTACTTGTC
>JBFWNL010000019.1:0-4839 GCA_050251055.1 Bacteriovoracia bacterium
CGAAGAAGACGGAGGAAGAAGGAAGAAAAGGTCGGTTCGGCGAAGGGCCGGAAGAAGACGCCACCGGAAGAATACCTGGATTTCAAACCGCCGGAATCACCCGGTTTTCGAATCGGCGTTCACACGCGCGGCTGGGACGAGGAGTTTGGCGGGTTGTTCTACTTCCGCGACCTGCGCGGGCTGCCGGTGCAGGAGTACTGGCATGACATGAAATTCTGGTGGCCGCACAACGAAGCCATGATCGCCACGATGCTGGCCCTTCAACTCACCAGCGACCCCAAGTACGCGCGCTGGCATCAACTGGTTCACGACTGGAGTTTCCAGCATTTCGCCGATCCGGAGTTTGGGGAGTGGTACGGCTACCTGCACCGCGACGGACGCGTGTCATCGCGAGCGAAGGGCACGATGTACAAAGGCCCATTCCACCTGCCACGCATGCTCTGGTATTGCGCCGGCTTTGCGGCCCGGTGAACCACGCCACGCGCCATGGCTTGGAGCCAGACTCCTGTCCTCGGTGGTTCAAATCCCATCTTCGGTCTCAGCGCCCTGTGGCGCGTCAACATTCCCGTCCCTGTGAATTCCCTCGACGAAACACCGGGAAGAACCGAAATGAGGCCCTCCATGCGAAAACCTTTCCCGCCCTTCCCCTGGATCACCGCCATTCTGCTCCCGGCTGCCTTGCTGCTCACGTCGTGTTCGGACCCTGGCGAGCCCTTGCCCGGTGGCTATTTCATCTTTATTGCGGGCAGTTCGGAGATGTTTCTGAACGAACCCAAGTACGGCGGGAGCATTCCGGAACTCGGCACGGATCTCGAGGAGATCGGCAATCACCGGGAGTTCATTTTCGGCCGAAGTGGATCCGACCGCGGGTCGACGGCCGGGTATTTCCTGCTGGATACGAAAGACGGTTCGATCAGGACGGGGCTCACCGAATCGAACTGGCTCGTCCTCACCAAGGAGGCGGGGATCCCAACCCCACCGCGACTCGTGTATCCGCCCCGCAAGTCGCCCAACAAACGTTGAGGCGGCAACGAGGGTTCCTCGATGATTCCGGTGGATGAGTCGGGATCACGGGATATCAGCGGGAGACGCCGTCGGAACGGGCCGCTCCTACGGAGCTTGGGGGAAACTTGGGTATCGGACAGCTATAGACAGGTCGCCCCTGACGGGGCTTCGGCCAGGATTCCCCGCGGGCAGGCCCGTTCGAGGGAACCGTGCGCCTCCCAAGGCCCGTAGGGCCGACCTGTTTATGGGCGTGCGGAATGTTGAGGATCTTAAGCTCCGCTAGGAACGACCCAAGCCCCAGGCGGGAATCGGCTGGGCCGATGACCCACCGGAAATATCGAGGAACCCCTTCACCAAGGCTTCGGCGGGCAGGCGGCAGCGGCCGGGCGGCTAAAGGAGCGAAGCAGCTGGAGAGGCTGGTTTCCACAGGCCCGCACCGTAGCGTCTTAGCGCCCAAACGGAAGCGGCTTGAAGCTGAAAGATCGGAAGTGGTCATGGTTTCAATGGCTCTTGGGCCGTCCACAATCTTTGGTTGTCGGTTGCTGACCACTCGGTTTCACGACACGGTTCGGGTCAAAGCGATGCCAGCATCAGCAGTCTGACAGCAGCCTGCACGTGAAACCGAAAGTCTACTTGGAGACCACCATTCCCAGCTTTCTGACTGCTCTCCCAAGCCGCGACATTATTGCCGCCGGTCAGCAGCAAGCCACCCGGGAGTGCTGGTATCACCGCCGGCATCGGTATGGGCTTTTCGTGTCCGGTTTGGTGTTGCTGGAGTGTAGGCGAGGCGACCGGGCCGCGGCCAAGGCGCGCGAGGACGCCCTTGACCAGATCCCGGTGCTGGGAATGTCAGGTGTGGTACAGGATTTGGCTCAGATCCTCATCACGAGCGGCTTGATCCCGCCGAAGGCAGCACCGGATGCGGTTCACATTGCGATTGCGGCCGTACACGGAATGGAATTTCTTCTGACTTGGAACTGCCGGCATATCGCCAACGCGGCGATTGTCGACCGGGTACGCCGGATGTGCGGGGTGTCGGATTCCCGGCACCAGTGATCTGCACGCCGTTCGAACTAATGACTTGAGTCGCCGCCGTGAAACACAAACTGCTTGGCCCCATTTGGCGAATTCGCGACCGTATCGCGAAGGAATGCGGGTATGATCTCGAACGGCTCGCCGAACGGATTCGACGTGAAGAGTCGGGATTCTCGGGCGAAGTCATTCGCGCACCCAAGCCCCCAAAACCACCCTCCGGCAGGAAACGCGGGGTTCCCGCTGTCTGACCGGCGGACGGAAGGATCACTCCGGAACACCGTGAAGGCAGGGCAGCCCATGGCAACTTGGGACGGCTTCGCTCCGGGGAACCCGGGGACCGGCCTTCCGAACGACGATATAACCGGGAAGGTGCCATGCACCCAGAGGGGATCTCGGAAGTGCCCTTCTAACCGGTGAACGATGGCGAAGCTCTCGCCTGCAAACTAAGTCGGTCGGACGCTTGGGCAGAAGCCACGAGAGGGCGCTGGCGGCATGCGGGCGCAAACCCGCGGTCAGTGACCCTCACGGCGATTCGGTCTCAGGTTGAAAACCCCAGGGGGTCCCCATCGCGGGAGCCGGGGCCAGCGTGGGGAAGCTTGAAGGGTAATGTGTGTGCGGACTGTGAGGTGGTGCCCGGCTCCCGGGAGAGGTGCCGGCTCGAAATTGCGGAATGCACAACGCCAAATGCGCCTACGGCCCCGCCTCGGGCTGGGTGGCGACGAGAGTTCCGTGGCTTCCAACACCCTCTATCGCCACGATCTGCAGGCGGGCCAATACAACATCCTTCGTATGAGTCAACCTCAACAGCATCCGCTTTGGCCTATCCTCGATACGGAGCAATTGTGGATTCTGTCGCCCATTCATCATCCATTCGAATCGGTATTCTCCCTTAACCTCGTTCGAATAAATGAATGACGCATGCGTCACTGCCACGCGCCCTAGGGGTGTTTCATCTCTCCGGACTTCAGACACAAACCCGACTTGCTCACCGGGATGGCTGATTGTCTGCTCATAGAGGCGCACCTTGGGACCACCTGTGTCGTGGATCCATTGTTCGTAGTCTGACTTCAGCCGGTTGCTTTCCGGCAATGGCCTAATCTCGACAGGGCCTCCCACGCTCTGCGGCAACCAGTTATCGCTGTATTTCAGACTCTCCTCACCGCAGCCGCCTAAACCACAACACACACCGAGCAGCACAATTGCTGTAATGGTTCCCATAAATGAAAAGCCGCTATTCGACATGGGACACCTATCGAAGAATATCCGGCGGAGTTGGCGCCGCGTAGGTTGGATATGGAGGAAGAATCGGTGTCGTAAAGGTATGCGCACTCTCATATGACTTGCAACCCGTCCTAAGCTTCCTTTCCGGTAGATTCGCCAGCACACTGCAGATGTCGGTACTGCTTCGATTGTCGAGGTTCACGCCGAGAGGAAACACATCGTAATCCTCCTCAAAAAGCTCTGAATCCATGTCAATCAGCTCAGCCGCGAAAGCGCCGACGTTTCGGACAAAGTCCGGGAACAGTCTGTTCGCCGCGTATCCAAACATTACATTGCCTGGTACATCACTGGTCACGCATTTGCCGCAGAGAGTAATCGTACCGAAACACGCGAATGTTGGGCAGCCGCCCAGCCCATTGAAACCCATCTGCCTTTCACGAGCTTGTGCCTGAGAGGCGTAGTTGAGCCTAGCTACCGTTCCCGCATACCAACCAAGGAGTTGTGCATAATTCGCTGTCTGGGTACCCAAGTCACCAAGCGGGAATTCGGGAGCGTTCTCCAGATAAGTCTTTAGCATTTTGAACTGTTGCTGGATCGACTGAGTTACATCCGGGCCACATTTTCGGGCACAGGTCAATTGTGAGGTTGGAATCGTCCCGCCGGAGACCGGATTTCGGTAAAGACCGATGAAGTCTATTCGAGAAATCGGATTGTTCTGGACGAATTGGTAAGGGTTCGAAATCTCACGAACTGCCCGACGAGTCGTCGCGAATGGGCTATTCGCAATCGGATCTCTATCTGGCCAACTACTCCGACCCAACGCGGTTTTGTAGCCGTACCGGCGGCAACCCGTTGCAATTTCGTGGCTTCCAAAGCGCCTCCGTGAACTCCGACCCGATGGGCAAGCCTGAAAACCCCCGACGCGAGTTTTGAGGGGGGAGGTCGGCTTTTTCGGCGCGAGGATACGGGGTGCCCGGGCAGCTGACGGAAGCGGCCGGGCGGTCAAAAAGGGGAAGCAGCTGGAGAGGCTGGTTTCCACGGCTCCGAACCCTAGCGCCTTGGCGCCCAAACGGAAGCCGGTTTCCGGGGTGGCGTCAGCGTACCCGTGAACGCCAATAGCCGGGACGACGCATGCCGTGCATCACGGCCACGATCAGGATTCTGTCCGGTTCGTCCATGTACAGCACGGCATACGGGAAGTGTGCGCAAAGGGCCCGGCGGATGAGCGGGGAGACGCGGCGGAAGGGCTCTGGGTGCCGCCTGATTTTGCGGATCACCTCCTCGACGTCGTCGTAGAAGCGACTCGCGAGTTCGGGACTGATGGCGGCGTGGTATTCCGCGGCTTCGGTGTACTCGGCATCCGCAGCTGGGTGAAACGCGTGCGGCTTCACCTGCCTACGATCTGCCGAATACGGGCGGAGACTTCATCCCCGGGGATCGCCTGGACCTGGCCGCTTTGCAACTCGGCTAGCCGTCGATGGGCTTCGTCACGCCAAGCGGTCTCGATTTGCGGATCGATTGAGTGCATCCGCTCTTCGAGTCGATCCATCAGGCGGATCAGCTGTTCCTCCGGCCAGT
>JBFWNL010000020.1:0-3393 GCA_050251055.1 Bacteriovoracia bacterium
GCATCGGCGTTCGAGCAAAACCATTTCTCGCCGCTCAAGAACCACTTTCCGCTCTCGAATCGCGCTTGCGTGGTGTTGGCCCCGACGTCCGAGCCGCCTTGTTTCTCGGTGAGAAACATCGCTCCTTGCCAAAGCTCTTCCGGCGCGGTCGCGGACAAGCGCTGGATCGTGTCCCGGCAAACGGGGTCCTTGCCGTGGCGCTCGAGTACGCGCGCGACTCCGTCGGTCATGCACACGGGACAATAAAGGCCGATTTCGGACTGCGCGAAGTAAAAGCCCATCGCGAATCCCGTGCGGTGGCGGATTTGGTTGTGACGGGCCCTGAAATCCGAGTCGTACTTGATCTGAATCAAGCGCCCGTCATAGGCGAGCTCCTTGAGTTTTTCGTAATCGGGGTGATAATCGACCCTTCCGGAGACTTCGCCGTCGGGCCGTTGGCTTTCGAGGACCGGAGAATGCAGATCGGCCCGCGCAGCGAGCGGCGTCGCCAGCGCGGCGCTTCGGCCCATGTTCGTCAAAAGCGGGCTCACCTCGCGAAACTTTTCCTCGCCCATGATGAACGACCAAAAAGCTCCGGCGATCGGATCCTCGTTGTAGAGGTTTTCAAAGCTCGGCAAGGGAATATTTTTTTTCAAGGCTCATCTCCTAGTGTATTTTTCCATCCACGCGCGGAAGGAAAAGAAACGGGATTAACCGGAAACTTAAAAGCGCGAAGCAAAGAGCCCAGCCTACGGCGGCGATTGCGATCCAAAGCGAATAGTGCTGCGGAAAAAACTGCGTCAGGACGAGGCGCGCGAGCGAGGCCGCAAACATCAGCGCCAAGGCCACGCGGTCGGTGCCGATGAACGCGATCGCGCGGCCGGTGTGGCCTTGCGAGATGCGGATGAGCATCCCGGGAATGATGATTCCCATGCACAAGAACGTGAAAACGTGAATCGAAAGCGTGCCGATCCCGAATGGGACTCCGGCCGCGCCGAGTGCTTGCATCCAAAGATGCAGAATAAGGCCCGCGTGTCCGGCGTACATGATCGCGATCCCGAATTGCTTCAATCCTGCGAGCGGCTTCCACGTGAGGAAGCGGATGAACATCAGAGTTCCAGCTGCGCCCAAAACCGCCGCCGCGAGCGGAGCGGTCATGAGCGGCGAGAATACCGAGGCGAGCACGGACATTTTGACCGCAGTATCGAGCGCCGGCCGCTTGGGCAAATCGATTTTCATCGCGTTTCTCATGAACTGGGGCGTCGTACGCTCGAGCATGACCGCGAAGGCCAAGCGGAACAGCCCCAAGCTCAATGCCGCGCCGAGTGCGAAGTGGGAGGGATCGAGCAGAAGATTCTTCGCGATCAAGAAGAGCGGAAGCCCGATCAAGAAAAAGTAATTGTCCTTAAACGAGTCTTGATGCCGGTAACGGATAAGCGAATAGACGATGTAACCCGCGCACGACAGAATGAACGCATTCATCAGCGCGAATCTCGCAAGGGCCGGAAGGTCATTCGCATAAAGAACCGCGATCCTTTCGGCGATCCAAAATCCCGTTAGTATCGCCAGCCACGTGCCGTGAATGCCGCGGATCTTGACCCAGTTCTTACTGGCCGTCAGAAGAAAGCCGCCGAGCACCGCCCAGCCGAACCCAAACAGCATTTCGTGAGCGTGCCATTGCAACAAGGGGAGCGAAGTCCGAGGTAGCGTCCATTGACCGGAAAACAAAAGGGCCCACACGAGAGGGTAAACGGCGCCCGAAATCAGCGCGAGCGTGAAAAACGGCCTGAACCCCGCTTGCCAGACGGCGAGCGAGGAAAAACGGAAGGCGAAGAAAGAATGAGTGCCGGCGACCGTATTCATTCTCAAAAATCGATCTTACTTCGCTTGCGCGAGATATTTGGTCAGGCGATCTTTGCTCACGGCGAAGTTTTTCGACATTTTCTCGGCCTCTTGTTTGGCCGCGTCCAGATTGACCGGCTTACCGACTTGAATGACACCCGCCATGGCCATCGGCAGGTGGGGATCGCATTTATAAATATAGAGACCCTCCTTGTCGAGCTTGACGGTGATTTTCTGATCCATTTTCCCGGTCCAGCTTTTGGCGCCGGCGGGCGTAAAGGCCGAAGACGAGCTATGAGTCTTGTCCGTCGGGACGAAGGTCACGGTGTCGCCCGGCTTCACTTGAACGAAACCGGGTTCGAAAGTCATCATTCCATCCGCGCCGTTATTCTTCATCAATATATCGACGTTCTTCGCTTGAGCCGCGAAACCGGCGGCGAGTAAAAATGCGAGTGCGCTGAGCTTCATGCTTCTATCCTTTTTAAAGAGTTCTTTTGGATTCAATCACTGCAAAGCGTGAGCCGGGCCACTTTGCGCGAGAGCGCGAGCCGTTGAGACGAATTGTCCCGGAGATGAGACAAATGCGAAGCGTATGATTCCGGTCATACGAAGTGTCCCGGAATCAACCTACAATAATGGAACCACTACGGAAGGACAGCGATAGCGATGAAGACGCGTTTGCCGGTTGTGATTCAAGGCGGGATGGGAATTGGGGTTTCAAATTGGCAGCTCGCGCGCGAGGTTTCCCGCTTGGGCGAACTTGGCGTCGTCTCGGGCACGGGATTAAGCTCCGTGTTCGTGCGGCGTCTGCAAGACGGCGATCCCGGCGGTTCGATTCGCGATGCCCTCAAGAGTTTTCCCGATCCCACGGTGCGCGAGGAAATCCTCGCGGAGTATTTCGTTCCCGGCGGAATCCGTCGGCACACGCCGTACAGGCGCGCTCCGATGTATTCGATGCATTCCAGCCGCAAGCTTTTGCGATTGACCGTAGCCGCGAATTTCGCCGAGGTCTTCCTCGCCAAATCAGGGCACGAAGGTAAGATCGGAATCAATTTGCTCGAAAAAATTCAGCTGGCGACATTGCCGAGCTTGTACGGCGCGATGCTCGCCGGTGTCGACTTCGTCTTGATGGGCGCGGGAATTCCGCGGGAAATTCCGGGAGTCTTGGATCGGCTGAAAGCGCACGAGGAAGCCTCGCTGAAGATCGCCGTCGAAGGCGCGAGTCCAGAAGAGGACCATCGTGTGACGTTCCGGCCGTGGGAGAACTTTCATTTCGCGAGTTTGCCGCGGATTGAGCGTCCGTTCTTCGCTCCGATCGTTTCATCCCACGCGCTGGCCGAGTCTCTGCTGAAAAAGTCGAATGGAAAAGTCGATGGGTTCGTGGTCGAGAACCACTCGGCCGGGGGCCACAACGCGCCTCCGCGCGGAAAAATGCTGATCTCCGCGAGCGGTGAGCCCGTGTATGGCGCGAAAGACGAAGCCGACTTTGAAAAAATGAAGGCTTTGGGCGTGCCGTTTTGGATCGCAGGGTCGTTCGCGTCTTCATGCAAACTGAAGGAAGCCTTGGCGCTC
>JBFWNL010000021.1:0-3342 GCA_050251055.1 Bacteriovoracia bacterium
CGTACTTGAGAAGCAGGTACATTGTTAACGAACCCGTAGACGTTCAATCCCCTTGCTTCCCCGATAGGATCTCTATTTGGCCAACTAGTCCGACCCAACACGGTTTTGTAGCCGTACCGGCGGCAACCCGTTGCGGTTTCGCGGCTTCCAAAGCGCCTCCGTGAACTGCGACCCGATGGGCAACCCCGAGACCCCCCGACGCGAGTTTTGAGGGGGGAGGTCCCCTTCTTCGGCGCGAGGATGCGGGGTGCCGTGGCAGCTGACCCGCCTTCGCCAAGGCTTCGGCGGGCAGGCGAGAGCGGCCGGGCGGCTAAAAGAGGGAAGCAGCTGGGGAGGCTGGTTTCCACAGGCCCGAACCGTAGCGCCTTGACGCCCGAACGGAAGGCGATTGATGGGGATCAGTTCGCCAGATGGCGGAACAAGGCGGCCAGGTGGCTTTTTTCGAGGCGTCGTTCGGCGATTCCGATGAGGACATCATAGATCGCGTCGGTGGCCTCCGGGATCTCCACGCCGCTGCCTTCCAGGAACGTCAAGGCGGCACCCACGGCGGTGCGTTTGTTGCCGTCGAGGAACGCCTGGGACTGGGCGATGTGGAAGGCGTAGGCCGCTGCCACGTCGAAGAGATCACCCTGCCCGTAGAACCAGACGTTGAGCGGGTGCATCACGGCGCTTTCCAAACCGGACGGATCGCGAACGCCGTCCTGACCGCCGTAAAGGTCGAGGGCGAGACGATGGATCGCCTCCACCTGTTCGAGGGTCAGGAACGCCGGATGCCCGCTCATTGACTGAGCTTGCGCATCAGGTCCCCGTGTCGCTCGAAGACGCTTCGGGCCGCCTTTTCGAACGCCTTCGGATCGAGGGTGGGAACGTGGGGAGGTATCGACTCCAACCGTTGAATGAAGTCGATCACCTTGGCCTTTTCCTGGGGTGGGAGGGCCTTGATCTGGTCAATGACTTCGACTGCGGTCATGAGCAGGAACCTACCGGTTGGTGGTTTTCCGGCAAGGACGACGTTGGATTTCAGCGATGGGTCCGACGCTGTCAGCGGCGGCTGTACTTGCCGGACTCAGGAAGGGAAGGATCACTCCGGAACACCGTGAAGGCGGGGCAGCCCATGGCAACGTGCGGCGGCTTCGTTCCGGGGAACCCAGGGACCAGCCGTCCGAACGACGATAAAACCGGGATGGCCAACCATGGCCCAGCGACGGGTGAAAACCCGTTCTAACCGGTGAATGATGGCGAAGCTCTCGCCTGCAAACAAAGTCGCTCGGACAGTCAGGAAGAAGCCACGGGACGGCGCTGGCGGCATGCGGGATCGGCCGCGGCCAGGGACCGTCACGGCGATTCGGTCTCAGGTTGAAACCCACAGGGGGTCCCCACCGCGGCCCCCGGCGTCCCGCGCGCCAGCGCGGGCGCCGGGGCCAGCGTGGGGGAGCTTGAAGGGAAAGGTGTGTTCGGACATCGAGGTCGGGACTGGCGGGATCTTCCGCCATAGTCGAATGACGGCGTCACCGGCACAGGGGATTCCTGCATCGCGGGTGCCTCGAGTAACAAGTCACAGCAAATGCACTACCCGGGGCATGATCTCACACCGCTAGTCGATTTAGGCGAGATAGGTCGGAGTAAAGCCTGGCTGGCTCATCCTCATAAAGATCAAGGACAATCCAATGAAGCTGAGGATCACACAAAGTTCCCATTAGAAGCTTAAGCCAATCCGCATGATGCCTGGATTCGAAAACATTCTCAAAAACACCTACGATGAGGGCGGTTCTGACGCGTAGGTCGACGGTCCTCGACTTATGCATGAGCCAATCCCATACGCAAATCTGATGCTTTGCGTTCGCAAGGAAATGTGCCGCCCACCTCGTAACTTGTGCGCGATCATTGATCCCACTGTTATCCGTCCACGATCGTTCCAATTGGTCGATCAAAACGCGCTCATTATCAGCGCTCGATTCAGCGAGTCGTTTTTCGAGCGCGTCAAATTGCTCTTCGATGGTCATTCAAGGAACGGGAATCAGGTTTCTTGGCGGGAAGACAATTCGGCTGCCCTCGGATATTATTAGGTAGACGATCAGAGCGCCCCCGGTAAGTCCTGTGGCTGCAGAGATCCTATCTAGTAAGTCTTGAGCGATGCTCACAGGAAGGGGTTCTGGAACAAGTTCGGGTGCCGGACTGATCGGCGGACCACCAGGTGGACAGTACCTTTCCGTTACACGCTTTAACTCTTCAAGAACGGCAGCCTGATTAGCGGACGGTGCGCGGCAACACTTGCTGAGCAAGTCAAGCAATGCTCTCGCCTTTTGGCATGCTTGGTTTCCATGGGCCCTGTAGGCATCAACCTTTTCTTGTGCACGTTGCCGTGTGTATTCGATGGCATCTACCGGGTAGTCTAGGCCTTTCCCCTTTCCTGGATCTGCAACTACCTTTTCCCACTTCTTCGCGTTATCGAAATCTGAAGCTAGTTTGCGCAGATTTTCGCCCAACCGGGCCGGGTCAAGAAGATCAAATCCAGCACAGTCCGCAATCCTCTGCCAGCTTCGCGAGTCAGGATTGGCTAGACCCAAAACATCCCAGTTGTTAATCGGCGCATTCCCAACAAAGCCATACAGGTTCAGCCCGCCCTTCTCCTCGATCGGATCTCTATTTGGCCAACTAGTCCGACCCAACACGGTTTTGTAGGCGTACCGACGGCAACCCGTTGCGGTTTCGCGGCTTCGAAAGGGCCTCCGTGAACTGCGACCCGATGGGCTACCCCGAAAACCCCCGACGCGAGTTTTGAGGGGGGAGGTCGTCTTGTTTGGCGCGGGGATGCGGGGTGCCCGGGCAGCTGAGGAAAGCGGCCGGGCGGCTAAAGGAGGGAAGCAGCTGGGGAGGCTGGTTTCCACGGCTCCAAACCGTAGCGGCTCGGCGCCCGAACGGAAGCCGGTTTCCGGGTTGGCGTCAGCGTACCCGTGAACGCTAATAGCCGGGGCGGCGCATGCCGTGCATCACGGCCACGATCAGGATTCTGTCCGGTTCGTCCATGTACAGCACGGCATACGGGAAGTGTGCGCAAAGGGCCCGGCGGATGAGCGGGGAGACGCGGCGGAAGCGCTCTGGGTGCCGCCTGATTTCGCGGATCACTTTCTCGACGTCGTCGTAGAAGCGACTCGCGAGTTCGGGACTGATGGCGGCGTGGTATTCCGCGGCTTCGGTGTACTCGGCATCCGCAGTTGGGTGAAACGCGTGCGGCTTCACCTGCCTACGATCTGCCGAATACGGGCGGAGACTTCATCCCCGGGGATCGCCTGGACCTGGCCGCTTTGCAACTCGGCTAGCCGTCGATGGGCTTCGTCACGC